>CAVZME010000001.1:0-63940 GCA_963776385.1 uncultured Chloroflexia bacterium
CCTGGGCGGTCGAGGCGGCGTTGCCGCGCTCGGTGGCGCGACCGGATGGGGCGCCCGAACGTGGTGGGGTCATCAGACGGACGCTCGGCGGAGGGTCGGCGACTTGCAGATGGCGGCGGACACGTCGCGAAATTATCGCCGACCAGGCGAGCGCGGGCGAGCTACGGTGGGTGTGAGTCAGCGCCACGGGCTCGAAGGCGGCCCGAGGTCCGGCACCGGCGCGCCACCGCCGGTCCCGGTGGGATGGCACCCACTTGACCGGCCTCCGAGGGCGCCTCCGCGAGGGGTCCGGGGCCCCGGGGTGCTGAGGTGACAGCCACGTGTCGCCGGCGGTCGGGGCGGTCCGCCGCCCGAGCGACCGCCGCGAAACGTGCTACGCTGCGGTAGCACACATTCTGCGAGGGAGCCGCCCTCATGGCCGCCATGCCGGCGCCGGTCGCGGCGCTGCTCGACGCGGCGCTCGTCGCCGAGCTGACCGTCGTCGACGGCGCCCGGCCGGCCCGTCACCTACCCGCTCATCCCGCTGTACGACGGCGAGCGGATCTACATGACGTCGTCGAGCTGTTCTGCCGGAAGCTCGAGCACATCAAGGCGAACCCGAAGGTGTCGCGTGTCGATCACCGATCCGGTCGCGGTCGGCGGCCGGCTCGACCGGGCCACGATCCAGGGCGACGCCCGGGTCATCGAGGACGACCTGCACGGCGGCTGGGAGCGCTGCTGCCGATCTGGGAGGCGAAGGAGCCGTCATCGTCTAGGTTCCTCAAGGAGCGCTTCGCGCTGCCGCTGTTCTTCGAGCGGGCGCTCATCGAGATCACGCCGCGCCGGGTCCTGTACTGGGCGACGGTGACCGCGACCGCCCCGGTCGTACGCCGCGGTCGGACCGAGGAGGCCGCGTGATGCGCACGACACGCCCGAGCTCGACGCCCGGACCGGCTCGAGAAGCTGGCCGACCTACCCGTTCCCGATCGCTGACCTCGGTCGACGACGACGGCTACCCGGTCAGCGTCGCCGTCGAGGCCGCATCGACCCGACGCGAGCTGACCGCCCGGTTCGACGCGCCGGCCGGCCTCGACGGTCCCGACCGACCGCGAGGTCTCGCTCACGCTCGCACATCCGGCCGCAGCCGGGCTACGGCTACGACGAGCGGCGCCACATCAAGGTCTGGGGCCGCGCGCCGGTCGCGACGGCGACGGTCACGCTCGCCGGCCGCACGCGCGTGGGGCTGGGACGAGGCCGAGATCCCCTTCTTCGAGTACTCCGAGCGCTCGGTCGGGCAGTCGCGCAAGTACTTCGACGCGCTGTCGGCGGAGCGCGGCACGCCGGTCAAGCCGCGACTGTCGTTCGGTTCCTGACGCTGCGGACGACCCGCCTGCCGTTCCTCACCGCGACGATCGTGCCGGTCGTGCTCGGCATCCGATCGCCGCGATCGCACGGCTCGTTCGACCTGGTCGCGGCGCTGCTGACGATCATCGGCGCGTCGTTCGTCCAGCTCGGGCTCAACGTCGCGAACGACGTCTTCGACACGCGTCCAGGGCGCCGACGACGCGAACGTCACGCCGACCCAGTTCAGCGGCGGGTCGCGGGTCATCCAGTACGGGCTCGTCTGCCTGCGCCAGATGGCGACGCTCGTCGACCGTCTTCTACGTCGTCGCCGGCGTCGATCGGGCTCGTCCTGCTGGCGACCGCGCGGCTCGACCGCGCTGCTGGTCATCGGCGTCGTCGGGTTCGTCGTCAGCCTCGGCTACACGGCGCCGCCGCTCAAGTTCGTCTACCGCGGGCTCGGCGAGATCGCCGTCGCGCTCGGGTTCGGGCCGCTGATGCTGCTCGGGCGCCTACGTCGTCCAGACCGGCGGGACGCTCGCCTGGGAGCCGTTCGTGGCGTCCATCCCGGTCGCGCTGCTCGTGGCGCTGATCCTGTACGTCAACGAGATCCCCGACCGCCGCGGCGACGCGCGGGCCGGCAAGCGGACGCTGCCGGTGCGCTTCTCGCGAGACGACGGTCATCGCCGGCTACAACGTGGCGCGTCGCGGCCGCGTGCGTCGTGCTGGTGGCCGGCGTCGTGCCGGCGTCCTGCCGGTGCCGGTGCTGCTGATGCTGCTGACGATCCCGCTGGCGCTGCCGGTGTCGCGCGGCCTGGAGCCGAACTACGACAACCCGTACGGGCTGATGGCGATCATGGGCGTCAACATCCAGCTCCACCTGCGGGCCGGGCTGCTCCTGCTGGCGGCCTACGTCGGTCGTGCTGGTGCGTCGGGGCCGTGGCGCCGCGCGGTCAGCCTGTTCCTCGGCCGCTAGCATCGGCCACGGAATGCGCACCCTCGCCCGCCCGATCGGGCTCGGACTCGCCGCCCGCGGCGACATCGACGATGTCGTCCGCTGGGCGCGCCAGGCGCGCGACGCGGGCTCGACTCGGTCTGGGTCCACGACTCCTACTTCGAGCGCGACGCGATCAGCTTCGGGACCGCCGTCGCGCAGGCGCATCGCCGCCGACGACGACGGCGACGAGGCCGGTTCCGCGTCGCGCTCGGCGCGGTCAACCCGTTCACCCGCCACCCGGTCGTCCTCGCGATGACCGGCTCGGCGCTCGACGAGATGCTGCCCGGGCGGATCGTGATGGGCCTCGGGACCGGGCTGCCGCTGCGGCTCAAGCAGATGGGCATCCCGTACGAGCCCGAGGCGGCCGTCGCAGGCGTGTCGACGGCGATCGACCAGCTCCGCGCGCTCTGGGCCGGCGAGCGGCTGCCGTCGGCCACGCCCGGCCTGCCGCCGATCCAGCCGATGTTCCCGCCGACCCACCGCATCCCGCTCTTCATCGCGGCCTACCGCAAGGAGTTCGTCGACGCTGGCCGGCCAGAAGGCCGACGGCTACCTCGCCCGCCCGGCCGAGTCGATCCCGTCGCTGCGCGGCATCCTCGAGCGGCTGCGGGCCGCGGCGGTCGGCGGCCGGCCGCGACCCGCGGCCGATCGAGACCGCCGGCTACCTGCTGTCGCTCGTCGACGAGACGCGGCGCGAGGCGCTCAACCGCGCCAAGCGCGAGCCGTTCGTGATCTACATGATGTCGGTGCTGTCCGACGTCTCGCTCGCGGCGGGCCGGGTTCGACGCGCGAGCTGCGCGACCGGATCGCGGCCGCCTGGCGGGCCGAGGACTACACGACCGCCGGCAACCTCATCCCCGACGAGCTGCTCGACGCGTTCATGCTGTGCGGCACCCGCGAGGACGTCGCCGCGGGGGCGATGGCCTTCCACGCCGAGGCCGGGCCTCGGCCTGCCGCTCCTCCAGCCGGTGCTCCAGGAGGACCGCCAGATCGACGAGCTGATCGCCGCGGCGGCGCTCTACGCGGCGGGCTGCCGGCGCCGGCGACGGCTGGGCGGTCGAGCGGCCGCGCCGGGTCGCGGGGCCGACGCGGGCGGCGCCGCGGACGAGGCGACGCGCCGGCGCGCGGCGCGGTCGAGCCTGGCCGACGACCGGCGGCTCGGCGACGCGGCTCGCGCCTGCGCCGTCGGGCCGGCGCGCTCTGGGAGATCCTGCGGCCGTTCGCCTTCACCGCGTCGGTCATCCCGGTCCTCGCCGGCGCCGCGCTCGCCGTGGGTCGACGGGCTGCTTCGAACTGGGTGCCGTTCCTCGCCGGCGCTGCTCGGCGGCGGTGCTCCTCCACACCGGGACGAACATCGTCAACGAGATCTACGACGTCCGGAAGGGCATCGACACGATCACCGTCGCCGCGCGCCAGCCACGCGATCGTGAAGGGCCGGATGACCGAGCGCGGGCGTTCGCTGCTCGCGCTGGGCGTTCTTCGCGCTCGCCGTCGCGGTCGGCCTCGTACCTGGTCTGCGCTGCGCGGGCCGGCGATCATCGTGCTCGGGCTGCTCGGGCTGGTCGGCGGCTGGGGCTACACGGCGCCGCCGCTCGCAGTACAAGTTCCACGCGCTCGGCGTGCCGCTCGTGTTCCTGCTGATGGGCCCGCTGATGGTCGTCGGGCGCGTACTTCGCGATCAGCGGCGCGTGGTCGCTGACCGCGCTCGTGCTGTCGATCCCGGTCGGGCTGCTCGTCGCGGCGATCCTCCACGGCAACGAATGGCGCGACATCCGCGAGGACACGCGGGCCGGGATCGTCGACGCTGTCGGCGCGGATCGGGCGGCGACTGGGCGCACTACGGTTGTACGTCGGCGCTGGTCCTGGGCGCGTACATCGCGCTCGGGCTGGCGGTCGTCGTCGGCGCTGCTGCCGGCCTGCGACGATGCTCGCGATCCTGTCGCTGCCGTTCCTCGCCGCGGTCATCCGGGCGGCCGAGCTGGGCGCGACCGGCCAGGCCGCGCGCGATCGCGATGATCGACCTCCAGACCGCCCGGCTGCACCTCGCGTTCGGCGTGCTGCTCGTGCTCGGGGTCGCTGCTGTCGGGCGTCGTGCGGTGGCTGAGGGGCCGCGATCGCCGGTCCCCGCGGCCGATCCGCGCCCGGGCGCTCGGGCGCTGCGGCCGGCCTCGCCGGCGCCCGCGCTGGCTTCGCCGCGACGTTCCGCGGGCCGCGCGACCGGTTCTGGCAGCGGATGACCATGACCGGGCTCGGGCTCGGGGCGCTGGCGCTGCTGACGAGCCGGCCGGCGCGGCGGCCGCGATCCGGCCCGGCGAGGTCGTCCTCGGGCTCGCCTCGGCCGCCACGCTGTACGCCACGTTCGCGGTCGGCGACCGCTTCGCGCGGCGCTTCGTGCCCGGCGGCGACGCGGAGATCCGCGACATCTACGCGCTCCGGACGCTGCGGCCGCGGCCCGAGATCGCGGCGCGGCTGGCGACGGTCATCGGGCCGGCCGAGGAGCTGTTCTGGCGCGGCCTCGTCCAGGAGGCGCTGATGCGCGCGGTTCGGGCGCTGGCCCGGGGCGGCGCTCGCGGCGATGGCCTACGGCGGCGTCCACGTCGTCACCGGCAACTTCACGCTGTTCGGCGCGGCCGGCGATCGCCGGCGCCCACTGGTGCGCGCTGTACGCCGCCGGCGTGCCGCTCGGGCGCGCTCGTCGTCAGCCACGTCGCCTGGGACATCTGGATCTTCCTCGTCCAGCCGACCGGCGAGATCAGTTCGCTCGATCCCGTGGCTGCTGGAGCCGCCTGACCCGCGCCGTTGCGCCTCCCGCGAGAGCCGCGCGCTTCAGCGGGCTGGATGTAACGAAAGTCCGGCCCCTCTCGCGTCCTCCGCGAGAAGGTCGAGCGGCTCGTCGCTCGTCGTCGAAGCCTGGAGCAGCCCCTGCACGCGGTGGAGACCGAGGTCGCGATACGAGCCGAGCAGGTCGACGCGCGCCTGTCCGGTCGGTGCGAAGCGCGAACGATCGATGTTCACGGACAGGCGCAGCGTCGCCGGATCCTGGCCGATCTCCTCGCATCTCGACCCGGACGATCGGCAGCGCATCGCGGACCTCCGCCGGGCTGAGGTTGTCGAAGTTGAGTTCGTCCGCGTGGCGGGCGGCGAGGCGCCAGGTCACGTTCGGGCCGTTGCCGCCCACGATGATCGGGATGCGCGGCTGCTGGAGGCCACGCGGCAGGTTGATCGCGTCGTGGACGCGGGCGGTCGCGCCATCGAACGTGGCACGGCCGGGGGCGAGCATCCGGGTGACGACCTCCAGGTGCTCCGACAGGACCGCCAGACGTTCGCGGGTCGGGTGGTAGTCGTAGCCGTACGCGACGAACTCATCCTCGTTCCATCCCGCGCCGAGACCCAGCTCGGCACGGCCGCCGCTGATGACATCGAGCGTCGCCGATCATCTTGGCCGTGAGCGCCGGGTTGCGAAACGGCGTGGAGAGCACGACGTGACCGAGCCGGACGCGCGAGGTCAGCGCGGCCAGCGCCGCGAGCGTGGTGAACGATTCGAAGGTCAGTTCGTCGGTCGGGTCCGGCACCGTGTGAAGGTGGTCGAACACCCAGATCGACTCGAACCCGAGACGCTCCGCCGCCTGAGCGACCCGGACCGTCCGGGCCCACGCATCCGCGGCCTGCCAGCCGTCGTACTCGCCCGTGATCCCCTGCGGCACGATGACGCCGATGTCCACGTGTCGTTCTCCTTGTGCTCAGCTCGACGGTCCGGTGATCCTCGCTGCCTTCCCGGCCGGTGCCCGATGAACGCCGGATGAGTGTCGAATACGAGCGAGCGATGCCTCGCCCGTCGCGGCTCGGCTGGGTGGGAGGTCGCCGCCGCCACCGCGCCCCGATCTACGGCGCCTCGCCGCCCTAGTCGCCATCGTCCGCGCGCCTGGCCGTCGTGAGGGCGACCACCAGCGGCCTCGTGACACGTCCGTCGAAACGGCTGTTGATGAACGACTCCATGTCTTCCACCAGGCCCACGCGGTCGCTGGCATCCATCATGTTGGTGTCCGAGAACGAGAGCATCAGCTTCCGGTACTCGGCGGCGGTGTACGTCTGGTCCCAGTCCCATCGGTGGACATCGACGTCACTGAAGCGAGGATCCCGGGCGAGTGCCTCCCGGATCGCCGGTTCGGCGTCCGCTCCGCGCCGGCGCCGGCGGACCCACGTGCCCTTGCCCGTACCGCTCGTAGATCGGCTGCGCCGCGGCGTAGAACCCTCGATCCTCGGGCGAGTCGACCTGGATGAGCTCGACGATCGCGAGGACGCCGCCAGGCCGCAGGATCTGCGCGGGTCGATCGAGCTGGGCTGCGGGGGAGATCCAGTGGTACGCACTGGCGGAGAAGACGGCGTCGGCGCTCGACGGCGCGAGGTCGATCGTCTCGAAGTCCCCGACGCTCACCGTGAGGCGATCGGTCGGAAGATTCGAGCGCAGCCTGCCGGCCATCGAGGGACTGATCTCGACAGCGTGGACGAGAGCGCCACGGGCGAGGAGGTCCTTCGTTGCCTGGCCGGTTCCCGGTCCGACCTCCAGGACCTCCGGCTGGGCGGCCAACAGGGCGAAGAACTCGTCGAACAACGCCTCCGGGTACGTCGGGCGGATCTCGTCGTACACGTCGACGACAGTGCCGAACGAGAGCCTCGGATCGCGTGTTTCCGCCGGCTCGCTCATCGCGGAGATGCTACCCGCGCCGGTGGCGCTGCTGGGAATGGCCGGGCCGAAGCCTGATCCGGTCGGATAAGCGGCCGGTGAGCGACGGATCCTCGAGTGCGTCATCCTCGCGGTGGATGTCATCCGATTCGGGCTCGGTATCCGCGCGCTGCGTCGCAAGCGAGGCTGGACCCAGGACGCAACTCGCGCGAAGGCCAGGGTCTCGCGGACCGCCATCTGGCGGATCGAGCGCGGCCATGCCGACCGCGTCGCGGTGCATGTGCTGCGTTCGCGTCGCGGCCGCGCTCGGGGCGCGGGTCGACGTTCGGCTCCTCTGGCAGGGCGAGGGTCTGGATCGACTACTCGATGCCGGTCACGCCGACCTCGTCGAGCGGACCCTCGAACTCCTCGCCGCCGCGGATTGGCTGGTCGCGACCGAGGTCTCGTTCAACATCCGCGGCGAGCGCGGCTCGATCGACATCCTCGCGTTCCATCCCGACGACCGGGTCGCTCCTCGTCATCGAGATCAAGTCGGTCGTCCCCGACATGCAGGCGATGCTCCACGGCATCGATCGGAAAGGACGACTCGCGCTGGATATCGCTACGGGAGCGGGGATGGCAGGTCACCAGCGTCACGCGCCTGCTGGTGCTACCCGACGACCGGACCGCACGGCGTCGCGTGGAACGGCATGCAGTCCACGTTCCGGACCGCGCTCCCGGCGCGGACGGTCGACGGTTCGCCGATGGATCGAGCGCCCAGACGGGCACGATGCACGGCGTCCTGTTCTTGTCAGATGCCCAGCCACACGAGCGCTCGTCACCGGGTGGCGCAGCCGCCAGGATCGTCCGAGCGATGAAGCCGAGCGTGGCTGAGGACTCAGCCGCTCGACATCATGCTGTCGGACGCCCGCCATGCGGCGCGATTGGCACGAACCCTCTGTCCAACGTCCGGGTGGACGAGCATTTGTCAGGAAGCGGGCGACGACAGCACGTAGCATCACGAACGGCCCGCAATTCGCTGCGGCCAGGCTGGTGGCCATGACCCGCACGTAGAATCACGAACGGCCCGCGGTTTCCCTGCGGGCCGTTCTCTCTTGTGCGAGTGCCGGGAGGCCTAGACCTCCTTGAACTCGCCCTCGACCGTCTCGTCCTCCGCGGCGGCCTCGCCGCTCGGCCGCGCCGCCGTCGCCGTCACCGGTCCCGTTCGAGGAGCCGTTCTCGGACTCGCCGGCCGCCGAGGCCGCCGCCTGGTAGGCCGCCGTCGAGACCCGCTGGAGCACCTCGGCCAGGGACGTCATCCCCGCCTTGACGATGTCCATGTCGGAGCCCTTGAGCGCCTCGCGCAGCGACTCGACCTTGTTCTCGACCTCGGCCTTGTCCTCGGACGAGACCTTGTCGCCCAGGTCCTTGATCGCCCGCTCCGCCTGGAAGGTGAGCGCCTCGGCCTGGTTCCGGGTCTCGACCTCTTCGCGCCGCTGCTTGTCCTCCTCGGCGTGCTCCTGGGCGTCGCGGACCATCTGGTCGACGGCGCTCTTGTCGAGCATCGAGGAGGCCGTGATCCGGACCTGCTGCTCCTTGCTGGTCGCCCGGTCCTTGGCCTTGACGTCGAGGATCCCGTTGGCGTCGATGTCGAAGGTGACCTCGATCTGCGGGATGCCGCGCGGGGCCGGCGGGATGCCGTCGAGGATGAACCGCCCGAGCGTCTTGTTGTCGGCCGCGAAGTCGCGCTCGCCCTGGAGGACGTGGATCTCGACCTGCGACTGCGAGTCGCTCGCGGTCGAGAAGACCTGCGACTTCGAGGTCGGGATGGTCGTGTTCCGCTCGATGAGCTTGGTCATGACCCCGCCGAGCGTCTCGATGCCGAGCGACAGCGGCGTGACGTCGAGGAGCAGGACGTCCTTGACGTCACCGGCCAGGACGCCGGCCTGGATCGCGGCGCCGATGGCCACGACCTCGTCCGGGTTGACGCCCTTGTGCGGCTCCTTGCCCCCGAACATCTTCTTGACCGCCTCGACGACGGCCGGCATCCGGGTCATGCCACCGACGAGGATGACCTCGTCGATGTCGCCGGGCTTGAGGCCGGAGTCCTTGAGGGCGGCCTTGACCGGCCCGGCGGTCTTCTCGACCAGGTCGGCGACGAGGTCGTCGAGCTTGGCCCGGGTGAGGGTCACGACGAGGTGCTTCGGCCCGGTCGCGTCGGCCGTGATGTAGGGCAGGTTGATCTCGGTCGATGCCGTCGACGACAGCTCGATCTTGGCCTTCTCGGCGGCCTCCTTGAGGCGCTGGAGGGCCTGCTGGTCCTTGGCGAGGTCGATGCCCTGGTCCTTCTTGAATTCGGCCAGCAGCCAGTCGATGACCCGCTGGTCGAAGTCGTCACCACCGAGGTGGGTGTCGCCGTTGGTCGCCTTGACCTCGAAGACGCCTTCGCCGAGCTCGAGGATCGAGATGTCGAAGGTGCCACCACCGAGGTCGTAGACGGCGATCTTCTCGTCGCCCTTCTTGTCGAGCCCGTAGGCCAGGGCCGACGCGGTCGGCTCGTTGATGATCCGCTTGACGTCGAGACCGGCGATCCGGCCGGCGTCCTTGGTCGCCTGGCGCTGCGTGTCGTCGAAGTAGGCGGGGACCGTGATGACCGCCTCGGTGATCTTCTCGCCGAGATACGCCTCCGCGTCGGTCTTGAGCTTCTGCAGGATCATCGCGCTGATCTCCGGCGGCGTGTAGACCTTGCCGTCGGCGAGCTTGACGGCCACGCCGTCGCTCTTGGGATCCTTCTCGACCCCGTACGGGACGAGCTTCGCGCTGCGCTTGACCTCCGGGTCGTCCCAGCGACGGCCCATGAAGCGCTTGATGGAATAGACGGTGTTGGTCGGATTGGTCACGGCCTGGCGCTTGGCCAGCTGGCCGACGAGGCGCTCGCCGGTCTTGGTGAATGCCACGACCGAGGGGACCGTCCGGCCGCCTTCGGCGGATGCGATGACGGTCGGCTCGCCGCCCTCCATGACGGCGACGACGGAGTTCGTCGTGCCGAGGTCGATGCCGATGATCTTGCCCATGTCGATGGATGCTCCTTGTGTCGGGTGGTCAGTCGTTGGTGGTGTCTGAGGTGGATGCCACGGCGACGAGCGCCGGGCGGATGACGCGGTCGCGGAGGCGGTAGCCGCGGCGGATCTCCTCGACGATCTCGCCGTCCGGCTGGTCGGTGCCGGGGACATTGGCGATCGCTTCGTGCTCGCGCGGGTCGAACGGTCGACCCGGCGACGCGTCGATCGAGGTCACGCCCTCGCTCTCGAGCAGGGTCCGCAGCTTCCGGTCGATGGCGGCGATGCCCTCGAACCACGGATCGTCGGCGATCGCGTCGGGCCGCGCATCGATGGCTCGATCGAAGTCGTCGGCCACGGTCAGGACCTTCCGGATGAGGTCCTCGCCCGCGAGGCCCGCGTCGCGCATCCGCTCCTCGGTCGTCCGTCGCTTGAAGTTCTGGAACTCGGCGCGCTCACGCTGCAGTGCGCCGAGGTACTCGTCGCCTGTCGCCAGGGCGGCGTCGCGCTCCGCGGTCAGCGTCTCGATCTGGGCGAGCAGCGTCGTGGGCGAGATGTCGATCTCGTCGGCGCGCTCCTGCGCGCGTGTTCGGTGCCGGTCAGGCATAGAGGTGATCCACCAGCTCGTTCATGAGGCCGGACACGAAGCGGACCGTGCCGATGGCCTGGGAGTAGGACATCCGGGTCGGACCGAGGACGCCGACGACACCGATCGCCCGGCCCGGCCGCCCGTACGGGGCGAGGACGAGCGAGACGTCGCGCATGTCGATCGGCTGGTTCTCGTGCCCGATGAAGACCTGGACTCGGCCGGCGCCCGCGACACTGCCGACCAGCTGGCCCAGATAGACCCGGTTCTCGAGAGCATTGAAGACGCGCCGGAGCTTCTCGCTCTGGGCGAATTCCGGGGCTTCCATGACGTTGAGCAGGCCGTCGCTGTAGACCTCCTCGATCGCGTCCGCGTCGTATTCGCGGAGGACCTTGACGACGCGCTCCCCCACCCGCTTCGCGAGTCCCTGGACGCGATCACTCTCGTCGAGCAATGCCAGACGGTTCTCGGAGCGCCGCGCAGTCATGTCGACCAGGCGCTCGTTGAGGAGCGCCGCGACCGCATTGAGCGTCGGCTGGTCCATCGCGTCGTCGCCGTCGACCGTGACGAGGGCTTGCTTGATCGCGCCTTCGCGCAGGACGAGGATGAGGCTCGCCATCCGCTCGTTGATCGCCACGAGGTCGATCCGCCGGATATGGGCGTCGCGCGGCTTGGCCGGGGTCGCGAGACCGGCCGACCGGGTGACCGACGCGAGCGTCGTCGCGGCCAGGCGGAACCAGTGCTCGCTGGCGAACTCGACCTGGCCGAACTGGTGGCGGATCATGAGCTGCTCGACGGCCGGCAGCGGGACGGCTTCCGCGATCGATTCGACGTAGAAGCGGTAGCCCTCATCGGTCGGGATGCGGCCGGCCGAGGTATGCGGGTGGGTCAGGAGACCGTTCATCTCGAGCTCGGCGAGGATGCTCCGGACCGTCGCGCTGGACACGCCGAGGCCGTAGCGGTCGACGAGCGCCTGGCTGCCGACCGGCGTGGCGGTCGTGACGTATTCCTCGATGACGGCCCGTAGGATCGCCTGCGTGCGAAGGTCCAGGGGGCCGAGTGGGCGGCGATTCCGTCGCGCCAAGGGCCTGTCTCCCAAGTCGTTAGCACTCTATGGTGGAGAGTGCTAACACGTTGCGGGCATCGTAGCAGTCCGGGGGTCCGAGTGTCAACGCGAGACGGGGCGGCCGTTCCCCTCAGACCAGGCGGCTGAACAGCTCGTTCGAGAGCAGCCGACCGGTGGTCGTCAGCACGATGCGATCGTCGTCGGTGACGCCGAGGAGCTCGGCGGCGAGGGCCCAGCCGAAGACGTTGGCGAGCGGCGGTTCGTAGGCGGCGGTCAGAGGAACGCCGCGATCCGTGCGCAGGGCCAGGATCACGGCCTCGGCGGCCGCCGCGGCGTCGTCTGGAGTCTCGGAGCCGCCGGGCGGAGCCTGCGGCGGTCCCCCGCCCTTCGGCGTGAGCGCCGAGAGATAGCCAGCCAGTCGCGCCGCGTTCCACCGCCGCGTCAGCCCGTCGAACGCGTGGGCACCCGGACCGACAGCCTCGTACGGTCGCCGTTCCCAATAGATCTGGTTGTGGCGGCTCTCGTGCCCGGGCCGCGCCCAGTTGCTGATCTCGTAGCCGCGCCAGCCATCCTCGGCCAGGCGATGGACGGCGTGGTGGTACTGGGCCGCAGCGCGATCCTCGTCCTGTGCAGGTCGGGCGAATTCGCGCCAGCGTCGTGCGCCGGGCTTCGTGGGCAGGTGGTCGCCGTCGGGGCCGGTCAGCCCTTCGGCGTCAGGATCGTCGAGCGTCAGGGCGTACAGCGACAGATGGTCCGGCCCCAGGTCGAGCGCCGCGTCGAGTGTCTCGATCCACTCGTCGAGCATCAGGTCCGGAGCGTCATACAGGAGATCGAGACTGACCGACTCGATGCCCGCCTCGCGTGCCGCGGCCACGGCGGCCCCGACATCCGAGGTCTTGTGGCGACGACCGAGTCGCCACAGGCCGACGTCCGACATCGCCTGGGCGCCGATCGACAGCCGGGTCACGCCGGCATCTCGAAGAGCACCCGCATCGCCACGCTCGTCCGGACCCGGGTTCGCCTCGAGCGTGACCTCTGCCCCCTCGGAGATCCCGAATCGCACGCGGGTGTGCTCCAGGACCGCAGCGATCGCCTCAGCAGGGATCATCGACGGGGTGCCACCGCCGAGATAGACGGTCTCGAGTGGCGGCCATCCGGTCGGGAAGGCAGCCTCGAGTGCGTCGGCGCGCAGATCCAGTTCGGCGTGCAGGGCGGCCAGGAAGACATCGACACGAGCCGCCGGGCCACGCGCCGCGGCCCCGGGATAGACCACGAAGTCGCAGTACGGGCAGAGCGAGACGCAGAATGGGATATGGATGTACAGCGCGACCGGTGGGGCTGCGCGGCCGGTCATCAGCGCTCGCGAGACGACGACTCTCGGGACCCGATGATCCGCCAGCCCTCGGGTGGCCGACGTCGCTTCTCGATCTCCTCGGGTTCGCGCGAACGCGGCTTGGTCTGGCCGGCGTGACCCGTGCACAGGAAGAACGCGAAGCGAGTGATGGCGTGGCCGAGGAACGCGGCGGCGATCCCGCCCGTTGCGACGGTCAGCCAGCCGCCGAGCAGGCCGATGCCCAACGTGAATACGAGGAGATACCGGTCGCGGCCGGGGGCGCCAAGGCGCGTCGTCAGCGTGTACAGGATCGCCTGGGTGAAGTTGGCCAGCGTCGGATTGACGCCGGCGACCAGCATCAGGCCGAGCAGTGCGCCGCGGAACGTGGCCTCGTCGATGAACGCGGTGGCGGTCGAGTTGAGCAGCGCACCCGGGTACGACCAGACATCCGGGAAGCGGATGCGGTGATAGCGGTACGTCGCGAACCCGACAGCGACCAGGGTGCCCAGCAGGCCGTACGCGATGCCCCCGAGGACCGCCCCGAGGCGATCGCCGGAGCCCAGGTACAGGTCGATCTGCGGCGAGGGATGGATGAACAGCAGCGCGACCACCGCCCCGAAGCCCATGCCGTACCACGCGATGCGACGCCGGAGCTTGGGCTGTTCGCCCGCGCTGGTGGCCTCGTAGTACTCGGCCGTCCCGAACTTCTCGGCGTCGAACCGGAGCATGACGAGAAGAAGCACCAGCCCGATCGAGATGAGCGACCGGGCGAGGTTCTCGAACTCTTCCACGGGCCTGTCTAGCCCTCGTCCATCCGGAGCATCGCCAGGAATGCCTCCTGCGGGATCTCCACCGAGCCCACCCTCTTCATGCGCTGCTTGCCTTCCTTCTGTTTCTCGAGCAGCTTGCGCTTGCGGGTGATGTCGCCACCGTAGCACTTGGCGAGGACGTTCTTGCGCATCGCGCGCACGCTTTCGCGGGCGATGACGTTCGAGCCGATGGCCGCCTGGATCGGGATCTCGAACATCTGGCGCGGGATCAGCTGCTTCAGCCGCTCGGTCAGGGCGCGGCCGGTCGACTGCGCCCGGTCGCGGTGGACGATGAGCGAGAGTGCGTCGACCGGCTCGCCGTTGACGAGGATGTCGACCTTGACGAGGTTGGCCGCTCGATAGCCGAGCTCCTCGTAATCCATCGACGCGTAGCCCTGGCTGCGGCTCTTCATCTGGTCGAAGTAATCGACGATCAGTTCGGCCAGGGGCATCTCGAAATGGAGGACCACCCGGGTCGGGTCGAGGTACTCCATGGTCATGAACTCGCCGCGGCGATTGGTCGACAGCTCCATCAGCGAGCCGATGTACTGGCTCGGGGTGACGAGGCTGAGCTTGACCCAGGGCTCCTCGATCACCTCGATGTCGGTCGGGTTGGGCAGCAGGGCCGGGTTGTCGACGACGACCGGCGGGCGGCCGAGGGTCCGCTGCACGTGGTACTCGACCGACGGTGCCGACGCGATGAGGTCGAGGCTGAACTCGCGCTCGAGCCGCTCCTGGACGATCTCCATGTGGAGGAGGCCGAGGAACCCGCAGCGAAAGCCGAACCCGAGCGCGACCGAGCTCTCGGGCGTGTAGGTGAAGCTCGCGTCGTTGAGGTGCAGCTTCTCGAGCGCGTCACGCAGCAGCGGATAGTCCTCGCCGGTGACCGGGTAGAGGCCGGCGAAGACGAGGCTCTTCGCCTCCTGGTAGCCGGGCAGCGGCTCGTCGGCCGGCCGGGCGACCGTCGTGACCGTGTCACCGACCTGCGCGTCACGGACGCTCTTGAGCCCGGTCGCGATGTAGCCGACCTCGCCGGCCACGAGCCGATCGACCGGCACGAGCTGCGGCCGGAAGACGCCGAGTTCGAGCGGATCGGCTTCGGCGCCGCTGGCCATCAAGCGGATCGGCTCGCCGTCCTTCAGCGTGCCCTGGGCCAGCCGGACGTAGACGACGACGCCCTTGTAGGCGTCGTAGTGGCTGTCGAAGATGAGGCCCTTGAGCGGTTTCGCCGGGTCGCCCTTGGGCGCCGGGATGCGCGCGACGATGGCCTCGAGGATGTCCGGGACGCCTGTCCCGTCCTTGGCCGAGGCGAGAATGACCTCTTCGCGCGGGATGGCCAGGACGTTCTCGAGTTCGTCGATGATCGTCTCGGGATCGGCCGACGGCAGGTCGATCTTGTTGAGGACCGGGATGAGCGTGAGGTTCTCGCGCAGGGCGAGATGGACGTTGGCCAGCGTCTGGGCCTCGATGCCCTGGGTCGCGTCGACGACGAGGATCGCGCCCTCGCACGCCTGGAGCGAATGGCTGACCTCGTAGGCGAAATCGACGTGGCCGGGCGTGTCGATGAGGTTGAGACCGTAGACCAGGCCGTCGCGCGCGGTGTACTCGAGGCGCACCGCCCGGGCCTTGATGGTGATCCCCTTCTCGCGCTCGAGATCCATCGAATCGAGGACCTGGCTCATCATCTGGCGCCCTTCGATCGTGTGGGTCAGCTCCAGCAGCCGATCGGCGAGCGTGGATTTGCCGTGATCGATGTGCGCGATGATCGAGAAGTTGCGCAGGCGTTCCTGGGGGATGGTCACGAGGCGGCAGTGTAGCCGGTCGGGTAGTCTCGACTCATGGCGACAGCCGTTGGGATCAGGCTCTACACCCTGGATGGTGGCTGGATCCGGGCGGTCGGCGATGACGCGTCGAGCATGTCGGACGACGGCGCTTACGAGGGCCGGACCCTGGAGATGTGCGTCCCGTGCTTCCTGATCCGGCATCCCGACGGCGATCTGATGTGGGAAACCGGCATGTCGCCTACCCGGAGCGACCTCGGCGAGTGGGCCACGCCCGGACCGAGTCTGGTCGATCAGCTGGCCGTCCTCGACCTTGCCCCGGCGGACATCCGATTTCTGGCCCTATCGCACGGCCACTGGGATCATTCGGGCAACGCCGGGCTGTTCGCCGGATCGACGTGGATCGTCGATGAGCTCGAACGTGCATGCATGTTCGATGACGAGAACCGAGCCTCACCGTCGATGGACGACTACGGCCCGCTGGAGAGGTCGACGACCCGACTGATCACGGAAGACCACGACGTCTTCGGCGATGGCTCGGTCGTCATCATCTCGGCGCCCGGCCACACACCGGGTCACACGGTGCTCCTCGTCCGACTGCCCGAGGCAGGCCGGATCATCCTGTCCGGCGACCTGTGGCACATGGCCGAGAGCCGAGAGCACCGGCGCGTGCCGATCTTCAATACGGATCGAGCGCAGACTCTCGCGTCGATGGATCGGATCGAGGCATTGGCACTCGAGACGGGCGCCCGGATCGTGATCCAGCACGCGCCCACCGATCAGGCATTCCTGCCGAGCTATCCAGCAAGCCTTGGCTAGCGGGTCACGAGTCGGTGCTTGCAGCAGCGGCTCGGCAGGTCGACGGGGACGCCGCATGCATGAAGCCGCAGCCGACAACAGAATCCGGGAAGAGCGGCGACGCAGTGTCTGAGGCGCCCGTTCCGTTACGCTGCTACGACAATCGGTCCAGATCCAGGAGTCGCGCGTGGCCTGTCCCGTCTGCCGGAGCGAGAATCCGGTCGGCGCCAAGTTCTGCTTCAACTGCGGCACTCGCCTCGCGGTGGCGTGCCCATCCTGCGGAGCGCCGACGCTGCCCGACGCACGGTTCTGCAATGAGTGCGGGACGTCGCTTGGCGGAGCGCCGGCACCGGACATCCTGCCGGCCGTCGGGCAGGCCGAACCCGTCGCCGAGCGCCGTCACGTCACCGTTCTCTTCGCTGATCTCGTCGGCTTCACGCCGTTCGCCGAGGAACGCGACGCCGAGGATGTCCGCGAGGTCCTGACCCGCTACTTCGACCTCGCACGCGGCATCGTCGAGTCGTACGGCGGCACCGTCGAGAAGTTCATCGGCGACGCGGTCATGGCCGTCTGGGGCGCACCCATCGCCCGCGAGGACGACGCCGGCCGGGCCGTCAGGAGCGCGCTCGATCTCGTCGAGGCCGTCCGCACCCTCGGCCCGACCATCCAGGCTCGAGCCGGGGTCCTGACCGGCGAAGCGGCCGTCACGTTCGGAGCGACGAACCAGGGCATGGTCGCCGGGGACATCGTCAACACTGCTGCCCGGCTCCAGTCGGTCGCCGCCTCCAGGGACGGTCCTCGTCGGCGAGGCGACATACCAGGTGGCATCCGTCTCGATCGCGTTCGAACCGGCCGGCGAGCAGACGCTCAAGGGCAAGACCAGCCCCGTCCCAGCCTGGCGGGCCCTCCGGGTCATCGGGGAGCGCGACGGACGTCGGTCCGGTGAGGCCCTCGAGGCGCCGTTCGTCGGTCGTGATGGCGAGATCCGTCTCCTGAAGGACCTCTTCCAGGCGACCAGTCGTGAGCGGCGCGCCCGTCTCGTGTCGGTCATCGGTCCGGCCGGCATCGGCAAGTCGCGTCTGGGCTGGGAGTTCGTGAAGTACCTCGACGGGGTCGATCGAGGACGTCTGGTGGCACGCCGGTCGATCGCCGGCCTATGGCTCAGGCATCAGCTTCTGGGCGTTGGGCGAGATGGTTCGTGGCCGGTGCGGACTGGTCGAGACCGACGACGAGGCGACGTCACGGACGAAGGTCGCCGAGACGCTCGCCGAGAACGTCTCCGACCCGGAGGAACGGCGCTGGATCGAGCGCGCGTTCCTGGTGCTCCTCGGCTTCGAGTCCGGCATGGCGACCGAGGAGCTCTACGGCGCGTGGCGGACGTTCTTCGAGCGGCTCGCCGAGACCGGCCCGGTCATCATGGTCTTCGAGGACTTCCATCACGCCGATACCGGGCTCGTGGACTTCGTGGACCACATCATGGAGTGGTCGCGCACGGTCCCGATCTTCGTCGTCACGCTCGCCCGTCCGGACTTGCTCGAAAAGCGCCCGGCGTGGGGGGCCGGCAAGCGCAACTTCACCTCGGTCTATCTCGAGCCGCTAACGACGGACGCGATGCGCCAGCTCCTCGCTGGCCTCGTGCCGGGCCTGCCGGAGTCCGCCATCGCAACGATCGTGGCGCGGGCCGACGGGATGCCGCTGTATGCCGTCGAGACCGTCCGCATGCTGCTAGCCGAAGAGCGGTTGGCGCTTGAAGGCGAGGTCTATCGCCCGGTCGGTGACCTCACCACGCTCGCGGTGCCCGAGACGCTGACCGCACTCATCGCGTCGCGTTTGGACGCCCTGGCGCCTGCCGAGCGCGCGATCGCGTCCGACGCCGCGGTCCTTGGCCAGAGCTTCACCCAGGCGGGGCTGTCGGCGGTCTCCGGGGTGCCCGAAGAGGACCTCGAGCCGCTGCTCCGCCAGCTGGTCCGGCGCGAGCTGCTCACCCAGGACCAGGATCCCCGAAGTCCGGAACGCGGGCAGTACTCCTTCGTCCAGGCCCTGATCCGCGAGGTCGCCTACAACACGCTGGCCCGGCGCGATCGCAAGACACGCCACATGGCTGCGGCCCGCTTCTTCGAATCGCTCGGCTCCGACGAGCTCGCGGGCGCACTCGCAAGCCACTATCTCGCGGCGCACGAGAACGCGGGTGAACCTGACGAAGCGAACGCCCTCGCGGGCCAGGCGCGGATCGCGTTGCGAGCAGCGGCAGACCGGGCCATCGCCCTGGGGTCCTATGAGCAGGGCCTCGGATTCCTCCAGTCGGCGCTCACCGTCGTGACCGAGCCCTCGGAGGAGGCAGACCTGCTCGACCGCGCCGGACGAGTCGCCACCGAGGCGGCACGTCTCGACGAGGCGGAGACCCTCCTCCGTCGGGCGATCGAGCTCCGCCGCGAGATGGGCGACCTCTCCGGGTTGGCGGGCAGCTACGTCGCGATGACCCGGACGCTCGTGTCCTCGTATCGGAGCGAGGAAGCCGTCGCCCTTCTCGAGCCGGCGATGGAACAGCTGGCTGGCATCGATGACGAGGTTGCTGTCGTTCGACTCGCGACCGCGATGAGCGGTGCCTACGCCATGCATCAGGACACGACCCGGGCGCTGCGCCTGGCCGAGGAATATGTCGGGCGGGCGGAGCGGCTCGACCTCGTCGACGCGGTGGTCGAGCTCATCATGCGTCGCGGACAGTTGCTCGGCCAGATGGGTCGCAACTACGAGGCGATCGCACTCACGAAAGGAGCGCTCGAACTCGCCGAAAGCCGCGGACTGGTGGACAACGCGATGGCCTGTCGAGGCAACATCGGGTTCCACTTGACCGAGCGCGAACCGGCGAGGGCCTTGGCCTTCGATCGCGAGACGCTGGCCGAGACGCGCCGGCTCGGCATGCGCCAGCGCATGCTCCTCATCCTCGGCAACACGTCCGAGGAGGCTCGATTCACGGGCGACTGGGACTGGTCCATCAGCGAGCTCGGATCACAACTCAGCGGCGAGCTGGATCGAGTGGACCGGGCATGGTTCCTCGGGAATACGCTCGTCTTCCGAAGCTGGCGGGGCGAGGCGACCGATGAGGAGTGGGTCTCATGGGAGCTGCTGACCGAGGGCGACGATGACCCGCAGACCGTGGCCGACTACCTCGATATCCGGGCGGCCCGCGCGATCGGTGAGGGCCGTCTCGCCGACGCACGCCGGTTCGCCATCGCGTCCTTCACCGAGGTCGCCGGCCGAAGTCCGAGCCGTCGGGCCGTCGCGGCTCGCGCGGCGCTCTGGTCGCACGACGCGGCAGGTGCGGCCGAGGACCTCGCATCCATCGACGAGACCGGGATGCACGGCCCGGCCATCGAGTTGCGACGCGCGACCATCCAGGCCGGTATCGCGGCGCTCGACGACAGGACGGCCGAGGCCCTGAGTCTCTACCGCGGGGCTCGCGATGGATGGCGAGAGATCCACGTACCCTGGGATGAAGCCCTGACCGGGATCGACATGGCGACGCTCCTCGACCCGCGCGAGCCGGAGGTCCAAGCCGCCGCGGCCCGGAGCCGTGAGATCCTGACGCGCCTGCGCGCCCGGCCATTCCTCGAGCGTCTCGATGCTGCCCTCGCGCGCGAAACGGGCGAGACGTCCACCCGACGCCCTGCCGAGACGGGGGACCGCACCGCCGTCTGATCCGGGGTCAGGCTGTCGCCGCCGCGAGGACCGTCACGCCACCCACGATGAGCGCCACGCCCGTGTGGGTCAGCTCCAGCAGCCGATCGGCGAGCGTGGATTTGCCGTGATCGATGTGCGCGATGATCGAGAAGTTGCGCAGGCGTTCCTGGGGGATGGTCACGAGGCGGCAGTGTAGCCGGTGCGGGAGTCAGGGCTTGCGACAATGGCTCACCAGACGTCGATGCGTTGCTGACAGGACATCGGCCGGGAGCGAGCTCGCAAGGGAACTTCCATGTCACACGATCAAGCTCACGGCGCCTCCGCCCGCACGTCGCGAACGATGCGCCAGTCGACTCCAGAGGCTATGTGAAGGCACACATCGGTCGATGACTCGGGCGTGCTCAGCGGCAGCCGCCGTCATCCGATCATTTGAAGGGACACCTCGCGGTGTGCGAGGGGTGGCCGCCCCCTGACTCTTGCTTGCATGATCTTGTTGCCCGCACACTTCGCGGGCAGCGAAGGTGGTCCGATGCGCGCGCTCCCGAGCGGGATCATTACTCTCGTGTTCACCGACATCGAAGGCTCGACTCGGCTGCTCGAAGCCCAGGGCTCGGACTACGCTGCCCTCCTGGCAGACCATCGACGCATCATCCGCGACACGTTCGGGTCACGCGGCGGGATCGAGGTCGACACAGCGGGCGATTCCTTCTTCTACGTCTTCGAATCCGCTCGTGATGCGGCGACCGCGGCCGCCGATGCGCAGGCGGCCATGGGGAGCGGCCCGATCCGGGTCCGTATGGGGCTCCACACGGGCGAACCCTTGGTCACGTCCGATGGGTATGTCGGGATCGATGTCCACCGAGCGGCGCGCATCATGGCGGCCGCGAATGGCGGACAGGTTCTCGTGTCTCAGGCGACGCGCGTCTTCCTCGATGGAGTGCTTCTGGATCTGGGCGAGCATCGGCTCAAGGATCTGACTGCTCCAACTCGGCTCTGGCAGCTCGGCGAGGGGAGGTTCGGGCCTCTCGCAACCCTGCACCAGACCAACCTTCCGGTTCAGGCGACTCCCCTGATCGGGCGAGCGCGGGAGCTGGAGGAGGCCCGTGCCTTGCTGGAGACCAGCCGGCTATTGACCCTGACTGGCCCAGGCGGATCGGGAAAGACGCGTCTCGCCCTCCAGCTGGCAGCCGATAGCGTCGAGGATCGTCGCGGCGGCGTCTGGTGGGTCCCGTTGGCGACGGTGCGTGATCCCTCCCATGTCCTGACCCGGATCGGCGATGTCGTTGGAGGAGGGGGCCGTCCGGCCGATGCGATCGGCTCCCGGGAGATGCTGCTTCTGCTGGACAACGTGGAGCAGATCCTCGAATGCGCAGGTGACGTTGCCGGGTTACTGGAGCGATGCGATCGCCTGCGCATCATCGTGACGAGTCGCGCTCCGTTGCGGATCCGCGGCGAGCAACGCCTCGAAGTCACATCGATGAGCTCCGCCGATGCCGTGGCGCTGTTTGCCGAGCGCGCGCGTGCGGCCGCGCCATCCACGACGCTGGCTCCGGAGGTCGTGGAGGCGATCGTGACAGCTCTCGACTGGCAGCCTCTGGCGATCGAATTGGCTGCCGCTCGAACCGACACCCTTGCCCCCACCGACTTGCGAACAAGGCTGTCGGACCAGCTTTCGATCCTGGTATCGGGACCGCGGGATGCTCCGGAACGCCAACGATCGCTCCGCGACACGATCGGGTGGAGCTACGAACTGCTCCCGGTCGGCGCACAGACGGCATTCAGGAAGCTGTCCGTACTCGCCAATGGTTTCGACCTCGAGGCCGCGCTGAACGTCAGTTCGACGGATCTTGACGGGATAGCCGCGCTGATCGAGCACAGCCTGGCCAGGCGGATCGAAGGTCGGTACGCGATCCTCGAGACCGTCCGCCAGTACGCGACCGAGCTTGCAGATCGGTATCAAGAAAGGGAGGCCGCGGAGCGGCGGCACGTGGCCCATTACCTGGCCGTCGCTACCGCCACCTCGCGCGCAGTCAGCCGAAACGATTGGCTGACGATGTGCCGGATGGAGCGCGACAACCTCAGGCTGGCCTTTGATCGCGCATCCGCCCAGGGTGCTGACGACGTCGTCATCCGCCTGTTCCGGGCGACGGGCATGTACTGGTTGATGGTCGGTGCGATCGAAGAAGGCGAGCGATGGGGCGCCACTGCCGTACAGGCGGCGGACAGGATAGGTGGCACGGTCAGATCCAGCGTGCGCCTGACCCTTAGCGAATTCCCCCGGTTCAGCGGCGACACGCTTCGCGCGATCCGGCTCAAGGAGGAGGCGCTGCGACTCGCTCGTCAGGAGTCGGTAGAAGACGGCGAGTCCGAGATCCTGGATGACATCGCCTTATCCTGGGCGGAAATCGGTAGATTCAAGCGAGCCCACGCGCTCATGTCACAGTCCGCGGCCACCCTGGAAGGCGCGACATCAGACCGGCAATTGACAAGTCACCACCTTGCGACAGGAGCCGAGATCGCGCTACTCGAAGGCAACGCCGCCAATGCCCTCGAACTCGTCGGACTACTCGATGAAGTGGAGCGCGGACTTGGTCTGACCATAGACATCATCGTCGAGTCGCGCTGTCTTCGAGCAAAAGCGGATCACGCAAACGGCCTTACTGCGCAGGCGGAGGCTGGATTTCGTGCGGTCGTTCGCGATTCCGCCGAATTCGAGTTCAAGTATCCGCTTGTCGACTCGCTTGACGGACTCGTCTCGATATGTGGCGTTGATCGGCAGCATGAGGCCGTGCGCCTACTCGGGATGGCAGACCGCATTCGTGCGGAGGCGCGCGTTCGCATCTGGGACCCGGATCGACACGCGCGGGTCATCGCTTCGCTTCGCGCGGCGGTCCCGCAACTGTCATTTGACGAGATCCACGCCGAAGGGCACGCCCTCGCCATTCCGGCCATCATCGCGGAGGTCGCGGCGCACGCCTGACCTCACGCGAGCAATGTCGGGTCATCGGGACGCCAGTCTCGCTGCCCGCGCGTCCAACATCGGTTCTCGTTCCGAGCGCCTCGACGCGGCCCTGGCGCGAGAGAGTGGCGATGCCGATCGCTACGTTCCGCCAGACGCCCGACCGCACGGCCGTCTGGGCGCGCTCTTCAGGCGGTCGCTGCCGCCAGGACCGTCACGCCGCCCACGATGAGCGCCACGCCCGCGATCTGGACGCGTCCGAGCCGCTCCCCGAACAGGAAGAACGCGGCCACGGCGGCGATGGCGGCGAACTGGCTGCCCATGACCGCCGTGATGGCGATGCTCTCGCGCGAGCCCCACGCCGACAGCATCGATCCGAGCACCTCCGCGACGCCCGCGATGACGACGAGCGGCAGCGCTATCCGGGTGACCCGCATCCGACCGCTGGCGACGAGCGGGATCACGACGACCACGAAGCCGACGACGCGTGCCGTGAGAGCGACCCAGGCGACGGGGACGAGTGACGCGGCCGTTCCCGCGGCCACGAGACCGACCCCGAAGACGAGGGCGGCGCCGATCGCGAGCAGCGGTCGCCCGCCGAGGGTGGCTCGGCGAATCGATCGCCGCGCTGGTCGCATCGGTCGCCTTGCTCGTCGGTGGCTCGTCGAGGGCGTCGGCCACGACATCGAAGTCGCCTGCGGCAACATCCGCGCGGCCGGGTTCGAGAGTCGAGAGGACGACGCCCGTGACGATGACCGCGAGCGACACGCCCGCGATGAAGCCGAGCGGATCCCCGCGCGAGACCGCGATGAGTGCGGCGACGGCGCCTTCCGTGGCCACGATCGGCGCCACGATCGAGACCTTGCCGATCCGCAACGCCGCGTACGTGAGCTGGAGGCCGATGACGTAGCAGATCCCGGCCAGACCCAGAAGGCCGACGGTGGATGGTTCGACGACAGCCGGGCCCGGACTGACGGCGGCGATGGGCAGCCCGACCACGAGCCCGACGACCATGATCCAGCCCAGCACGACCCGCGAGCCGAGCATGCGGCTGGAGCGAGAGGAACAGAGCGTCGCCGCGGCCCACAGCATCGCGGCACCGAGGCCACCGATGATGGCGGTCATACCGACAAGTCTGGCGGCGCGCGGCGCGTCGCGCCGGACTGGGTGGCTCGGTCGAGCTGTGGTATCCTCCGCCTTCGCGCCCGGGGCTCGTTTCCGCGCCGCGCGCCAGATCGACCACCACCCACACCCGAGGTTTTCCACTTGGCCAAGACGCCCCGCACCTGGACGGGCGCTCGTACGCCGTCCGGACTCAAGAGGGTCCGTCAGGCAGAGCGCCGCCGCGAAGTCCTCCAGCCCCGACGCAGCGCCGCGAAGACGTTCGTCGCGAAGGCCCTGACTGCCGCCGCGGCCCCCGCCGAGTCGACGATCGATCCCGTCGCCGCGCTCGCTGAAGCCCTCAGTGCGCTCGACCGCGCCGCCAAGGTCGGAGCGATCCACCCGAACGCCGCCGCCCGCCGCAAGTCGCGCCTGACCCGCAAGGTCAACGCCGCACTCGGTGGCGAGCATGTCCAGACCGGCGGCCGCGTCGTCAAGACGACCGGCAAGGCTGCCGCGGCGAAGGCCGCCAAGGCCCGCATCGCTGCCGGCAAGGCCGGCAAGGCTAAGGGCGCTCAGACGGCCGCTGGCAAGGCCCGTGCCGCGCTGAGCAAGACCGCCCGCGCCGAGGCTGCCGCCGCGAAGGCCGCCGCCGAGGCCGCGTCCGCCGAGGCCGTGCCGGCCAAGGCGACCGCGACGAAGGCGGCCCCCAAGCCCAAGGCTGCGGCGCCCAGGAAGGCCGCTGCTCCGAAGGCGACCGCAGCCAAGGCGGCCCCGAAGCCGGCCCCCAAGGCGACGGCGAAGGCCGCGCCGAAGGCCAAGAAGGCCACGACCAAGGAATAGCCATCGGGCGCCGGCCCGGTTCCCACGACACGACGCCCCGGGTTCCCCGGGGCGTTTCGATTCCACCGACCCCGACGCCCGCGCGTCTCGTGGAAGCAGATCCTGCACCGCTCAGCGCGCCCCGAGGTCAGGATCAGCCCGTCGAGCAAGGTGGCGCGGGTGGCCGCGCTCGGCCATCGGCGATCCGCGCCTCAGGCACGAACCGGACGGTGCCCACGATCTAGGTCGGGGAGGCGCCCGCCCCCGCGGCGACCGGCTTGGGGCGGAAGACCCAGTACAGCCCGGCGCCGCCCAGACCGCTCAGTGTCGTCAGCAGGACGATCGTCACGGCACTGCCGAACTGCTCACGCCAATAGAAGCTCGAGAAGGAATCGGCGTCTGTCACGCCGGCTGCGGCGAGGTCCGCGCTGCGGCCTGCCGCCACGTAACGCTGGTAGACGCAATCGGCGCCGCTCTGGCAGGACGGAGGGATCGCCGTGCCGGCCTGGTCCACCCGGTTGAAGTCCGGATAGCCACCATCGGCGAAGAAGAAGATCGCCTTGATCAGCAGGAGCAGGAGCGCCATCGAGACGCCTGTCACGAGCGCCGCGAACGTCCCGTTGACGAGGATCCGACGGAGCGGGCCGGCGCGCCGGTTCGAGCGCTGATTGGCGTAATAGCCGATCGTCAGGCCGACCGGGATCACGAGCAGCCAGATGAACCACTCGATCGGGATGATGAGCGTGAAGCTGGCGACGATGGTGACCGCCGTGCCGATCCCGACGTATGCGGCGGTCTTCGCGCCACGGTCCACGAACCGGATCACGACGGCGTCTCGACCCTCGTCTCGGGTGCGAAACGCGCCGCCGACGGGACGCCGGACAGCGCCGCGCGGCCCGGGTACCGGGCACTGTCGCCGAGCTCACCCTCGATACGGAGCAGCCGGTTGTACTTGGCGACCCGTTCGGAGCGTGACGGAGCGCCAGACTTGATCTGCCCGGTCCCCATCGCGACGACCAGGTCGGAGATCGTCGTGTCCTCGGTCTCGCCCGAGCGATGCGACACGACCGCCGACCAGCCGGCCCCGCGCGCCAGCGCGATCGCTTCGATGGTCTCGGTCAGCGTCCCGATCTGGTTGAGCTTGATGAGGACCGAGTTCGCCGCTTCCTCTTCGATGCCGCGCGCGATCCGGTCCGTGTTCGTCACGAGCAGGTCGTCGCCGACGAGCTGGATCGTCTTGCCGAGTCGCGCCGTGAGCTGCTTCCAGCCCGCCCAGTCGTCCTCGGCGAGCCCGTCCTCGAGCGATACGATCGGGAACCGGGCGGCCCAGTCGGCCCACAGGTCGACCATCTCGCCGGAGTCGAGCGTCCGTCCCTCGCGTGCCAGCACATACCTCGTCGGTACGCCATCGACACCCGAGCCCGGCGCGACGAGCTCGGAGGTGGCCGGGTCGAGCGCGATCGCGACGTCGATCCCCGGCCGATAGCCGGCGCGTTCGATGGCTCGAAGGATGATCTCGACGGCGGCCTCGTTTGACGGCAGCGACGGCGCGAAGCCGCCCTCGTCACCCTGGCCGGTCGAGTGTCCCTCGTCGTGGAGGATCGAGCGCAGCGCCCAGAAGACCTCCGAACCCGCGCGGAGCGCTTCGGCGAAGGTGTCGACGCCGACCGGCATGACCATGAATTCCTGGAAGTCGGTCGAGTCCTCGGCGTGCTTGCCGCCGTTGAGGATGTTGAACATCGGGACCGGCAGCTTCGTGGCCCCGATCCCGCCGAGGTAGCGATAGAGCGGCAGGTCGTAGGACGCTGCCGCGGCATGCGCGCAGGCGAGCGACACGCCCAGGATCGCGTTGGCGCCGAGTCGCGACTTGTTGGGCGTCGCGTCGAGCTCGACGAGCAGCGCGTCGATGCCGGACTGGTCGGAGGCGTCGAGGCCGTAGATGGCCGGGACCGATCGTGGCGGTCACGTTGGCGACCGCGTTGACGACGCCCTTGCCGCCGAACCGGGCCGCATCGCCGTCGCGCAGCTCGACCGCCTCGTGGACCCCGGTCGATGCGCCGGATGGCACGGCCGCGCGGCCGACCGACCCATCGGCAAGGACGACGTCGACCTCGACCGTGGGGTTCCCGCGCGAATCGAGGATCTCGCGCGCGTCGACGACTTCGATGAGGGTGTTCATGCGGATGCCTTCGCCTTCGACTTCGAGGCCTTCCTGGTGGGTTTGGCCTCGACCGGGCGATCGAGCAGCACGGTCACACCCGGCAACTCGCGGCCCTCGAGGAATTCGAGCGACGCGCCGCCACCGGTCGAGATGTGGGTCATCCGGTCGGCAAGGCCCTGCTGGGTCACCGCCGCCACCGAGTCGCCGCCACCGACGATGACGGTCGCGCCCGAATCCGCCCGTTCGGCGAGCAGTCGCGCGACTGCCTTCGTCCCGTGGGCGAACGACGGGATCTCGAAGACGCCGAGCGGCCCGTTCCAGAACACGGTCTGGACATCGGCAAGCGCCTCGACGATCAGGTCCTGGCTGGCCTTGCCCAGGTCGACGATGTGCCACGACGCGGGGATCTTCTCGGCCTGGAGCGTCTTGTACTCCGTGCCGCGGGTGACTTCCTTGGCGACGATGACATCGACCGGCAGGACGACCCGGACGCCGTTGTTGGCCGCCGTCGACAGGATCCGACGGGCGTCGTCGACGCGGTCCGGTTCGGCCAGGCTCTTGCCGACCGCCTTGCCCTGCGCGAGCAGGAACGTATTGGCCATCCCGCCACCGAGGATGAGCATGTCCACCTTGGTCAGGAGGTGGTCGATGACCTTGATCTTGTCGGACACCTTGGCCCCGCCGAGGATGGCCGCGAACGGGCGTTCGGGCGCCTCGAGGAGCTTGGAGAGCATCTCGATCTCGCGCTCCATCAGGAGCCCGGCGTAGGCCGGCAGGAGCTTCGCGATGCCGACCGTCGAGGCGTGCGCGCGATGCGCCGTCCCGAAGGCGTCGTTGACGTAGATGTCGGCATAGGCCGCCAGGGCAGCGGCGAAGGCCGGGTCGTTCTGCTCCTCCTCGACGTGGAAGCGCAGGTTCTCGAGGAGGAGCACCTCGCCAGGTCGCAGCCGCTTGACGGCGTCCTCCGTGCCGAGACCGAGCGCGTCGCCGGTGACCGGCACGTTGCGCCGCATCAGCTCCCCGAGGCGCTGCCCGACCGGTCGCAGGCGGAGCCCATCCTGGACCTTGCCGTCGGGCCGGCCGAGGTGGCTGGCCAGGATGACCGACGCCCCGGAGGCGAGGAGCGCGTTGATCGTCGGGATGGCGGCCCGGATGCGCGAATCGTCGGTGACACGGCCGTCGGCCAGCGGGACGTTGAAGTCGACGCGAACGAAGACGCGCTTGCCGGCGACGTCCGCGTCGCGGATCGTGAGCTTGTCCATCGATCGCTCAGGTCAGGCGGCGACGGGCAGGCGGGCCGCCACGAATGCCATGAGGTCTGCGACGCGGCAGCTGTAGCCCCACTCGTTGTCGTACCAGGCGATGACCTTGACCATCGTCCCGTCGAGGACCATGGTCGACGCGGAGTCGATGATCGAGCTCCGGCTGTCGCCCTTGAAGTCCATCGACACGAGCGGCTCGTCCGAGACGCCCAGGATGCCCTTGAGCGGACCCTCGGCTGCAGCCCGGAACGCGTCATTGAGCTCCTCGACCGAGGTCGGCCGGGCCACGTCCGCGGTGAAGTCGACGACGCTGACCGTCGGGGTCGGCACCCGCAGGCTGAACCCGTCGAACTTGCCCTTGAGGTCGGGGATGACGAGTGCCAGGGCCTTCGCCGCGCCGGTCGTCGTCGGGATGATGTTCTGGCCGGCGCTCCGGGCCCGGCGCGGGTCCTTGTGGGCGACGTCGAGGATGTTCTGGTCGTTGGTGTAGCTGTGGATCGTGTTCATCAGGCCGCGCTCGATGGTGAGCAGGTCGTGGACGACCTTGGCCGCCGGGGCGAGGCAGTTCGTCGTGCAGCTCGCGTTGCTGATGATGTGGTGGGCGGCCGGGTCGTAGCGGTCCTCGTTGACGCCGAGGACGATCGTGATGTCCTCGCCCTTCGCCGGGGCGCTGATGATGACCTTCTTGGCGCCGGCAGTCGATGTGGGCGCCGGCCTTCGCCGCGTCGGTGAAGAGGCCCGTGCTCTCGAGGACGATGTCGACGCCGAGGTCGCCCCACGGCAGGTTCGCCGGGTCGCGCTCGGCGAGGATCTTGATCTCGTGGCCGTCGATGATGATCGACGAGTCGCCTGCCCGGACGTCGCCCGGGTACGTGCCGTACGTCGAGTCGCGCTTGAACAGCAGCGCGTTCATCTTCGGCGTCGACGAGGTCGTTGACCGCGACGACCTCGATGTCCGGCGCGCGCTCGATGAGTGCCTTGAGCGACTGGCGACCGATCCGGCCGAAACCGTTGATGCCGACGCGGGTGGTCATGGTGCGGGACCTCCTGGGCGAGATGCGCGCCGGGCCTGGGTCCCCGACACGTCCATGGGACAGCTGAGCGGACGCGGCGACCGCACGAGCGTGCCACGGAGGGTCCGCGGGTCCACCCGGATCGAGCGTCGGGGCCATCGTACCAAAGGGGAGGTCGACCGCCCCGGGTCGGTCTGCCCGACGTGGCGGGCCATGTGGCCCGGACATGACGAGGCCCCCGCCGACGGCGAGGGCCTTGCGTCGTGGACGATCAGGATGCGGTGATCAGCGCCGCCGATCCGGAAGACCTTGCCGCCGCAGATCGGGCAGGTGCCCTGGATCGCCGGCTTGCCGTTCTTCATCGTGATCTTCTGCGCGTTCTGGACTTCGACCTTCTTCTTGTCCTTGACGCAATAGGCCTCGGCCATCGTGGCTCCTCCTCATCCGTCGTGATGCGTCGCGGGATCCCTTGTCCCGCATCCACTCAACGGTGCGTGATCACACGCTGTGTCGCCAGAGTGACGGCCGCCAGCGGTCCGTCCCGGCTTCGCGCTTCTGTCGATCCATCTCGGCCAGGATCGAGCAGGCTTTCGAGCCCGGTCTCGACGCAGGCCGCCTCGGCCGCGTCCTTGGGCTTCGCCACTGACGAACTCGCCGGTCGTCCGATTGGCATACACCGCACAGACGACGCCGGCTCGACAGCGGGCGAGGGTCGCGAGGACGAGGAGAGCCGACGCCTCCATCTCGAAGTTCATGACGCGCTGGCGCGCCATCTCCTCCGCGAGGTCAGGGTAGCGGATGGGCAACTGGGGGATCGGGCGCCCCTGCGCACCGAAGAACCCAGGTGCCGTCGCGGTGATCCCCGACGTGATACCGGTGTCCGAGCCGCTCCGCTGCCTCGACGAGCGCCGCGACCGCCTCGTAGTCGGCGACCGCGGGGTACCCGTCGTGGACGAAGAAGCTCGTGGTCGCCTCGAGCCGGACGGCCCCGGTGCGTGATGGCCAGGTCGCCCAGGTCGCATCTCCGGCTGGAGCGCCCCGCACGACCCGACCCGGATGAAGGTCGGCCGCTCGCGTGATCGCCAGGATCTCGGCCACGACGATCTCGACGTTGTCCGTGCCGATCCCGGTCGAGACGACCGACACCCGCTGGCCCCGATAGATCGCCCGGTGACCGAGGCGAACTCCCGATGTCGACGCTCGAGCTCGATGGATTCGAAGCGCGAGGCGATCCGGGAGGTCCGGTCGGGGTCACCGGGGAGGAGGATGTACTCGGCCAGTTCACCTGGACCGAGTCCGATGTGGTACTGCCGTTCTCCGGCGCGGACCGCGATCCTGCGATCCGGGTGAATGACGCGGTTGTCCGCGTTCGGCAAGACCTCTCCCTCGCTCACGTGGCTGCTTCGCTGGCGCGAAACTCGGCCGAGGATAGTCCCGCGTTCTCACGAGCGTCAAGCCGAGTGGATCGTGCTCGACTCACGCTCAGCCGAGCGTGGACCGGACGGCGCCGCAGCGGACCCCTCCGGACCGCCCACGAAGGTGGCCAACCGACCGGCGATCCGGGCGGCCATCTGCCGTCGCGCCTGTTCGCGTCGGAGCATCGTCACGGCCACGGACGCCACCGAGATGGCGACGAGGGTCCCGAGGCCCGCGGCTCCGGCGTCGAACGGCAGGGTCCCGCCGAGACCGGCGAACCGACTGGCTCCGGCCGTCCCGGCGTCGGACGCGGACGGACCCGATCCGCTGGCCCCGACGACCGCCGGATCGGGGCTCGCCGTCGTCGATGACGGCGCGACCGGATCCCCTGCCTGGACGATGCCGCCCGGCTCGTCGACCACGACGATGGCGCCGTCGGACGTCGACTCGACCCGTCCGATCACGTTGAGCGCGTCCTCGGGTTCGACCAGCGCGAGCCGATCCAGGGCCGCGCCCCGAAGGACGATCCGGCCGATCGCGGTCCCGTCATCGAGCGTGAACCCATCAGGTCGAAGGTCGACGACGAGACCACCGACGCGCACGAGGCGCCCAAGGACGGCATCGAGGTCGGCCAGATCGGCGTCCATCGGAACGTCGCTGGTCGGCGTCTCGGTCACGGGACCTGCGGAACCGTTCGATGACGAGCCGGTCCCTGCCGACGTCGTCGCCGGCCGACGCCAGCCACGCGGACGTCCGCAGGGAACCGCGGCGTCACGGCGTAGCGCTTGTCGGTCGCGCTCGGGAACGGCCTGCGGGCGATCCCGGTGATGGTCGCCGCGCGCCCTTCAGCAACCGCCGTGCTCGGGATCCCCGCGCCGGGCTGTCCGACGATCGCGACCGTGGTCGCCCCGACCTGGACCTCGGCGCGCCAGCGGTCGCCGAGCTTGTGCACGCTCGTCACCCGCCCCGTCACGGTCACCAGGCGCCACTCGTGTGCGAGCGTCGGGTGACCCGTGCAGGACGATGGGCGCCGGCAGGGCGCCGCTGCCTTCGACGACCAGACGTTCGGCACGCAGCCGGGGGGCGCCGTAGGCGACGCCCATGCGGCCCTCAGCTCGGATCCGGGCACCGACCGGCGGCGCGATCGCGTCGGACGGGACCAGGACCTCGACCGCGGCGGAGCCGTCCTGGACGACGATGCGGCGGCCGGTCGTGTCGAGCAGGGTCGCGGGTGTCGTCACGATCGCGAGGATGGCGACGTCGCGGTCGGAGATCGTGAGCGCACGAGCGATCGAGATGACCGAGATGGCCCCGGCCGAGCCCTTCGGCGTCGGCGACGGCGAACCAGACGACGGCGGAGCTGCGGTCACGACGATGTCCGCCGGGTCGCGCAACCAGATCCGATAGCCGTCGAGGGCGCCCGACCGCGTCGCTCGCTGGCCGACGAAGCCGACGACCCGATACGTGGCCCCGACCGTGAGCGACGCCAGGTTCACGCGGCTGGACGCATCGGCCAGCACTTTCACGGAGGTGCCGCCCTCACGCTCGAGGACGAGCGTGATATCCCCGCTGGCGGTCTTCGTTGGCTTGGCGGTCAGACGACCGGTCGCCCACACCATCCTCCCCTCGAGCCATTCGGCGAGACCGGCAGGTGGCACGGCGATGGGCTCGGGGAGAGCCGCGCTGCCGACCGCACGCAGGTCGGCCTCGCTCGGACGGATCTCGAGTTGGCCGTATGGGGCGGCGAGCTTGCCGCTGACCTCGAGCACCGTGCCGCGGGCGAGGTTCGGAGCGTCGTCGGGAAGACGGACGACGAGTCCAGCGTCGATGGAGCCGATCGCGAGCAGCGGCGGGCTGCCGAGGCGCCCGGCCTCGGCCACGACGACGCCGCTGGTCCGGACCCTCGAGCCGACCGCGAGACCGCGAGCCGCGACGAGCGACATCGGGGCATCAGCGGGACTCGCGGTGGGCGTGGGGACCGACGTGGGCGCAGGCGTGGGGGCGGGTGTCGCGGATGGTGACGGCGTCAGCGAGGGACTCGCGATGGGGTCGGAGATGGCGTCGGGGTCGTGGTCGACGAGGGCGTGGGCGCGGGACTCGGTGTCGGCGCGGGCGTGGCCACCGGCGCGACCTCGAGTTCGCCGCCGAGCGTCGCATGGACGCGGTAGCCGGCCGCACCGGTCCCGGAGCTGTCGCGCTGCCCGAGCGGCCCGACGACGACCACCTCCGACCCGGAGGCGAGCGTGAAGCCCGCAGCCGCCTCTGGCCCGATCACCGCGCGGACGGGCCCTGACCCATCGTCGACCGTGATGCCCAGGCCGTCCGACAACTGATCCGGCGCTGCCGTGACGGTTCCGGAGATCCGGACCCGCGATCCCTCGACGGACTCGGTCGCCGAGCCCGTCGGCACGTCGATCGGATCAGGAAGGACTCCCAACGCCTCGAAGACAAGCGTCGCCTCGGACAGCCGGAGCGTCCGCTGCGAGAACCTGCTGTCGAGCGCGCCGGTCGCGGCCACCGTCGAACCGGCCGGCCAGTCGCCGATCACCGGCGCGTCGAGGTACAGAGCGATACCGGCGGTCGGATCCTGGATGAACCCGGCACGGCCGCTCTCGAGCGCCCCGAGCCTCGTCGTGAGGACGCCCTCGATCGTGACGGTCGTCCCATCGGGCAGCGACCTGGCGGTGGCGACGGACGAGATCAGGACCGGCGTGGGGGTGGGGGTGGGTGTCGGCGTCGCGGTGGCCACGGGCGTCGGGGTCGGAGTCGCGGGGTCGGCGTCGGCGTCGCGGTGGCCACGGGTGTCGGGGTCGAAGTCGCGGTCGGCGTCGGCGTCGGCGGTCGGCGAGTCGGTGTCGGTGTCGGAGTCGCGGTCGGTGTCGCGGTCGGCGCCGGCGTCGGCGTCGGCGTCGGTGCTGGAGTCGGCGTCGCGGTCGAAGCGGGAGTCGGCGTCGGGCTCGCGGATGGCCCCGGCGCGGGCACGGCCGGTGCGCCAGAGCCCTGCGGCGACGGAGCTGCCTGGACGAACCAGTCGAGGCTGTTCTGGTTCGTGTCGGTGCCGTTGCCGGCCGGTCCGCCCGGCGCCCGCTCGAGACTCGACCCGGCGGGCGGAGCGACGGCAGCGGCCCCTTCGACGAACCCGTTGGTCGCGTCGCCCCAGCCGACCGCATCGATGACGGACCCTCCGACCACGCGCAACGCGATCGCGCCGCCGGTCGCCGCGAATCCGCCCGAGTACGTGGCGTCTGCCACCGCCGCGAAGACGCCCGCTCCATTGGCGATCAGGACACGCTTGCCCGGGTCGAGCACGAGCGACGACGCCCAGGTCGCCTTGCGCGTCACGGTCGACCCCGACGACGTCGCGTAGACGATCTCCAGGCCGAGCAGGTCGACCGGCAGCGATCCCTGGTTGGCGACCTCGACGAATTCGTCCGATGCCGACGATCCGCCTGTCTGCACCTCGGAGACCACGAGCGTCGACGGCGGCCAATCGACCGCGCCGGCGCGGACGCCGGCTCCTCCCCACCCTGCGGCCACCGCAGCCAGGACGACGACGATGAGCGCGGTGGACCCCGCGCGCCGGGCACGAGCCATCGGTGACCTCCCGGCGGGGCAGCGGAAGGATCGGCGGCGGGACACTGTTGTAGCAGGCGCCGCTTCACCGCCACTTATCCCGGGTGCCGCGACGTTCGACTACGATGCGCAGCACCATCCCGACCCCCACACCGCAGGAGACACCGTGGCCCGCGCCAAGAGGACAGAACGCGCCGAGGCGCGCCGCCGCCACCGCGCCGCAACCGCGAACCTGACCGCCGACGACACGATCGACGGGGAGGCCACGACGACCAGTCCGACCGCGAAGTCGAAGCCATCGGCGTCCGGTGCCCAGAAGGCGCCGACGTCAAGCGCCTCCGGGCGCGTCGGTTTCACCGAGGCGTTCAGGTTGTCCTTCCGACCGATGCATGTCCGCGAGGACGTCGCCGCGCTGCCGTGGATCGCGACCCACACCTACGCGCTGTGGGTCCCGCTCCTGATCACGATCGCCAGCACCGTGTTCCTGATCGCGACGAATGGCCAGGGCTCGATCGGCCAGTTCATGTTCGCCTACTTCATCCAGACGCCCGCGATCGGTGGCGTCTTCATCGCAGGCTTCCTCGCCCCGCGGGCGAGCTGGTTGCTCGGCGTCGTCGTCGGACTCGTCTCGGCGATCTGCTACTCGATCCTGGTCCTCGTCTTCCCGACCACCATCTACGTGTCCGCGCCGCCGACCGCGGAAGTGGCTCGCGACGTGGCGGTCTCTGCGCTGATCCTGTCGCCGCTCATCGGTGCGTTCTTCGCCGCCGGCGCGGCCTGGTACCGCCGCTTCCTGGCCCTCTCGAGCCCGAACCGCGGCAAGGCCAAGGCGCAGACCGCCAAGGCCAAGCCGGGCGACGGCCGGACCCGCACCGGGACCTCTCAGAAGGCCGGCGCCAAGCGCTGAGGAGTGGCGCGGCAATCCGCCGCGCTCTCTGGCTCGAACTGATGGCGGATGCGCTCCGTCGCGGCCGCCGCACGGCCACCGGACACGGAAGCTCGGGCCGTCATGGATCGATCGTGTCGGGCGTCGCGCGGGGCCATCCCTGACGAACCCAGCCGGCGTCAGGACCCCCGGGAAACGAGTTCGAAGACCCGCGTCGGCGCGGCGAATCCCTTCAGCGCCAGATCGCGACCAGCGTCGAAGATGAAGCCGCGCTCCGAGCCCAGCTCTCGGACGACGTCTGAGGTGAGGATCTGCCCGGCGGCAGCGGCATCGCAGATCCGTCTGGCGAGGTTGACTGTCGAGCCGAACAGGTCGTCGTCGTGGTCGACCGGCTCACCCGCGGCGATCCCGATCCGCACGCGAAGCTCCTGCGTCGGGGTCTCGGCTGAACGGTCGGCGAAGCCGCGCTGGATGGCGATGGCGCATTCCAGCGCATCGGGGACGGCGTCGAAGGACGCCATGACCCCGTCGCCGGTGTGTTTCACCTCCCGTCCGTGGGCGGCCACGAGTGCGCGACGGATGATCAGGTCATGTTCGGAGAGGAGGGCGATGAACGCCGACTGCCCGACGGCTTGCAGGAGCGATGTCGACCCCTCCAGGTCCGTGAAAAGGATCGCCCGGAAGGGGGTGAGCCGCTGCGTTTCACCGCCGGCTTCGCTCATCCGCCCCAGGAAACGCAGGACGTCGTTCTCCGAAACGCGGATGACCTCGTTGGGGATCAGGCCATGCGTCTCCCGATGGACCGCCGCCATCTGGTCGGCGTCGGGAGCATCCGCCAGGCAAAACGCCTGTCCCTGCGCGGCATCGAACCAGTAGGTGAGGAACCGGACCCCGAACCTGGCTTCCGCCTCGAGGTCGGCCAGATGCGCTTGGGCGACCTGTTCCGCCGTCAACCCGGGGATGTCGTGGCGATCCATGAAGAGTGGCATTCGGATCCTCGCGCGTGGCGTGATCGTATCCACGGCCTGCCTCGACCGCATCCTGCAAGCCAGCCATCGACGTCCGGGTCGGCGGCCAGAATTGACGACCGACGATCAGCCGAGCCGCCGCATCCCGGCGTGGCCGAGCTGCCGCACCCCAGCCGGCTGACCCGGGCCACCGGCTTCGGCGGCCACCTCGGGGAGTGCCCGGATTCGCCTTGGCGACCACATTCACGACCGTGCCCTCACGCTGGAGCTCCCCGTCGACCAGCAACAGCGCGTGCCGACGGACGACGCTCCGCAACCGCGCCCAGGTGTCCGGCCACAGGGTGACGTTGACCATCCCGGTCTCGTCTTCGAGGGCGAGGAAGACCGTGCCCTTGGCCGTCATCGGGTGCTGGCGGGTGACCACCAGACCACCGATCCGGACCCGGCCCGACGACATCTCCGACAGGGCCGCGTTGGTCACCGCGCCCAGCCGATCCAGGGCCGGCCGGAAGAGCGTGACGACCTGCCGCCGCGCGTCCAGGCCGATGACCGCGTAGGCATCGCCGATCCGTTCCGATTCGGTGATGGCGGGGAGTGCCGGAGCGTCCGTCGCAGGCAGTCGCAGGTCCATCGGCCGACCGGCCGCCGCGCCTCGCTTGCCCGCCGCGCGACCGAGGCCACGCAGCGTCTTGCCATCCACGCGACCGCGTGACGCCCCGGCCACCTCACGGAGCTGCCACAAGAGTTCCCGCCGGGGTCGCCCCAGCGAATCCAGTGCCCCGGTCCGGATGAGCCGCTCCAGGACCTCTTCGGGGAGCCCGGTCCGTTCGACCACCTCGACCAGCGTCGTGTACGGCCCGCGCGCAAGCTCACGGTCGAGGAGATCCTTGTGCTGCTCGCCGATCCCCTTGACGAGATGCAGTCCCAGCCGGACGCCCCAGCCCGCGGTCACCTCCGGCGTCCAGCGGTCACGCGCCGCCGCGGACGGCACCACGCACGCCGGCGACCGGATCGGCTCCGGCCGGGCGGTGATCCCGGCCCCTTCCGGCAGCGGCTCCCCCGGCCGTCCGACCCACTCGGTCGTGGTCCTGTACGACGACGCGTTGATGTCGACCGGCAGGACGGCCACGCCATGGCGCTTCGTGTCGTTGACGAGGACCTCGACCGGGTAGAAGCCCATCGGCTGGGCGTTGATGAGCCCGACCAGGAACTGGGCCGGGTAGAACAGCTTCAGGAAGGCCGACTCGTAGGCCGTCCGGGCGAAGGCCGCCGCGTGCGACTTCGCGAACCCGAAGCTGGCGAAGGCGGCGACCTGGCGGAACAGCTCCTCGGCGATCTCCTCGGTCATGCCGGGCTGGCGCATGCAGCCCTCGAAGAACCGCTGGTGGAGCTTCTCCATCTCGCGGCTGGAGCGCCACGTGCCCATCGCCCGCCGGAACCCATCCGATTCGGCCGCCGTGAAGCCACCGACCTCGATGGCGATCCGCATGACCTGCTCCTGGTAGAGGATCACGCCCATCGAATCCTTGAGCACGGGCTCGAGCGACGGGTGGAGGTACGTCACCGGCTCCAACCCCTGCTTGCGCCGCAGGAACGGGTGGACGGCGTTGCCCTGGATGGGACCCGGTCGGATGATCGCGACCTCGACCACGAGGTCGTCGAGGCTCTTCGGGCGCGACTTGGGGAGCGTCTGCATCTGGGCCCGGCTCTCGACCTGGAAGACGCCGACCGTGTCCGCCGCCTGGAGCATCTCGAACACCTCCGGGACGTCCTCGGGCATCCGGTCGAGATCGAGACAGACCGCGCAGTCGTGCTCGATGAGCTGGAGCGTCTCGTCCATCGCGGCCAGCATCCCGAGCCCGAGCAGGTCGAGCTTGATGAGCTTGAGCGTCTCGACGTCGCGCTTGTCGAACTGGACGACGACCCGGTCGACCATCGTCGCCCGCTCGATCGGCGCGATGTCGATGAGCGGGGCCGCCGTCACCAGCATCCCGCCCGAATGGATCGACAGGTGGCGCGGGAAGCCATCGATCCGGGCGCAGAACTCGAGCCAGCGATCCCAGTCGCTCATCCCGACCGTCGAGCCACCACGGGCCTGCGGTGGTGGCTCCGGCTCGATCCGGGCGACCGAGGACGGGGCGGCGGCGGCACCCTGGTCGGCGCGCCGAGGCGCCGGTGGATCCCAGCGGCTGGGTCGGCCGAGGCGGTCCGTCGCGCGGCCTTCGGTCGCGCGGGGCGCGGGTTCGAGCTGGCCGCTCTCGGGATCGACCCGGCGACCCTCGATGAGCGCCGGCGGCACCAACCGCTCACGGTCTGCCTGGTAGCCCGTCCCGCGGCCGGCCCGCAGCCAGGCGACGCTGGCCGGGGTGTCGCCCGGACCGCCTTCGTCGTCGGTCGGCCACCCGGCCGGATCCCGGGTGGTGAGTCGGGGGCGCCTTCCCACCTCCCCGAATCCCGCCACTCGCCGCCCGTGAGTCGGCCCGGCGCCATCATCAGCCGTCTGTCGCTGCTGCCAACAGCACCTTCGGGGTTTGCATGGCCATCGGCTCCGTCGACGGCCGATCCTCGCGAGGCGATGACCCCGTCCCGAGCGTGAGCCGGGGTCGTATCGGACGCATATCCCTCGGCCAACCCCGGATCTGCTGGTGGGGGCAGCGTGGGATCGGCCCAGGCGGCTCATCCCCCTCGCGGAGCCAGGCGAACGGTCGCGGTGCGGTCGGATCCTCCGGCTTCGGTGGCTGGCGCCAGGGCGGCACCTTCCCGACGAGCGGCATCCGCGTGTTCAGCTGGCCCATCCCGTCGACGAAGCCGAGCGCCTCGGCGGCCTCCGCCGCCCCTGCCTCGGCCGGCAGCCCCTCGCCCGGCTGTCGGAAGAATTCGGCGAACCCACCGTCCGCCTCGAGGTCGCGCCGGACCATCACGCTGTCGTACGTCTCGAGCGCCTTCGCCACGCGATCGACGAGCGGCCGCGGGAATCCCAGGGCATAGCCCACCTCGCGCACCGCCGACCGTGCCCGATACGTGACGAGATTGCAGACCATGCCGGTGTGCTCCGGCCCGTAGCGGTTGTAGATGTACTGGATGACCTCCTCGCGCCGCTCCGAGCTGAAGTCGATGTCGACGTCCGGGTAGGTCGTCCGGCCCGGATTGATGAACCGCTCGAACAGGAGGTTGTGGGCGATCGGCTCGACCCGGCTGATCCCGAGGGTGTACGACACGATCGAGCTGGTCGCGCTGCCCCGGCCCTGGGCGGGGATCCCCTGCTCCTTCGCGAAGCGCATCAGGTCCCAGCAGATGAGGAAGAACTCGGCGAGGCCGGCGCGTTCGATGACCTCGAGCTCGTGCGCGAGCCGCTTGACGACCGGCGGCGTGAGCGGGTGATAGCGCCGGCGGGCGCCGGCCTGACACAGCTCCACGAGGAAGCTGAACGGTGTCTCCCCGCCCGGCACCGGAAAGCCCGGGAAGCGGTACTGCTCGAACCCGAGATCGACCGAGCAGGACGCCGCGAGCTCGACCGCCGTCGACATCCCCGCCGCCCACGACCGAGCCGCCGCTCCGCCGAGTGACGCGCCCAGCGCCGCCAGCTCCGAGCCCGACTTCAGCGACGACTCGGCATCGGGCCGGCGCAGGTCCCCGAGCGTCTCGAGCGACCGGCCGTGGCGGATGGCGGTCAGGACGTCCGCCAGCTCGCGGTCCTCGGGCGCGGCGTAGTGGACGTCGTTGGCGACGACGACCGGCAACCCGGCAGCCTCCGCCAGCGCGGACCGCCTCGGCGACCAGCCAGTCGTCGTCGGGCAGGAGGTGGTGCGAGAGCTCGATGAAGAAGCCGCTGGTCGCCGTCCCGTCGCCGCGCCCGAAGATGGTCGCGTAGTGCTCGGCGGCGGCGCGGGCGCCGGCCAGATCGCCCGTCCGGAGGCGGCGGCTGAGTTCGCCATCGCGGCAGCCGGACAGTGCGACGAGGCCCTCCGTGTGCTCGGCGAGGAGCGCCTGGCTGAAGCGCGGCACGCCCTTCGTGCCGGCCATGTTGGCCCGTGAGACCAGGCGGCACAGGCTCCGCCAGCCGACCTGCGATCGGGCGAGCAGGACGAGGTGGGGACCACGGACGCGCTCGCCGATCCCGCGCAGGTCCTCCTTGACGGGCTCGCGATGACCGGGCAAGCGGGTGCGGGTCGGGCGCGGACGTCGTGGCAGGCCCTCGGTCACGTCGGGCGTCGCGGGAGTGGTGGTGCGAGCCGGGCGCCGCGGGCGCCGTGCCGGGACGACGATCCCGTCCGGGTCCGGGACGGCCGGATCGAGCAGTTCGATCTCGAGACCGACGACCGGATGCAGGCCGACGGCCTCGGCCGCGCTGACGAAACGGACGGCGCCGTAGAGGCCGTTGTGGTCCGTGACGGCCAGGCCGGTCAGCCCGAGTCCGACGGCCCGCTCGACCAGCTCGTCCGGTGCCGACGCACCATCGAGGAACGAGAAGTTGGAGTGGCAATGGAGTTCGGCGTACGGGGTCGGTGCCACGGGTCGCTCCGGTCGGGAAGCCGGCTGACTGGGGGCTCGTCACTATAGAACGGATGTTCTGTCTTGACCAGTCCGGTCCTGTCCGTCACCCGGACGAAAATCCCTTCAGGGCAAGCCCGGAATCACGAAACAAGAGCCCGCATCACGGCGTCTCACCGACATGCACGCACCGATGCGCCAGATGGCCTTTTCCGCGGTTCGGGTGGGAGCGATGGTCGCTCTCGCGATGCTGCTCATCCTCGGACTCCTGCCGGCCATCCTCTCGGTCCAGGCAGCCAGCCGATAGCGAACACACGACGTCTCGGCGCCTGGGGGCTCGGGACGACCCGGCGGCACTCGACTGCGATGGTCGAGCAGCCGACCAGCCGAACGAGTCGGTGAGCGACTCGAACGGCCAGACAGGACCCCGCCGCTTGGGGGTGGCGGGGTCCTGTCATGCCTGACTGACACGGCGGTCGGCCCGAACAGGCTGGCCGACAGGTCACCATCGATGGCAACCTGATCTCGAATGGCGGCGGGGTGCTGAGCACGTCGGCCGCGGACTTCCGCAACTTCCCGATCAAGGACAACGTGATCCACGGCAACCTGGTCGTCCAAGGGTGGCGCGGCGGCTGGATCGGGCTGATCCGGAACACCGTCGGCGGAAACGTCATCTTCTCCAAGAACGTGAGCCGGTCGAACCCGGCAACGGGGCCGGGGATGGACGAAGATTTCGAGCGAAGTGATGGGCACCGATCTCAGCGCCTTCGGCGGGCCGATCGTCCCGCAGACGATCGGTGGCAACCTGATCTGCCACGGCAACGTCCCGGCTGCGCAGGTCAATCCCTTCGACGGCGGCGCCAAGAGCATCGTCGCGGGTCGGGCGATCGGCCAGTGCGCAGGACTGGCGCAATAGCCTGAACGGACACAGAGCGCGAACGTCGTCGGCTGGCGGCCAAGGGCCGCGTCACTGACGACTGACCGACCGCCGGATCCTCTTCGGGTCCGGCGGTCGTGTCTGACTGGGCAACGCCCAGGATCGAGAGACGGCCATGCGATCTCGGGGTCCAGTCGTGCCCGGCGGTACGATGGCGCCATGAGTCTCCTGTCGCGGTTGGCCGACTTCCTGCATGGAAGCGGCCGCGCGGGCTCATCACTCGCCACTCGGCGTGAGCGGCGCGAGGAGGCTCGACATCGGCATCGTGCGGCGGGCGAGCCGCTCTGGACAGCCGAGGATCGACATCCGGGGCCTGATGGCGAGCGCACCGTAGCCGATGTCGCGCCCGGCACCCCCGGCCATTTCGGGTCGGTACGGACGACGCGGGACGACTGACCGATGATCACCGGCCTTCGTGCCATGGCCATATCGATCGTCGTGGTCAGCGCCGTGGCCGCATGCGGAACGAGTGGTTCCACGGTGTCCGCAGCGCCGGCTTCGGTCCCGAGCGTGATCGGCTCGACCCCGGCGATCACCGCGAGTCTGGCACCCAGCAGCGGTCCGAAGACCAGTCAGACCGACACCGACTGGGGTCGGATCTGGGACGCGCTGCCGAGCAGGTTCCCGTCCATCCCGGGCGCGACCCCCGACGAGAGCGCGGCGGGCGGAGCAGCCTCAGCGGTCTTCGTCGTCCAGGGTCTCGACGCCAAGGGGATCACCACCGCGTTGCAGACGGCACTCGAAAGGGGCGGCTACACGACGGTCGGGTCGCCCGAACCGCTCGAGGATGGCAGCGTGGTGCTCGACATGACCGGTCCTCCCTCGGGCTGCATGCTCCAGGCGACCGCCATCCCGAGCGGCGGCCTGACGACGGTCCGGATCCTGTACGGGGCCGCCTGCCCCTTCGGCTGACCCTTGGTGCACCCGTGCAACTGCGTTGGTGCGGCCGCGCAACGCGAAGCAACGCTCAGGCGTCTATGCTGCAGCTACCGGATGTTGTCTTTCCGGTGCGACCAGCCTGGGGGAGGCGCGTTCGTGCAATCAGCACATCCGAGGGACATCGGGGCACTGGCGCTCGTCGTCGGTCTGTTCCTCATCCTGTTCGTGGTCACGGTGATGCTCGGGTCGCCCGCACGCTGACGCCCGCCAGGATCGCTTCGACGCCGAACGCGTAGGCCGCGTCGAGGTCACCGCCGAGCCTGAAGGGCTCCGGCCAGCTCCATGGTGACGGATCCATGTGGCCATGCCAGAACGTCCGGGCGCCTTCGAGCGCTGAGGCGTCCCCGGCCAGCCGCGAAACCGCACGGACGATCGGTTCCCGCGGGCCGCCAGGATCGCCCGATCCGGGGTTCGCACCCGACGGCATCTCGGTGAAGAAGAGTCGGTCGGCGAATTCGGATTGCGGTGCACGAAGGCGCCGTAGCGACCGCCTCATCCTTCAATCATAGGCTATTGACATTAGCCGTCACGGCTATGTACTGTAGCCATCACAGACCCGGGCGATGAGTCCCGGAGAGCGACTGGAGCGATCGTGATGGCAGCGGCGACGACGTACCCGACGGTGGATGAGGTGGCAGCAGCGAGCTCCGCCGTCCGCGGCTGGCTCAGGCTCGAAGGCGCGGTGGCCTTCGTCGCAGGCCTGGCGCTGTTCGGCTGGCTGGGCGGACCGTGGCTGCTGGCCATCCCGCTCCTGCTCCTGCCGGACCTTTCGATGGTCGGCTACCTTCGCGGGCCGCGCATGGGCGCCCTGACCTACAACGCCGTCCACACCTGGGCGCCCGGCCTTGCGCTGCTCAGTCTGGGCCTGGTCACCGACCTCGTCCCGGTCGCGATCGTCGGTGCGATCCTCGTCGCCCACGTCGGCATGGACCGGGCGGCCGGCTACGGCCTGAAGCTGCCGACCTCCTTCCACGACACCCACCTCGGCCGCATCGGCCGCGACAAGTAGCACGGACCCGAGCGTCCTCCAGCGAAGCGGCGCGCCAGGGCCGCCCAGCGAAAGGCGGAGCCGAGCACAGAAGCGAGCGCACCCCAAGGTGCGTGAGCGAGGCGCGGAGGCGACAACGAATCGATGGGCCGCCATGGCGCGCCGCCCCTAGTCATAAAGGCGTTCGAGATGCCATGTTCCCTCAACGCGGTCTAGATAGACGAGCGCCAGCCACCGACCACCAACGACCTTGAAATAGTCGCGGGCGATGGGGCCGCGCCACCAGGCCTCCTCCACGCGCCAGCGGTTGCAGACCTCGACCGTCTCTCGTCGGCCGTTCCAGGCGATGGCCACGATCGAGCCGGCGGAGTCGAGCTCGACGTCGATGGCGGGATGGCCACGGAGAAGGCGGGTCACGATGCCACTCCCCGTTCGCCCGAGACGACCGGCCGCCACGCCCAACGTGTCTCGGGCAGCGGCGCCTCCGGGTCCGTGACCTCCACCCGCCGGACCCGGTCCTCCCCGAATGTCAGGGCGAGCCGTGCGAGCTGCCACTCGAGCCGTGCCCCACGTGCGGCCTGTGGCGTGAACAACGGGAGCTGCTGACCGGCCGCCGGGGCCGTGCCGTCCAGTTCCAGCACGAGCCGGGCGACCGCGGCCGGCGGTGGCGTGCGTTCAAGCCTGGCGAACAGCAGGCGCTCGATGGCCTCGGCATCGGCGGTCGGTTCGGGGAATCGCTGCTCGACGTCCAGCTCGGCCGGCGTCCCGGCCAGGGCGAACGCCAGGTCAAGATCGAGATGCAATTTCGCTCGCGAGGCCGCCAACCCGCGCGCGGTGAGCTGCTCGGTCAGCGCCGCGGCCAGGCGGTGGAGCACGAAGCGGAGCGGCTCGAGATCCTCCGCGGCGGGTTCGATCGGCAGGCCGAGGACCAGGCGTTCGGATGCGCGGCGGGGGCGGAACGGCTCGAGTTCCTCGCCATGGGCCCGGGCATGGATCCGCGCGCCCTCCTCGCCGAACCGGGCGACGAGCGCGGTCCGGTCGAGTTCCGCGACCGCCCCGATCCGGCGGAGCCCGAACCGGCTGAGCCTGGCCCGGACATCGGGGTCCTGGGTGAGGAGGCCCGACGGATGCGGGGCGAGGAAGCCGGCCTCGCCACCGGGCGGGACGAGGTTCGGGGCGCCGGGGCGCGCCAGGACGGCGGCCACGGTCGCCGTGAAGCGCGTGCCGGCGATGCCCGCCCGGATGTCGGTCCCCTCCCCCGCCAGCGACCGCCCGAGCGCCGCCGCGAGACGCTCGACGAGGACCGGTTCGACGCCCCACAGCGCCTCGAGGCCATCGACCTGGACCTCGAACAGCCCGAACGTGGCGGCGAGTGGATCGGCGGTCCCGGCGATGCCTGGGCTGAACGCCGCCAGCGTCTCGAAGGCGGCCTCGACGGTCGCCCGGTCCGCGTCCGGAGTCCGGGTCGATGAAGGTCGCCTCAGGGACGAGCCGGTGGGCGCTCCCGAGCGGCATCCCCCGTCGGACGCCCAGTGCCCGGGCGTCCGGGCTCGCGTCGATGACCGGGCCCGGATCCCACGGCCGGCCGCCCAGGACGAGCGGGCCGGGAGGGAAGGGGTCGGAGGCTCGCGCCCGGGCGAGTGCGAGGGGGAGGTGCGGCCGGTGGAGATGGAGGAGTCGCATCGCGGTGGGTCCGTTCGTCGATCGCGGGGGCCTTTGCTTCGTGGTGGTCGTCGAGGTCGTCGCGGAGGAGGTCGTCGCGGCCGAGACAGGCGTCGCGTTCACCGCCCTCCGCGTAGAGGATCCGGAGCGTCGCCCGCTTGCCCGGCGGCCCGTAGCGGTTGCGGGCGACCAGCGCCTCGGTCCGCTGGCCGACGATGTCGCGCCCGAGCCGGATCCAGGATCGTCTGACGAGTTCGAGGCGAAGGCTCGTGGCTTCGGCGACGGCGGTCGCGAGCCCGCCGGCGAGACCCGGCGGCTCGAGGACGACGAGGAGCGTCTCCGAGCGACGGGCGAGCGCCGCCAGCCGGCCGAGCCGGTCCGCGATCCGGGCAGGCTTGTCCGAGGCGGCGAGCCTGCCCCCGGGCAGGTCCAGGACGAGCAGGTCCGTCGAGCGCCCGGCCAGCAACATGCCGCTGATGGCGAGTCCCTCGTCGAGCGTGTCCGGGGTGATGACCACGAGCCATTCGAGCTTGATCCCGCGGGCGACCGCCTCGACCGGGTCGAAGCTCCGCGACAGGTCCAGCCAGGCGACGATCGAGCCCTGAGCCTGGGCCTCGGCGACGAGCCGGAGGACGAGCGTCGTCCGGCCGCTCGACCCGTCGCCGCGGATCGCGACACTGGCCGAGCGCGGGAGGCCGCCCGGTCCGAGGATGGCGTCGAGCGCCGCGAAGCCCGTGTGGATGACGCGGTCGTCGACGGTCGGGGCGGGCGCCGGGGTCGGTGCCTGGGGCGCGGTCGGGACCGGGACGAGGCTGGGGGCCATCGCCGGCGCCAGGGCGAGCGCCCCGTCCGTGATCCTCGGAGCTGCGGCTCCCCAGCGAGCCTGGAGGCTCGCCACGGCTGCCGTCACGTCCGGGGAGAGGGTCGCCATCGGACGGTTAGATTAGAACATCTGTTCGATGGAATCAAGACCCCGACCGGGCGATAGACGGCCGACCCAGGGCGCCCGGTCGGTTCGTACACGGTCGCGCCACTCGTCCGTCACCCGCTCGTCACGCGAGAGGCCTAGCCTCGCTCCCCTACCATGCTTCCGATGCCGACCGAGCCCGCCGCGTTGATCCCCGAGCGACCGATCCTCGTCGTCGACGACGACGCGAAGATCGTCCGCCTCGTGCGCACGTACCTCGAACGAGAGGGCTTCTCCGTGGTCACGGCCGCGGATGGCCCAGCCGCGCTCGATGCCATCGAAACGCATCGGCCGGCGCTCGTGGTCCTCGACCTGATGCTTCCCGAGCTCGACGGCCGCGCCGTCATCCGGGCCGTCCGTCGCGATGAGGAGGCCGGGAGGACGCCGATCATCATCCTGTCGGCCCGTGGCTCGACGCTCGATCGGATCGCGGGGCTCGAGGACGGCGCAGACGATTACCTGCCGAAGCCGTTCTCGCCTGCAGAACTCGTCCTCCGGGTGAAGTCCATCCTGCGTCGGTCCGCCTCGGCGACCGCCGGGACGCGCGCCTCCGCGGCCCTGGTGCATGGCGACCTCGTGGTGGACCTCGACCGCTACGAGGTGACGCGGGCGGGCGAGCCGATCCCCCTGACTCGCGTCGAATTCCGTCTCCTCCAGGCGATCCTCGAAGCGGACGGCCGGGTCCTGACCCGCGACCAGCTGCTTGACGCGGTCTATGGCCGCGACCAGGCCGACATCCTCGACCGGACCGTGGACGTCCACATCGGCCGGCTCCGGGACAAGCTCGGCGACGACGCCGAGGCGCCACGCTACGTGGCCACCGTCCGGGGCGTCGGCTACCGGGCGGCGCGCACGTGATGGCCTGACCCTGATGCTCGGCCACGGCATCGCGACCCGGATCGCGCTCGCTGCCCTCGCGTCGGCAGCGCTCGGTCTTGGCATCCTCGCCATCGGGATCACCGTGGTCGGCGCCGAGATCTTCCGGGCGCTGATGGTCGAGGCCGGCGATTCGGCCGATCACGCGCAGGCGATGTACGACGAATCGGTCACCACCGTCGTCCTCGCTGCGGTCGTCGTGGCAGCCATCGCGAGCGTCGTCCTGGCGGTCATCCTCGCCCGGATGCTCGCTCGCCCGCTCGCCGAGATGGGCGGCGCCGCTCGCCGGATCGCCGACGGCGACTACGCCGCCCGGGTGCCGCGCGACGGTCCCGAGGAGATCGCCAGTCTCGCCAATTCGTTCAACCAGATGGCGGCCAGCCTCGAACGCCAGGAGGCGATGCGGCGCGACTTCATCGCCAACGCCGCGCACGAACTGCGGACCCCGCTGACCAACCTGCAGGGCTACCTGGAGGCGCTGCGTGACGGCGTGATCACGCCCGATCGGGCGACCTACGACTCGCTCTGGGACGAGGCCGAACGGCTCGTCCGGCTGTCCCATTCGCTCGACGCCCTGGCCGAAGGCGATGCCGCGACGTCTCCGCCGCCGCTGGTCGACCTCGACCTCGCCGGTGCCGTCCGGGCCGCCGTGGAACTCGTCCAGCCGACGCTCGATCGCGCCGGACTGACGGTCGTCCTCGACGTCCCCGACCACCTGCCCGCCCACGCCAATCCAGATCATCTGGCCCAGGTCCTGGGCAATCTGCTGTCGAACGCCGCGCGCTACACGCCGGCCGGCGGCACGGTCACGGTCCGCGCGGAACGACGCGCCTCGGACCTCCTCGTCTCGATCGCGAACACCGGCGAGGGCATCCCGCCCGACGACCTCGATCGCGTCTTCGAACGCTTCTACCGGGTCGAGAAGTCGCGCGACAGGGCCCGCGGCGGGGCCGGCATCGGCCTCGCCATCGTCAAGCAACTGGTCGAGGCTGAGGGCGGCCATGTCGGGGCGGAATCGCGCGACGGCCAGACGCGCTTCTGGTTCAGCCTTCCGGCCTGATCGACGCCCTCAACGCCTCGGCTCGCTCGATGAAGCGCGTCGCGCGGACCTCGCGGTAGAAGGTGAGCGCCCGCTCGAGTTGGCGCTCGCCGGCCGCTCGGTCGCCGGCGGCGAAGTCGCGTTCGGCCGCGAGCAATCGAGCGTACGCCTCGTTCGGTCGTGCCCCCATCGCCGCGAACAGATCGGCGGCCCGATCGGGATCCCCATCCTCGACGGCTCGTGCCGCCAACCCGACCGGCGTGTCGTCGCGGCCAGGCCACGCGGCGGACTCCTTCGACAGGCCGGCAGCGTGGGCCGTCCACCAGGTCACGAGGTAGCGCGAGGCCTGGATGACGACCGACGTGGACATCCGATCCAATTCGGCCATCAGCTCGCTCGAGGCTTCCACGTTGCCCACTGTCGTCTCGATCAGGATCCGGCCGACGATCGCGGGCACGATCGCTTGCGGGTCCTTTGCCCCGCGCGCCATCGCAAGGGCGAGCTCGCTATCGACGGCCGCCCCGACGAGGTCGCCACGCGCCAGCAGGACCTTCGAGCGAGCGAGCCGCGCACTGACCTCCTGGTAGTGGGGCTCGATCTCGCTTTCGGCGATGAACCGATCAGCGGCGCTCATCCCTTCATCCCATCGCCCGACATCGACCAGGCGCGCGACCAGGCCTCCCCGGGCGAACCTCGCATAGGTCGACGACCCCAGCCGTTCATCGACCTCGATCGCTTCCTCGAGAAGTTCCACCGACCGGTTGAGATCGCCCTCCTCGAGGGCCCGCATCGCGAGATTGTTGAGTCCCCGTCCCAGTTCGACCGAGTTCGCCGCCCGGGCGATCTCGATGCTCTTCGCGAGATCTGCATCACCACTCGGGTCACCCAGGACTTGCTTGGCGATCGAGATGTTGTCGAGTGCGTGTGCCCGGACCTCGTCGAGGTCGAGGGCATCCGCCATGGCAATCGCCTGCCGGCCGATCGTGATCGCCTCCTCGCTGCGGCCAGCGAGCGCGAGATAGCGAGACGCCACGCTGAGCACCCGGGCCCTCGCCGGTGATGCGTCGCCATCGGCGATGAGCGCCTGGGCTCGCTCGAGATGCAGATAGGCGACATCGCGCTGACCGTGCAGCCAGGCGGCATCGGCGAGCAGAGTTTCCGCCTCGGCAGCGCGTTCGCGCGCTCCGACAGCGAGCAAGGCGTCGCGGGCCACTTCGATGGCGGCGAGTGGAACCGGCGACCCCGACGATGTCCGCGGCGCGGGCATACCGGAACAGGAGTTCGGGACGATCGACGTCATCCTGTGGCCACCGTTCCAGGGCCTCCCCGTAGAACGCGACCGCCGACCCGAGCGCGTTGAGAGCGTACGACCGATCCCCAGCGGCCCGCATCGCCAGCCGGGCCGGGTCGATCAACTCCGAGGTGTCGAGGCCGGCCGCCTCGGCGAGACGCAACGCCGAACCCCAGTGGTGAGCGAGCAAGTCGGCGTGATCCTCCGTCCGCCCTTGACGGGCGATCCACTCCGCCGCCCGTCGATGCTTGCCGCTTCGTTCCGCCCGTGGGATCTGGCCGTAGGACACGTCTCGGATCAACATGTGTGCGAACGACCACTCGGTCTCATGCTCGACCGACGATCGCCGTTGGCGCGTCACGAAGCCCTTGCGGGCAAGGGCCAAGAGCAGCGGTGCCGACTCCTCCGACGGATGGACGGCGCCCGTCCAGAAGACCTTGCCCATGACCGCGCCGTCCTGAAGGACGGCCTTCTCGTCACCCGTCAAGGTGTCCAGCCGGGCACTCACGATCCCGGCGAGCGAATCGGGCATGGCGACGCTCGCGGCAGCCCCCTGCTCCAGGTAGAGCTGGGCGAATTGCTCCGCATAGAGTGGATTCCCGTCGGCTCGTTCGATCAAGGTCCGCTCGATCCCTTCTGGCAGATCGAGCCGACCAAGCGCGTCGGTGAGAAGGACAGCCGTCTGGTCCGAGGACAACGGCGTCAGGGCCAGCGCGGATGCGTTGAGCTTGCCGCCACCCCACCCCGGCCGGCGCTCGAGCAGCTCGGGTCGGGCGGTCCCTATGACGAGCAGGGGGACATCGTTCAGCCAGCCGACCAACTCATCGACGAAGTCGAGCAGGCCGTCGTCGGCCCAATGCAGGTCTTCGATGACGAGGACGAGGGGCCGCTGCTCGGCGAGAGCCTCCAGCGCGCGTCGCCAGGCAGCGAACGCCTCGCCCCGTCGGTCGCCACCGAAGCCCTCGTCGGCACCGAGTCCGACCAGCGGTCGAAGGTGCGCCTCGACCCAGCGCGCCTGGCCGGGGTCGTCGATCGCCGCCGTGATCGTCGTCCGAAGCTTGTCACCGGCCACGGCCTCACTGTCCTGCTCCAAGATCCCGGTCTCGGCCTTGACGATCTCGGCCAGCGCCCAGAACGCGGCGCCGTCACCGTAGGCAAGACAGCGACCCTGGCGCCAGGTGATGAGGTCCGGGTCGGCCTCGGCGATGCGAGACAGCTCGTAGACGAGCCGACTCTTGCCGATGCCCGGCACCCCGACGATGGTCACCAGCTGCGGGATCCGCTCGTAGCGGGCCCGATCGAGCGCGTCGCGCAGCAGGCCCAGCTCGCGCTCGCGACCGACCAGCCCGCTCCGAGCGTGGTGCGTCACGTCCGTCCCGAACCGCGACCGCGCATCGACCACCTCCCAGGCAGGGACCGGCTCCGTCTTACCCTTCGCCCAGACGGCGTCGGTCGCCCGGAAGTCCACGACCGTGCGGGTCATCCGATACGTCGTGCCGTCGGTCAGGATCCCGTTGACCGGTGCCGCCGCCTGCAGCCGAGCCGCGGTATTGACGACGTCGCCGGAGGCCATCCCCTCACCGAGCGCCGGGTTCGCGTCGATCGAGATGAGCGCCTCCCCCGTGGTGATTCCGATCCGCAGTTCCACACCCGTCTCGATCGCGTGGTCACGGATCGCGAGGGCGGCGCGGATCGCCCGCTCCGGGTCGTCCTCGCGGGCGATCGGCGCACCGAACAGGGCCATCGCCGCATCGCCGATGAACTTCTCGACCGTCCCGCCGTGACGCTCGAGATCGCGTCGCACCCGTTCGTGGTACGGGGCGAGGATCGCCTGGACGTCCTCTGGATCGAGTCGCTCCGCGCGCGCCGTGAACCCGACGAGATCGCAGAACAGGACGGTCACGACCTTGCGCTCCTGGCGCCCGATCGGACCGCCCGAGAGCGGCGTCCCACACATCCCGCAGATTCGGAATCCGTCGGGGTTCTCCTGGCCACAGGTCCGACAGGTGATCGACACCCCGTTAGCCTACAGGCGGTCCCTGCTGGGCTCCACGGGTCACGGCAGCGCGATGCAGACCATGCCGGCCAGGATGCCCGCCAGGCCCACCCACTGGATGGGTCGCAGCCGCTCGCCGAGGAACGCGACGGCGACCATGATCGTGACCGCCGGCCCAAGGGACGCGGCGAGACCGACCATCCAGGTCGGGGCCGAATTCGAGACCGGTCGCGAACGCGACGAGCCCGAGGACGTCGAGCGCGCCCGCGAGCACGAGTGCACCGGCGACCCGCACGTTCGACCAGGCGGGACCATCGGGCGGGCCGATGCCCGATCGAGCGTGACGTGCGCGCCAGGATGAGCACCGCGACGATGCTGGATCGCCGCATTCGTGACCCGGGCGATCGTGTAGATCTGGATCCAGGTCATCGTCTCGAGGGCGACATCGGTGGTGATCGCCATGAGCGAGAAGAGCACGAGCGCGACGACCGCGAAGACGACGCCCGGGCCGGCGAACCGCGTCGCCCGGAGGCCACCGTCGAAGGCGAGCGCCGTCAGCAGGACGCCGATCGTGGCGATCGTCGCACCGACGGCCTGGAGCGGCGTCAGCGGTCTCGCCGCGGAGGATCACCGACAGCACGACCGTCAGGCCGCCGAAGGCCGCGACCATCCCGCTGACGACCGCGATCGGCCCGAACTGAAGGCCCGTGAAATACGACAGATAGGCGCCAGCCCCGATGAGCCCGAGCAGGAACGCCAGCACGAACGAGCTCGGTTCGGTCGGCAGCGTCGCTCCCGGTGACGAGGAAGATGGCGCGGAACATCACCGCGGTCACCGACTGCATCCCGGCCGTGACCCGGAGGCTGCCCACGACCCGACTGTCGAGCGCGGTGATGACGTCGAGGGTGCCCCAGAAGAGGGCGGCCGTGAGACCGGTCAGGAGTCCGAAGGGCATCGGCGCAGCCTAGCGGGGCGCGACCGACCTCGTGCTACCATTCCGGCTCGGTCCCGCGTCCGCGGACGTGGCGCGACCGCCCGTGGGGATGTAGCTCAGCTGGAAGAGCACTGCGTTCGCATCGCAGGGGTCAGGGGTTCGAGTCCCCTCATCTCCACCACCCTGTCCGACGAATGAATGGTTTGGCCACGACAGGCGCCATACCCTAGTGAGCACGACCATCGGGGCCGTGCCGCTGAAGGAGGCGGAGCGTGGACCAGCGCGGTCTCGTCGAGCAGGCACGGGGAGGCGATCATGACGCCTTCGCCGCGCTCGTCGACCTGACCGTCGCGCGGCTGGACTCGGCGGCCCGCCTCATCCTCCGGGACCCAGAGCTCGCGCGCGATGCGGTCCAGGAAGCCCTCATCCGCGCATGGCGCGATCTCCGGAGTCTGCGCGACCCGGATCGGTTCGATGCGTGGGTGTATCGCCTCACCGTCAATTCCTGCCTCGATATCGCCCGGCGTCGACGACGACGGGTGATCGAGGTCGAGCTCGAGCAGACTGACATGGCGTCCTCGTCCGACTTCTCGAGCCGGGTCGCCGACCGCGAACAGCTTGACCAGGCGCTCCGCCATCTCGATGCCGCGCATCGAGCGGTCGTCGTCCTGCACTACTACCTGGGCATGCCGATGCCCGACGTGGCCGCCGCGATGAGCATCCCATTGGGAACGGCGCAGTCACGGCTCCACTACGCGCTCGTCGCGATGCGAGCGACGGTGGTGCGCGATCCGGCCGCCTCGGCCGACTCGGCGCACGGAGGGCAGCCGGCATGACGAGCGATCGACGCTTCGAGCGCGACCTGCCCGACCTCCTGGCCGAGCTCGCGCCCCGGGCTGTGCCCGACTACCGAGATGACATCGTCCGGCAGACCGCCCACATGCGACAGCGGCCCGCCTGGATGTTCCCCGAAAGGTGGCTCCCCGTGTCCGTCATCACCATCCCGCGCATTTGCGGCCCCACCGATCCGTTGGCGGGTCGTGGGCGTCGTCGCCCTCCTCCTCCTCGCCCTCGCGATCGGTCTCGTGTTCGTCGCGGGCTCCCGGCCGAAAGGTGCCGGCACCGTTCGGGCCGGCCGCCAACGGCTCGGTCGCGTATGCCCGGAACGGCGACATCTTCACCGTCGACCCGAAGACTGGCATCAGTATTGCCGTCATCACCGGTCCCGACACCGACGCCAGCCCGGTCTGCTCCCGGGACGGGACGCGGATCCTGTTCTACCGTGCGCCCGCGGACTTGCGCTCCGCGGCGAGCGAGCTAGTCGTCGCCGACGCAGACGGCAGCCGGCTGGTGGTGATCACCAAGCAGCATGAGCTGGCCGCGACGCACGACCCCAACAGCTACGTCTTCTCGCCCGATGGCAAGGAGGTCATGTTCACGGCCACCGGCCATGGCACGGCCGGCAACGAGATATGGATCGCCGAGGCCGACGGGAACGGCGAGCGGCGGCTCGAGGTCGGCATGGGCGTCGACGAGGCGACGTTCCTGCCGCCTGCGGGGTCGGAGATCATCTTCAACGCCGTGACGCCCGATGGGATCAGCTGCTGGGATCTACGCCGTCGACACGGAGAGCGGCGGTGTTCGCACGATCGTGGCGCCGCGCGCCGGCGTCGGAGCCGGCCTCGCCCACCCCTCGCCCGATGGCTCGCGGATCGCGTATTTCACATCAACGGGCGATCTGGGCCCGGTCTCCTACCGGGTCCACGTCGTGTCCGTGGATGGCACGAACGACATCGAGCTGCCGATGCCCCTCGGGGCGAAGTTCCAGGACAACCCCGAAATGGTCGAACGACGGGTCGACACTCGCCCTCGCCCGCGGTTACGCCGAGCACAACGAAGACATGGTGCTCGCCGTGGTGCCGGCCGATGGATCCGGCCCTGGTGTCGAGACCGAGCACCGACATCACCGGATGCTGCGACACGAACTACGAATGGTCGCCCGATGACTCGACGATTCTCGTGACGCCGGAGGACGCGAAACCAAGCGGCCGTGCAGCAGCTGCTGTTGGACCCCGTCGACCGGAGCGACGACCCCGGCTGGCTGGGTTTCGACGAGCAACCCGGCCTGGCAGCGAACCGTTCGCTAGACGGCCGTTCGCGCGCCGGCGTCCGCCCGGCCGCTCACCGGAATCGGGGGCCACGCCGCCGCGTGGGCTCCAACAGGTCCTGGCCTCGAACCGCCCAGCGCGGTGGGCCACCATCAATGAAGGAGAACAGGTGACATGAACGCTTTGATCGCCATCCGCAACCGCAGATCGGCCAGCGTGCTGATCGCGTCGACGCTCGTCGTGAGCGTCCTCGCGGGAGGTTCGTCGGCAGCCGCGGCGAACGGCCCGAACATCGTGGCCCAGTGGAACAAGGTTGCCGAGGACACGGTCGTCGCCTCCGGCGCATTCCAGATCGAGGGACTCGTGTACATGTCGTACACCCAGCTCGCGGTGTTCGACGCGCTCGTCGCGATCGACGGCGGGTACGCGCCGTACGGCCACGCCCTCGACGCCCCTGCCGGCGCGTCGCGTGATGCGGCCGTCGTGGAAGCCGCGTACACGGTCCTCGTGCATCACTTTCCGGGCAGCGCCGGATCGCTGGCCACCGCGCGCGACGAGTCGCTCGGTGCCATCGCCGACGGCCCGGCGAAGGTCGACGGGATCGCCCTCGGCCAAGCGTCCGCAGTGGACATCATCGCGCTCCGAACCGGTGACGGCCGCCAGACGCCGATCGGGACGAGCTCCCCGTTCGCGACGAAGGTTCCCGGTCCCGGCGTCTGGCGCCTGACCCCGCCGGCCTACGCCGCGCCCCAGATCCCGTGGGCGGGCAGCATGAGCCCGTTCGTGCTCCCGAGTGGCGACCGCTTCCTGCCCTCGCCGCCCCCGGCGCTTTCGAGTGACCACGTGGGTCACCGACTTCAATGAGATCAAGGCGATGGGCAGTGCGACGAGCACCCAGCGCACCGCCGACCAGACCGCGACCGGGCGGTTCTACACCGCCAACGTCATCCGCCAGTTCAACCTGCTTGCCCGGGACATCGCCGCGTCGCGTTCACTCGGTCTGCTGGAGACCGCCCGGCTGGCGGCGATGATCGACGTCGTCGGCGCCGACGCCGGCATCTCCGTCCTCAACGCCAAGTACCACTATCTCTTCTGGCGCCCGGTCACGGCGATCGACCCGTCGTCGGTCAAGCCGGACGGGGACGGCTTCGGCCCAGTCCCCGGCTACGACGACGGCAATCCCGCAACCGTTGAGCAGGCCGGCTGGCGGCCACTGATCACCACGCCGAATCACCCCGAGTATCCGGCAGCACATGGCACGATCACGTCCTCGATCGCCGAGGTGCTGACCGTCTACCTGGGCACCAACCACATCGATGTCGACATCCACGGCTTCGACGCCGCCGGGGTCGCGGGCAATCTGGATGCGATCCATCACTTCGACAGCGCGCAGGACCTGCGGAAGGAGGTCATCGACGCCCGGCTGTGGGGCGGGGTCCACTATCGGTCCTCGAGTGAGGCCGGCGTGGAGCTGGGTCGGTCGGTCGCCAAGTACGACTTACGGCACGCCTTCCGCCCGCTCCGCTGAATGCCTCGGACCCTGTTCGGGAGGGGTCGCCCTGGGGCGGCCCTTTTCCCGTTCCGGGGAACAGGGAAGTCGCTCACGGCTCGTCGGCCAGCGCTCCGTGGAGTTCCGTCGCGTGGTCGTGCAGCCAGCGACGCCACCGTCTTGTGGTCCGGGCGACGTGAGGCGACGACGTCCCAGAAGCGCGGGCCGTGGCCGAACACCCGCAGATGGGCGAGCTCGTGGATGACGACGGTCTCGAGCGCCTCCGGCGGGGCAAGGATCAGCCGCCACGAGAAGGCGAGCCGGCCATGGCGCGAGGCGCTGCCCCAGCGCGTCCGCTGGTCCCGGACCGTCACCGCGGCCGGGCTGACGCCGAGGGCGGCGGCATGCCGGCGCGATCTCGTGGTCGATCGCGGTGCGTGCTCGCGGTCGAAGCCATGCCTCCAGGACTGCCGCGAGGGACCGCCGATCCGTGGGCGCGAGGTGGACGATCAGCTCGTCCTCGTCGGTGCCGCCGATGCGTTCGACCGATGAGCGGCGCAGGCCGGGCCGGGCGGGCTCGACGCGCAGGCGGTGGAGGTCGCCGCGGAAGCGGATCGTCGCGCCGTCGCGCAGCCCGCCGCGGGCAAGGAGGACCGCGCGATCGCGTGCCATCCGGTCGAGGTGTCGCCGCAACCACGGCTCGCGCTCGGACAGGAATGGCGTGATGTGGCGTTCCGGGTCGGACCAGCCTCGACGGCCGGCCGTTGGGATCGTGACCACCACGCCGCGGTCGGGATGGATGACGACCCGGAGTCCGCGCGAGCGCGGTGACCGCCGGAGCGTGTACGCAAGGGACCCGCCGGGTAGGCGCGCGAGGGCAGGCGTCTCTGTCGCGGAGGTCACGCCGCGATGGTGCCACGTCTCCGCGGCGCCGGCCGGTCCGCCGCCGGTGCTCTGGTAAACTCCCCATCCCGTGGGGCTATAGCTCAGCTGGAAGAGCACCTGCATGGCATGCAGGGGGTCCGGGGTTCGAGTCCCCGTAGCTCCACCAACGACCGCGACAGGGCGTCGATGACGAAACCACAGGCAGCCTCTCGACGTCTCCGGGGCGTGCGACATCCGCTCCACCTCCTCTTCCTGGCCCTCGTGCTGATCGTGGCCGCCTGCTCGGCTGCGCCGGGGGCGTCTGGCCCGCCCGGCTCCTCGACGCCGGCGACGAGCGCACCGTCGCTCACTCCCCCATCGCAGCAGCCCGCATCGACCGCCAGCCAGAAGCCCGCCGTGGGGACTGTCTACGCCGGCGTGTTCTCGATGGACGACATCGAAGGCGGTTGCGCCTACCTGGGAACAGCCGACGGTCGGAAACTCCAGGTCATCTATCCGGAGGGCTGGTCGATCACGAAGGCACCGCTGAAGCTGATCGCCCCGGATGGGTCGGTCCACAGCCGAGCCGGCGATATCGTCTCGATCCGCGGTGCGGAGGCGACCGACATGGCCTCGATCTGCCAGATCGGGCCGATCATCCAGGCGACCGAGGTCCTCGACCGCTAGCCGCGCTGCACGAGAACGCGGGGCGATGGATACGATTGAGGCGTGACCTCCGAACCGCGCACCCGAATCGAGCGCTACGACCCGACCGCGATCGAACCCCGCTGGCAACAGCGCTGGGAGGAGCTCGGGCTGCACGAGACCGACCTGGTCGACCCGGACAAGCCCAAGTACTACCTGCTGACGATGTATCCGTACCCGTCGGGCGACCTGCACATCGGCCACTGGTACATCGTCACGCCCAGCGACGCGCTCGCCCGGTTCCGCCGGATGCACGGCTTCAACGTGTTCTTCCCGATCGGCTTCGACGCCTTCGGGCTGCCGGCCGAGAACGCGGCCATCAAGAGCGGCGGCCATCCGTACACCTGGACGATGCAGAACATCGAGAACATGCGTCGCCAGTTCCGGACGATGGGCGCGACGTTCGACTGGTCGAAGGAAGTCGTCACCGCGGATCCGTCCTACTACGCGTGGAACCAGTGGCTGTTCCTGCGCCTGCTGGAGGCCGGTCTCGCGTACCGCGCGCTGTCGGCGGTCGACTGGTGCCCCAACGACGGGACCCTGGCGCGCGAGCAGGTCGAGGGGACGGACCGTCATTGCTGGCGCTGCGGCGCCCTCGTCGAGAAGCGCGACCTCGAGCAGTGGTTCCTGCGCACGACCGCCTACGCCGACGAGTTGCTCGACTTCAGCGGCATCGACTGGCCCGATCCGATCCGGATCCAGCAGACCAACTGGATCGGCCGGTCCGAGGGCGCGGAGATCGACTTCGAGGTCGCGCCCGACGACTACCAGCCCGGTGGCGACCGGCTGCGCGTCTTCACGACCCGCCCGGACACGCTCTATGGGGCGACCTTCATGGTCCTCGCCCCGGAACACCCCCTCGTCCCGAAGCTGACCCACCCGGAGCAGCTGGCCGAGGTCGAGGCCTACGTCGGCCAGGCGCGCCGGCGGACCGAGATCGACCGGCTGTCGGCGGATCGCGAGAAGACGGGCGTGGCGATCGGCGCCGATGCGATCAACCCGGTCAACGGGGAGCGGATCCCGATCTTCGTCGCCGACTACGTGCTGGCCACCTACGGCACCGGCGCGATCATGGCGGTGCCCGCCCACGACGAGCGCGACTTCGCGTTCGCGTCGAAGTTCGGGCTCGAGATCCGGCGCGTCGTGGCGCCGCCCGGGGTCGAGGCGGACGCCTCGATGGACGACGCCTACATCGCCCACGCCGCGGGCGAGCGGCTGGTCAACAGCGACCGCTTCGACGGCCTGAGTGCGGACGATGGCGGCCGGGCGATCGTCGCCTGGCTGGCCGAGACCGGCACGGCCGAACCGAAGGTCACCTACCGCCTGCGCGACTGGCTGGTCAGCCGCCAGCGCTACTGGGGCACGCCCATCCCGATCATCTATTGCCCTGACGACGGGGTCGTGCCGGTCCCCTACGAGGACCTGCCGGTCCGGCTCCCGGAGACGGTCGACTACGCCGGCAGCGGCGACAACCCGCTCAACCACGACGAGGCATTCCTGCGGGTGGACTGCCCGCGCTGCGGCGGTCCCGCGCGACGCGAGACCGACACGATGGACACGTTCATGGACTCGTCGTGGTACTGGTTCCGCTACCTGTCGCCGAATGAGCCGGGTGGGCCGGTGGATCGCGAGATGACCGATCGCTGGACGCCGGTCGACCAGTACACGGGCGGCGCCGAGCACGCGGTGATGCACCTGCTGTACGCCCGGTTCTTCACCAAGGCGCTGGCCGACATCGGGCTCGTCCGCGACCGCGAACCGTTCCTGAAGCTGTTCAACCAGGGCCAGATCCTGGGCGCGGACGGCGAGCGCATGTCGAAGTCGCGAGGCAATGTCCAGGATCCCGACGAGCTCGTCGAGCGCTACGGCGCCGACACCGTTCGCCTGTTCCTGATGTTCATGGGCCCGTGGGACCAGGGTGGACCGTGGAGCCCGACCGGTATCGGTGGCGTCCACCGCTTCTTGAACCGCGTCTGGACGCTGGTGCTCGATCCGCACGGTCGCGAGGCCGGCGATCCGGACGCCGGGTCGCTACCGGCAGGCGAGTCGGAGGACGCAGCCCGCGCCGCGCTCCGATCCGCCGCGCACAAGACGCTGCGCGACGTCTCGGCCGATTACGAGGGGTTTCGCTTCAACACGATGATCGCCAAGCTCATGGAGCTGGCCAACACGCTGTTCCACTACCGCGGCACGGTCGTCGCCGGCTCCGCGGAGTGGGACGAGGCGATCCGCCTGCTCCTGTTGATGCTGGCGCCATCCGCGCCGCACGTGACCGAGGAACTGTGGAGCCGACGCCTGGCCGAGACCGGCGAGGCGTGGACCTCCATCCACGAGCAGCCCTGGCCGGAGGTGGACCCGGCCGCGGTGGTCGAGGCGACCCGCGAGATCCCCGTCCAGGTCAACGGCAAGCTGCGCGACAAGGTGGTCGTGCCGGTCGATGCCACGCAGGCCGACATCGAGGCCGCCGTCCTCGGGCGGGAACGGATCGTCGCGATCCTCGACGGACGCTCGCCCGACCGGATCGTCGTCGCGGGCGGTGGCAGGCTGGTCAACCTCGTCGTCCGGTGACGGCCGAGTCGGAGGCCGCGCGCGCCTTCGACCGCTTCCTTGACGCCAGCGCGCCGGCCGTCGCCGATGTCGCACGTGCGCTCCGGTCGACCGTGCTCGCGGGCGCACCCGACGTCGTCGAAACCTTCGACGCGGGCGACGGCCTGCTCGCCTTCGGGACGGGCGGAGCGTCCCTGCGGGGCTTCTGGTTCGCGATCATCCCGCACGCGGCCCACGTCAACCTGCAGCTGGCCGACGGTGCCGACCTGCCGAACCCGGACGGCCGGATCGAGGGGACGGGCAAGCGCATCCGGCACGTCAAGATCCGATCGGTCGACGACGCGCAGGCGCCCTGGCTGCGTGCCGTGATCGAGCGTCAGGTCGCCTTTCGCACGGGGCAGTCGTGACCCGCAGCCGTCTGGCCGCTCGGGCAGCGCCGATCGCGTTCGTCGTCGTCGGCCTGACCCTGGCCGTCGGTTTCGGACGTGCCTGGCGCGGCGACCTCGCGGGTGCGACCGCGCCGTGGTGGGCCTACCTCTTCTTCACGTTGTTGGCCGTGGCGATGCTCGCATTGGCGGCAGCCCTGGTCATCGACCCGCGACCGATGCCCTTGCGGCAGGCGCTCGGTGGCGCAGCCCTCGTCTGGCTCGCCGTGCTCGTCATCGTCGCGATCGGGGCGACCGGGCTGGCGCGGTCACGTGGCGAAGTGTGGCTGCTGGTCATCCTCGCCGTCATCGATGGTGCCGCCCTGGTCGACCTCGCGGTGACCACTCCATCTACGGCCGAGGGAAGCGCGCCACCCGGGCCGTTCGCGAGGCTGGGCGCGGTCATCCTCTTCGCGTTGGCCATCTTCATGGCGACCGGGGCAGCTGTCATCGTGGTCAGCCTGGCTCGGGCGATCTGGCGGTCTGTGACACGCGGCGAGGGCCTCGATCGGCTGCCGTGGGGCCTGGTCATCGCGATCCTCGTGCTGCCCCTCGTGACCTTCACGATCGCCGCCATCGGGACGCGGCGAGCCAATGGCGGAACGTTCTACGCGCAGGCTGCAGCCAATCGGCGGAACAGCATCCTGCTCGTCATCACGATGGTCGGGATCGTCGCCGCGACTGCCGAGATCATCGCGGTCACCCTCACGTTCAGGCCGATGCCCGCACTCTGGTCCGCAGCGGTGGCGGCGGTCATCGGGCTTGGGGCGGCTGCCGCCGGGAACCGATTCGGTGGCAACGTCATCCTCGAGACCGCGGGCGCCAAGCCAGCCGACCCACAACGCGACGCGGCCCTGGTGAACGTCGTCCAGGAACTCGCGATCGCCGCGAACATCCCGACACCGCGTATCTTCGTGATCGACGATCGGAGCCAGAACGCGTTCGCGACCGGTCGCGATCCGCAGCACGCCTCGGTCGCGGTGACCCGTGGCCTGCTCGAGGCGATGGATCGCGAGGAACTCCAGGGCGTCCTTGGACACGAGCTCGGACACATCCGCAATCTCGACACGCGCTATGCGCTCTTCGTGGCGGTCCTCGTCGGTCTCGTGGCCCTCGCCACCGATGGCTTCCTGCAGCTCGTCATCCAGGGTTGGAAGAGCGGCGCTTTCACGTCGGGCGGTGAGGGCGATAACGCTCTGGCCGGCCTGCTGATGGGAATCCTCGATCGGGATCTTCCTGTTCGTGGTCGCGAGCCTCCTGCGAGTCGTCGCGCCGCTCTTCTCGGCGCTCGTCCAGGCCTCGACCAGTCGCGAACGCGAATTCCTCGCCGACGTCACGTCGGTCGAATTCACGCGGAATCCACGCGCCCTCGAACGTGCGCTCGAGTCGATCGCCGCCGATCAGGACCCACTCAAGGGCGCGAATCGAGGGACGCAACATCTCTGGTTCCGCAACCCGGTCAAGGGCGGCAGCGACCGTCGGTCCGGGCTGCTTTCGACCCATCCGTCGCTCGGCGCACGGATCGACCGACTCCGCCTCCTGCAGGGCCTGCCGCCGGTCGAACCGGCGGTCGCCGCCATCACGTCGGACGAGACCTGACGATGGACCCTCTGATTACGCCTCAGCGCGCTGCGCTGGAACCAGGACACGATCAGGCCCGACCCTCTCGACGCCCGCCGTCGGGCTGACCGGCTCGGCTACGCCACCCTCTCGCGTGGGACCAGAGACTGGTACGCGTACCGGCCCATCGGATTCGAGAGGTTCATCGTCGCGGCACCCGCCCGTACGACGTCGAGACGACGGAGCGCCTGGTATCGATCGTGAAGCCGAAGGTTCAGACGTCCCCCGCTGCCCGGAACCACCGTCATCGCTTCGCCCCGAACCTCGACACCACCCTGGCGCGACGCCAATTCATGGCGACGATGATCCGCCTGAGCTGGTGGGTGAGGCGAACTCTCGTGAACCTCTGGCGTCTGATCTCGAAATAGCGATCGGGGATCCCGGCCTCGTCCCGGAAGTGGGGGAACCGCGCGTAGCGCCGGCCCCCATCCACGAACGCGTCCCGCATCGCGACCTTGGCCGGCGTGTCGACGATGTCCTCGAGCTCGGGCTGCAGGCCGTGCTCGAGGCAGTAGAGACGCAGGGCCTGCGCCGGCGTGGTGTCGAGGCTTCGAGCACTCGTTTGCCAGCGCTCGATGAGTTGCGCTCCGAGCTCGAAGACCTGGCGGCGCCGCTCTGGTACGAGCTTCGTCCATCGCGGCGTGAAGGCGCGCAGGACATCGACGATGTGTCGCCGCATGAGCAGGTCGCGCTCGGCTCCCGGTGGACGGCGAACCTCGACTGCCTCGATCCTGCGACCGATCGCGTTCAGGAAGTCCAGGGGGTCGACGAACCGGGCGCGGTGATTCCCGCGGCGGACGTAGTAACACGCGTAGTCGGCGACCACCGAGATGCCGTTCGCCTCGAGATAGGCGATGGTGGTGAACAGGCCGTCCTCGTGCGCGGCGAGGCTCTCGTCGAAACGCAGCCCGAGTCGCTCGATCAGCGAGCGGCGGAAGAGCTTGAGCACGGCGAGCGTGCTGAAGACGTCCTCGGCATTGGCCCGCTCGCGGTTTCGGCGGAACGCTTGCGTCGGGACATTACGTCCGTCGAACCCGACCATCTTGCCGAGAACGACATCGGTGTGGTTACGCTCGGCCATGTCCACCATCCGGGCCAGGGCCTCGGCGCCGAGATAGTCGTCCGCATCGAGGAAGAAGATGTAGGTGCCGGTCGCCCGCTCGAGACCGAGGTTGCGTGGTCGACCCGGCCCGCCCTCGTGCGATGCGTGGACGACGACGACCTGCGTGTAGCGCGCCGCGTACGCATCGAGCAGGTCTGCGCTGCCATCGGTCGAACCGTGGTCGACAGCGATGATCTCGAGCCGATCAAGTCGGATGGTCTGGCCGACGACCGAGTCGAGGCACTGTCGGAGGTACAGCTCGACGTTCCAGACCGGAACGATGACCGACACCATGGGAGGATCGACGACGTCCACTGGAGCGTCGGGGCGGCTCGCCTGCGATCGATCAACCACGTGGGCCTCGCATAGTGGAGCGGACGGGCATCGGGTCCGCACGTGTGCGGTGCGACCGAGGTCCCCAGGATCGTAGGCGCGCAGGACCGGACGCGGCAAGCTACGGTCGCCCGCCGAGCGGTTCGCCTTCGCTCGGCGGATTTCGACGCTGAATCTTTATGCGACCATGGTGCGGGGCTCCTTTCGGTCACGTTCGTGTTCGTGAAGACGGACGGTAACGAGGTACGACACACGGGTCGTTCGCCCCTTCTTCTCCGATAGCGAGGCTCGCGTGACCGAGGTCAAGATCGGCGCCCTCTGCTGGAACCAGTACACGGACTGGCCATCGCTGCTCCAGGCGGGCATCCGCGC
>CAVZME010000002.1:0-72931 GCA_963776385.1 uncultured Chloroflexia bacterium
GACTGCGTCTGAATGGACCCCAGAGCCCGGTCCCTGCACCCCAAATGAGGACCGGTTCGCCTCCGCAATCCCCCGAGCGGAGTGGACATGCAGATTAACTACTGTTAACGGACCAATACCATCCCTTTCCGCCCTCCAGGGCCAAAGTTCGGTGCTCCGGCGCACCATCTGTATGACGGCGCCTGGGTGGCGGGTCACCGGCCAGACAACCGCGACGGATTTGACCGATAGTTCTAGCCATGGTTCAGACCTGATGGCGCCCCGAGAGTTCTTCGTGGGCGCAGAGCGTGGGGCCGATTTCCGGACGATCGGTGAGGCTCTGGCCGTCGCGGGCGAACGCGACGAGATCCACGTCCTGCCGGGTCAGTACCGGGAATCCCTGGTGGTCGACAAGACGGTCCGCATCGGGGGCGACGGTCCGCGCGATGAGGTCATCATCCGCCCGCTCCAGAGGGATCAGCCATGCCTGTCGATCCAGGGTGGCGAGCCGTACATCCACGGCCTGACGATCGATGGGACCGAGGTAGAGCGGGCCGAAGAGGAGCTGGCCGACTCGATCCCCCAGGTCACGGTCGTTGGTGGTTCGCCGCTCATCGAGGACGTGTACGTCTACGGAGCCGGCGGCATCCGGATCGGTGGTCCGGGCACGGGCGGGTTGATCCAGTGGTGCGCGGTCCATCAGTCGGTCGTCGGGATCACCATCGACGCGGGGGCGACACCGCACATCGAGGAGAACGATGTCCGTGGCTGCGCCCAGGTCGGCATCGCCATCAGCGGCGCCGGGACGAACCCGATCGTTCGGGGCAATCGCATCCACGGCAGCGGCGGAGGCATCGGCATCAGTGTCCGTGATGGCGCCTCACCGCTGGTCGAGGCCAACGAGATCTGGGGGAATGCCCACGCGGGCCTCGCGATCAGCGGCGTCGGGACGCATCCCCTCGTCCGAGCCAATCGCCTCCACGACGGCGATGGCGGTGGGATCTGGATCTACGACCGGGCGTCATCACGGATCGAGGACAACGAGATCTGGGGCAACGTGCAGCCCGGGATCGCCATCAGCGGCGCCGGCACCGACCCCCAGGTCATCGCCAATCGCGTCCATGACGGTTCGAGCAACGGCATCGTGGTCGCCGACGGGGCGACGCCCCGGATCGAAGAGAACGACGTCTGGGGCAACGCCCTGCCGGGCATCGCGATCATGAGCGCCGGCACCGACCCGCTCGTGACTGCCAACCGGGTCCACGACGGGCGAGGCGGTGGCATCGTCGTCGATGCCGGCGCCGCGCCCCGGATCCTCGAGAACGACGTCTGGGACAACGTCCTTCCCGGGATCGCGGTCATCGGCGGCGGGACCAGGCCGCTCGTCCGCGCCAATCGCGTCCACGACGGTCAGAGCAATGGCATCGTCGTCGACGATGGCGCGGCGCCGCGGATCGAAGACAACGACATCTGGGCGAACGCCCAGCCCGGCATCGCGATCAACGGCGACGGGACCGACCCGGTCGTGCGCGCCAACCGGATCCATGACGGCCAGGACAATGGCATCGTCGTCGACGATGGCGCGGCGCCGAGGATCGAAGACAACGACATCTGGGCCAACGTCCTGTCCGGGATCGCGATCCTGGGCGACCGAACGAACCCGCTCGTGCGCGCCAACCACGTCCACGATGGTCGGACCAGTGGCATCTACGTGACCGACGGCGCCTCGCCCCGGATCGAATACAACGAGGTGTGGGGCAACGCGGCGGAGGGCATCTTCATCTCGGGCGTCGGGACGACCCCGGTCGTGATCGGCAACACCGTGCGGGACGGCCTCGATGACGGCATCTACGTCCTCGATGCCGCGGCGCCGACCATCGAGAGCAACACGATCCGCGACAACGCCCTGCTCGCGATCAGGGTCGACGACGGTGCGGAACCGTTCGTCGGCTCGAACGTGATCCGCACCTAGCCGGGCGAGGGCCTAGACGACGTCGGCGGGGCCGGGCTCTGCCTTCCGGTTGAACGAGGCGAGGCGGAGCTGGACGACGACGACGAGCGCCTCGACGATGATCCGCCGACTCATCTTGGAGCTTCCCAGGCGCCGGTCGCGGAAGGTGATCGGCACCTCGCGGACGCGCGCGCCGGCCTTGCTCGCGCGGTAGGTCATCTCGATCTGGAAGACGTAGCCTCCGGCATTGACACCATCGAACGGGATGCCTCTCAGCGTCGATGCGCGCCAGGCCTTGAAGCCACCGGTGAGATCGTGCTGCCGCAGGCCGAGGACGATCCGGGCGAAAAGGCTTCCGCTGCGGCTGATGAGCCGCCGGCTGGCGGGCCAGTCTTCGACCTGACCGCCGGCGACATAGCGCGACCCGATGACGAGGTCCGCCTCGCCGTCCAGCACGGGCCGGATCAACGACGGCAGAGCCGTCGGATCGTGCGACCCGTCGGCGTCCATCTGGACGATCACCTCGCGCTCCGCCCGCTAGCGCGACGCCGAAGCCATCGAGGTAGGCGGGCCCGAGTCCCTCCTTGGCGACGCGATGGCGGACGCGGATCCGTGGGTCGTTGGCCGCGAGCTCGTCGGCCAGCCGGCCAGTCCCATCGGGTGAGTCGTCGTCGACCACGAGCACGATCGCCTCGGGCAGCGCGGCGAGGATCGCCTCGCTGATCAAGGGCAGGTTCTCGATCTCGTTGTAGGTGGGCAGGATGATCCAGGTCGTGCCCGTCGTCGGAGCGGCCGGCGCCTTGACGGCCTTGGCCTTGCGTCGATCGGATGCCATGCTGAAGCGCCTCCCCACTCGAGATACCGTCAGTGACCACCCCAACGCGAGACCCCGACGACTTGCGGTGAGGGGGTCTCACGGTAGACGTTCGTCGGAGGTCAGGGAATAGCCTCGCCCCGTTTCGGACGCGGGTCGGCGTTGATTGCGGTGCTGCCGCGCACCGCGACCGCGGGTCTCACGCTCAGGCGCCGGCGCGCCTTGACACCGAACGTCCGTTCGGTATCATGAGTGGCCAAGGAGGCGCGAGTGACCAAACACGACGCCGAACGCAAGGTCAAGATCCTCGACTTCATCGCGGCGACACTCCGCACCCGGGGCTATCCGCCGTCGGTCCGAGAGATCGCACGCGCGGTCGGGCTCGCCTCCACGTCGGCCGTCCACCATCATCTCCAGATCCTCGAACGTGACGGCTATCTCGAGCGCGGCGCCGCGCAGTCGCGCGCGATCCGGCTGACGCCGACGGCGGCGATCCAGCTCGGTCTCACCAGCGAGCTCGTGCCGCAGGCGACGACGGGCGACGCACGTGTCGTCCCGATCATCGGCGAGATCGCAGCCGGCGGTCCGATCGAGGCATACCAGGACGCGACGGAAACCATGGCCATCCCGGACATCCTCGCCCCGGGCGGCGACGCGTACGTCCTGCGAGTCCGCGGTGATTCGATGATCGAGGCGCACATCGCGGATGGCGACTTCGTCCTCATCCGCCCGCAGACCACGGCCCGGAACGGCGATATCGTCGTGGCCCAGGTCGAGGAGAACGCAGTCACCCTGAAGCGCTTCTTCAAGGAGAAGGACCAGATCCGACTCCAGCCGGCCAATCCGGCATATCCCCCGCAGTTCTACGACGACGTCCGGATCCAGGGCAAGTTGATCGGGGTGATACGACGGCTCGACTGAGGCGGCGCGCCGGACAGTCCATGCGCGCGTTGGCCGGCTCCGCGCGTTCGCTCACGCACCCTGAGGTGCGCTCGCTCTCGTGCTCACCGGCCGCCTTCGCCTGAACCGCCGGGCGCGCCGATTCTCAAGACCTCGCCGTGGTGGATATCCACGGAGATGTCCACATCGCGTGCACGGCGGGGTGAACTTGGTGGACGGGGAGGCGCGGGCGGCCCGCGTTCGTTGAGAGACGAGCGGGGTCGGGACCGCAGTATCAGGCCTCCAACCGTTGATGGAGTCCATACCTCGTGATCGATCGTCTTCCGCCACAGAGTCTCGAGGCCGAGCAGTCGGTGCTTGGGGCCATCCTCATCGACCGGGATGCGGTCATCGAGGTCGCCGAGTTCCTGCGACCGGCCGACTTCTATCGGCAGGCGAACGGGCGGATCTACGCGGCCGTGCTGGACCTGTTCGAACGGCGCGAGCCCATCGACATCGTGACGGTGGCGGAGGCGCTCGAGCGCAAGGACGAGCTCGAAGCGATCGGTGGCCGGGCCTACCTGTCGAGCCTGTCGAACGAGACGCCGACCGCCGTCCACGTCGCCCAGTACGCACGGATCGTGGAGCGCAAGGCGGTCCTGCGGAACCTCATCGGGGCGGCCGGGCGCATCGCCGGGATCGGCTACGAGGACCCGGCCGAGGTCCAGGAAGCGATCGATCGGGCCGAGGCGGAGCTCTTCGCGGTCAGCCAGAAGCGCGTCGATGCGGGGTTCAGCCCGCTCAAGTCGCTCCTCCACGATGCGTACGACCGGCTCGACTACCTTCACGCGCATCGCGGCGAGATCAGCGGCGTCCGGACGGGCTTTCCGGATCTCGACGCGCTCACGACCGGGCTCCAGAAGAGCGACCTGATCGTCCTGGCCGCCCGGCCCTCGGTCGGCAAGACGAGCTTCGCGCTCAACATCGCCGAGCATGCCGCGGTCCGCGAGAAGAAGAGCGTCGGGGTCTTCAGCCTCGAGATGAGCAAGGAGCAGCTGGTCCTGCGCCTGTTGTCGAGCGTCGCCAACATCGACTCGCAGCGCCTCCGCTCGGGCTTCCTCGAGGAGCTCGACTTCGCGCGGATCGCGCCGGCGATGAACGCCCTCTCGGAGGCGCCTGTCTACATCGACGACACCCCGAACATCTCGGCGATGGAGCTCCGGACGAAGGCCCGCCGGCTCCAGGCGGAGGCTGGCCTGGACCTCGTGATCGTCGACTACCTGCAGCTCATGCAGGCGACCACGACCAACCGCGACGCCAACCGGGTCCAGGAGGTCTCGGAGATCTCGCGCGGCCTGAAGGCGCTCGCCCGCGAGCTGTCGATCCCGGTCATCGCACTGTCGCAGCTATCACGACAGCCCGAGATGCGCGAGTCGAAGGAGCCGCGGCTGTCCGACCTGCGCGAGTCGGGCGCGATCGAGCAGGACGCCGACCTCGTCATGTTCCTGTGGCGGGACAAGGAGCGCGGCCAGGACGACCAGGAGCAGGAGGGCGAGGTCATCAACCTCAAGCTCGCCAAGCACCGCAACGGCCCCACCGGCGAGGTCCAGCTCTGGTTCAAGAAGCGCCAGACACGCTTCGTTTCCTACGCCGCAGACCGATACGCGGCCGAGGCCGGCTAGGAGGCCGTCGTCGGGCAGCAGCGGCCTGAGCGAGAACGAGTAGGACTTCCCGTCGGGCCCGATCAGGGTCATGCCCTGGAAGCCGCCTTCGGGATCCTCGACGCCGAGTGCCTCGACCTGCGCCGGCGTCAGGACATGCGTCGCCAGCTGGAAGGCGTTCGGGTCGGCCGGGAACGCGAAGTCGGACGGCTTGAGGTCGGGCCACGGCCATGGCTTCGCGGCCGGGTCACCCGGGCCACCGTCCATGAGGATGCCGCGGTATCGCGCTGGCTCGAAGACCTGGGTCGTGATGGTCCCGCCGTGGTCGAAGTCCGCGAGCCGCTCCGACAGCTTCTGGAACGCCGCACGGGCCGGCGCGTCGGGCGAGGCCCCGACATCGATGCCCAGCGCATAGACGGAGACGGTCTTCTGGAGGCCGCCGGCGTTGAGGGTGAAGGTCGTCGTTCCCGCGTCCGCGACGTGATCGTCCGTGTAGGTGGGCTTGGCGATCCCGAGATCGCCCTCGCCGATCGCCATCTCGAGCGTCGCCTGGATCTGTTCCTCGGAGAGCTTCGCGGTGCGGAACGGGCCGTACCGGAAGACGGTGCCGATCGGCGGCGGACTGTCCGAGGCGGGGTTGCGGAAGACCACGGTGCCATCGCCGTAGAGCGTGAAGATCGGCGCCTGGCTCGCCAGGAAGCCCGGCATCACGAACCCGCCGCCCTGGTCGTAGCGCAGGAGGACGTCCGTGGCGCCCGTCGCGTGCTCGATGGTTCCGAACGCCCCCGGGCTGGCGCTTGGTGAGCCCGCCGGCGAGGCGGACGGCGGCGCCGCCGACGGCGGCGCCGAGGCACCAGATGCAGACCCGGAACAGGCCGCGACGACGATGAGGATCGTGGCAAGCGCCGCTGGGCGCGCAAGGTACGACATGCCGCCCGGACGCCCGCACCCGCCGCACGGTTCCCGCAACCGAAAATGGGTCTGGAATAGGGCTTGACTGCGCGCGTATCTTCTCCGCTATGAGTTCCGGGCTCCGAGCCCGGGCCGACCGGGCGCGCGCCCCTGAAAGCACGCCCGCCGCCGACCCGTTGCCCACTCGGTGTCGCGGTCCTCGACCGTCATGGCGTCCCGAGCCGAGGAGGGTCTGGAGAGGGTGTACCAGGACCGAAGCCTGACCTGTCGCGACTGTTCCGAGGAGTTCAGCTTCTCGGCCGGCGAGCAGGCCTTCTTTGCCAGCAAGGGGTTGACCAACGACCCCCAGCGCTGCCCGTCGTGCCGAGCGGTCGCCAAGCGTGCCCGTTCCACCGAGGGCCCACGTGAGTTCCATGCCGCGATCTGCGGGGCCTGTGGGGGTCAGGCCGTCGTACCGTTCGCGCCTCGGAACGACCGACCCGTCTATTGCAGTTCGTGCTTCGACAAGGTCAGGGCCGGGACGCTTCCGGCCGCCGCCAGCGCGACCGCCTAGGCCCGCGCACCGCCCGTCGGCGGCCCGACGCCGAATCTCCTGAGCAGCCACGAGGCCGGCCCGGAAACGGGTCGGCCTCGTGTCATCATGCGAGCCTGTCAGCGAGAGGAGGACCCGATGGGCGTCATCATCATCCGGGAGATGGTCGGTACCAGCCCACGCTCGTGGAGCGACGCGGCCCGACAGGCCGTCGCCACCGCGTCCAAGACCGTCCGCAACATCCAGACCGTCGAGGTCGTGAAGTCGTGGGCGATGGTCGAGGACGGCGAGATCGTCGAGTACCGCGTCGAGGTCAAGATCGGCTTCGAATACGAGGGCTGAGAGATCCCCGGTCGCAGCTAATCGGGAGGTGAGTGGCGCGCGCCATCATGGCGTGCATGCCCGGACCAGAGACATCCGTTGACACCTCCCTGAACCAGTCCGTATCGTTCGCGCCGCCTAACCCGATGTGGCCCGCGGCCCGGACCGACCGATGGACACCGGTCGCCGTCGGCCCGGGTCGACCCGCAACCGGGCCAGCCAGCCATGGAGGGCTCGGTGACGGAATGACCGGGTACCCGATCCAACCGGCCAAGGTCCAGGGTCCGTTGCTGCGCGACGAGACGCTCGCCCGGAATCGGCTCCTCGATTGGCTCGCAGCGAAGATCCATCACCGGGTGATCCTCGTGCTGGCGGACGCGGGCTACGGCAAGACCACGCTCTTGGCCGACTTCTCGCGGCGCACCCGTGTGCGGACGCTCTGGTACCGGCTCGACGACGACGACCGCGACTGGATCTCGTTCCTGAGCCATCTCGTCGCGGCCGGACGCGTGCACGATCCGGGATTCGCACCGAACACCGCCGCCCTGTTGAGCGATCTTGCCCTGGGCGGGCCCACGCGCGAGACCGCGACCGAGGTGTTCCTGCGCGAACTCCCCGCCATCGCCGAGCGCGGCGCGATCCTCATCCTGGATGACTTCCACCTGGTCGACGAGTCGCCGGACGTCCGCCTGATCGCCCGCGAACTGGTGGCCAGGGCACCTGAGCGGCTCTCGATCGTCTTCGCCAGTCGACGCGTGCCCTCCGTGCCGCTTGCACGTCTGCGAGCGGCCGGCGAGGTCGCGGAGATCGGGACGGACGACCTCCGCTTCGATGCCTCCGAGACGGCACTCCTGTTCACCGAGACGTACGGCCGGGCGCTCGAGCCGGACGTGCTGGCGGACGTGGCTGCCAAGACCGAGGGCTGGGCTGCGTCGCTCCAGCTGGTCCAGGCCGCCCTCCGTGATCGGACCCCGGCGCAGATCCGCCAGTTCATCCGAGGGTTGAGCGGAGCGGACCAGGAGCTGTACGACTATCTGGCAGAGGAGGTCGTCGGCGACCTGCCGGACGACCTGCAGCAATTCCTGATGCGGACATCCATCCTGCAGGTGGTCACGACCGACCTGGCGTGCGTCGTGACCGACCTCGACGTCGGCGACGTCGCCGGGATGACGGCGGCCGCCGAGCGTCTGACACTGCTGAGCCGACCGTCGCGGTCCGCCAAAGGGCCACAGCGCTACCACCCGCTCGTCCGTGAGTTCCTCGAGGCCCGGTTGCGGACGACGATCGGCGCGGCGGCCGTCGCCGACCTCCATCGCCGGGCCGCAGTCGCTGCCCTCGATTGGCGAGTGGCGGCCTACCACTTCCGCGAGGCCGGCGACTACCCGTCCGTCGCGTCCACGATCGCCGGCGCCATCCCCGAGATCATGGGTGGCGGCCAGCATGCGGCCGCCATCGAGGAGATCGACCGCGTCCCCGAGGCGGTGCGGCCGCCCGTCCTCAATCTCGTCGTCTCGCGGATCCGCCTCCAGCGCCGGGACTACTCGTCGGCCATCGAGATGTCGCGGGCAGTCCTGGACACCGTGGAACCGGGCTCCCAGGAGAGCGACTTCGCGTTGCTGAACCTGGTGACGCTGTACATGCAATCCGGGCTTCGCCGACAAAGCTCGCGAGATGGCCGATCGACTTGCAGAGACAACCAGCCACGGCCAGCTCCGAGCGAATCGCCGAAGGGGCCGTATTGATGGTCGATGCGAGTGCATTCGGGAGCATTGGGGCCCTGACACGACACTTGGGGAAGATGGCGGAGCGAGCAGCGCGGCGTTCACCCCCACTACTTCGGTGTGACGACACTCAACCTTGCCATCAACTACCTGATTCAAGATGAGCCGTTGATCGCCCTCACCTTCGCGGATCAAGCGGTCGAAGCTCTCACGGAGACCTCTTCGAGGATCGAGCTTGCTGCCGCTCTAATGGCACGTGCCTACCCGCTGGCGCTCTTGGGAAAGGGGAAAGAGGCCAGAGAGGCCGTCGATCACGCAATTGCAGTTGACGAAATGGAGGGGCCCTTGAGCGTGGGGACCTGGCAGACAGTTTCCATGAGCCTGATACCGCTTGGCCAATGATCGACTGGCTCGACGGAAGGTCTGGACTCGGCGCTCAAACCATGTTCGATCTTCAAAGGGCGTGGTTTTTCGCCCGTCGTGGACATCACGCGGAGGCAAACGCTGCCGCGAACTCCATCCTTTCGCATGGGCGGCCAGTGCTACTTGGGCAGTCGTCCCTCCAAGACCTGACATTGGCTTACGTAGCAGTGGCTCTCGGCATCGCCCAATGCTCAGGGACTTGCAGAGACCGCCTTCAAGACTGCAAGAACTCAGGGGGCAACACGTGGAAGCGCGTCGCTGAATTGGTTAGAAGTTCAATCGGATCGCCGAGAGACTTCGAGAATTCGGTTGTTTCGGTTGGGCTTGCGTCACCTTGGAACCTGACGTTCGTTGCTGACATCATCGCTGCCAGGCTCGATGAATTCAGCGATGGGACGTTGAATGTAATCGAGGAAGCTGTTCGGATGCATCCAGGACGTTGGCGGTTTGTCCTTCGGGAGGTCCTGGCTACTGCGGCCCTGGAGGAGGGTTGACGGCTGGCCAATTCCTCGAAGAAGTCGGCGATGTATCAGACATCGCACGTCTTAGGGCATTCGCCAGGCGGCAGCGGAAATTGCCACGCGCTTCGCATCTCGGCCGCGCGCTCGCTCGTCGATTGGCCGAGCCGGCGATGATCGAAGATCAAGGACGTGTGGTTGTCGTAGTTGGGAATCGCCAAGTTCCCGGGTCGACGATCCGTCGGAAGGTGCTGGCGTTGCTCTGCTTCTTGCTGACTCGTCCGGCGATGTCATCCACTCGGGATCAAGTGCTAGACGCCCTCTGGCCCGAGCTCGATCCGCTGGACGCCTTGAATTCACTGAATCAGACGGTTTACTTCCTGCGACGAGTCCTGGAAGAGGACTACGTCGACGATTTGTCGCCCGGCTATATCCATCACGACTCCGAACTGATTTGGCTCGACCAGGAGCTCGTCAGCAGTCGGAGCGAATCAATGCCGCGCATCTGATCAAGGACCTTCCAATCGATCCCTGACCCTCAAGAGGTTGAGCAATCTCGTTGGGGCCTATAGAGGCCGATTTGCGATGGATTTTGAATATGAGGACTGGGCATGCACCTTACAGGGATTGGCTGCACGCCTCCTACCTAGAGATCGTCGAGCGAGCAGTAACGAATGACCTCGAAACCGGACACTTCGAGCGTGGCATCCGGATGGCGCAGACGAGTCTTGGACGTTGACCCAGGCGCTGAGCATGTCGAGGTTTCGTTGCTTCGGCTCTACAGGGCGAGCGGCGCCCACGCCGCCGCGGCGGAGCAGTACGCGCACTACGCCACTGCGATGCGGGAACAGCTCGGTGTCGAGCCCCCGCCACTCGAGACGTTGTAGGGATAGGTAAGGTGCCGTATTGACCGGTTCGCTTCAGCATCCCTATAGTCCCGGAACTTGGTAGTACCCCAGTACTAGGAAGCAAGGTTAAGACGCTCGGACGCGCAGAAGCTCCACCTGAAATGGGCACTTAGGGTGGGGCTGAGCGAGTAGTGCAACCGACCGACTAATGAGTCTGGTCGGTTTTCGTGTCTCTGGGCACGAAGGCCGTAGAAGGAGGATCGAGCGTGAATCCCGAGATGTCCCAGAAGGGCTGGTAGGCCTCGGATGAAGACTGCGAATTGAGCGAGTTGCAGTTGCTTTTCGCTGCAGTCGCCATGATTGCTATGGCCGGTGGAGCTTCGCTTCGAGGCTTCTAGTACGTTGGTCCGGTTACCCTGCTCTGACCTTCAGCGGCTAGAGTCCGGTAACCCGATTAACGCACGAGGCAGGAATGCCTAAGGCCCTCAAGATATACATCATCGGAGTCGCGACTCTGAGCGTTGTTGCGCTCGGGGCCGCGACTTTTGTTTTTCCGCCGAAGCCCGGCAATCAGCCTCGTTCTGGTGCCTGGTTCACCCGGATGGCTGGCACTTCAACGTATTTCTCGGCGATTCTCTTCTGGACGCTCCTCACACTTGTCGCATCAGCGCTGCCCGTAAAGCTTCCGCGTGGCACTCAGCAGGCCGTCGCGATGGCCCCAATTCGTTGCGGCCGTCATGCTTGGCGGGCCAGCCGTCGCAGGCTGGGTGGCGGCGATTGGATCCACAGAGATTCGCGAAGTTCGAGGCGGATCCCCTGGTACGGAACTCTTGGCAAATCACGCCGGGACTGGTCTTGCCGGCAGTTATCGCTGGGGTCGCTCGACTCCTCGTGGTGGGGATGTCGGACCCGGCTGCCGAGACCTGAGTCTGATCTTTGGTCTGGCTCGCCACCATGGTGGCAGCCGTTGTCTTCTTCGTTCTGAATGTCGCGATTGCGCCGGCATCTCCTCGCCCTTCGTACTGGCAGCCAATCTGGACGGTTGTTGAGCGCGAACTACGCGCGAGACCGCATTCAACAACCTAGCGCTGGCGTCCGCTAGGGTGGCTCATGGCGGTCGTCTACTCGATCGAGTGGTGGGCGACACTGCTCTTTGCTCTGCCGCTTGTACACGACGCGGCAAGCGTCGCAGCGCGTTGTCGAGATGCGCGACATGTTCACGCAGACCATCGGGGCGCTTGCCGAGGCCGTGGACAAGCGCGATCCGTATACGGCCCGGCACAGCCAGAACGTGAAGACGATCGCCGTCGACATCGGGCGGGTCATGCGCGTCAACGATGCGGAGCTCGAGGCGTTGGAGTGGGGCGGCCTTCTGCATGACGTCGGCAAGATCGGCGTCCCGGATGCTGTCCTGCTCAAGCAGGACAAGCTCAATCGCGCAGGAGCGGATGATCATGAACTCGCACCCGGTCCTGGGGGCGGAGATCATCGCGCCGGTCACGCGGCTCGCGGCGGAGCTGCCGATCATCCGGCACCACCACGAGTGGTACAACGGCTCGGGCTACCCGGACCGCCTCATCGGCGACGAGATCCCGAAGCTCGCCCGGATCCTCCACGTCGCCGACGCATTCGAGGCGATGACGGCCGCTCGCCCGTACCGGATGACGCCGCTCACCGCCGAGCAGGCACTGGCCGAGCTGCGAAAGTTCGCTGGCGTCCAGTTCGACCCGGTCGTGGTCGATGCCTTCGTGCGTACCACGCACGTTGAGGGCGTCGCGGACGCGGGTCGTCCCGCCGGCCCGCGGCAGATCCCGCTCATCGCCCAGGCCGCCGACCGGATGACCGCGACTCCCCGTTCCGACGCCCCGGCGACCGTCGGCGCACCGGCCGACCGCGTCTGACCGGATCACGCCGCCCCGCCTCAGTGGCCGGGGGCGGTCGGGCATGATGGCCCCGTGAACCGCCTCCTCCCCACCCGATGCTGATCGGCGGCATCGCGCTCGGGCTGATCCTGGGCCTCCTCGTCGGCGGCTCGATCACGAATCTCGCGTCGGTGCGGCTGCACCGGATCGGCATCCTCATCGCGGCCGTCCTCCTTCGTTTCGGGACGGAGATCCTCCTCAACCAGGGCGTCGGCATCGCGGACACGCTGCGGGTCCCGTTGCTCGCGCGCCTCCTTCGGCCTGCTGCTCTATGCGCTGTGGGCGAACCGCGGCTACCCGGGCATGAGCCTGGCGTTCATCGGTGTGCTCGCCAACGGGGTCGTGATCCTCGTCAACGGCGGGTACATGCCGATCTACCTGCCCAGCCTCGAACTCGCCGGCCTCACCCCGGCCGACGTCGCCTCCAGCTCGAGCATCCACGTGATCCTCGGACCGGCGCTCGACGCGAACTTCCTCCTCCACCTCGGCCCGTTCGGCGACGTCATCCCCATCCCCTTCCCGATCGTCCAGAACGTGGTGTCGATCGGGGATGCGTTCCTGACGTTCGGCCTGGCGTTCTTCCTGTTCGCCGCGGTCGTCCGCGTCCCGCAGGAACTCGACGAAGAGCAGCTGACGGCCATCCGCGGGCGGCTCACGGACCTCGGCACTCCCCGACGGCTTCGGGCCGGCGACCCGGGCGCCGAGACCGGCCTGTCACCGGCCCTGACGAGCGCCGTCGCACTGGAGCGCCCGCTCGTCCTCGGCAGCGCGGGGCCTGGCCTGTCGTCGCCCTCGCTCACGACGTTCGAGGCGGATCTCCGGACGCCGGGCTCGATCACGGTCAGCATCCCGAGACCGGTCGAGTCGATCGAGCGCGTCCGCCAGCACCCCTACGTCCGCCTCGCGCTCAACGGCTCGTTCTCCGCCTTGTGGGCCGGACAGCTCATCTCGCTGTTCGGCGATCGGCTCAATCAGCTCGCGCTGGTCGCGGTGGTCGCGATCTCGACGGGATCCGCGTTGGCGACCGGTCTGGTGTTCTTCGCGGCGACCCTCCCGAACCTGCTCCTGAGCCCGATCGCGGGCACGTACGTCGACCGATGGGATCGCAAGGAGGTCATGGTCGTCAGCGACATCCTGCGAGCGGCCCTCGTCCTGATCCTGCCCGTCGCAGCGGTCACCAACATCGTCCTCGTCTACCCCCTGATCTTCCTCGTGACGACGATCTCGGTCTTCTTCCGACCTGCCCGGGTGGCGATCCTGCCGCGGATCGTGCCCGAGGAGGACCTGCTGAGCGCGAACTCGGCACTGTGGGTCGGCGAGACGATCGCCGACGTCATCGGCTACCCGCTGGCGGGCGCTCTTCGTGGCCCTGCTCGGGAGCGCCGTTCCCCTCGCCTTCTGGGTCGACAGCGCGACCTATCTCGCCTCGGCGGCGCTGCTCAGCACCATCGTGGTCGCCGCCGCGAAGGCGCGCCCGGCGAGACCGACGATGGCCGGCTGGCCGACACGGAGCATCGCCCGTCGGTCCGCGCCGAACTCGCGGCCGGATGGCAGTTCCTTCGACACGAGACGGTCCTCCTGGCGAACACGCTCCAGGGTGTCGTCGGCCAATTCACCGTCGGCATCTCGATCGCGCTGACGCCGAGCTTCGTCCAGGCCACGTTCAACCAGTCAGGCTTCGGCTGGCAGGCCGCCTACGGCTTCCTCGAGACGGCGCTCGGGCTCGGCAACCTGATCGGCGGGTTCGCGATCGGGCTGATCGGGGCACGCTTCGCGAAAGGCCGGATGGTCATCGCCGGCTACGCGATCTGGGGCTTCCTCATCTTCCTGTTCGCGCTGTCGGGCAACCTGGGGGTCGCGATCGGGTTGTGCGTTCGGCCAGGGCGTGGCCGAACATGGTCTTCATCATCCCGAGCCAGACGCTGTTCCAGGAACGGACGCCGTCCGAGCTGATGGGTCGGGTGGTCGGGTTCCGGTTCGCGCTCGTCTTCGGGTCGATGACGGTCGCGATGCTGCTCGGGTCGATCTTCGGCGAGATCGTCGGGCCTGCCGCCGTGATGGCGGTGTTCGGGCTCGTGACGGTCGGAGCCGGGCGTCGCGGGACTGCTTCGTCCCAGCGGTCCGCGACGCGTGAGCGGACGGCGGCGCGGCGCCTTCTGTACACTGGCGCCCGCGCCGCGCCCGATCCAGGCGGCCGCCAGGAGTGACACCACCGAATGACCGACCGACCCGACGGCACGCCGGAGGAGGCGCCCGCCGACCCCGCCGAGCCCGCGGCGCCCGAGACCGAGCCGGCCGCGCGTGAGGCCGAGCCTGAGGCCGAGCCGCGCCGAGCCCGAGCCCGAGCCTGCGCCTGCGAGCCCGAGCCCGAGCCCGAGCCCGAGCCGGAGCCTGCGGCGCCCGAGCCCGAGCCCGAGCCCGAACCGGCGCCAGACCTCGATGCCGACGAGGCTGACGAGCGACGAGTCGGATGAGGACGAAGCCGAGGACGTGGACGGTGAGGGCGAGCTCGCCGAGGCGGAGCATCCCGACGGCGATCCCGGCCGCCGCTGCCGCCGCGGCCGCCGCCGGGACCGGCGCGCCAACGGGCGGGCGCCGTCGAGGCGCTGCGACACCGCCGCCCCGCGCCCGCTGACCCCGGCCGAGCGGGCGGTCAAGATGAACGAGCGGCCGTCGCAGTACTTCGTCATCGCGACCGTCGTCGGTCTTCGTCGCGATCCTGCTCTACGGCCTGCTGGGCGGCCATGGCGGCTTCCTGACCAGCAAGCCGACACCGGCTCCCACGGACGTCCCGAGCGCCATCCCCTCCGAGTCGGCGTCGGCCGCGCCGTCATCGTCCGCCGGCGCGAGCGGCTCGCCGGCCGCCGTCGGCCGCCGGCGTCGCCGCCTCGCCGCGCCGCCGTCGGCGCCCGCGTCGCGCCGCACCGACGCCATCGGCCGCGCCGTCGGCCGTCGCATCGCCCTCGCCGTCGTGATGCGAGCCTGATCGGTCGGCTGTCGTGCGGCGTATCCTCGCGCTCCATGACCGGTTCGACCGTCGGACCCGGATCGTGCCCGCGCCGCGATGGTCGCGAGCCAGCTGCGCGCCCGCGGCATCACCGACGAGCGCGTCCTCGCCGCGATGGGCGCGGTCCCGCGCGAGGCGTTCGTCCCCGAACGGAGCCGGCGCGACGCCTACGCCGACGAGGCCCTCCCGATCGATGCCGGCCAGACGATCAGCCAGCCGTTCATGGTCGCCCGGATGACCGAGGACCTCGCGGATCCGGCCGGGCGACCGGGTCCTCGAGATCGGCACGGGCTCCGGCTACCAGGCGGCGATCCTGGCCTGGCTCGGCGCGGACGTCACCTCGCTCGAGCGCCAGCCGACCCTCGTCGAGCCCGCGCGCGAACGGCTCGGCGCGCTCGACCTCGACGGGCACGTCACGATCCGCGAGGCCGACGGCAGCCTCGGCGACGCGGCCGGCGCGCCGTGGGACGGGATCATCGTCACCGCCGCTGCGCCGGCCGATCCCGATCGAGCTGCGCGAGCAGCTCGCCGACGGCGGCCGGCTGGTGATCCCGGTCGGGCCGCGCGACCGCCAGTGCTGACCGTCGTCGACGCGCCACGGCGACGAGTGGGACGAGCGGACCGACGGCGCCTGCGTCTTCGTCCCGCTCATCGGTGCGGGCGGGTTGCAGCCGTGAGGCTGGCCGGGCCCCGACCGCCCAGACACGCTCGGTATACTCGCCCGGCCATGACCCATGTCTTCGTCGCGCCGCATCCGGACGACGTCGCACTCTCGTGCGGCGGCCTCATCGCCAGCCTGCGCGAGCTCGGCCAGACCGTGACGATCCTGACCGTCTTCTCCGGCGACGGCGCGTCCGGCCGGCTGACCCCGTACCAGCGCGAGGCGCTCGGGTTCGGGTCGAAGGCGATGTGGCCGGCGACCGAGGCGTTCAACCGGAGCGACATCCTGGCCGACTGGCCGACCGCCGCGCTCGTGCCCGCCTGGGCCGCCGACGACGACCGGCTCGATGCCACGCAGGCCGACGCCGACCAGGCCGCCAAGCGCTTCTGGCAGCGCTCGTCGTGGTATCGCCGGGCCAGCATCCGCAACGAGTCGCTCGCCGACCAGCCGGTCGTCGACGACCTGCCGACCCAGGGCGCCGTCTACACCGACGACGTCATGGACGCGGCCGCGGCCGGCGACCTGATGGCGCGCCGCCGGCTCGAGGACGAGCGCTTCGCCTACTTCGCCGAGGCGTCGATCGTCTTCCTCGACCTGCCCGACGCCGTCTTCCGCGGCTACGAGGGCGACGACGAGCTGCTCGGGATGCCCCGCGCCGACGACGACGCCCCGTTCGAGCTCCTGCGCCAGGAGATCGCCCGGCTCGAGCCGCAGAAGGTCTACCTGCCGCTCGGGGTCGGTGGCCACGTCGACCACCAGCTCTGCCGCGAGGTCGGGATCCGGCTTCTCCAGGAGGGCCGACGCTGGGTGATGCCGGGTCCGGACTACGCCGGGCATCGTCGACGTTCTACGAGGACTTCCCGTACGCCTGGTGGAACGACTTCCGGAGCGCCGAGCGACCTGCCCGGCGGCGCCGCTCGCCGCGCTGCCGCCCGACGTCAGCGTCATCGCCGAGTACGCCGACATCACCGACCAGCTCGAGCGGAAGATCATGGGCATCAACCTGTACGAGAGCCAGATCGAGCGGCTGTTCGACGGCACGCGCCAGATGGCCGACGCGGTCCGGTCCTACGGCCGTGCGATGGCCGAGCTCGGCGAGGTCGATGGCTCCGCCGAGCGGTACTGGGCGTCCGGCCGCGTCTGACCCGATGTCGGTCGACGCGCCGGCCAGGCGCCAGGCTGACCGACACATCCGGGTCCTGATCGCCGCCCTGGCGATCGCGCTCGTCGCCGGCGTCGTCATCCGGGCGCTCCTCCTGCCGACCGAGGGGCTGCGCGACGACCTCGACCAGTTCGTCCTGTGGGTCCACGGCATCGCCGTCGGCGGCCTCGGCAACGCCTACGACCAGAACCTCTCGTTCCCGCCGGTGATGGCCTACATCTGGTGGCTCCTGGCCGCGGTCCAGCCGGCCTTCCAGACCGTGACCGACGCGTCCGACCCGGCCATCCGGGCGCTGATGAAGCTGCCGGCCTCGCTGGCCGACATCGGACTGGCCCTGCTCGCCCTGTACGCGCTCCGCGACCGGCCTGATGTGGGGCGTGACGGCGGCGGTCGCGATCCTGCTCATCCCGGCCGTGTTCGACATCAGCGCCTGGTGGGGCCAGTACGAGAGCATCTACCTGCTGTTCGCGCTGGCGGCCGTGGTCTTCGCGCTCGAGGATCGGAACGCGCTGGCGGCGGCGGCCCTGGCGCTCGCCCTGATGACGAAGCCGCAGGCTCTCCCCTTCCTCGTCCCGTTCGCCGCCTGGTTCTGGGCGCCGCGGCGGCCTCCGCGGGTTCCTGACGGCCGCCGCGGTCGGGGCCGGCGTCATCGTCCTCGTGTGGCTGCCGTTCATCCCGGCCGGGGGTCCCGGCCACTATCTCGACAACCTGGCCGAGTACCAGGGCGACATCTTCGCGATCCTGTCGCTCCGGGCATGGAACCTGTGGTGGCTCGTCCAGGAGGCGCTCGGCGGCGGCCAGTTCGTCGCGGACGACAACGCGATCCTGGGGCCGGTCACGCTTCCGCCACGTCGGGTACGTCCTGACCGGACTGTTCGAACTGGTCGTCTTCCTCGCCGTCCTGCGCGACCCGCGTCCGCGGACGCTGATCCTCGGGCTGGCCGCGTCGACGCTCGTCGCGTTCTGCTTCCTGACGTCGATGCACGAGCGCTACGCGTACGGCGCGCTCATCTTCCTGATGCTGCTCCTCGTCGAGCGTCCGCTCCGCGGCTTGGCCGTCGCCTTCGCCGTCGTCTTCACCCTGAACCTGCTGGCCGCGGTGCCCCCGACGCCGGCGATCGGCGAGCTGCTGCCCGTATCGGGCGCCCTCGGCATCGCGGGGTCGGTCGCGATGATCGCCGTCGCCCTCGGATGCCTGTGGCTGCTGTCGCGGCCGCCGTCGACCGAGGCTCAGGCGGTCACGACACGGACGCCGGGGCCGAACCCGGCGCCGGACGCTCACCCGATCGAAGGCTGAACGCCGAGCGCCCGTCGCGGCGGACCGTCATGACCGCCATCACCATGACCGCGATGGGCGTCAGGAGCGGGACGGGCAGGGCCAGCGCCGCGGCCAGGATCGGCCGGCGGACGAGTGCCGGCACGGCCATCGCCACGTAGTAGAACTGGGTCGCCGGCCAGAGCCGCCGGGACAGCGAGCCACTCGGCGCCGTCACGCCGCAGGATCCACAGCGCGAGCAGGGTCGGCGGGACGAGGATCGGGATGCGCCAGGCACTGCCGTTCCACGCGGTCACGAGGTGGCTGGAGACACCCAGGCCGTCGTCCAGGTAGAGCTGCCACGGCAGGACGGCAAGTGTCACGACCACGGCGACGCCCGCGATGAGCAGCGACCGGGGACGGGCGAGGAGCGGGACGGCGGCGTAGAGCTTGATCAGGACCGCGACCGCCGCCGCGGCCGACCCGCCCACGACGAGCAGAGCGAGCGCGACGGTCTGCGGGTTCCCGTTCCAGATCGAATGGAACAGTGGCGGGAACGCGAGCCACCAGAGCGGCAGCCCGAGCCGGCGGACCAGCCAGACCGACGGCGACCACCCCGAGGACCATCCAGATCGCGACGGCGACACGGCAGTGACAGGAGGCTCGTCGGGGCGTAGAACAAGCAGGGTGTGCGGTGCCGGCCGCATAGCGGACCCCGCCTTCCGTGACCGCCCACGGGTCGCCGCCGGCGAGCCACGCGGAAGCCGCCCGTTGGTAGTGCCGGGCGTCGATGCCGAAGGTCTCGAGGCTTGGACGATCCACAGCAGGTCGATGACCAGGAACCAGGCCGGCAGCCCGATCCGGGCCGACCGCCAGCGCGGAGCCCATCGAGGGCCAGTGGCAGCCGGATGGCCGCGAGACGGCCCGCGTCAGCGCCCACGTCGGCCGATCCGCGCCATGAACGCCACGCGATACCAGTGCAGGTAGTGGGGCAGCCACTTGCGGAGCTTGAAGTTGCTCTGCCCGGCGGTCCGGTCGCGCCAGGTCGTCGGGACCTCGGCGACCCGCCGGCCGGCGAGCGTCGCCTTGACCGTGAGCTCGAGCGCGAGCTCGAAGCCGGCCGTGCTCTCGATGGTGACCGTGTCGAGGAAGCGGCGCGAGTAGAGCTTGAAGTTGTTGGTCGGGTCGTGGGTCGGGACGCCGGCGAACCAGTGCAGGGTCAGCCCCGCCGTCCGGCTCATCAGGCGCTTGAGCGGCGGCCCGCCGACCTGGTGGCCGCCGCGCATGTAGCGCGACGCGGAGACGACGTCCGCGCCGTCGCGCGCGAGCGCGACCATCGGGTCGACGACGTGCGGCTCGTCCGAGCCGTCGGCCATCGAGATCAGGACGTACGGCGCCGCCGGACGCCGGCGATCCCGGCCTTCATCGCGTTGAGGACGCCGCGACCGAGGTCGTTGCGCAGGCCGCGGACGGCCGGGCAGCTCGGCGGCCAGGCGGTCGATGACCGGGACGGTCGGGTCCTCGTCGAAGTCGTAGACGACGAGGATCTCGTGCGGCGTCGCGAACGCCGGCCGTCAGCGCGCGCAGCACCGGCTCGACGGCCTCGCCCTCCTTGAAGACGGGCATGACGATCGAGAGCTCGGGCGCCGGTCGCGCTCGGCGGCCTCGACGCCTCACAGCCGTCCGGCCTCCGCTTCGGCGCGGATCCACGGGATGACCTCGTCGAGCATCTGCGTCGAGCGTCGTCGTCGCCTCGAAGCCGAGGACGTCGCGGGCCTTGCGGACGTCCGGGACGCGGAGCTGGACGTCGTGCTCGAACGGCGGGTCGCTGACGTAGCGGAACGGCCGGCCGTCGGCGTGGATCTTGTGCCAGATCGCCTCGGCCAGCTCGAGCACCGTCGTCGACGCCGCGGTCGAGAGGTTGAAGTCGTCGTTGACCGCCGCCGGCGACTCCATCGCCAGCCGGATGCCGTGGGCGAGGTCGCCGCCGTAGGTGTAGTGGCGGACCTGGTCGCCCGTCGCCGAGGATGTGGAGCGGGTCCTGGCCCTTGAGGACCTTGAGGACGAGGTCGGGCACGACGTGGCTGAGGGCGAGCTTCACGTTGCCGCTCATGATGTCCGTGTCGCGGACGGCCCGGCGCTCGCCGATGCCCGACGCAGTTGAACGGCCGGACGATCGTGTACGGCAGCTGGTACTGCTCCCAGGCGCCCTTGGCGAAGTACTCCGAGGCGAGCTTCTGGAAGCCGTAGGTCGAGACCGGCGGCGGCGAGGTCAGCTGCGCGCCCTCCGGCGTCGGGAAGACCGTCGCGGACTCGTAGACCATCGAGCTGCTGACGACGATGATCCGCTCGAGGCGGCCGTCGCGATGGGCGGCGATCGCCGCGTCGAACGTCGACGCGAGGATCCGCTCGTTCTCGGCCAGCAGGTCGTAGGCGAACTCGTGGAAGTAGCTGATGCCGCCGATCATCGCCGCGGCCGCGACGACCTGGTCGCAGTCGGCGGCGAGCTCGCGCAGCAGCGCCGGCGTCCTTGGCGTCGCCCTCGACGAACCGGTAGCGCGGGTGGTCGTCGTAGGACTTGGCCAGCCGGCCGTACTTGCTGAAGTCGTCGAGCCCGATGACCTCGTGGCCGGCCTCGAGCAGCTCCGGGACGAGGTAGCCGTTGATGAACCCGGCGGCGCCGGTGACGAGGATGCGCACTAGAGCCGGATCCCCTCGCCGAGGGCGCCCCAGACGTCGACGACGTCCTTGCCGCCGACCTCGAGGCCGCGGTACGGCTTGTGCGGCGCGCCGAGGATCAGGATGTCGCTCTCCTCGAGGACGCAGTCGAGCGGTGACCAGGCGGTCGTCCTCGACGTACGGGTCGGTGCACAGCGACGCGCGCGCCGGCCCACGACAGGAGCTTGCGCAGCTTGTAGCTGAGCGACGCCCGCGGGTCGTCGGACTCGGCCTTGAAGGCCATGCCCGAGGATGCCGACGGTCTTGCCCGTGCAGCCCGCCGTAGCGGCGCTCGAGCGCGGACACGATGTAGGCCGGCAGGCCCTCGTTGACCTGCATCGCCGCCTGGCCGAGCGGGAAGTGGTCGGCGGTGAAGGCCGCCAGCTGCATCGTGTCCTTGAACAGGCACGGCCCGGCGGCGAAGCCCGGGCCCGGCAGGTCGGCGGCGCGCGGGTAGTCCTCGCGGATCGCGCGCAGGACGTTCGTGTAGTCGACGCCGGCCTGGTCGGCGATCATGAAGAACTGGTTCGCGACCGCGAACTTCATGTAGCGCCAGGTGTTGGTGAAGAGCTTGGCCAGCTCGGCTTCCTTGGTCGTCGTCCGGATCGTCTTGCGCGGCGAGCGTGCCGAACAGCGCGGTCGCGCGCTCGGCGGCGACGTCGTCGTCGGCGCCGATGATCTGCGGCAGCGAGTGGAGCTCCTCGAGGGCGTGGCCCTCGGCGATCCGCTCCGGGCAGAACGCGACGTCGACGCGGCAGCCGCGCTCGGCCAGGTGCTGGGCGACGTAGCCGGTCGTGCCCGGGTAGACCGTGCTGCGCAGCGCGACGAGGGCGCCCGTCGCGGAGGTGCGGCGCGATCTGGTCGACCGCCTTCTCGAAGATCGTCATCGACGGCGCCGAGGAACTCGTCGACCGGCGTGCCGATGACGACGACGAGCTGGCTCGTCCGCTCGATCATCGAGCCGTCCGTGCCGAAGGCGAGCCGGCCGGTCGGCAGGACCTCGCGCAGGAGCTCGTCGGCGCCGGTCTCCATGAACGGCATCTCGCCGCGCGGCGATCCGGTCGAGCGTCGCCTGGTTCGTGTCGTAGATGCCGACCCGCAGGCCGGCCTTGGCGAAGGCGAGGCTCAGCGGCAGGCCGACATGGCCGCCGCCGCCGAGCACGACGACGTCGAGGTCCGGGGTTCGTTCGGTCATGCCCGACTCTAGCAGCCCGGTGCCGATGGTCACCGGCACCCGATGGTCCCAATGTGACCGGGACCGGCCGCCACCGCTGCGGACCGAACGAACAAGGAAGGCACGCGCGACGACACAGATGACATATTGTCGCGCGATGCAATCGCAGGAGCGTCCGACGCCGCTCCGCACATTCGTCCTCCTCTTCCTGCCGCTGGTCGTGCTGCTCGTCGTCACGGGCCCCGCCTACTTCGGGTCACCGATATTCGAGGTCGGGGACTTCGCGGCCAACGCCCTTCAGATCGAACATGCGAAACACCTATCGGAGTGGCTGGGCAACTACTCGCGCTTCGGGTTCCACCACCCGGGCCCGGCGTTCTTCTACGTGTACGCCATCGGCGACCTGGTCTTTCGCGATCTCCTGCATCTCGTTCAGGCTCCGGCTAACGCCTACCTGCTTGGCTGGTCTCCTGCTCCAGGTCGCGTTCTTCGCCTCGGCTCTGGCAATCCTGGCCAGCATCGTTCCGGCGAATCGAACCACGTTCCTGTTGGTTTCCCTTGCCATCGGAGTCGCGTTCGTCCGGCTGACGGAGAGCCCCGAGTTCGACATCTGGCCGCCCTACCAGATCGTCATACCGTTCGTGTGTTTTCTGTCGGCCTCGATCGCGCTCGCGCTGGGCTGGACGGGGTTACTCCCGATCGTCGTGTTGTGTGGCGGGTTCCTCGTCCACGGACATGTGGCCCAGGCCCTCTTTGTCCTGCCGATCTTCGTCATCGCGTATGGGTCCTTGGTTGCTGTCTCCAGGCAAGGTCCCGGACTTGGTTGGACGCGCTTCATCCGAGCCAATGCTCGGCCGCATCTGTGGTCCGTGATCGTGGTCTTACCGTTCGTCTTCACATTGGTGCTTGACGGCCTGCGGGGACCGGGGTCGAAATCTGACGAGCATCCTTTCCTTCATGGCGCAGACGAACCCAGACCCGCCGACGCTGGGACCGCGCTCTGTTCTACGTCCTCAACTTCGCCGCGTTCCGCGGTACTGCGACAGGCCAACGTGCTCGATGTCGCGGCCGCGGATCAGGGTGCGTTCCTGGCGACGTACTGGCCGGCGCTCCTCGGCTGGCTGTTGGTCGTGGTCGCGCCGATGGTGGTGATCCTTCGGTCACGTTCCGTGGACGTCGGTCCGATCGCCGTGGTGAATGGGACCTCGATCAGCAATCGCCGCTTCGTCGCCACTACTACGGGCTGGTTGGTATCGCGACGGCGTTGACCCTGGTTTGGGTGGTGCACCAACGGGACCAGCTGTACGCGTTCAACAGCTTCTTCATCAACGGCCTGTTGTTCGTCGCCGCGTTGCCCGTCGCCTTCGTTGTTGCCCGAAGCGGATACTCTTGGGTCACGCCCTGCGCAGATCGGTATCATGATCGCCCTGGTGTTGTTGGCCTTGGTGCTGCCGTCGCAATTCACGGGCTGTGGATAAGCTCGGGGGATCGCCAGGCGGCGAGACGGGCCGCGAGTTGAACGATGCCGCAGCCCGACTGTTGACCCAGCCGGGCCGCTCTTCCGATCCGATCCTCCTGCAATTCCCGTCTGACGAGTGGCCGACGGCCGTCGGACTGCACTCGCGCTCGAGAGGCATGGGATCACGTACTCGTGCCGCCCGAGTGGGGCTTCATGTTCGGCTACGACCATGTGTATCCCGGATCGCCTCTGGTTCGACCGTCGGGTGTTCCGGTGGAGTGGCGCCTCGCAGCACCCGGTCCGACCACGCCTGGCCTCATCCCATTGAGCACGCATCTCGTCGTCGAGTCGATCGGTCCTGCGGTGCCGGGCCCGTAGTCGTGCTGATCGACCCTCTTCGAGCGGCTCCCTACCTGCTCGGGACTGTGAAGAGGGAGCCGTCGGCGTCGGTGTAGACCTCGCGCCAGCCGCGGCGGCCAGCCGGGCGGCGAAGGCCTCCTCGGGCGCGGCGACGACGACGAACGCGACATCCCACGCGTCGAGCTGGGCCTGCCAGCCGTCGACGCCGGCGATGACGCCCTCGTAGGCGTCCCAGACGCTCGCCGGGAAGAGCTCGATCCGCGAGTCGATGCGCGACCGGGAGGTCCGGCAGCGCGAACTCGAACCAGGAGCCCCACGGCTGCGGGTTGAAACGTGGTCGCCGGGCCGGGCCAGGTCGCGGAGCGCGGCGGTGATCCCGGGCGGCGCCATCGCCGACGACGCCCGCGCGGCGCCTCGAGCCCGGGCTCGACGGGCGCCAGACGGGCAGCAGGGCGATGCCCGCGAGGACGATGACCCCGGCGACGACGACGTTGAGCCGGCGCATGAGCGGCGTGCCGAGCGGCTCCGGGTCGGCCGGGTCCGCGACCGGCTCGTGACGAGGACGCCGGCGATCGCCGCCACCGCCCCGAGCGGCCACCAGGCCACGCCCCGGACCGCATACGCGCCGATGACGAAGAAGACGGCCAGCCAGGCGAGCGTCGGCCACGGCGGTCCGCGTGCCGCGCCGGGCGATGAGCGACGACGACGGCCATCGCCGAGCCGAAGAACAGCATGCCCGGGACGTCGTGGAGCGACGTCGGCTGCCACTCGGTGATCCGTGCCGTGACCAGCCGGGTTGGTCGAGAGGCCGAGCGGCATACGTCCAGACCGCCGGGCCCGAACGGGGTGACGCACGCCGCCAGCGACGGAGACGACGGCGACGACCAGCGCCCGGTGCGGGCCGCGGGACGCGGTCGTGGACGTCCTCGAGCCAGGCGAGCCCGAGGACGACCGGCCCGAGGAAGAAGCTGCCGTGGACGTTGGCCCAGACGAGCACGATGAACGGGATCGCCCACAGGCGGCCGGGATGCGCGCGCCGGTCGGTGACGAGCACCAGGACGACCGCGAACAGCGCCATCCCGATGAGCTGCGGCCGCAGCGCCGAGGGCGACCGCCGAGACGAGGAACGCCGCGAGCGCGAGCAGCGCCGCGTCGCGGGCGACGAGCCCGCGACGCCGGCCGATGAGGAACAGGCAGCCGAAGATGAGCCCGATCGAGCGCCGCGCGGAACAGCACCAGCCCGGTCCAGACCGCGAGCCTGGTAGACGCGCGGCGAGGATGACCTGGGCGCCCCACTGCTGGTCGGTCCACGGCTGCGCCGAACGCCGTGAACGTCCAGGTGTCGTGCGTCGGGATGCCGCGACCGGCGAGGATCTCGGCGCCGGCGCGCAGGTGGTAGGTCAGGTCCACGCTCGGGAGGTTCGCGATGACGCGCGGCCAGCGCGGGCAGCGCGATGGCCAGGAACGCCCAGAGGCGCGGCAGGGTCACCGCGGATGCTAGCGACCGGCGGTGCCGCCGCGCACCGGGACGTTGGTACGGGTCAGGCTGGCGGAGGCCGCCCTCGATGGACGCTCGCAGCATATCGCGCGCAGGTCGACGCAGTCGTACGCGCCGGCGACTGCCGCTCGGCTCGCGACGTAGAGCGGGGATGGCCGCCGCCCAGACGAGGATGCACGACCATTCGTACAGCGCCAGGGCCGACCAACCGGCGGCGACCGGGACCGTCCAGCGATCGATTCGTCAGGGCGCCCCAGGCGACCAGACGCGAGCGCCATCGGGATCCGGACCAGCAATCGGGATCGGCGATCGACCGGCACCGGTGACGCGCGTCGAGTAGTTCCCGAGAGCGAAGGCGATGAAGTCGGCCCACGCGCCGATCGACAGCGCCATGGAGATGAGCGCGATGGCAGCGGTCGCCCCGAGTGCGAGAGCGAGTGAACGCCACTCTCGCCGCACGGCGAACCAGACGAGCCCGACACCGGGCCCGATCTTGGTCAGCAACACGAAGCCCCACGCCGCTGGATGCCGGAAGCCCAGGACGATGGCGGCCGCGATGACGGCCTGCGGGTTGCCGATCGTGCTCAGCTCAAGGGCGATGTCATCGGCAGGTTGCCATGACTCCAGGCCAGGGCGCCGACGATCAGAATCGGCGCTGAAGCCAGCGCGTCGCGTACCAGAGCGACGCGAAGATCAGCAGCATCCACGGGATGACGAAGGCCGGCCACGGCATGACGCCGGCGATCTGGGCGAGCGGTGGTGGGTAGACGTAGCCGTGCACCAGTGTCCAGGTCGTGCCGTAGTAGTGCGCAGCTGACCGGCGTCCCAGAAGAGCGCCGCATCGATCGGCCGGAGATCAAGCATGCGTAGCCGAGGCCAAGCGCTCCTCCGACCGCCAGACAGGCGATCCGACCGATCCGGTCGAGGACGTCGAGTGCATGCCTGCGCCCGCAGTCAAGCCGACCGTCCGCGTACGAGACGACCGGCTGATGCATCCGCTGGATCGCTACATCCGAACGTCGATGGGCCTCCTGTCGGCGCCAGGGAGCGCCGGGAGTGGAGAGTACCCCCGAAGAACTGATATCGAGCGTCAGCCGGCGGCCGACCTCGGACGGCCGGACGGCGCGCGCGCCCTCGTCGTAGATCGATCGCGACGGCGTCGACCATCAGCTCGATGCAGAAGCGGTCGTGGACGAGGTCGTGGCCGGCCCGGCCGAGCATGTCGGCGTAGGGGTGGTCGGTCAGCAGCCGGACGATCGCCGCGGCCAGCGCCGGCGGCGTCGTGCGGCGGGACGAGCAGGCCGGTGACGCCGTCCTCGATCATCTCGGGGATGCCGCCGACGTTCGACGCGACGACCGGCCGCGACAGCGCCATCGCCTCGAGGATCGTCAGGCCCTGCGCCTCGCGGTAGGACGGCAGCACCGCGACGTCGAGCGCGGCGGTGACCGCCGGGACGTCGTCGCGGCGGCCGGTGAACACGACCCGATGGGCGATCCGCAGCTCGCGCGCCTGCGCCTCGAGCGCGTCGCGCCGGCTGCCCTCGCCGACGATCAGCAGGTAGGCGTCCGGGACGGCGCGCAGGACCGCCGGCCACGCCTCGAGCAGCGTCGGGTGGCCCTTCTCGGGCTCGAGCCGGGCGACGACGCCGACGATCTGCGAGCCGGGCTCCATGCCGTACTCCTCGGGCAGCGTGCAGCACGGCTCCTGGTGGTCGTAGCGCTCGAGGTCGACGCCGTTGTAGATGAGCCGGACCGGGACGATCGCCGCGGCCCTCGTCGACGAGCTTGTGCTCGATCGCCTGCGAGACCGCGATGAGCTGGTCGAATCTGCGGCGTCAGCTCGAGCAGGCGTCGCGCGGTCCGCCTCGGAGCGGACGCGGCTCGAGTGGACGGTGGCGACGAGGTACGGCCGGCGCTGGCCGGCCTCGCCGAGCGCGATGACCGCCCGTGCCGCGACGGTCTCGGCGCGGTACATGTGGGCGTGGACGACGTCGGCGCGGACCTCGGCCAGGTGGGCGGCGAGGGCGCCGACCGCGATCGCGTCGTCCGGGCTCGTCGATGACGAGGACGCGCGATGCCGGCGCGCTGGAGCTTGCGGACGGCGCTGCCCGCCGACAGCGAGACGACCGACACGTCGTAGCGCGCCGGGTCGATCCGGGTGACCAGGGAGAAGAGGTGCTCCTGGGCGCCGCCGTTGGTGCCGGTCGCGAGGACCTCGACGACGCGGATCCGCCGGCCGCCGGCGAGCTGCGGGCGCTCGACCGGGGTCGAGGCAGGGATCGCACGGGCAGCGGGCGCGCTCATGTCAGCCGTTCCTTCGTCGGACGAGGAGCCGCTGGATCGGCTCGTCGACCGCGCCCCACTCGTACTTGTAGCGGCTCGTCGCCGCGCAGGAAGTCGAGCCGGCGCACGCCCGGTCGCGAGCGCGCGCTCGACGTAGCGCGTCGACCATGAGCACGCCGGGCGACAGGTCGCGCGCGTCGGGGTCGACGCCGGCGTTGTAGTAGAGGTAGCCGTCGGCGGTCTCGAAGTGGATGCCGGCCGCGATCCGCCGGCCGCCGACGCGTCAGGAACGCCAGCCGGAGCGGGCCGTCCGGCGCCGTAGAGCTCGAACAGCCGCCGGAAGAAGACCCGGCTCTGGGCGCCGCCGGGCGTGTCGGGGAACAGGCCGTCGGCGCCCCAGCGCTTCTGGTGGAGGTCGATGAACGCCTCGAGGTCGGCGAGCGGGTCGGGCGAGTCGTCGAGCCGGACCTCGCCGACGGCCTCGGCGCGCCGGACCTTGCGCCGGATCTCGTGGCGCTCCTTCTTGCCGAGCGTCGGCGAGGTAGTCGTCGATGTCGGCGCCGATCGGCAGGGTCACGACCGGGCAGACGTCCTCGCGCTCGACGTTGAGCGTCCAGCCCTCGGCGATCTCGCGCGCCCCGAAGGCCGCGGCCAGCGCGTCGGCGGCCGGGTCGCCGCAGCGCAGCCGGCGGAGGTCGACGACGTCCCACGGTCGGCGCTCGGCGGGCTCGGCGAGGTAGGCCGACGAGCGCGTCGGCGACGGCCGGCAGGTCGGCCGGGGCGGCCAGGAGCGTCGCGTAGTCGGCGTGGTACGAGGCGCCGAAGAAGACCGCCTTCGCGGTCGGCGGGACCGGCGTCAGCGCGACGTCGTGCGCCGTGGCGCATCGTCGTGTGGGTCAGCGCGTCGCCCGGCTCGACCTCGTGGCGGTGCATGAGCGGGACGATCGCGACCGGATCGGCGCCGGCGGGCGCGTCGGCCGGCGACGAGGACCAGCGTCTCCTCGTGCGCGTTCGCGCCGTAGGCGTCCCACCACGCGCGCTGGAAGGCCCAGCCGGAGAACGGGGTCGCCCACGGGTTGCGGGCGGCGAGGGCGTCCCAGGTCGTCGCGCGGGATGTCGGCGATCGAGCGGCGCTCGACGCGCAGCGGCGAGGCCGGCGACGGGCCGGTCGTCGAGAGCGGTCGGCCGCCGGACAGGCAGGCTCCGCGTCAAGGGTCAGGGAGGTCACGCCGAGACTGTACATCGGGTCCGGTTCCGTTGCGCCGGCAACGTCTCGTCCGCCGGGTCGACCATGTCGAGGTGATAGGCTGCCTCGCCATGGACCTGGCTGGCCGTTGGGATCGCATCGATTCGACCGCGTGGTACCGCCCGGTCATGGCCGGGTCTGGCGCTCGTCATCCTCGCGCTTCGCGGCGATCGTCGGCCTGGCTGTCGTGGGCGCAGGCGGCCGACCTCGGACGCGTCGGCGCGGACCTCACGCCTGTACGTCGATGCCACGACGCCGCTGGCTCGCGGGCGGCTCGTTCTACCCGGAGCACCAGCTGGCGGGCCCGTACCTGATCACCGACGGCGACATCCTCTATCCGCCGACGACGATCCCGTTGTTCATGGCCTTCCTCGTCCTGCCGCGCTTCCTGTTCTGGGCTGATCCCGCTCGCCGTCGTCGCGTGGGCGGTCGTCCGCGATCGTCCCGCCCCGTGGACGTGGCCGCTGATGGCCCTCTGCCTCGCCTACATCCCGACGACGGTGAAGATCGTCCACTTCAACCCGTTCATCTGGGCGGCGGCCGCGGTCGCGCTCGGGACTCGCCTACGGCTGGCCGTCGCTCCTGGTCCTCATCAAGCCGTCGCTCGCGCCGTTCGCGCTCGTCGGCATCAGGCATCGATCGTGGTGGATCGGGCTCGCGATCCTCATCGGCTACGCGCTGGTCTTCGGCGCCGATGTGGAGCGACTACCTGACCGTGCTGACGAACTCGCGCAACGAGGTCGGGTTGCTCTACAGCCTCTCGGACGTGCCGCTGCTGCTGATCCCGATCATCGCCTACCTCGGCCGGACGAGGCACCGTCGCGAGCGCGCACGCTCAGCGACCGTCCCAGCCGAATAGCCGGCGGAGCAGGAAGTACTCGGTCCGCGGGCGGTCGTCGGTGACGAGCGGGCCCGCGACCGGCCAGCGCCGTGGCCGCGTCGCCGCTGACCCACGTCTGGCGCTCGATGACCTCCACCCAGGCGTCGACGGTCTTCGCCGGCGAGTCGTAGGCGGACGAGATGTCCTCGAGCACGCCCGGGCCGGGCGAGGATCGCGCGGATGTTCGCCTCATCGAATGCGATCGGCTGCGACGAGCCGAGCATGTAGACGCCGTAGCCGCCCGCGCCCTTGACGATCGTGACCTCGGGAAAGACCGAGGTGAACGTCCGGATGTGGTCGTTGAAGTCCTCCTGCGGAGCCGCCGTACGGGAGCCACTGCATCATGATCCCGCCGTCGGTCAGGTGGTCGCGGCCGGCCTCGTAGTACTCCTTCGATGAGATGACGGAGGCGCCGGAGCTCTCGATCGGCGGCGGCGGGTCGGTGATGATGATGTCGTAGCGCTTGTCCGTCAGCTCGAGGTGGTTGCGGCCGTCGGTGATGATGACCCGGCCGTTCGGGTCGGCGAGGACGTCGGCGGCGTCGGCGTAGTAGTGGCCGAACATCTCCGGGACGCTGGGGACGAGCTCGACGGCGTCGGTCGTGAGGCCCGCGATCAGCGCGCCGCGGAAGGCCGAGCCCATCCCGAAGGCGACGACGAGCGCGTCCTTCGAGTCCGGGCGGGCGATGAGCGGCAGGACCGGCATCAGCTTCGCGTCGACCGTCAGCAGCGTCATCGACGTGCCGGCGACCCAGAGCTCGGGCGTGAACGTGATCTGGCCCGCCTGGACCGACGCGATCTCGTCCTCGCGCGACTCGAACAGCTGTGCCGCCGACCGACGCGATGTACGCCTCGCCGGGCTGGACGAGGACGCCGGGGCGGACGCGCGGTCGGCGACGATGACGACCGCGACGACGACGACGCCGATCGCCGGCGATCCAGCGGCCGGCCGGTCGCGCCACGCGCCCGACGGCCGAGCGCGATCCCGAGGACCGCATTGACGAGCGCGAGGACCGCGACGAGGGCCGGCGAGCCGAGGAGCGGGATGAGCACGAACGGCACGAGCAGGCTGCCCAGGATCGCGCCGACCGTGTTCGTCGCGAGCAGGCCGCCCGGACTCCTCTCCGGCGTGGGCCGGCATCGTCCGCGAGCAGCGCGGACGAGGCCGGGAACGCGACGCCCAGCGCGATCGTGACCGGCAGGACGACGAGGAGCGACGAGCCGAACAGGGCGACGAGCGTCGTCGAGCGGCTTGCCCGGGCGTCGGGGCATGCGGCGCGACGAGGACGAGCACGAGGCCGACGAGCGCGAGGGCGGCGGCGATCGACCTGGCTGGCGGCGAGCAGCCGGAGCGGGATCGCCGAGGCGCGTCCGCAGGACCGCGAAGAGCACGGCCCCGATGCGCGATCCCGAGCAGGAACGTGGCGAGGATCGTCGTGAACACGTAGGTCGTGTTGCCGGTCCCCGAGGCGAGCAGCCGCGTCCAGGCCACCTGGTAGCCGAGCGAGGTCAGGCCGGAGATGAAGGCGACCGTCAGGGCGAGGCGCGGGGCGGCGCGGCGCGGCGACGGGCGTCGGCGGCCGGCGCGGGCGGCTCGTCGGCGTGGCGCGGCGGTCGACGGCCGTCGCTTCGGACTCGCGGCGTCCGGACGCCGTCGCGGCCGCCGCCGATCGAGCGCGAGCGCCGCGAGCCCGGCCACGAGCGAGCAGCCGGCCCCGACCGCGAGCGCGCCGGACAGGCCGAGCAGCTCGATCAGGACGAACCCGGCCAGCGATCGTGCCGACGATCGCGCCGATCGTGTTCGCCGCATACAGCCGGCTGAACGCCCCGGTCAGCGTCGCGTCGCGGGCGAGGTAGCGGGTCAGGGTCGGGAGCGTGGCGCCCATCAGGATCGTCGCGGGCGCCAGGGCCAGGACGGCCATCGCGACCCGCAGCAGGGCCAGCGCGCCGGGCGACGCCTCGAGCGACGGGTAGATGTCGCGGTACAGGCCGTTGATCAGCCGGAACGTGAACGGCGTGAGGACGACGACGACCGCGAGGGCGAGCTCCAGGAACCCGTACATCCGGAGCGGGTCGCGGACCCGGTCGGCGATCCGGCCGCCGACGTAGCTGCCGATCGCGATCCCGCCGAAGAAGCCCGCGAGGATCGCCGACACCGCCTGGGTCGTGTTCCCGAAGACGAGCACGAGCTGGCGCGACCAGACGATCTCGTCGATCAGCGCCGCGGCGCCCGACAGGATGAAGATGCCGAGGATGACCGGGCTGACCCGGGAGCGTTCGGTCACGTGGCGAGGATCGGGCTGCTCGGGAGCGTGGTCGCGGCGCCCGGCGAGGTGACCGAGGCGGGAGTCCGGATGAGCGGGACGACAGCGGCGAGCGTTGCCAGCGCCGTGACCCAGAGCGTCGGCAGCGCGATCGTGATCGCGACGATGAGCAGCGGCTCGCCGATCCGCGGTGCGATGCGGGCAGCGACGACCGTCAAGACCGCCCCGACCACGAACCGCGCCGCGTACGGCACGGGGAAGAACGCGGAAGCATCGGCAGGTCCGCGCGCGCGGAGCACGTCGATGAACTGGCGCCACAGGTCAGGGGCGAGGGCCACACTGACGATCAGCAGGACCCCGCCGAACAGCGGTCGCGACGACCGCGTCGCGAACCCGGCCACGCAATGCCAGATACGGGATGCCGAGCACGGGCGCGAGCTTGATGGCGGCCCCGACCGAGAACCAGCCGCTCCAGCGCCGCAGCCCGAGGACGAGCATGACGGCAAGGATCAGGTGGACGTTGCGCGAGACGAATTCGACGGCGATCGGCGGGAAGGCGCACATCGCCAGGGCGACCAGGATGTCGCGGCCGGCCAGCCACCACAGGCAGCCGAGCATCAGGCCGATCCATGCCACAGGAGAAGACCGTCGACGGCACGACCGCCGTGATCGGCGCGAGGACCTGCGCGACGATCGGTGGGTACCAGTAGGCGTATGGCGTGTTGGACGCCGCGGTCGGGTCGTAGAGCGGCTCGACCTGCCAGGAGCCGTTGACCGGCCAGCCAGTACGCGTGTTCGTCGGCCGGCCTCGGCCAGTAGCTCACGGCGACGACGACCAGGAGCGACGCCCCGATGGCGGCAAGCACGAGGAGGAGGACTCGCCGCGGGGTCATCGGTCGGAGGATAGAGCATCAGGGCGCCCGTGCCCTACCATCTCGGCCAATGCCGACCCATCCGCGCCGCGGAGTCGCTCACCGTCTGGCCGCCCTGCTCGGCGACGATGGGCCGTTCGGTCGGTCGATCGCGGCCGTCGTCCTGGTGAGCGCCTGGGTCGCGACGTGGCGGCCGCAAACCGATCCCGATTTCGGCTGGCACCTGCGGATCGGTGACGAGATCCTCGCGACGGGGGCCGTCCCGAAGACCGACATCTTCAGCTGGCTGACCGGCGGGCAGCCGTTCATCGCCCACAGCTGGGCATGGGACGTGGTCCTCGCCGCGGCATATCGCTCGGCCGGGCTGATGGGCACGAGCCTCGTGGCATTGCCGGTCTCTGCCCTCGCGATCGGCCTGATGTGGTGGCTGCTCGGGCTCGTCGCCCCGCGGATGGCGCCGTTCCCGCGATCCCTCGCTGTGGCGCTGGGGATCGTCATGGGCCTGTCGGTCTGGAGTCCCACGGGCGCAGATCTGGGACCTCGTCCTCGTCCTGGCGACGGTCCTCGCCTGGAGCCTGTGGCTGCGCCGCGGGTCGCGCACGGCCCTCGTCGTCGTGCCGCTCATCCCGGTCGTCTGGGCCAATGTCCACGGCAGCGGGGCCTTCGGCTTCGTCGCCTGCCTCGTTGCCCTCATCGTCGCCATCCCGGTCGGCATCCGCTGGGGCACCTGGCCGCGGCGACCGATCCTGCCGCTCGTCATCAGCAGCGTCGTGGCCATCGCCGCGTTCGCGGTCGGCCCCAATGGCCTCGACATCCTGCTGTTGCCGCTCAACAGCCAGGTGTCCGGCCTGGGCAGTCCGTTCCTGGGCGTGATCCAGGAGTGGCAGTCGCCGACGTTCGGGGACCCGGGCTTCGCCGCGCTCCGCATCGTCCTCGCGGCCGTCGGGCTCATCGCGCTCGCCCTCCGCGGTCGCCAGCGGGACCCGCTGCTCCTCCTCCAGGCCGCCGGCTGGACGTTCCTGACGCTCGGGTCCGCACGGTTCAGCCTGATCGCCGGGCCCATGATCGCCATCGCGCTGGCGCCGGCTTTCGCCGGGAGTGCCCGGGTGTGGCTGGGCATCGGGACGGGCTCGGCAGCACCCTCGAACGCGGATGCCCCGGAACCCTCGCCCGCCTCAGCCCCTGCGGCGAAGCGGGGCGTCACGCGACTCGCCGCCGGCGTTGCGGTCGTCCTCGCGGTCGTCATCGGCCTCGCCGGCCTCATCCAGATCGTGCCCGCCCGCCAGGAGGCGCAGTTCCAGGCGCGGTATCCGGTCGCGACGGTCGCCTGGCTGGCCGATCGCGGCTGCCACGGCCGCCTCCTCAACGCCTATGACTGGGGCGGCTACCTGACCGCGGCCTGGACGGAACTCGTCGCGACCTACGGCCCTTCGCCCGGCGACCTGGTCGAGAGGAGGTCGCGCTCGAAGAGGTCGAGGACCGATGTCCGCGCATGGCTCGAGAAGAACCGCGTCGACCTCGTCCTGATGCCCACCGGCGGGCCGCTGGACCGATGGCTGGACGAGGCGGACGGCTGGCTCGTCGCACACCGCGACGACATGGCGACGGTCCACGTCCGTGAGGGTTCCGGTGCGTGCCCGGCGGTCGTGGCCGCGCGGGACGTCGCGGGTCAGATCTTGTCGGCCCAGTAGACGCCCATCAAGCCGACGACGACCCCGAAGGCGATCAGCACCTTCCAGCCGTTGCCGACCCAGCCGCGGTTGACCGCCGCCAGCCCGCACAGCGCGATGACGAACGGCACCGAATCGAGGAAGTAGCGGTAGCCGTACTGCAGCCAGCCGCCGCCGTAGTAGAGCAGCGTCGGGATGAGGACCGCGATCGTCGCCCCGAGCAGCCACCAGGCGCGCGGCCTGCGCCAGTCGGCCTGGCTCGCGAAGAGCAGCCCGGGGCTCGTGATCAGGACGGACATCCCGAGGCCGTCCGGGCTTGAAGAACGGGAACGTCGGCGATCGGCTTCGGGCAGGTGGAGCAGGAAGTAGTCGATGTTCATCGGGACGTGCGCGAGCGAGAACAGCCCGAGCCGCGCTGCTGCTCGAGGAACGGCGGCAGCGTCGCCAGGGCGTAGCCGGACTCCCACGGCGACCCGAAGCGGACCTGGTTGTAGGCGAAGAACGCGATCAGCGACGGCAGGACGCCGAGACCCAGGAGGATCCAGTTCCGGAGCCGGGTCGAGCGCGCCGCGGACCGGACGTAGCCGCCGACGACATCGGTCGACGGGATCGCCGGCGGCGAATCGAGCATCAGGGCATAGAACGGGATGGCGAACGCCAGCGGCGCCCGGGTCAGGAACGCCGCCCCGGCCAACAGGCCGATCAGCCAGGCGCGCTGGCGCCCGAACAGCTCGATGAGCGCGCCGAAGGTCAGGATCGTCGCGACGAGGTGGCCGGTGTGCCACACGCCGCCGCGGGTCGTGACCCACAGGATCTGGGTGGAGAACCCGAACAGGATCGCCAGCCACAGCCGGTCGACGACGCTCCGGACGCCGATCCGCCCGAGCAGCATCCAGCACAGCCCGACGCCGCCGGCGGCCAGGATGGCGTTGATCACCGGTCTCGACCTGGTCGGCGGTCGTCGCCCCGATGAGCGCGACGAGCGGCATGAGCGCGACGGCCGGGAACGGCGCGAACGGGACGTAGAAATGGCCGCCGCTGATGATCACGTCGTTCGGGCCCGGCTGGAAGGTCAGCCAGGTCCGGCCGTGGAGGAACGCGTCGGCGAGGTAGAAGAAGTCGCCCCGGCCGGCGTCGAAGCCGCGGTCGGCCAGCCAGTAGACGAGCGCCGAGATGGCGATGAGCGCGAGCCCGACGGCGATCGCAGGGTCGACCCTCCTGGGCGGGCCAGCCGGTTCGGTCACGTCGGGCCCAGAGCGGGTGTGGTCTGGGCCCGCGCGGCGCGCCGGCGGTCCATCGCCTCGACCGCCATCGGCGCCACCAACCCGATCGCGAACAGCACCGGGTAGGTCGCGCTCGGCAGGAAGAGGATGATCGGGATCGAGGTCACGAGCATGATGCCGAGCGCCCACCAGTGGCCCTGCGCGAGAAGCCAGGCGACCGGCAGGAGCAGGATCACGGCGTAGTGGTCCCAGAGGAGCGGCGACAGGAGCTGGCTGGCCACGGCCGTCGTGATGTAGCTGACCTCGGCGGACGACCGCAGGATCGCGACGACGACCACGACGACGATGGCGACCGTCGTCGACGTTCTGGACCAGCCTCGCGGTCCCCTCGGCGACGCCGGCCTGGTAGAGGATCGCGCCGACCGTGAAGCCGTTCGGCGTCGTCACCGACGAGTTCACCCGACCGAGCAGGGCAACGTAATCGGCCCAGACCCCTGGTCCGAACGCCACGGTCGCAACGAGCGCCGCGATGCCCACGTCCCGAGGGCGACGGCGACCGCTCGCCAGCGACCGGTCAGCACCCGCCCAGACGAAGAGGATCGCCGGCTGGACCTTGATCGAGCGCCCCGGCCGCCATGCTCAGCCCGAGCGCGACCGGTCGATCCAGCCAGCGCCAGCCGATCGCGAACAGCAGGAGCAGGATCGGCCCGACCTGGCCGAGCTTGATCGAGTACAGCACCGGCCAGCTGATCACGCTGAGCGGCGAGCATGGTCCAGCGGACCCGTGGCTGGACCGGCAGGATCGCGATCGCCGTCGACGAGCGATCCGACCAGGATCGCCGTCCCATGCCAGAGCGCGACGTCGCGGGACGCGAGCGCGAACGGCGTGAACGCCAGTCCGAACGGCGGCGGGTAGAGGAAGATCGCGAAGCCGCCGGCGACGTCGACGCTCAGGTCGTAGAGCGGCGCCCCGTCGAGCACGCGCGACGCCGCCTGCAGGTAGGCCTGGAAGTCGTAGCCCGAGGTTCTTGACGCCGCAGCGTCGACCAGCGCGAGACCGATCACCTCGAAGGCGAGGAGCGCAACGACGACGAGGGCGACGCGCGGCAAGCGCGTGGCGACGCCGTCACTGCACCGCGCTCGACTCGCCGGACGCGACGATGGAGGAGCGGGATCCGGAACAGGTCCCAGGCGACGCGCAGGGCCAGACCCGGTCGCGCGCGCATCCGCGAGCCGCGGCGGTCGCTCCCAGCGGATCGGGACGATCGCGATCCGGTAGCCCCGCCGGCGGGCCAGGTAGATGAGCTCGACGTCGAAGACGATGCTGGTGACCTGCTGGCGCGACGAACAGGTCGTGCGCCGCGGCGCGGCGTGAAGCCCTTGAACCCGCACTGGGTGTCCTTGACCGGGCCGACGACCCAGATCGACGCGAGCAGGTGGAACGCCTTGCCGAGGAGCCGCCGGTAGCCGGCTGGCTCGCCCGCATGTCCGAGCCGTCGGGCTGGATCCGCGATCCGAGCGCGACGTCGTGGTCGGCGAGCGCCGCGACGAGCAGCGGGAGCTGGTCGGGCGGGGTCGCCATGTCGGCGTCGGCGAAGATGACGAGGTCGGACGTCGCGGCGAGCATCCCGGCGCGGACCGCCGCGCCCTTGCCGCCGTGCGGGACGCGCAGCACGCGCAGGTGAGCGCCGTCGCGTCGCCGGATCGCTCGCACGCCTCGGGCCGCGCCGCGACGATGCGCGACGGTCTCGTCCGTGCTGCCGTCGTCGACGACGAGGACCTCGATCGTCCGGCAGCCGGCAGCCCGGTGCGCCGTCGCGCGCAGCTCGCCGCGCGGTGCAGGTAGCCGAACAGCTCGTCGAGCGCGGGGCCGATCCGGTCGGCCTCGTTGTAGGCCGGGAGCACGATCGTCAGTGATTCGGCTGGTGACATCCCGGGCAGTCTACTGGTCGATGGCGTCGGGGCCGGTCCGCCGTTGGTCGCCGGACGCTCCTGACGTTCGTGCCACGTCCGGACCGCCGAACCCGGCCAGCAGGGTCGACAGCTGGTAGCTCAGCAGGCGCGGCGATGCGAAGACCGACAGGACGACGGCCGCCGCCCAGCCCCAGCGTGTCGGCGCGTAGCGAAGCGCGAGGATCCCGATGACGGCCACCGACACCGCCCACACCACCGGCGAGATCGCGTAGAGCGACAGGTTGTTGACGTCGCCGACCTCCCGGGACGTCAGGAAATCGAGGTAGGCGAGGGTGGCCGCGGGTTCGACGATGAACTGGAACGCGACAAGCGCCGCCATGCAGGCGGCGAAGGTACCCAGCCGACGCCATTCACGCCGGCCGACCCAGTAGACGGCGACCAGCATGGGGAAGAGCTTGATGTTGGCGGCGAGCGCCACGGTCCACGGAGCCCCGATGGCCAGGAGCAGGGTGATGAGCGCCTCCGCCTGCCCGATGGTCACCGTCCACAGGATCGGCAGGGCGAGCCAACCGGCGACGATGAGGACTGGCCGCCGGAGCCCGATCCGGCGAAAGGTGAGCACCGTCGCACCGACGACGACGACGCTCCAGATCAGCGCCGCGGCTTCATACGGCAGGAGCGCGAGGGGACGGAACAGGATCGCGAGGAGCGGTGGGTAGTAGTAGGCCCCCGGGACCTCGCTGTTGGCCACGTCGACATAGAGGGGCTGGCCCTCGTTCAGCCGGGTCGCCGCGTCGTAGTAGGCGCGAGCGTCGGCCATCGGGTCGGTCCGGAGGTGGACGATCGCGGCGTAGATCCCCAGGAGGAGCCCCAGGACGGCGAGGCCGGTCGCGATCGGGTAGCCGAACCTTCGGAGCGTCGCCCGGTTCACGCGTCCGGCTCGCGGCGAGGGGCGCTCGGGCCGGCCTCGCGATGCATGTCCGGACCGCCCAGGCCCGCCAGCAACGTCGAGAGCTGGTAGTTGAGCAGGCGCGGCGTGGCGAACACTGACAGGACGACCGCGGCCGCCCAGCCCCAGCGGGTCGGTGCGAGGCGCAGCGCGATGATGACCAGAACGACGAGTGAGATCGCCCACAGGATCGGCGAGATCCCGTACAGCGACAGGCTATTCACCTCGCCGACCTGATCGAGCCTCAGGAAGGCGAGGTAGTCCAGCGTCGCCTGGGGCTCAAGGATGAACTGGAATGCGACGAGGCCGAGGATCCAGGCAGCGAACACCCCGAGCGGCCGCCATTCGCGCCGGCCGACCCAGTAGATCGCGGCCAGTGCCGGAAAGATCTTGATGTTGGCCGCCAGGGCGACCGCCCACGGGGCACCGACCGCCAGCAGGAACGTGATGAGCGCCTGCGCCTGGCCGATCGAGACGGCCCACATGATCGGCAGCGCCAGCCAGGCCCCGACCAGCAGCACGGGCTCACGAAGCCCGAGTCGCTTGAAGGTGAGGACGGTCGCCCCGATGACGATCGACTCCCAGATGATGGCGGCCACGTGGTAGGGCAGGAGCGCGAGCGGCCGGAATGCGATCGCCAGGAGCGGCGGATAGCGATAGAACGCCGGGTCGTTGGTCGCTCGCCGCCTGGACGTAGAGCGGCAGACCGGCGTTCAGTCGGGCGCCGGCGTCGTAGTAGGCGCGGACATCCGCGAGCGGGTCGGTCGTGAGATGGAGGATCGTCGTCTCGATGCCAAGGATGACGCCGAGCACCGCGGCAAGACGCAGGACGATCCGGACGGACGGGCGGGCGTAGATCGGCACGTCCGGCGTCGGGGAAGTCACGGGCACCAGTATCGAGGCTCCGCGAGCCCATCGTCATAGGCCGTTGGGGCCATCGAGCCGGACACGAGCGCCGGGTAGTATCACGACCGTGAATGGCCCGAGACGCCTGTTGGTCGGCAGCCTGCTGGCGCTACTGGTACTGCTGATCGTCCGCGCACACCTCACGACGATCTGGGTGTTCCCGCGTGCGGGTATCGACATGCAGATCCCTCTCGACGCCGCCGAACGCTGGATGGCGGGCGGACTGCCCTACGAGCCGGACGGATTCCGCCCCGGCCAGAACGCGAACCCGCCGTTCCTCTATCCCCCGGTCGTGCTGCCGTTGTTCGCGGCTCTGACGGCCGTCCCGCGGACGCTCGTCGTCTGGGGCGCGGTCCTGTTGATGGCGCCGCGGCCGTCGCCACCACGCGTCGCCTGCGGATCCCGTGGTTGTGGGTCCCGCTCGTCATCGCCTGGCCGCCATTCTTCGAGGGGATCCTGAGCGCCAACCTCGCGATCCTCACGTTCCTGGCCTTCGTCGTGCTGTTCTATCGCGGCGCGAAGGCCCCACCGTGGCGGCCGCCACCACGGGATGTGTCGCGCCCGGACGAACCGGAGATCGAGATCGGCCGCCCTGTCGACCGTGATCGCGGTCGTCAAGGTCTCGCAGCCGCACACCTGGCTGTTCGTCCTACGGAATCGCCCTCGAGCCGCGGTGATCGGCGCGGCTGCCGCGGCGATCCTCGTGCTCGCGACCGTTCCCCTGACCGGGATCCAGCTGTGGTTCGACTGGATCGGTCAACTCCAGCGTGCGAGCGACCCGACCTGGGATCTTGCGGGGATCGCCCTCTCCCACCTCGTGTCGCCAGGCGTCGGCCTGATCGTCGCGATCGTGTGCGTCATCGCCGTCTGGTTCGTCCCGCGTCGGGATGCCGCGCCGTGGCTCGGTGTTCTCTCGACCGTCGGCAGCCTGTCGACACACACCTTCGGGTTGCTCTACCTGATCCCGGCGATGCTCGCGATCCGACTCGAGATCTCGCTCATCGCCGCATGCATGATCGCGACGTACTCGGATCGAGGCCAATGGGCGGGGATCATCCTCGTGAGCGTGAGCTACGCCCTCACGTCCTTCGCGCACGGCCGGCTGCGATCGTGGCTGAGCGACAGCCCAGCATCATGGGCAGGTCGGGCCGTTCGAGCGGCCCGCGATGCCGGGTGAGGTCACGCCGTGACCGGGCTGATGCGGCTGGTCGTCCCCGTCGTTGACAGAGGCAGCGTCGGCAAGCGCCTGGCAGAGCCGCGGCACCTTCGCGCGCTCTGCGCATTCATCACACTGGTGATCCTGGCGACGCAGGTCCCGACCCTCATCGAGGCCTTCGGTCGACCGAACCTCAATGGATGGGGCGGCGATCGACTATCGGCTGTACATGGATGCAACCGAGCGGTGGCTTCGTGGCGGCCCGTTCTATGAGCCGTATCAGCTGGCAGGCCCGTACACCATCAGCGCGGGAGACATCCTGTATCCGCCGGTCGCCCTGTGGCTGTTCGTCCCTCTCTCCTTCCTGCCAGCCTGCATGTGGTGGCTGGTGCCGCTGGGCGCGACAGGCGACGGCCGTGTGGTGGTTGCGGCCCGGCTCCCCTCGCCTGGCCCCTCATCGCCATCTGTCTCGTCTGGCCGCCGACGCTGGTCAAGCTGATCACCGGGAACCCGGTCATCTGGTCGGTCGCGGCGCTGGCTCTCGGCGTTCTCTACCGATGGCCATCCGTCTTCGTGCTCCTGAAGCCCAGCTTGTTCCCATTCGCGTTGTTCGGCGTCACCCACCGCTCATGGTGGGTCGCGCTCGGCGGATTCATCCTGCTCTGCCTGCCATTCGGGTCGATGTGGATCGACTGGATCTCGATCGTCGTCAATTCGCGCGGCGCTGGGATCGGCTACTCGATCCAGGAGATCCCGATGATGTGTCTGCCCCTCATCGCCTGGTTCTGGAGGCAACGCAACGAGCCGCATTCCAGAGTCCCTTCGATCACGCGCGATCGGCGCATGACCGCAGGCAGGACGACGCTGCGGCGTCGAACGCGATGCCCGATCTGGCCGGGGATGACCGTCGAACAGGTGGATCGTGTCATCGAGGCCGTCCGGCAGGCTCATATAAAGGAAGAGCCTCGCTAGTTCTGGCCGGCCGAGCCGCAGCGCGGTTGGCCCAACGAATACAGCCAGGTCCCGGCGACATACCGCTGGACGGGGTATTCGAACCGCCAGACGAACAGCGGATAGCGCTCCGGGAGGAGACGCCCACCGAAGGCTGGCTCCAGGCCGATGGCGTCGACCGAAGCTCGGGAGTGCGCCGTTCTGGATCAGGATGGCCTGTGCCCATGTGTCGGCGGCCGCCCGATCGCAGGCGTGGGCGGCGATCCGCCACGCCCAGGTCAGTCGATCGCTGGTCGGCTGACGCTTCGCGGCTGAGTCGACCTCGGCTCGTGCCGCGGGATCCCCGAACCAGCCTTCGACGCGAGATCGCCAGGTCGGAGCATCGCTGGCCCCGGTCGACTCCAGCGTCGCGAGCAGCTCTCTCGCGAGCTGTTCGTCCTCTGCCCACAACGCGATCTGGAACGCTCGATCCGGGGCGCCGGCCGCGAGTGCATTGGCAGCGACCTCGCCACGGACCTCGGTGACGGCGGACACGAGGGCCGGTGGACCATCCGCCAGCACGGCTCCGATATCGGGCTGCGCAGACAGGAGCCGACGCGCGGCCTCCAGCGCTCCCGGCCGATCTCCGAGGGCATCCAGCAGGATGATGGCATTGAGGTCGACGACGGGGTCAGCCGGGCTTGCCACCGCGCGCCCGATCATGTCCCGAGCGAGGGCGGCGTCCCCTGCACGCGAGGCGAGGATGGCGGACATCAGCCATTCCTGGCCGAATCCTTCGAGGTCGGTCAACTGCTTCGCCGAGGCAGCCGCGTCCACTCGATCATTCGTTGCGTCGGCCGCGAGCATCCGGACCCACCATGCGGGGACGAGATCCGGGTTGGATCCGGTGGCCTGGACGCCCAGCGATGTCGCCGCCGTCGGATCGTCGGCCAGGGCGCTGTCCGCGGCGATGATCGTTCGGAACGTCAACTCGGTCCTGATCATCGCCACCGAGACCAGAAGGACGACCACGAAGGCCCCGGCGAGCGCGGTTCGGACGCGTCCGGCCGAACGGGATCGTCGCTGCGTCCACGGGACCATCATTCGTCAGCGCGAGGGCCGCGACGGCGAGCGCGAGGATCATGTTGCCGATCAGCCCGAAGACGACATCGACCATGCCGTGGCCGATGAAGATGGCGAGCCCGAAGAGGGCGCCAGCGATCACGAGCCGATCGGCGGAGCCACTGCGCCAAGCTTGACGGACGCCAAGTGCGAGCAGGACCCCGGTGAGGATCAGCGCGGCCAGTCCGACGATGCCCGACTCGGCTGCGGTATTGAGCGGGATGTTGTGGGCGTCCGGGAAGACGAGATTCCCGGGCGCATCCACCGCGTCCGCCATCCGGAGGACCCCGTAGGTCCCGGGACCGGTCCCGAGGATGGGCGATTCGGTGAACCGCGAGATGGCGCTCGCGTAAGCGGAGGATCGGCCCTCGTCGAAGCTTCGCCCGGACCCGAGGATGACGACCCCCACGACGAGGACCATGGCGATCGACCGCCGTCAACGCGACCGCGGCCGAGCGTCCGCGGACGCGCCGGGCCAGGAGCGCCAGCAACACCGTCAGCGTCGCGACGCCGCCGGTGATCAGGAGGACGGAACGTGTCTCGGTCAGCAGAACCGTTCCGATGGCGACGACGGCCAGCGGCCACCGCCGGCCACCTGGCCCCGCGGCTCCACAGCATCGCGACGGTCACGGGTGCCGAGAGGGCGACGAGGTCAGCGAGCCAGGTCGGGAGGACGGCCAGGCCCCCGCCGACGGCCGGACGCAGCGGTAGCGATGAGATCGGGAATCCGATCCGGACCCAGTCGGCCCACGCCAGCGCGACGGCGCCAAGGTACGCCGCGATCGCGATGATCAGGACCATCGCGATGACCGCCAGCAGGTCACGACGCCCTGCCGGGCCGACTTGCCTGGAGGGCCAGCAGCCAGAAGATGCCCGCGTACATCGCCGTTTGCCATGTCGCCGACCAGCTCAGGCTCGGGTAGGAGCTGGCGATCGACGTCACGAGGCTCGCCACCAACAGTGGGAGCGGAGCCAGCGTGACGAACCAGGGCAGGTCTGACGGGCGACGGATCACCCAGATCCAACCGGCCAGACCGAGGCCTGCCAAGGCCAGCATCTGCAGCGCATGAAGGTCGGGGTTACCCGCGAACACGAAGCCGAAGTGCAGCAGCATCACGATGAGGAGCGCCTCGGCCCCGACGACGATCGGGAATCGACGGGCAGGCGTGGCGGGCAGATGCTCGCTCGGGCCCGTGGCGGGGCTGACGGAGGTGCGATCACGGGCGGCATGGTAGCGCCCCGATCTCGCGGGCGACTCAGACGGGCTGGTCGCCGGACGCATGGGCGTTTCGTACGGGTCGGAGTCGGCTGACCCTGGTGCTACCCTGCACCGGCTGTGCGAAACCCACCGCTCCAGAACGGGGACGCGACCGCCCTCCAGGCGCCGAAGGGCCCCGGCGTGCCGGCTCCCGCGATGTCGAGCGACCGCTGGGTCCACCCGCTCAAGGTCGGCCTGTCGATCACCGGCTACGTCCTGCTCGTCGCCATCCTGTGGTGGGGCATCTCGACCGGGCTGTTCTGGCTCCCTGGCGGTGACACGCACATCTGGGACCGGGCGGGCGACACGCTCAGGGCCGGCGGTGAGGTCTACGCGATCCAGCCCCTCCGGAACGAGACCATCTGGTACGCCCCGCCGTTCGTCGTCATGTTCGCCGCCGTGTCGTGGCTGCCGATCGAGGTCATGTACGTGGCGATCGTCGCGCTGGAGGTGGCGGCCCTCCGCTACCTCGCAGGATCGTGGCTCGCCTTTGGCTGGGCCTGCCTCTTCCCGCTGACCGCCTTCGAGCTCGTGTCCGGCAACTTCAACATGCTGGTGGCGGCGGCGATCGTGGCCGCGATCTCCCGACGCGCGGCGCCGGCGACGATCATGTCGTTCGCGAAGCTGTCGCCGATCCTCGCCGTCCACCCGCGTGACTGGCGGGTCGTCGCGGTGACGGCCGCGGTCATGTTCGCCATCACGATCCCCTGGATCGGACTCTGGCCGGTCTGGGTCGCGCATCTGGCTGCGGCGTACGGGCAGCCGCTGGGTCCGCAGATCCCGATCCCGTTCGCCTTCCGGGCGGTCGTCGCCGTCGGCCTGCTCTCCTCTTCCGGCCGTGGTCGCGGGCCTTGGCCGCGTTCGTGGCGATCCCGGCGATGTACTGGAGCTCGCTCGTCGTCCTGCTCGCACCGGTCGCCGTCATCCTCCGACGGCTGCCGCGAGACGCAGACGAGACTCGGTGAACGGCCCGCGACGCCTCCTGGTGGCGAGCCTGGTCGTCCTGCTCGATCGTCCTGACGATCCGGGTCGCATCTCACGTCGACTCGCTCGAGCCCGCAACTCGGCGTCGACGTCGAGATCCCGCTGCGGGCCGCCGACCGATGGCTGGCGGGCGGCCAGCCATACCAGGCCGAGGCCTTCGTCACCGGCTCGGGCGCGAGCCTGCCATTCCTCTATCCGCCGTTCACGCTGCCGTTGTTCGCAGTCCTGTCGTGGCTCCCGCGGACGCCGGTCCTGTGGGGCGCGGTCGCCGTCATGCTCGTCGCTGCGGTCGTGGCGGCCCGGCGGCTGCGCATCCCGTGGATGTGGATCCCGCTCGTCATGCTGTGGCCGCCCGTTCTTCGAGGGCATCGTCCACACGAACCTGACGATCCTGACGTTCCTCGCCTTCGTCATCCTGTTCTATCGATCGTCCGGGTCGCCCTGGCGGGCGGATCCGCGCGATGTGTCGCGACCGGATGAGTCGGCGGTCGAGGTCGGGGCGCTGGCGACCATCATCGGCGCGGTCAAGGTCTCGCAGCCCCACGCCTGGTTGTTCGTCGCTCCACTACCGCTGGCGCGCGGCGGCGCTCGGCGCTCTCGCGGTCGCCGCGATCGTCGTCCTGACACTGCCGATCACCGGGATCCAGCTCTGGTTCGACTGGGTCGACCAGCTGCGTCGGGCGAGCGACCCGGCCTGGCCGTACGGCGGCTTCGCGATGTCGCGGTTCCTGCCTCCGCCTCGTCGGGCTGGCCGTGGCGCTCGCGTGCGTCGTCGCCGTCTGGTTCGTCCCGCGCCGGGACGGCGGTCCATGGGTCGGGCGTGCTGTCGACGGTCGGCGCCGTCTCGCTCCACCAGTTCGGCCTGCTGTTCATGATCCCGGCGATGCTGATGATCCGGCTCGAGATCGCCCTCGTCGCCGCCTGCTTCGTCGCGGCCTACTCGACCAGGGGCCTGGGCAGCGATCATCCTCGTCACACGTCGCATACGCGGGCTCGACGTTCGCGTCCGGGCGCGATCAGAGCGTGGCTGCGCGATTGGCCGGCGGTCGCAGGTCGCCCGCCGGCATAGGCGATTCGTACCGGTCGGACCCGCCGGACCCTCGGTGCTACCCTGCACCGGCCGTGCGGATCCCCCTGCTCCTCTACGGGCTCGCCGTCCTCGTCCGAGCCGGGTTCATGCTCATGTTCCCGGATCCCGGCCTACCCCGATTCCTTCTATTACGTCGACGTCGCGCGGTCGCTGCGCGAGCGGCCACGGCCTCAACGTCGACTTCGTCTGGATCTTCGCCGAGGTCGGCGGCAAGCTCCCGGCCGACGCCGGTCCTGCCGATCCCGTCGAACGCCCACTGGCTGCCGCTGGCGTCGTTCATCCAGGCGCCGTTCATCGCGGTCATGGGCGCGACGGCCATCGCGTCCGCCCTGCCGATGGTCCTCATCGGCTCGCTCGCCGCGCCGCTGACCTGGGCGATCGCCCGCGACATCGGCGTCGTCGCGGACGGTCCAGCTGGGCGCCGGCGTCCTGTCGGCCATCCCGGCGGCCGGGGCCGTGTTCATGGCCCAGCCCGAGAACTTCGCGATCTTCCAGCCGCTCGTCGCCGCCACGCTGTGGCTCGCCGCCCGCGGCCTTCGAGGCGACACCCGCGCATACGCCGCGGCCGGGCTGCTCGTCGGCCTCGCGTCGATCGCCCGCAACGACGCGTTCCTGCTCGGGGCGGCGGTCGGCCTCGTGTTCGTCATCGACCGCGTGCGAGCCTGGCGGCGCGGCACGTCCCCGCGCATCTCCCGTTCGCGGCCGCGGTCGGCTGCCTCGCGCTGTACCTGCTGATCGTCGTGCCCGTGGTGGTATCGCCAGCTCGCGGTCTTCGGCTCGATCTCGCCGACGGCCTCGACCGGGACAGCGCTCTGGCTCCGTCGACTACCGCGAGTGGAACAGCATCACCGCCGACGTCTCCCTCTCGAACTTCCTCGCCCAGGGCCCGGCCGGCATCATCGGCAGCCGCGTCGGCGGGCTGGTCGTCCGCGGCGGCGAACTTCGCGCTCATCGTCGGGTCGTTCCTGCTCGTCCCGTTCATGGTCTGGGGCGCCTGGCGCGCGGCGGCGCTCGGACGACTGCTGCCGTGGTTCCTGTTACGCCGCGATCCTGTTCGCCGGCGCGATGATCGTCTTCCCGCTCCACGTCCCGGGCGGCGCGTTCATCCACTCGGCGGTCGGGCTCGGGCCGTACGCCTACATCCTGGCGCTGGAGGGCGTCGCTGCCCTCGTCGCTGGCATCGCCCGACGGCGCCCGGCGTGGGACCCGGCGCGCGCGACGCCGCTCTTCTCGTGGTGCGATCGTCGGCCTCGTCGTCGCGCGCGGCGTTCCTGTTCGCGCCGGTCGTCCAGGCCGGCTGGCGAGCCGAGCGCGACACCGCGGCTCGCGCTCGCCGCGGAGCTCGACCGGCTGGGCGTCCCGGCGACCGACCGGCTCATGTCGATCGACGCGGGCGGCTTCAAGTACTGGACGGGCCGCGGCGGCGTCGTCTCGCCGGACGACCCGCATCGACACGATCCGCGACGTCGCCGAGGCCTACGACATCCGCTGGCTGGTCCTCGAGCGTGGCGGGACGGTCGAGGCGCTGCGCGCCGGTCCTCGATCGCGACGAGCGGCCCGGCCTGGATCGGCGCCGCCGTCTTCGACGGTCCCGGCGACCGACGGTGGCAGGCCCGACCCTGGCCCTCTATCCCGGTCTGCTTCGACGCCCGGTGACACGCGCTGCGGGGCGACGTCCATGACCCGCCGCGAGGCCTGGCTGACCGCGGCCGGCATCTTCGCCATCGCCCTGCGTCGCCCGCGCCCTCGTCGCGTCCACGATCGTCTTCCCGAAGCCCGAGGACACGGCCTACTACGTCGGCGTCGCCCGGAACCTGGTCGAGGGCCGCGGCCTCGTGTCCGACGCGCTCTGGAGCTTCGGGACGCCGCCGCTCGTCTTCCCGCGGCCGGCGTTCGAGGTCTGGCTGCCGCTGCCGACGTTCCTCGCCGCGATCCCGATGGCCGTCCTGGGGCACACCTTCAGCGCGGCCCAGATCGTGTCGGTCGTCGTCGGCTCGGTCGTCCCGGTCCTCGCCTGGCGCCTGGCCGCGGACGTCGCCGCGGAGCGCGGCGCTGCCGCCGCCGCGCGCCCGGACGCTCGCGATCGGGACGGGCCTGACGGCGGCCGTCTACCTGCCGCTCCTGCTCCACAGCGCCCTGCCCGACTCGACGATGCTCGTTCGCCGTCCTGGCGCTGGGCGCCTGCCTGCTGATGCCGCGGATCGCGCGCGACGGCGCGGCCGGTCCGCCTCGCCGACCCGCGCGTCCTCGCTGCTCGGCGTCGCTCATCGGCCTGGCCGCCCTGACCCGCAACGAGGCGATCTGGCTCGGCGCGACCTGGGCGTTCGTCGGCTGGCGGGCCGGTCAGCTCCGGCTGGTCGCGGTCGCCGGCGGCGTCGCGCTCCTCGTCTTCGCGCCGTGGATGCTCCGCGACTGGCTGGTCTTCGGCAGCCCGCTGCCGGGCCAGGCCGCGGCCAACGCGTTGAGCGATCGACGGGCTCGACATCTTCGCCTGGAACGACCCGCCGACCCTGGCGCGCTACCTCGCGGTCGGCCCGGCCCGGCTGCTCGAGCTGCGCGTCGACGGGCATCGCCCACAACCTCGTGACCGTGCTGCTGCTCGTCGGGCTGCCGATCTCGCTCATCGGCCTGCTCGCGCTGCCGTGGCAGGCGCGCGGCGCGGCCATCCGCCCGGTCCTGATCCTGTCGCGTCGTCACGTTCCTGGTGACCAGCCTGCTCTTCCCGGTGGCGACGACCTGGGGCACGTTCCTCCACGCGTCCGGCCCGGTCCAGGTGCTGCATCATCGTGTCGGCGCTGCTCGCCCTCGACGCGGGCATCGCCCGGCTCGGCGCGCGGCCAGGGCTGGACCCGCCCGGTCGCCTGGCTCGGCCCGACGCTCGGCATCTTCGGCTCGCTCCTGTTCTCGATCGCGCTGCTGCCGATCTTCGGCGCCGGCTCGCGCGACACCGCCGATCCAGTGCGACGAGCTCGGACGCCGGATGGCGGCCATCGGCCATCCGCTCGACGCGACCGCGGGTCCGGTCATCACCGACTTCCCGATCTGGCTGGCCGAGACCGCGCGGATCCCGGCCCTGGCCCTGCCCGACGAGCCGCCGACGCGACGTGCTCGACCTCGCGCGCGACCCGGCCTTCCCGGGCACCCACCTGGTCATCGTCGATCGGACGACGACGCACTGGCGATGGCCGGCGGTCCTCGACGACGGACGCGCCGGACGCCGACTGCTTCCAGCGAGCTGGACCTCGGTCCCGGGCCCGGCCGGACGGCCCGGATCCGCTCGACGGCGTCCGCGTCTTCGAGGTCGTCTGTCCATGAGGGGCGACCCCTATACTCAGGGCTCCATGGAGCCAGCACGCGCCGGGACCGATGCACGGGACAGTCGCTTCGACGGACTCCACGCGGAGGCGAAGGCGGCGGTCGGCTACAGCGCGAACACGCTCCGGAGCGTGCGCGAGCGCTATCGCGAGGCCTACTCCGAGGCGCTCGGCTGCTGGCAGGGCCTGCGCGACGAGCTCGACGCGGACGACCGCGGCTCGACCGACGGCACGCGCCGCCAGTCCGGCGACGGCCCCGGTCGACCGTGCCGCCGACGCGGCCGAGGCCGGCGCCGACGACGCCCGGCGACGGGCCCTCCGCGGCGACGTCGAGGCGCTCACCGTGGACCTCGGCGACCGCCAGGCCGAGCTCGCCAAGCTCGAGCTCGCCGAGCGGACGCTCGAGCGGACCTGGCTCTTCCTCGAGCGCGGCGACGCGACCCTGCTGACCGAGGTCGGCGGGCCGGCCACCGCGGGCGACCTCCAGATGCGCATCGTCGAGGCGCAGGAGGCCGAGCGATCGCGGCTCGCCCAGGAGATCCACGACGGTCCGGCCCAGGCGCTCACCAACGCGATCTTCCAGGTCGAGTACATCGAGCGGGTCATCGAATCCGACCCGCTCCTCGCCCGGACCGAGCTGCGCTTCCTGCGCGAGCTGCTCCGCCGCGAGCTCGGCGACGTCCGGGCGTTCATCAGCCAGCTCCGGCCGCCGCTGCTCGACCAGCTCGGCCTGGACGGCGCGATCGACGACACCGTCGAGCACATGCGGACGCTGACCGGGCATCGAGATCACGACCGACCTGTCGGCGCCCCAGACGGACCTCGGCGACGGCCAGCGGACGGTCGCCCTGCGCGTGGCCCAGGAGGCACTGCAGAATGTCCGCAAGCACGCGGACGCGACGCATGTCGCGGTCGTGACCCGGCTCGATGACGACGGCTGGGTCCTCGAGGTCCGCGACGATGGACGAGGATTCGACATCGGCGCCGTCGCGGCCCGGGGTCGCCGCAACTTCGGGCTCCAGTTCATGCGTGAGCGTGCCGAGCTGATCGGCGCACGATTCGACGTACGATCGCGACCGGACGGCGGGACCGTCGTCCGGCTGGCGATCCCGACCGGACCCGCCACGGGAGGAGAGGAGAGCACATGAGTGCAATGGACTACAGCGGGCCGGACCGCCGACGCGGCGGGCCGGACCGTCGGGCCCTCGACGAGATCACGAGGATCCTCGTCGTCGACGACCACGCCCTCTTCCGGATGGGGATCGCCAACATCCTCGGCCACGAGCCGGACTTCGAGATCGTCGCCGAGGCCGAGGACTCGCGGAGCGCCATCGACCGCGCGCTCGAGACCTCGCCCGGACATCATCCTGATGGACCTCTCGCTGCCGGCCCCGGGCGGCATCGAGACGACCCAGCGGATCAAGCGCGAGCTGCCCGTCGTGCGGGATCATCGTGCTCGCCCAGACCGAGGACGAGGACGCGCTGTTCGACGCGATCAAGGCCGGCGCCGCCGCGTTCATCCTCAAGGACGTCGGTCCGGACGACCTGGTCACGATCATCCGCCGGGTCGTCGGCGGCGAGTACCTCATCAACGACAAGGTCTTCTCGAAGCCGGCCGTCGCCTCGCGCGTCCTCAAGGAGTTCCGCGAGCTCGCGGTCTACGGCCAGGACGCCGCCCCGATCTTCGCGCCGCTGTCCCCGCGCGAGGTCGAGATCCTCGACAACATCGCCCAGGGGATGACCAACAAGCAGGTCGCCTACGCGCTGTCGATCAGCGAGCAGACCGTCAAGAACCACATGAGCTCGATCCTGCGCAAGCTGTCCGTCAACGACCGGACCCAGGCCGTGGTCTATGCCATGCGCCAGGGCTGGATCCGGATGCCGGAAGACTGAGCCGGACCACGACCGACGTCCCACGCGACACCGACGAACGATGACTGACGCTGCGCGCCCCCGCCACCACGCCGCTGACCCTGCCGGCCCTGTCCGCGCGGATGGCCGACGAGCTCGCGCGCCTCGACACCGAGCTCGGCGAGGTCGACCTGCTCATCGCCCAGGCGAAGACCGAGGCCGAGCGACACGAGACGCGGCGCGTCGCTGCGTCCGAGAAGCTCGCGACGGCGACCGCGGCGGCGGCCTCTGCGGGCCGACCCTGGATCCGACCGCGGCAGCGGACCTCAACGCCCAGCTCGTGCTGGTGACCCAGCGCGCCGCCCTGATGGAGTCCCAGGTCGACGTCCTCGAGGGCAAGCGCCGCGCGCTCGGGCGGTACCGGGATGCGCTCGCCGATCTACAACGAGACCCTCGAGCGCCTACGGCGACGTGCCCCCGCCACCGCCCGATGCCGTCGAAGGCCGTCGCCGCCGCAGGCCGACCGATCCGTCCGGGGTCCCACCCGCGGTGTCGCGCCTGCTGCTCGGCGCGCAGGAGGACCTCCGGCGCGAGATCGCCCGGGCGATGCACGACGGCCCGGCCCAGAGCCTGACCAACATCGTCCTCCAGGCCCAGATCGTCGAGCGGCTGGTGGCGACCGACCCGGGCCGGGCCGGCGACGAGGTCCGCCAGCTCGTGGCGATGGTCCAGCAGACCCTCGAGGCGACCAAGTCGTTCATCTTCGACGTCCGGCCGATGGTCCTCGACGACCTCGGGCTCGTGCCGACGCTCCGTCGCGCGGCCCGCGAACGCGGCCGGCGGGCGGGCGTCCCGGTCGACTTCGATTCGCTCGGGCCGGAACAACGCCTGCCGATGGACCTCGAGAGCGGTCTGTTCCGGATCCTCGACGAGGCGATGGCCGCCTACCTCTCGGCCCGCGCCGAGACGGGTCTCGATCAGGCTCGACTGGTCGGATCAGGTCGAGGCGCGTGTGGCCGCCTCGCGTACGGCGGCGGAGGTCCGGCCGGACATGACGCCCGAGGCGGGTGCCGCCGGCGACCTGCCGCCCGCCCTGGCGGCGATGATGGAGGACCGGCGCGCCGACGCCCGCGACGCAGTGGAGGCGGCGCGGCGCGATGCGATCGTGGTGCTGCCGCCCTCCACCTGGCGCGAGATCCAGGGCCGGGCGGCCACTCTCGGGATCACCGCGGACCTGTCGCCGGACGGAGCGGAGTCCGGCTGGTCGCCGACCTGCCGCCTCCGGCCGAGCCGGCCATCGGGACGCAGCAGGGGACCGGCCCGACGTGATCCGGTCGGCTGGACAGGGCCTCGTCGAGTACGGCCTGATCCTGGCCCTGACCGCGCTGTTCACGTTGATCATCCTGGTCGTCTTCGGCGGCGTCGCTGTCGGACGTCCTGGCCGCGATCGGTAACGCCATCGACGCCGCGACGGGAGGCTGAATCGGCCATCGGTCCGGGGGAGGCACCCCGTACCATCGAGCCCAGTGTCCGGCCGGTCGACGCCTTCCTATATTTGCGCTGCCCTCGTTCTTGGAGGGTCGCAATCATCCAGGAGGCAGCCACAATGGCGCTCGTCAATTCGTTCCTCGCCTCGCTTCGCCGCGACGAGGAAGGCCAGGGCCTCGCCGAGTACGCCCTGATCCTCGCGCTCATCGCGATCGTCGCGATCATCGCCCTGATCTTCCTGGGCAGCCAGGTCAGCACCATCCTGAACACCGTCGGCTCGTCCGTCTAGGACGGGAGACACAGCGATGACACCCCGCCGGGCCAGCTTGACTCGGCGGTGTCATTTTGTCGCACGATCGGTACGGATAGCTGGTGTCCGGATGGTTGACACCGACTACCACTGAACGTACCGTGTGCCGCCCCGGGACTTCATCTGTGCCCGGGAGATCTGACGGAAAGGAGGGAACGAACCAATGACAGAGCTCATCACATTCATCTCGTCGTACATCCGAAACGACGATGAAGGCCAGGGACTCGCTGAGTACGCCCTGATCCTCGCCCTCATCGCGATCGTCGCGATCATCGCCCTGATCTTCCTGGGCAGCCAGGTCAGCACGATCCTGAACACGGTCGCCAAGTCCGTCTAGGACCGACTCGACTCGAATCAGACGAAGCCGCCGGCCGCAGGGCCGGCGGCTTCTGCGTCTCCGCTCTTCGAACGGTGCCGATAGCCTGCCTGACGATTGACACCGGTCTTGAGCACACCTACGGTAGGCCACCCCGGATACCGTTTCCGGTCCGGGAGATCTGACGAAAGGAGGAACGAACCCAGATGACGCAGCTCATCGCACTCATCTCATCCATCCGCAACGACGAACGATGGCCAGGGACTCGCCGAATACGCCCTGATCCTCGCGCTGATCGCGATCGTCGCGATCATCGCCCTGATCTTCCTGGGCACCCAGGTCAGCACGATCCTGAACACCGTCGGCTCGTCCGTTTAGGACCGACTCGATCGCGATCGGCCGAAGCCGCTGCCCATTCTGGACGGCGGCTTCGGCATGTTCTGAGGCACTCGGACGCGGATCCCCGCACCACGTCCACCCGTCCGCAGGCCTCCGCCTGTCGCCACCGGCCAACCTTGCGGTTTCCCTTGCACCACGCATGATTTCCTGCCGTTTCCTCCTAATGGTCCTAGCCCTTTGGTATAGTCGCGCGGCTCTGGGGCGGTGCTAGAGTGGTGCCACCTGTCACACAATCTTGTCGGGGAGAACCAACTTGAAGCGCTCGAATCGGCTCGTCCTGCTCGTCGGGGTCTTCCTGGCGATCGTGGCCTTCGTAGGGATCCTGGTGCTCGTCCGGAACCCCGACGGGGCAACCAGGCAGCGCCGCCGCCGACCACCGGTCCGGTCGTCGTCGCGACGGTCGATATCCCGCTGTCGACGCGCATCCGGGCCGACCAGGTCACGACCCAGACGATCGCCCTGACTGCCATCTTGCCCGGCGCTTACATCGATCCGTCGCAGGTGATCGGCCAGATCGTCCGTCAGGCGGCCGCCCAGGGAGCCCAGATCACCGGGGCGACCATCGGTGCGTCCTCCAACGGCCTGATCGGCACGGTCGATTGCCCGGCGACCCTGCGCTGCATGGCCGTCCAGGTGGACCAGGTCAGCGGTGTCGGCACCGTCATCAAGACGGGCGACTACGTCGACATGGTCGTGGGCCTGACCTCGGACAAGTTCCCGGTCATCACCATCAGCCCGGTCGACAACTCGGTCACCGTCGTGACCGGCCTCAACAGCACCAGCGTCAAGCTCCTGCTGCAGGGGATGCAGGTCATGGGAACGTTGCTTCCGCCTCCGGCCACGACAACGGACACCACCACCCAGCCTGCCCCGTCGGGATCGCCGACGACGGGTGGCACGACCGCCCTGACCGGCCAGCAGGAGATCGTCATCCTGGCCGTCAGCGCCCAGCAGGCGGAAGTCCTCAAGTTCGCGCAGATGGACGGCAACGTCACCCTCGCGCTCCGCGCCGTGGGCGACTTCATCGACCCGGTCACCGGGCAACCCCTCCCGCCGCTCGATACGAAGACGACCGGCGTCACCCTCAAGGTCCTCGTGGACAACTACGGGGTCCTCCCACCGGAGGTCGTCGAGACGGTGACTCCGACCGGAACCAAGAAGTAGATCGCCCGGCCGCTTCGGCGGCCGAGCCAGGAGCACCCGGGGGCGACGGGCGCATCGGACCATCCGGTCCCGGCGCCCGTCGCGGTTCCCATCAGATCCGACCCATCGCAACGCCAGATCATCAAGGACCCTACAGAGCGAGATGGCCGACCAGATCCGTGTCCTCGTCGTCGATGACATCCCCGAGACCCGCGATCACCTGACGAAACTGCTCGGTTTCGAAAGTGATATCGACGTGGTCGGCTCGGCCGCGTCCGGGCGCGAGGCGCTCGAGATGGCTGCCCGGCTCAACCCCGATGTCATCCTGATGGACATCAACATGCCGGACATGGACGGGATCGCCGCGACCGAGCAGCTGTCCTCGACCGTCCCGTCCGCCGCCGTCGTCATGATGTCGGTCCAGGGCGAGGCGGACTACCTCCGACGGTCGATGCTCGCCGGCGCACGCGAGTTCCTGGTCAAGCCCTTCAGCAGTGACGAGCTGACCGCATCGATCCGACAGGTCAGCGCCCGCGAGCGCGACAAGCAGAGCCGGCATGGCGACCGTGCCCGTCGCCGTCAGCAACGAGACGCCCGACGGAGCGCGGTCGAGCAGCCCGGGCGACCCCGGCATGATCGTCGCCGTCTTCAGCCCCAAGGGCGGCGTCGGCCGGACGACGGTCGCGGTCAACCTGGCGATCGCCGCGGCGACCGAGCTCGGCAAGAAGGTCGTCATCATGGACGGCTCGTTCCAGTTCGGTGACGTGGGCGTCCTGCTCAACCTGAACCCCAAGAGCAAGTCGATCGCAGACCTGATCCCGGAGCTCGAGGTCGGGTCGCTCGATTCGCTCGATACGTTCCTCATCAGCCACACCGCCGGGATCAGGGTGCTGCTCGCGCCGCCGTCCCCCGAGACGGCCGAGATGATCACCGCGGCCGGCGTCAAGGTGGTCCTCGACCGGCTGCGGGCCGATCACGACCTGGTGGTCGTGGACTGCACGTCGTACTTCAACGACACGACGCTGGCGATCCTCGACGCGGCCGATGTGATCCTGACGATGCTCAGTCTCGAAATCACGAGTATCAAGAACATGCGCCTCTTCCTCGAAGTGGCCGAGCAGCTCGGCTACGAGAGCGGCAAGGTCCGTCTCGTCCTCAACCGCGCCGACTCGGCGCTCGGCATCCGCGTCGCGGACGTCGAGCACTCGATCGGTCGCAAGGTCGACGAGACGATCGTGAGCGATGGTCGAAGCGTGGTGTACGCGTTGAACCGGGGCGTACCCTTCTTCCTCTCGAATCGGGAGGCGCAGGTGTCGCAGGACATCCTGCGGCTCGCCAAATCGGTGGTCGGGAGAGCCGTCCGAGACCCAGGTCGACGACAAGTCCAGACCAGCCCAGAAGAAATCACTGTTCGCATGGCGATGAGTCCAGTCACAGTCGGCCCCTCGGGGCGAGAAGGGGTGTAGGCGATGTCCCTACTGAAGAGGATCGAAAGTGCTCGACCGGGGAGCGCAGGAGCGCCTGGCTCCGCACCGGTCGTCCCGACCGGCGAACCGGCCGGACCGGGCGGCCCGCCGGTCGCGCCGGCGCCCAGCCGGCTCACGGGCCAGGCACCCGTCCGCGAGTCGTTCCGGGACGTCAAGTTCCGGATCCAGAACCGCGTCATCCAGGACCTGGACCCCAAGCTCGACCTGTCCAACCAGGTCGAGGTCCGGCGCCAGATCGAGGAGATCTTCGGCAAGGTCATCGACGAGGAAGGCCTCGCGCTGACCCGTGCCGAGCGCGTCCGGATGCTCGAGCAGATCACCGACGAGATCATCGGCCTCGGGCCGCTCGAGCCGCTCCTGCGCGACGAGTCCATCACCGAGGTGATGGTCAACGGCCCGCGCCAGGTCTACATCGAACGCTCGGGCAAGCTCGAGCTCACCAACGTCGTGTTCCAGAACGACGACCACGTCATGCGCATCATCGATCGGATCATCGCCCCGATCGGCCGACGCGTGGACGAGTCCTCGCCGATGGTCGACGCACGTCTGACGGACGGCTCCCGCGTCAACGCAATCATCCCGCCGCTTTCATTGGTGGGCCCGGTCATCACCATCCGGAAGTTCTCTGCCTCGCCGTTCACCGTCGACGACCTCGTCCGCTTCGGGACCGCCACCTCCGACATGTTCGACTTCCTGCGCGCCTGCGTGGAGGCCCGCCTCAACATCTTCGTGTCCGGCGGTACCGGCTCGGGCAAGACCACGACCCTCAACGTCCTGTCGTCGTTCATCCCGAACGACGAACGGATCGTCACGATCGAGGACGCGGCCGAGCTCCAGCTCCGCCAGGAGCACGTCGTGACCCTCGAGTCGCGCCCGCCGAACATCGAAGGCAAGGGTGCGATCCCCATCCGCGAACTCGTCCGCAACGCCCTGCGCATGCGGCCCGACCGGATCATCGTCGGGGAGTGCCGTTCGGGCGAGGCGCTGGACATGCTCCAGGCCATGAACACCGGCCATGACGGCTCGATGTCGACCGGCCACGCCAACAGTCCGCGCGACATGCTGTCGCGGCTCGAGACGATGGTCCTCATGGCCGGCGTCGACCTGCCGCTGCGGGCCATCCGCGAGCAGGTCGCCTCTGCGGTGGACCTGATCGTCCAGCAGTCGCGCCTCAAGGACGGCACCCGCAAGATCGTCAACATCACCGAGGTCCAGGGCATGGAAGGCGACGTCATCGTCATGCAGGACGTGTTCGTCTTCGAGCAGACCGGTGTCGTCGAGGGCAAGATCCAGGGCCGGCTCAAGCCGACCGGGATCCGGCCGAAGTTCGTCGAGAAGTTCGAGGTCATGGGGATCAATCTCCCGCCCGGACTCTTCGGGTTCACGTACTAGGCCCCGGGAAGGAGCACTGACCCGTGGATACCATGGCGCTCGCCATCGCAGGAGTGACCGCTCTGGCGATCATCCTGATCGCGGTCGGCATCGCGGGCTCGGGCAGCTCGGGGATCTCCGATCGCCTCGAGCGCTACGCGTCGACCGCCGAGCCTCAGGCCGCCAAGGGCGCCGCCGGGCAAGGCGGTGTCGCCGATCTCATCTCCCAGAGCCAGGCCCTGGCGAGCCTCAACCGCGTCGTGGAGCGGCGCGACTTCGGCGCCAACCTGGCGCGCGACATCGCCCGCGCCGACCTCAAGCTCAAGCCCTCCGAGTTCCTCCTCGTCTGGGCAGCGTCCGTCATCGGCGTCCCGCTCGCTGATGTTGCTCCTGTCGCCGTTCTTCCCGGCGCTCGGCAATCCGCTGTTCCTCCTCATCGGAGGCTTCGTCGGCTTCCTGATCCCGCGTTTCTGGCTCGCCCGACGCAAGAGTGGGCGCCTGAACTCATTCAACAAGCAGCTGCCGGACACGATCACCCTGATCGCCAACGCGCTGCGAGCCGGGTCGTCCTTCCTCCAGGCCATCGAGCTCGTCGTGCGCGAGTCGCGGCCGCCGATCTCGACCGAGTTCGGGCGGGTCATCCGTGAGGTCAACCTCGGCCTGCCATTCGACCAGGCACTGGAGAACATGGTCCGCCGCGTCCGCTCGGACGACCTCGAACTGATGGCGACCGCGATCAGCATCCAGCACCAGGTCGGCGGCAACCTCGCCGAGATCCTCGACTCGATCGCCTACACGATCCGGGAGCGGGTCCGCATCAAGGGCGAGATCCGGACGCTCACCGCGCAGCAGCGCATGTCGGGCTACGTGGTGGCCGGCCTGCCGATCGGCCTGGCCGGCATCCTGTTCATCATCGCGCCGAACTTCATGAAGCCCATGTTCGACAATCCGCCGGCCATCCTCGGCCTGCCGGCCGGCGTGGTCATCCTGATGTTCGGCGGGTTCATGATGTTCCTCGGCTTCCTGTTCATCCGCCGTATCGTCGACATCGAGGTCTAGGCGATGCCCATCGTTGCGATCCTGGTCGCCGGCCTCGCCGCCGCCGGCATCCTGCTCATCGTCATCGGCCTTGCCGGCAGCTCGCCGGTCGATCCGGTCCAGGCGCGGCTGACCCAGCTCGGGTCGATGCAGGCCAAGAACCTCGAGGAACTCGAGCTCCAGCAGCCGTTCATCGAGCGGACCCTCCGCCCGCTCGTCGAGCGCCTGTCACGGCAATCGAACAAGGTCGCCAGCGTGTCGCTGCGCGAGCAGACCGAGAAACGGCTCGCCCTGGCCGGCAACCCGAACGACCTTCGTGTCGCGGACTGGCTCGGCATCAAGGCCATCGGCGCGATCGTCGGCGGGATCCTGTTCTTCCTCCTCTTCGCCGTCGTCGGCTTGCTCGGCTTCCCGTTCATCATCGGCGCCCTGATGGCGATCGTCGGGGCGATCTTCGGCTACATCGCGCCCGAGTTCTGGCTCGGCCGCAAGGCCAAGGCGCGCCAGAAGGCCGTCCTGCTGATGATCCCGGACGCCCTGGACCTGCTGACCATCTCGGTCCGGGCCGGACTCGGCTTCGACGCCGCGCTGGGCAAGGTCGTCGAGAAGCTCCAGGGCCCGCTGTCGGACGAGTTCCGACGGGCGCTGGCGGAGGTCCGGGTCGGCAAGGCGCGGCGCGATGCGCTGCGTGACATCGTCCCGCGCACGGAAGTCGTGCCGCTGACCAACTTCATCGGCGCGATCATCCAGGCCGAGCAACTCGGCGTCTCGATCTCCAAGGTGCTCCAGGTCCAGTCCGAGCAGCTCCGCATCGAGCGCCGCCAGCGCGCCGAGGAGATGGCGGCCAAGGCGCCGATCAAGATGCTGTTCCCGCTCGTCGGGATGCATCTTCCCGTCGCTGTTCATCGTCATCCTCGGGCCGGCCATCATCCTCATCGTCCAGAACCTGAAGACCTAGGCGCTCGGGACCGCGTCGGCCATGGCTGCGCTGCTGCGCGTCCGGAACGTCAGTCGTGCCACGGACCTGGGCGATCGGCTCGAGGTCGCGGACGGCCTGTGGGACCGGTTCATGGGTCTCATGGGGCGGCCCCCGCTCGACCCGGGGACGGGCCTGTGGCTCTCCGGGACGAACGGCATCCACATGATGTTCATGCGCTTCGCGATCGACGCGGTCTTCCTCGGCCGCCCCGACCCGGGCCAGGACGACGTGCGGCCCGTGCTCTCGGTCCATCGGGGCCTGCGGGCGTGGGTCGGACTCGTGCCGTTCGTGCGGGGCGCCAACAGCGTCCTGGAGCTGCCGGTGGGCACGATCGAACGGACCGGGACCGCAGTGGGCGATCTCATCGCTTTCGCGCCGGTGACCGGAGACGCGCCCGCATAAGCCGGGGTGAAGCCGTGGCGGCCATCATCGTCCGGTGACCGCCCTTCGCCGGCTCGTGTCCGGCGCGCTCGACCTCGCTCTGCCGGCGACCTGTTCCGGCTGCGGTCGCGAGGGACGGCCGCTGTGTGAGACTTGCCTGCCGGCGCTCGATGCGCGGCTTCTCCTGCCGGGCGGGACGCCGATCGGGCTTCCGGCGGACATCCCGGAACCGCTCCTGCAACTCGAGTGGTGTGCGCCGTATGCCGGCCCCGTTCGCGCTGCCCTGCACGACCTGAAGTACAGCGGCGAGCGCCGATTGGCCGACCCACTCGGGGAGGCGATCGCGCGTCGCTGGAGGCGGGTGGGCGTCGGGGCCGATCTCGTCGTCCCGGTGCCCGTCCACCCGGAGCGGGAGCGCCGCCGCGGCTACGACCAGGCGACCCTCATCGCGATCGTGGCGGCCCGGGAGCTCGGCCTGCCGTATCGGCGAGCCCTCGAGCGTCGGCGGGCGACGGTCGCCCAGTTCGAACTCGGACGCGACGAGCGCGCATCGAATGTCGCGGGCGCGTTCGGTGTCCGGCGCGACGCGGCGGCCACCGTCGCCGGCCGCTGGGTCCTGCTCGTCGACGATGTGGTCACGACCGGCGCGACGCTGGCGGCCTGCGGTGAGGCCTTGCGGCGCGCTGGAGCCCTGGCCGTCTCGGCCATCGCGGTCGCCCGCGAGCGCTGAATCACGGGCTCTCCGGACCACGCGGCGTATACTCGGAGTCGGACGATTCGCGACCCGAGCGCGAGCATCGCACCGCTCACCCAAGACACTGGGCCGACGCCCGAGGGGGACGCGTGAGGACGATCGTCAAGGGCAAGAATGCCGAGATTCCCGACCGCGTCCGGGAGTACGCCGAACGCAAGCTGAAGCGGCTCGAGCGGCTTCTGGACGATGAGACCGACGCCTCGGTCGAGCTCTGGAACGAGCAGCACAAGAGCGCCGCCGCGTCCCACATCGCCGAGGTCACCCTGGTCATCCACGGTCAGGTCCTGCGCAGCCGCGCGACCGGGGCGAGCTACCAGGAAGCGCTCGACGACGTCGTCGACAAGGTCGAGCGGCAGGCGGTCGATCACAAGGAGAAGCCCCGCCTGCGGGCCCGCCCCGAGGAGGAGAAGCAGATCCTCCGACGGCTGGCCGACGGCAGCGAGGGACCGCCTCGCGAGATCCGGATCGTCAAGACCAAGCGCTTCGCCATCGAGCCGATGTTCGAGGAGGACGCGGTGGCGGCGATGGAGGAGCTCGGCCATCAGTTCTTCGTCTTCGTCAACGCCGAGACCGAGCGGGTGGCGATCCTGTACCGACGCGACGACGGCGATTACGGCCTCATCGAGCCGGCCATGGGCGGCGAGTACACGAAGGGTCGCGGCCGTGGCTCGAACTCGCACGAGGCGACGGCCGGCGCCCGACACTGACCCGCCTGGCGCACGGGTGACCATCGGGCGGTAGGGTCGCCCCGCGGCCCGTCGTACGATGCCGCGGATGCTTCCCGACGGACGACGGCTCGGCGCGCACCTCTCGCTGGCCGCCGGCATGGTCAAGGCCGTGGATCGGGCGCACGAGATCGGCGCTGGCGCGCTCCAGATCTGGGGCGACAACCCGACCGCTTGGCGGCGACGCGCGGAACCGCCGGCCGATCAGGCCGCCTTTCGGACGCGTCTTGGCGAGCTCGACATCGCACCCATCGCCATCCATGCCCCGTACCTGGTGAACCTCGCCGGCCCCGAAGACGACCTGTTCGGGCGCTCCGTCGCCCTGCTCGCGAGCGAGATGCGGGCCGCCCCCGGCTACCTCGGACGGTTCGTGAACGTCCATGTCGGGTCGCATCGCGGAGCGGGCGTCGCCGCCGGGACGAAGCGCCTCGCCGACGGCCTCGCGCTCGTCCTGGCCGAGGTCGATGACGGACCGGATGCGGCGCGGGTCGTGCTCGAGAACTCCCCGGGCAGCGGCTTCGGGCTGGGCACGGACGTGGCGGAGCTGGCGGGCATCTTCGAGGCGGCCATGGCACGGGGCGTCCCCGCGGACCGCCTCGGCTTCTGCCTGGATACCGCCCACGCCTGGGCGGCCGGCATCGACGTCTCCGACCCCGGCGCCATCGATGGCTTCCTCGCCGACTTCGACGAGCGGATCGGGCTCGAGCGACTGGTCATGCTGCACCTCAACGATTCGAAGTCCGAGCTCGGCTCGCGGATCGACCGGCACGAGCACCTCGGCGCGGGCCGCATCGGCGCGGCCGGCCTGCGGCATCTGCTGTGCCATCCCGCCCTGGCCCACGTGACCTACTACCTCGAGACGCCGGGCATGGACGAGGGCTACGACGCGGTCAACGTCGCGCGGGCATTCGACATCGCGGCGGGGCGGCCATTGGCCGAGTTGCCGCCGGAGGCGATGGAGCTGCGCGGCAGCCGCTCGAGGTCGGCGGCCCCGTGACGGCGACCGCGGTTCGCCCGGACACGCGTCGAAGGCTCGTCGTCATCGCTGTCCCGCTGGTGCTGCTCGCCGTGGCCGCCCTGCTCCGCCTCCCGGACCTCGCGACGCGCGGCACCTGGGATGCCGACCAGGGCCACGACATGCTCGTGCTGCGAGCACTCGTCCGCGATGGCGTGGTGCCCCTGCTCGGGCCGCCGACGTCGATCGGCGACGTCCATCACGGGGCGTTGTACTACTTCGCCCTGTCGCCCGCCGCGTTCCTGACCGGCGGCGATTCGCCGCTGGCCGTGGTCGCTCTCATCGCCCTGGCCGGGATCGCCGCGGTGGTCGTCACCTGGTGGCTGGCGCGAGCCATCGCCGGGCCGGTCGCGGGTGTCGTGGCCGGGCTCGCGATGGCCGTCTCCACCTCCGCCATCGAGGAGTCGACGTTCATCTGGAACCCGAACCTCATCGCGCTCTGGAGCGCTGTCGCGCTGGCCGGTGCGTGGCAGGCGTGGAGCACTGGGCGTCCGCGCTGGTGGCTGCTGGCCGCAGCCGGGACCGCGATGACGATGCAGTCCCACGTCCTGGGCGTGACGATGCTGCCGATCGTCGGTGGGCTCCTGGTGGCGGATGCCCGGGCGCGGCCGGCCGGCCCAGCGCGGCGGCGCGTCTGGAGATACGGCCTTGCGGGACTCGTGATCATCGCGCTCAGCTTCACGCCGCTCGCGATCCACGAGCTCACGACCGACTTCTCTGAGGTCAACGCGGCGCTCGACTACATCCGGGTCGGCGGCGACGCCACGACCATCGAGCCGTTGGCGCGCCTCCTCATCATCGGGATGCGCATCGTGTCATGGCCGCTGAGCGGACTGTTCACCGACGCGCCGCTTGCGGCCGTCATCGCGATCGTGGTCGTCGTCGGGATCGTCGCCTGGCGCTCCTTGGCCGGGAGCCCTCGGGAGCGGCAGGCGGCCGTCTGGCTGGGTCTCGGGCTGGCGTGGACCGCGTTCGCACTGACGTTCCTTTCGCCGAGGCTCGCAAGCGATCGTGCCTGGGCTCCCGAACGACCACTACCACGCGTTCGCGGACCCGATGGTCTTCGCGATTGTCGGGATGGGCGCCGGGGGCGCTCTGGCGCGATCGCGCGGCTCGGGCCACCGTTGACGGTCGTGCTCGTCGGGGCGTTCGTCGCGTGGAGCGCGGCGACATGGCCGCCGGCGGTCGATCCCGACGGTGGCTTCCCCGCGGCGGATCGCGCTGCCACGCGCATCCTCGCCAGCGCCGGCACAGGCGAGGTGACGTTGCGCTCGCTGCCCGCATTCAAGTCGACGGAGGCATACGCGTACCCGCTGATCCGAGCCGGCGCCGTCGTCAAGGCCGACACAGGCACCGGACCGATCGAGGCGACGTCGGGCACGATCGTCGTCATCTGCGACGCCCTGTGCGAGCCCGTCATCGGTGCCGCGTGCGGCGGACCGGCGGAGGCGACCGTCGCCCCACCGGATCGATTCGGCGAGCCGGTCGACCGGTTCGAGGCGGCACCCGGCCGGACGATCTCGGTCTATCGCGCGGCGTCCTGACTCCAGGCGTCCTCGAGACGCACATCCCGGATGTTCGAGCCTGGAGGGACGTGCTCACGCGCCCGTTTCGGACGATCTCTGCGCGGACCACACTCGGCCGAGGGCCGTGTGCGTCCTGAAGACGCACCGTGGCCACCGAGTTCGCCCCGGAACGCTGAGACCCCGGGAATCGCGAACGCCGGCGCCCCAGACGCCGGCGTTCGCTGCCCCGAGACCCGGATCGTGGAGGGCGAATCCGGGTCGTGCCCTAGGTGGATGCTCAGTAACGCCCCGGATCGCGACCGGTCGAGCGCGAGACCGAACGCACCGTGCTGACGGTGGATCCGGCCCCGACCCCGATCGGGCTGGAGGCGGTGGTTCGCCGAGGCGGATCGGCCGCCCGATCGGCGCTCGTGCTGGACTCCGACGGCTGGAAGGTCCGGCCGTAGCGGCGCATCCGCACGGCCAGGTAGTACTCCATGATCTGGCGGACCTGCGGCTCGCTCAGGAGCTCGTCGGCCCGGAGCGCGTATTCGACACGCGCGGTCGGGTTCGTATTGCCCGCCGCGACGAGACCGAGATACTGCGGCGTGTCTGCGTCGTCGCGCAGCTCGCGAAGGCCGCGAGCCAGCTTGGTCGCGGTGCCGAGGGACGGCATGCGGTCACCACGGATGAGTCGGGAGATCGTGGAGTGATCCACGCCGGACTGCTGGGCGAGCTGGCGCTGCGACATCTTCTTGGCCTTGAGCTGGGCTCGCAAGCCATTCGTTGAACGCTCGGCCGTTCTGCGTCGTCATGTGGTGCCTGGACGCTCCCTGGGACTGCTACGTGGAGGGGTTCGCTGAGGTCACTATCGATGGGGCGTCGAGACACCTGTATCACCCGTTGGTACCGGTGGCCTCTCGCGAGCATCGCACCGACCCGTGGCTGGTCCGGTGCGGTGTGTCGCGGTCCGGTCGGGCGGACGGAGATAGGACCCCCTGACCTTGGTACGTCCCGTGATCCGGATCGGATCGCCGACCATCGAGCATAGCCGACTTCGCGGATTCGGGCGTTGCAGCGTCAGGCGTTCGTGGCGGCGGGTGCGGCCGGTGGCTGCGGGATGCGGCCCATGCCGCGCGTCATCGGGGAGACGACGTAGAGGACGCCTCCGAACACGATGATCGAGAACACGCTGATGACCCAGTCGAGGATGGTGATCGCGGTCGCTTCGGCCAGCGGCACGCCGTACGCGACGGTCAGCACGCCGATCACGCCGGCCTGAGCGAAGCCGAGCCCTGCCGGGCTGAGCGGGATCGCGGTGAGCAACGAGCCGATGAGGGCCACGAAGATCGCCCCGGACAGCCCGAGCTCGACGTCCGGGAAGCCGAGCGCGAGGACCACGATGTAGAGGCGCAAGCCCTCGGTCAGCCAGATCAGGCCGGTCACGAACGCGAGGATCGGCAGGTGGCGGAGGCCGACGGCGCCGAAGACGCCTTCCTCGAAACGCTCGTACAGCTCGAGGACGCTCGGCGGGAGCGGCAGCCGGACGAGGATCCGTCGGCCGAAGTTGCGCATCGTGAAGAGACCGACCGCCAGCGACGACGACCGTCACGATGCCGACCACGAACACCAGCCGGATCGCGGGTGGCATGCCGTCGCGGAAGCTCCAGAACCCGGCGGCCAGGCCGAGGATCGCGATCGCGAAGATATCGAGGATCCGCTCGATGAAGACGGTCCCGAACGTCCGGCTCAGCGACGCGTCGCTGTTCATCTTGAGCAGATACGCGCGGTAGACGTCGCCCAGCTTGGCCGGCACGACGCAGTTGACGAACCACGAGATGTACAGGATCTCGATCGAGTTGTCGCAGGCCGATGACGAAGCCGGTCTCGCGCAGGAGGCGCTGCCAGCGATAGCCGCGCAGCGGGAAGCCGAGGTAGAAGACGATCGAACGCGAGCAGGACGAGGGCGGGATTCGCCTGCAGGATCAGGCTCGGGACCGCCGCCAGTCGATCGCGGTTCAGGTACAGGAAGAACCCGATGATCGCGAGCGGGACGACGATCGAGAGGATCGTCCGCGGCTGGCGCAGCCGACTGGCCGAGCGAGATCGGCGCGACCTCGGTCGGCTCGGTCTCGAGCGCCTCGATGAGCGACTCCGGCTCGTGATGCGTCACGGCGTGGTCGAGCGCGGGTGTTGCCTCCATCGCACCGGACCCTACCGGAGCGTCCTCTCCGTCGGCCATCGGACGATGGTCCTGGGCGTCGCCATCGCTCATGGCTGGACTCGGGCGTTGCCGCGCAGGCGATTGACGCCCTTCGCGATCGGCGTCCACAGCCGGACGAAGTAGCTCGCCCGACCGGGCACGACCTCGAGGTCGTTCGAGCGCGGCCAGCAGGCCGGCCGGCGTGGACGGGTCGCCGTCGACCGCGATGTAGGCGACGCCGATCTCCATGATCGAATGCGCGTCCGACACGGCGATGCCCGGCAGGCCGTGCTCGAGCGCGAACGCCGACGCGTCCTCGTTGCCATGCCCGACGACCCGGGCGTTGTGCGCCTCGACCCAGTCGACGTGCGGGGCGAGGCTCGGCCATCGCTGCGTCGCGCAGGAGCGACCCCCGCATCCGGTCGAACGGATGCGGGATCCCGACCAGCCCACCCTGCTCGCGAGCCGCCGCGATCGTCTCCATCGCCGACAAGCCAGGCGGGATCGCCTGCTCGAGGAAGACGCAGATCAGGTCGCCGTCGCGCGTCTTCACTTCCTCGCCGACGATGACCGTCAACCCGTCAGGCGCCAGCGCCCGAGCCTCCTGCGCCACATCGATCCGGTCGTGATCAGTGATCGCGAGATGGGTCAGGCCGCGGTCCATGGCCGCCTTCATCATGTCCTTCGGCGACGCGAGCGAGTCGAAGCTCCCCTTGGAATGGCAGTGCAGATCGACGAACGCCCGCATCACTCGTAGCGAGTCACAGCGTGGCTTGCCGCGAGCACGCGGGTGGCAGGCGCGGACGCGCGCACGGGCACCGTCTAGGCGCAGCGCCGTAGGCACCCGGGAGCGTGGCGCGGCGGCTGACGGGACCCGCGTTGATGCGCATCAGACCTGCTGGACCAGCGACTTCTTGAAGAAGTCGAAGTGTTCTAGAGCGAGGCCGGTGCCGAGGGCGACGCAATTGAGGGGGTTCTCCGCGACGTGGCACGGGAACGCCGGTGACCTGGGTCAGGAGCTTGTCCACGTTGCGCAGGAGCGCGCCGCCGCCGGACATGACCATGCCCTTGTCGATGATGTCCGACGACAGCTCCGGCGGCGTCTGCTCGAGGACGGAACGGACCGCCGCGACCAGCTGCTGGAGCGGCGCCTCGATGGCCTCCATGACCTCGCTGCTGGTGATCGGGATCGTCCGCGGCAGGCCGGCGATCAGGTCGCGGCCGCGGACCTCCATGGTCAGCTCGCGCTCGAGCGGCAGGGCGGTCCCGATGGCGATCTTGACCTCCTCGGCCGTCCGCTCGCCGACCATCAGGTTGTACTTCTTGCGGATGTAGGTGGCGATCGCCTCGTCGAACCGGTTGCCGCCGACCCGCAGGCTGTGCGACACGACGATCCCGCCGAGCGCGATGACCGCGATCTCGCTCGTCCCGCCGCCGATGTCGATGATCATGTTCCCGGACGGGCCGCTGATCGGGACGTTGGCGCCGATGGCCGCGGCCAGCGGCTCCTCGATGAGGTAGGCCTCCTTGGCACCGGCCTTGAGCGCGGCGTCGCGGACGGCGCGCTTCTCGACGCTGGTCACGCCGGCCGGGACGGAGATCATGACCTCGGGCTTGCCGAACCCGATCCGGCCCTTGCGGACCTTGCCGATGAAGTGGCTGAGCATCGCCTCGGTGATGACGTAGTCGGCGATGACGCCGTCCTTCATCGGACGGATGGCGTGGATGTTGCCGGGCGTCCGCCCGATCATCTCGCGCGCCTCCTCGCCCACCGCGACGATCCGGTTGTCGTCCGAGACGGCCACCACGCTGGGCTCGGTGATGACGATGCCCTTGCCCTTGACGTACACGAGGACGTTGGCGGTGCCGAGGTCGATACCGATCTTCATGAGGTGGTGACTGCCGTCCCTTCCGCGGAGCGCGAGATGCTGGCGCCGATGTCCAGGAACTTGCGTTCGATGTTCTCATAGCCCCGGTGAACGTGGTGTGCACCGTGGATGGTGGTCGTCCCCTCGGCCGCCAGGGCGGCCAGGATGAGCGAGGCGCCGGCGCGCAGATCGCCGATCTCGACCTCGGCCCCGACGAGCTGGGAGCGGACCCTCGATCGTCGCGTGGTGGGCGTCGGTCATCTCGACCCTGGCGCCCATCCGCCGCGACCTCGGCCAGCCACTCGAGGCGGTCCTCGAAGATCGCCTCGTGGACGTGGGAGGTGCCCGTCGCCTGGGTGAGCAGCACGGCGGTCGGTGGCTGGAGGTCGGTGGCGAGGCCCGGGATACGGCGCGGTCTCGATGTCGCAGGCACGGTAGCCGCCGTCGAGCAGGGCGGAGCCGTCGACCTCGATGGTGTCGATGCCGCACGAGATGCCGACGCCGACCCGGCCCATCGTCTCGATGAACGCCGCGAGGTGGTCGCACGGGGCGCCTTCGAGCGTCAGCCGGCCGCCGGTGACCGCCGCGGCGACGATGAACGTCCCGGCCTCGATGCGATCGGGGACGACCCGGTGCTCGGCGCCGCGCAGGCGCTTGCGGCCCTCGATCTCGATCGTGTCCGGGTAGGTCCGCTCGACCGCGGCGCCCATCGCCTGGAGGAACGCGATGAGGTCGTCGACCTCGGGCTCCTGGGCGGCCGGCCGGATGACCGTGTGGCCCTCGGCGAGGGTCGCGGCCAGCATCGCGTTCTCGGTGCCCATGACCGACACGAACGGGAAGCGGATCTCGCCGCCGCGCAGCCGGCCGGGTGACGTCGCGAAGTAGTAGCCGTTGCGATACTCGATCGACGCGCCGAGCGCCCGCATCGCCTCGACGTGGAGGTCGACCGGCCGCCGGCCGATCCGGTCGCCGCCCGGGTTGCTGATGATGACCCGCCCGAACCGGGTCAGCAGCGGGCCGAGCAGCATGAAGCTGGCGCGCATCCGGGCGGCCGCCTCGAGCGGCACGAACAGCCACTCGACGTCACCCGAGGCGACCTCGTAGACGTTCGGCGTCCGGGTGGTCGACGACGACGCCGAGGTCGCGCAGCGTCTCGGCCATGACGCGCACGTCCTCGATCTCGGGGACGTTGGTGAAGCCGGCAGCGCTCGCCGGTCAGGGTCGCGGCGGCGAGCAGCTTGAGCGCCGCGTTCTTCGCGCCGCTGATCGGGACGGTGCCCGCGAGCGGCTGGCCGCCCTCGACCCGGAAGACCTCCCGGGCGACCGGCTCGGGATGGTACTCCCAGTGGAACGGCCGGGCGTCAGCCACGGGACGCCTGCGTCCGCGAGTGCCGCGCGATCCGACTCCGCGGTGCCTGGGGCCCTCGCGGTGTCGGCGCTCGGCGACGCGGATCCGGAGGAGGGCCTGCTGGAGCTGGGCGCGCGCGGCGGCCAGGTCGACCGCGTCGGTCTGGGCGGCGCCCTCGAGCGCGCGCTCGGCCTCGCGTCGGGCCTCCTGGGCCTTCTCGAGGTCGATCTCGCTGGCCAGGTCGGCCGTCTCGGCCATCACCACGACCCGGTCCGGCCGGACCTGGAGGAACCCGCCGACGATGGCGAACGACTCCTCCGCCCCGCCCTTGCGGATGCGCAGCTCCCCGACCCCGAGCATCGACACCAGCGGCGCATGGTGCGGCAGCACCCCCAGCTCCCCCTCGATCCCGGGCAGGTTGACCGCGTCGACCGTGTCCGAATACGCCAGCCGCTCCGGCGTGACGATCTCGAGCAGGAGGGGCATCGACCTACTCCAGCGACGGCGGTGCAGTGCGGGCGGCGTCGGCCGGTCGCCGAGGCGCGCGCCGTTAGGCGCAGCGCCGTAGGGCGGCCGCCGGTGCTCGGCGACGGCCCGCCATCACGACGCCAGCTTGGCGGCGTTCTCGCGAACGTCGTCGAGCGTGCCGGCCAGGAAGAACGCCTGCTCGGGCAGCGTGTCGGTCTTGCCTTCGAGGATCTCCTTGAAGGACGCGACCGTGTCCTTGATGTTCACGTACTTGCCGGCACGGCCGGTGAAGACCTCGGCGACGAAGAACGGCTGGCTCATGAAGCGCTGGAGCCGGCGGGCCCGGGCGACCGTCGACTTGTCCTCCTCGGACAGCTCGTCGATGCCGAGGATCGCGATGATGTCCTGGAGGTCGCGGTAGCGCTGCAGGACGCGCTGCGTCTCGCGGGCGACGTCGTAGTGCTCCTGGCCGACGACGTTCGGGTCGAGCACGCGCGAGGTCGAGGTCAGCGGATCGACCGCCGGGTAGATGCCGAGCTCGGCGATGCTCCGCTCGAGGCGGATCGTCGAGTCGAGGTGGGCGAAGGTCGTCGCCGGCGCCGGGTCGGTGTAGTCGTCGGCCGGGACGAAGACCGCCTGGAGCGAGGTGATCGAGCCGTCGCGGGTCGAGGTGATCCGCTCCTGGAGCCCGGCCATCTCGGTCGCGAGGTTCGGCTGGTAGCCGACCGCCGACGGCATCCGGCCGAGCAGCGCCGACACCTCCGAGCCCGCCTGGGTGAACCGGAAGATGTTGTCGATGAACAGGAGGACGTCGCGGTGCTCCTCGTCGCGGAAGTACTCGGCCATGGTCAGGCCGGTCAGGCCGACCCGCTGGCGGGCGCCGGGCGGCTCGTTCATCTGGCCGAACACGAAGGCCGGTCTTGGCGATGACGCCCGACTCGGTCATCTCCTTGATGAGGTCGTTGCCCTCGCGGCTGCGCTCGCCGACGCCGGCGAACACCGACACGCCGGCGTGCTCCTGGGCGACGTTCCGGATCAGCTCCTGGATGATGACCGTCTTGCCGACGCCGGCCCCACCGAAGATGCCGATCTTGCCGCCCTTCTTGAACGGGCAGATCAGGTCGATGACCTTGAGGCCGGTCTCGAAGACCTCGATCTCGGTCGACTGCTGGTCGAACGCCGGCGGGTCGCGGTGGATCGGCAGGTGGACGTCGGCCTCGACCGGGCCCTTGCCGTCGATCGGGTGGCCGAGGACGTCGAAGACGCGACCCGAGGGTCGACTCGCCGACCGGCACGGTGATCGGGGCGCCGGTGTCGAGGACGTCGACGCCGCGGGCGAGGCCGTCGGTCGTGGTCATCGCGACGGCGCGGACCCAGTTGTTGCCGAGGTGCTGCTGGACCTCGCAGGTCAGCGGCTCCTGGCCCTCGCGCTGGATCTCGACGGCGTTGTAGATGCCCGGCAGCTGGCCGGCCGGGAACTCGATGTCCACGACGGGTCCGGTGATCTGGATGACTCGGCCGATCGCGGCCGGTGCGGCAGTCGTCATGTGGGTTGGTGCCTCCTGCGTCCTTGCAGCGTCAGCGAGCGTTCGCGCCGGACGCGATCTCGATCATCTCGCGGGTGATGTTGGACTGGCGGACCTTGTTGTAGGAGAGGGTCAGGTCCTCGATGAGCTCTTCGGCGTTCTCGGTCGCGTTCTTCATCGCGACCATCCGGCTCGACTCCTCGCTGGCCTTGGCCTCGAGGACGGCCTGGAACAGGCGGGTCGCGACGTAGCGCGGGAGCAGCCGCTCGAGCACGGCCGATGCCGATCGGCTCGAAGATGAACTGGTTGCCGGGGATGCCCTCGGTGTCGGCCGCCGGCTGGATCGGCAGGATGGTCAGCAGCGTCGGCCGCTGGACGAGCGTCGAGACCCACATGGCTGTAGACGATGTCGACCCGGCTGTACGTGCCGGCCAGGAAGTCGTCGGTCACGAGGCGGGCGAGCGGCAGGACGTCGGCGAACGTCGGCCGGTCGCCGAAGGTCGCGAAGTGCGCCTCGAGCGGGACGCCCGTCCGGCGCATCGCGTCGCGGCCCTTGCGCCCGACGGTGATGACCGCCACGTCGCCGGGGTTGTCGATGATGTCGCGGGCGACGAAGCGGACGATGTTCGTGTTGAGCGGGCCGGACAGCGGGCGGTCCGTGGTGATCAGGACGATGAGGCGCTTGCCGCTCGGCCGGCTCGGCCAGCAGCGGATGGTCTTCGCCATCGAGGACCGCGGCAAGGTCGGCCAGCACCTCATCGAGCTTCTCGCTGTAGGGCCGGGCCGCCAGCGTGGCGTCCTGGGCGCGCTTCAGCTTCGACGCCGCCACGAACTGCATGGCACGCGTGATCTGCTTGATGTTCTTGACGGATCCGATCCGTCTGCGGATATCCCGCTGACTGGCCACGTGTCTGCGACTCCCCGGCCTAGGCCAGGAAGGTCTGGCGGAAGGCGTCGATCGCTTCGTCGAGCGAGGCCGAC
>CAVZME010000003.1:0-203199 GCA_963776385.1 uncultured Chloroflexia bacterium
TAGGCCAGGAAGCTCTGGCGGAAGGCGTCGATCGCGTCATCCAGGGACTGCGCCAGGTCGTCCGAGAGCGCCTTCTTGTCGGCCAGCTCGGTCAGGATGGTCGGCCGCTCCGTCTCGAGGAAGCGGTAGAACTGGCTTTCGAATTCACGGACCCGCGGGGTCGGGATGTCGTCGAGCTTGCCCTTGGTGGCCGCGTACAGGATCGCGACCTGCTTCTCCACGCCGAGCGGCTGGTACTGCGGCTGCTTGACGATCTCGGACAGCTTCTCGCCCCGGGTCAGCTGGTCGCGGGTCGCCTTGTCCAGGTCGGACGCGAATTGGGCGAACGCAGCCAGCGACCGGTACTGCGCGAGGTCCAGCTTCAGCGGCGCGGCGACCGTCTTCATGGCCTTCGTCTGCGCCGCCGAGCCCACGCGCGAGACCGAGATGCCGATGTTGAGCGCGGGCCGCTGGCCGGCGTTGAACAGGTCGGTCTCGAGGAAGATCTGGCCGTCGGTGATCGAGATGATGTTGGTCGGGATGTAGGCGGACACGTCGCCGGCCTGCGTCTCGACGATCGGCAGGGCGGTCAGCGATCCGCCGCCGTTCTCGTCGTTGAGACGGGCCGCTCGCTCCAGCAATCGGCTGTGGAGATAGAAGACGTCGCCCGGGTACGCCTCGCGTCCCGGCGGGCGGCGCAGGAGGAGCGCCATCTCGCGGTACGCCCAGGCGTGCTTGCTGAGGTCGTCGTAGACGCACAGGGCGTCCTTGACGAGGCCCTGGCCGGGCACCTCGACGCCGTTCTCCATGACCTCCTCGCCCATGGCCACGCCCGAATACGGGGCGAGGTACTGGAGCGGGGCGGGCTCTTCGGCGCCGGCGACGACGACGATCGTGTACTCCATCGCGCCGTACTGCTCGAGGACGGCGACCGTGTTGGCGACCGTCGAGAGCTTCTGGCCGATGGCCACGTAGATGCAGACGAGGCCCTTGCCCTTCTGGTTGATGATCGTGTCGAGGCAGATGGCGGTCTTGCCGGTCTGGCGGTCGCCGATGATCAGCTCGCGCTGGCCGCGGCCGATCGGGATCAGCGCGTCGATGGCCTTGACGCCGGTCTGGACCGGCGTGTCGACGCCCTTGCGGACGATGACGCCCGGGGCGATGCGCTCGACGGGGCGGCTCGCGCTCGTCGCGATCGGGCCCTTGTCGTCGAGCGGCCGGCCGAGCGGATCGACGACCCGGCCGAGCAGCGCGGCACCGACCGGCACCTCGACCACGCGCCCGGTCGTCTTGACCGTGTCGCCTTCCTTGATCGCCGTCGCGTTGCCGAGGATGACCGCGCCGACCGTCTCCTCCTCGAGGTTGAGGGCCATGCCCATCAGCCCGTTGGGGAATTCGAGCAGCTCGGAGGCGAGCGCCCCGGACAGCCCGTAGATCTGGGCGATGCCGTCACCGACCTCGACCACGGTCCCGACGCTGCGGGTCTCGACACCGGAGTCGAACGAGTCGATCGCGGACTTGATGATGCTGGTGATCTCGTCGGAACGAATGGCCATCGGTCTCAGATCTCCTAGAGGGCGCCCGAAACGAGCTGGTTGCGTAGTCGTTCGAGGCGTCCTCGGACGCTTCCATCGATCAGGCGGTCGCCGATCCGCACGACCAGGCCACCCAGCAGGCTGGGATCGACCTGGACCTCGAGTTCGACGCGCCCGCCGGTCAACTCTTCCATCCGCGTCGTGAGCACCCGGATCTCGTCCGGACTCAGTGGCGCGGCACTGGTGGCAGTGGCGAGGGTGATGCCCTGACGGGCGTTGTCGAGGCGACGGAACTCCGCCGCCACGCGCGAAAGCTGCTCGATGCGGCCGCGTCGGAGCATCAACCCGATCAGGTTGAGCACCGGTCGCCCGACCACCTTCCCGAAGATGGACTCGGCCATCTCGGTCCGGGTCTCGAGCGCGACGGCCGGGTTGGCGAGCATCCGCCCGACCTGGTCATCGGCGGCGATCTCGCCGGCGGCGTCCAGCTCGGCCCGCCACGATTCGACCGTGCCGTCACGCGTGGCCACCTGGAAGGCGGCCTCCGCGTAGCGACGTGCGGATGTATCGCGCTGGGCCATCAGGCGCCCACCGGGGTCGGCATCAGTTGTTCGTTCCGCCGGTGCCGGCAGTGCTCAGGAACTCTTCCACGAGACGCCGCTGGCGATCGTCGGTCATGGTCTCGCCCAGGACCTTGCCCGCCGCGAGCAACGCGAGGTCTGCGACCTCGGCACGCACGTCGGCGATGGCGCGGGTCTTCTCGGCTTCGATCTCGGCGGCGGCCCGCACGCGGAGGCGCTCCAGCTCCTCGCGTGTCGCGGCGATATCCGCGTCACGCGTCTCCTGGGCGATCTTCTGGGCACGGGTCAGGATCTCGTTCGCCTCGCGCCGGGCCTCGCCGAGGGTGGCGACTCGCTCGGCTTCCGCGTTCTCGCGGTCACGGCGAGCCTGCTCGGCGTCCTGGAGTCCGGTCTCGATCCGGGCCTTGCGGTCGGCCAGCATCTTCGAGACCGGCTTGAACGCGAATGCCCAGATGATCGCGAAGAACAGGATGAAGTTGAGCGCGCTGACGATCACCCAGAAGAGGTTGATCTGGAACAGCGCGGCATCACCCGCAGCCGCGAGCTGAGCGACGTGGTGGCCCGCGCCTGTGGCGACGGCCAGGATATCCACCGGGACTATGCCGGCTGGATGAAGATCGCGAGCAGACCGACCACGATCGCGAGGACGCCGAGGCCTTCTGCGAACGCGGCGAGGATGATCGCGATACCGCGGATCTGACCGGCTGCATCGGGGTTGCGCCCGATGGCCGCGGCCGCCATGCCGCCCAGGATGCCGATGCCGATGCCCGGTCCGAGCACGCCAAGGGCTGCGAGTCCGGCGCCTGTGTAATCCATCTTGTGTCTTCCTCCTACGCCCCGGGCCTGCGGCACGGGATCATTGCGACCGATGTGGGCTGCGCCGTCGGCGGCGCTTCATTGCGCGGGCAGGAACTCGGGCTCCGTCCCATGCGGGTGGTTGAGGGCTTCCTCAGCGACGTGGCCCTCCTCGTGACCATGGCTCTCGATGGCGAGCACGATGAACATGAGGGTCAGGATGCTGAAGATCAGCGCCTGGATCGCGTTGAGCATGACCTCCAGGCCGAGCAGTCCGACCGGCACGAAGGCGATGGTGAGGGCGGTGATGACGCCGAGCGCCACCTCGCCGCCGTAGATGTTGCCGAAGAGTCGCATCGACAGCGTGACCGGCTTGACGAACTCGAGCATGAGTTCCACCAGGCCGACGAAGAGGGCGATGCCACCGGCGGTGATGCCGTTCTTGAATTCGTACAGCGGGAAGAACTTGCCTGCGTACCCGCTGAAGCCGAGTCGTCGGAAGCCTTCGAACTCGAAGTAGATGAAGCTCACGAGCGCGAGACCGAGCGTGATGTTCACGTCGCTGGTCGGTGCTCGGAGTTCCTCGATCCGCCCGACCGGCGGGACCAGGCCGATCCAGTTGCAGAACAGGATGAGCAGGAAGAACGCGGCGAACAACGGGATGTATGGCCTCGCGGTCGGGCCGGCGATGCTCATCCCGAAGTCGCTCAGGAACTCGTAGAACCACTCGAACACGTTCTGGGCGCGGCCCGGGATGAGCTTGGACTTGCGGACCATGAGGATCGACGCCACGAGCACGATCGCCATGACGATCCACATCGTCAGGATCGTCGAGCTGATGCTCGGATAGAAGACGATGAGCTGGCTGGCCGCTGGCGGCGTCGACCCTTCAGGCGCCCACACCACGTGGGGCGCCGGGAACTCGAGCGTGCCCTGGATGTAGCAGACCGGGAAGGCGCAGGCGTCGCCGGGCGCTCCCTCCTTGGGGAACGGCGGGACGAAGATGAGCGCGATGATGTTGAAGACGATGACGGCGCCGATGAGGAGGAACCAGCGCGAGGACAGACCACGCCCGGACTTGGGCTGCGGGGCTGGGGCCTCGGCGACCTCGGGGGTCACGACCTGCTCGCTCGACACGCTTGCTCCACACACAGGAGCGCGGCATCATGCCGCGCTCGGATCCTCCACCGCCGGTCACCCTCCGACCGGTCAATCGAACGTTTTCAGGAACCGGTTGATCAACCTGGCGATCATCAGCGTCCCGGCGCCTGCGCCGAGGAAGAATCCGATGATCAGGAACAGGGGCAGGGTCCCGAGTGTCTTGTCCACCCAGTACCCCACGAAGACTCCGATCAGCGTCGTCACCAGGAGTGAGACGCCGATCTCCGAGAAGAGGACGAGATACCCCCAACCCCGGCCGGGCTCGATCATGGGCGACCTGATACGGCCGCGGCAGTATAGCAGAGGCGACTGAGCACGAACGCTCGGGTACGGGTCACCGGAGGACGTCGAAGGCGTCGAAGTAGACGCGTCCCCCGCCGAGCGATCGGATCTGGATGGTGTGCGTCGCAAGCGAGCCGAAGTCACGGTGGTAGACGAGCTGCCGGTAGCCGGTGGACGACGCCCGCAGGTTGATCGTCGCCACCAGCGTGCCGTCGACCCAGACCTGGGCCGAGCCGCTGGACGTGGTCCTGGTCGCCAGCCACGAGATGTTGCGCATGGACCCGGTGTAGGAGACCGATGCGCCCGACGTGCCCGTGTAAGCATGGCTGCCGCCCGAGGCGCTGGTATTGGATGACGTCTTCCAGGACCCGGTGTAGTGGACCACGGAGCTGTTGTTCTGGTAGGCGACCGCCTTGAAAGTGGGGCCGTAGGTGTAGGCGCCCACGTTGCCGCCGCGGTCGGTGGCGCGAACGCGGAAGCGATACGTCGAGTTGATCGACAGCGTCCGGGTCGCCGACGTCGCGGCCGCGCTCGAGAGCGTGACGGTCGAATACGAGCCGCCGTTGACGCTGACCTGGAGCCCGTAGCTCGCGATGCCGGTCCCGCCGGTATCCGTGCCGCCCCAATTGACGCGGACCTTGACCGACTTCGCGCCGCCGGTCTGGTTGTAGAGCGCCTGGACGGGCGCGCGTCGCGGTGGGCTTCAGGGTGTCCTTGACGACGTTCAGCAGGACGGTCGCGGTGTCGGTGGCGCCGTGGCCATCGTTGACCGTGTAGGTGAAGACGTCCGAGCCGTAGTAGAGGCCAGACGGATCGTAGGTCAAGCCGGTGCCGCCGCCCGTGATCGTCACGGTCCCGTGAGCACCGTTCGTCCTGGCCGTGATGTAGAGCGCGTCGAGATCGAGGTCGAGGTCGTTGGACAGGACCGCGAGGGTACGGGCGCCGGAGCCTTGCGGGACCGTGAACGCCGTGTCGTTGCGAGCGTCGGGCTTGTCGTTGACCGGGTTGATGGTCACGTTCACCGTGCCTGTGGCGGTGCCCCCGTTGCCGTCGTCGATCGTGTACGTGAACGAATCTGACCCGTTCGCGTTGGCGTTCGGCTTGTAGGTCAGCCCGGTGCCGCCGCCGGTGATGGCCACGACGCCCTTGAGGCCATCGGTCTTCCCGGTGATCGTCTTGAGCGTCGCCATCCGCGTCCGTATCGTTCGAGAGGACCGGGACAGCCGTCGCGGCGGCGTCCTCGTTCAGGACCAGCGTGTCCGTGTTGGCCACCGGGCCGTCTTCGGTGGGGGCGATGGTCACGTTGACCGTCGCGGTGGCGGTGCCGCTGATCCCATCGTCGATCGTGTAGGTGAAGCTGTCCGAGCCGTTCGCGTCGGCGTCCGGCTCGTAGGTCAGGCCCGTGCCACCGCCGGTGATGACGACCGTCCCCTTGGCCGGGTCGGACGCATCGGTGACGAGGATCGGGTCGTTGTCGGGATCGGAGTCGTTGCCCAGGACATCCACGGCAGTCGCCGGATCGTCCTCGGCGACGTTCAGCGAATCGTCGTTCGCGTCCGGCAAGCCGTTGTCGGCGATGGTCACGAGGACGGTGCCGACGCCGGAGCCACCGTGTCCGTCGCTGATCGTGTAGGTGAAGCTGTCGGCTCCGGTCTCGTCCGCGTTCGGCTGATACGTGACACCGGTGCCGCCTCCGGTGATCGTGACCGTGCCCTTGGCAGCGGGACCGGTCTCGGTGACGAGGAGCGCGTCGCCATCGATGTCCGTGTCGTTGCCGAGAACGTTGACCGATCTTGCCGGCCCGTTGGTCTTGACCGTCACGGAGTCGTCGTCGGCGACCGGCGCGTCATTCGTCGGGACGATGGTGACGTCGACCGTCGCGGTATCGGTCGATCCGTGACCGTCGTCGAGGGTGTATGTGAAGCTGTCCGGACCGTTCTCGTTCTCGTCGGGCGTGTACAGGACGGACAGACCGTCCGGGGCGATCTCGACCAGGCCGAGGGTTCCCTGCGTGACGGCGGTGATGGTCGACCCCGTCGGGAAGGAGTCGTTCCCGAGCACGTCGAGCTCCACCGGGCTCGGCTCGTCCTCATCGACCTGCACTGTGTCGTCGACGCCCGTCACGGCATCGGGCATCACCACGATGTCGAAGGTGACGTCGGCGCTCGTGTCGGCGGGCGGGACCTGGCCGGTCGTCGACCAGTCCTCGAGGCCTCCGTCGTCCTTGGCACGGATCGTGACATGGACCAGGCCGACCTCGTCGGGCGCCGGCGTGAACGTGAGGTTCCCGGCAGCGTCCATCGCGGGTGCCGCCGCGAACAGGTTCGGGGTGCCGTTGAGGTCGGTCTCGACGTCGAAATGGACGGTCTGCCAGGACTCGCTCGGCGGGCCCGGGCTGACGTTGGTCGCCCAGGCAGCGCTGTGTGGTCCGCTGTCCTCACCCACGACCACCTGCGCCGGACCTGGATCGAACCTCGGCGCGTCGTTGACCGGGGCGACCCAGATTCGCATCGTGGCCGGGGCCGAATAGGCGAATCCGTCGAAGGCGCGATAGGTGAACGTGTCGAATTGGGTCGCCGGTAGCCCATGATCGGCGGCGCTGTAGTCCGGGTCCGGCTTGTAGCCGAAGAACTCCTCGTCGATCTTCACGAGGTCGCCGTGGGTGGGCTGGGTCACGATCTCCCACGTCAGCGGATCGCCGTCCGGGTCGGAATCGTTGTGGAGGAGTGCGCAGGACCCGAACCAGACGAAGTAGCCCGGCGGCGGCGGGACCGGGTTGACGAAGTCCTCGATGACCGGGAAGGCGCCACCGAACGTGTCCGGCGTCTGGCACGCCGGACCGGGATCGTCCACCGCGGTCGGCGGGCTGTTGACGTCCACGGTGACCGTCCCGACATCGGTGGCGCCGCCGTCGGTGATCGTGTAGTCGAATGTGTCGGTCCCGTGGAACGAGGCGGCCGGCTCGTAGGTCAGGCTCAGGGAGTCGCCCGCGATCACCACGGTCCCGTGCGCCGGGGTCGTGGCCGACTCGATCGTCAGCGGGCTGCCGGTGTCGCCGGCGAGGACGTCGATGGCGGTCGCGCCTGCGTCCACCGGAACGGTGGCGTGGTCGTCGTTCGCGACCGGCCCGGACGCGAGCGCGGCGGCCGGCAGCAGGCCCACGAGGAGGATCCCCACGAGCGCCGCGACGAGGAAGGCGCGAGAGCGCTTAGCAGGGAACATTGATCGACACCAGATCGGTCTCGGTCTGACCCGACCGCGTCACGGTCAGCACCACGTTGTAGGTCCGCGGGTCCGCATATGCGTGTGACACCACCCGACCGGACGCACTGCCGTCATCCAGGTCCCACGTGTAGGAAGCACCCGAATTCGCGGTGGCCGTGAAGGTGATCGCGACACCTGGGTCGGCACATGCCGCCGACACGCTGATGTGTGCGACCAGCGCGGGCGTCGGCTTGGGCGTGGGTTTCGGCGTCGGCTTCGGGGTCGGCTTGGGCGTGGGCTTGGGCGTTGCGACGGCCTTCGCGGGCCTCGGGGTCGGCTTGGGCGTGGGCTTCGGCGTCGCGGACGGGGCCGGCGTCGAGCTCGGGCGTGGCCACCGGCGTCGGGGCAAGCGCGATGGGGGACCCGGTCGCGGCGCCGATGAAATCGGACGCAGGATCGCTGGGTGGCGATGAGCTCGCCCGAGCGACGGCGAAGACGCTCCCCGTCGGTTTGCCGGCCGGGTTCTGGGGCCAGACGAAGAACGCGACGAGCCCGACGATGGTCAGGCCGATCAGGGCCATCCCGGCATCGCGGACGAGCCGCTCACGGGGAGCGGCGGGTGGCTTCGGAGTCCTGGGCACGGCCCGAGGAGAGGTGGCGGACGCGGCGACGACGCCCATCGGAACGACGCTGGCGCCACTCTCCGGCCTCGACGCAGCGTGGCCCGCTGCGGCCGCCCTCGCCGCCGCGGCCGTCGAGGCGGCACCAGCCGCAGCCGCGACCGGCACATCCACCTCGTCCCTCGTGGCACGTGGCGCGGACGACGGCAATGGAGCGGACGCGCCGATCCGATAGGCCACCTGGTCGGCGCTCAGGGCGACCCCGATGTCGACCTCGGGCGGCCGCGTCGTCCGGCGGCCCGTCAGGCGCCGGAGGACATACATGCCGATCGACCGGTCGATGACGTCAAGGGCGCCTTCCAGCGGACCAGGCGTGTCGACCTGTCCGCGGCGACGGGCGACCGGCTGATCGCGCGCGGTGATCGACAGCGCGACGACCCCGACGACCGTGATGACGGCGACGATGACGATGATGAGTGCGAGTTCCATTGATACCCCGAACGACACGACCGTTCACACGGCCATGGACGCCCGATGCTAGCACCGGTTCCGGGGAGCGCCCACCCGGGCAACGGGACTACTCGGTCGGTACCTCTGGTTCGTAGGCCTCGGCCTCGAGTTCGTCCGGGCGATCGAAGTCGCCACGCGTCGGGAGGAACAACACCAGCCCGAATGCGACGAACACGCCGAGGAATGCGTACAGCTGGGTCACGCCGGACAGAAGCAGCGAAAGGACGGCCAGCGCGAGGCAGATGCCGTAGATCGCGAGGACGGTCTGGCGATGCGACAGCCCGAGGTCGAGCAGCCGGTGGTGGATATGGGTCCGATCCGGACTGAACGGGGATCGCTTCTGCGTGACACGACGGACGATGATCCAGAACGTGTCGATGATCGGGACGCCGAGCACGAGCAGGGCGACGGCGACCTTGGCCGTCCCCAGGATGGCCAGCACGGCCAGGGTGTAGCCGACGAACTGGACGCCGCTCGTCCCGGCGAAGATCGAGGCCGGGTTGAAGTTCCAGCGGAGGAACCCGAGCAACGCACCCGCCAGCGCGAAACACAGCACCGCGATGAGGGGCTGGCCGACCTGCGTCGTCAGGCTGATGATGCCCAGGGTCACCGCCGCGATCAGGGCGACGCCCGACGACAGCCCGTCGAGGCCGTCGATCCAGTTGATGCTGTTGATCATCCCGACGATCCAGAACACGGTCAGGCCCGCCGCGACCGGACCGGTGAATCGGATCACGGGACCGCCGAACGGGTTCGCGATGAAGTCGATGGTGACGCCGAGCCCCACCGCGAACAGCGCCAGGGCGACCTGGCCGAGCAGCTGGAGCCGCGCCCGCAGATCGAACAGGTCGTCGATCGCGCCCAGCCCCGCAGCGATCGCACCGCCGAGCAGCAGCGCAGCCACCTCCGACGGTGCCAGCGAGAACGGGATCGGGACGAACGTCGCACCCTGGTTCAGGGTGAGGAACGTGCTGGCCACGAGCAGGAACGCCGCACAGACCGCCAGGCCACCGCCGCGTGGCACCGGGACGGTATTGACCCGGCGTTCGTCGGGGTGATCCACGACCTCGTAGCGCAGCACGATGCGGCGAACGACCGGGGTCAGGCCAAGCGCGATGAGGGCCGCGGCAAGGAACACGATGACGATCGGGCCGAGGGCGTCGACGGCTCCGGGGATGAAACTCATCGCGACCGAGATCGGGACCGGGACCGGGACCCTGTGACGATCGACTGGATCACGCGGCGGGCAGCCCCGGAACCGGGAACCGGCTCACGATCTCGGTGACCTCGCCGGCGAGGCGAGCGTGCGCGGCCGGCTCGTCACGGAGGCGGATGGCCTCGATGATGATTCGCCCGACCGCACGCATCTCGTCCTGCCCGAACCCACGTGAGGTCGTCGCCGGCGTCCCGATGCGGATGCCGGACGCCGTGTTCGGCGGCAGCGTGTCGAACGGGATGGCGTTCTTGTTGACCGTGATGCCGATCTCGTCGAGCAGGTGCTCGGCCTCCTTGCCGGTCACGCCGAGCGGCGTGACGTCGACCAGCAGGAGATGATTGTCGGTGCCGCCCGAGACGACCCGGGCGCCCTCGCCGGCGAGGGTCTCGGCCATGACCGCGGCATTCTCGATCGTTCGCCGCTGGTCCGTGCGGAACGATTCTTCGGCCGCGAGCTTGAACGCGACGGCCTTGCCGGCGATCACCTGCATCAGCGGCCCGCCCTGCGTGCCGGGAAAGACGTTCCGGTCGATCGACGCGGCCAATGCGCCGTCGTTCGCGCCGTTCTTGACGGTCGGGAAATCAGCGGCATCCAGGCCGGGCCGCAGCGACGTCCGGCCGAAGATCATGCCGCCGCGTGGCCCGCGGAGCGTCTTGTGGGTCGTCGTCGTCACGAGGTCCGCGTGCGGGAACGGGCTCGGGTGGACGTCCGCGGCGACCAGTCCGGCGATGTGCGCCATGTCGATGAACAGGATCGCCCCGACATCGGCTGCGATCTCTGCCATCCGCTCGAAGTCCCACAGCCGCGGATACGCGGATGCGCCGCCGACGATGAGCTTCGGCCGGACCTCGCGCGCCTGGACGGCCATCGCGTCGTAGTCGATTCGCTCCGTATCCTGGCGCACGCCGTAGGCATGGACCTCGTACAGCCGGCCCGAGAAGTTCAGGGCCATGCCATGCGTCAGGTGGCCGCCATGGGCGAGGTTCATGCCCATGATCCGGTCGCCCGGCTCGAGGACGCTGAAGTAGGCGGCCATGTTGGCCTGGGCGCCGGAGTGTGGCTGGACGTTGACGTGCTCGGCGCCAGGGAAGAGGGCGAGCGCCCGTTCCTGGGCGAGTCGCTCGGCGATGTCGACGTATTCGCAGCCGCCGTAATACCGCTTGCCGGGCAGGCCTTCGGCGTACTTGTTGGTCAGCCACGAGCCCTGCGCCTCCATCACCGCGGCCGAGGTGTAGTTCTCGCTGGCGATGAGCTCGATCTTGTCGTGCTGGCGTCGTCGTTCGGCGAGCATCGCCTGCCACAGGACCGGGTCGACATCCGCGATCGACTCGAGGGCGAGGCCACTCGCTGGCGAGATCGTCATGGTCGCCGACTCCTTCCGTGCCGCTCCGGTCCACCCCCTCACGCCGCCGGTGCGCCCGGCGCGTATCTTCCCACGAACGAGGAGGTCGCTGATGACCCAGGGATTGCTTGACGACGATGCCGCAACGCGAGCTCGACACGCCGGCCGTCGTCATCGACATCGATCGCGTCCAGGCGCGGATCGACGGCATGGCTGCCGCGATGCGTGAGCGCGGGGTCGCGCTCCGACCCCACGCCAAGACGCACAAGAGCCTCGAGATCGGCCGACGCCAGGTCGCGGCGGGCGCGGTCGGCCTGACCGTCGCGACGATCGGCGAGGCCGAGGTCTTCGCCGCGGGCGGCATCGATGACCTCTTCATCGCCTACCCGGTCATCGCCGCCGGCGTCGAAGGGCGCCCGGCTGCGGGAACTCGCGAGCAGCTGCCGACTGTCGGTCGGGGCCGACTCGGTCTTCGGTCTCGAGATGCTGGCGGCAGCGGTCCGTGGCGCGACCGCCCGGCCACGGGTCGTGATCGAGGTCGACACCGGTGGCGCGCGGACCGGCGTCCGGCCCGATGCGGTCGGGGCCCTGGCACGCCGGGCCACGGACCTCGGCTTCGAGGTGATCGGCGCCTTTACCCACGGCGGCCACGGATATGCGGGTCCGGGTGCTCGGGCCGCCGCGGCCGTCGACGAGGTGGAGGGCCTGGCACGAGCGGCCGACTCGCTCCGCGCCGAAGGCATCGATCCTGTCGTCCTGAGTGCTGGATCGACCCCGACCGCCGTCGCTGTCGGCGCGCCCACCGGTGACCGAGGAGCGACCGGGCACCTATGTCTACGGCGACCGCCAGCAGGCCGCCCTCGCCAACGAGCCATTCGAGGATGCCGCCCTGATGGTCGCGGCGACCGTCGTCAGTGCCGGTCCGGGCGGCGGCTTCGTCATCGATGCCGGTGCCAAGATCCTGGCCAAGGACGTCTCGCCGTTCCTGCCCGGCCACGGATCGATCCTCGGTCACCCCGAGGCTGTCATCGACCGGGTCAACGACCACCACGGGGTCGTCGTGCTGCCGGATGGCGATCCGCCGCCGTCGATCGGGACCGTCGTCTGGGTCCTGCCCAACCATGTCTGTCCGGTGGTCAACCTGGTGGACGAGATCCTCGTGGCCAGTGGCGGCCGGATCATCGATCGCTGGCCGGTCGACGCGCGCGGACGCAACGGCTGACGGATCGGCTGGGTGCTACGACGCGCCGATGTCGTGCGCGACGCCGGCCGCGTCGAGGATCGCCGCGACCCGCGCGAGCGGCACCGCCCCCACCCTGAGCACGTTCGGCGTTGGGCCGGTGCAATCCACCACCGTGGATGCCGGACCGCCGTGCGCCGTCCCGCCGTCGAGGATGAGGTCGATGGCGTCGCCCAGCTGGTCGAAGATCTCGGTCGCATCGCGCGCCTCGGGCAATCCGGACACGTTGGCCGAGGTCGTCGGCAGCGGCCCGACGCCGCGCGCGAGCGCCCGGGGAGCGTCGTGGTCGGGCACGCGGAGGCCGATGGTCGGCGCGCCGCCCGTCAGCGCGGCCGGCAACGTGACGTCGGGCCGGCGCGGCACGACGACGGTCAGTCCGCCCGGCCAGCAGGCCTCGGCCAGGGCGGTCGCCGCGGGTCCCATCTCACCGATCGAGCCGGCCTGGGCCGCATCGTCGAGGAGCAGCATGATCCCCTTCTCGGGCGGCCGGCGCTTCACCGCGAACAGGCGCTCGACGCCGCCGGGCGTGTCGAGAGCGACGGCGACGCCGTAGACGGTGTCGGTCGGCAGGGCGACGACGCCCCCCGCCCGGAGCACCTCGACAGCCGCGTCGCGCCCGGCAGGGTCGTCGGGCACGATGCGGGCGCTCACGCGGGGACGGCCTCGGCGGCGGCCGCGGCGAGGCGTCGCGCCGCGGCCCGTGCCTCGGCCGGACGTGCCAGCACCAGGGCGTCGATCATCTGCGCGACGCCCTCCTCGGCGAGGGGCGGCGCGATGTAGCGGGCGACCGCCTGGACCTCAGAGGGCGCGGTCGGCATCGCCGCTCCGTGCCCGACCTCCGCGAGCATCTCGATATCGTTCCACTGGTCGCCGATGGCAAGGACCGCACCCAGGTCCACGCCCAGTCGACGCGTCAGCCAGCGAACGGCGCGGCCCTTGGAGACGCCCGGCGCGACGAATTCGATGAAGTGCGGATGGCTCACGGTCACGTCCGCGCGTCCCGCGAATCGTGCCCTGGCCAGCGGTGCCACCTCGGTCGGGAGCGGCGGCTCGCCGTGACACATCACCTTGGTCACCGGGTGGCGGATGGAGGCGACCAGGTCGTCCTCGCGATCGGGTTGATGACCCATGAACGTCGTGTACTCGTCGGCCAGCGGGTCATCCGAGCGGATGATGAAGCGCTCCAGGTGGTTGACGTGCGGGTCGAGGCCCTGCTCGCGCGCCCAGACGACGACCTCGCGGGCGACCGACGCGGCCAGCGGCGTGTGGACGAGCAGCCGGCCCGGTCGCGTGGACGATCACGTCGGGCATCTCCCGGATGAGCGCCCCCTGGTACCCGACGATCGGGGCGATGAGGTCGAGCTCGCGCGCGAAGCGGAGGGCGCTCGAGACCATGCGCCCGGTGATCAGCGTGACGACGATGCCCCGGTCGCGTGCCGCCCGGATGGCCTGTCGGGTGGCCGGGCCGATCACGAGGTCGTCCCCGACCAGGGTGCCATCGATGTCCAGGGCGACCATCGCGATGGGCATGATGGGCTGGGGCGTCACGATCACGGGCATGTCCCTGATGATGCCCGACCGACGGTCAGCGTGCTGGCGACGGTCAGGCGCGGCCGATCCTGGCGACACGTGGCTGCCCGGCCAGGTCGTTCTCGACGGTGCAGGTCCAGCCAGGCAGGCGCTGCCCGACCCGTTCGACGATGGCCGCACCCTGATCGGCCCCGATCTCCAGGAGGGCGACGCCGTCCACGGCGAGCGCCACGGGCAGGAGGTCCAGCAGCCGTTCGATCACCGCGAGACCATCCGGGCCGCCGTCGAGCGCGAGCACCGGCTCGAACGACGTCGCGCGCGGCAGCGTGGCGATGACATCGGTCCGGACGTACGGCAGGTTGGCGAGGACGAGGTCGAAGGCCGGGATCTGGTCGGGGATCAGGTCCGCCTCGGCGAACGAGACCCGGTCCGCGACCGCGTGGCCGACCGCGTTCTCGCGGGCCAGCTCGAGCGCGGCTGGGGAGATATCCACGGCAAGGATCTCGACCGCTTCGAGCGCCCGCAGCCGGCGCAGGGAGACCGCGAGGGCGATCGCGATCGCGCCGCTCCCCGTCCCCACGTCGACGATACGGAGCGGCGGAGCGCCCACGGGACGGGCGACGGCACCGAGCCGTCCCATCACCTCGGCCTGGGCGAGCTCGACCAGGCGCTCGGTCTCGGGCCGTGGGATGAGCGCCCGAGCGTCTGCCTCGAACGCCAGTCCGTAGAACTCCTTGAGCCCGCGCAGGTACGCAACCGGCTCCCCGGTCGCCCGCCGCGCGAGGTCCGCCCGGTAGCGCTGCGCGGCGTCGGTCCCGACCGGTGCCTCAGGGTGCGCCAGCACGACCGTCCGCCCGACACCGACCGCATGTCCGAGCAGCAATTCTGCGTCGAGTCGGGGCGTCTCCGACCCGGCGGCGGCCAGCATCTCAGCGCCTTCGCGCAGCAACGCCCCGGTCATCTCGACCGGCCCGCCCCCGACCGACCCCGCGCCCTCAGGCGGCAGTGTCACCGTCGCCGAGCCGGTCGGCCTGGTCGGCCATGATGAGCGCGTCGATGAGGTCGTCGAGGTCGCCGTCCATGATCGCCGGCAGGTTGTGGACGGTCTTCCCGATCCGGTGGTCGGTGACCCGGTCCTGCGGGAAGTTGTAGGTCCGGACCTTGTCGGACCGATCGCCCGCCCCGATCATCGACCGACGGGCGACCGAATCCGCGGCCCGCTTCTTCTGCTGCTCGAGGTCGTACAGCCGCGACCGCAGCACCGAGATCGCCTTGGCCTTGTTCTTGTGCTGGCTCTTCTCGTCCTGGATCTCGACGACCAGGCCCGTCGGCAGGTGGGTGACCCGGACGGCGGAGTCGGTCGTGTTGACCGACTGACCGCCCGGCCCGGACGCGCGCTTGACGTCGATCCGGAGGTCGCGCACCTCGTCGATCTCGATCTCGACCTCGTCGACCTCGGGCAGGACGACCACGGTCACCGTGGAGGTGTGGATGCGGCCCGATGATTCGGTCGCGGGGATCCGCTGGACGCGGTGGACGCCGCCCTCGAACTTGAGCCGGCTGTAGGCACCGTCGCCATGGATCTGGAGGATGGCCTCCTTGATCCCGTGGATCCCGGTCTCGTTGAGGCTGATCACCTCGGGCGTGAATCGGTGACGCTCGCCGTAGCGGACGTACATCCGGTACAGCTCGGCGGCGAAGAGGGCGGCCTCCTCGCCACCGGCGCCGCCGCGGATCTCCATGATCACGTCGCGGTCGTCGTTCGGATCGCGGGGCAGGAGCAGGACCTTGAGCTCCTCGACCAGGCGCTCCTCGTCCGGCTCGAGACGGTCGATCTCCTCACGCGCCATCGACTTGAGCTCGTCGTCGGCATCGGATGAGTCGCGCAGGTCGCGTGCGCCTGCCAGTTCGGCACGAGTGGCCTCGAGACGCCGATAGGCTTCGACGACCGGCTCGAGACGCGACATCTCCTGGCCGAGTCGGCGGATGGCCGCCGGATCGGTCGAGGTCTCCGGGAGCGACAGGTCGGCCTGGATCTCGTCGTACTGCCTGGCGACCTCGGCCAGCTTGGTGTCGAGGTCGCTCATGCCCCGGGCGGCGGGTCGGTCGGTGCAGAAGCCGGGGTCGCACTCGGGGCGGGCGGCGCCGTGGCGCCATCGATGGCGGCGCCTGCCACCGGCGTGTCGAACCGCATCGGACGCTGCTCGAACTCGCCGGAACCGTCCGGGACGGACTCGCCGTCGGCGACGAGCGCCTGCTCCATCGACACGATGGCGACCTCGATCATGTCGTCACTCGGCTGCTTGGTCGTGATCTTCTGGACGAGCAGACCCGGGTAGAGCAGGACCTTGACCAGCGGGTTCCCGCGATGCCGCGCCCCGAACCGCAGGATCTCGTAGCCGACTGCGGCGATGACCGGGATGAGCAGGATCCGGCTGACGATCATGACCAGCGGTGTCTGCCGGCCGACGAGGGAGAACGCGATGATCGACAGCAGGATGACGATGACGAGGAACTCGGTGCCGCAGCGCTGATGGGCGGTCGGGTACTTGCGGACCTCGGTGACCGTGAGCGGGTCGCCGGCCTCGAGCGCGTGGATGGTCATGTGCTCGGCGCCGTGGTACTGGAAGACCCGCGCGACGTCCGGCGATCTGCCGATCAGGACGAGGTAGCCGAGGAAGATCGCTACCCGGACGAGCCCTTCGACGAAGTGCTGGACGATGCCATTGTCGATGTTGGCGGTCGTGACCGAGGCGATGAACAGCGGCAACAGGAAGAAGACGCCGACGCCGGCGACCAGGGTGAGCAGGAGCATGATCGCGACCGAGCCCTTTCCGAGCTCGATGCCCTCCTCCTCCGCCTGGACGTTCGCGCTGCGGATCAGCCAGCGCGTCCCGACGACGAGGGTCTCGTACAGGACGACGAGTCCGCGGACGAGGGGCCACTTCGACCAGCGCGTCCCATGGAAGCCGGCATCCAGGCGTTCGGTGGCGAAGACGATCTCGCCATCCGGGTGGCGCAGCGCCACGGCGATCGCATCGCGACCGCGCATCAGGACGCCCTCGATGAGAGCCTGGCCGCCGTAGGTGTAGCTGGGCATGTGCGGCAGTCTACCGGGTGTGTGGATCGGGGCCGAGAATCAGGAACGGCGGGCCGTCGGGCCCGCCGTCATGTGTCCGATGCGCAGGGTTAGGTGCGGACCTGGCGCTCCAGGCGCTTCTGGAACCGCTCGACCTGGCCGGCCGTGTCGATGATCGTCTGCTTGCCCGTGAAGAACGGATGGCAGTTGCCACAGACGTCGACGCGCAGCTCGGGCCTGGTGGAACCGACCGTCCACTCGGTGCCGCACGAGCCACAGTGGACCTTGGCCTCGAAATACTTGGGATGGATGTCGGGCTTCACGAAAGGTGTCTCCTCCGTCGCCGTCCGTACCGGGCAGTGGCCCAGCCGGTGGTCGTCGGCTATTCCGGGATCTAGGCGCTCGCGGCGGTCGTCTCGACCGCTTCGACCCGGATGCGCTTCTTGCTCTTGGTGGCGTGCTCGAACTTCACCTTGCCGGTGATCGTCGCGAACACGGTGTAATCGTGGCCCAGGCCGGTGCCGGGTCCACTCAGGAATGTCATCCCGCGCTGGCGGACGATGATCGATCCGGCCGGTACGAGCTGGCCGTCGCCGACCTTGACGCCGAGACGCTGGCCGACGCTGTCGCGGCCGTTCTTGACGCTGCCGCCCGCTTTCTTGTGTGCCATCTGGTCTACTCGTCCTTCTTGGTGGCGCGGGGCTTCTTCGGGGTCTCGGCCGGTGCCTCATCGGCGTCGGCGTCCGCCTTGGCGGCCGCCTTCTTCGGGGCCGCCGTCTTCTTCACGGGTGCCTCGGTCGCGGCGTCCGCCGTGTCGGCCTTTGCGGTGGCCTTCGACTTGGCCGGAGCCTTCGTCTCGGTCTCGGCGACTGCCTCGGCAGCCTCAGCCTTGGGCTTGGGCTCGGCCTTCGCCTTGGGCGCCCTGGTGGCCTTGGCAGATGCAGCCTCGGTCCCGACGGCGAGCTTGGCGGCGAGCTCGGCGTCCTTGGCGGCCTGCGCGGTGGCGGCCTCCTCGAGACGCATCCGCTCGGTCTTCGCCTCGTCGTCGGCCTTCTTCGCTGTCTTGGCCGCGCTCTTGCCACCGAGCGTGATGTCGGTGATGCGCAGGACCGTCAGCTCCTGGCGGTGACCCTTCTTGACGCGGCTGCGCGCCTTGGGCCGGTACTTGAAGGAGATGAGCTTGGGACCGCGAGTCTGGTTGACGACCTCGGCGCTGACCGACGCGTCTTCGACGAGCGGACGGCCGATGGTCGAGTCGTCGCCGTCGGCGACGAGGAGGACGCGATCGATGGTGATCGTCTTGCCCGGCTCGACGTCGAGCAGCTCGACCTCGAGCTCCGTGCCGACCTCGACGCGGTATTGCTTTGCGCCGGTCTCGATGACTGCGTACATGGATCCTCAGGGCTCGTGTCTGGCGACCGCGCGCGGCGACCGCGACATCGGACATGAAATGGCGCGCGGCGGGGCCGACGCGCAGAAGGAGAAGTGTACGACTCCGAGCGTGGAACGGTCAATCACTCGGCGTCGACGCCGACGACTCGCCCTCAGGCCACCGATCCAGCATCACCTCGCCGTCATCCAGAGCCCCACAACAGGCGAAACGCCACCAACCCGACAAGCACTTTGATAGCCAGCCAGATGAAGATGCCGAACACCACGATCTGCACGACCTGTACCCGGGTCGGCTTGTTCATGCCTCAAGGATGTGACCGGTGCTCGCGGAGCGTCAACGGGAAGACGCTCGCACTGCATCACTCGGCGAGGACGAGAGCCTCACGAACGAGATGCTCGACGGTCACTGCCGTCCCGAGCACGTCTCCGAGCGCTCCGACGACCTCGGCGGGCCGGCCGGTTCCGAGCTCGGGATGGAACCGCGTGCGAGCTCGGATGACGACTGGCGGCCCCGCGGCGACCACCTCGATGTCGATCAGCAGTGGACGAAGGTCGTAGCTGACCGTCGTGGCGCCTTTCTGCCCGCTCGCGCGGCAGCCGGTCGGCGGCAAGGAGCGCAGCCGCGGCCGCGGCGATCGGCCCCGCCTCCGCACCACCGACGTCGATCCGGTAGTCCGCCGCGACCACCTGACCGGCCAGCGGCGGCGCCCCGAGCCAGACGTCATACAGGTCGACCAGTCGCCAGCCCACGGGCAGCCGATCCGCGAGCGCCTCGCGGACGCGCCAGGTCGGCTCGAACTCGGTCAGGACGATGTCCGCCAGCTCCGCCTCGGCGACCAGGCCAGCCGACAAGGGAGCCCCGAACGCCACGCGCGCCCGCGCCCGCCCTGTCGGGATGAACGCCGGCAGCCCCGATCCTTCGAGTGCCGATCTCCCATGCCTCGGCCGAGCTCCCGACCGCCGAGGTCAGGCGCCTCGGACGACCGGGCGAGCACGAGCCGCCAGCGCTGGCGCGCTGGACGTGGCGCCTCGACGGCGTCGGGGCTCGGTGCGGTCGAGGCATCCACGTCTGCTAGTCTGCGGCCTCATGGACGAGCCCGCGCCGTCGGTCGCCGAGGGTCCTGCGAACCCGCTGGCCCGCTGGGCGGCCACGCTCCCGCCGCCGCCGTTCGTCAATACGAACGCCGCACCCGGCGAATCCCGCTTCGTCCCGCTGTCTCCACGCGTCGCCGTCCTTATCGTGGCGACGATCGTCGCCGGACTCGTGCTGTGGATGGCCCGCGACAGCATCCGGCCGTTCATCCTCGGCCTGCTGTTCGTCTACCTGCTCGATCCGCCCGTCCGCTGGCTGGTCCGCCGCGGCGTCCGCCGGATCCTTCGCGATCCTGCTGGTCTACGTGGTCGGGATCCTCCTGTTCATCGAATTCCTGGCCCTCACGCTGACGCCCCTGGTCAACGAGATCGTCCGCTTCGTGGCGGACTTTCCCGAAGCTCACCGAGAACCTCGACCTGCAGCTCCAGAAGCTCGGTGAGTTCTACGCCCGTCTCCAGATCCCGATCGCCGTTCGTGAGTGGATCGACGGGCTCCTCGCCGGGATCGGCAAGGGCGGGAGTGGCGGTGGCGGTGGCGGCGCGGACCTGTCGTTCCTGCTGCCGCTCATCACCGGCGCGGGCAGCCTACTCGCCGCCGTGTTCGCCTACTTCATCCTGCCGGTCTGGGTCGCCTACATCCTCAAGGACAAGACGACGCTGGTCGCGACCTTCGATCGCTCGCTTCCCAAGACCTGGCGCTTCGACACCTGGGCGGTCATCAAGACGGTCGAGCGCGACTTCGGGCAATGGGTCCGCGGCCAGATCGTGCTCGGGTTCGCGGTCGGGATCGCGACGTTCATCGGGCTGATCGTCCTGAGCAACCTCATCGACCCGATCTTCGGGCGCTACGCGGTGCTCCTGTCGGTCATCGCCGGGCTGTTCGAGCTCGTGCCGATCATCGGGCCGATCATCTCGGCCGTGCCGGCGGTCCTGCTCGCGGCAACGGTCGGGCCGGTCGCCGTGCTGGCAGCGCTGCTCCTCTACTTCCTGGTCCAGCAGGTCGAGAACAACTTCCTGGTGCCGAAGATCCAGGGCGATGCAGTCCAGCTCCACCCGGCGGCGGTCGTGTTCGCGATCATCGTCGGCGGATCGCTGGCGGGCCTGCTCGGGGCGATCCTGGCCCTGCCGGTGACCGCGGCCTTCCGCGACGTCGTCCGCTACCTGTTCCGGCGCCTCTCCCCGGACGAGCCCGAGGCGCTCGCGATCTCGCTCACCAACATCGGCATGGGCCCCGACGCCGATGCCTGACGCGCTCGACCCGTACAAGACCCTCCAGGTCGACTCGGAGGCGGAGGACGAGGTCATCCAGGCGGCCTATCGCCGGCTGGCGCGCAAATACCACCCCGATCTCGCCGAAACGCCCGAGGCGGCGGCCAGGATGGCCGCCATCAACGCGGCCTGGGAGATGATCGGCGATCCGGCGGCCCGGTCCGCCTACGATCGAGCGAAGGCCGTCGACCGAGCGGCTGCGGCGGCGAGCGCAGCGCAGCCAGCGTCCGCATCCGCGACAGGCGCGCCCCGGCCGGCGACACCGGCCACGCCCCCGACCGCACCGCCCGAGGTCGTCTCGCGCGACTGGACCTCGGGCCGATCGACCCAGGGCAGCGGCTACGACGAGTCGATGCGCGCTCCGGAAGGCCATGGCGCGGCCGGCCCGCCGCCGGGTCGGCCGTCGGGGACCGTGCTCAACTTCGGTCGCTACGCCGGCTGGTCGCTCGGCGAGGTGGCGCGCCACGACATCGAATACATCGAGTGGCTCGACCGTGCGCCGATCGGCCGGAACTACCGCTCCGAGCTGGACGGGCTCCTCCGCTCGACCGGCCGGCGCCGGTCGGCCGAAGGCGACGCCTCGGACCGGCGAGGACTCTACCGGCGGCGTTAGAGCGGCCTCGGTCGGCGGAGCCTCGCCGCGCACGACCTCGCGGCGGACGGTGCGATCGACGACCCAGCCGATGGTCGTGCCCTGGATGAGCAGGGTGAACAGGATCGACCCCGAAGGTGATCTCCTGGAGGAGCGCCCGCTGCGGGATATCGGCCGGCAATGACAACGCCATCGCCACGGCCACCGCCCCGCGCAGACCGGCCCAGAACAGCACGTGCATCCACGAACCGGGGATCCGCTCGGCGAGTCCCGGTCGCACCGCCAGACGCGAGGCACCGCCGAGGATCACGTAGACCACGAGCGCCCGGCCGATGAGGATCGCGACGATGCCCCAGGCGATGGGCCCGAGCGCCTCGAGCAATCCGCGCCGGCGGGATGGCCAGCCCGACCAGGAGGAAGACGACCGCGGTCAGGAGGTAGGCGATGAACTCCCAGACGGTGTCGATCGGATCCGTCCCGTCCTGTGCGCGCTCACGCGCCGGCCCGAGGTTCCCGAGCACGATCCCCGCAGTGACCGTGGCGATCACCCCGGACAGCCCGAGCTGGTCGGCAAGCAGGTAGCTGCCGTAGGCGAGGACGACGGTGATCGTCAGCTCGATGAGGTGGTCCGCGATCGGGGCGATGACCTTGGCAGCCGCGTATCCGGTCGCCAGGCCGATCGCGACGCTCAGGACGACGGTCCCGACGAAGGACGTGACCGCCTCGACGGGGCTGACCGGCGCGTAGACCGCACTGACGGCGATCGCGAAGAGGACGAGACCCGTGCCGTCGTTGAGCAGGCTCTCGCCGTCGACCATCGTGGACAGGGCGGGCGGCACCGTCAGGCGCTTGAACGTCGCGATGACCGCGGCCGGATCCGTCGCCGACACCATGGCACCGACGATGAACGCGAGATCGAGGCGCAGGCCGGTCGCGACGTTGAGGACGGCGGCCACGACCGCAGCCGAGATGACGACCCCCGGGATGGCCAGCAGCAGGAGCCCGCCGAACCATCGGCGGAGCTCGACGATCCGGAGGCGATAGGCCGCCTCGAACACGAGTCCCGGCAGCAGGACCAGCAGGACGAGGTCAGGCGAGACGTCGACCGGTGGGTAGCCGGTGACGTTGGCGACGATCCCGACGGTGAGTCCGGCCACGACGAGCGCGACCGTGTACGGCAAGCGGAGCGGGCGGACGAGGACGGCGACGAACGCCGCCAGGGCGAGGAGCCCGACGAGCAGGTCGAGGATATGGGGGATCTCTTCCTCGATGCTGCCGGTCACGTCAGCGTGATGGGCGTCACCAGACGGCCTTGGTCTGCCGGATGTTGATGCTCTGGAGGATCCCTAAGCCGGCGGCCATGCTGACGAGCGATGCGCCGCCGTGGGTCACGAATGGCAACGGGATGCCGGTGATGGGCATCACCCCGAGGACCATGCCGACGTTCACGACGAGCTGGAACAGGACCACCGAGGCGACGCCGGCCGCGAACAGCGTCCCGAACGCATCCCGCGACCGCCAGCCTGCGACCAGGACCCGCCACAGGAGCAGGATGAACAGGACGAACATCACGATCGCGCCGATGAAGCCGAGCTCCTCGGACAGCGTGGCGAACACGAAGTCGGTGGCCTGGACCGGCAGGAAGTCGCCCTGGGTCTGGGTCCCGTTGGTCAGCCCCTTGCCGAACAGGCCGCCCGATCCGACCGCGATCTGGGCCTGGTGGAGCTGGAAGCCGGCACCCTGGATATCCGGGTTCGCGTTCAGGAAGTCAGTCAGACGCGCCTTCTGGTAGTCGCGCAGCAGATACGTCCACGCGATCGGGACCATCGCGACGACACCGGCCGCAAGGATGACGAGCCAGCGCAGGCTCGCGCCCGACATCCAGAGCATCCCGGCCAGGATGGCCCCGAAGACGAGCGAGGTGCCGAGATCCGGCTGGAGCATGACCAGGAGCGAGGGGCGGTCCGACGAGCAGGCACGCTCCGACGATCGAGAAGAGCGAATCGAGCTTGCCTTCGCGCCCGGCCAGGTAGCTGGCCAGCACGATGATCATCAGGATCTTGGCGATCTCGCTGAACTGGAACGTCAGCGGCCCGATCGCGACCCAGCGGGCGGATCCGCCGACGCCGCTGCCGATCGCGAGGGTCAGCACGAGCAACCCGATCTGGAAGGCGTAGATCGGCCACGCGAGTGTCTTGAGCCAGTGGTAGTCGAACACGGTCGCGACGATGAACACGACGACCGCGATGCCCGCCCACATCAGGCCACGGCTGAAGGTCGTCCCGGCCTGGATCGCGGCCGACCCGCCTTCGATGCTGTTCGTGTAGGCCATCACGAGGCCGATGGCCACGAGGAGGCCGGCGTAGGTCGTCAGCTGGAGGTCGAACGCGCGCCAGGCGGCCCCGACGGACTTGTTCGCCCAGTCGGAGACCCTTGCTGGCTCGGCTCGGATGACGCCCATCAGTTGCTCTGGTAGAAGTTGCCGCGCTGGAGGAGGTTCGGGAGGCGGTAGTCCTTCTTGATCCCGAAGTGGAGCTGCAGGAAGTACTTGACGATCTCGGTCGCGACGTTGCCCTTGGTCCGCGAGTCGTAGGCGAAGGCGAGGACCACGATCTGCGCGTCTGCCCTGTTGAAGCGAACCGTGCCTCGCATCCTTCGGGACGAAGCCCACGAACCAGGAGTGGAACGGGAGCCGGCCCTTGCTGTCGCGGGTCCCGAACTCGGCGGTGCCGGACTTGCCGGCCACCTTCACGGGCAGATCGACCAGGTTGTAGGTGTGGCGCAGCAACACCGTGTTCCGTGCCGCATTGCGCATGATCTTGAGGACGGTCGGGGACACCTTCATCTTGCGGATGACCTCCGGCTTGAAGGGTCGGACGACCGTTCCGTCCGGGCCCTACGATGTCGCGCACGATCTGAGGCTTGTAGACGGTTCCGCCGTTCGCCAGGGCAGCGTATGCGTTGATCAGCTGGATCGGCGTGACGACGTCATAGCCCTGGCCGATCCCCGCCTGGTAGGTCTCGCCCGGGAAGACCCTCGCTCCGAGTGCATCCTGCTTCCACTGGTTCGTCGGGACGATGCCGGCGACTTCGCCGGGCAGGTCGATCCCGGTCGGCTGCCCGAAGCCGTACTGCTTGGCCCAATAGCCGAGGCGATCGATGCCGAGCTTGCCGGCCATCTGGAAGAAGAACGTGTCGCTCGAGTGCCCGAAGCCGCAGTAGATGTTGCACGCGCCGAACCCCTGTGGTTCCAGTCATAGAACCGGGTCGACCCCAGGGTCAGGTAGCCGCGCGTCTGGATCTTGGTCTTGTCGGTGATCTTCTTGTCGGCCAGGGCGCCGGTGCCGGCCACGAGCTTGTAGGTAGAGCCCGGCGGGTAGTGAGCCTGGATCGCGTGGTTGGTCAGCGGTTTGTCCGGGTTATCGAGGAGCTTCTTGTAGGCCGCGTTGCTGATGCCGCGCGCGAACACGTTGTTGTCGTAGGTCGGCAGGCTGACGAGGGCCAGGACCTCGCCGGTCTGCGGGTTCATGGCGATCACCACGCCACGCTTGATCCCGACTTCCTTCATCGCCCATCTCATCGCCTTCTGGGCGTATTTCTGCTCCTGCGTGTCGATCGTGAGCGTGAGTGAGTCGCCAGGCCGAGGCTCGGTGACGGTCTGGAGGACCTGTGTCTTCCGGCCGGAGCCGTCGCGCTCGACGCTCTGCGTGCCGTACGTGCCGCGAAGCTGGGTCTCGTACTGCGCCTCGATGCCGGCCTTCCCCAGGAGGTCGTCCGGGAGATAGCCCTGGGCTTTCAGCGTCTTGAGCTGGTCACCCGAAACGGGTCCCGTGTATCCGAGCAGCTGCGCCATCAGCGGTCCGTCGGTGTATTGGCGCCGTGACTCGACGGCGACCTCCACCCCGGGCAGGTCGAATCCAGCCTCCGAGATGAGCCGGGCGGTATTGACGTCGACGTCGCCGGCGATCCGGACGAGGTCGAACGTCGAGCCTGGGTTGCCATCGATCGTCGCGTTGATGTCGGCCGACGTCATCCCGAGCAGCGCCGCGAGGCGATCGACGACCGCCGGTCGCTGTTCGATCGGGAGGTCCGAGGGCCGGAGCTTCACGACGAACGTCGCGACGTTGGTGACAAGGAGGCGGCCCTTGCGGTCGTAGATCAGGCCGCGCGGGGACTGGATCGCCTCGAGGACGGTCCGATTCGTCGTGGCAAGCGTGGCCAGCCGGCCGCCCTCGACCATCTGGAGGTAGAAGAGGCGTGCGGTGAGTCCGCTGACGCCGAGGATGACGATCAGCGCGAATGTCAGGAAGCGCGAAAGGGAACGGATGGGCTTCGGGCGGTCGTCCAGGTAGCCGATCACCAGTCCATCCGTTCCACGTCGGCGCGTCGGTCATGGACGGAGATGACGAGTGGACCGATGAGCGCGGCGAGCACCGTGTCGTAGATGGCACCAGGCAGGATGAGGGCGACCGGGTCGCCGACCGGGATCGGCGCCACGAGGGCGTTCAAGGCCGCGAAGTGGATCAACGAGTAGACCACGCTGAGGATGAGTGTGGCGATGATCGGCACGACCGGGCGAATGCGGACGAAGACGTCGGCGAGGACAGACGTGACGCCCACGCATAACAGGAGGGCGAAGGATGTGGAACCGAGCGGTCGCTGTGTGATGACATCGAGTGCGAGGCCCCCCACGAAGGCCCAGACCAATCCCGCTTCGAGACCGACCGCCACTGTCACGACGATCCCGAGCACGAGTACCAGATGCGGTTCAGCGGTTCCGATCCGGAGGTACGGACCAACGGTCAGTTCCAGCAAGGCCGTCACCGTCGCTCCGACCGCGGCAAGCAGCAGGGTCATCGGGCGAGTCGATCCTCGGCGGTTTGGCCGAAGGTCGCGCCCGCCCGCACGGTCCCTCGAGTGACGGTCGAACGGCGGCGACCTCGCTGTGCAGTATCCCATGGACGCGGATACCCGGCAACGAAACGAGCGGGCAGGGCCAGCCTGGCCCGAACGTCCGGGGGTCGGTGATGTTTCACGTGGAACGAGCCCTGGAGTCGCATCGCCGATGCTTCACGTGAAACGCGTCCTGACGCCGTCAAGTCGCCGATAAGCGCCGCCTGATACGCTCGACACGACACCCAGATCAAGAGATGGACCGCTCAGCGATGGTAGAATCACGCATCGTGAGATTGATCCGAGCAGGGCACTGAGTGGGCCAGACGATCGCCTGCGCGAACCAGAAAGGCGGCGTCGGGAAGACCACGACGGTCGTGAACCTCGGGAGCTACCTCGCCGTCGCCGGTGAACGGGTCTTGGTCATCGATCTGGACCCACAGGGAAACGCGACGAGTGGCCTGGGTCTCGACCGAAACTCGATCGAACGCTCCATCTACGATGCGATCATCGATGGTGTCCGACTGAGCGACCTGATCGTGTCGGGGCCGATCGACGGCCTGGACGTGATCCCGTCGGCGATCGCGCTGGCGGGAGCCGAGGTCGAACTCGCGCCCGTCGAGGGCCGCGAGCGGCGCCTTCGCCGCCTGCTGACGGAGATTCGGGACCGCTACGACTACCTGCTCATCGATTGCCCGCCATCACTCGGTCTCTTGACCGTCAATGCACTGACCGCCGCCGACTCCGTCCTCGATTCCGCTGCAATGTGAGTACTACGCCCTGGAAGGATTGACCCAACTGCTTGCCACCCTCGATCTCATTCGCGATCACCTCAACCCGGAACTCGCGATGAAGGGCGTCGTCCTGACCATGTTCGACGGCCGGACGAAGCTGTCAGCGGACGTCGCGACCGAAGTCCGCCGCCACCTCGGGTCGCGCGTGTTCAAGACCGTGATCCCGCGCAACGTCCGACTCTCCGAAGCCCCGAGTCACGGGCATGCCCATCACCCGATACTCGCCGGAGTCGACTGGCGCGATGGCCTACGCGGCACTTGCCGCCGAGTTGCGGACCCGCGATGGCCGGATCGCCGCCTCCCCGCCGGAGCCGGGCGAGATGGTGGCGGCATCGTGACCGCTCGACCGGAACGCACCCAGGGCCTCGGCCGCGGGCTCGCCTCGCTCATCCCGCAACGTGCGCCCGGCCAGCCGACGACGATCGACATCGCGATCTCGCGGGTCCGCCCGAACCCTCACCAGCCACGGAAGCGGTTCGACGCGGAGGAGCTTGGCGTCGCTGACCCAGAGCATCACGGAGCACGGGATCCTCCAGCCGATCCTCGTGACCGAGACGATCGACGGCTACCAGCTCGTCGCGGGCGAGCGACGGCTCCGGGCGGCCCAGGCCGCCGGCCTCGAACGCATCCCGGCAGTCGTCCGTCAGCTCGCCGATCGCGAACAGCTCGAACTCGCCCTCGTCGAGAACCTGCAGCGCGAGGACCTCGATCCGCTCGAGACGGCGGAGGCATACAAGCAGCTCATCGAGGAGTTCGGGTTCAGCCAGGACGAGGTCGCGACCCGAGTCGGCAAGGCGCGCTCGACGGTCGCCAACACGCTCCGGCTGCTCGACCTCGCGCCGGGCGTCCAGGCCGCGGTCGCGGATGGACGACTCACCGAGGGCCACGGCCGGGCGCTCGGCGGCCTGGCGGTCGAGCTCCAGGATCGCGTCCTCGACTCCGTGACCGGCCAGGAGCTGTCCGTCCGGCAGACCGAGGAGCTCGTCCGACGTCTGCGCGAACCGAAACCCGAGCCGGCAGGAGCCTTGACCCGGCGCTCCGATCCCGAGCTCGAGCGCGTCGAGGAGGACCTCCGACGCTCGTTGGGCACCAAGGTCAGCCTCGCCCGCTCGCGGCGCGGCGGCCGCATCGTCATCGAGTACTACAGCGACGAAGAACTCGGGCGTCTCTACGAGCGCCTGACCGGAGGGACCGCGTGACCGAGGAAGCCACCCGCTCGACGGCGGGCGCCGCCACCAACGGCCGAACCAAGCGCGCCAAGGCGGGGACGTCCGACTACACGGCCGCGAGCATCCAGGTCCTCGAGGGCCTCGAAGCCGTCCGCAAGCGCCCGGGCATGTACATCGGCTCGACCGACGCCCGTGGCCTGCACCACCTCGTCTGGGAGGTCGTCGACAACTCGATCGACGAGGCGATGGCCGGCCAGGCGACGACCATCCACGTCACGATCGCGATGGACGGCAAGGTCACCGTCTCCGACGACGGCCGCGGCGTCCCGGTCGGCAAGCATTCGACCGGCAAGGACGCCCTGGAGGTCGTCCACACCGTCCTCCACGCAGGCGGGAAGTTCGGTGGCGGCGGCTACAAGGTGTCCGGCGGTCTGCACGGCGTCGGCGTCAGCGTCGTCAACGCGCTGTCCTCGTGGATGCGCGTCGAATCGGCCCGCGACGGCTCGATCTGGGCCCAGGAATACGCAGCGCGGCAAGCCGACCGGTCCGGTCAAGAAGATCGGTCCGCAAGGGACCCGCCGGGGCACGACGACGAGCTTCATCGCCGACACCGAGATGTTCGAGACGACCGACTACTCGTTCGAGGTCATCAGCCAGCGCCTGCGCGAGTCCGCCTACCTCACCAAGGGCGTCTGGATCACGCTCGTCGACGAGCGCAACGACCGCGAGCGATCGTTCTACTTCGAGGGCGGCCTCCAGTCGTTCGTCCGTCACCTGAACCGGAACAAGGAAGCCCTCCACACGAAGCCGATCTACGTCGAGCGGCGTGAGGGCGGGACGGCGGTCGAGGTCGCGCTCCAGTACAACGACACCTACACCGAGAACGTCCTCGCGTTCGCCAACAACATCAACACGCCCGACGGCGGCACCCACGTCACCGGCTTCCGGGCGGCCCTGACGAGCTCGCTCAACGATTGGGCGCGCCGCGCCGGCGTCCTTCGGGATGCCGACGGCAACCTGTCGGGCGACGACGTCCGCGAGGGGCTGACCGCGGTCATCAGCGTCAAGCTGACCGACCCGCAGTTCGAGGGCCAGACCAAGGCCAAGCTCGGCAACGCCGAGGTCAAGGGCCAGGTCCAGACCGCCGTCGCGGACAGCCTCGGCCAGTACCTCGACGAGAACCCGGCCGACGGCCGTCGCATCATCGAGAAGTGCCTGACGGCCGCCCGCGCCCGCGAGGCCGCCCGCAAGGCCCGCGACCTCGTCATCCGCAAGGGCGCCCTCGACGGGATGTCACTGCCGGGCAAGCTGGCCGACTGCCAGGAGCGCGATCCCGCCCGGAGCGAGATCTACCTCGTCGAGGGCGACTCGGCCGGTGGCTCGGCCAAGCAGGGTCGCGACCGACGCTTCCAGGCGATCCTCCCGCTTCGGGGGAAGCTGCTCAACGTCGAGAAGGCCCGCCTCGACAAGATCCTCTCGAGCGAGAACGTCCGGCCGCTGATCATCGCGCTCGGCGCGGGCATCGGCGAGAGCTTCGACCTCGCGAAGCTGCGCTATCACCGGATCATCATCATGACCGACGCCGACGTCGACGGCGCCCACATCCGGACCCTGCTGCTCACGTTCTTCTACCGGCACATGCCGCAGGTCATCGACGAGGGCTACCTGTACATCGCCCAGCCGCCGCTCTACCGGGTCAGCACCGGCAAGGTGACGAAGTACGCCCAGAGCGAGAAGGAACGCGACCGCGTCATCAAGGAGTTCAACGTCAAGAACCTGTCGGTCCAGCGCTTCAAGGGCCTCGGCGAGATGAACGCCGACCAGCTCTGGGAGACGACGATGAACCCGGAGACGCGGACCCTCCTCCGGGTCGATGGCGAGAACGCCTCGCTGGCCGACGAGATCTTCACGATGCTCATGGGCGAGAAGGTCGGCCCGCGCAAGGACTTCATCAAGACCGAGGCGCGCAAGGTGCAGAACCTTGACGTCTGAGGCGACCCGGACGGCCGCCCGGCCGGCGATCGAGACGCCGACGGGCAGGTTCGAGTTCGCCCCGCACAACTGCTTCGCCTGCGGCACGCTCAACGCCGGCGGCCTGGGGCTCGACGCTCCACGTCGAGCCTGGGCGATCGTGGGTCGCGCTGGCGCTCGATCGACGGTTCGAAGGCTGGGAGGGCGTCGTCCACGGCGGGATCCTGTGCACGATCCTCGACGAGGTCATGGCCTGGGCCCTCGTCGGTGAGGACAACTGGGGCGTCACCGCCCGGATGGCGGTCGACTTCCGGCGTCCGGTCGAGGTCGGCATGCCGATCCGCGCGGAAGGGTGGATCACGCGCTCGCGCCGCCGGGTCGTCGACACGGCCGGTCACATCGTCGACGCGCACGACCGGCGCCGAACTGGCCACCGCGACCGGCGTCTATGTCGCCGCGAGCCCGGCCCGGAAGCGCGACCTGCGGCGAGCGCTACGCCTACCGCCCGAGCGACCCGCCGGGTGACGCATCGTGATCGACAGCCCGACCCGCAGCGAGGTCACGGAGCGAGCCGTCGCGTTCGTGGCCGCCCATCGCGAGCCTGCCGAGGCGCTCGGCACGACACTCGCCGAGCTCACCAACGACCCAGACGCATTCGCCTCGGCCCTCACGGCGGGCCTTCGCACGCTGGCCGACCCGGAGTACCTCGCCGGCCAGCAGCGGATCGCACCCGGCATCGGCCCCATCCACGGCGTCCGCTGGCCGCTCCTCGCGGCCGTCTCGCGCGGCTTCCGGAACGCCACCCGCGGAGACCGTCCGACGCCGCTCCTGTTCGTCGCCGACCGGCTCTTCCGCGAGCCGGAGCTGGAAGCCCGCTGGTTCGCCTTCGGTCTCCTCGAGCGGACGCTCGACGGTCGAGACCGAGCGGACCTGGCAGCTCCTCCGACGCGCGGCGCGCGAGTCCGGCGACTGGATCACCGTCGATTCGCTCGCCCACCCGTACGGCAAGGGCATCGCCGCCGAGCCCTACCGCTGGGCCGAACTCGAGCAGCTCGTCTACAGCCCGTCCCGCTGGGAGCGCCGCCTCGTCGGCTCGACCATCGCGACGATGACCCACGTCGACCGCAGGCGCGGGCGCGACCCCGAGGTCGCCGGCCACGCCCTGCCGCTCCTCGCCGACCTGATGGGCGACGCCGAGCCGGACGTCCAGAAGGCGCTCTCCTGGGCCTACCGCTCGCTGACCGTCGTCGACGCCGCGGCCACCGAGGCGGCCCTGCGCGCCGAGACCGAACGGGCCGTCCGCGATCGACGACGGCCACCGCGCCTGGGTCATCCGCGACACGCTCGCCAAGCTCGACCCGGCCACCGCCGACGAGCTGCAGGCTCGCCTCGCCGGCATCCGCAAGCGCCCGGGCGCACCCGCCACCTCGGCCGCATCCGAGACGGCCGCGCGATTCGGCGGGCTGCCCGACCCGACCGACCATCCCGGAGCCCCCGCTGTGACCTGACGCACTGACCTGACCCGACAGGAGTGACCGACCGTGACCGACGACCTGGGCGATATCCGATCGATCCGCATCGAGGACGAGATGCGGGTCAGCTACCTCGACTACGCGATGAGCGTCATCGTGTCGCGCGCCCTGCCCGACGTCCGCGACGGCTTCAAGCCGGTCCATCGCCGGATCCTGTACGCGATGGGCGAGATGGGCCTGTCGTCCACCAGCTCGTACCGCAAGTGCGCGGCGATCGTCGGCGAGGTGATGGGCAAGTACCACCCGCACGGCGACAGCGCCCTGTACGACGCCCTCGTCCGCCTCGCCCAGGACTTCTCGATGCGCTACCCGCTCGTCGACGGCCAGGGCAACTTCGGCTCGGTCGACGGCGACACCGCGGCCGCGATGCGCTACACGGAGGCGCGCCTGACCGCGATCGCCGGCGAGATGCTCGCCGACATCGACAAGGACACGGTCGACTTCGTCGACAACTACGACGGCACCCAGAAGCAGCCGTCGGTCCTGCCGGCCAGGCTCCCGAACCTGCTCGTCAACGGCAGCTCGGGCATCGCCGTCGGCATGGCGACCAACATCCCGCCGCACCACCTCGGCGAGATCGTCGACGCGACGATCGCCATGATCGACGACCCGGACCTGACCTCGGACGACCTGTGCAAGTACGTCCAGGGCCCGGACTTCCCGACCGGGGGGACGATCTACCGCTTCGAGCGCCAGCGCAACGCGCTGACCGGCGAGTGGGAGACCGTCGACGCGATCCGCCAGATGTACGCCCACGGCCGCGGCCGGGTCGTCATGCGCGCGCAGGTCGCCTTCGAGGAGGTCAAGGGCGACCGGACCGCGATCATCGTCACCGAGCTGCCGTACCAGGTGAACAAGGCCAGCCTGCTCGAGAAGATCGCCGAGCTGGTCAAGGACAAGCGGATCGAGGGCATCGGCGACCTGCGCGACGAGTCCGACCGCGACGGCATGCGCATCTACATCGAGCTCAAGCGCGACGCCAACCCGCACAAGGTGCTGAACAACCTGTTCAAGCACACGCCCGATGCAGCTCGCCTTCAACATGAACATGCTCGCCCTCGTCGACGGCCAGCCGCAGACGCTGCCGCTGCGCAGCGTCCTCGTCCACTACCTCGACCACCGGCGCGAGATCATCCGGCGCCGGACCGAGTTCGACCTCGGCCAAGGCGCGCGCCCGGGCGCACATCCTCGAGGGCCTCAAGATCGCCCTCGACAACCTCGACGCGGTCATCAAGACGATCCGCGAGTCGAACGAGGTCGACGACGCCCGCAACAACCTGATGAGCCGGTTCGACCTGTCCGAGCTCCAGGCCCAGGCCATCCTCGACATGCGGCTCGCCCGGCTGGCCGCCCTCGAGCGCAAGAAGATCGAGGACGAGTACCTCGCGATCATCCAGCTCATCGCCGAGCTCGAGGACATCCTCGCCAACCCGGCCCGGGTCAGCCAGATCATCAAGGACGAGCTGACCGAGCTCAAGCGCAAGTACGCCGGCGAGCGGCGGACGCGCGTCGCCGACGACTCCAGCCGCGAGATGACCGACGAGGACCTCATCGCCGACGAGGACGTCGTGGTCACGATCTCCGGCCGCGGCTACATCAAGCGCCAGCCGGTCGCCACCTACCGCCGCCAGCACCGCGGCGGCAAGGGGATCATCGGCCACGTCACGCGCGAGGAGGACGCCGTCGAGCACCTGCTCGTCGCGAACACCCACCACTGGGCGCTGTTCTTCACCAACCGCGGCCGCGTCTTCTCCGCCAAGGTCCACGCCATCCCCGACGCCAGCCGCCAGGCCAAGGGCATCCCGATCATCAACCTGCCCGGCGTCCAGGTGGAGTCGGGCGAGGTCCCGATGGCGACGATCATGCTGCCGGACTTCAAGGCCGGCTCCTACCTCGTCCTCGCCACGCGGGCCGGCATCGTCAAGAAGACGCCGCTCGAGCAGTTCGAGAAGGTCCGCTCGTCGGGCATCCGGGCGATCACCCTGCGCGACGACGACGAGCTGGCCTGGGTCGACGTGTCGACCGGCGAGGACGACGTGATCATCGCGACCGCCCAGGGCAAGCTCGCCCGCTTCTCCGAGGACGAGGTCCGGCCGATGGGCCGCGACGCCGCCGGGCGTCATCGGCATCCGGCTCGCCCGCAAGGGCGATTCGGTCGTCGGGATGAGCGTCGTCCAGCCCGACAGCGACCTGCTGGTGCTCAGCGAGACCGGCTACGGCAAGCGCGTGGCGCTGACCGAGTTCCGGCACGATGCACCGCGGCAGCCAGGGCGTCCGGCTCATCAGCCTCGAGGGTCGCAAGACCGGCGATGTCGCCGCCGTCCAGCAGGTCACCGAGGCGGACGAGGAGCTGCTCCTCATCAGCGCCGGCGGCCAGGTCATCCGGACCGAGACGAACACGATCAACCGCTATTCGTCGCAGGCCCGCGGCGTCATCGTCATGCGCCTGGCCGAGGGTGACCGGGTCGTCGCGATCGCCGCCTTCCGGGCCGGACTTGCGGAGCAGGACGGCATGGGCGACGATGGCGCCCCGGGAACGGACGGCGCGAGCCCGACCGGACCGGGAACGGGCGGGTGAGGCCGGCATGACGGCCTTCTCGGCCTTCGGCCCACGGGAGGCGGCGAGCTTGTACGCGGACCAGTTCGAGATCTACCACGGCAACTCGAACCCGGATCTGGCCCGGAAGATCTGCCGCTACCTCGGCTCGGAGCCGGGCAAGCTGGAGGTCTTCCAGTTCGCCAACGAGAACATCTTCGTCAAGATCCTCGAGAACGTCCGCGAGAAGGACGTCTTCATCGTCCAGCCGACCTGCCACCCCGTGAACCAGTCGATCATGGAACTGCTGATCATGATCGACGCGTTCAAGCGGGCCAGCGCGGGACGGATCACGGCGGTCATCCCGTACTACGCCTACGGCCGGTCGGACAAGAAGGACCAGCCGCGCGTCCCGATCACCGCCCGGCTCATCGCCGACATGATCACCGTCGCCGGCGCTGACCGGGTCCTGACGATGGACCTCCACCAGGGCCAGATCCAGGGCTTCTTCAACATCCCCGTCGATGAGCTGACCGCGGTCCACATGCTCTCGAACTACTACCGCCACAAGCACATCGAGAACCCGGTGGTCGTGACCGACCTCGGTTTCGCCAAGCGCGCCCGGGCGTTCGCCGAGCTGCTCGACGCGCCGCTGGCGATCATCGAGAAGCGGCGGGTCGGCAACCTCGATCGGGCCGAGCTGATGAACGTCATCGGCGAGGTCAAGGGCAAGCGGGCGATCATCGTCGACGACGAGATCGACACGGCCGGCACGCTGGTCGAGATCACCCGGGCCCTGGAGCGCGAGGGCGTCACCGAGATCTACGCCTGCGCCACCCACGGCGTCCTGTCCGATCCGGCCATCGACCGCATCGCGGCGTCCAGCCTTCGCGAGGTCGTCCTGACCGACTCGGTCCCGCTGCCGGAACGCAAGCGCCTGGGCAAGATCACGACGCTGTCCGTCGCGCCGCTCATCGGCGAAGCCATCCGCCGCATCCATCGTGGCGAGTCGGTCGGCGCGCTGTTCTCGAGCGAGGTCTCGCTGACGCAGGAGATGCTGCTGTGGGAGGATGGCTCGGAGGGGACACTCGACACGCGGGACGAGGAAGAGGAGCCTGACATCGAGGCCATCGCATCGGGTGTTTCCGCTCAGGCAGGGGACCGATGACGCTCCAGCTCCACAAGCCCGATGGCGAAGGCGGCCTCGAACCGGTCACCGATCCGGCCACCGATTGGCGAGACCAACTCCAGTCCAGCCGCTGGGGAACCGGCCTGCGCGGCGACCGTCTGCCGAAGAACAGCAACCCCGAGATGAACCCGACGACGCGCTTCCAGTCCGTCCTGTTCTGGCTCGGACTCGGGTTCGTGACGTTCGCCATCCTCGTCCTGGGCTACGGGATCGGCTTCTGGAGCTTCGCCGCCGGGTCCTGACGCTCAGCCGGGCTCGAGCGCAGCCTCGCCTATACTCAGGCGTGTCATGAGATTCCTGAACCGATTCGTCGACTCGAACGACCGCGAGATCCGACGCCTGCTCCCCCTGGTCGACGAGACCAACGCGCTCGAAGCCGAATACGAGGCCCTCTCCGACGAGGACATCCGCGCCCATTTCGCCGAGCTCAAGGCGGAGGTCCTCGAAGCGGCCGAGCCCGATGAGCCGTCCGACGACGAGCGCCACCACCCCGACCTCGAGCGCCGCCGCGAGCTGAAGGCCGACCGCCGCAAGCGCGAGAACGCCCGACTCCAGAAGGCCCTCGACGACGTCCTGCCCGAGGTCTTCGCGATGACCCGCGAGGCGATGAAGCGGACGCTCGGGATGCGCCACTTCGACGTCCAGCTCGAGGGTGCCGCGGTCCTCCATCAGGGCAAGATCTCCGAGATGCGGACCGGCGAGGGCAAGACCCTCGTCGCACCGCTGGCCGCCATCCTCAACTCGATGGCAGGGCGCGGCGTCCACGTCGTGACCGTCAACGACTACCTCGCCCGGCGCGACCCGCAGTGGATGGGCCCGGTCTTCCACTTCCTCGGCGTGAGCGTCGGGATGATCACCCACGACGCCTCGTTCGTGTTCGAGCCCGGCTACCCGACCACCGACGAGCGGCTGCTCAACCTCCGCCCGGTCACCCGGCGCGAGGCCTACGGGGCCGACATCACCTACGGCACGAACAACGAGTACGGCTTCGACTACCTGCGCGACAACATGGTCCTGGAGCTCGACCAGCGGGTCCAGCGCGAGCGCTACTTCGCGATCGTCGACGAGGTCGACAACATCCTCATCGACGAGGCGCGGACGCCGCTCATCATCAGCGGCCAGGCCGAGGAGTCGGCCGACCTGTACTTCACGTTCGCCCGGCTGGTGCCCCGCCTCAAGGAGCGCCCCGAGGGTGCCGAGGAGGGCGGCGACTACTTCATCGATCTCAAGGACAAGGCCGTCTCCTCGACCGAGGAGGGCATCGAGAAGATGGAGGGCTGGCTCGGCGTCGAGAACATGTACGACGCCGACCCCCGCCTGGCCCGCCACTTCGAGCAGGCGCTCCGGGCGCACGCGCTGTACAAGCGCGACCGCGACTACATCGTCAAGGACGGCGAGATCGTCATCGTCGACGAGTTCACCGGTCGCCAGATGCCGGGCCGGCGCTGGAGCGAGGGTCTCCACCAGGCGATCGAGGCCAAGGAGGGGCTCCGGGTCCAGCGCGAGAGCGTGACCCTCGCCACGATCACCTTCCAGAACTACTTCCGGCTCTACGACAAGCTGTCAGGGATGACCGGCACGGCGATGACCGAGGCCGAGGAGCTCCACAAGATCTACAAGCTCGAGGTGGTGGCGATCCCGACCCACCGCGAGATGATCCGCGAGGACTTCGCCGACCTCGTCTATCGCGACGAGCCGGCCAAGTTCAATGCGCTCATCAACGAGATCGTCGAGATGACCGAAGAGGGCCGGCCGGTCCTGGTCGGCACGGTGACGGTCGAGAAGTCCGAGATCCTCGCCACGATGCTCAAGCGTCGGGGCATCAAGCACGAGGTCCTCAACGCCAAGTTCCACGAGAAGGAATCCGGGATCGTCGCCCAGGCCGGGCGCTCCGGGGCGGTGACCATCGCCACCAACATGGCCGGCCGTGGCACGGACATCCTGCTCGGCGGCAACCCCGCGGGCCTCGCCTCCGAGACGCTCCACAAGCGCGGGCTCAACCCGGCCGAAGTGGACAAGGAGACGTACGAGGCGGCCCTCGCCGAGGCCAAGGCCATCACCGAGGCGGACCACGACCGGGTCGTCGCCGCCGGTGGGCTGCACATCATCGGCACCGAGCGACACGACTCGCGCCGGATCGACAACCAGCTCCGCGGCCGTGCCGGTCGCCAGGGCGACCCCGGTTCCTCGCGCTTCTACCTGTCGCTCGACGACGACCTGATGAAGCGGTTCGCGAGCGAGCGCGTCACCGGGCTCATGGAGCGGCTCGGGCTCGACGACGATGTCGCCATCGAATCACGGATGGTGTCGAAGACCATCGAATCGGCCCAGAGCCGCGTCGAGGGCTTCAACTTCGACATCCGCAAGCGCGTCGTCGAGTACGACGACGTCATCAACAAGCAGCGCGAGACGATCTACGCAGAGCGCGACAAGGTCCTCAACAACGAGGACCTGACCGAGACCGTGCAGACGTTCCTCGACGACGAGATCGATTCGCTCGCCGAGAGCCACCTCGTCGGCGAGGATCCGGGCGAATGGAACCTCGACGGCCTGTCGGCCGCGCTGGTCGCGATGGGACTGTCCGAGGGCACCTCCGCCGATGAACTCTGGGAGCTGCGCAGCAGGGAGACGATCGCCGATCACATCCGCGACCTGGCCGATGCGCGACTCGAGGCCAAGGCGGCCGAAGTCGGCGAGGAGGACTGGAAGACCGTCGAGCGGCTCGTCCTCATCCGGACCATCGACTCGCTGTGGGTCGAGCACCTGACCGAGCTCGACGACATGCGGCGCGGCATCGGCCTGCGCGGCTACGCCCAGCAGGACCCGCTCAACGAGTTCAAGCGCGAGGCCTTCCAGCTCTACGACGAGCTCCGCGGGCTCATCCGCCATGGCGTCGCGTCGTCGATCTTCCGGGTGACCGTGACGCGCCAGCCGCAGGAACCGGCCGGCGGCGATCCCAACGTGGCCGCCTCGCTCGCCCGGGGAGCGGCGGCGCTCGCCGGCGGGAACGGATCGAATGGGACGCGGACCGGGGCCGCCGGAACCGGCGACCTCGTCACGGCGGGCTCGCGCATCCGCGGCGACGTCGGCCGGTGGTTCGGCCATCCTTCGCGGCGGACCGGTCGCGCCGACACCCCGACCGATGCGCGAATCGCTCGGCGATGAGCCGGTCATCGCGGGCGGTGGCGGCGGGGACAGGCCCTCGGCCGGCGGGCCCAAGCCCGGCTTCACGCCGACCGGTGCGCGGATCGGGCGCAATGACCCGTGCTGGTGCGGGTCGGGCGCGAAGTACAAGAAGTGCCACGGTCGCTGAGCACGCCGCGCCCGGATCACCGTCACGGAGCCAGATGAAAGAGCGATCGATCACGGGCGACCTTGGCCGGGTCGTGCTCGTCGGGTGCCTCGGCCTCGTCGCCCTGGCGGGATATACGACCTATCGGATCTGGTCGCGCGGTCAGCTGGACGAGCAGCGCCCCGCTGACGCGATCGTCGTCATGGGCGCGGCCCAGTACGACGGCCGGCCTTCGCCGATCTTCGCCGCGCGTCTCGACCACGCGGTCTCGCTCTATCTCGCCGGCCTCGCCCCGACCCTCGTCGTGACCGGCGGCAAGGCCGACGGCGACCGGACGACCGAGGCGGCCAGTGCGCGGGCCTACGCGATCGCCCGGGGAGTGCCGCCCGATGCCATCCTGATGGAGGACCAGAGCCGGACGACCCAGGAGTCGATCCACGCGGTCGAGCCGCGTCCTGCGGGACCACGGCCTCGGCAGCGCGGTCTTCGTCTCGGACCGGCCGCACATGCTGCGCGTCCTTCGGATGGCCAAGGACGACGGCATCGACGCCTGGGGGTCACCGACCTCGACCAGCCCCATCGAGAGCGATCCGGCGGGTCGGCTGGACGCCACGGTCCACGAACTCGGCGCCCTGGCGCGGTACTTCCTGGTCGGTACCGGCGAGTAGCTGTTCCCTCAGGCGCTCCAGTACGAATGCAACCGTATTTCCCTCTTGGCGATAGGGGTTTGGCCCCGTATACTGTGCCAAAACCCGCACTTATCGGGCCTGCCCCAGGGCCTGGAGTCACGTTCGCAACGGTTCCGGTTCGCGCTGCCCACGTACAGCAAGTACAGAGAGAGGGAGCCCGTGAAGCAGGCCGAGGAAGCATCGTTCGTCGATCTCATCGCCTGCGAGCGTGACTGCCGGTCGTGCAGCTACGCCGCGGCCCTCGACTGCGACGGCAACTGTGGCGTCTGCCCGCACAACTCCTACTGCCCCTGCGTGAACCCCGTCGTCGCCCGAAGCAAGACGGCGCTGCGGCTCATCGAGCTGCGGCCCGATCCTGCTCCAGGATCTGCAGGCCCGGAACTAGGTGGAAGCCGCCGCCATCCGGGACCTGGCCGAACGGATCCGGTCGACCTCGGGGCATCTTTGACCTCGAGACCAAAGAGGCACGCGTCGCCCAGATCGAGGCGCTGACCCAGGAACCCGGGTTCTGGGACGACGGGCGCTCCGCCCAGAAGGTCCTCCGCGAGGCCGATGGCCTCCGCTCCGAGATCGCGACGTGGCAGGACCTGCTCACCCGCGCCGACGACCTGCTGGCCGCCGTCGACCTGCTCTACGAGATGCCCGACGCCGAGCTCGAAGCCGAGCTGGAGCGCGACTTCGCCTCGCTCGAGACCGATTTCAAGCGCGAGCGGACCGCGCTGATGTTCGCGGGCGAGCACGACGAGCGCCCGGCGCTCCTGTCGATCAGCGCCGGCGCGGGCGGCACGGAGGCGACCGACTGGACCGAGATGCTCCTGCGGATGTACCTCCGCTGGGCCGAGCGCCACCGCTTCCCGACCGAGATCCTCGACCAGCAGGAAGGCGAGCAGGCTGGCCTGAAGAGCGTGACGGTGGCGGTCAACGGCCGGCGTGCCTACGGCTGGCTCCGCGCGGAGCGCGGCGTCCACCGGCTCGTCCGGATCAGCCCGTTCGACTCGCAGAACCGGCGCCAGACGACGTTCGCCCTCGTCGAGGTCCTGCCCGAGGCCGACGACGACGTCGAGATCGAGCTCGACTGGGACCAGATCCGGGTCGACACCTTCCGGTCCCAGGGCGCCGGCGGCCAGCACGTCAACAAGACCGACTCGGCCGTCCGCCTGACCCACCTCCCGACGGGGATCGTGGCCCAGAGCCAGAACGAGCGCAGCCAGACCCAGAACAAGGAGATGGCGATCAAGGTCCTCAAGTCCCGGCTCCTCGAGCGCGCGCTCGAGGAGAAGGAGGAGGAGGTGCGCAAGCTGAAGGGCGAGCACGTCGAGGCCGGCTGGGGCAACCAGATCCGGAGCTACGTGCTGCACCCGTACCAGATGGTCAAGGACCTGCGGACCAACTACGAGACCGGCAACACCGGCGCGGTCCTCGACGGCGACCTCGATGCGTTCATGCAGGCCGAGCTCGAGCGGAGCATCGGTGAGGAGGCGGTCGCCTCGTGACAGGCGGCGCCGACGGACGGCGGCGACCACGCGAGGACTCGATCATCCGGCCGGCACGACCCGAGGACATCGCCGACTGTGCGGAGATCTGGCGGATCTCGATCAGCGACTACATCGGCCGCCTCGGCCAGGCCGAGCTCGCCCGCGACGTCGGACCGCTCGTCGCGGCTGTATGCGCATCTCCAGTCGAGCGACCCGGAGCGGTTCATCGTGGCCGGTTCGCCCCGGCGACTCGGAGGAGATCGTCGGCGTTCGCGGCGGCGACCGTCCGCGAGCGGCTCTGGTACCTCTCGATGCTGTTCGTCCTGCCCGCAGTTCCAGGGGACCGGCCTCGGGCGCGAGCTGGTCGAGCGGATCATGCCGACGGACGGCGGGATGGTCCGGGCGGTCGCCGCCGACAGCGCCCAGCCGATCTCGAACGCGCTCTACGCGAAGCTCGGGATGGTGCCGCGGATGCCGCTCCTGAACCTGAGCGGCCTGCCCGAGCGACCCGAGGCGTTCGGTGAGCTGCCATCGGGCGTCGTCCCGCTCGCCTTCGACGAGATCGTCGCCGGGCCGCCGGGTGGCCAGGGACACCAGCTTCTGACCGAGGCCGTGGACGCGCTCGATCGCGAGCTGCTCGGCGTCGCCCACCCGATCGACCATCGCTTCCTGCGCAGCGAATCGCGCCACGGCTGGCTGTACCGCGGACCGGACGGGGCGCCGCTCGGGTACGGCTACGCGGGTGAGGCCGGCCGGGTCGGGCCGGTCGCCGTCCGCGACGCAGGACCTGCTCGGCCCGGTCCTCGGCCACCTGACCTCGGCGGTCGTGCCGCGTGGCGCGTTCGCGATGTGGCTGGGCGGTGCGGCGGACCGCGCGGTCGTGACGGCGCTCAAGGCCGGCTTCCGGCTGGAGACGTTCCCGGTCCTCCTGTGCTGGGACGAACCGTTCGCGGACTTCTCCAGATACCTGCCGGGTTCGCCTGGCCTGCTGTGAGCCGCGGCGGGACGAAGGTCCGGTGCCAGGCTGCACCGGATGTCACGTTTGCCGGACCATCGCTCCGGTGGTAGCCTCGACTCCGATGTGGCTCCCCTTTGCCGTGCCCGCGGACGGAGTCGTGAGATCGTGACGATCGGCGGCACCGACCGCCGGAAGCCTCGCCCGCGGAGCCGAATGTGACCGTCGCCCCAGCGCGGAGCGCCTCCCGCTCCATCCGCAGCCGGGTCCTCGGCCGGAGCCGGGATCACGCCAAGCAGGAACGAGCCGTCCTCGTGCTGCACGACGTGACCAAGGAGTACCCGAACGGCAAGGTCGCCCTGCGCGACATCGACCTGGTCATCCCCGAAGGCGACTTCGTCTTCCTCGTCGGGCCATCGGGGGCGGGCAAGTCCACGCTCATCAAGCTCCTCATCCGCGATGAGGTCGCGACGCGCGGTGCGGTCGTGCTCGACGGCCAGGACGTCGCGCGGCTCGGCCGGCGCCAGGTGCCGAAGATGCGGCGCAAGATCGGCATCATCTTCCAGGACTTCAAGCTGCTGCCCTCCAAGACGGTCTGGGAGAACGTGGCATTCGCGCTGGAGGTCACCGGCACGCCGCGACGCAAGATCCGGCCGGCGGTCGACCGGGTGCTCGCGCTCGTGGGGCTGACCCAGCAGGCCCAGCAGGTCCCCTCCCAGCTGTCCGGCGGCGAGCAGCAGCGGACGGCGATCGCCCGCGCCCTCGTCCATGACCCGCGGCTGATCATCGCCGACGAACCGACCGGCAACCTCGACCCGCTCATCAGCTGGGAGATCCTCCAGCTCCTGCTCCGGATCAACGAGCTCGGCGTCACGGTGATGATGGCGACCCACAACGCCGAGGTCGTGACGGCGCTGCGCAAGCGCGTCGTCGCGCTCGAAGAGGGCCGGATCATCCGCGACGAGGTCGGTGGCGCCTACCACCGCGAGGACTGAGCGGTGATCACGTTCGTCCTGTTCAGCTTCAAGCGCGCCTGGCAGGGCTTCTGGCGGAACGCGATCATGAGCCTGGCCGCGACGGCCACGATGGTCCTGATGCTCCTGCTCCTGGCCGGGTTCTGGATCATCCAGACGGGCCTGCTGGCGGGTCTCCAGTTCACCGAACAGAAGGTCGAGGTCGTCGCCTACCTCCAGCCCAACTCCACCGACACGCAGGTCGAGACGCTCAAGACACAGCTCCAGGCGATGCCCCAGGTGTCGTCCGTCGTCTACGTCAGCCGGGCCGAGGCGCTGACGCGGTTCCGCGCCTCGATGCAGGCCCAGGGTCGCGAGGACCTCACCCGCTACCTCGATGCCAACCCGCTCTACGCGAGCATGGAAGTCAAGCTCGTCGACCCATCCCAGGTCCGGATCGTCGGTGACGCGCTGCGTGGCGACCCGAGCGTCCGCAACGTCATCAATATCGAGGACCTCGTCGAGCGTGTCCTGACCGTCACGAGCATCCTGCGGACGGCCGGCACCGTCGTGCTGGTCATCGTCGGGGTCATCGCCCTGTTCATCATCATCAACACGATCAGGCTGGCGGTCCTCGCCCGCGCCGAGGAGATCGAGGTCATGCGCCTCGTCGGTGCATCCGATGCGTTCATCCGCTGGCCGTTCGTGTTCGAGGGGGCGTTCGTCGGGCTGCTCGGCTCGCTCCTCACGCTGGCGATCCTGGCCGCGGTCGCGGACCCCCTGAGCGCGTTCATGGCCGACTTCTTCCGCGTCCTGCCCCTCCAGTTCGGCTCGCTCACGCGCGACCTCGTGGCACTGGTCATGGGCGCCGGTGTCGGGCTGGGCATCCTGGGCTCGTGGCTGTCCGTCCGGACCTACCTCATCCGCTGACGATCCGCGGACGTAGGGACATGCGGGGCGCCGTCACCGGACCCGTTGTACCCTGAGCGCCATTTCCCCGAAACCCGACAGACAGGACGAACCGAGCGATGGAGCTCCCTGACCCCGACGCCCCGCCGCTCGAACCCGATCCCGCTCCGCTGACCACCCTCGCACCGGGCCCTCGCCGTCGGGTCTCGATGCTCACGGTCTCCATCGCGGTGGTGGCGATCCTGGCCGGCTCGGCCCTCTTCGTGTCCGGGTACAGCCTGGGCCGGCAGGCCGCCGCCGACCCCGGCACGCCCGCGTCGGAAGGTGACGCGTTCGCGCCCTTCTGGGAGACCTACCACTCCATCAGCGACCGCTACGCGGGCGGCACGGTGGACCGCACGACCGTCATCCAGGGCGCGATCCGCGGGATGATCGAGTCGCTGGGCGACCCCTACTCCGCATACCTTTCGGCGGACGACTACCGCCGGAGCCTGCAGGGCATCAGCGGCCAGTTCGAAGGCATCGGGGCCGAGATCACTTCGCGGGCGCGCGACGGGACCGAGGGCTGCACGCCGCTCGGTGCCGACTGCCTGCTCGTGGTCACCCGACCGCTGCCGGGCTCGCCCGCGGAGATGGCCGGGATCCGGCCGGACGACATCGTCGCTGTCGGTCGACGGGACGTCGCTCGACGGGCTGACCGTGGACGCAGCCCGCGACCGGATCCGCGGCCCGAAGGGCAGCGTCGTCTCGATCGCCGTGCTCCGAGGGACGAGTCCGCTCCAGCTCGCGATCACCCGCGATGTCGTCCAGGAGCAGGAGGTCGAGACGCAAGTCGCTGGCCGACGGCCGCGGTCGGGTTACCTGCGCGTCGTCGGGCTTCTCCGATGCCGCCGCCGACGCTGTCGTGACGGCGCTGAAGGACCACCTGGCGGCCGGCCGGACCAAGCTCATCCTGGACCTGCGCGGCAATCCCGGCGGCTACGTCACGGCGGCACGCAAGATCGCCAGCCAGTTCATCGGCTCGGGCGTCCTGTTCTGGGAGCAGGACGCCCAGGGCAGGCAGGTCCCGACCGACGCAGCTCGGTGACGGCGTCGCCATCGACCCGAACGTCCAGCTGGTCGTCCTCATCGACGGCGGCAGCGCGTCGGCGAGCGAGATCGTCGCCGGCGCCCTCCAGGACACGAAGCGAGCGACGCTCGTCGGACAGCAGTCGTACGGCAAGGGCACCGTCCAGCAGTGGCAGGAGCTCAGCGGCGAGGGCGGCGCGTTCAAGCTGACCGTCGCGCGCTGGCTGACGCCCGACAAGCGCTGGATCCACGCCGTCGGGCTCACGCCGGACGTGGTCGTGACCCTGCCGGATCCCGTCCCGGCCGGCGACGGATCCCGACCTCGACAAGGCGCTCGAGGTCCTCGGCGCGGCGACGACCGGGCTGACGCTGCCGGCGCGGCCTGCCTGACGGCGTCCGCGATCCACTCTTGCGTCCACACCGCCCATCGGGTACGGTTCCCGGGAACGAAAGGAGGTGATGTGCAGTGATAGACAGTAGTAGCTGCACCACCTCGCAGGAGATGGCCGTCTAGTCGGACACCCTGTGGGTGGCTAAGCACTCGGACGCCGGCCCGCATCGGGCCGGCGTTCGTGCGTCCGACCTACCCCGCTGCACGTTCAGAGGAGCCCTCCCATGGGCGACGAGATCGACCGTCGCACTCAACCGAAGAGCCCGCCACGACTTCACGATCGACGAGACGTTCGAGGCCGGCATCGTCCTGACCGGGACGGAGATCAAGTCGCTCCGAGCCGGCAAGGCGAACCTGTCCAACGCGTACGCCCGCATGGAGCGTGGTGAGGCGTGGCTCATCGGCGCCGATATCGCGCCGTTCGAGGGCGGGAATCGCTACAACCACGAGCCGAAGCGGACCCGCAAGCTCCTGCTCCATCGCTCCCAGATCGACGAGCTCCTGGGCAGGGCGAAGGCGAAGGGCCAGACGATCGTCCCGCTCCGGCTGTACATCAACGAGCGCGGCCGGGCCAAGATCGAGCTCGGTCTCGCGCGCGGCAAGCAGCTCCACGACCGCCGCCGCGACATCGCCGATCGCGATGCCCAGCGCGACGTCGCGCGCGAGCTCGCGGACGCCCAGCGCGGCCGCTAGGTGCGCGATGGACGAGCACGGCGATCCCCGGCGCGGCTGCGGATCGGCCCCGTCATCGAGGCCGTCGACGCCCACGCGGCGGGCGAGCCCGGGCGGGTCATCGTCGGCGGCGTCGAGGGCGTGCCGGGCGGCTCGATGTTCGAGGCGATGACCTGGCTCCAGGCGAACCGCGACGACGTCCGCCTGCGGATGCTGCGCGAGCCGCGCGGCTATCCGGCCGCCAACTGCAATCTCGTCCTGCCGTCGTCGAACCCGGAGGCGGCGGCCGGCTACGTGATCATGGAGCAGGTCGAATACCCGGGGATGTCCGGCACGAACACGATGTGCGTCGTGACCGTGCTGCTCGAGACCGGCCGGCTGCCGATGACCGAGCCGACCACGGAACTGACGCTCGAATCGCCCGCCGGGCTCATCCGGGTGACCGCCGAGTGCGCGGACGGCAAGGTCCGCGGCGTGACGTTCCGGAACGTGCCGGCCTTCGCGACCCACATCGACGCGCCGGTCGAGGTGCCGCACCTGGGGACGGTCCTGGTCGACGTCGCCTACGGCGGGATGTTCTACGTCATCGCCGACGCAGCGCGGTTCGGGCTCAGGCTCACCCCGGACGAGGGCGCCGACATCGTCCGCATCACCGAGATGATCAAGGCGGCCGCCAACGAGCAGCTCCCCGTCGTCCATCCCGAGCAGCCCGGGCTTCGCGGGCATCACGATCGGCCAGCTGAGCGGGCCGGCACACGACGCGGCGAACAGCATGCGGAACGTGGTGACCGTCTCGACCGGGACGCTCGACTGGGACGTGCCCGCCGACCTGGACCGGCGCGATCGACCGCTCGCCGTGCGGGACCGGGACCTCGCGCCCGGATGGCGACCCTGCACGCGCGCGGGCGAGCTGGCCGTCGGCGACGCGTTCCGCCACGAGGGGATCCTCGGCACGGTCTTCACCGGCCACGTGGTCGAGGAGACGCAGGTCGGGCCGTACCGGGCGATCGTCCCGACCATCACCGGCCAGGCCTGGATCACCGGCTTCGCGTCGTACGTCGTCGACCCGACCGACCCGTTCCCCGATGGCTTCACGATCGGCGACATCTGGGCGTGAAGTTCGGGTTCATCGTCACCACCGGCGATCCGCGGACCGCGGCCGACCTCGCCGCCGAGGCCGAGGCGGCCGGTTGGGACGGTGTCTTCTCCTGGGACGGCGTGGCGATCGGCGACATGGACATCTACGACCCGTGGGTGGTCATGGCCGCGATGGCGATGCGGACCGAGCGCGTCCGTCTCGGGGCGATCGTGACGCCACCCTCACGCCGCAGGCCGTGGAAGCTCGCCCGGGAGACCATGACCCTGGACCGACTGTCGAACGGGCGACTCGTCCTGCCGGTGGGCCTCGGCGCGCTCGACGACGGGGCGTTCGGCAACGTCGGCGAGGCGACCGAGGCGCGGATCCGCGCGGAGATGCTCGACGAGTCGCTGGCGATCCTCGAAGGCCTCTGGTCGGGCGAGCCGTTCGGTTTCGATGGAGGCCACTACCGCTTCGCGCCGATGACCTTCCGCCCGACGCCGATCCAGCAGCCGCGCATCCCCATCTGGGTCGTCGGGGCATGGCCCAAGGAACGATCCGTGCGGCGTGCGCTGCGGTTCGACGGCATCCTGCCGCAGACGAGCGACCCGGCTGAGATCCGCAGTCTGGTCGAGTTCATCGGGCGCGAACGGCCGGCCGGCCCGTTCGACATCATCGTCGAGGGGACGACACCGCTCGATCCGGGCAAGGCTGCGTGCAGCGGTCGCGACCGCTCGCCGAGGCCGGCGCGACGTGGTGGGTCGAGTCCGACTGGACCGGCGCGACGATCGAGTCGCTCCGGCGGCGGATCGCCGCCGGCCCGCCCGCCCTCTAGCGCAGCCAGTAGCGGCGGTTGAGCGGCAGGTCGGTCGCAGGCCCGACCTCCAGCGGGCGTCCGGCCAGCGTGACCCGGCCCTCGACGGGGTCGATCTCGATCGGTGCGGTGGCGCGGTTCAGGGCAAGGTCCGCACGGGTGAGCCCGCGCGTGCCGGTGATCGCCGCCACGGAACGTCCGCCCGCGGCGAGCCTCCGCACCAGGGCAGCGTCGGCGGCAGCGCGACCCGAGACGAACGTCATCGACAGCCGCGCACGCCGCCCGACCCGACCCACCCCAATCGGCCTGGTAGCGCGTCGGTTCCGCGCCCTCGACCGTCGCATTGCCCTCGCCGAGCGGCCCCCAGGCCGCGAAACCGGCCTTCAGCACGACCTCCGGCTTGACCCCGAAGTAGGCCGGCTTCCAGAGGACGATGTCGGCGAGCCGGCCGGGCAGCAACGACCCGACGTGCCCCGAGATGCCGTGGACGATCGCGGGCTCGATCGTGACCTTGGCCAGATAGCGCAGGACCCGTGCCGTCGAATCGAATGGGTCGGCGGACTCCTCCGGCAAACCCGGGTGGCCGTGTCCCGACCTCGCTCGCTCGCCACGCCCGCATGACGTGGGCGAGCTGGATGGTCCGCCGGACCGTCTCCATGATCCGGCCCATCCCCTGCGAATCGGAATTCACGATCCCGATCGCGCCGAGCTCGTGGAGCGGCCCCTCCGCGGCCATCGTCGCGGGATGCACCCGCTCGCGGACCAGGGCCATGTCCTCGGCGACGGCGAACGAGGCGCCGTGGTTGAGGACGATCATCGGGACGCCCTCGGCCGCCGCATTGACCCCGAACGGGACGGTCGGCGTCGTCGACGAGCACAGGATGTTCGCCTCGCGGACGAGCCCGAGAAGGTCCGGCAGGTGCCCGCCGCCGCTGCCCTCGACGTGATAGGCGTGGACCGTCCGGCCGGCGATCGCGGCGACCGTGTCCTCCAGCTCGGCCGATTCGTGCAGGCCGTCCGTGTGGAGCGAGACCGTGACGTCGTGCGCGTCGGCGACTCGCAACGCCGCGTCGATGAGCGCCGGAGAGGCGCCGTAGTCCTCGTGGATCTTGAAGCCGCACGGCGCCGGCATCGAGCAGCGCCTCGAGCGCGGCGGTCGTCCTCGGTTCGCGCGCTGGCCTGGAGTCCGAGGTTGACCGGCCAGCCATCGAGTCCGAGAAGCGTCCGCTCCATCGCCCACGGCGGCTCCGTCGAAACCGGCGGTGATGAGCGTCGTGACGCCACCCGACAGGGCGGCCGGCAGGAGCGCCGGGCTGATGAGGTGGACGTGGCTGTCGACCGCACCCGGCGTCGCGATGAGGCCGTAGCCCATGATCGGCTGGGTGTGCGGCCCGATCGGCAGCTCGATGCCGTCGCTGATCGACGCCGTTGCCCGCCCGCCCGACCCCGACGATCCGGCCGTCCTTGATGCCGATGTCCGCCTTGACGGCGCCGATGAGCGGGTCGAGGACGAGAGCACCGACGATGACGACGTCGAGCTCGGACGGTCGGGCTGCCCTGGGCCGCACGCGGCCGGAGCGTCTTGGCGTAGCCCCAGACCGGCTCGTCGCCCGGCGCCTGGCGGTCGTCTGCGACGCGGACCCACAGGTCGGTGTCGGCGAGGCGGACGCGATCGCCGGTTGTCGGGCCATAGCGCGCGAGCCGGTCGCCCGGGGAGAGGCGGGTCATCGGGCGCCGCCCTCGCCGCGGAAGCGGACAAGGCGCACGGTCCGGGTCTCGCCCGGCGCCCAGCGTTCCGTGGCGCCGGCCGGCAGGTCGAGACGACGACCGCGGGCGGCGTCGCGGTCGAAGACGAGCCGCGGATTGACGCGCTCGAACGGATAGTGGGAAGTCACCCGGATGACGCGGCGTCGACTCGCTGCGGACCGTCAGCTCGATGGCTTCGACGTCGGTGCCCGGGTCGTCAGCGCCGACGCCGTCGTCGTCCGCCGCTCGGATCGCCCCGGGCCCATCGGGATCGCGCGCCTCGTCGTCGTCCCCCGAGCGGATCGAGCACGACGACCAGCCGCACGCCGTCGCCCATCAGCACCTCGAGCCGGACGTCCTCGACGAGCTCGCGGACACCCGGCATGACCTCAGTCGGGCCGACGGCCGCCCGTCCCGCCTCCTCGACCTCCTGATAGCTCGCCCCGGCCCGGGCGGCCTCGAACATGGCGTCGCAGATGAGGGCGATGGCCTCGGGCGCGTTGAGCGCGAGTCCGGCCGCGCGATGGCGTCGCGCCAGTTCGGCGGCGGTGAAGACGAGGAGCCGTTCCTCCTCCCAGGGCGTCAGGCGCATCGCCGCCATCGTAGCGGGCCGCCCGGGTGCCCGGACCGGCGTCAGCGGCTGACGACGCTCCGAAGCCCGCCGATGGCACGGCTGGCCCGCGACGCGTCGGGCGTGACCGCGGCGACGGCCGGGTCGAGACTGGCCCGCGCGTACAGGACCACGCCGATACCCGTGACCACCGCGCAGAGCAGCAGGCCGGTCGTGACGTTGACCAGCCCGACCTGGAGCAGGACGCTCATCGTGAACGCGGCGACGATCCCGCGCGCGCCGGTGACGGCGTTCCAGCCGGCCATCGCGGCCGCGCGCGACTCGATCGAGGTGTGGTCGCTGACCGCGGCGGCGATCCCGACGTCGATCGAGGCGCTGGCCGCACCCGCGCCGATGGCGGCGACCCAGAGCACGCGGACGTCCGGTGCCAGGGCGTACGCGATGAGCGCGATCAGGCCCAGCGTGCTCCCGATGCGCATCGCGACCAGCGGCCCGAACCGGTCCGCCACCGCGCCGAAGACCAGGAAGAAGATCGTCGTCGCGCCCGCGGTCATGATCCCGATGATCCCGACGTCGGCGAGGGACAGGTCGAGGCGATCGACGTTGACGATGGCGTACAGCGGCATCGCCGCGATGAGCCCGCCGCCGTAGAAACCCTGGGCGACGGCGATCCGCGACGAGGACCGGTCGGTCGCGCAACGCCTGGATCGAATCGCGCGCCGAGAAGCGGGTCAGCGGCGGCGGCGGTCGGTGCTCGCAGGCCGGTGTAGGCGACCGCGCACACGAGCCCGACCATCCCCGCGAGGGCGACCGCGGTCAATCCCCCGAACTGGTCGGCGATGACCCCGCCGGCGAGAGCGGCCAGCGCAGCGGCCGCGGCCTTGACCGACCCGGCGACGCCGACCAACCGGCCGCGGATGCGCGCCGGATACATCGAGCCCCACAGCCGGAGGTAGAACGGGCTCGACAACGCCAGGCTCAGCCAGAACGCGAAGGTCACCGCGATGAGCACGGGCGCGACGGAGAAGGCGACGAGGGCCAGGAGCGAGGCCGCGCCGGCAGCCCGGATCAGGGCCAACTGCCGCGGCGAGCCCGGTCCGACCCGTCCCGCGAATGCGCCCAGCAGGTTCGCGACGAAGGGTGCGGCGGCGAGGGCGGCCAGTCCGATCGGCTCGAGGCCGCCACGTCGGGCGATCGTCGGAAGGAGCGTGGTGACAAGGGCCGCCGTCACGCCGACCCCGACCGCCGCGACGAGATCGAGCGCCAGGTTGCGCCCGACCGCGCGCTGATGGCGCGTCGTCGACGGAAGCGATGGCCGGAGCACGGCGTACCTCGAAGCAGCCCGTCCGGCCTGCGAGGTGAGCTGTCGGGCTCGGCGTTGGGTTCGCCGTCGCGTTCGTCGCGATTCGCCCCGGGGATGTGGGTCCCCCGCCCTCCGTGTGGAGGTTCGGCCAGGGACAACCTTACCAGCCGGGCCGATTTCCTAGCGATGGTCCCTTCGTCAGGGCTGCCAGGTCCGGTCGTTCTCGCGGACCCAGGAGTCGCTCACGCCACGGACGCAGGAGCGCGCGCGAGTCGTCATCGGCCGCGATCCGTCGCTCGGCCGTCTCGCCGTGGTCCCGTGCCCACTGGGCGAAGAAGGCGACACGTCTGGCGGAGATGATGCGCGCGTCCTTGCAGGGGCAGCCCTCGACGAGGCACGCGCCACGCACGAGCAGAGCTGGTGGGTCAGGGTCACTCCGTCGGTCGGAATGGGTGTCCATCGTGAGTTGCTCCGTTCATCTGGGTCGGCGCGAACACATCGACGTCGATGGTCGGACGGTAGGACCGAGCGTGTTACAGCCGCATCGCCAACCGGGCCTCAGTCGCGATGGTCGATGCGACATGTCGCGAAGACGGTGGTAGCATCCCGCGGTCCGAGCCGGTTCTCGGACCTGTGGGGATGTGTGGTTTCGACAGGGCCCAGCTACCGGGGAACGCGAGCCGAGGACGCCACTGGGCCTCGTAAATCACGTGGCAAAAAGAAGTACCTGGCAACCGCCAGTCGACTCTCGCTCTCGCTGCTTAGGCAGTAGAGTGAGCGTGGAAGCTGCCTCCGCCTCGCGGGTAGTGGAAGCGTCATCTAGCGAGGCTGCGATCCGGACAAGCGTCACGTAGTCCGGAGTCAAGCCCGATCTAGGGGCACGTGACTGGATCGCCCGGCAGAGTGCCGATGCCCGTCCGGGCGATCGACGACAAACCATCGGACACGCTCGTAGTGGTCTCCGGCGAAGGGTTCTGGACGGGGAGTTCGACTCTCCCCCATCTCCACCAATACTCCGTCCCGCGGTCGCGGGCGCCCCACTGACGAACGGACTTCGGAATGGCCGATCGGCCACCGGTAGCCTTCACTTGGGAAGCGGCCATGCGTTTAGTCCGTTGTCAGAGTGTCAGAGGACGGTGGGATTGGTTCTCGTCGATCCCGCCCATCGGGGTCCCCTCCATCCGGGACTCTACGAGCCAACGGAGGAGCCGGGCGTCTATGACTGACCCGGTCGGCGACGTCCAGCTCGTCAGGAATAGAACCACTCGGCCCGCCAAGATCCCGTGGGTGACGGAGCGATACCGGTCGACGCGGTCGCGTCGGCCTCGGTCGGCAGAGCGCTGTCCGGCGCCTGGTCGGCGGACACCGCCGACGGGACCTGGATGGCCGCGGGGATGGCCGCGCCACCGGATATCGCGTCGCGCTGCTCGTCGCCCGGTTCCATCACGGGCACGGGGTCCCTGCGCGACATGGAGCTGCCGTTGTTGTTTGCGGTGCTCTCGTCCGGAGCGGGGGTCTCTGCCGCCGCCTCCTGCTCGAGCGCCTTCATGGCGAGGACGCGGGCATCCGCCCGGACTTCATCTAGATCCGGAGGGACCGGCAGCGTGCCGGCCAGCCGGGCGATCGCGCTTGCGTCCCGCTCCTCGGCCAGTCGTCCGAAGAACGCGCCGAGCGAGTCTCGATAGTCCTGCACCGCGACGTGCACCGATTGGATCTCCGCCTCGATGAGCGAGCCATGCTGCGTGACAGACTGCTCGAGTTGCCCGCGGCGATCCTCGATCCGGCGATCGGCCTTCGCTCGGATTCGCCGGATCTGCTCCTCGCACCAGGCATTGACAAGAACCACGTCGTCGTCGGCGCACTTCTGGAGCGCATCGGTTTCCGCGGCGGCTCGGGCGTGGACCTTCTGGACCTGCGCTGTCTCCTCCTCGCCCACGCCGACATAGATCCGCTCACGCTCGCGATCCGCGGCGGCCTGCATGGCGCGGGCGATCTCGTCCAGGAGCGAGGCGACGGGGGTCGGCCGCCGAACCACGGCCGTGGAGGTGTCGGCGGCGGCGTCCGGCGGGCCGAGGGCGTCGGTTTGGAGGTGGGAGTACATCCGAGCTACCTCAAGAGGGAGCCGAAAGTACCCCCCGACTTCCCGGATGGCAACCGCGTCGGGCTGATTTCCGGTGCCTCAGGGAAACGGGCTCGGACCAGATCGGCGGCCTCCGGACCCAACGCTCGCAGGTTCGAGTCCTGTCGGGCGCGCAACGAACACTAGTTCTCATTTGCTTGCGTGAGATGAGGAATCCAGGTCTGGCGTCCATGTGAACGTGATACCGGCCACGCGGTACCGGCCACGCGTTTGTCTCAGGAGCGGCCAACGTGATCGATGTTCGACACCCACCAGCGAACCATGCCCTGGCCGTGCATCCTTGGCCGATGCTGCTCGGGATCGACCATCTCGTCATCGCCTGCGCCGATCCGGATGCCACCGTGGCGGACCTCGAACGTGAGGTTGGTCTGCGTCCGGGCGGCGGCGGGCGTCATGAGGCGCTCGGGACGTTCAACCGGCTCGTCTGGCTGGGCGACACGTATCTCGAGTTGATCGGCGTGTTCGACCGGGCCGTAGCGGAGCGGTCTTGGCTCGGCGGACCGACCGTCCGGGCGCTCGATGCCGGCGGCGGAGGGCTCGTCACGTGGGCCGTCGCCTCGGACGACCTCGAGGCAGACGTCGCTCGCCTGAACGCGGGGCGCGCGGAGCTGACGGATCCCATCGACGGCGAGCGGCGGCGGCCGGACGGCGCGGTCGTCCGCTGGCGGCTATCGCGACCACGCGCGCTCGGTCCCGACCGACCACCGTTCCTCATCGAGCACGACGCGAGCGCGGCCGAGTGGTCCGACGCCGATCGCATCGAACGTGTTGCACAGGTCCATCCCCTGGGTGGCACCGTCTGGCTGACGACCCTGGAGCTGCCCGTGGCGGAGATGCCCGCCACGATCGCCGGGCTCATGCGCAATGCCGGCATCGGGCCATTCCGGCCGTCGCTGGCCGGGCGGGGAGCGCGCGACGCGGGGATCGGCAGCCAGACGCTCCGGCTCACGCCCCGACCTGCCGCGGCCGTCCCTTCGCCCGTCCCGACCCTCCATCTCGTCGTGGCGGCGCCGATCGAGCCCAGGACCGTGGTCAGCGCCGGTTGCCGATTCGTCCTGCGAGCGGGGAAGTGAGCGAGCGGTCGATCAGGGATCACTGGGAACGGCGTGGCCTGAGTGCCGCGATCAGGGAGATCCTGGATGCCTCCGGGATGGACCCCGCGACGCTGACCGTGGAGGACCTTGCGCCGCTGGACCAGTTCCACGGCGGTGGCCTCGGTGCCACGCGCCGGCTCGCGACCCTCGCGGGCTTGGAGCCCGGGATGGGTGTGCTCGATGTCGGTGGCGGCCTGGGCGGCCCGGCGCGGACCCTTGCGGTCGAATTCGGCTGTCGTGTGACCGTCATCGACCTGGCCGAGTCGTATGTCGAAGCGGGCCGGATGCTGACCGACCTCGTCGGCCTGGAGGACCGGGTCGACTTCGTTGTCGGGGATGCCCTCGACCTGCCGTTCGAGGACCGCGCCTTCGACGCTGTCTGGACCCAGAACAGCGGCATGAACATCGCCGACAAGGACCGGCTGTACGCCGGATTCCGCCGGGTCGTCCGCGATGGTGGGCTGCTCGTCACCCAGGAGCCGATGTCCGGTCGGATCGCGCCGCCGATCTACCCACAGATGTGGGCCGCTGATGCCACGAGCGACCACATCCGTTCACCCGCCGTCATGCGCGGCGCGATCGAGGCTGCAGGCTTCGTCGCCCGCGAGTGGGCAGAGGTCAGGATCGGTCCGCCGGCCCCCGGCGTGCCGCGGCCTGCCCACACGGTCCAGGCTCTGGTCATGGGCGAGGATCGCGTCGCGGAGATCATGCGGGCCAGCCGGCGCAACGAGGACGAAGGCCGGGTCGTGCTGATCCACGCGGTCTTCGAGGCCTGACGATCAGACCGATCGAGGCGGGCCCTCAGGAAGACGAGCCACTGTCCGGCGCGTAGAACTGGGTCGTATTGGCGACCGCACTGGCCACGTCGGCCGGATCGGCACCCGACGCCGCGTAGGCGACACCCCACGCCTCGCTGCTCAGGGCAGAGAACGCGCGTCCCTCGTCAGACGACTGCCAGGCGATCGGGTCGCCGACCTTGCCGCCTCCCAGGTGGAGGGACAACCCGAGGAATCCTCCATCCCAGCCGACGCCGACGGCGCCCGGGCCGTAAGCGGACCAGAACTCCTCCGGGACGATCGCGGTGTGCGCAAGCTCGAGGGTCGTCGCCCCGTCATCCGACGACGAGAGCCGCAGCTCGACCTCCGAGACATCCGCGGGGCTCGAGACCTCGCCATAGACCCAGGTGACGAGCAGTCTTCGTGGACGGTCACACGCGAGGATCTCGCCGCCGGCGTTGCCCTCGAACTGGTATCTCCCGCCGAGACGGTAGTCGCCGCTGATCGGCAGGAACCAGCGCCCGATCCGCTCCGGATCGGTCAACGCGTCCCAGACGTCGCCGATCGGCGCATCGAAGGTCCGTCGGAGCCGGACGGCCCGTCCCTCGCCGGCGGCGATCCGGCCGACGCCGACCTCGCGCTGGACGGCCTCGATCTCGCGGACGATGTCGATCATGGCGTGTGATCCTCCTTCGGCGCATCCGCCGGCATCGATGTGAGGCGTCGCTCGCGCCTGCCCCGCGCCAGTTCGGTCGCGAGTGAGTCCAGGCGCTGTTCCCAGAAGCGGCGGAAGGTGTCGAGCCACACGTCCACCTCCTGGAGCGGGCCGGCTTCGACCGCGTAGAGGCGCCGGGCACCATCGGGCCGGACGGTCGCGAACCCGTTGTCGCGCAGGACCCTGAGGTGTTGCGAGACGGCCGGCTGTGAGATGCCGAACTCTGCCTGGACGACAGCCGTGACCGCGCCGGATGTCAGCTCGCCGTCTGCGAGGAGCTCGAGGATCCGGCGGCGGACGGGGTCACCGAGGATGTCGAACGCATGCACCGGGGCATCTTATAGGTGCCCACTTATATAAGTCAAGTCTTACTTCGGCACAGCGACGTCAGGAGGGCTTCTTCAGGACTCCGGTCGCCGCGTAGAGCCAGGTCACGCCGTAGAGGCGCTTGATGCTGTTGCCGTTGATCGCAGAGATCCGGTACCAGGCGGCGCCCGACTTGGCAGCGGGGCAGGTCGTGCTCCAATGGCCGCCGGTCACGGTCGCGACGACGGTCACCCGGGCCGAGGTGCCCAGCCGGACCTTGACGGTGCTCGACGTCGACGTGCCCGTACGCATGTTCACGCCGGAACAGGCCGGTGCCAGCGTCAGCGTTGCCGGGGCCGGGGCCGGCCCGCCAGGCGGCTTGGTCGATCCCCCGTCCGCGAACAGGCAGGCGAAGTAGATCCTGGAGCTGCCCGGCGCCTTGGCCGTCCCGCACCCGAACCGCTGGTAGCTGTTCATCTCGGCCGCGCGGTGCGGCGCCGAACTCATGAAGTTCCGCTGGGCCAGCGTGACCGTATACGGCGCAGAGGTCGATCCACCCGCGCAATTCCTGCCATTGATGTCGCAGCCCAGGCGGTAGGTCGTCTTCGCCGTCCCGTAGGAGTTCCAGTGGAGGATCTCGCTCCGCGCCCCGGCGTAGCCGAACACGCGTTTGACGATCTCGATCGAGCGGAAGGGAGTCGTGCCGGATGAGTAGCAGCCCGGTACTTCGTGGGCGAAGTAGCGCCGGTCCGCCATGTCGCGGGCACGGCCGTGGAACACCTTCTTCGCGTTCGTCGGGCAGGTGAATTGGGCATCCCGGGCGATGTCGGCGAGGCGCCCGTCGATGAGGTATGGCGGTTTGCCCAGCGCCTTGCGGTCCAGGTTGATGAGGCGCATCAGGTCCGCCGCGAATGCATCCGTCGACGCCGTCGTGGCGCTCGGGACGGCCGCGAGGACACCGGTCGCCGCATAGAGCGAGGTCACGCCGTACGCATCCTTGACCGCCTTGCCGTTGATGGCGGTGATCCGGTACCACGTGGATCCGGACTTCGCGGTCGGGCAGACCGTCTTCCAGGCACCGCCGGACACCTTGTCCGAGACGGTCAGCTTCGCGCTCGCGCCGAGGCTCGTCTTGATCGCGGACCCCGTCGAGGTCCCGGTCCGGATGTTGATGCCACTGCAGGCGGGGACCATCGATGTCGGCTGCGTGGCGGCCGTGGCGGGCATGGCGAGGGTCACGACAGCGAGTACGGCGACGATCGTCGCAGTCATGAGCGTGGTACGAGTGCGTTGCCGAGGGGCACCGAGCCGCCCGGGCATGCGGTGGTCGTGCATGAGGGACCAACCTTGCCCCGCTCGACGGCTCGAGACAATCGCCCGATGGGGCCAGAGAAGGCATATCCGTCCCCGGACCATCGCGCCAGCGGGTGATCAGACGTTCGTCGCGTACCGCGTGAGGACGACGCCCGAGGTGAAGGTCCGCGTTTCGAGCTGTCGCAGCCGGATCGGGGCGTCGAGTGACGGGAAGAACGGCAGGCCGGCGCCCACGACGACCGGGTTCAGGTACAGGCGGATCTCGTCGACCAACCCTGCGCGCAGGAGCGATCCGGCGAGCGTGGGACCTCCGACGTCCATGTCGAATCCGGGTCGGGCCTTGAGCCTGGCCACCTCGTCGACGGCCTCGCCCGGGACGAGCCGACTGTTCCAGTCGACCCGCTCGAGCGTGCGCGAGAAGACGATCTTGGGTGTCGCCTTCCAGACGCCGGCGAACTCACGCATCACCGGGGTCGCGGCGGGATCGTCTCGGCTGTGGGCCAGTAGTCGGCCATCAGCTCATACATCCGGCGGCCGTACAGGAAGCCGCTCATCGCACGGGCCTCCTCGTTGAAGACCTCGTGAAGCTCATCGTCGACCTGGACCCAGTCCAGCGAGCCGCCGGGCCCCGCCGCGAAGCCGTCGAGCGACACCGACATCGAGTAGATCAGTCGGCCCATCAGGCGCCCTCCGTCGGCATGCGCACAAGGGTATCGGGTCGGGGATGCGGTCTCGGAACCGTCTTGAATGGGCCGCATTCGGTGCGGCACAATGCGGCCCATGTCCGCGAGGGGAGGGGCCCGGGACCGCTTCCTGACGACCGTCCTGATGACGGACATCGTCGGTTCGACCGAGCATGCCGCCGAACTCGGTGACGCCGGTTGGCGCGACCTCATCGGGATGCACCACGCGATCGTCCGCGGCGCCCTGCGCCAGTTCGGCGGACGCGAGATGGACACCGCCGGCGACGGTTTCTTCGCGATCTTCGACGCCCCGGCGGCGGCGGCCGACTGTGCGCTCAAGATCACCGACGATGTCCGGGCCCTCGGCCTCGAGGTCCGCGCGGGGCTCCACGTCGGCGAGGTCGAGCAGATGGCCGGCAAGGTCGGCGGCATCAGCGTCGTCGTGGCCGCCCGGATCGTGGCCGCAGCGGGGCCCGGCGAGGTCCTCGTGTCCTCGACCGTGCGCGATCTCGCGGCGGGCTCAGGGCTCCGCTTCGAGGACCGTGGGGTCCGCGAGCTGAAAGGCGTGCCTGGTGAATGGCATCTCTTCGTGGTCTCGCGAGTGGGCGCGGAGGTCGTCGACACTGACTCGCCGTCGGCCACCGAGCGGCGCGCAGCCGCCGTCCGGCGTGCCAGTGCCCGCCCCATCTGGCAACGCCGTCCGAGACTCGTCGCCGGGACGGCGGTCCTCCTGGTGATCGTCCTCGCGACAGGCGGCCTGCTCGTCGTGAAGCCCTGGCAACCGGCTGCCCTGGCGAGCGTCGCCGAGGATTCGATCGGCATCATCGACCCTGCTCGCGACGTGGTCATCGGCGAGATCCCGGTCGGAACGCGTCCGGGCGGGATCGTCATCGGCGAGGGATCCGCCTGGGTCTCCAATACAGGAGCCGATTCGGTCTCGCAGATCGATCTGGCAAAGCGCGTGGCCCTCTCCCGGATCTCTGTCGGGCGGGCGCCGAGAGGCATCGCCCTGGCCGGCGGCTCGGTCTGGGTCGCCAACAGCGGCGAGCGGACCGTTTCGCGGATCGATGCCGCGACGGGCAGCGTCGTCCAGACCGTCGAAGTCGGCAACGGGCCGACGGCGATCGTCGCCAGCGGCGACGGGCTGTGGGTGGCCAATGCCGGCGACAGCACGGTCGTCCACATCGATGCGGGATCCGGCGCCGTCGGCGAGCCGGTCGGTGTGGCGTCCACGCCGATCTCGCTGGCGGCCGATGCGGACGGACTCTGGGTGGCGAGCCAGGACGGTGCGTCGATCAGCCACCTGGATCCCGTGAGCGGAGTCGCAGAGGCCGCGCCGATCCAGCTCTCCGCCCGACCGAGCGCACTCGCCCTGGACGCCGGATCCGCATGGGTCGCGTCGGCCGACGGCACGGTCACCCGCATCGACACGGCGTCGCATCGTGTCACGACCACGATCGACGTCGGCGGCAGCCTCGCCGCCATCGCGGTCAGCGACGGCCAGGTCTGGGTCGGCGACGGAGACGGGAGCGTGTCACGGGTGGATCCGGGCGATCCGTCGCATCCCGTCCACATCTCGACGAGCACGGCGGTCGCGGCGTTCGCCGTCGTCGACGGAGGCGTGTGGGTGGCATCACAGGCCTCGGCTCGGACACATCGCGGCGGGGTGCTCCGCGTCGTCGATTACAGCGAGGAGCTGGGACGGTACGACACGGATCCACTCGGCGCCCAGGGCTGGTACAACGTCTCGTCGCTCCTGGCGGACGGCCTCGTCGGCTATCGACGCGTCGGTGGCGCGGCGGGTTCGACGTTGGTGGCGGATCTGGCGACGTCGATCCCCAGGCCCACTGACGGCGGGCGAACGTACACATTCCAGCTGCGTGAGGGCCTGCAATACTCGAGCGGTCTGCCGGTCCAGGCCTCGGATTTCCGGCGCAGCGCCGAACGCGCCTTCCTGATCGGCTCATACGACTACCTGTATGGGTCCGTCGTCGGCACCGAGTCGTGCTCCAAGGATGAACGGAAATGCGATCTGTCCGAGGGCATCAAGGCTGATGATTCTGCGAGGACCGTCACCTTCAAGCTCACCGAGCCCGATCCTGACTTCCTCTACAAGCTAGCGAACACGGCGGGGTATCCCGTGCCCGAGGGCGTTCCGATGGATGCTCTCGTCGCGGATGGGATGTTCCCGGGTACCGGCCCGTACGTCGTCAGCGCGATCACCGACAGCGAGGTCCGCCTCACGCGCAATCCGCATTTCCGGTCGTGGGACCCCGCCGTTCGTCCCGACGGCTTTCCCGACGAGATGGTCTTCACCGTCGTCACCGGCGATACGGTCGCGATGGTCGAGAAGGGCGACGCCGACCACACCAGCTCCTTCAACGGCGCATCAGCGGACGTCATGGCCCGGATCAGGACCCAGTACTCGAGCCGGTACCACGCAGCCTCCGTGCCCGTTACTGTCTACGTCGCGATGAACACATCCATCCCACCGTTCGACAAGGCGGACGCGCGTCGCGCCGTGAATTTCGCAATCGACCGCGCCTCCATCTCGGAACCGCTCGCCCCGAATGCGCTGACGTGCCAGCTCCTCTCTCCGGGCTTCCCGGGTCACCAGCCGTACTGCCCGTACACCTTCCATCCCGATGCGGGCGGTCGGTGGAAGGCGCCCGACATCCAGGCCGCCCAACGCCTCGTCGACGCATCGGGAACCCGCGGAGCCGACGTGACGCTCGGGCCGATCCCACCCGGCTTCGCTTTTGTGGTCGCACCCCTCGACGAGGTCCTCCGGGAGCTCGGCTACAAGGTCACCATCGACAACAGGAACGTCTTCGATCAGAATTCAGACACCTGGTGGGATCCGAAGCGGACCCAGGTCACGGTCAAAGGGTGGGGTGCGGACTATCTCGCGCCGGGCACGTTCTTCGGCCTGTACCGGTGTCCTCCGTTCGGGGACGTGGTGATGAACTACTGCGATACCGAGTACGAACGCGCCTTCGACCACGCGCAGCAACTCCAGGCGACCGATCCGGCCGCAGCTCTCGCGGAGTGGGCCGCCCTCGACCGCCGGGCGGTCGACCTCGCCTTGATGGCTCCCCTCTGGAACGGGGGCACCGCGTCGTTCGTGTCGGAACGCGTCGGGAACTTCCAGTACAGCACCGCGTTGGGCCCCTTGTACGACCAGATGTGGGTGCAGTGACCGGGTCGGTGCCCGAAACCTGGATCAGCGTCGACGTGGAGACATCGGGCCCGGCGCCGGGGATCGCCTCGCTCCTGTCGATCGGGGCCTGCGTGGTCTGGCATCCGGACCAGGTGTTCTCCGTGGAGCTGCGGCCTGTCCCGGGGGCGGTCTGGACCGCGGAGTCGGAGGCGGTCCACGGGCTGACCCAGGTTCATCTCGCCGAGCACGGGCTCGAACCGGCCGACGCCATGGCCAGGTTCGCGGACTGGATCGCCGCCCTTCCCTCTGGCGTGCGCGGGGAGAGACCGGTCCTCGTCGGCTTCAACGCTCCATTCGACTGGATGTTCGTGGCCGACTACTTCTGGCGCTTCCACGGATCGAACCCGCTCGGGATATCGGCGCTCGATATCAAGGCGCTCTATCTCGGCCGCACGTGGCCGGTCGTCACGGCCTGGTCCGACACGACCCGGAGCCGGATCGAGGCACGCACACCCGGCGTCGCCGGTCCAGCGCTGACCCACGACGCGCTCGATGACGCGCGCCGCCAGGCCGAGCTGCTCGAGCGGCTGCTCGCGGGCAGCGACCGGTCAGAGCGGTGACCAGCCGAGCAGTCGACGCGCCTTCTGCGTTGCTGACGGGTCCGTCGTCGTTCGCGACGTAATAGATGCCTGGCTCGCCTCCATCGACGGCGAGCAGCGCGGCCTGCGCGGCGGCCTCGACGTGGACCGTTGGCGGCGTGTCCGGCTCGGTCTCCCAGGTCCCGGGGCCGTAGAGCCGGCCATAGCGCAGGACGATGCCCTCGAAGCGCGGGTCGGTGGTGGTCATCCGTTCGAGGTCGAGGACCGCCTGGCGGGTCCTCGGGATGACGGCGGGCGGCGGCGGCGCGATCGGTTCGTCCTCGAGGTGCGGCTCGGGTCCCGGGAGGTACAACCAGGCGATGCTCTGCGCGATGAGCCGTCGCGCCCCGACGGCGGCCGTCGCCTCGACAACGTTCCGTGTCCCGACCTGGCGCACGTGGGCGTTCCTCTCCAGGCGTTCGTCGGTGAGCTCCTCGCCCGGTTTCGTGGCGAGATCGGTGACCTGGTAGATGACGACCTCGGGGTCCGCCCGCAGCATCGCGTCGAGGACGGCGGCCGCGTCAAGGACGTCGACGATCGCGGCATCCGCACCCGCGGACGTGATGGTCGCCGCGCCGACCTCGGTCCGCGTCGTGCCCGTCACGTGATGGCCGGCCGCGACCAGCATCGATGTCAACGGCCGCCCGATGGCCCCGCTCGCGCCGGCGAGGAAGATCCGAGTCACATGACGCCCTCAGTGCCCGAGCGATATCCTCGAGGCGACCACGATACCCGGAGGAACCATGGACCAGGCGGCGGTCATCGCCTCGATCCAGCAGGCATACGACGACGTCGCGGTCGAGACGATCGACGGTGGCTCGTTCCTGTTCGCCGGCGCCGACCGGATGCTCCCGTTCGTGACGGTCGTCTGGAGCGACGCCTTCGACAGCGCCTCTGATCTGTCACGACCGGGCGTCTTCCGCCTGAACATCGGCGTCAGCAAGGCGACATTCACCGGCCTCGTCGGATCGGACGATGCCGGGCATGACTACACAGCGCTCGACACGGTCATGCCGCATCCGGTCTATGCCGCGCAGTCCTGGGTGTGCGTCCTCAACCCGAGTGACGCGACCTTCGAGTCGCTCCGGCCGTTGCTGGCCGAGGCCCACCAGCGAGCCGCCGAGCGCGATGCCCGGATCGCGGCGCGCACCGAGACCGCCGGTTCCGACTGATCAGGTCGCGGGCGACATCTCCGAGTCCGGCTCCGTCTCGAGGACGTCGGCCTGTGCCGCCTCGACGGCGTCGGCGGCTTTCGCCTGGGCCGCCTCGGTATCCGCGGCCGCTGCCTGGGCCGCCTCGACGACCGTATCCGCCGCCTTCGCGGTCGCGTCGTCCATCGCCTCGCGGGCCGCCATCATCCCCTCGTGGAACTTGGCGCCGCCCTCGTCGAGTTCGGACTGGACCGCGAAGCCGCCGGCGATCACCGTGCCGGTGATGGTGAGGGTCGGCGCTGCCTCGGCGTAGCCCTTGGCGCCGCGCACGTCCTGGACGCCTCCGAGACCCTGGACGTTGGCGATGACCTTCCAGTCGGCCGGGACCAGGACCTGGCCGCCGCCGAAGACCACCTTGACGTTGAGCGTGGCACCCTCGGGGGCCAGCGTCGCGTCGCGCAGGTCGAGGACTCCGCCGCCGTACCACAGCTCGAGCGTGCCGCCGCGCAGGTTGCGTGCCGTGCTGTGGTAATCCAGCGGTCCGAAGATCGCGCTCGCGGCGATGTCGTCCGCGTCTTCCATGGTGTTCGGGCCGATCCGTCGCTTCGCCTGCATCGCGGCGATGGCGCCGGCGACCATGCTGACGATCCAGCCCACGACGACCAGCCGGATGATTCGCTTGAACATCGCGTCCTCCTCTCGGTCGTGCCAACGACCACCTCGGACCTGTCAGCGTACTCCGTCAGGGCCGACTAGTCAGCCGTCGCGCTTCTGCCAGCCCTCGACGAAGAGCTGCAGCCGGGCGCCGGTCCGCGGGTGGCGAGCGCACGCGTCGTGGTCCAGGCGAAGGCCCAGGCCCGGGCGCTCCGGGACCGCGAAGCAGCCGTCGACCGGGTCGACCCACGGAGCCTCGTCGACGAGTTCGCTCACCCACGGATCGGCGAAATCGTTGAAGTGCTCGACGATGTCGACGTTCCGCGTCGCGACCGCGAGGTGGACGTTGGCGGCGGTCGCGACCGGCCCGCCGACGTTGTGCGGGGCGAGTGTCAGGTAATGCGCCTCCGTCCAGCCGGCGAGGCGGCGCATCCCGGTGAAGCCGCCGAAGTGGGTGAGGTCCGCCTGCAGGATGTCGACGTCGCCACCCTCGATGAAGGCCGGCGCGTCCCAGATCGAATGGAGACGCTCGCCGGTGGCGATCGAGGTCGTGGTCGCGGCACGGACCCGCGAGAGCGCGGCGGCGTTCTCGGGCGGCACCGGCTCCTCGATCCAGCGCGGCGCGAACGGCTCGAGGGCGATCGCCACCTGGGCCGCGGTATCGGGCGAGAACCGGCCGTGCATCTCGATCATCAGGTCAATGTCAGGCCCGACCGCCTCCCGCACGGCCGCCACGATCGCCAGGGCCCGTCGGAGCGCCGGGGCTGACAGGCGCACGCTTGCCGCGCCGAACGGGTCGAGCTTCATCGCCCGATAGCCGCGCGCCACGACGGTGAGAGCCAGCTTCGCGATGGCCTCGGGTTCGAGGTCCGCCTTGTACCAGCCGTTGGCGTACGCCGGGACACGGTCCCGGAACCGGCCGCCGAGCAGCTTCCAGATCGGGACGCCGAGGGTCTGGCCGATGAGATCCCACGACGCGATATCGAACGCGGCGAGCGCCGACTGGCTGTGTTCGCTCGGCCGCCCATATTCGAGACGCTCGATCGCCCAGGCCAGCCGTTCCGTATCGAATGGATCCGCCCCGACGACGTAGCGCCCGGCCAGCTCCTCGACGACGGCCACGAAGGAATCGGTCTTGTTGACCGGCCGGACCTCGCCGACCCCGACCAGTCCCGTGTCGGTCTCGAGCTCGACGAAGACGAGGTCGCGCCACGGCGTCCCGACGATCGTGGTCCGGACGTTGGTGACCTGCATCGGGTCTCCTCGAGGGGCGCCGGCAAGCGGCGGGTCGCTTGGCCGGGGTCAGGATAGCAATCGCCTCCGGCCTAGAATGACGCATGACGATGACTCACGAGATCGGCCGTCCTGTGCTCGGCACCGTGGCTCTCCGGGCGGACCACCGCGAGCCCCGGTTCGATGCCTACCGGACCGCCGCCAATGAGGCCCAGCAGCGCCGAGCCACCGAGTTCGGGGCCGCCCGAGGGCTGACTGCGACCCAGGTTGCACTCACGTGGGTGATGAACCAGCCGTTCGCACCGGTCGCACTCATCGGGACCCGGTCGGTGGCGCACCTCGTCGAGGCGATCGAGGCAGGGACGATCGACCTGACCGAGACGGAGCTCGCCTGGCTCGAGGGCCGACCAGACCCGACCGCGACCAGCGACGGCCGCCCGGACCCGGCGGCGACGTGGGCCTGAGCACCGCGATCGGACGCCGGATCCCGCGGATCGACGGCGAGGCCAAAGTCACGGGGGCGGCCCGCTTCGCCGCCGACCACGACGCGCTCGGCCTCCTCCATGGCAGGCCGGTGCTGGCCCTTCCGTCGCACGCCAGGATCACGCGGATCGACGTCGACGAGGCCCTCGCGCTTCCCGGCGTCGTGGCCGTCCTGACCGCCGCGGACCTGCCGATCGTCACGGACGGACGCGACCGGCTCCACCAGCCGCTTGCGAGGACGGAGATCCTGTGGGCCGGCCAGCCGGTCGCTTTGGTGGTCGCCGAGACGCCCGAGGCCGCCGCGGATGGTGCCGCACTCGTCTTCGTCGAGACACGCCGCTCGACCCCGTCGTCGACCTCGAACGGGCGATGGTCCCGGGTGCGCCGCTGGCCAGGGTCGAGTGGGAGGTCGACCGGGCCGAGGCGACCGGCGAATCGCAGCACGCCGCGGTCGGTGGTGGCACGGAGACCTTCACGCCAGCCGAGGAGGTCTCGTCCAATGTCGTCGGGCGGACCGGCTTCAAGCGCGGCGACCTCGAGGCGGCGCTCGCCGCCAGCGATGTCATCGTCGAGGGCCGGTTCACGACGAGCTGGGTCCACCAGGGCTACCTCGAGCCCCAGGTCGCGACGGCCGAGCTCGACCGCGACGGGGTCCTTCATCTCACGAGCGCGACGCAGGGGACGTTCTGGACACGCTCGGAGTTGTCGCGCCTGTTCGGCCTGCACATCGCCGGCATCCGCGTCACCGGTGCGACGCTCGGTGGCGGCTTCGGCGGGAAGCTGCTCATCGCCGATCCGCTGGCCGCCGCCGCGACGCTCCTGCTCAGGCGTCCCGTCCGGGTCGAACTCACCCGGCACGAGGATTTCCGGATGAGCAACCCGGCTCCGGCCGGGATCCTCCACCTGACCGCCGGCGCGACACGCGACGGACGACTGCTCGGCCTCCGGGCGCGGCTGCGGTTCGAGACCGGCGCGTTCTCCGAGGGCAGCATCGAAGGCATCGCCGCCATCCTGACGATCGGCCCGTACCGTTGGGACGCTCACGAGGTCGTGGCATACGGCGTCGAGACCAACCGGGTCGGGACCGGGGCATACCGGGCGCCCGGCGCACCGCAGGCGACGTTCGCGCTGGAACAGATCCTGGACGAGCTGGCCGGCCGGCTCGGCCTCGACCCCATCGAACTCCGGCGGCGGAACGTCGTCGCGGCCGATGACCAGATGGCCGATGGCACGGCCTGGGGCGGGATCGGCCTCGACGAATGCCTGACCCGGATCGCGGCGCATCCGCACCTGGCTGGGCCGCGCGTCGCTGCCGGCCGGCGAGGGGGTCGGGGTCGCGGTCGGCGCCTGGCCCGGCAGCCGCCAGCCCGCCTCCGCGATCTGCCGCCTCGAGGCGGACGGGCGGATCACCCTGGTCACCGGCGTCGTCGACATCTCCGGCACGACCACCGGGTTCGCGACGATCGTGGCCGAGGGTCTCGGCCTCACCGCGGACGACGTCTCGGTCAGTTCCGCCGACACCGCGTCCGCGCCGCGCTCGCCGATGAGTGGCGGCAGCGTCATCACCTACTCGACCGGTCGGGCCATCGTCCGGGCGACGGCCGTCCTGCGCGAGAAGATCCTCGCCTACGCGGCACAGGTGCTCGAGATCGACGTCAGTGACCTGGAACTCGTCGACGGCGCCGTCAGGCCACGCGGGACGCCCGACCGCGGACTGACCCTGGCCGAGATCGGCCTGCGTCTCGACGGGTTCACGGGCGAATTCGAGCCGCTCGAGGGGCACGCCGGCTCCGTGCCGCCGAACCTGGCGCCGTTGACGTCGGCCCACCTCGTCCACGTCCGGGTCGATCCGGAATCGGGCGAGGTCACGGTCCTCGGCTACGTCATCGCCCAGGACGTCGGCCGGGCGATCAACCCGGCGATCATCGAGGGACAGCTCCACGGCGGTGCCACCCAGGGCCTCGGCTGGGCGCTGCGCGAAGCGATGGTCTACGACGAGGTCGGCCAGCTCCTGACCGGGACGTTCCTCGACTACGCCCTGCCGATGGCGCCGGACGTTCCCGACTTCGAGACGATCATCGTCGAGGTCCCGTCCGTCGACGGTCCGTATGGCGCGCGGGGGATCGGCGAGGGACCGGTCTGCGGGGCCGCCGCAGCGGTGGCCAACGCGATCGCGGCCGCGACGGGCGTCCGCTACCGCGCGTTGCCGATGACCGCGCCGCGCATCTGGCGTGGCATGTCCGGGCGGGACGCTGGCTGACCCGGATCGAAACGACCCGGACCGGAGGGCCCGACCCGGCCTATTCCGAGGTGGTGGCGCCCATGCCGACCAGGGTGACCCCGGTGATCCGCGAGCGCGGGCGTCCGTGTCGCAGGCAGATCAGCGTTGCAGGCGGTTCAGCCCGGGCCGCGCGGGACGAGCACGACCCGGCGGTTCGGCTCTTCGCCGATCGACTGGGTCGCGACGCCCGGGTGGTCCCGCAGCGAGAGATGGATCCAGCGTCGCTCGAGAGCCGACATCGGCTCGAGCTGGAGCATCTTGCCGGTCTCGACGACACGCGCGGCGGCACGATCGGCGAGCTCGCGGAGCTGGCGTTCGCGGCGGCCGCGGTAGTCCTCGACATCGACGAGGACGCGAGTCCACGTGCCCATCTCCTTGGACAGCATCAGGTTGACGAGGTGCTGCAGGGCGGACAGGCGCTCACCCTTGCGGCCGATGAGCGCGCCCAGCGCCTCTTTCTCGTCGCCGTCGGCGACCACGTTCAGCCGGCTTGTCTCGCCGGTCTCGACCTCGACGCGGACGTCGAAGCCGAGATGACCCATCAGGCGCTCGAGGATCGCCTTGCCGGCCGCGAGGGCCTCCGGCGATGCCTCGGCGGCTTCGAGATCGGCCCGTTCGGCGGCCAGCGAGCCGCGTGCGGCCGCGACCTCGGCGGCCTCGGACGCGGACAGGTCGGCTGACCCGCCGCGGTTCGGCGCGCGTTCGCGGTCGTCACGACGCGGGCGGTCGTCGCGGCGCGGCGGGCGATCGTCGCGGCGGGGTCGGTCGTCGCGGCGCGGCGGGCGATCCTCACGCGGGCGGTCGTCGCGGGGTCGGTCGTCGCGGGGTCGGTCGTCGCGGCGCGGCGGGCGATCGTCGCGTGGCCGGTCGTCGTGGGGTCGGGGCGACGGTGTCGGCAACGGCTGGGCCGCCGCCGCCTCGCGCTTCGGTGCCGCCCCGCCCAACGCGGTCCGCGGTGCGGCGACGATGCGGGCAGGCTCCGCGCCCATCCCGAGGACGCCCCGGCTGCCGGGGGTCAGGATCTCGAAATCGAGGTCATTGAGTTCGGCCCCGAACGCCTCGCGGGCGAGCTTGAGGGCCTCCTCGACGGATTTCCCGGTGAACTCCTGGTACTCGCTCATATCAGCGTCGTCTCCCTCGTCGGCCCTGACGGCCCCGCTCGCGGGGGCGGATCGTCTTGTCGGCCGTGGTCTTCTTGTCGGCGTCGGTGAGGATCGCCGCGCGTTTGCCTGGCTCTGGTGGTGGGGGCATCGAGACCGGGAATTGGGGGGTATGGTCGACCGCGAACCGCGGCGTCCACCCGAACAACGGGAACATCCCGCCCCAACCGACGATGAGGTACTGCTGGGCGATCGAGAAGATCGTCGCCGTGATCCAGTAGATGAACAGGCCCGCCGGCAGGAACCCGCCGTAGACGACCGAGATCAACGGCAGGAACAGCATCGTCTGGCGCTGGATCTTGGTGTTCGGGTCGTCGTCCTCGGGCTTGGTCCGCGGCAGCATCATCCGCGACTGGACCAGCTGGAGACCGGCCGAGATGATGGCCAGGATGCTGATCCCGAGCACGAACCCGCCGAGCGCGACCGAGAAGATCGTCGATGGCAGGCCGACGTTGATCGAGGTGCCGAGGAACGGGATGATCGTGTTGATGCATGGTCCGAGGGCGGCGTCCGGTTGGCCGGTCGCGGGATTGATGTTGTTGCAGGTCAGCGGCACGACCTGCACCCCGAACACCTCCAGCATCGCTGATGGGTTCACGTTGGTCAGGCCGTCCCGGATGACCTGGTACATCATGAACAGAAGGGGCATCTGGAGCAGCAACGGGAGACAGCCGGCGAGGGGGCTGACGCCGCGCTCCTTCATGAGCTCCTGCTGGGCGACCCGCGCCTTGACCGAATCCCCCTTGTAGCGCCGATTGATCTCCTTGATCTCGGGCTGGAGCATCTGCATCCGTCTCTGCGAGACGAGCTGGCGCCGATAGAGAGGGATGACGATGATCCGGACGACCAGCGTCAGCGCGACGATCGCCCAGCCGATCGCGGCAGGCACTCCGATCGCGGTCAGCAGGTCGTAGACCGCGACGAGGACGATGAACATCGCCTTGAAGAGCGGCGTGAACAGCCAGGCCAGGAAGCTGATCGGATCGGCACCCGGCGTGGCCGGGACGAGGGGAGGTGCGGGCGTCGGCGTCGGGGCAGGCGAGCCCGATGCGCCGGGCGCGACCGTGCCGGGCGCCGCACAGGCCACCACCACGAGGACCACGAAGACGAGCAGGGCGATGAAGGCGATCCGGTCCCACGGGAGCCGACGGAGTGTCACAGGCTTGGCGCCTCGCTAGCGAACCGGGTCATAGCCGCTCCCACCCCATGGATGGCACCGAGCGATCCGTCGGACACCCATCCAACTCCCCTTCAGGAGACCGTACTTGTCGATGGCCTGCTCCGTGTAGCGCGAGCAGGTCGGTTCATAGCGGCAGCTCGAGGGCATCCACGCGAACACGATCCGGTAGAGCCTGATGAACCCGATCCCGATCCGCTTCACGACGTGGAACCTCCGAGGACGCCGCCCTTGACGAGGGTTCGGCGCAGAGCCCCGACCAGCGTGTCTTGGTCGGCCTCGACGATCGCGGGCCGGGCGATGATGAGGACGTCCCAGCCGGGCTGGAACGAGGGCGCCATCACCCTGAGCGCCTCGCGGAGTCGGCGACGGACGCGATTGCGGACCACCGCCCCGCCGAGCGCTCGGCCGGTCGACAGCCCGAAGCGGGTCGTCTCGAGATCGGTCCGCCGGAACCGGGCGGTAAGGAGTGGATGGGACCGGCTGGTCCCGCCTCCCTGGAACGCCGCGAAGTCCTGCGGTCGGGTGAGCATCACGAGCCGCGGCATGTTCGAGCCGCGTCCGACGGTCAGGCTGTCAGCCGCTTTCGACCGCGAGCTCGGCGAGCAGCCAGGATGCGCCGGCCGCCGGCCGACCTCATCCGGGCACGGAAGCCGTGCTCCTTGGCGCGGTGGCGCTTCTTCGGCTGATAGGTCTGCTTCATCAGGACTGTCCGGGATCCTCTCCATCCGGCCTCGGGGACGGTCTGTCACTACCCCCTGAAGGCACGCAAACGCGCCTGGCGCCTGAAAGCGCACGGCGCGTCGTCGTCCGGCGGATGATAGGCCCCGCCCGAGAAGAGTGTCAAACAGAGTCGCGCGCGTGGCGCCCGGTCATCCGCGCGGACGGAGCGTCGATACTCCCTGGGAGTATGACAGAATCGCCTTGCGGCTCTCCTCCGGGCGGTGCTATCCTCTCCGGGCCCTCGGCGCCGGAGACGTACGCGGGAGCCCCCGAAGCCCGATACGGATCCTCGGGAATCATCGTCAGACCGGTGCCAACGGTCGGTACGTTCCGAGCAGCGCGCGACCCAGCGCAGATCCCGTCCCTGGCCGACGCTACCCATCAACCGACGCTTCGACATCACAGGATCCCATCGACGAATGGACGCAAAGCAAGTCTGGCGAGCGGCCTTGGGAGAACTCCAGGTCTCACTCTCGCCGGCGAATTTCGAGACGTGGCTGCGCGACACCCAATTGGTGGACGTCGACGAGCAGCGTTTCCGGATCGCCGTCCCGAACGGGTTCGCCAAGGACTGGCTCGAGTCGCGCTACCGCTCGTTGATCAGCCAGACCCTCGCCCGGATCGTCGGCTACAGCGTCCAGGTCGAGTTCGTCATCGGGACATCCGCGGAGGACGCCGCGGACGAGGCCCAGGCGACCGCCGCCACCACCGGCACGGGCAGGACCGCTTCGAACGGTGAGCGCCAGCAGGTCCGCCTCGAGCCGACCCGCGTCGGGGGCGAAGGCGGGACGACCTTCATCAACCCGCGCTACACGTTCTCGAACTTCATCGTCGGGTCCGCCAACCGCCTGGCCCACGCGGCCAGCCTGTCCGTGGCGGAGCGACCGGGACACGCCTACAACCCGCTCTTCCTGTACGGCGGGGTCGGCCTCGGCAAGACCCACCTGATGCACGCGATCGGCAACCAGGTCATCGCCAAGTTCCCGCGCAAGCGCGTCGTCTATGCGACCAGTGAGAAGTTCACCAACGAATTCATCGCGTCGATCCAGCAGGGCAAGATCGACGAATTCCGCGCCCGCTATCGCCGGATCGACCTCCTCCTCATCGACGACATCCAGTTCATCGCCGACAAGGAGCGGACCCAGGAGGAGTTCTTCCACACGTTCAATGCCATCCATGAGGATGGCAAGCAGATCGTGCTGAGCTCCGACCGGCCGCCGAAGGCGATCCTGACCCTGGAGGAGCGGCTCCGAAGCCGGTTCGAGTGGGGCCTGATCGCCGATCTGACGGCGCCTGATCTCGAGACCCGGATCGCCATCCTGCGCGCGAAGGCGGAGGAGGGCGCGGTCCCCATCACCTCCGACGTCATCGAGTTCATCGCGCGCAAGGTCGTCAGCAACATCCGCGAGCTCGAGGGCGCGCTCAACCGGATCGTCGCCTACGCGAGCATGGGTGCCATGCCGATCGGCATCGAGCTGGCCCAGGCCGTCCTGTCGAACGTCCTCTACAACCCCAAGAAGCGCCAGGTGACCCCGGAGCGAATCGCCAGGGTCGTGTCGGAGTACTACAGCGTCCCGATGGACGTCCTCCAGGGTCAGAAGCGCGACAAGGCGATCGTCGTCCCGCGCCAGATCGCGATGTTCCTGATGCGCGAAGAGACGGACGTCTCGCTCCTCCGGATCGGTGCCGAGCTGGGTGGACGCGATCACTCGACCGTTCTCCACGCCTGCGACAAGATCAACCGCGAGGTCGCCGTCAACGACGAGCTCCGGCGCGAGATCGCCGCCGTCAGAGAGCTGATCTACGCCGACTGACCGACACCCGGTCACGACCGACCGACCGCCCGTTACGGGCTCGGCGGCCACCCGCGATGACCCCTTCTGTGGATAACCGCGCGGAATCGGTGGAAAACCGTGGTGCCGTGTGGACATCCGCGGCCGTCGAGGTCCGTTCGCGTGGGTGGGTTCGTGGACGATCGGGCTCATCCCGGCGGGCTGTCCGGACAACGTCGCGGGCCGTCCACCGTGCGTCCGCCGCGACCCGGCCGTCCGCGGGCATCCGGTCCACGGGCCCAGGCCGGTCGTCCACGTCCGATCCGTGCGGCGGGGAGCGTGGCGGTCCACCGTCTCCACACCGTTACTACGGTGATGACGGAGTGAGATGATAGAGAGAAGATACCCACCTACCGATCAGGCTCGATGCCGGAACGCCCGGACGACCTCGGTGGACCCCGGACCGGCGACCGCACAGCTCCGCGGACCCGTGGCGTCGATCAGCCCAAGCACTGGAGTGAACCCGCCGTGAAACTCTCGGTCATGCAGGAGAACCTGGCGCGCGGCCTTTCGGTCGTCAGTCGTGCCGTGTCCAACCGGAGCACGCTGCCGGTCCTCGCCAACGTCCTGCTCAAGACGGAGGACGCCGGCCTGAAGCTGACCGCGACGAACCTCGAGATCGGCATCACCTACTGGGTCCCGGGCAAGATCGAGACCGACGGTGCGACCACCGTCCCGGCCAAGCTCCTGACCGACCTCGTCAACTCGCTGCCGGCCGGTGAGCGGGTCGATCTCGACCTTCTCGCCGGCGACGTCCTCCACCTGCGCAGCGGTCGGTTCGAGACCCACATCAAGGGCATCGACGCCGACGAGTTCCCGGCGATCGGCGCGGCCGGTGAGCGACCGACGACCCGGATCGCCCAGAACGTCCTGCGCCGGGCACTGGCCGAGACCGCGTTCGCGGCCGCCAGCGACGAGGCCCGGCCGATCCTGACCGGCGTCCTGGCCCGCTTCGAGGGTGACCAGCTGACGCTCGCCGCAGCCGACAACTACCGGATCGCGGTCAAGACCATCCCGATCCTCGACGCCGTCCCGGAGACCAGCGTCGTGGTTCCGGCCCGCGCCCTCAACGAGCTGGCCCGGATCCTGGCCGATGTCGACGAGCCGGTCGAGGTCGTCCTCGCCGGCGGCCGCAATCAGATCCTGTTCCATCTCGACGGGATCGACCTCGTCAGCCGGCTCATCGACGGCCAGTTCCCGAACTACCAGCAGGTCGTCCCGACGGCGCACACGACCCGGGCCGTGCTCGACCGCGAGGAGCTGCTGCGGGCCGTTCGTCCGGCCGCCCTCATCGCCCACGAGTCGGCCAACATCGTGAAGCTGCAGGTCAGCGCCGATGGCGAGCCCGGGATCACCGTCAGCGCCAACGCCGAGGTCGGTGACCATGTCGGCCAGGTCGAGGCCGCGGTCGAGGGCGACGGAACGACCATCGCCTTCAACGCCCGCTATCTCGCCGATGTCCTGACCAACGTGACCGCCGACCAGTTCGCCCTCGAGCTCAACGGGCCGCTCTCGCCGGGCGTCTTCAAGCCGATCGGCGACGACCACTACATCCACGTGGTCATGCCCGTCCGGACCACGTCCTGATCCTCGGGCCGATGGGGTCGCGGGGCTCCCCCCAGGACCTCCGAGCGAGTGAGGCGGCTCGACGTTGAGGGTGCCGATCGCCCGTGCTCGATAGGATCCGACTGCTCGACCTCCGGGGCTACGCGTCGCTCGATGCGGCGTTCGGGCCGGGACCGCACCTCGTCTGGGGCCCGAACGCGGCCGGCAAGACGAGCCTCCTCGAGGCGATGGTCCTGCTGGCCTGGGGCCGGTCGCACCGGACCAGCGCCGACGGTGAGCTGATCCGCTGGGGCACGGACCTCGCCCGGATCGAGGGCGTCATCGGGTCGGACACCGTGGAGGTCGCCGTGGTCCGGGCCGGCGCCAACGGCTCGGCGGGCCGGAAGCGGATCCGGGTCAACGGACTCGGCCGTCGGGCGGCCGGTCTGGCGGGCATCCTGCGGGTCGTCGTCTTCGCGCCCGAGGAGATGCTGCTCATCGCCGGGTCGCCGTCGCTCCGCCGGGCCGTCCTGGATCAGTTGGCCGCGGCGGGCTCACCGGCCTATGCCGACGCCCTCACGACGTACGGCCGGACCCTCCAGCAGCGCAACAGCCTCCTCCGGGCGATCCGCGAGGAGGGCGCCTCGCGCGACGAGCTCCGGTTCTGGGACGCGTCGTTCCTGGATGCCGGCGGCGCCATCGTCGAGGAACGACGGCGCCTCATCGCCACGATGGCGGAGCCCCTGGCCGCCGCCCACGCCGAGATCGCCCCGGACGAGGCCGCCGCCGAGCGACTCGGCCTGCGCTACGCGACGAACGCGCCGCCACTCCCCGGCGAACCGGCACGCGACGCATTGGCCCGCCGGCTGGCCGAGACCGCCGAGAAGGAGGTCTGGAACGGCTCGACCCTGGTCGGGCCCCACCGAGACGACCTCGTCTTCGAACTCGGTGGCCGGGATCTCGCGACGTTCGCCTCGCGGGGCCAGCAGCGCACGGCGATCCTGGCCCTGAAGCTGGCCGAGCTCGACGTCGTCACCGCCATCGACGGCCACCCGCCACTCCTGCTCCTCGACGACGTCTTCTCCGAGCTCGACCCGGACCGACGATCGCATCTCGTCCGGCGGATCGCCGCGCTGCCCCAGGCATTCGTCACCACGACCACGCTCGACGACCTCGATCCGGAGCTGCGCGCGATCGCGACCGCCTGGGAGGTCCGCAGCGACGCCGCCGGCGCGCAGCTCGTTCCGACACCCGCGGCGGCACGCCCGTGAGCACTCCGCGTCGCCGCCCGATGGTCCGCCTGGGCGACCTGATCCCCGACGCCGCCCGGGCGCTCGGGCTCGAGGACGAGTTGCGCCTGTCACGTGCCATCGCGACGTTCGAGGCCATCGTGGCCGAGCGGGTCCCGGCTGCCGCCGGCTCCTGCCGGGTGATCCGGCTCGAGGGGTTCACGCTCGATGTCGAGGCCGATGCGCCGATCGTGGCGCAGGAACTGCGCCTCCGTGGAACCGAGCTCCTGGCCGCATTCGCGGCCGCTCCCGGCGGCGTCGGGGCGCGGGACCTGCGGGTCCACGTCCGTCGCGGAGGTCCCCGGCTATAATCCCGCTCACCTGCCAGCCACCTCCGGAGGTCATCGACCCGGTCCGTTCCTGACGATCACCAGGAAAGCCGAGTCGACCCTCGTCCGTCAGTCCCCGCGCTCCACGGGATCGTGGGGATCCGCCAGATCGTAAGAGGCCCGGATGGCCGTCCGACTCCATATGAAACTCGGCGTCGTCGCCGAACATGACCGGCTCGCCGACTCGCCGGACACGCTCATCGTCGTCGAGCCGAGCGTTGGATCGGTCGCGCGCTCGAAGGGCCACCTGTACCTGCTGGTGACCTCGCGGATCTCGTCACGCCACGCGCTCGAGGCCACCCGCCTCGCCGCCGAGACGATCCGCAACGAGTACTACTACGACGAGTCGGCCGGGATCCGCGTCTGCCTCCAGAAGGCGATCGCGACGGCCAACAAGCGGCTCGCCCACCAGGCAGACCGGCTGGGCCTGAAGACGCCCGACGGCAACGGCCCGATCGGCGTCGGTGTGGCCGTCGTCCGGGGCAGCGAGATGTACGTCGCGACCGTCGGCCCGGCCGAGGCATACCTGATCCGGCAGGCGCGTCTGTCGACGCTGCCCGACCCGCTTCGCGCCCGTGGCCTTCCGGCCGGTGCCCTAGAGCCCGACGTCTGGCGGGGCGAGATCTCGGTCGGCGATTCGCTCGTGCTCGTCTCGCCCAACGTCATCGCCAAGCTCGGCGCAGACGGGCTCAAGGACGCGATGCTCACGCTCCACCCGCAATCCGCGATGGAGCACCTGCACCACCAGTTCGTGGCGGCCGATGGCTCCGGCAGCGATGGCGCGATCGCCTTCGAGGCGACCGAGGTGTCGTCGACGAGCCGGGCGCGGACGCTGGTCCCGGTCCGCCCGGCCGAGCCGCTCGCCGGCGCCCCCGAGCGCTCGCCGATCCCGCTGGCCGATAACGTCCAGGCCGGCGCGTCCGCGGTCACCGCCGCGGCCGGCAGCGCCAAGCTGGCAGCCGGCGGCGCGATCGAACGGGTCGTCGCCCGGATCCAGGACCTGATGCCGCACCGCAAGCCTGCCTACCGGCGGGTGACGCCCCTCGCCTCGCGGCGCGAGACCCAGCGGCGGGCTGCCCTGGCGATCCTGACGCTGGTCGTCGTCGTCGGCGGGCTGGGCCTGGCCGTCTACGCGTTCGGGGGCAGTACGCCGCAGCAGGCGATCAGCTCGGTCAATACCGGTCAGAAGGCGCTCGACAAGGCCCGGGCCGATCTCGCCAAGGTGACCGGCTCCGGGATCGACCTCGATCACCGACGAACCGGGTCAGGCACTCGACCTCCTCACCGATGCGCACGAGCAGCTCGCGATCGCGAAGGCGGCCAACGTGAGCGCCACCGTCATCGCGCCGCTCATGGCCCAGACCGTCGCCGGCCTCGATCGGCTGTATGGCCTCGTCCCGGTGGCGAGCACGAAGCTGTACGGCTTCAAGCCGGCCGCAGGTGCCGCCCCGACCGACCTGTCGGCGATGGTCCGCGGGCCCGACGGCGTCCCGTACGTCATCGACCGCGCCACCAGGGCGGTGTACCGGATCAACCTGAAGACCGGGGCCGCGACGGTCGTGGTCAGGAACGGGACGAAGAACAAGAGCGGCACGGTCGCCGCCCCGCGCTACCTCGCCGTCGGCGGCCAGGACCTGCTCATCCTCGACTCGAAGAACGTCCTGTGGCGCTGGCGCCCGGCCGATGACAAGGGCAAGGGGACCCTGACGAAGGTGGTCCTCCAGGGGTCCGCCTCGCTCGGCGATGACGTCGTCGGCATCAACACCTTCCTGCGGCCGGGCACGCGCGGCCTGTACAACCTGTACATCGTCGACCCGTCCGAGCAGCAGATCCGGGCCTACCCGCCGGCGGCCGACGGCAGCGGCTTCCCGGCCAAGCCGACCGCCTGGCTGGCGACGGCGCGCGACGTGTCGGGGATGAGCTCGACCTACGTCGACGGCGACATCTTCGTTACCGACGGCGGTCAGATGCTCCGTTTCGTCGGCGGCAAGGCCGAAGGATGGGACGCCAAGGATCCGAAGGACTCGTCGCTGCGGCCGGCCCCGGCCTACTCGCTGCTCGCCTCCGGGACCGGCCGACGCGAGGGCGAGATCTACGGATTCGACAAGCCGAACGGCCGGATCGTCGCGTTGTCGAAGGTCGACGGCTCGTACAAGGCTCAATACCGGCTGGCCGGCGGCAAGCAGGACTGGACCGACCTTCGGGCGATGTACGTCGATCGCCGGCCCCGAGGGGCAGCCGACGACGCTCGTCTGGATGTCCGGCAACAGCGTCAACCAGGCGATCCTCGTCGCCGTGCCTGACGCGACGCCGACCGCCAGCCCGAGCCAGTCGGCGGGTCCGAGCCAATCTGGGGCGCCCGCCGGGAAGACACCGAAGCCCACCAAGAAGCCCTGACCGGGCGAGCCCCATGATCCCCCTGCGGGACGCGAATCCGACGCGGCGGACGCCGCACGTCACGCTGGGGCTGATCGTCGCCTGCTTCGTCGTCTTCGCCTGGGAGCTCGGCCTGCTCGCCAGCGGCGGCGACACGGCCCTCGAGGGCTTCATCACGCACTGGGGTGTCGTGCCGGCGGACCTGACCGCGGCCTGGGCCCGGGGCGACTACCTGTCGCAGCAGACCGCGACGCTCGTCACCAGCCAGTTCCTGCACGGCAGCTGGCTGCACCTGCTCGGGAACATGCTCTACCTGTGGATCTTCGGCAACAACGTCGAGGATCGGTTCGGGCGGGCCGGCTTCCTCGGCTTCTACCTTCTCGGCGGGGCCCTGGCGGGCCTGACCCAGGTCGCCATCGACCCGACCTCGACGGTCCCGACGATCGGAGCGTCCGGCGCCATCGCGGCGACGCTGGGGGCCTACTTCGTGCTCTTCCCGCGTGCCCGGGTCACCTCGCTCGTGTTCCTCGGCTTCTTCTACCAGCTGATCGACGTCCCGGCGGTCATCGTCCTCGGCTTCTGGTTCGTCCTGCAATTGATCGACGGGCTGACCGCCCTCGGGCTCGTCCAGACCGGCGGCGGGGTGGCGTTCTTCGCCCACATCGGCGGGTTCGTCGTCGGCGCCGTCATGGCCAAGGTCATCGTCACGGTCGGCGCGCGGCGCCGCGGGCCGTCGGCTCCGTCGGCACCGGCACCCGTGGGATAATCCGACGATGGACGACGGACTGGTCGAGATGGTCGTCGAGAGCGTCCGGGTCCACATGCTCTCCAGCCGCCACGTCGTGATCCTCAAGGAGACCGACCGCGACCGCTATCTGCCCATCTGGATCGGCCCGTGGGAGGCGAGCGCGATCGCGATGAAGCTCCAGGGGCTCACCCCGGAGCGACCGCTCACCCACGACCTCTTCGCCGCGACGCTGGAGGCGCTCGGGCGCGACGGTCGACCGGGTGGTCATCAGCGAGCTCGCCGACGAGACGTTCCACGCCCGCATCCTGTTCGAGCGTGACGGCCGGACGGTGGAGGTGGACGCCCGTCCGTCCGATGCGCTCGCCCTGGCCGTCCGGACCGGGGTCCGGATCTTCGCCGCCGACGCCGTGCTCGAACAGGCGGCGCTCGGCGACGGGGCGATGGCCGACGAGGTCGAGGGCGGCGAGCGATCGACCCTCGAGACGACCGGCGAGAACCTGGTCGATCCGCGGCTTGACGTCTTCCGCGACTTCGTGAACTCGCTCGACGTCGACGCCGAAGGTGAGGGCCGCTCGAGCTAGCTGCCCTTCAGCCCGAGGACGCGCGTCAGCATGCTCGCGTCGTTCCCGTCGATGTATTGCAGCTCGTAGCGGTCGGCCAGCAGCTTCACCTCGCGTGGATCGGCGCGCAGGACGTAGACCGGCCGGGTCCCGAGGTTGGCGTCGATCGCCTCGGTCAGGCCGCCGAGGTTCTCGTCGAGCCGGGTCCGGTCGTCGATGATGGTGATGTCCGGTCGCTGGCCCTGGACGCGCTGGGCGTACCACAACGGCGTCGAGTAGCTCCACCAGCTGACGATGGCCGCGTCGGGCTCCATGACGTCGAGGGCGTGAGCGACCCATCGCTCGGCGTCGTGCTGCCGGCTGGCATCCACCGCCTTGTAGCGAGCCGGCGCGGCGACCACGGTCGGCGCCAGCAGCGCCAGGGCGACGACGACGGCGATGACCGTCGCCCGCGGCCCCGGGGTCGCCCAGCCGGGGTCGACGACGTCCGGGTCGTCCGCGTCACCCGCCTCGCCCGGACCGGCCGCCGCGCCGGGCCCCTGGTAGGGCTGCTCCCCGGCCACGCCGGCGAGGGCTTCGATCGCGACCGCCGCGAGGATGGCCAGCCACGTCCAGGCCATCAGGGCCGGGCCAAGGTAGTAGCGGTTGATGTCGGCATTGACGTAGGAAGCGGCGAAGAAGCAGGTGATGACGGCCGCCGACCCGGTCAGGAGGGCGTACCGTGGGCCGGCGCACGGCGGTGACGATGAACGCGACCGGGATGAGCGGCGCGAGGATCCCGAACTGGGTCACCGTCCGCGTGACCAGCTCGCCGAACTTCCTGGGCAGCTCCCCGAACGGGTCGGACAGGCTGCCCTGGAACTGCTCGGCGAGGACGATGTAGCGGAAGCCGTCCAGCGTGTTCGGCGTGCCGTAGACCAGGGCGGCCCGGAACGGCCCGGCACGCAACGGCAGCTCGAGGTAGACCAACGTGACCGTGAGCCCGAGCGCCGCCACACAGCCGAGGACGAGTCGTCCCCGCCGCCAGATCCCCGGGTCGACCGCGATGACGTACAGCCCGACCGGCAGCGCCAGCAGGAGCGTGAGCGAGTGGTTGCCGACCGCCAGCCCGAACACGATCGTCGCCGCGAGGAGGAACCGGTCGCCGCGATCGGTCGCCCCGGCCGGGTCGCCACGGTCGCTGGCAGCGACCCGCTGGTCCCAGGTCACGAGCAGCCAGAGCAGGATCGCCAGGAGGGCCAGGTGGAGCGAGTGGGCCTCGGCGTGGGTCGCGATCGCCCAGGCGATCGGCGTCAGGGCCATGGCGATGCCCGCCGCCATCCCGAGGATCGTCCAGCCGGTCAGCTTCCGGACGAGGTCGACCGTGACGCCCGCGGCGACGGCCAGGCAGATGGCCGAGAACACGTTCATCCGGAAGGCCGGCTCGCCCAACGGCTGGAGGAGGACCGACGCGAGCCAGCCGAGCAGCACGTAGGTCGGGAAGCCTGTCGGGTGGGCGGTGCCCATCAACGGCGCGACGGCCTGCAGCTCGCCGGTGTCCCAGAAGGCGACTCCCGGCAGCAGGGCGATCCAGGCCGCCACGAGGGCCACGAGGGCGACGAGCAGGGCAGGGGCCAGCCGGGTCCGGATCGCCGAGTCGCGCTCGGGGCGTGGGAAAGGTCATCGCGCGGAGGATGATGCCGCATCCGCCCGCCGGGGGTCCGGCGGGCGACCCTGTGCTACGCTCCGGCCGACCTTTCCACGCTCGTGCAGGAGCCGCTCCCGGTGACTGGCCCCGCGAACGGCGGGACCGAGCGAGACACACGAGCGCCGTCGCGGCCGACCTGGACGCAAGGAGCCATCGGCGCGCTCGTCGTCGTCCTCGCCGTCGGTCTCGTCCTTCGCCTCATCCTCGCCCGCCTGCTTCCGGGCTCCGGATTCGAGGTCGACCTCGGCGCCTTCCGGTACTGGGCGTCGAACCTCGCGAATGAGGGCCTGTTCGGCTTCTACGGCCGCGACTTCTTCCACGACTACACGCCCGGCTACCTGTACGTGCTGTGGGTCGTCGGGGTCGTCGGCAACGCCCTCGGTGGCGTGGGCGACCTGATCAAGATCCCGCCGATCCTGTCCGACCTCGCCGTCGGCTACCTCGCCTGGTCGATGGTCCGCGAGCTCGGCGGCCGGGACCGCCTGGCCCTCGCGGCGGCCGCCGTCGCCGTGCTCAACCCGATCACCTGGTTCGACAGCGTCGTGTGGGGCCAGGTCGACTCGTTCGGCGTCGTCTTCCTGCTGCTCGGATTGCGCGAGCTGTGGCGCGACCGGCCCGAGCGGGCGGCGATCTACACGGTCATCGCCGCCGTCATCAAGCCGCAGCTGGGGATCCTCATCCCGCTCGTGGCCGTCGTCACGATCCGGCGCGCCCTGTGGCCGGCGGGTGGCTTCGGCGATGCGGAACGTACCGGGCGCCCGGTCCGGATCCTGACCACCGGCGTCGCCGGCTTCCTGACCGCGGTCGTCCTGAGCCTGCCCTTCGGGCTGTCGGTCATCGAGTTCAGCGCCAGGCCGCCGTTCATCGGTTCCGGCCTGCTCCAGCAGGTCGGTGTCGCCGCCGGCGGCTACCCGTACCTGACGGTCAACGCCTACAACCCCTGGGCGCTGGTCCCGTCGAACCTCGGCCAGAGCCTGGCCAGCGCGGGCCAGTGGGTCTGCGACTACGCGGGGACGACCCAGGATTGCGGGGCCGGGGTCGCGGTCTTCGGTGGGATCCCGGCGGTCGTCATCGGCACGGCGCTCCTGCTGCTGGCGATCGTGGCGATCCTGGTCGTCGTGGCGCGTCGCCCGGACCGCCTGACCCTGCTGGTCGGCTTGGCGGTCCTCGCGCTCGCCTTCTTCGTGGTGCCGACCCGCGTCCACGAACGCTATGGCTACCCGTTCTTCGCGATGGGCGTCATCCTGGCCGCGATCTCGTGGCGCTGGCGGGTCGCCTACCTCGTCCTGTCCGTGGCGACGTTCGCGAACATGTACGTCGTCCTGACCACGCTCTACCCGGATAACCCGTCGGTGGCGGACTGGCTGGGGCTGGGGCCCTCGATCCGCTCGCCGCTCGGGGTCGCCCTGTTCTCGCTGATGCACGCCGCCGCGTTCGTCTGGGCGTTCGTCCAGTTGCGGGCCGGCGCGCGCGAGCGGCTCGAGGATGAGCTCGCGGCCGCGTCGGTCCGCGACGACGACGGGTTCGCCGACGAGCCGCGACCCGATCGCGACGGACGAGCCGCTGACGCCGGTCCCGGCGGCCCTCCCCGCCGCCACGCCCGCCATGAGCATCGCGATGGTCGAACCGCCACCCGCCGCCCCGACGTCAGCCGGGGTCTCGGCCGGTGTCACAGCCGCAGCGACCGTCGCCGCCCCGGTCCGCATGCCCACCTGGACGCCCCGGGCGAGCTTCGAGGAGCTCGGCATCCTGGGCTGGTTCCGCGCTCGGCTCAACGACGTGTCGATCCGGCCCGACCGCAGCGCGCTCCTGCGATCGGAACGCGGCGGACGGCTCGACCGGCTCGACCTGTGGTTCGTCATCGTCCTCATCGTCGGGTCGATGGTCCTGCGCACCTACCGGCTCGACGAGCCGTTGCAGATGCACTTCGACGAGGTCTACCACGCCCGGACCGCGGCCGAGTTCCTCCAGGACTGGCGGTACGGGCTACCGCACGACGTCTACGAATGGACCCACCCACACCTCGCGAAGTACGCGATGGCCGTCGGCATGGTCCTGTGGGGGCAGGATGGCGATCGCCGCGACGAGCGACCTCGAGGTGCCGGTCGTGGCGGTCGCCGTCGAGGCGAGACGGATCGACGAAGCGGCGTCCGGCGATCGAGCCGGCGAGCGACTCCACGTCGCGACCGGCACGGAGATCCGCACGTACGACCTGCGGACGCGGGCGCTCCTCTCGGTCATCGCCGCGCCCGGAGTGCGTGCGCTGGCCGTCGACGACGGCGGCCAGTTGCTCGTCGCCGGCTACGACGACGGGCGCATCGCGACCATCGAGCTCGGGCTGATCGGCGACGGCGGGCTCGCGAGCGCCATCGAACCGACCACGCTCGCCACGGTCGACCATCCGGTCGATCACCTCCTGGTGACCAGCAACGGCACGCGACGTCATCGCCGCATCCGACCGAGCGGCTGACGAGTGTCGAGCTCGCTTCGGGCGACGTGGTCGGCTCGATCGACCTGGCGGGCATCGCCGACCTGTCGTTCGGGGGAAGCGGCGATGCCATCGTGGCGACGGTCGATGACATCGAGGACCACGCCGCCTTCGCCTCGAGCCTCGCGGACACCCTCGCCAACGGCAAGGCCGCCGACTACCAGGCGCGGCTCGACGCCGCGTCACCGGGCACCACGATCGTCCTCGGCAACCCGGGGAGTGGCGACACGCGGACAGCCCTCGATACGGCCATCGCCGACGGCACGCTGGCGGGCATCCACGTCGACTCGGTCAGTCGCGTCGCCGTGGCGACGGCGGCTGGCGTCGCCTTCGTCGACCCCGAGCGCGCCTCGGTCATCACGACGCTCCCCCTCGTCGGGGGCGCCCACGGGCTGGCGCACGTCACCGGCATCGACACGCCGCGGGTGTACGCGACGTCCGGGACGACCGATGATCCCGAGTACGACGTGATCGCGGTCGGCGGCGACGCGGCGAAGGACGGACCGGTGGACAAGGGCCCCGGCCTGGGCCTCAACCCGCTGCCCGGGCTCGGTTCGCTGGTCGCCTACGACGAGGCGAGCCAGATGGTCCACATCCTCGGTCTCGCACCCGGCGCCGGGCGAGGGCGGGCCATCGACGGTCTACGTCGTCGAACCGCATGGGAACGCCGTCTTCGCCGATGCGCGACTGCCGGACGGCTTCGTGCCCGCCGCCTGGGGCGCCGACTTCAACGCGGACTACCCGTCCGAGGACCGCCAGCAGCTCCTCCTGTTCACCGGCGACGGCGCGTCCGCCGCGATCGACACCGGGTCGCACGCCTTCGCCTGGCGGTTCCCGGGTGTCATCGCCGGGGCGCTGACGATCGGACTGCTGTATCTCCTCGCCCGGATCCTCTTCCGGCGGCGGCTGGTGGCGGGTCTGGTCGGGCTGCTCGTCCTGTTCGACGGGATGTTCTTCGTCCAGTCGCGGATCGGCATGAACGATGTCTACGTCGGCCTGTTCATCGTTGCCGCCTACACCGTCTTCGCGGCGACCTGGACGGGCTGGTGGCGCGGCCGCGGCTCGTTCTGGATCGCCATGCCGGTGATCGGCCTCCTGCTCGGACTGGCCCTCGCGAGCAAGTGGGTCGCGGCCTATGCGATCGGCGCCCTGCTCCTGCTCATCCTCGTGCGCAGCGCGCTCGGTCGCGTGCTGGCCATCCTCGGGCTGATCGGGATCACCGGGATCCTCGGCTACATGGCCATCAGCGTGCCCGCCGCCGAAGGCTCGACCGACCCCGGCTTCGGGAACCTGACGTTCCTGCTGATCATGATCGCGCTGACCCTGCTCGCCGTCGTCGTCGCGGTCATCCATCCGATCTCCTGGACCGACGAGGAGATGCGCTTCGCGGTCGGCGCGCCGGTCGTCCTCGGGACGCTGTTGTTCTTCGTGGCGCTCGCGGCCGGCAAGCTCGATACGGCCATCTCGCTCGGGCCGTTGTCGGTCACGCCGTTGCTCATGGCCATCGCGCTGGGGCTCGGGTCGGTGGTCGTCGCCGGGCTGTTCATGCTCGGCGGACGGATCGGGTTCGGGCCGCTCGCCGCCCCGCCCGCTCCGGACGACCCGATCCGCCTGCTCGAGGCGCCGGGCGCCCCGCCCGAGGGCTGGCTGCGGCCGGGCTGGCTCGCCGGCATCCCGGTCGTCTGGATGGCCGCCTGCCTGGTCATCCTGCCGGTCGTCGTGTACGTGATCACGTACATCCCGTGGGCATTGATGAAGGACCAGCAGATCGTCCCGGGCTGGCCGCCCGGCCACACCGGGCAGCTGCTCATCGACCTCACCCGCCAGATGTACGACTACCACAACGGCCTGACGGCGGCGCACCCGGCCTCCTCGCCGTGGTGGGCCTGGCCGATGAACCTGAAGCCCGTCTGGTTCTACCAGGAGGGCCTGGCAGGTGGCACCTCGGCCGCCCTGTACGACGCGGGCAGCCTGGTCATCTGGTGGCTCGGCATCCCGGCGATGGCATTCGTGGCGTGGATGGCATTCAAGCGCCGCAGCCTGGCCCTGACCCTCATCGCGATCGGCTTCGCGGCCCAGTGGATCCCGTGGGCGCGCATCGATCGGGCCGCGTTCCAGTACCACTACTACACGTCGCTGCCGTTCATCGTCCTCGCCCTCGCCTACTTCATGGCGGAGGTATGGCATGGCGCGTCCCGGCATACCTGGGCGCTGGCCCGCGGTGCGGCCGCCATCGCGATCATGGGGCCGGCTCTGCTGTGGCTCCTGCACCGACCGCTGTGCGCCTTCGTCGGGGTCGAATCGATCAACCCAGGATCGCAGGCGTGTCCGGCGGTCATCCCGGACTTCGTCCTGACGCTGCGAGCGGCGGCGGTGGCGATCGTCGCGGTGGTCGGCCTGCTGGTCGTCATCCGCGGTTTCCTGGCCTTCGAGCCACGCGACGGCCACGAGCTCGGCCGGGCTGAGATGACGTCGGCCCTGCGGTCGCTCCTCGTGACCGGCATCGCGGTCGTCGGCGCACTCGTCATCGTGGCATTCCTGCCGGAGACGACGATCGTGACGCTGAACAACATCCCGGTCGAACCGATCGCCCTGATCGTGGCGATCCCGCTCGGCTACCTGGCGGTTCAGATCTTCAGTTCGCGCGACCCGCGCCGCTTCGTCGTCGGGTTCGGGGTCGCGGTCGTCGGCTGGTTCGCGATCCTGTACCCGAATATCAGCGCGCTGCCGCTGCCCTCGGCGGTCGTCGCCGCGTACCAGGGCATCCTGCCGACCTACCTGTACGCGTTCCAGTTCCCGGTGAGCAAGGTGACCCGCAACACGGATACGCCACTGCTGACGCCGATGCTCGGGGTGCTGCTCCTGGCGCTGACGGTGACCTGTCTCGTGGTCGCCTATTCGGCCTGGGTCTGGCGACTGGCCGCTGCCGAGAGGAAGGCCGCAGCCGCAGCCGGGGCATCCGGGACGGGCGGCGCGTCCGACGATGCGGAGGGTCTGGCCCGGACCGGCGGCGCCTGAGGGATCGGTGCCCGGAAGTCCTCGGGCAGCGACCCGGTCGCCGCGAGCCGGCGGATGACGAAGCCGTAGTAGTCCTCGACCTTGGCGGTGACCCGCGGCCAGCTGAATTCTTCTGCGCGGAGGCGCCCCGCGGCGCCCATCTCGGCCCGCAAGGCCGGATCGTCGAGAAGCCGGGCGATGGCCGTCGCCAGCTCCTTCGGCTCATGGGGCGGGACGAGAAGCCCCTCGCGGCCGCGCCGCACGACGCCCTTGTAGCCATGGATATCGGACGCCACGATCGGCGCACCGGCGGCCATGGCCTCGAGGAGGACGATCCCGAAGGATTCGCCGCCGGTCGCGGGCGAACAGTAGATGTCGGCGGTCCGGAACAGCTGCGCCTTTTCGGCGTCCGACACCCGGCCCAGGAACTCGACCGCCTTCAGTCCACGGGTCGCGACGTAGCGGCGCGCCTCGCGCTCCTGCGGCCCGCTGCCGACGACGAGCAGGCGCTCCTCGTGGCCGGTCCGACGCAGGATCCGGTGCGCCTTCAAGAGGTCGATGAGTCCCTTGCGCGGCTCGTGGCGGCCGACGAACAGCACGTTGGGCGTGCCGTCCTGCCAGCGGGAGACCGGTACCGCGCCCTCGAACCGCGGGATGTCCACGCCGTTCGGGATGACCTTGTAGTCGCCCGGGAAGAAGCGGTCGATGAAATGGCGCGCTGCCGCGCTGACCGCGATGCGGCCGTGCAACCGGGCCGCGTGCGCCTTCATGACCCGGCTGCCGAGTTCGTACGACGGCGAGAAGCCGGCATAGGCGTGGAACGTCGCGATGTTGACGCTGCGTGACTCGCGCAACAGGAAGAGGGACAGGAACGGCACGAACGGTTCGTGCAGGTGGAGGACGTCGAATCGCTCACGCGCGAGCAGGTCCTGGACCTGGCTGATGTAGCGCGGCGAGAACGTCAGCGTGCCCATCGAGCCATTGAGCGGCACCGAGAATCCGACGCCGATGCGCAGGATGTCGCCTTCCGACGCCCGCTGCGGGCCGTGGCTGGCGGTGATGATCCGAACGTCGTGGCCGCGCAGCCGCAGGTTCTCGTACAGGTGCCGGACGTGCTGCGCGACGCCGCCGTTCTCCGGGTAGATGTACGGGCAGACGAGGCCGATCTTCATCGTGCCGTCCCCTCGCCGGCGTCAGGCCCACCTCGCGTGTCGTAGCGCGGCGGCCGGAGGTGGCCGCCGGGATAGCCGTGGTCGCGGCCGGTCCCGTCGCGCCGGACCCGACCGGCGACCTCGGCGCGGGCGTCGCGGCCGCGCTTGCGGAGCTGCTGCCCGAACGTCCCGAGCTGGCCGGCCGTGGCGTGGAAGTTCCCGCCGTGGTCAGTGGTTCGGGTCTCGATGGCGCGTCGCAGGCTGGCCGCGTCATCGCCCGGGAACGTCGTCCAGCCACTCGCGATCGCCTCGAGCGCGTGCGCGTCGCTGTTGCCGACGCGGGCCAGGCCATGCTGGTCGGCGAACCGGACGACCCGGTGGTGCCATGGCTTGCCGAGGCTGGTCGGATTGAACGTCTCGAGGCCGTCGGGGTGGGCCGCGGGGTCCGGATCGTCGAGGAGGCGGCGGAGCATCCAGCCCTGGGCGCACAGGGGATACGGGACGAGCGGGTGGGCCGGGATCGCCAGACCACCCGCCTCGTGGACCGCGAGGATCGAGGTGCGCATCGTGCGATACGGGCGGATCGGCCGGTCGACCCAGAGCGCGAGCAGGTGTCCACCCAGGGTCGTGATCTCCTCGCCGACGACGACCTCGACGCGGAGACCACGGTCCCGCGCCATCGCCTGCGCGGCGACCGCGGCATCGATCCGTTCGTGGTCCGAGATCGCGATGACATCGAGGTCGGTCAGCCGCTCGACGTGGTCGAGGATGGCCTCGACGCCGGCCGTGCCGTCGCTCGCGAGCGTGTGGATGTGGAGGTCTGCCCGCCCACGCGGGAGCGCCGCCTCGGCGGCCGGGTGGTCCGTGGTGGTCGCCATGGTCGTTGGCCCGGTCATGCTGCGGCCTCCGCCTCGGCGTCCACTTCAGCGGCCGTCGGCGCCTCGAGATCCGGCCAGATCGGGAAGAAGATCGCCCACCACTGGTCCGGGGCGTCGGCGATGAGGTCCTCGAACGCGGCGGCCAACCGGGTCATGGTCGTCGTCACCCGCTCGCGCCGGGTGCCGTCGGCCGGGACGTCGATCGGGATGATCTTGCCGCGATAGTGGCCGCTCTGCGCTCGCCGGACGGTCATCCCATATGTCGGCACGCCGCTCTCCACCGCGAGCATCGCCGGCCCCATCGGCAACTTCGCCGGTGCGCCGAACAGCGGGATCTCCGTCCCGCCACCGGTCAGGTCGCGATCGCCGACCAGCCCGACCGGGATCCCGCCACGAAGTGCGTCCAGCAGTTCCCGGCGCGCCTCGCGCAGCCCGACAAGCCGGATGCCGGCCACGCCACGCGTGCGCTCGAAATATGCCTGGAGGCCGGGGTCGTCGATGGTCTCCATCGGCGTGACGGTCTCGCCGACGCGGAAGGCGAGGAAGATGACCGCCAGCTCGACCGATCCGAAATGGAGGCCGACGAAGAGGACGGCCTTGCCCGGCACGACCGCCTCGGCGATGAGCTCGGGCGTGTCGAGGGCGAGCCGCTCGTCGACATAGGCCGGCGTGATCGCCGGCGTCCGGGCGACCTCGAGGTAGTAGCGCGCGGCGTGACGGAATGACGAGCGGACGAGACGTTCGAGCGCCTTCGGGTCCGTCGCGGCGGCACGCACCCGCGGCCCGCCGCGACCCGAGGCGGCCAGCGACCGGCAGACTCGCCGGAGATTCCGCCGCGCCTGATCGGCCCGGCCGGGCTTGAGCCGATACCAGAGGTCGCCGGCGAAGTCGGCGAACCGGAACGCCGGGCCCTCGGGCAGCCGGCACGCGAGCCACGACATCGCCAGAAGGAGGCGGCCGCGCAGCGTCATGCGACGTCCTCTCCGAAGCCTGGTCCCGGCCCGGGATCCGGCAGGCCGGCCATCATCTCGCGGCCGCGCCGCTCCAGGTCGGCGCTCTCGGCGTCGGTCGCCGGCCAGATCGGCTTGAAGCTGTACCACTCCGTGGGGTCGGGACTGATCATCTCGGCGAGGGCATCGGCGATGAGCTGGGTGGCCCGCTGGAGCTCGGCCGGGTCGGAGGAGGCGACCACGATCGGCTCGCTGAAGCGGACGCGCAGGCGGCCATCCGGCTGGCGGGTGTTGACGACCGGCAGGATGTGCGAATGGGTCTTCGCCGCCAGCGTGGCCGGGCCGGCCGGCAGCGCCGTCCACGCGTCGAACAGCCGGACGGGGATACCGTCGCTGCGATAGCCCCAGTCGACGAGCAACCCGAGCACCTCGCGACGCCGGAGCACGCCGAAGATCGCCCGCAGGTTGCGCCACGGGATGAGCGTCGCGCTCCACTGCTCACGCTGGGCACGCAGGTACTCGAACAGCTCCGGGAACGACGAATCGTCGGCGACCACGTTGAGCGGGATGCCGAGATGCGCGATCGCCGCGCCGATGACGTCGTTGTTGCCGACGTGACCGGTCGTGACGATCAGGCCGCCATCGGACGAGGCGTCCCGAACGCGGGCGACCTCGACCGGGTCGAGAGGCTCGATGAGCGTCATGACCTCGTCCTGGGGCATGAAGGGCACGCGCATCAGCTCGACGAGGTACGTCCCGTAGCGCCGGTAGGCGCGCAGGGCGACGCGACGGACCCGCCGGTCATCCGGCGGCAGCCCGAGGACGTGCCCGAAGTTCCGATTCGACCAGGCACGCTTCGTCGGCCAGAGGAGGTACGACCCCTGTGCCCCGAGCCCGAGGACGGCGCCCGTCGGTCCGGCCGGGAGGGTGCGCAACAGCCAGGAGGCGAAGCGGTAGCCGAGCACGGCCGACCGCTCGACGATCCTGGGACTGGCGCCTCCGCGCCGGTGCGGTGCCTCGAGTCGCCGTTCGCCGTCGGTCACCGCGCGGCGGTGGCCACCTTGGCCTTGGTCCCGGCCATGCGCTTGACCGTCTTCTTGACCGGCGCCTCGGTCCCGACGAGCGTCTCGTTGTCGTCGCCGCGGATGAACGCCTCGACGCGATTGAACGCGATGTCGTCGTGGATCTGGTGCGGCGGGCTCTTCATGAAGTAGCTCGACGGCGCCACCAGCGTGCCGGTCAGCCCGCGGTCGAGACCGAGCTTCAGGCAGCGGATCGCGTCGGTGATGACGCCGGCGCTGTTCGGGCTGTCCCAGACCTCGAGCTTGAGCTCCGCGTTGAGCGGCACGTCGCCGTAGGTCGTGCCCTCCATCCGGATGTAGCACCACTTGCGGTCGAGCAGCCACGGCACGTGGTCGCTCGGGCCGACGTGGACGTCGTCGGGATCCATCTCGTAGTCGAGCATGGAGGTGACGGCATTCGTCTTGGAGATCTTCTTGGACTCGAGGCGCTCGCGCTCGAGCATGTTGAGGAAGTCGGTGTTGCCGCCGAAGTTGAGCTGGTAGGTCCGGTCGAGGCGGACGCCGCGATCCATGAACAGGCGGGTCAGCACGCGGTGGCTGATCGTGGCGCCGACCTGGCTCTTGATGTCGTCACCGATGACCGGCAGGCCGGCCGCAGCGAAGCGGCGCTGCCAGTACGGCTCGCGACCGATGAACACCGGGATGGCGTTGACGAAGGCGACGCCCGCCTCGAGTGCCTGCTCGACGTACCACTTGGTCGCCTGCTCGCTCCCGACCGGGAGGTAGCTGACCATGACGTCGACTTCGCGCTCCTTGAGGATGCCGACGATGTCGGCCGTGGGGCCGGGGGCCTTCTCGATGACCTGGCTGAGGTACTTGCCGAGGCCGTCGTGGGTCATCCCGCGCTCGACCGGCACGCCCATGTGCTGGACGTTCTGGAAGACGTAGGTGTTGTTCGGCTTCGTGTAGATCGCCTCGGACAGGTCCTTGCCGACCTTGTTCTTGTCGATGTCGAAGGCCGCGACGAACTCGATGTCCTTGACGTGATAGCCGCCCAGATCGACGTGCATCAGGCCCGGGACGAAGTCGTCCTTCTTGGCGTTCTCGTAGTAGTAGCGGCCCTGGACGAGGCTGCTCGCGCAGTTCCCGACGCCGACGATGGCGACCCGGATCTTGCCGTCGCCCCGGCGGCCGGCGCCGGCCCATGTGTTGGCCGGCCCGTGGCCGTTCTTGCCGTTCTTTCCGTTCGTCGCCATGTCGGTCTCCCTTTTAGTGGGTCGTGTTGGTGCTGGTGGCCGAGTCGGCCTGGCTGCGGGTCTGAAGGATCCGCTGGATGACGGTGATGACGGCGCCGACCGCGATGATCGCGAGAGCGGCGGACAGGATGGTGAGGTTGGCCGTTGCCCCGGCGACGATGAGGCCGAGGCTCAGCACGACGAGCCGGATCTCGCGCGGCATGACGCCGATGGCGGCCATCCCGATGCCCGGCGAGAAGCCGAGACCCTCGGACTTGGCTCGTGTGTAGCTGACCATGAAGGCGGCGCCGAGAGCCGCGGTCGCGAGGATGGCGACCGCGTCTTCGCCCGCGAGGACGCCGCCCCAGGCGATGCCCAGGTAGACGATGGCCTCGCCCCAGCGATCGAACACCGAGTCCATGAACGCGCCGAAGGGGCTGACCTTGCCAGTCGCGCGGGCGAGGGTGCCGTCGAACATGTCGAAGGCGCCGCCGATGAACACGACGATGCCGCCGATCACCCAGAGCTGGGCGGCGAGGAGCGCCGCGCCGACGACCGAGATCCCGAAGCCGATGAGCGTGAGGCCGTTCGGGGTCAGGCCGACGCGGCCCATCGCGAGCGCGATCGGCTCGAAGACCTTCTTGATCCGGCCGCGGGATTCGTTCGAGATGGACATCGTCGGCCGATCAGCTCGCGAAGCCGAGGATGGCGCGCTCACGTTCGGCGAATTCCTCGAATGCCTCTTCACGGAGACGGCAGACGGTCTCGCGACCCTGGCGCCGCGTCACGACGACCCCGGCGGCCCGCAAGCGGCCGAGGTGCCACGAGACGAGTGGCTGGCTGAGGCCGACGTGGGCGATGAGCTCGGCGACGGTCGCCTCGCTCTCCGCCAGACGGCGCACGATGCGCAGGCGGTTCACGTCGGCCATGACCTTGTGGAAGGCTCGCAGCTGGCGCAGATCTTCGGGTTGGGCGACGGCCGCGGCGATGGTGCCGCGGACTCGGGCGGGCGAGGGGGACAGGGCGGGGACTCCGGTCTGGGGTGGGCCGTTCGCGGTTGCATCAACCACGGTTTATATCAATCGCCGTTGATGCTACGCGTCTCGAGAACCCGATGTCAAGACCGCCGGGGGCCGACGCGAGGGACGGACGGGCGGGCTACGCAGTCTCGGCGCCCGCGCCAGGATGGAAGACGACGCAGCAGCGACCCGGGTCGGGGGCCAGTTCGACCGCGATATCCGGCTCGCCGAGACCATCGACGACGCCCTGGGCCCAGGCGAGATTCATCCCGCAGGTCAGGTCGCGATGGTCCTTGACGAGGGCGTCGTATGGACAATTCCGGAGGCACACGTCTCCAGCTCGATTCGACCTCCGGTTCATAGCCCGCCCCGCGCAGGAGGTCCAGCAGGCGCCCGAGTGAGCCGCGCTCTGCGGCGGCTGGCCGTCGGGCCGCCTCGGTCCCGAGCGCCCTGCCGCGTTCCCGGGCGATCCGTGCCACGGTGCCGAACCCGCCGGCCGCGCTGAGCCGCTCGAGCGCGGTCGCCATCACCTCCGCCGCCCGCTCGTAACGACGCTGGGGCAGGGAGAACTCGATGTCGCCATCCGCTCGCCGGTAGAGCTTGGCGGGGCGGCCCGCCCCGGGCCCCGTCCGACCGGTCAGCCGCCGGTATTCCGTCTCCAGCAGGCCGGCCTCGACGAGGCGATCGAGGTGGAACGCGGCCAGCTCCCGGCTGATCGCGAGGGTCGTCGCCGCCTCGTCGCGCCCGATCGCCATTCGCCGGGCGACAACGAGGTCGTACAGGGCGCGCCGCGTCGGTTCGGCGAGCACGGCCGCCACCTGGATGGGGTCGACGGCAGCGGGGTCGGACGGTGGATCGGTCATGGCCCGAGTGTAACAGCAAGACTCGTTATGAAAAGACTTGACAGCGGTCGGCGATGGTGTAACGCTAACGAACGTTCACGTTAGACAATCGCACACGAGGTGGATCATGGCGACTTCCCGCGAACCCGTCCGACTCGCGCTCCGCAAGCTCTGGTCGGATCACGTCATCTGGACCCGCGAGTACATCGTCGCCGCCGTTGCCGGGACGCCGGACGCCGACGCCGCCGCCGGCCGGTTGCTCAAGAACCAGGAGGACATCGGGGCGGCGATCTCGGGCTATTACGGCGATGCGGCCGGTGCGCGCCTGACCGAGCTCCTGAAGGAGCACATCCTGATCGCGGTCGACCTGGTGGCTGCAGCGAGATCCGGCGACGATGCCGCATTCGCGAAGCACGACGCCCGCTGGACGGCCAACATCGAGACCATCGCGACATTCCTGGCCGGTGCGAACCCGAACTGGCCGAAGGCCGACGTCCTCGACCTGCTCGCTCTCCATCTCAAGCTGACGAAGGACGAGGCCGTCGCGCGGATCAGCGGCGACTGGGCGGCCGACGTGAAGGCGTTCGACGACATCTTCACCGAGATCATGGTCCTGGCCGACGCGCTCCACGATGGGATCGTCGCGCAGTTCCCGGAGCGGTTCGCGGCGATGGCCGTGGCATGACCGCCCTCGAGATGTCGGAGGCGCCGGCTCGTCCGGCGCCTCTCCCGATCGGCGCGCACGGCCCGGCGTTCGTGGGGCTGCCCGCAACGGACGGCCGGCTTGTCGGTTCATCGGACTTCGCGGCCGACGACCTGCTCGTCCTGATCTTCTCCTCCAACCGCTGTCCGACGGCCAAGGCGTATGGCACGCGCATGAACGCCCTCCAGCGCGACTACGGTCCGCGCGGTCTCCAGCTCCTGGCCATCAACTCCAACGATCCGCACCTCTATCCGGACGAAGACGCAGCCCGGATGGTGGAGCGCGCGTCGGCCGACGGCTACACGTTCCCGTACCTTGCCGACCACGACCAGCGAGTCGCGAAGGCCTATGGCGCGATCTGCACCTTCCACGTCTTCGTCCTCGACCGGGAACGCCGGCTCCGCTACCAGGGCCGCTTCGACGACTCGCGGATCGAGGAGAACGTGACGCAGCATGATCTCCGGAACGCGATCGATGACCTGCTGGCCGGGCGCCCGGTCCGGACCGAGACCACGCGGCCGTTCGGCTGCCACCTCGACTACGTCTGAGATGACGGGCGCCCCGAGCGCGCTCGGGATCACGTCGCGCGTCCGTCCGGCGCCGGCGAGTCCGTCGGTCACGGTCGCGGTGATCGTGACGGCAGCCTGGGCAGTCACCCTGGCTGCCGATGCCACAGGCATCGCGGGCAGTCTCCACCACCACGCGCTCATCGAAGGCGGGCCGCCCCTCCCGGTCGCGACCCTCCTGTTCCTGGCCGGCTGGATCGTGATGGTCGCGGCGATGATGCTGCCGGCGAGCCTGCCGACCATCGGCATCGTGGAGGCCGCGACGAAAGGCTCGTCGGCGATTCGCCGCACGGCAGGGCGGTGCGCATTCCTCGGGGCGTTCACCCTCGTGTGGGTGGCTTTCGGGCTCGTCGCGTTCCTGGGTGACGATGTCCTCCACCACATCGTCGACGCGACGCCGGCCCTGGCCGATCGTCCGTGGCTGATCTCGGCGGGCGTCCTGTCGCTCGCCGGGGTCATGCAGTTCGCTCCCCGCAAGCGCAGCAGCCTGGCTGCCTGCCGGCATCCGGGCGGACCCGCGTCCGTCGGATCGCAGAGCCCATCGACGTTCGCGCGCTTCGGGATCCGCCACGGCATGGACTGCCTCGGCGCCTCGTGGGCCCTGATGCTGCTGATGTTCGCGGAAGGCTTCGCGAACCCGTGGTGGATGGTCGCGCTGACCGCCCTGATGGTCTACGAGGTCCGCGGTCGAGATGCGACCCGGGCGGTCTCCGTCGCGGGCGTGGTCCTGCTCGTGTTGGCCTTGGCGACCCTCACCGGAGGCTGACCGGGTCTCTCGATCCGGCGACGACGCTCGTCGTGGTCGTTTCCCGGGCGGTGTCATCACATCGATTGAACGTTTCGCGACGTTCGAGTGTCATGTCATCGTGAACCGATCGTCCGAGGTCATCGAATTGGCAGACAGGTCGCCGGCCCTTGCGGCAGACGTGGCCCGACGCGACGCCGCCTTCGTCCGGCTGGCCGATGATCACCTCGCAAAGGCCTACCGCTTGGCAAGGGCGATCCTGCGCGACCCTGTCGAGGCCCAGGACGCGACCCACGACGCTCTCCTCCAGGCGTGGAGCAAGTGGGAGACCCTGCGGGACCCCGCCCGCTTCGAGCCGTGGTTCGACCGGATCCTGGTCAACACCTGCCGCAACCGCCTGCGCACGACCCGCAGGACCGCGACCGATATCTCCGCCGAGGTCGCCATTGCCTCGGGTGATCACATCGCCAATGCCGAGGACCGCGATGTCATCGGCGCCGCGATCGCAGCGCTGTCGCCCGACCACCAGGTCGTCGTCGCACTGCGGTTCTACCGCGACCTGACCATCGCGGATATCGCCCTGCGACTCGGCGTCCCAGAGGGGACCGTCCGGTCGCGCCTCCACTACGCGCTCGAGCGGCTGCATGACGCGATCGAGCCGGCCGGTACCAAGGGGATGGTCCGATGACCGATCGAGAGCTGGAACAGCGCCTGCGAGCTTGGTACGGCGCGCAGCTCGGCGAGTCCGACGCGGTCCCAGAAGACCTGCGTACGAGCCTCGCGGCGATCCCGGCGACGGTGCCGGCGCCGACGCGGCGCCGTCCGCGCAGCCGGCGTCGGGGATTCACTCTCCTCGCGGTCGCCGCGGTCCTTCTCGTCGGCGGCGCGCTGGCCGCCGGATCCGGGCTGTTGCGCTTCACGTCGGTGGTGCCACCGACCCCGTCCGAGGCCCTGCTCGCGACACCGATGCCGTCGACGTCGGAAACGCCCGCGGAAACGGCATCGCCGACGGCATCACCCAAGGCGTGGATCACCGGGCAGCAACTCGCGGACGTCCTCGCGGCGGAACACGGGTACGACTGGAAATCCATCGCGGTCGTCCTTGGTGAGGGGCAGACCGGACAAACGCTTCAGGTCGAACGGAAGCAGCAAGGCGGATCGGTGTCGATCTCGATCCAGTCGCCGCTCGAGACCCGCGCGACCGTCTCCGTCGGATCCGAGCTGACGGCCGCAGCAGCCGTCGGCCTGCACGTCGGCCGCATCGCGGAGGTGCTCGCCCCAGACTCGTCGGTATGGATCCAGGACGCGATCGCACGGGGCGTGAGCGCGGAGGGTGATTTCGTGGACGCCACGGACACGGCGAACGGCGGTTCGGTCGCCGTCAACGTCGTCGACGAGGTCATCCTGCAGGACTGGATTTCGGTCTGGTTCTCGCCCGAACCCCTCCCGAAGCCACGCTCGGAGCCGATCGCGAGCGGCGCGGTGGTCTATGCGCACTCGGGTCTCATCCGGGTCGTGAACCCGGACGGCACCGACGACGGTGCGCTTCTGATCAACGACTGGCGCGTTCCAGGCTCCACAAGCGTCTCGCACGTGCTCGGCTGGTCACCGGATGGATCGCGGCTGATCTTCTTCGACGCCGGCGGCAACCTGCTGTCGACGGATGCCATGGGGTCGAAACCGACTCTGATCGGGCGCGCCGCCCGACCGGTGGATCAATGCACGAAGCTTTCCGACGCCGCCCAGCAAGCACAGTGCGTGGCGGACCTGGCCGGTAGCCGGGGCCGGGAGCTGTGTCCGGCCGTGACCGAGGGCGGCACCTGCGAGGCGAATCTGGATGAAGCCTTGATGTCGCCGGATGGCACGCGTCTCGCCTATTCGATCAGCGACAGCGGGCACGACATGATGGCCTTCTTCGATATCGCCACAGGCCAGGTCACCCGGGTCGAATTCGACTCGGCGAGTGGACCAGCGTGCGAGGGGCCCTTCGGGGGCGGACCGCTGCAGTGGTCGCCCGACGGGACGCGCTTTGCCTTCGGGAATAGTGTCGGTCCGAAGGTGGGTGGGTGGTGCCAGGGCGCCCTCTTCACGATCAACGCCGACGGCACCGACCTCCGACGGATCACCTCGTCGAAGGTGCACGCGATGGATCCGCGCTGGTCGCCGGACGGATCGGCGATCGTCTTCTCCCGCTCGACCCCGCGCTCCGCGTGGGACGGGAGGAGGGACGCGACCCGGATCCCGATCAAGAGCGATATCTATTCGGTCCGTCCGGACGGTTCCGGCTTGACGGCCCTGACCAGCGACGGGATCTCCATCTCGCCCTTCTGGACCCGCGATGGACGGATCCTGTTCTCCCGGCGCACGGAAGCCTTTGGCGCTGCAGAGCTCTGGGTCATGGGCGCGGATGGCGGGAACGCGACGCGGCTCGATCCGACGATCCCCGCCCTGACAGCGGCCGGCTGCACGGTCTGCCCATTCCCGGACGGCATGAGTCGACCCGATCCAAGCGAGAGCGGCCAATCCGAGAGCGGCCCATCCGTCCTCATCTGGCGGCCGGGGCAGCCATGAGTCGCCGGCTCGCAGCGATCGGTCTCGGCGTCGTGCTGGCCGGCTGCACAGGCAGCCCCACGCCATCGGGACAGGCGGTCCAGCAGCTTGCCCCCACCGCGTCCCCGACGCCTGCCACGACCCCGGTCCCGAAACCGGCGCCGACACCCAGGCCGACTCCGAAGCCGACGCCGACGCTCGCCCCGTTGCCGAAAGGCCTCGTCTCCTATCCGGTCGGAATGAGCAAGAGCCCGCTCCCCTATCTCGAATACCTCCCGCAGGGCTACGGCGACGACAAACCACGACCGCTGCTCGTCTTCCTGCACGGCGTCGACGAGGTGGCCAACGGCACGGAGGCCTCCCTGCGAAAGATCCTCGGCCTCGGGATCCCGCAGATGATCGCCGAGGGCAGGTGGCCGTCCGACCGCCCGTTCGTCGTCCTCATGCCGCAGGAGCCAGCAGCGAAGTCGGGCCGATGCGACTTCGGGCGGGAGGTCGACGAATTCCTCGGTTACGCCGTCGATCGCTACCGGATCGATGAGTCACGCATCTACCTGACCGGGATCAGCTGCGGGGCGATCGGCATCTGGGATTACCTCGCGCGGACGACTGGCGACATGGTGGCCGCCGCGGTCCCGATCGCCGGTCATCCGGGCTACGCCATGGAAGACGGCGCCGGCTGCTCGATCGTCCGCGCCCCGATCTGGGCATTCAACGGCGCCCTTGACGACATCATCCCGATCGACTGGCTGAAAGGCAGGCACAAGGAACTGAGCGCCTGCACAGATCCCCGCCCGGCCGAGCTGAAGACGACGGTCTACCCCGACGCTGATCACGACGCGTGGAGCCGGACGTACGACCTCTCCGCTGGGCACGACGTCTACGCGTGGATGCTCGAGCATGAGCGCAGCTGAGGACGGCAAGGTCCTCGACGGCATCGGCTGACGGCGGCGGCGACTCCGGCCGGCGCCACTACACTCCCGTGGATGGACCGCCGTTCGGCGTATGTGCTGCTCGCCGTCGTCGGGGCGGGCGTCTTCCTGGCCGGCCTCGAGCTCATGGTCACCGCGGTCGCGTTGCCGTCGATCCTGGCCGACCTCGCCGATCCGAATGACGGATCCGCCTGGGTCGAGCTCCGCAAGGCGAGCTGGATCATCAACGGCTACCTGCTCGTCTACATCCTGACCATGCCGATGGCGGGTCGGCTCGCAGACCTGTGGGGCGCTCGACGGCTGTTCCTGGGTGCGCTCGTCATCTTCACGGTCGGGTCCGCGCTGGCCGGCGCCGCCCAGACGATGGACCAGCTCATCGCCGCGCGGCTCGTCCAGGCGGTCGGTGGCGGCGTGCTCGTGCCGGTCGGGACCGCGGTCGCCTCGCACCTGTTCGGCGGTGCGATGCGGCCGCGGGCGCTCGGGGTCGTCGGCGCCCTGACCTTCCTGGGCATGGCGGCGGGACCGGTCGTGGGCGCTGCGATCCTCGCCTCGGTGCATCCGGAGGCGGCGATCGCCTCCGCCGGCCTGCGTGGCACGCCGATCGCGGCCGTGACCGAGCCCGCCTGGCGATGGGTCTTCTACCTCAACGTCCCGATCGGGATCATCGCCCTCGTCCTCGCCTGGGCCGCCTCCCCGGACTGGGAGACGCCGCACCGCGGCGGCCGGGTCGACGTCGTCGGCGCGGCCACGTACGGCGCTCGCGCTCGTCGCCGGGCTGCTCGGCCTGACCCTCCTTGGCTCGAAGGACATCGCCGGGCTCACGGTGGACCCGGTGGTCGTCACGATCGCGCTCCTTGGCGTGGCGGCGCCTCGCCTCGGTCGCGGCCGTCGTCCGCGGCCTGCGCATCGCCGACCCGTTCCTCGACCCGCGCCTCTTCCGGAGCGTGCCGTTCTCGTCGGCCGCGCTCGTCTCGCTGCTGACCGGCTATGCCTTCGCGACCGCGATCATCGGCGGCGCGGTGTTCGTCGACCGTGTGCTGTACGGCGGGCCGGACGCCCAGCGACTCGCGCTGGGTGCGCTGGCCGGAGCGACGGCGATCGGGGCGCTCGTGTCGGGCTTCATCGTGCGCGTCGTCCCGCTGCGGGTCGTGGCCCTCGCGGGGATCGCCCTGAGTATCGGTGGACTCCTCGCGATGTCGCGCTGGACACCGGACACGAGCCTCGAGACGGTCGCGCTCGGGCTCGGGGCATTCGGCCTCGGTTTCGGGCTCACCGTGACGCCGCGATCGACGGCGGCGGTGGAGGCCGCGGGCCGGCGCGCGTTCGGGACGGCGTCGGCCGTGGTCACGGTCGCGCGGATGCTGGGCATGGCGGTCGGGCTGGCGATCCTCACCGCCTACGGCTCCTCGACCATCGATCGCCTCTACGTCGAGGTCTACGCGACGCCGGACGCGTACCTGCAGTTCATCCCCGAGGCCCTGCGCGACCGACCGCTGCGTGACCCGCTCGTGGTCGGGGCGCTCGAGAGCTGGGCGTCGCGCGAGGCGGCCTCGATCATGGTCGGGCTGTTCGTCGTCGCGGCGGCCGTCACGGCGGTCGCCATCCCGCCGAGCCTGACCCTCGGCGGGAGACGCCGCGAGCGTGCGGGTATGCTGGATGACGCCGAACCGCCGCTTCGCGAAGGACCGTCGTCCGATGGCTTCGAACCGCCAGAACCCGGCCTCGCCCTCTGACCCGATGGCCGACGTCCCGCTCGCCACGCGCGTCCGACGCCAGGGCGCCACGGGTCCGGCCGGACAGCCGGGCACGATCCGCGTCGTCGCGGTCGAGGGCGATACGGTCCACGAATCCGAGGGGACGACGGCACTCACCCGACTGCCCGAGCACCTCCGCCAGCCAGGACGCGGCCGTCTGGGTGGACCTCGTCGGGCCGACCCAGGCTCAGGCGAAGCTGGTCGGTGAGGCGCTGGGACTCCACCCGCTGATCGTCGAAGACGTCCTCGAAGGGAACCAGCGGGCCAAGATCGAGACGACGAACGGCGTCGTCCACGTCGTCCTGTTCCATCTGACCTATAGCGACATCGTCATCGCGTCGGAGCTCGACATCGTGCTCGGACAGGGGTTCCTGCTGACGGTCCACAACGTCGACTGGGACCCGCGGACGGGTCATCACCTGGCCGGTGGCGTCGGCCCCGTGCTCAAGAATGGCCCGGACCACCTGCTCTGGGCGATCGCCGACGACCTCGTCGACGGCTACTTCCCGTTCGCCGACCGGATCGGGGACGCCATCGACGACGTCCAGGATGAGGTCGTCCGCAAGGCCACGCCCGACACCGTCGAGCGGCTGTTCAAGCTCAAGCGCGAGCTCATCCAGGTCCGCCGGGCGATCAGTCCGGTCCGCGAGGTGTTCAACCAGCTGACGAACCGCGACGAGACCCTCATCGACCCGGACGAGCTGGTCTACTTCCGCGACATCTACGACCACGTCATCCGCCTGACCGACGAGCTCGACAACTACCGCGAGCTGGCGTCGGCGACGCTCGACGTCTACCTGACCCAGGTCAACAACAACCTGTCGATCATCATGAAGCGGCTGACCGGGGTCACCGTCATCCTGGCCGGCATCGGGGCGGTCGCCGGGATCTTCGGGATGAGCGAGGCGGCGACCGCCATCAACGGCGGCGAGGGGTCGGGGTTCTGGGCGATCACCGCGGTCGTCGTCGGGGCGGCAGCCGTGGCGGCGGTGGTCCTGCGGCGGATCGACTGGATCTAGGGTCGGACCTCACCCTCCAGGGCGGTCGCGAGGGTCGACAGCGCGCGCGCCGCGTCGCGCGGGGTCGCAAGGGCGAGATCGGCCGCCGCGCGGACTTCGTCGGGCATGCCGTGCGGGCCGGTGACCGCGACCGCCAGTGCCGCGACCAGGGAGCCAGCCGCGAGCCCCTCGTGGAGCACCATGAACCCGTCAGCGTCACTGATGTCATCGCCGAACGCGATCGCCGCCGCCGGCCGGGGTCGCAGGTCGGCCAGCAGGGCCTCGACAGCCTCGCGCTTGCCACCCGCCGAGCGCGGCCGCAGGTCCACGACCAGACGCCCGCGGTAGTGGGCCAGCTCGTGCGCCGGGAGCTCGCGATCCACCTCCGCGATGGCCGCCTCCACCGCGGCCCGCGCCGCGATGCGGTCATCGGCCTGGCGGACGTGGAAGGCGACCGACGGACCCTTGCGTTCGACGAACAGCCACGGCGGCCGACCAAGGACCTCCGGCACCCGGCGCGCGAGGATCTCGGCCGGCTCATGTGAGTCGTCATGGCCGGCACGGAACGTCGTCACGAGGCGGGCCGGCGACCCGCCCCGTGGGAACGTTCCCCGCTGCAGCCCGTGATCGCCGAGGTAGACGATGCCTCCGACCCGCACCGCGCGTCGCGACGTCGGCAGCCGTCCGGCCGGTCAGGATCGCGGTCGTGACGCGGTCGGGACGCCCGGCAGCGACGCGGGCCAGCCGCCTGAGTGCGCGCCGTGCGGCGGGCAGGATGACGGCGGCGCCCGGGTCCCGCGAGCCCTCGGCGAGGGTGCCGTCGAAGTCGGCGACGACCAGGATCCGACCCGGGGTCCGCGCCAGGTCGCGGACGGCGACGGAGACGTCCCGGGTCAAGGCGTGACGTCGACGCCCGGCATGATCGTCTCGAGACCCTTGGCCATCACGTCCGGCCCGATCCCGCCGAGCGCGCCATCACGGACGATGCCGTCGGCGTCGATCCAGAAGTGGACCGGCAGCGCCAGCGCATCCCAGGCCACGGCGGCCTTCTTGTCGGAGTCGAGACCCAGCGGGAACGTCGCCCCGAGTCCCTTCGGCGAACGCGGCCACGGCACCCTCGTCCTCCTGCACGTCGACCGCGATCACCACGAGGCCCTTGTCGGCGTAGCGCGCTGCGAAGCCGTTCATCAGCGGGAATTCGTCCTTGCTGGGTGGGCTCGAGGTGGCCATGAAGTTGATCCAGACGGGCAGGCCCTTGAAGCTCGCGAGGTCGATCGTCCCGCCGCCGACCTGCGGGATGAGCAGGGGTGGGGCGGGCTGGCCGATATGGAACGCGGCATCGGGCGCCGCCGACGATGGCGCCGCCGAGGCCGAGCCGCCGGGCGACGGCGAGACGACCGCCATCGATGGCAGAGCGGACGCGACCGCAGCCGACGGAGCGGCGACGGACGGCAGCGGCGTCTCGGGGGCGAAGGCGAGGAGTCCACCGAGCAGCAGCGCCGCCGCCGCGACCCCGACCACCAGGCCGGCGACGATCGACAGACGTGCCCACATATCGCGCGGAGGGTACCAGTACGAGCGCCGAACGGCGTGGTCGGAGGGTCGCTGCTACGATGCCCGTCCAATGGCCTCCCTCGCGACCTGGATCCGGATACGGATCATCCCGGCCATCCTGACGGCACTCGGGATCACCTTCCTCGCAGCGGGGATGCTGTCGTTCACGAACCCGGTCGACGCCGTGCCGGCCGGGACGGCCGACCCCCAGTCAGGACGCGTCAGTCGACGAGACACTCGCGCCGTTGATCACGCTTCCGCCGCTCTCCTCGGGCGCTCCGCCCACCACGAGCCCCGCGCCGGCCAACCGTGTCGCCACGCGGGTCAGGATCGCGGCGCTCAAGATCGACCTTCCGGTCATCAAGCCGGTGAACGCCTATCCGGCCTGCAACGTCGCGATGTACTACTCGGATCAGCGGCTCGGTCAGCCCGGCCAGGGCAAGTCGGTCTATCTCTTCGCCCATGCCCGGACGGGCATGTTCCTGCCGATCCTGAACGCCTCGAAGGTGTCGAGCGGCAAGAAGATGATCGGCATGATCGCCGAGGTCTGGACGAGCGACGACCAGCGCTTCCTGTACGTCATCACGAACGTGTACCGCCACGTCCCGTTCGACGAAGTCTTCACCAAGCCGTTCAACGCGAAGAGCGAGGCGCTCTGGCTGCAGACGTCCGAGGGTCGCGGGACCCAGCCGAAGCTCCAGCTCCGCGCCGAGCTCCTGTCACAGGAAGCCGCGCCCCACAAGGAGGCGAACCCGACGCCCAAGCCGCGTGAACTGCGGCTGAGGGCCGCGAGTCCGCGCGTCCGGGCCCTGGCTGGCCCGGCTAGCGGACGAGCGCCTCCGCGGCCAGGCCGGCCGCTTCCAGCAGGGCCGTCGGGAAGAGCCCGAGCAGGACCGTCAGCGCGGTCGCGGCCGCGAGCCCGCTCCACAGCAGGCCGCCGTGGCGGAGCGCCGGGGCGTCGCTCGTGCCGTCGCGCATGAACATGTACACGACGACGCGCAGGTAGTAGAAGGCCGCCACGGCGGCGTTGAGCACCATGATCACCGCGAGGATCGTCAGCGGCCCGCCGGCCTCGACGGCCGCCAGGATGACGTTGGCCTTGGCGAAGAACCCGGCCGTCGGCGGGATCCCCGTGAGTGACAGCAGGAAGAGCGTCATCAGGATGCCCATCACCGGCTCGCGTCGGCCCAGCCCGGCGAACGTGCCGAGGCTGCGACGTGACACCGGTCCGCTTCTGGAGCCCGGCGATGACCGCGAACGCGCCCAGGTTCATGAAGGCGTAGGCGACGCCGTAGAACAGCAGCGCCTCGATGCCGGTGCCGCCCGGGTTCTGGGCCCAGGCGGCCAGCCCGACCATCATGTAGCCGGTGTGGGCGATGGAGCTGTAGGCGAGCATCCGCTTGACGTTGTCCTGGGTCAGCGCCACGAGGTTGCCCAGGGTCATGGTCAGCGTCGACAGCACGATGACCACCGGCAGCCACCAGTCCGCGAGCGGCCCGAGCGCCTCGACGAACAGCCGCAGGATGAGCGCGAAGGCGCCGACCTTGGGGCCGACCGACAGGTAGCCGGTGATCGGGGTCGGTGAGCCCTGGTACGCGTCCGGCGTCCAGTAGTGGAACGGCACCGCCGCGATCTTGAACGCGACGCCGGTCGTCAGGAACGCGAGGCCCATCGCCAGGCCCGGCGACAACGGCGCGTTGCCCGCGACGATCGCCGTGAGCCTGTCCGCGATCTCGGTCAGCTGCAGGGTCCCGGTCACGCCCCAGATGAAGGCGAGCCCGAACAGGAAGATGGCCGAGCTGAACGAGCCGAGCAGGAAGTACTTGATCGCCCCCTCGGTCGAGAACGAGTCGGTCTTGTGGAAGCCCGCCAGGAGGTAGCCGGGGAGGACCATCAACTCGAGCCCGAGGAACAGCAGGAGCAGGTCGCCCGAGGCGGAGATCAGCATCGCGCCGGTCATCGCGAACACGAGGATCGCCGCGAACTCCGCGACCGGCAGGCCGCGCGGGACGAGGTAGTCAGGGCCGAACACGATGGTCATCGCGATGATCGCCACGAACAGGCGTCGAGGAACGTGGTCAGCGCATCGACCTTGTAGCCGCCACCGAACGCGATGCCGGGGTTCGCCCCGACCGCGATCACCAGGGCGCCGGTGATCGCGAGGCCGATCAGTGCGACTCGCGACCGCCACGGCGGATCTGCCGGGCCGGATGAGGTCGACGATGAGGATCGCGGCCGCGGTCAGGATGCCCGCGAGCAGCGGGCTGATCAGGACCAGTTCATCCCAGGTCAATGGGCGGCCCCGCCTTCCGGCGCGAGCGCGGCCCGTGGGTGGATGAGCGCCCAGCCGATCCGGGCCAGGACCAGCACGACGATGAGCGCGACGATGCCGGCGGCCACCTCGGTCGGGATGGCGATCGGCGCCTTCGAGGTGACCGAGTCGAGCGTCTCGGTGACCGTGCTCGAGACCAGGTCCAGCAGCAGGCCCGGCCGGAGCCCGAAGACCACGACGAGCGTTCCCAGCGGGACGAGCGTCAGGATCTCGACGGGGGTCATGTCGGTCAGGTGGTCGCCGAGACCCTCGAGGAACGCGGATAGCTCGCCGAACACGACCCGTCCGTACATGTACAGCAGGTAGCCGGCGCCGAGGATCATCACGAACGCGGCGACCGCTGCGGCGAACGGCAGCACCTCGAACGTGCCGACCAGCACGAGGAACTCGCCGACGAACCCGGACAGGCCCGGCAACCCGGCGCTCGCGAAGACGAAGAAGCCGAAGAACGCGGCATAGACCGGCGTCCGCGCAGACAGCCCGCCCATCTTGGCGATCGTCCGGTCGTGGGTCCGTTCGTAGATCACCCCGACGAGGAGGAAGAGGGCGCCGGTGATGAGGCCGTGGTTGATCATCTGGAGGATCGCGCCCTGGAGGCCCTGCTCGGTGAAGACGAAGATGCCCAGCGTCACGAAGCCCATGTGGCTGACCGAGGAGTAGGCGACGAGGCGTTTGAGGTCGGGCTGGACGAGCGCGACGATCGCCCCGTAGATGATGGCGATGAGCGACAGCACGATGATCACCGGCGCGAACGTCTGTGCCGCGTCCGGGTAGAGCGGCAACGCGAAGCGGATGAACCCGTAGGCGCCGAGCTTCAGCATGATCGCGGCCAGCATCACCGAGCCCGCGGTCGGGGCCTCGGTATGCGCGTCCGGCAGCCAGGTATGGAACGGGAACATCGGGACCTTGATGGCGAAGGCGAGGAAGAACGCCAGGAAGGCCAGCAGCTGCAGCCCGTCGGCGAACCCGGTCGTCGCCGCGTACGCACGGAGGGCCTCGAAGTCGAAGGCGCCCGTCCATGACCCGTCATGGCCGGCTTGGTAGGCGAACGCGGTGGCCAGGATCGCGACGAGCATCAGCAGCGAGCCGACGAGGGTGTACAGGACGAACTTGATCGTCGCGTAGATCCGGTTGGAACCGCCCCAGATCCCGATGATCAGGTACATCGGAACGAGGACGACCTCCCAGAAGATGTAGAACAGGAATGTGTCGAGCGCGACGAAGACGCCGATCAGGCCGATCTCGAGGACGAGGAACGAGATCATGTATTCCTTGATCCGCGTCTGGATCGGCTTGAAGCTGGCCAGGATGGAGATCCACGTCAGGGTCGTCGTCAGGACGACCAGGGCGATCGACAGCCCGTCGGCGCCGAGCTTGTACTGGATGCCGAACACGGGGATCCAGTCGACGGTCTCGACGAATTCGAAGCCCGGACGACCCGGAATGAACGCGACCAGCAGCACGAGCGACACCGCGAAGGTGAGGAGCGCGGTCGCCAGCGCGAGCGGCCGTGCGGCCGACGCCGGGGCGAAGGCGATGATCAGCGCGCCGATGAGCGGCAGGAACGTGACGATCGACAGGATCGGGATGCTCGAGACGTTCATCAGCCTCTCGCCAGCAGCAGGTAGGAGCCGGCCATGACGATGAGCCCGATGGCGATGCCCAGCGCGTAGTTCTGGACCCGGCCGGTCTGGACCTGGCGGAGCCCGCGGCCCGCGTCGACGGTCGCCTCGCCGAGCGCGTTCACGGTGCCGTCGACGACCTCGCGGTCGAACCACCACAGGGCGGCCGCGATCCGCCCGCCGATGACCATGAACAGCAGGTGGTACAGATCGTCGAACCACCACTTGTTGAGCGACGCGCGGTACAGGAAAGGCGCCCTGGCCGTGAGTTCGCGGACGCGCTCCGGGCGCGACGGGACATGCAGACCGGCGATGTCCGTGCCGAACAGCCGCCAGGCGATGGCGATGCCCACCGCCGCGATCCCGACGCTGGTCAGGATGAGCGCGCCGTCGACGCCCGAACAGGGTGTACTCGGCTTCCTGGTGGCCGAGGATCACGGCGCTCTCGGCGAAGACCGGCTCCAGCCAGCCACTGATCGTGCTGGCGCCCAGGGGCAAGCCGAGGTACATGCCGAGGAAGATCGAGGGGATGGCCAGCAGGATGAGCGGGATGGTCATCACCGGCGGCGATTCATGGATCTTGTCCCAGATCGCCTGGGGCCCGCGGAATGTGCCCCAGAACGTCAGGCCCATCAGCCGGAACATGTAGAAGGCGGTCAGTCCGGCGACGATCCAGCCGATGAACCAGACCCACTCGAAATGGAGCTTGAAGGCCTCGCCCAGGATCTCGTCCTTCGAGAAGAACCCGGCCAGCGGCGGGATCCCGGCGATGGCGATGGAGCCGATGAGCATCGTGATGTAGGTGATCCGGATCTTCTTGCTCAGGCCGCCCATCTTGCGCATGTCCTGTTCCTCGTGGACGGCGTGGATGACCGAGCCGGATCCGAGGAAGAGCAGGCCCTTGAAGAAGCCGTGCGTCATGAGGTGGAAGATGGCCGCGGTGAACGCGCCGATGCCGAGGGCCGCGAACATGTAGCCGAGCTGGCTCAGCGTGGAGTAGGCGAGCACGCGCTTGATGTCCGTCTGGGTCATCGCGATGCTGGCCGCCAGGATGGCCGTGAAGATGCCGATGGCCGCGACCACGACCATCGCCTGCTGGGCCGACGCGAACAGCGGGTTGGCGCGGGCGACGAGGTAGACGCCGGCGTTGACCATCGTGGCCGCATGGATGAGGGCGGACACCGGGGTCGGGCCCTCCATCGCGTCCGGCAGCCAGACGTGGAGCGGGAACTGGGCGCTCTTGCCCATCGCGCCCATGAACACGAGCAGCGCCACGACGACGAGCGGGATGGTGTTGGCATCGCCCTGGCGGAGCAGGATCTCGATCGAGTTGCGGATGTTGAGCGTCGCCTCGCCGGCCGCCCCGGTGTTGACGAAGATCGCCATGATCCCGAGCGCGAAGCCGACGTCCCCGACGCGGTTGACGATGAACGCCTTCTTGGCCGCGAGGGCGGCGGACCGCTTGCGATACCAGAAGCCGATCAGCAGGTAGCTGGACAGGCCCACCAGCTCCCAGGCGACGAAGACGACGAGCCAGCTGTCCGACAGGACCAGCAGCAGCATCGAGAACATGAACAGGTTGAGATAGGCGAAGAAGCGCCAGTAGCCCGGGTCGTGGCTCATGTAGCCGATCGAGTAGACGTGGACCAGCAGGCCGATCGTGGTCACGACGATGAGCAGGCACGCCGTCAGCGCATCGATGTAGATCGCCGCATCGACCTGGAAGTCGCCGGCCGGGATCCAGGTGAAGAGCGGGATCTCGTAGCCGTGGATGTCTTCCGTGCCGGGGATCAGCGGCGCAGTGCCACTGAGCACGTTGACCACGATCGCCATCGCGATCAGCCAGACCGCGCCGATCGCGAGGACGGGGATCCAGTGGGCCTGCTTGCCCAGCCGCCGCCCGATCAGGGCGGTGATCAGGAATCCCGCCATCGGCAGGACCAGCAGCAATGGCGCGAGCGATCGACTCCGTCACGTCGAACTGCCTAGCGCGCCGTGCGACGAGCCGAGGCGAAGGCGCCGGCGAGCGAGGGAGCGAGCGCAGCCTAAGGTACGTGAGCGAAAGGCGGAGTCGGCAACGCGCGCATGGGCCGTCCCACGGCGCGCCGATGTGACCGCCACACGACGTTCACTGGCTCATCTTGTCGTATTCGTCGACCAGGGGCGTCTTGCTGTTCCGGTAGATGGCGATGACGATGGCCAAGCCGACCGTGGCTTCGGCGGCCGCGACGGCCATGACCATCAGCGCCACGATCGAGCCAGCGGCGGCGGCCGAGGCGGCGGTCCCGAACGCCCCGAACGCGACGATCGCGAGGTTGACCCCGTTGAGCATCAGCTCGATCGACATCAGCATGCTGATCGCGTTCCGGCGGGCGAGGAAGCCGAACGACCCGATGGCGAAGAGCATCGCCGACAGGATGAGGTAGGCGTCGAGCGAGTCGCTCATGACGGCCCGCCCTTCTCGCGCTTGGCGAGGTAGACCCCACCGATGACCGCCGCCAGCAGCAGGACGCTGACGATCTCGAACGGCAGGACGTAGTCCTTGAACAGGACGGTCGACATCTCCGCGGTCGCGAGGCGGACGCGGTCGGCGGCCTCGCCCCAGTCGGTCGCGGCGATCGACAGGGCGACGACGATCGACGAGGATGACCGAGGCGATCGCCGCCGGCACGGCCTGGGTCTGGAAGACCAGCCGGCTCGGGGCGTCCTTGGTCTGGGTCAGCATGATCGCGAACAGGATCAGCACGCTGATCGCGCCGATGTAGACGATGACCTGCGCCGCCGCGATGAGCGGCGCGCCCAGGATCACGTAGATCCCTGCCAGCGACCCGAAGCAGACGATCATCGCCAGGCCGCAGCGGATGATGTCCTTCATCGTCACGACCAGCAGCGCGGACCCGATCATCACCGCCGCGAACAGCCAGAACAGGGCGTCGCCCCAGTCCTGACCGAGGAACACGAGCATCACGGCCGCGAGCGCGGTGACGATGCCGAGGACCGCGAGCGCGAGGAGGATCGGGATCAGGCGACGAAGCACGCTCGCGCCCTACTCGTGATGGCTGGGGGCGATGGCCGTCCCGCCACCATGCCCGTGGCCGTCGTCGTGCCGATGGCCATGACCGTTGCCGTTGCCGGCCGGGACACCGGTCACGGTCGGCGGCAGCATCGGCAGCATCCGCGTCGTGTCGATGAGGCGGCCCTCGGCGGCCGCCCGGCTCGCCCAGTCGCGCTCGCGGCGGATGTACGTGACGTCCGTCTCGCGGTTGATCGCCGCGATCGCCATCAGGTCGATCATCGGCTCGGCGCGGCTGGTGTGGGCGAGCTCGATGTCCGCGCCGTCGCGCAGCGCGTCGTACGGACAGGCATCGACGCAGATGCCGCACAGGATGCAGCGGCTCTCGTCGACGTCGTACTTCTGCAGGACGCGCGGCTTGGGCATCAGCGCGCCGGTCGGGCACGTCTCGGCGCAGCGGCCGCACGACACGCACGGCGTGTCGTTGAGGCTCATGTCGAGCGGCGTCGTGACCAGCGTGTCGAAGCCGATGCGCATGAAGTCGTAGCAGGCGGCGCCGACGACCTCCGAGCAGACCTGGGCGCACCGGCCGCAGTCGATGCAGCGCGACGGCTCGCGCAGGATGAAGGCGTGCGAATCGTCGCGGATGTAGTCGTGGTTGACGCCGGTGAACCGGTTCTCCGTGACGCTCCGGAAGCCCGCGCCCTGGTTGTGGGCGGGATCGAGCGTCTGGAGCGTGGTGCCGTACTCGATGCCGAGCCGCCGCAGGTCGCAGAAGCCGATCGCCTCGCAGGTGCACTGGAGACAGCGGGTCGACTCGGCGACCGCGTCCTCGCGGGTGTACGGCAGCTCGTATTCGATGTACGAGTCGTTCCGGTCCTCGGCCTCGAGCGCGGTCAATCGATAGCGCGGCGTCTTGGCCTCGCTGGTGAACGGCACGATCGACAGGAATTCGGGCTGCGGCTCGGCGAGGGTCTGGCGGGTGCGGATGGCGGCCAGGTCCATCCCGCGCAGGTAGGCGTCGACGGCGTACGCGGAACGCCGACCCTCGGCGATCGCCTCGACCACGGTCGCCGCTCCGATCCGCACGTCACCGGTCCCGAAGACGCCCGCGCGGTCGGTCGCGAACGTGACCGAGTCCGCCTTGAGCCGGCGCTGCTTGGTCGCCTCGACGCCCTCCGACCCCGGGCCGATCCAGGTCAGGTCCGGCCCCTGGCCGATGGCCAGCAGGACGCGGTCGCAGGGGATCGTGAATTCCGTGCCCGGCGCCGGTTCAGGGCGGCGTCGACCGGACGCGTCCGGGGCGCCGAGGGCCATCCGGATGAACTCGACACCGGTGACCTTGCCCTTCTTGTCCGTCACGACCCGCACCGGGCCGGCCTGGAAGATGGCGGTGACGCCTTCCTCGATGGCCTCATGGACCTCGTTCGAGGCGGGCATGTCCTTCATGTCGCGGCGGTAGACGAGGGTGACCTCGCTGGCGCCCTGGCGGATCGACGTCCGCGAGCAGTCCATCGAGGTGAACCCGCCACCGATGACGACGACGCGCTTGCCGGCGTGGTCGGGGTAGGGCAGGCCGAGCGTCGCCGTCCGCAGGTACTCGAGACCGTCGATGCACTCGGCGGCGTCCTCGCCGGGGATGCCCAGCTTGTTCGTGTCATAGCAGCCGATGGCCACGACGACGGCGTCGAACCCCTGGTAGGTCAGGTCGTCGAGCGTGAAGTCGGTGCCGAGTCCGGCATTGCAGACGATCTTGCCGCCGAGCCGGCTGACCGACTCGTACTCGGCCTCGAGGACCTCCACCTTGGGCAGGCGGTACTGGGGGATCCCGTAGCGAAGCATCCCGCCCGGCGCCGGGTCCCGCTCGAAGACCGTCACGTCGTGGCCGGACAGGAGGAGGTAGAACGCGGCGGCCATCCCGGCCGGGCCGGACCCGATGACCGCCGCCTTGCGCCCGGTCGGGGCCTGACGCTCGAAGGGCAGCGGCGGATCGACGCCCTCGTCGAGCATCGACTTGAGGACCTGGTCACCGGCGTAGCGGTGGCTGTCACGGATGGCGATCGCCTCGTCGACCTCGTCGCGCCGGCAGTGCTCCTCGCAGGGTGCCGGGCAGACGCGCCCGAGGACGCTCGGGAACGGGATCGTCCGTTTGAAGATGCGCGTGCTCTCGCGCCAGTCGGCCTCGGCGTTGGCCTTGAGGAAGCCGGGGATGTCGATGTGGCTCGGGCACTTGTTCTGGCATGGCGGCAGGCAGTAGGCGTTGTGGTCGGAGAAGATCAGCTCGAGGTTGGTCCGGCGCAGGCGACGGAGGTCCTCGGTCTGGGTCTGGACCTTCATCTCCGGCTCGCACGTCCGCGAGCAGGAGATCGGCGGGTGCTCCTCGCCTTCGACCTCGACGACGCACATCCGGCAGGCACCGAAGCCCGGCAACTTGGGCTCGTAGCACAGCGTCGGGATCTCGATGCCGTTGTCGCGGCAGACCTCGAGGATGGTCTGGCCCTCGAAGCCCTCGACGACCCGGCCGTCGACCTCGATCCGGATGCGCGGCGACGACTGCGGTCGCTGCGGCGACTGCGTGTCGAGGAGGCGGTCGGCGAGCGACTCGCTCTCGATCGAGGGGCGGCTGTCGGGGCGTGTGATCAGGTCAGCCATCTTGCCTTCACGAGATCGCACCGGCGGCCACCGCGATCGGATGGCAGACGCCGGCTGGGCAGGCGCTTCGAACGATGTGCTCGTCCAGCTCGGACCGGAAGTATCGCATCCCGCTGCTGAGCGGGAGGGTCGTCAGGCGCTCGTGGTCGCACAGGGCGGACGCGACGATGTCGGCCGACAGGTCCTCGAGCAACTGCGGGTCGGTCGGGCGGGGCCGGCCGTCCACGATGCGGTCCGCGATCTCGACCAGGCGTCGTGTCCCGATCCGGCACGGGATCGTCTTGCCGCACGCCTCGCCGGCACAGAACCGGGTCAGCAGCCGGGCAAGGTCGACGATGCAGGCACGGTCGTCGGCGACGACCAGCGAGCCCGACCCGATATGGGCGCCGGCCTCGCGCAGGGCGTCGAAGTCGTACGGGGTGTCGAGGAGCTCAGGCGGGAGGAGGCCGCCCGACGGGCCCCCGACGAGGACGGCCTTGATCGAGCGACCGGCCGGCAGCTTGCCGCCGAGCGCGACGATCTCGCGCAGCGGCGTGCCGAGCGGGACCTCGGCGATGCCGTCGCGGGCCGGCGTCCGGACCTGGACGAGCATGGTCCCCGGGCTGTCCGGCGCCCCGATCGCGGCGTACGCGCTCTCGCCGTGACGGATGATCCAGGGCACGGCGGCGACGGTCTGGACATTGTGGACGACCGTCGGCATGCCGAAGAGGCCGCGCTCCGCCGGATGCGGCGGTCGCTGCTCGGGCTGGCCGCGCTTGCCTTCGAGCGCCTTGAGCAGGACGGTCTCCTCGCCCAGCATGTAGGCGCCCTGGACCGGCCGGATGCTGAAGACGATGTCGTGCCCGGACCCGAAGGCATCGAAGCCGACGAAGCCCGCCTCTTCGGCAGCGCCGATGCTCGCCTCAAGCCGGCGGATGGCCTCCGTGGCGTCGGCCCGGACGGCGACGATGACCTCGCTCGCTCCGATAGCGAAGGCGGCGATGGCCGCGCCCTCGATGACGGCGTACGGGTCGTGTTCGAGCAGGAACCGGTCGGTGCCGGTCGACGGGTCAGCTCCATAGCCGTTGATGACGACGTAGCGGCGCGCGGCATCGGTCTGCGCCGCGGTCCGCCATTTCTGCGCGGCCGGGTAGCCGGCGCCGCCGCGACCGCGCAGCCCGGATCCGGAGATCATCGCAGTCGTGGCCGACGCACCGAAGTTCCGGATGACGCGACGCAGGCTGTCGAACGCGCCGGCCCGGGTCGCCGCATCGAGATCGGTCGGATCCGGGGCGGCGGCTCGCTCGAGGAGGACCTTCGGCCAGGCGGCCGGCGTCTTGAGGATGGTCGTCATCGCTCAGGCCCGCGCCGGCTTGCCGGGGGTGCCAGGGGCGCTGGGTTTGGCTGCCGCGCGAGACCGGCTCCTGCCCTTGCCCGTGAGCGCGGCGTCGAAGGCGGCGAGGTAGGTCGCCTCGGGCGGCCTGTGCGCGTCCATCGCGGCGGCCTGACCGGTCGCCTCGGCCGGCTCGAACCGCAGATGGCTGTAGTAGGTCGCGGTGCCATAGATCATCGCGTACCAGGCGCCGGTCCTCTGGCTGATCCGCTTGAGCGCGGCGACCGGGAGATAGCCGTAGGCCGCCTGGGTCGCCTCGAGGATCTGGAGCATCTGGCCCGGGTCGTGGTCGTACTCCTCGAGGATCGCGTCCACCTTGCCGGTGTCGATCGCGGCGAAATGCAGGTAGGCCGGGTCGGGGACGGTCCGGCCGGATCGACGCAGCGCGGATTCCTCACGGCGCTCGCCGTAGGTCTCCGGGGCGCCCCAGTGGACGTGGAACCGGCCGCGGGTGTCCATGCCGCCCATGTCGATGCACTCGATCGGGCAGGCCTGCGCGCACTGGAAGCAGGTCTCGCATTTGAGCGTGCCCCACTCGTCATAGAGGAGCTGCAGACGGCCGCGGAACTTGTGCGGCGGGTCGCGCCGGTCCTCCGGGTACATCACCGTGACCTTTGGCTCGAAGAATCGGCGCAGGGTCAGCGCCATCCCCTTGGCGATGCCGAGACCGGGGACCAGGCCCATCAGGACGCCTTCACGGATTCGAAGACCACGATCGCGGCGGCCGTCGCGAACAGGTTGAGCAGCGAGGCCGGCAGCAGCCACTTCCAGGCGAAGTCCATCAGCTGGTCGATCCGCACCCGCGGCAGGGTGCCGCGCATCCACACGAACGTGAACACGAGCACGTAGGTCTTGCCGAGGAACCACAGCAGGCCCGCGACCCAGTCGAGCCCGAGGTAGGCGATGCCGACGACGATCGCCGCCGAGTGCGAGGTTGGCCAGGAGGAACCCGACGATGAGCGCCTGCCAGCCCTTGATCCGGGAGCCGCCGAGCATCCACACGGGCGCGGCGAAAACCAGCGTCAGGAGGAGCGGCACGATCGCGAACAGGATGAGCAAGCCGATCCCCAGCGACCCGGGATCGAGCGAGAGGGTGACCGGCCAGGGCCATGGGAACGGCGCGTTCCAGGCGCCCAGGAACAGCGTGACGGTCAGCGCCGAGATGATGAACACGTTGACGTACTCGGCGAAGAAGAAGAAGCCGAAGCGCATGCCGGAGTACTCGGTCGCGAACCCGGCGACGATCTCCGAGTCCGCCTCGGTCAGGTCGAACGGCGTCCGGTTGGCCTCGGCCGTGGCGGCGATGAAGAAGATCAGGAAGCCGAGCGGCTGGCGGAAGACGTACCAGTCGGTGAACCAGCCGCTCTGCTGCTGGGCGATCTGGTTGAGGCTCAGCGTCCCGGCGAGCAGGATCAGGCCCACGACCGACAGGGTCAGCGGGATCTCGTAGCTCACGACCTGCGCCGCCGACCGCAGTCCGCCGAGCAGCGAGTACTTGTTGTAGCTCGACCAGCCCGCCATCAGGAGCCCGACGACCGACAGACCGCCGATGGCGAAGAAGTAGAGGAGCCCGAGGTTCAGGTCCTGGCCGAAGATGCCGGGCGCGAACGGGATGACGAGGAGGGTCATGACGCTCGCGAGGTAGGTGACGACGGGCGCCCAGGTGAAGACGATGGGGTCAGCGCCGGTCGGGGTGAAGTCCTCCTTCATCAGGACCTTGAGTCCGTGGACCACCGACAGGAGCGACCCCGCGGGACCCGACCCGATCCGGCCCGATCCGAAGATTCATCAGGGCGATGATCTTCATCTCCATGTAGATGATCAGGAACGCGGTGGGCACCGTCATCAGGAGCACGATCGTCACCGCGACGACGAAGCGGACGATCGGCAGGTTGTGCGACAGCAGGTCGAGGACCGGCCCGCCCAGCAGCAAGATCCCGATGACCGTCGCGGCGGCCATCACGATCAGCACCGGCACCGCCGTGAAGATGATCTTCCCCGGCAGGCTCAGCCGATCCCAGCTCTTGTTGACGACCGTCATCAGGTCTTGCCTTGCGCGCCGTTGGACGAGCCGAGCGCAAGGCGCCGGCGAGCAAGCGAACGAGCGCACCCCAAGGTGCGTGAGCGAAGCGGCGGAGCCGGCAACGCGGCGATCGGCCGTCCCACGGCGCGCCGGTGAACGCGTCCCGTCATTTGTCTACGCCACCCATGATCGGATCCAAGCTGGCCATGATCGCCATCGTGTCGGCAATCAGATGACCAGGCATCATCACGCCGACCGACTGGAGGTGGATGAACGAGGGGTCGTGGATCCGCATCCGGAACGGCTGGTCGGTGCCGTCACTGATCGCATAGGTCGAGTACTGGCCGCGCGGGCCTTCGACCGCGGCGTAGGCGCGACCCGGTCGTGGCCGCATGAGTCGCGGCAGCTTGGCCATCACGGGGCCATCGGGCATCTGGTGCAGGCATTGGTCGATGATCCGCAGGCTCTGCTTGATCTCGTCCATCCGCAGCAGGTAGCGGGCCAGGCAGTCGCCCTCGGAGCGGGTCGGGATGTCGAACTCGAGCTCCGGGAAGACGCTGTACGGGTGCGCCCGTCGGATGTCGAACGGGACGCCGGTGGCGCGCAGGTTCGGCCCGGTCATGACCATCCGCAGCGCGGTCGCGGTGTCGATGGTGCCGAGGCCGCGCATCCGGCGGACGAAGATCTCGTTCTCGTTGAGCAGGGCGTTGCCGGCCTCGATCTGCTCGGTCGCCTTGGACATCCAGTCGCCGAGGCGGCTCATGAACTCGTGGTTGAGGTCGCCGTTGACGCCACCGATCCGGAAGTAGTTGAAGAGCATCCGCTGGCCGGTCAGCGACGCGAGCATGTCGACGATCTCGTCGCGCTCGATGAACGACCACAGGATCGGCGTCAGCCCGCCGAGGTCGAGCGCCATCCAGCCGAGGAACAGGGCATGGCTGGCGATCCGGTTCAGCTCCGACGAGAGGACGCGGATGTACTCGGCCCGGCGCGGGACCTGGACGTCCATGAGCTTCTCGAAGGCGAGGACCGGCGCCCACTCGTTGAACAGCGAGCTGACGTACTCGAGCGGGTCCGTGTAGCAGATCGCCTGGTGGTAGTCGGCGTTCTCGCACAGCTTCTCGACGCCGCGATGGAGGTAGCCGAGAACGGGGTCGAGGTCGACGACCTTCTCGCCGTCGAGCTTGAGCACGACCCGGAGCACACCGTGCGTCGAGGGGTGCTGCGGCCCCATGTTGATGAACATCTCGCCGTCGCCGAGCGTATAGAACTCGGCCTCGCGCTCGGTCCGTGGCGGGTATGGCGGGACCGGCTCGAAGACGCCGAGCTCGCGGTCGAGCGTGACGCGAGGGTCGTCGGCGGAGGCGTGGGCAGGAGAGACAGGCATGGGTCGGGTCCTCAGCCGCCCGTCCGGCGGACGAGCGCGGTCGACGGAGCGTTGGCGGGCGTGTGGCTGCGTTCCATCGGACGGACCCCGCCGCCCGGCGATCGCGCGGCGTCGTCGGGCAGGAAGAAGTCCTTCCGCAGCGGGAAGCTCTGGTAGTCGGGCGGCATGTAGATCCGACGGAGGTCGCGGTTGCCCTCGAAGGTGATGCCGAACATGTCGTACGCCTCGCGCTCCATCCACTCGGCGCCCTTCCACAGGAACGTGACCGACGGGACGCGCGGATCGTCGCGGGACAGGCCGTCCGCGGTGACCCGCAGCCAGTCCGGGGTGGTGGTGCTCCAGAGGTGATACACGACCTGCATGACCTCGCCCGTGTCGACGCCGGCGAGGTCGCTGAGGAACCGGAAGTCGAAGGCGGGTTCGTCATGGAGCGCGCTGATGACCTGCACGACATTCCCGGCGCCGATGCGGATCTCGGTCTCGTCATGCCGCTGGCGCACGGGTCCGGTCAGGACGTCGCTGAAACGCGCCTCGAGACGGGCCTTGAACTGGCGGTCCACGCCTAGACGTCCTCCGGCACGTTGGGTCCGATGGCGCGGTCCGGCCAGTGCCCGCGGCGGTCCTTGACCAGCTGCTGGAGCTTCATCATGCCGTAGATCAGGCCCTCCGGGCGGGGCGGGCAGCCGGGGACGTAGACGTCGACGGGCATGACCCGATCGATGCCCTCGACCGTGGCGTAGCTCCGCTTGTAGCGCCCGCCCGAGCACGTGCAGTCGCCCATCGCGACGCACCACTTGGGTTCCGGCATCTGCTCCCAGAGACGGACCAGCGGCCCGGCCATCTTGGTCGTCAGGGTCCCGGCGACGATGAGGACATCCGCCTGGCGCGGGCTGGCGCGGAACGGGAACATGCCCCAGCGATCCATGTCGTTCTTGGACGTCGCGGTGGACATCATCTCGATGGCACAGCAGGCGAGGCCGGACAGGAGTGGCCAGAGACTGTTCATCCGGATGAGGTCGAGGACGTAGTCGGCCTTCGTCGGGATCACCTCCAGCACGCCGCTCCAGCGCGCATCGTCGCGTCGGCCGAGGCCGCTCGCCTCGAATTCGCGCAGGTGGGTGATGTCGCTCTCCCGTCCGCCGTCATAGGCCTCGGGATCGGCCGCTTGCCAGAGCGTGTTCGGGACGACGATCGGCGAGACGATGTCGCGATCCTGCTCCGTGACCGCGGGAAGCGACGAACCGGCCTCCGGTGTCACCGCCATGTGAGTGCCCCCTTCCGCCAGGCGTAGGCGAGCCCCAGCAGGAGGATCACCACGAACAGAAGCATGCCGACGAAACCCCCGAGGAGCAGATCGCGGAAGGCGATCGCCCAGAGGTAGATGAAGATGACCTCGATGTCGAAGGCGACGAACAGCAGCGCATAGACGTAGAACGACAGGCCGAACCGGCCGTGGGTGTCGCCATAGGTGTCGATCCCCGACTCATACGGCAGACCCTTGTGCTCGTCACCGCGGTTGCGATGGGAGATCAACCACGCCGCGCCGATCGTCAGGAAGACGAACGACACACCGGCGAAGGCGAACCCCACGACATACCAGATGCCGGTCAACCCAACTCCCTTCCGAGCGACGCGCCCGGGCTGGCGCCGCTGGTCCGTGGATCCGTGTGGAGCGCGCAGCCGTACCCCAGATCGAGCGGGCTGTCTCCGTCGGCATTCTAGCGCGGGAGCGAGGCTGGCGACGGCCGCACGACCGGAGTGCGCCGAGCGTGGTCGAGCACGGGTCGAGCGTGTCGTGGGGCGTCGGGCGGAGGGGGATGTCGGGGAGCGGCGCGCGCCGAGCGCGCGTGCAGGTTCGCGCGCCACTCCCCGTCAGGTCGTGCCCGACCGTCGCGAATTGTGCGTCCGGGCGCGCGTGGGCGGCAATAGGTACATCGCCCTATTCCGGTGTGGTCTGGTGTGGTCTGGTGTGGTTCGCGAGCGTGGCCGCTCGCCTGGGCGATCTAGCGGCTCGACCTGCACCCGAGACCGCGCAGCGCTCGTCGATCCCTCATGAGCCCGGCCCGTTGCCGACGACGGGCAGCGCAGCCTCGAGCTCCTCGACGAGCGACGTGGCGAACGTTGCCGTCAGATGGTGGTGGTCGCGGTAGACGAGCATCGACCCGATGACCGGCGGGCATGGATCGGTCGGGCACGTCGCGGCCGACAGGTCGACGAGCGTGGCACCCGTCAGGCGGGCAGCCTCGGCCTCGCGGAGCCGATACCGCCAGCCGAACGCAGCGGACCGGGTCGTCGTGCATCGCTCGATCGCCTTGCGGTGCTGGGCCAGGCAGGCGGGCACGTCGTGGTCCGAGCGCGGCGTGTCCACGATGATCGCGACCCTGCCGGGGATGCGCCGGATCAGGCGGGCCACCGCCTCGCCCTGCAGTTCCGGGTCGTCGTCGCTGTCCACCACGACCGGCAGTTCCTGGTCCGAGGCGACGATGACGAGGTCGGGGCGGAGAGCCACCAGGCGATCGACGACCCGCTCGCGCCACACTTCGCACTCGGTGTATTCGCGCTTGAGGCGCGGCGACCAGATACGCATGTCCACGAAGACGCAGCTGAACTTCGTGAACGGGACGAGCCGCCATCCGCGCTGCCTGGCCAACAGCTCGATCGCAGGGAACCAGTGGGCCGCGTGGGAATCGCCGACGAGCGCCACGACGACCGTTCCGCCCTTGTCGCCGTACACGCAGGCCGGAGGCTTCGATCCGGCCAGGGAGAGGCCGCATCGATCGGCGCGGAGCGGGTCGGTGTCGGTCCGCGCCCGCGCAAGGGACGGCGCCAGGTCACGAGGCAGAGCGCCGTCGATCCGAGGCTTCGGACGCGGCTCGGCTGACGGTTGCGTCGAGGCGGTCGGGGACGGCGGGGAGGCCGCTGTCCGACCCGGCGTCGACGGTGTGGAGGGCTCGTCCTCCGGCCCCGTCGGCGACTCGCTCGCGCTCGACGGCGGAGCCGCGGGATCGTCGGGAGCGGTCGGCGAGACCTCGTCGTCGGTCGGGGCGGCGTCGGCATCGAGGGCGGCCGCCGCCGCCAGTTCCTGATCGCTGGCCACGCCGATCGCCGTCGATCCGATGACCAGGATCAGGGCGGTGGCACCTGCCAGCGCGAGGCCGCGTCGGCGACTGCGAGGCACGAGACGACCGCGACGGAACGGCTCCTCTACCAACGCCCAGGTGGCCGCGGCAAGCACGATGGCGATCACCCCCAGCCCGACACGGACCGCGAGGTCGTCGCCGGGCCCGTCGTTGGCCGCCACGCCCAGGCCGAGCGCCACCGGCCCGAGGACCAGGATCGGCCAGTGCCACAGGTACAGCGAGTACGAGATCCGACCGAGCCACCGAAGCGGCGCCCTCGCGAGCGCGATCCATCCGGGCGACCCGACGACCCCACCGGAGGCGATCAGGGCGACCGCGCCGAGCGTCGGGAGCAACGAGGCCGACCCCGGATAGGCCGTCGTCGGCCCGATCGCCACGAGACTTGCCCCCAGCAGCGCTGCACCGAGCCAGCCGACCGCGACCGCGACCGCGCCCGGCACGCGACCGAGCAGGGGTGCGCCCAGCGCGAGCAGTCCACCTGCCGCGAGCTGCCAGGCGCGGGTCGGCAGCGAGAAGTACGCCCACGCGCTCGACGTGTCCGTCAGCACGCTGGACAGGAGGAACGAGCCGGCGAGGACCGCGGTCGCGAGGGCAGCCATCGCGAGTCGCGGACGCCCGATCCGCGCGACGGTCAACAGCAGGATGGGCCACAGGAGATAGAACTGCTCCTCGACGGCCAGCGACCAGAAATGGAGCATCGGCGAGGCGTCGACGGGCGCGAAATAGTCCGTGGCGTCGACGGCGAAGCGCATGTTCGCGAGCGACAGGCTGGCCGCCAGGCCGTCGTCGGCGATCCGCCGCAGGTCCAGCGGCGACAGGACGAGCTGTGCCGCCAGGAGGGTCGTGGCCAGCACGAGGGCGGCGGCGGGGAAGATGCGTCGGGCCCGGCGCGCGTAGAACGGGCCGAGGCCGATCCGTCCCGTGCGCTCGTGTTCGGCCACGAGCAGGCCGGTGATCAGGAAGCCAGACAGGACGAAGAAGACGTCGACGCCGACGAACCCGGCCTCCGCTCCCGGGATCCGGACATGGCAGAGGAGGACGAGCAGGATCGCGACGCCGCGCAGACCCTCGAGGTCTGGCCGGTACCGGGGTTCGGCAGTCGGAGGCGGGCTCATCGATCTCCTCAGATGACCGCGTGTGCGGTGCCAGATAGATGCCGATCGCGCGTCCGGGGTTTGGTGGAGCGCTCGTGCGCTCGAATGGTTGGCGTCCTGGGCATCCGAATCGTTCCAAACCCAACCACCACCCCCTCGGCGGCATCTGGACACCCGACAGCAGCGATCGACCGGCGACATCGCGACGAGCGAGCGCTACGATCGACGACCCGAGGGTGACGTGGATGCGGTGACGACAGCACGAACGCGGCGACGTCGGCCGACGACGCGCTCGTTCGGCGCGCTCGCTCCGGCGACGCGGCGGCGTTCGAGGTGCTCGTCGATACCCGGATCGATCGCTGCTACCGCCTCGCCTGGTCGATCCTCTCCAACGATGCCGACGCCGCCGACGCGACCCAGGACGCGCTCGTCGTCGGCCTGGCGACAGCTTCCCCGCCTTCGCGATCCGGCGGCCTTCGACGGCTGGCTCAACCGGATCGTCGCGAACGCCGCGTTGATGGCGCGCCGGCATCGAGGCCGACTCCGAGAGGTGTCGGTTCGGCCCGCATATCCCGACGACCCGACTCCCGGACCCGAACCGCCGCAGGACCCGCGAGCCCGAACGGCGATGGACGAGTTCGTCGACAACGATGCGATCGCGCGTGCGTTCGACCGTCTGCGACCGAAGGACCGGATGATCCTCGTCCTGCACCACGTCGAGGAACGTCCGGTCGCCGAGATCGCTCGCTCCCTCGGGATCCCTGTCGGAACCGCCAAGTGGCGGCTGCATGCCGCTCGCAACCGCGCTCGAGAAGGCGATGGAGGCCGAGGCATGAACGGCCGACCCGTGACCGACGTCCAGATCTCGCAGGCGCTGCGCGCCCACGTCCCTGCTCACGCGCGGGCCGGTCTTCGCGAGCGGATCCTCGAGTCCGCCGAGACCACACGCGCAGCAGCGGCCGTTGCCCTCGTTCCTCGGTGCTCTCAGCGAAGCGGACCCGGTTGCCCGCCGACGGAGCCTGCTCATCGCGGCGGCGCTCCTGGTCGCGCTGGCGTTCGCGAGTGCCGCGGCGGTCGGGGCGTTGCGCATGCTCGAGCGCGACCCTGTCGACGAGTTGAGTCTGGATCCGCCCACCGACCTCCCGGCATTCGTCCTCTCGAGCTACGAGCGGCTGCCCCAGCTGCCGCCCTCGCCCTCACGTGGCACGACAGCAAATCAGCCAAGGGCCGAATCTATGTCGACCGATCGGGCGCGGTCCGATTCGACGAGTTCGCGTCCGCCGATGCCACGGAGCCGTCCAGCTACAGGGTCCTGAGCGACCACCGCATGCAGCGGGGTGGCGACCGTCGGTTCCGACAAGGTCTGGGTCGAACCGGACGAGCCGAATATCGGAGAGGACCCGCGGGTGTTCCTCCGATCGGTCCTCGGCGCTGCCGGCGAGCGGGCCGGGCTGCGAGATGGAGCGCGATCCGAGCGAGGTCGGCAACGGGCACCGCGGCAGCGGGCTGGCGATACGTCGGTCTCGAATACGTCGCGGGGCGCCCGACGCACCATGTCGCGTGTGCCGGCGACCTCTGGATCGACATCGAGACCCGGCTCATCCTGCGCACCCAGGGGCCGGCGGTCGATGACGCTGGTCAGCCCATCCCGGTCGAGTCCACCGAGGTCACCGAGATCGCATTCGGCGAGCAGCCGGCAGCGCTGTTCGAACCGCCGGACGGCGTCGCCCGCATGTCGATGGAGGAGTACAACGCATACATCTGCGCGCGGGATCTCCCGAACGAGATCGCGCCCGGCATCTCGGACTGTCCGACTGCGGAAGCGGAGGCGACGCCGCCGCCCGAGCCCTCGCCGACTCCGATGCCCACCGTGCGTCCGAACACGAGCGACTGCGCGGTCTCGCCGGGAGACCCGAGCGAGCCGGTCGGTCCCCTGGCCTGGACCCCGGAGCGCCTGAAGGAGGACTGGCCCGCGCCGGTCCGCCCCGAGCCCGCTGGGGGCGGGAGCGTCCAGCCGATGCCGCTCACCTACCTCGATCCCACGGGCGACACCGGATCCGATGCCTTCCCCTGCGTCGACATCCGCGGGGTGATGGCCGACACCGGCGAGGTGCACCTCAAACTCGTCTCGAGCCAGCCTGTCGTGGATCCCGCTGATGCCTGGATCGCGTATGGCGTCGTCATCGACGATGATCGAGACGGCGTGCCCGACTGGCGATACGGGATCGACAATACGCCTGTTGACCGCGGCTGACGCTGGCCCGCACACCCGAGTGTGGCGGACGGATCTGCACACCGGCCAAACGGATGCCGGCCCGGAGCTTATTGCACCGGATCCGCCCCCCTGTTGGGCCGCAGGGCATGGGCCATGCGCGGCCCCAGGACCGAGTATCCGAGGGTCGGATCGGATGCCGGCTTCCGGTTCGGCGGCGGCAGCCGAATCGACGACAGGATCGGCGGGGTGGGGCTTCGAGCTGGACATGCCCTTCTATGCGTGGGCGTCCGTGATCGTGGATGGCCGGGTCGTGGCGACCGACTATGCCCCTGACGCCGGCTGGCTCGTCGCGACTCGCGGTGCGTGGCCGGGGGGCACGTTCCTGCTCGGGCGATCCATTCCCGCATCTCTCGATGGCCGTCCCCGAAGGCTGGACCAGGAGTTCGACGAACCCGGGTCGAGCCGCATCGGCGCTGCAGACATGTTGAAACGCGTCACATGTGGAGACCTTCCCGAGCCCGTTGAGCCAGGTGTGGGCCGTGACGGACTTCGCATTGCGCCACCGTTCGGCTCGATGTGATCGACGACCCGGAGGAGTACTGCGACGACGGGATCGCGCCGCTCGCGCCGCCCATCGGGTCCAGCTTCGACGATCTCGTGACCTACTTCGCGGCTCTGCCTGCGTATCACAGAGAACGCAGACGTGACGGTCGATGGCTACCGCGGGAAGCACCTCGAGTACTCGCCGTACGAATTGGCAGATGTCGGCTGTCTCCTGTCTGGACTCCCAGCGACGTCTGGATCCTCGACGTCGACGGCGTTCACCTGATGATCGGTTCGGACATCGGGGGCGACCGTGAACTGGACGTCCCCAAGACGGCAGCGAAGGCCGAGATCCGGCAGATGGTGGAGTCGATCCACTTCGAACGCTGACCGGCGCGGGGTGTGGTTCCTCCCCGCTGGCTGCGGGACTCCTATCGAGCGAGGCGGTACCCGAGACCGGCGAGCTGCGGTCCATCCGGCCAGCCGCGTGCCGAAGGCCATGACCCGGAAGCGGCCCATCGCGGCGGGGTCGAGGAGGCGGACGAGGGCCGAGCGGACGGCCAGGTAGTCCTCCATCGTGGTGGCAGGATCCGCCTGGATCGCCTGGAGGAGGCCCTCGGTGCCGAGGCCGACGAGGAACTCGGCCTGGGTGGTCGTGCCCAGGTGCGACAGACCCGGCCACGGCCGCCGCGTGCTCGACCGCGGTCACGTCGACGTGGGCGGTCAGGTCCTGGCGCCCGACGTGGAGGTACGGGTCGTCGTGGACTCGATGGCGCAGGTAGGCGCGCAGCGTCCCGTCGCGCCGCCGGACTGGGTCGTACAGGGCCTCGGCCGGGTAGCCGTAGTCGATGAGCAGCACGACCCCTCGAGCGAGGCCCGCCGCTACGTCGGCGACCCAGCCGTCGAGCGCAAGGCAGATCTCGGCGCGCTGGCCGTCCGCGAGGCTCACGCCCTCGGTGGCGAGACGGCCGGCCAGGGCGGGCGTCGACGGGTCGGTCTCGATGTCGATGAAGGCGCCGTCACGCGAGCCGACAGCGATCTCGCGGAGGGTGCCCTCGCGGACGACGACCCGGTGTGTCGGTAGCGCGTCGAGCACCTCGTTGGCAAGGATCATGCCGACGACCGGGTCCTCGATGGAGCGCCTGGTCGGGTCGAATGCGGCGGCATAGCCGGCCGCGTCGAATCGGGTGGCGACGGCCTCGAGCCGATCCGGCTCGACCTCGATCGGATCGTAGCGCAGGACCCTCACCAGTTCCGGTCGCTCGCGGGTAAGCCCGTCGAGGATGGCCACGCCCAATGTGCCCGTCCCGGCTCCGTATTCGCGGAGGACGAACGGCTCCGGGTGGTCGAGCCGGTCCCATGTGTCGGCGACGGCCCGGGCGAGCGCCGCGCCGAAGATCGGATGGGCCTCGGGCGCGGTGAGGAAGTCGCCGTCTCGGCCCGGACGGGCCGCGGCTGCCCGGTAGTAGCCGCCTGTCGGGGTCGTACAGCGCGAGGTCCATGAACCTGGCGAACGTGATCGGCCCGTCGCGGGCGATCTCGGCGTGGATCCGGGCGACGAGCGCCTCGTCCTCGCCGACCGCGTCGAGGTCCGGGCGTCGGGTCGCGGCGGAGGCCTGGCGTCACGTCCACGAGACGTGCCCGCGCCGACGGCCCAGGGCCAGCCGCAAGCCGGGCCCCACGAGGGTGTGACCGCCGAGCATGACCGGGATGGGCGCGGCCGCGGCCGACGCTGTCAGTGCCCGGAGCCACGGATCTTCGACCTCGTCGGCCAGCAGGAGGTCGGAGGCGAACCGGTCCTCCGCGGCCGGCCAGGCGCTCTCGTCCCGACCGAACCGATGGGCCATCAGGACCCGCGTGTCCACGATCGCGGCGTCGCCGAGGCGGGCCAGGAGCGTGCCGAACGACGCCGGTCCCTCCGCGTCGATCAGGGCTCCGAGCACCGAGGCCGGTTGCCGTTGCCCGGCGCCGCCGGTCCGCAGGCCGCGCTCCTCGATGAGCGCCCGCGTTCGCGACGCAGTCGATCGCTCCAGCCAGGCCAGACTCTCCGATGACGTTCGCCCGGCGACCAGCAGCTCGGCGGCCGGATCCATCGCGACGTCCCGGACGGCCGTCATCACCGGCCGAACGCTGCGGAGATCGACCGGAGCATCCGCCACGTCCCCGATGAGGACGAGGTCGAGTGGCCCGTCGATGTCGACCGCGAGCTGCCACCGTCGTCGCAGGTCCGACACGTCGTAGTCGCCGACGCTGGCCAGCCATCGTGGCAGCGCGTTGTCGGACGGCAGGTCCGGGACATCGCCCAGGGCCGGCCACGCCCCCGCGATCGCCACGACGTCCGCCGAATACCGGTTGTTCGCCAGCGCGACACGCGCCTCGGAGCCGGCGGTCGCCACGAGGTCGTGCAGGTCGCGGGCGGTCGCCAACGGGATGGCGCCCGACCCGAGCACCACGAGCCCAGCCGGGCGCTCGGCGCGGACGAGGGTCCGCAGCCGTTCCCCGAACGACGTCGCATCCGGCGGCCCGGTCACGATCGCGACATCGGTGGCGCCGGCCGCCAGGAACCCGTCGACGTGACGCCGTGCGATCCGGGCGCGCTCGTCCGCCAGCCACCGACCGAGCGGCCCCGCGCCGGCGCCCGCCTCGGGGTGCATGATTCGGACCGTGACCGGGCGCATGGCCCGGAGTCTAGTCGCCCTCGACGAGGTGGCCGTGACCCGCCGACGCGTCCGCGCCTACATCGGCCTCGGGGCGAACGTGGGCGACGCGGCCAGGACCCTGGCCGACGCGGTCCACGCCCTGGCGGCCCTTCCCGGAACGCGCGTCCGGGCCGTCTCGCGCCTCTACGTCACGGCACCGGTCGGCGTCACGGACCAGCCGGACTTCCACAACGCGGTGGTGGCCCTCGACGTGCCGGCCGGCACGGATCCCGCGACCGGCGCGCTCGAGCTGCTCGCCATGATGAAGGAGCAGGAGCGCGCTTTCGGGCGGCGGCATCGTCGTCGCTGGGGTCCGCGCGAGCTCGACCTGGACATCCTGGTCTTCGGGCGTCACCGCGTCAGCGTCGAGCGGCCGCCGGAGGCACGCTCGATCGACGCGGCGACGGACCCAGCCAGGGCAGCGAGGCTTCTCGAGGTCCCGCATCCCGCCGCGGCGGCCCGCCTGTTCGTGCTCGCTCCGCTCGCCGACCTCGCGCCCGGGCTGGTCCCACCCGGCTGGGGCATGTCCGTCGCGACGGCCCGCCGACGTCAGGCGGATCGCGAACCGCCCGATGCCGTCCGGCCCGTCGCAGCCTGGGACGCGACCATCGACGCCTGGAGTCCGGTTCAGCCCAGGTAGCGCGTCTCGACGATGGTTTCGATCGCGGCGCCGTCCGCGCCTCGTTCGACGCGATACGCCCGCGCGTCGGGTCGCGATGCGACTGCCTCGACGAGATCCGGGCCATCGAAGACGAGCGCCGCCCCATCGTCCGCGGCATAGCCGGCGGGCAGCATCCCGTCGGCGACGAGCTGGTGGTAGCGCGGCCGCCGCGTCGCCTCGCTGTCGTAATGGGGGGAGTGGCTGCCCGGCACGAAGCCCAGCCCATCCGACAGCGGCGCCAGACCCTTGCCGAACGAATCGGTCGTGCCCGTCTCGAACCAGCACAGCGAGCCGGCCGAGATACCCGTCATCACGACGCCGGCCTCCCAGGCGCGACGCAGGGCGATATCAACGCCGTGGACGCGCCAGATCGCGAGCATGTTCTCCGTGTTGCCGCCCCCGACGTAGATCACGTCCTGGTCGAGCAGGTACGACTCGATGTCGTCCACGGTCCGGATGAAGAGGGAGAGATGGCTGGCCTCGGCTCTGCGCGCGAACGCCGCGTAGAAGTTCGCGATGTACATGGGCGAGTCACCACTGGCCGTCGCGATGAAACAGACCCGCGGCCGCTCTCGGCCGCGCGCGGCTCGCGCCAAGTCGAGCACGTGGTCGTCGAGGAGCGGGTTCTCCGGCTCCATCGAGAACCCGCCGCCACCCAAGGCGACGACCGTCCGGCTCACTGCGAGGCGACCCGGAAGCCGATGTGCTTGTCGCCGTAGGTCGGTGGGTCCTCGTAGTGCCGGTAGGCGGAGCGCGCCACGAACTCGTTGCTGCCCCACCAGCCGCCCTTCTCGATCTTCTTCTCGCCGGTGGCCGGGCCGGTCGGGTCGGTCGCGGGGCTCGTGGCGTAGTAGCCGACGTCGAGCCAGTCCGAGACCCATTCCATCGCGTTGCCCGACATGTCCAGGGCACCGACCCAGCTCGCGCCCGTCGGATACGCGCCGACGGGCTTGGGCGCGACCGCGTTGAGGACGTTTGCCGCCTCGCGGTCGAACGTGTCGCCGTACGGGTAAACGCTCGACTCCGGGCCGCGCGCGGCGAACTCCCATTCGGCCTCGGTCGGCAGGCGGCCGCCGCGCCACCTGGCGTATGCCTCGGCCTCGTACCAGGTCAGGCACATCCGCGGCTGCTCCGGCACATCGCCATTGCAGTGGAGCGGGAGATGAGAGGCGTCCTTTGTGGCCAGCCAGGCCCAGCCATCCTCCGACCAGAGCTCCTGGTTCGTGTAGCCGCCGGCGTCGACGAACGCCATGAATGCGGCGTTGGTGACCTCGGTCATGTCGATCCAGTAGCCCTTGGTCAGGCTGACGTCGTGCGCTGGCACCTCGCTCCGGAACTCCGCTGCGACCCAGTCGGGCGGGTTCTGCTTCCCGAGGGCCGCGATCGCTGCGGCGTCGGTACCCATGGTGAATGTGCCGGCGGGCACCCAGACCTGCCGGATCCCGAACGAGCCGGCTCGCTGCTGGCCCGCCGTGGCTCCGTCGGACGGGACGGGTGTCGGGGCGAGCGTCGGGACGACCGATGAGGCATCTGGCGTGGCTGCGGATGGAACCGTGGTCGCCGCCGCCGCCGACGCCGACGGGGCCGAGACGATCGACGCGGCCGGCGAGCTGGCGCCGGACCCGCTGCAGCCGGCGAGCACGATGGCGGTCAGGACCGCGCAGCCGAGAGCCTTCGCCCACCCGATCCGAGGTCCGTCCATCGCCGAATGCTACCCTCCGTTCGCGAGATCGCCCGACAGCGGAGAGCGGCCCATTGACCGAGGACGACGCGCCAGCGCGCGACGCAGGCGCTGCCCTGACGCTCCCGATGCGCGAGCGCTTCCACATCCCGACCGGACCTGACGGTTCGCCCGCGATCTACCTGGCGGGCCAATCGCTCGGGTTGCAGCCGCGGACCGCGGCCGCCGCGATCGCGCGGGAGCTGGATGCCTGGGCACGGCTCGGCGTCGACGCGTGGTTCGACCCGACCCGTCCGTGGTTCACGCTGGACATCGCACTGCGCGAGTCCATGGCCCGGATCGTCGGCGCCCGGCCCGTCGAAGTGGCGCTGCTCAACAGCCTCACCGTGGATATCCATCTCCTGCTCGCCTCGTTCTTCCGACCCGAGGGCCGGAGGCGCACGATCCTCGCCGACGGTCCGCTCTTCCCGTCGGACCGCCACGCACTGACCAGCCATCTCGCTCAGCGCGGCCTCGACCCGGCGACGGACCTGGTGGTGATCGGGCCGCGTGACGGCGAGCACGTCGTCCGCACCGAGGACCTGGCCGCGGCCATCGCCGCCCACGCGAACGACCTCGCGCTCGTCTTCCTCGCCGGGGTCAATTTCGCGACCGGCCAGGCACTCGAGATCGAACGGCTCACCGCAGCCGGCCACGATGCGGGCGCCATCGTGGGCTGGGACCTCGCTCACGCCGCCGGCAATGTCGAGCTCGCCCTGCACGACTGGGACGTCGACTTCGCCGCGTGGTGCACCTACAAGTACCTGAACGGCGGCCCGGGTTCGGTCGGCGCGATCTTCGTCCACGAGCGCCACGCGCATGATCGGGCGATCCCGCGATTGGGCGGCTGGTGGGGCCTGGACCCAGACATCCGGTTCGACCCGGTCGGGCCGTTCGTGCCGGCGGACGGTGCAGCGGGCTGGGCGACATCGACCACCTCGATCATCGCGCTCGCGCCGGTCGCCGCCTCGTTGGCGATCTTCGACGAGGTCGGGATGCCGGCGCTGCGAGCCCGTTCTGTCGCGCTCACCGGACACCTGGAGGGATGCCTCGCGGACATCCCGATCGAGATCATCACGCCCCGCGACCCGGCCGCCCGTGGCGCCCAGCTCTCGCTCCGCCACGACCACGCCGAGGGCCTCCTCGCCCGGTTGGCGGCCCGCGGAGTCGTGGCCGACTACCGAGCGCCCGACCTCATCCGGGTCGCCCCGATGCCGCTGTACACGACCGTCGAGGAGATCGAGCGCTTCGCGGCGATCCTGCGCGAGACGCTCGACGCGTCAGCTGAAACGCGCGCGTAGCCGGGGCAGGATCAGCTCCCGATACCGGGCGATCGCGGCTTCCTGGTCGTTGCCCGGGAAGTGGAAGACCAGGTGGTCGAAGCCGTAGCCGATGTAGGCCGCGATCTGCTCGACATGCTCGTCCGGGTCCGAGGAGACGAGCCAGCGTCGATACGCGACGTCCTCGACGCCCTTCGCGAGGCGTTCCATCTCGCGCGGGTCCTCGACGCCCATCTTCTGCTCGCCTGACAGCGCGAGCGCGGACCAGACCTTGGTGTCCTCCATCGCCCGGTCGAGATCTGTGTCGAAGCTGACTTTCATCTCGATCATCCGCTCGATGGTGGCTGGGTCGCGCTCCGTCGCGACGCACCCCGCGTAGAGCGCGGGCAGGAGCGTGTCCGTATAGAGTTCCTCGCCCTTGCCAGAGGTGCAGATGAAACCCTCGCCGGTCCGTCCGGCGAGCCGGGCGGCAGCGGGCCCGGATGCCGCGATGTAGATCGGCACGGGTTCGTCGGGTCGGTCGTAGATCGTCGCGTTGTACGTCCGGTAATACTCGCCTTCGAAGGTGACGAACTCCTCCTCGAACAGTCGGTGGATGAGAGTCACCGACTCGCGCAGGCGCGCGAATCGCTCCTTCTGCTCCGGCCACTCCACGCCGACGGGGATCTCGTTCATCAATTCGCCGGTGCCGACGCCGAGGATGACCCGCCCGGGAGCCAGGCAGCCGAGCGTTGCGAACGCCTGCGCGACGACGGCCGGGTTGTAGCGGAAGGTCGGGGTCAGGACGCTCGTGCCCAGCGTGACCCGGCTCGTCGCCTGGGCAGCCGCACCGAGCCAGACAAGGGCGTTCGGGGCGTGGCCGTCGGTGTGCCGCCACGGCTGGAAATGGTCGCTGGTCCAGACCGAATCGAAGCCGGCTCGCTCGGCCGCGACGGCGAGGTCGAGCAGGCGGCGCGGTGGGAACTGCTCGGCCGAGGCCTTGTATCCGTAGCGCATCGTGGGTGGGCTCTAGAGCCGGACCCGCGGCGGGCTGTCGCGGTCGAACATGTGGACGGTGTCGACGAAGCGGACCTGCTTGGCCTGGTAGGCCATGACCAGCGAGTGGGTCCGGGCCCCGCCACCGAAGAACCGGACGCCCTGGAGGAGGTCGCCGGCGGTCACCCCGGTCGCCGCGAAGACGAGGTTCTCACCGGGGGCGAGGTCCTCGGTCCGGTAGACCCGGTCCTCGTCGCCGTGGCCCATCCGGGCGCCGCGTTCACGCTCGTCATCACTGCGGTAGCGGAAGCGGGCCTGGATCTCGCCACCGAGGCAGCGCAGGGCGGCCGCGGTGATGACGCCCTCCGGCGCACCGCCGATGCCCATCACGGCGTGGACGCCGGTGCCCGACACGGCGCACGAGATCGCGGCGGACAGGTCGCCGTCGCCGATGAGCTTGATCCGGGCGCCCGCCTCGCGGACCTCCGCGATCAGCGCCTCGTGGCGCTCGCGTTCGAGGATGACGACCGTGATGTCGCTGACGCGCCGACCGAGCGCCTGGGCGATCCGTCGCAGGTTCTCGGTCGGCGACTCGCGGATGTCGACCTTGCCGGCCGCGATCGGCCCGACGCAGATCTTCTCGAGGTAGGTGTCGGGGGCATGGGTCAGGCCGCCCGCCTCCGACGCCGCGAGGACGGTGATCGCGCCGGCCTGGCCATGTGCGACGAGGTTGGTGCCCTCCAGCGGGTCGACCGCGATGTCGACGCGGGGCACATCGTCGCGGTCCGCCCCGGTCCGCCCGACCTTCTCGCCGATGTACAGCATCGGCGCCTCGTCGCGCTCGCCCTCACCGATGACGATCCGTCCGGCGAAATCGATCTCGTCCATCGTCCGGCGCATCGCCTCGGTCGCGGCGGCATCGGCCTCGTCCTTCTGGCCGCGGCCCATGAACCGCGCCAATTCGATCGCCGCGGCCTCCGTGACCCGGATCATCTCGAGCGCGAGGAGTTGTTCCATCAGCCGATCTTCTGCGACGAGGCGCTCAGCCGGTGGGAGCGCAAGGCGGGAGTGAGCATGCCCGTTCGGAGGGCCGAGGCGACGCTCCCGATAGCCATCGGCCCGACGATTGCGTGAGCGAGCGCGCGGAGCGACCAACGCGGCGATCGCGCCGGATCAGCGCCTCCCGTGACTGTCATCTAATGACGAAAATGCCGACGGCCGGTGAAGACCATCGCCAGGTGGTGCCGGTCCGCGACCTCGATGGCCATCTCGTCGCGGATCGAGCCGCCGGGTTGGATGATGGCCGTCACGCCTGCCCCGGCCGCAGCCTGGATGCCGTCCGGGAACGGGAAATACGCGTCCGACGCGAGGACGGAAAGACGTGCCCGATCGCCGGCCCGCCGGACTGCGATCTCGACCGACACCTGGCGGCTGGCCTGGCCAGCCCCGATCCCGACCGTCGCCCCGTTGCGCGCCAGGACGACGGCGTTCGAGCGGACGTGCCGGACGGCCCGCCACGCGAAGAGCAGGTCTGTCAGCTCCTCGAGCGTCGGCCGGCGCTGGGTCACGACCTGGAGACGGCCACGATCGAGACCGAGCTCGTCGAGGCTCTCGACCAGCAGCCCGCCGGCGACACGCTTGAAATCGAGGCTGGCGATGCCGTAGTCGCGCATCCCTTCGGTCGGGTCGGGCGGGATGGCCAGCAGCTCGAGGCCCGGCTTGCCACGCAGGATCCCGATGGCCGACTGGCTGAAGCCCGGCGCGACGACGGCCTCGTACGAATTGGCCGCGATCTCCCGCGCCGTCGCGCCGTCGAGCTCGCGATTGACGCCGACGATCCCGCCGAACGCGGCGACCGGGTCGGTCTCGAGCGCGTGCCGGTAGGCCTCGACCAGCTCGTCGTGCGAAGCGAGGCCGACCGGGTCGGTGTGCTTGACGATGGCCACGGTCGGTGTCGTGTAGTCGCGGGCGATGCGATAGGCCGCGTCGAGATCGAGCAGGTTGTTGAACGAGGGCATGTCGCCCTGCAGCCGGGTCGCGTCGGCGAGCGTCCCGCTGCGATGCGTCGTCTCGCGGTAGAAGGCGGCACGCTGGTGCGGGTTCTCGCCGTAGCGCAGGTCGTCGACCTTCTCGAGGACCAGCGCGAGGTGGCGCGGGAACGTGTTCCCCGAGATCTGGTTGAGATAGGCGGCGATCTCCGCGTGGTAGGCAGCGACGGTGCTGAACGCCTCGGCGGCGAGCCTCGCCCGGGTCTCCGCGCTGACCACGCCCATCTCGCGCAACTCGGTGACGACCATCGGGTAGTGGGCCGGGTCCGCGACCGACGCGACACCCGCCGCATTGCGGGCCGCCGCACCGAGCAGCGCCGCTCCGGCAACGTCGATCATCTCGATCGCCTCGTCGAGCCCGATGAGCTTGACCCCGATGGCCGGCGCGAACGGCTTGACGTTCACGACCACGATGTCGATCAGGCCGATGCCCTGCGCCTCGAGTTCCTCGAGCTGGGCAGGGACGTCGCGCCGGGCGAGGATGCCCGCATAGACGGCGTGGTGGAAGGTCTTGACCTGGCCGCCGACATCCGGCTCACCCTGGGTCAGGGATGAGACCGACGCGACCTCGACACCTTCGCCGGCGAGGTAGTCGCGCGTCCCGTCGGTCGCGACGACGTCGATGCCGAATCCAAGGAGGTCTCGCGCGAGATCGACGATCCCGTCGCGGTTCGCCACTGACAGCAGGGCTCGCACCCGGGGCTTCCTCCAGTTCCCGTGGCTCTTGCGCGCGTCAGCGGGGCGGGCCGAGGGGTCCCCGGACGGACGCGACGGCGCCGCATCGTTCGGGCCGAGTATACCGCCTGACATGGCATACTCCGGGTCCTATCCACGCGTGAAGACGAGGCCGAACCGTGACGCTTCTTCCCTGGGAGTACCTCTTCACCGCGTTTTCCGGTGACAACTTCCCGGACATCTTCCACCCGACCTGGATCGCGGCGCTCGTGCTCCTCGTCGTCCTGACCATCCTGTACAACGTCCGGACGCGCGCGCTCCATCGCCACCCGCCCTATCTCGAGATGTGGGAATGGCTGTGGTGGACCGGCCTGATCACCTTCAGCATGCTCATCATCGAGTCGTTGTTCGTGTTCGACTACTTCATCGTCCTGACGACCCAGATCATCGGGATCGGGACGATGGTCTGGATCCGGTTCTTCCGCTTCCCGCCGTTCTTCGCCGCGTATGAGGCGCGCCTCGCGCGCGACCGCTACATCAAGCAGCGACAATTCGCCGAACCGGACGCGACGATCAAGAAGCGCCAGGGCGGCCGTCGCCAGGGACGCGGGCAGCGCCGGCGGCGCTAGCCCGGACGAGCCAGGCGCCGAGGACGTCATGCCCATCGAGATCCGCCGGTTCGGGGTCGGGAACCGGCGCCCGGACGGACCGATCGGGTCGGTCGGGCTGACCGGTCAGATCATCGCGTCGGACGGTCGCGGCACGATCACCGAGCTCGCGTTCGCGCGCAACGCCCGGGTCGAGCCGCACGCCAGCCCGAACTCGACCTGGTTCATCGTCGTCGAAGGCGGCGGCTGGGTCGGTGTCGGAGAGGAGTGGACGCGCATCGCGGCCGGTGAAGCGGCCGTGTGGCCGGCCGATATCCCGCACGCCGCCTGGACCGAGCATTCCGAGATGCGTGCCTTCATCGTCGAGTTCATGGGTCCCGACGACCGGGAGGTCGTCGCGGGGCGGGCGGCCGCGGCGGAGGCCGACGACCGCCCGCGGGCCGAGCCTGGTGTCGGCCGGCTGGCGCCCCGGATCGATGACCCCGGCCCGCCCGATCAGACCGAGGGAGAGCCGGTCTGACGTGGTCGGCCCCGTCGTTGACGCTCAGTCGCCGATCTGCGGGTGCGGCCGTCAGCGGCCGATGATCGCCCCGAGCTGACTGAGGATCCGCGCCGTGGCGCCCCAGACCGACAGCCCATCGACCTCGTAGGCGCCATAGCGGAGTGGCCACTCACCGATCAGCCGCTCGACGATCTCGATCGGAGCGTCCGGCAGGAAACGGGCCACCGGCGGCTCGACGATCCGGGCGACCTCGTCGGGCGAGGCGATCATGCTCGGCCGGCCGTGGGCGATCGCGATGACCGGCGTCACGTGGAAGTCGCTGACGGGGATCCAGAAGGGCTCGAGAAGGCCGAGGACGCGGACGCCGGCCGCCCTGGCATCGAGCGCGATCTCCTCGGCGGCCTCGCGCAGGGCCGTTTCGGTCAGGTCCGCGTCGTCGGGTTCGGCCTTGCCACCGGGAAAGCTGACCTCGCCGCTGTGATGGCCATCCCGGCTGGCCCGCTCCGTCAGGATCACCCGCGCCCTGCCGTCCTGGTCCGGGTAGAGCAGGACGAGGACGGCGGCCGGGCGCCCGGTCCGGCCGGCCGGTGGGGTTCGGGGCGCGTGGCAGGTCGCGGCCGCCGACGAGGACCGGCATGAGGATCTCGGCCGGGGCCGGCAGGTGCTCCGGGAGAGGCTCGAGACGGCGCACGACTTCGTCGAATCGCATGGGACGCCGAGGATACGCTCGCCGTGCGGGGCAGGACGCCCGGCCAGCCGGGCGCGGACCTAGTTGACCAGGTCACCACCCGGCAGCGGCGCGACCGGCTCGACCCGGCGCGACCGGGCGTCGCGCTTCGGAGCGCTCTCGGTGACGACCGTCGCCGTCTCGGTCGAGAACACGAGCGTGCCGGTCACCCGGTCCGCATCGGCCACGATCCGGTCGCCCGGCTTGAACTCGCCGGCCACGATGGACCGCGCCAGCGGGTTCTCGACGAAACGCTGGATCGTCCGCTTGAGCGGCCGCGCCCCGAAGGCGGGGTCGGTCCCTTCGCGGACGAGGAGTGCCCGCGCCCCGTCGGTCAGCTCGAGGGCGATGTCCTGGGTCGCGAGGCGAGCCACGAGATCGGCCACCAGCAGGTCCACGATGTGCTCGAGGTCGGCCTCGGTCAGGGCATGGAAGACGATGATCTCGTCGACCCGGTTGAGGAATTCCGGCCGGAAGTGGGCGCCGAGCGTCTCGGTCACCTCGCGCTTCATCTCCTCGTAGGCGGCATCGCCGCTCCGGGCCCCGCTGGCGGCGATGGCCGCGCTGCCGATGTTGCTGGTCATGATGATGATCGTGTTCTTGAAGTCCACGGTCCGGCCCTGGCTGTCGGTCAGCCGTCCGTCGTCGAGCACCTGGAGGAGGACGTTGAAGACGTCCGGGTGGGCCTTCTCGATCTCGTCGAGCAGGACGACCTGGTACGGCCGGCGGCGAACGGCCTCGGTCAGCTGGCCGCCCTCTTCGTAGCCCACATAGCCGGGCGGTGCGCCCACCAGGCGCGAGACTGCGAACTTCTCCATGTACTCGCTCATGTCGATGCGGACCAGAGCCGTCTCGTCGTCGAACATGAACTGGGCGAGCGCGCGGGCCAGCTCGGTCTTGCCGACACCGGTCGGTCCGAGGAACAGGAACGAGCCGATCGGCCGGCGCGGATCCTTGAGCCCGGCTCGCGCCCGGCGGACGGCGTCGGAGACGGCCGCGATGGCCTCGTCCTGTCCGACGACCCGCTCGTGGAGGCGCTCCTCCATGTGGATGAGCTTGGCGGTCTCGCCCTCCATCAGCCGGCTGACCGGGATGCCCGTCCAGGCCGCCACGATCTCGGCGATGTCGTCGGCGCCGACCTCTTCCTTGAGCAGCGAGTCCGGACCCTGGAGCGCGGCGAGCGCCACTTCCTGCTCGGTGAGCCGATCGGTCAGCTCCTTGAGCGTCCCGTACTTCAGCTCGGCCGCGGTCGCGTAATCGGCCTCGCGCTCGGCCTGCTCGATGCGCGTCGTCAGCGTCTCGAGCTCGGCCTTGGTGGCGCGGATGGCTGCGATGGCGGACTTCTCGGCCTCCCAGCGCTGCTTCATCGCGCCGACCTGCTCCTCGATGTCGGCCAGCTCCTTTTCGAGGGCGTCGAGCCTGGCCTTCGATGCGTCGTCGGTCTCCTTGCGCAGGGCCTCGCGCTCGATCTCGAGCTGGATGCGCCGCCGCTCGACCTCGTCGATCTCGATGGGCATCGAGTCGATCTCCATGCGCAGGCGTGAGGCGGACTCGTCGACGAGGTCGATCGCCTTGTCCGGCAGGAAGCGCTCCGTGATGTAGCGATCGGACAGGGTCGCCGCCGCCACGAGCGCGGAGTCCGTGATCCGGACGCCGTGGTGGACTTCGTAGCGCTCGCGCAGCCCGCGCAGGATCGAGATGGTCTCCTCGACGGTCGGCTGGTCGACCAGGACCGGCTGGAAGCGCCTCTCGAGCGCGGCGTCCTTCTCGATGTGCTTGCGATATTCGTCGAGGGTGGTCGCGCCGATGGTATGAAGCTCACCTCTCGCGAGCATCGGCTTCAACAGGTTGGACGCGTCCATCGCACCCTCGGCCGCACCGGCGCCGACGACCGTGTGGAGCTCGTCGATGAACAGGATGACCTGGCCGTCGGCGTCCTTGATCTCCTTGAGCACCGCCTTGAGCCGTTCCTCGAACTCGCCGCGGAACTTGGCGCCGGCGATGAGCGCCCCGAGATCGAGCGAGACGACGCGCTTGTCCTTGAGGCCCTCGGGCACGTCGCCCCGCACGATGCGCTGGGCGAGGCCCTCGGCGATGGCCGTCTTGCCGACACCCGGCTCACCGATGAGGACCGGGTTGTTCTTGGTCCGGCGCGACAGGACCTGGATGACCCGGCGGATCTCGTCGTCACGCCCGATGACCGGGTCGAGCTTGCCGGCCCGAGCCTCGGTCGTCAGATCGCGGCCGTACTTCTCGAGCGCGGCGTAGGTGCTCTCGGGGTTCTGGGACGTGACGCGCTGGCCACCGCGGACGCTCTGGAGCGCCTGGAGCAGGGCCTCGCGACCGGCAGCATGGCGGTCGAGGAGTGCCTGACCCTCGCCACCGACCTCGGCGATCGCCAGCAGCAGGTGCTCGGTCGAGACGTACTCGTCGCCCAGCCGCTTGGCCTCGGCTTCGGCGCGTTCGATGACGCGGCGGGCGCGGGGATCCATCGACAGCGACCCGCCCTGGATGCGGGCACGCCGTGCCAGGGCGGCCGCCAGCTCGCCGCGGAACCCGGGCAGGTCCACGCCGAGACGCCTGAGGGTCTCGGCCGGGACGCCGTCGTCGGGCTCGACGAGTGCGGACAGGATGTGTTCCGCGTCGAGGATCGGGCTGTCGAGGCGCTGGGCGGTGGCCTGGGCTTCGATGATGGCCTCTTGGGCCTTCTGGGTGAATCGGTCGAGTTGCATCGGTCGGATCCCTAGCGTGGGTCAGGTTGCTTGATGTCGTCGAACAGGGTCCGGGCGGCGGCCGTGGCCTCCTCGGACATGCCGGTGGGGAGGATGACCTTGGCCTTGACCAACAGGTCGCCGTGCCCGGCTGTCTTGAAATGAGGCATCCCCTGGCCGCGCAGGCGGAACGTCCGACCCGGTTGCGTGCCCGCCGGGATCGTCAGGAGGACGCGGCCCTTGAGCGTCCCGACCGCGACTTCCGCGCCGAGAAGGGCTTCCTCCAGCGTCAACGGCAGCTCGCGCTCGAGGTCGGCGCCCTTGCGGGCGAACGTCCTGTCGGGTGTGACTCGGGTCACGATCACGATGTCGCCGCCGCCCGGGCCCTTGCCGGTCAGCTTGATCTTCGTGCCGGTATCGGCGCCGGGCGGGATGGTGATCTCGAGCCGCTTCCCGTCGACATCGACCAGCCGGGTCGTGCCGTGGTAGGCCTCCTCGAGCGTCAGCTCGGCGGTCGCCTCGTGCCGCGCTGGTGGTGCGGGCCGGGGCGGCGGGTTGCCGACCGCCCTGCCGTCGATGCCCATCCCCGCGAGGATGTCCTCGAAACCCATGCCGCCGGTCGGACGCGTGCCTCGTCCCGGTGGCTGGCCCTGCCCGGCCGCCCCTGCCCCGGCCATGTCCTGGCCGAAGAAGACGCGGAAGAAGTCGGAGAACTCGCCGGGGTCGCCGCTGGTCCGGAATTCGTAGCGGACGTTGCCGCCCGCCGGTCCCGCGCCACCGAAACCGAACGGGCTGCCGGCTCCGCCCCCTCCCCGGCTGATCGATTCCCAGTTCGCCCCGAGCTCGTCGTATTGCTTCCGGCGAGCCGGATCGCTGAGGACCTCGTTGGCCTCGTTGACTTCCTTGAACTTGCGTTCGGCGGCCGTGTCGCCGGGCTTGGCGTCCGGATGATGCTGGCGGGCCAGCTTCCGGAACGCCTTCTTGATGTCAGCCTGCGTCGCCGTCTTGGGGACCCCCAAGACGGCGTAGTAGTCCTTGTAGTCGAGCGATGGGCCAGCCACGGTCTACCTGCCGTTGGTCAACGGCCGCTTCCTGGACGTCCGATCCGTGCGTTGCGCGGTCCGCTCGTTCGCTCACGCACCTTGGGGTGCGCTCGCTCTCGTGCTCCCGCGCGCCTTCGGCTCGGGCGCCCAGCAAGCGGATTCTCGGTACCCACCACGGCCGGGTCCCGGTCCTATCCCTGGCGGACGACGACCGGGGGCTGATCCGTCGGCGGGAAGTCGCGACGGCGGACCGTCGGCTCCTTGGCCGGCTCGGGATCGAGCGGGTCGCCGCCCTTGACGATCTTGGGGGGCTCCACGACCAGGGCCCGTGGCTTGCGCCGGAGCGCAGCCTCGAGCACCTGCTCCATGTTGTCGACGAGGATGAGCTTGATCGACTTCCGGATCTCGTCCGGGATGTCGCGCAGGTCCTTCTCGTTCTTGCGCGGCAGGATGACGATCTTCGCGCCGGCGAGATGCGCGGCGAGGATCTTGCTCTTGAGGCCACCGATCGGCAGGACCCGACCGCGGAGCGTGATCTCACCGGTCATCGCCACGTCCTTGCGGACGGGGATCCCGGTCAGGGCGCTGACGATGGCCGTGGCCATCGTGATCCCGGCGGACGGGCCGTCCTTGGGGATGCCACCGGCCGGGACGTGGATGTGCAGGGTGTTGGTCTCGAAGACGGTCCGGTCGATGCCGAGTTCCCGAGCGTGCGCGCGGGTCCACGACAGGCCGGCTCGCGCCGACTCGCGCATGACCTCGCCCAGCTGGCCGGTCAGGATGAAGTCCTCGCGGCCCTCCATCCGGGTGACCTCGATGGCGACGACATCGCCGCCGACCTCGGTCACGACCAGGCCGATCGCCGAGCCCGTCTGGTCCTCGGCCTCGAGCTCGCCGTACTCGAACCGCTGCGGGCCGAGCAGGTCGGCCAGCTTCTTGGGATCGATGACGGTCTTGCGCTTGCGGCCCTCGGCGACCTGCCGGGCGACCTTGCGCATGACGTTGGCGATCTCGCGCTCGAGGTTCCGGACGCCCGCCTCGTGGGTGTACGAGCGGACGAGCTCGGTCATCGCCTCGTCGGTGATCTCGATGTGCTTGGCCAGCAGGCCGTGGTTGTGCATCTGCTTGGGGATGAGGAAGCGCTTGCCGATCTCGATCTTCTCCTGCTCGGTGTAGCCGGGCAGGTGGACGATCTCCATCCGGTCGCGAAGGGCCGGCGGGATCGGGTCGAGCAGGTTCGCGGTCGCCACGAAGAGCACCTTCGACAGGTCGAACGGCACCTCGAGGTAGTTGTCCTGGAACGTGCTGTTCTGCTCCGGGTCGAGGACCTCGAGCAGGGCGGAGCTCGGGTCGCCCCGGAAGTCCATGCCGATCTTGTCGACCTCGTCGAGCATGAACACCGGGTTGTTCGAACCCGCCGTCTTGATGCTCTGGATGATCCGGCCCGGAAGCGCGCCGATGTAGGTGCGCCGGTGGCCGCGGATCTCCGCCTCGTCATGGATGCCGCCGAGGCTCATCCGGACGAACTTGCGGTTCATCGCCCGCGCGATGCTCTTGCCGAGCGACGTCTTGCCGACGCCGGGGGGCCCGACGAAGGCGAGGATCGGGCTGCGGATCTCGTCCGCGAGCGTGCGCACCGCGAGGTACTCGAGGATGCGCTCCTTGATCTTGTCGAGGCCGTAGTGGTCCTCGTCGAGGATCCGGGCCGCTTCCTTGATGTCGAGGTTGTCATCGGTCGCGACGTCCCAGGGCAGGCCGATCAGCCAGTCCACGTAGGTCCGGATGACGCCGACCTCGGGCGAGGCGGACGGGATCCGGCTCATCCGGTCGACTTCCTTGATCGCGCGCGCCTTGATCTCCTCCGGCATGCCGGCGGCCTCGACCTTGTCGCGCAGCTCGTTGATCTCGGCCTGCTGCGGGTCGTCCTCGCCCAGCTCGCGCTGGATCGCCTTCAGCTGCTCGCGCAGGATGTACTCGCGCTGGGTCTTGTCCATCTCCGACTTGACTTCGGACTGGATGCGGCCCTTGAGCTCGAGGATCTCGATCTGGTTGGCGAGGAAGTTCGAGACGAGCTTGAGGCGCTCGGTGACGTCGATGGTCTCGAGCATCTCCTGGCGCTGCTCGGTGGACATGTCCGGGCTGTAGGCGACCATATCGGCCAGCAGGCCCGGCTCGCTGATGTTGCGAGCGGCGACGGCCGCCTCCGGCGGGACCGGGGCGCCATTCGCGACGTACTGCTCGATCTGGGCCTGGACCGTGCGCATGAGCGCCTGGACCTCGACTCCGTCGGGGCTCGCGTCGGGCAGCTCCTCGATGATCGCGCGGAGGTACGGCTCGGTCGTCGAGAAGCCGTGGACGCGCAGGCGGCCCTGGCCCTGGACGATCGCCCGGACCGTGCCGTCCTGGAGCTGGACGACCTGGGCGATCTTCGCCAGGGTGCCGATGGTGTAGAGCTCGGAGGGGTCGTTGATGTCCTCCTGCTCGGGCTGACGCTGGGTGACGAGCGCGATCGGGCCACCATCGGCGACGGCCGCGTTGAGCGCGTTGACGCTCTTCTCGCGTCCGACCTGGAGCGGGACGATCATCTCGGGGAAGATCACCGTCTCCCGGAGCGCGACCAGGGGAAGTTCGCGAGGGCCCGTGGTCGTGGGGGGCTGCTCGTCGACCGGGGTGGACGGTCGCTTTGCCATCAGATGATCTCCTAGGTGTTCGGGGCCGCCGCGGTGTCCGCCGGCGTGGCGTCGGGCGCCTCGTCAGTGGTCCCTTCGGCGTACAGGGCTTCGAGGATGCGAGCGCCGAGGCGCTCTTCGAGTTCGAACAGGAGCTTGATGCCGGCGAGGTTCACGCCGCGCTCCCGCGTCAGGTGACGGATCCAGGTGAGCCGTCGGATGTCGTTCTCGCTGTAGAGCCGGATGTTCGAGGGCGTCCGGGCCGGGCAGAGCAGGCCTTCGTCTTCGTAGATCCGGAGGGTCCGCGGGTGCGCGCTCACGAGGGTCGCCGCCACGCTGATGACGTAGACGGGTCGTTCGGGGTCGCGCTCCGGGCGGAATTGGGACATGGCGGGATGCTAGAACCTTGACAATGTCATTGTCAAGAGTGTTGCGCGTTCTTCATGTTGACGTCGGGCGACAGGCCGGAGGTCCGGGCAATCCACGGGCGCCGGGCGGCGGGCGCCCCGACGCGGTCAGCCCGCGGCCGCTGCCTCCGGATCCCCGATGAGCTGGTCGTGGAGCAGGTCCGTGGCACTCCTGCTTGCCGATGGCGATGATCTTGTCGCCCTCGAGCATGACCGTGTCGGGACGGAGCGGCGTCGCGATGCCGTCGCGGATGACCGCGAACAGCGAGCAGCCGTCCGGGATCGCGAGGTCGCGCGGCGCCCGGCCGATGGCCGGCGAGCCGAGCTGGAGGTGCGCCTCGATGAGCTCGAGCTCGCCCTCGCCGAGCGCCGCCAGGTGGAGCAGCTCGTGGACGGGGATGTCCTGCTCGATCGAGCCCAGGATCATCCGGGTCGGGCTGATGAGCTCGTCCACGCCGAGATGCCGGAAGAGCGCCTCGTTCTTCGGGTTGTTGACCCGGGCGATGGTCCGTGGCACGTCGAAATGGTGCTTGGCCATCTGGCAGATGACGAGGTTGTCCTCGTCGTCGCCGGTCACCGCGGCGACCACGTCGGCCCGGTTGCAGCCGGCCTCGCCGAGGTACTTGCCCTCGCAGCCGTCATGGGCGATGACGATCGAACCGATCTCGTCGGCGATCTGCCGGGCGCGCGAGCGGATCCTTCTCCATGAGCGCGACCTCGTGCCCGGACTCGATGAGCTCCTTGGCGAGGTAGTAGCCGACCTTGCCCCCGCCGACGACGAGTACGAACACGGTTCAGGCCTCCTGGCTGACGGCCGCGGCCGGGTTCGGCGGCGGCGTGGTCCCGGTGGGTGCGCCGGCACCGGCGGTCGCGCTGGCGGCACCCGAGACGTGGGTGTCGCTATCGTCGTGGTGGTGGCCGGTCGCGGCGAGCATCCCCGGCAGCCCCGACGGCGGCAGGCCGAGGTAGCGGTCGAGTGCATCCATCATCAGGCCGGTCCGGCACAGGGTCGCGATGCCGAGCTCGGCATACGCCTTCGCCCGGACCGGATCGTTGACCTTGGCCACGATCCGGCTCGACACCGAGCGCCTCGCTGGCGAGCTGGGCGGCCATGATGTTGCGGTTATCGCCCTCGGTCATGGCGAGGAACACGTCGGCACCCTCGGCGCCGGCTCGGCGCAGGACGTCCTCATCGGTCCCGTCGCCGCGGAGTCGCCTGCCCGCCGAACGTCGTCGGAAGGCGATCGAAGGCGGACGTCACGATATCGAGGATGACGACCGCGTGACCGGTGCGGTCATAGGTCTCGGCCGCGGATGCGCCGACCCGGCCGCATCCGACGATGACGATCTTCACGATGTCTCCTCGATCGGGTCGCGCACCACCCAGACCGCGCAGGGCGCGTTCTGGAGGATGTACGGGATGGTCTTGCCGATGGCGAACTCGCCACCGAACCGCTTGCGATAGGGCAGGCCGACGATCAGCAGGTCCGCGCCGCGTTCGACGGTCTCGTCGACGATCGCCGCGCCGACGTCGCGCGCCTGGAGCAGCACCGGCTCGAGCGTCATCTTGTACCGCTCGGCGACCGACTCGGCGGTGTCCAGGACGCGCTGGACCTCCTCGGACCTGCCGGCGATATCGGCGTCGAGCGGCTGCGTCCAGTCGACTTCGACGACATGGACGGCGATGAGCTCAGCCTTCTGGTGATGGGCCTGGTCGGCGGCGAGGCTCACGATGCGTTCGTCGCTGGAGCCGCCGTTGAGCGCGACGACCGCGCGGCGGAAGACGACCGCATGGGTATCTGACATGGCCAGTCACGATACCACCGGGACGTGTGTCGGTCAGCCTGCGACTCCGACCGTCACTCCTTCGTCTCGAACAGGGCCGCGTCCTCGCGGCGGTAGGGCACGTTGACGACGACCGTGTGCGGTCGTCCGAGGAGCACCGTCCGTAGGCGCTTGGACGACTGGTTGTACAGGATCCGCTCCCACCAGCTGCGGGCGACGTACTCCGGGATGATGACGAACGTGATCGGCGCCGGCTTGTCGGGTGGCCATGCCGCGTCGAGGACGTCGAGATAGGCCAGGAGCGGGCCGACGAGCGCCCGGTACGGCGACTCGACGACGACGAGCGGGACGCCCGGGATCTGGCGCTCGAACGCCTCTCGGACAGACGCTCCGGCGATCACGTCGTCGGTGATGAAGACGGCGCGCACGTCGTCATCGATCGAGCGGCCCGACGTTGATCGCCTGGACCACCGCTCGATTCAGGCCGGGGATCGGGCACGATGACCCGCTCCTCGCGGTGGGGCGCCAGGACCACGAGATCCGACGCGACGCGCAGTTCCTTGGCCGACCGGCCGTACTGGCGCTTGATGAACAGCATCATCCCGACCAGGGTCGGGACGAGGATCACGACCAGGTACGCCCCGTCGAAGAACTTCTCGTACACGACGACGAACAGGACGACCGCGGTCAGGACGGCTCCCGAGGCGTTGACGACGGCCCGCCAGCGCCAGCCCGACTCGCGCTCGCTCAGCCAGTGCCGGACCATCCCGATCTGACTGAGCGTGAAGCACACGAAGACGCCGACCGAGTAGAGCGGGATCAGCGCGTGCGTGTCGCCGCCGAAGGCTGCCAGCAGCCCGAACGCGATGGCTGCCAGCAGGACGATCCCCCATGAATATGCGAGCCGGTCGCCGCGGAACGAGAACTGGCGCGGCATGTAGCCGTCCTCGGCGAGGATCGCGGCCAGCCGCGGGAAGGCGTTGAAGCTGGTGTTCGCGGCGAGGAACAGGATGAGCGCCGTGCTCGCGGCGAAGGTCACGAACAGGACGCTGCCATCGCCGAAGGCGGCGCCGGCCGCGAGAGCCACGATCGACGGGCCGCCGGGCAGCGTCGGCCGCAGGCCGTACTGGACGGCGAACAGGGTCAACCCGATGAACAGGACGCCCAGCAGGATCGACATCGCGGTCATCGTGTTCGCGGCGTTCCGTGCCTCGGGCGGCTTGAAGGCGGGTACGCCGTTCGCGATGGCCTCGACGCCGGTCAACGCCACCGACCCGCCGGCGAATGCCTTGAGCAGGAGCAGGATCCCGATCGGTTCGAGGTGGTTCGGCGGTGGGAACGGCACCGCGTCGACCGGCGGCACCTGGACGACGGTCCCGCCGATGATGTTGACCAGCCCGATCGCGACGATGCCGAGGGCGAGGACCACGAACAGGTAGGTCGGGACCGCGAAGATGTTGCCGGACTCGCGCAGGCCGCGCAGGTTGGCGATGGTGATGAGCGAGATGGAGATGAACGCGATCTGGATCCGCACGTCGTACGCCGCCGGGATGACCGACTGGATCTGGGTGATCGCGGCGGCCGTCGACACCGACACGGTCATCACGTAGTCGATGAGCAGGGCGGCGGCAGCGATGAGGCCGAAGATCGGGGCGAGGTTCGTCTTGGCCACGATGTACGCGCCGCCGCCATTCGGGATAGGCGCGGCAGACCTGGCGATACGAGATGGAGACGACGGCCAGCAGGACCGTGATCGCGATCGACACCTCGAGCGACAGGAACAGGGCGGCGGCGCCACCGAGCAGCAGGACGCGCAGGATCTCCTCGGTCGCGTAGGCGGACGAGCTGATCGCGTCCGAGCTGAAGATGGCCAGCGCCTTCGTCTTCGACAGGCGTTCGCCGATCTCCTCCTCGGTCGAGAGTGGCCGGCCGAAGACCAGCGCACGGGCGCGGCGGAAGAAGCGGCCGGCCGGCGTCAGCGTGACGTCGGCGGCCGGCTTGGCGACCAGCTGGCCGGGTCCCGTGTAGCGGAAGAAGGGCGCGTGCGGTCGCTCGACCCGGACGCGCCGGTCCGCTGGTTTGCGGCCCCGCAGGGGTCGCCGCCCTCCGATCAATGGGACTCCGATGTAGTGCTGGGCGAGTCCGCGGTCAGGCCGCGACGATAGGGTACGTCGCTCGCGCCCGACCGCGGCTGCCTTCAGCCGCCTGCGGTCCGGTTGTCGAGCAGCCGGTCCTGCAGTGGCCTCCGCCCGCCGATCATCAGGCGCCGACGCGGAGCCTGTCGGCGAGGCGCCCCGGCAGGCCGGCCGCGCGCATCATCGAGCCGACGGCGTCGATGTCGTAGGCGACCCGTCCCCAGGTGGCGGTGCCGGCGGTCGTATCGAGGATGAGGTAGCTGGCGCGCGGGTCACCGTCGCGCGGCTGACCCACGCTGCCCGGGTTGAGCAGCGTCCGGCCCTCACCCAGGGCGACGGTGTTGCCGGCGCGCGGGGCGAGCGTGCGCATCCGGCCGTCGACCATGGTGAACGCGATCGGCACGTGGGTATGGCCGTGCAGGCCGTGCTCGGTCGAGATCGCCGACAGCCCTGCCCGGGCGAGGGCGGCGGAGGTCACGTACTCCCAGGTCGGGTCGCGCGGGCTGCCGTGGACGAGCGTGAAGTCGGTCTCGATCCGGCGCTGCGGCAGCGCCGCGAGCCAGGCTCGCGTCGTCTCCGAGATGGCCGTCCGGGTCCACTCCATCGCCGCCCGCGCCTCCGGATTGAACCAGGTGATCTCGACACCGCCGACGGCCGCCGCATCGTGATTCCCGCGGACGCCCGTCGCACCGAGGGCGCTCAGCCGATCGACGACCGCGTCCGGTTCAGGGCCGTAGCCGACCACGTCGCCGAGGTGCCAGATCGCGTCGACCGCCCCGATCCTCTCGAGGACGGCATCGAGTGCCACCAGGTTGCTGTGGATGTCCGAGAGCACGGCGATGCGCACAGGACCGAATCTAGCAGTGCGCCGGTCAGAGCGGCCGGCGTCGCCGCGTCGCCGGGTCGCGCGGGTAGATCGCCGGGACGTCGCCGCGCGCCGTCACGACCACCAGCCGATGTCCGTCGAGCCCGCCGACCGGCACCGTCCCGGACGGCGATCGACCCGCCGCCGAGCGCGTCCAGGGCCCGTTCCGCAGCCGCGAGCTCGTCGCCGATCTCGCCGCGTTTCCAGGCGATGAGGCAGCCGCCCGGGGCGAGCAGCGGGACGGCCAGCTCGACCAGGTCGGGGAGTGGCGCGACCGCGCGCGCCGTGACCGCCGGCCAGCGACCGCGGTGCCGCCGGTCCGCGGCGAGGGCCTCGGCCCGGATCGGGGCGGCCTCGACGACCTCCGCGAGCCCGATGGCGGCCACGACGACCGACAGGAAGCGCGCCTTCTTGGCGATCGGGTCGAGCAGCAACGCCCGTGCGGCCGGGTATGCCGCCGCGAGCGGGATGCCCGGATAGCCGCCACCCGATCCGAGGTCGATCCAGCGGTCCGCGCCGCGCTCGCGCAGGACGGCGAGGCCGGACAGGCTGTCGATGACGTGGGCGACGGCGACCGCGGCCGGGTCACGGATGGCCGTCAGGTTGATCGCCGTGGTCCAGGCGAGGAGGAGGCGGGCGTGCCCGTCGATGGCGGCCCGGGCAGCCTCGGTCAGGGTCAGGTCCAGCTCGTTCGAGACCCGCCTCCAGGGCGTCGACATAGGCACCGGGGAGGGGTGGGGTGTCCTGAACGCGCGTCGGGAGCGGCTCGCGCGGTCGGTCCACGACACGCCTCCTCTGGTTCGCGTGCCACCCGTCCGCGCGGCGCCACTCCCGGCGTCGGCATCGGCTCGCACCGTGGACTCGTTCTCGGTCTTCCGCGGTCGGTCCGGTTCACGGCCGGGTCTCCCCAAGCCCCTCGCTGACCGCGTTACCCTCGCGTCTGTCCCAGTGCGGATGCCGGACGGTAGAGGTCGCGGTGGGCCCGCGTCAACGGGGTTGTCCACGAATTCGATCGGGCGACCCGCGGAATCGTGGATAACCGGTCGGGCTCAGCTCGACCGCCCGGAGCTCCGGACCGGCCGTCCGAGCGTGCGCCGGACGACATCGATGACTTCGTCCACATAGGCGTCGGCCTGGCCGTTCTCGGCGGCCGTCCGCACGCAGCCCGCCACGTGGTCCTCGAGCACGACGATCGACAGCGCGTCGACCGCTGCCCGCAGGGCGGCCGTCTGCTGAAGGATGTCGACGCAGTACTCCTCGCGCTCGATCATCCGGGCGATCCCGCGGACCTGGCCTTCCATCCTCGACAGACGCCGGACGAGCTGGGCCTTGTCCTTGGAGTAGCTGTGGCGGAAATGGCTCGGGTCGGGCGGGGCGGCGGCCCGTCGCCCCTCGGTCGGACTCATCGGGTCGGATCCCTCAGCGGTGTGGTCGGATTCGTCGGATGCCGCTGCCGGCACCGTCACCCGCCATGATACCCCCTGGGGGTATGGTTGACCACGCCCCGTCGCGTCCGCCGCCGCTCCGGTAGACTTGCCGCCGATGGGTCCCCGCGATCACCCGAGCCCGCTCCCCGACGGCGCGATGTGCACCGCCTGCGGAGCGCCCGTCCCGACCGGACGGATCCGGCTGCTGGCCCGTCGCGACGGCCTCGCCTTCGTCCGCCTCATCTGTGACGACTGCGGCAGCGCGGCGATCGGCCTGCTCCTGGACGGCGTGGGCGACGATCCCGTCCTCGACGTCGCGATGGATGGACCGGCACCGGTCGCGCCCCGGCAGATCACCCAGGCCGACGTCGATGCGGTCCGTCGCGACCTCGCGGCCTGGGACGGCGACCTCGTCGGCTGGCTCGATCGGTGACGACGCCTTTCGCGCACGCCAGCGAGGCGGAGATGTCACGGATCCTCGACTTCTACGCCGTCCGCTGGGAATACGAGCCGCATACCTTCCCGATCCTGTGGAACCTCGACGGCGACGTGGTCGAGAGCTTCTCGCCGGACTTCTACCTGCCCGACCTCGACCTCTACCTCGAGATGACGACCCTCCGCCAGAAGCTCGTTCGGAAGAAGAACCGCAAGCTCCGCCGGCTGCGCGAGCTCTATCCGAACCTCAACGTGAAGCTCTTCTACGCCCGCGACTTCCGGGCGTTGATGCTGAAATACGGCAAGCAGGCGCTGACCGCCGGTCTGTCCGGATCGTCTGGCCAGGTCGCGGCGCCGCACGACGGCACCGGCCGCCTGGCGACCGACATCGCCGCCGAGGAGGCGATCGCGGCCGACTGCTGGCCGCCGATGGTGTCTCCGTGACCGGGCCGGCAGCCGCGACGCGACCGCACCTCCACGCGGCGGCGCCGCACGACCGGATCGACCGCGACCACGAAAGGGAACGTCACCCACGCATGAACGAGACCGCCAATCTCCACGGCGACATCGGCGAGATCCTGCTGACCGAGGCGGAGATCGACGCCAAGGTGCGTGAACTCGGGGCGCGGATCAGCGCTGACTACCAGGGTCGGCGGCTGACGCTGGTGTCGGTGCTCAAGGGCTCGCTGCCGTTCATGGCGGACCTCATGCGGGCCATCGACATCCCGGTCCGGATCGACCTCATGGAGGTCAGCTCGTACGGCGGCTCCGCGACCGAGTCGTCGGGCCTGGTGCGCATCCTCAAGGACCTCTCGGCGAGCATCGCCGACGAGGACGTGCTCATCGTCGAGGACATCATCGACACGGGTCTGACGCTCAACTACCTCGTCCGCTACCTGCGCGGCAAGGCGCCGGCCTCGCTCCGGATCTGCACCCTGCTCGACAAGCCGGCGCGTCGCCTGGTCGAGATCCCGGTCGATTACACCGGGTTCACCATCCCTGACCAGTTCGTGGTCGGGTACGGCCTCGACTTCGGCGAGATCTATCGCAACCTGCGCTACGTCGGGGTCCTCAAGCCGGAGGTCTACTCCGAGGTCGCCGCCGGATGACCCTGCACCGCCGGCCACTCGGCCGGGGACGGACCATGGCCGCCATCGCAGGACCGCTCATCATCCTGGGCTGCATCCTGCCCTGGTGGCAGGTCGGTGGCACGCCCGGCATCACCGCCCAGAGCGGCAACGGCCTGGCAGGCAGCGGGATCCTCGTCTTCCTCGTCGGTATCGCGGACCTGGCGCTGGTCGCGCTCCCGTACGCGGTCGGCGACCGGCCCCTCGGACTCGATCGCTGGCTGACGTACGCCCTCCTCGCCGTCGCCGGCTGGATCGGCTTCGGCTGGCGGATCATCGAGCTCGCGCTCATCGGGGCATTCCAGTTCAGCGCGCCGGCCGAGGTCTTCACGAACGGTCCAGGGCTGTGGATCGCCGGACTGGGCCTCGTCGTGCTGTCGCGGGCAGCCTGGTCGATGACCCGCGAGTCCGCGTACCGATGACGGCCGCGGAACGACTCGGCGGCGTCTGGAACATCGTCCCGACGCCGTTCCTCGACGACGGTTCGCTCGACGAGGCGAGCCTGTCGACGCTCACCAGGTTCGTCGCCGGTTGCGGCGTGGACGGGATGACCATCCTGGGCGTGCTCGGCGAGGCGGCCAAGCTGTCCGACGACGAGCGCCGGACGGTCATCCGGGGAGTGCTGGCGGCGGCGGGCGACCTGCCGGTCTGCGTCGGGGTGACGCACGCGGCCACGGACCGGGCGATCGCCTACGCCCGGGAGGCGGCCGCGGCTGGCGCACACTCGGTCATGCTCGCGCCGCCTGCCCTCGCGCGTCCCAACGACGACGCGGTCCTCGCCCATTACCTCGCGGTCGCGGCCGCCGTGGACCTGCCGGTGGTCGTCCAGGATCACCCTGCGAGCAGCGGCGTGACGATGTCGGTCGGGCTGCTCGCGACGATCGCGGATCGGGCGGCCAACGCCCGGGTCATCAAGCTCGAGGACGAGCCGAGTCCGCCCAAGATCGGTCGCCTGCTGGCAGCGCGCGATGACCTGCGGATCCTGGGCGGCCTGGGCGCGATCATGCTGCTCGAGGAGCTGCGCCGCGGCGCCGTCGGCACGATGACCGGCTTCGGCTTCCCGGAGCTGCTCGTCGAGATCGTCGGGCGCTACCGGGCCGGCGACGAGGCCGGCGCACGCGAGGCCTTCCACCGGATCATGCCGCTCATCCGGTTCGAGAACCAGCCCGGCATCAACCTGGCGATCCGCAAGCACATCTACCAGCGCCGCGGCGCCATCGCGACCGCGCGGCTGCGGGCGCCGGGCGCGAGCCTGGACGCGGGCACGATCGCCGACCTCGACCTCATCCTCGAGAGCGTCGGGTTGGCGGGCGCGATGCGCGTCGACGGCTGACGGTCCGCGCGTCTGCCCGACGCGCCCGTCGCGCCCGACCTACGGCAGGGCCCGGATCATCCCGCCATCGACGGGGAGGATCGCCCCGGTCACGTACGACGCGGCCGGCGAGAGCAGGAACGCACCGACGCGTCCGAGCTCGAGCGGGTCGCCGTAGCGGCCCATCGGGATCCGCTCGATCGTCCGGCGCTGGATCTCCTCGACCGAGACGCCGCTCGCCGCCGACCGCGCCGCGTCGAGCTGGGCGATCCGGTCCGTCGAGATCCGGCCCGGTGCGAGGCCGTTGATCCGGACCGGAGCGATCTCTTCGACGAGCGACTTGATGAGGCCGACCAGCCCCGGCCGGATGAGGTTGGATGTCGTCAGGGCCGGGATCGGTTCGCGGACGGAGCTCGACAGGATCACCAGGATCGCCGGGTCGCGGCCCTCGCGCAGATGCGGCAGGGAGGCCCGCAGGAGCCGGATGGCGCTCCACAGCGTGCCGTCGATCGCCTTCTGCCAGGCGGCCTCGTCGAGGTCCTCGAACCGGCCCGGAGGTGGACCACCCGAGTTCACGACGAGGAGGTCGAGGCCACCGAACGCCGCGACCGCCGCCGCGACCGCACCGGCCGGCCCGTCGGGCGTGGACAGGTCGGCCGGGACCGCGAGCGCGTCGAGCCGCGCCGCCTCGGCGTCGAGGCGGTCGCTCGCCGCGCGAGACGAGGCCGACCTGGGCACCCTCGGCTCGCAGCACCGTCGCGATCGCGCCGCCGAGGCCACCGCTGCCGCCGCCGATGAGCGCCCGCGCGCCGTCGAGTCCGAGGTCCATCGGTTGATGGTAGCGGCTCAGGGACGGGCAGGCCCCGTCGTCGCGGGTGGCTCGGATGGGGCCGGGGCCGCACTCGGTGGCGTAGCCGGACCCTCGACGTCGATCTCGATCGACCGCTGGATCGGACCCGGGACGATGCCGATGTCCAGCCGGTAGCGACCCGGCACCCAGAAGATCGGCCGGTCGGGTCCGAGGCCGCCATCGATGCCAACGACCGTGAAGTGGTTCGGCCAGGGCGTCGGGAGCTGGAGGACCGGCATGTCCTGCCACGTTCCATCCGCCCGTTCGCGGGTCAGGCGGATGCCATTCACGGTGTGGTCCGTCGGTGTCGAGATGCCCATCAGCAGCAGGTGGTTCCCGAGGTTGATGTTGATGACGTCGGGCCACTTCGGGGCATTCGCTGCGGACGGGACGGCGCTCGACGGCGGCTGGCCGGACGCCGCGGCGCTTGGCTGACTCGACGCTTCTGCGCGCATCGCGAACCCGAGGCTTGTGAGATAGCCCGCCGGCCACAACCCCCAATCGGTCTGGAGTTCCCGATCCCCGAAGATCAATGGGTCGTACTTCCGCGAGATCGCGTCGAGTGGGTTCGGCGTGGGGGTGGGCGGCGGTGACGGGGAGTGCCCGGGTGACGCGGCCGCCCCGGGCCGGTCGAGGTTGTTCGGTCCGGCCTCCGGTCCCCATGGCTTAAGGATCGCGAGGACGACCGCCCCGACGATGATCGCGATGATCAATCCGCCGCGGCCTTCCAGCGGGAAGGATGGCCGCGTGATGGGGTTGAGCTGGTTCATGGCGCGGCCGGGTCAGGCGCCCCCGAGGTACGCCTCGCGCACCGCTGGATTCCTCGCCAGCTTCGACGCCTCGTCGGTGAGGACGATCTCGCCCGTCTGGAGGATGTAGCCGCGGTTCGCGACGCCGAGGGCCATCAGAGCATTCTGCTCGACCAGCAGCACCGTGGTCCCCTGCTTGTTGATCTCGGTGATGATCTGGAAGATCTGTTCGACGAGGATCGGCGCGAGACCCATCGACGGTTCGTCGAGCAGGAGGATCTTCGGGGCCGCCATCAGGGCCCGGCCGATCGCCAGCATCTGCTGCTCGCCGCCCGAGAGCGTCCCGGCGTGTTGCGCAGTGCGCTCGCGGAGGCGCGGGAAGAGCGTGTAGACGCGCTCGTAGTCAACGGCGAGGCCGCTCTTGTCTGTTCGCGAGAAGGCGCCCATCTCGAGGTTCTCGTGGACGGTCATCCGCGCGAAGACGCGGCGACCCTCCGGGCTCTGGCAGATCCCCAGCCCGACGATCTCGGTGCGGCCGCATCCCGTCGATCTTGTTGCCGCGCAGCGTGATCGGACCCCTGGCGCGGCTTGATGAGACCGGAGATGGTCCGCAGCGTCGTCGACTTGCCCGCCCCGTTCGCGCCGATCAGCGTGACGATCTCGCCCTCGTCGATCGGTCATGCGTGACCCCGCGGAGGGCGTGGATCGCGCCGTAGTAGGTGTGGATGTCGTCGAGCTCGAGCAGTGCCATCGTCAGGCCTCCGCCGCGCCACGGCCGAGGTAGGCCTCGATGACCCGCGGGTTCGCCCGGACCTCGGCGGGCGCTCCCTCGGCGATGACCTCGCCGTAATCGAGGACGGTGATCCGGTCGCTGATGCCCATGACGACCCGCATGTCATGCTCGATGAGCAGGACGGTCAGGCCCATCTCGGCTCGGAGCTTGCGGATGAAGTCGGTCATCTCGCGGGTCTCGCTGTTGTTCATGCCGGCGGTCGGCTCGTCGAGCAGAAGAAGCTTCGGGCGGGTCGCCAGGGCGCGCGCGATCTCGAGCCGGCGCTGGTCGCCGTAGGGCAGGTTCCGCGCCCACCACTCGGACCGCCCGTCGAGGTCGACCATCTTGAGCAGGTCCATCGCCTCCGCGATCGCAGCCTGCTCCTCGCGGAGCATCTTCGGCGTGCGCAGGACCGAATCCCACCAGTGGCTGCCCAGGTGGACGTTGAGGCCGACCCGAACGTTGTCGAGGACGGACATGGCGCCGAACAGGCGGATGTTCTGGAAGGTGCGCCCGATGCCCATCGCCGTCACCTCGTGCGGCTTCTTCGAGCGGACCTTGCCCTTGGATTCGGTCGTGAGCAGCTGGTCGTCGAAGGTGATCTCCCCGGCGGTCGGAACGTAGTACCCGGTGATCATGTTGAAGAACGTCGTCTTGCCGGCGCCGTTCGGCCCGATGAGCGACACGATGGAGCCGCGCGGGATATCGAAGTCGACGTTGTTGACGGCCGTCAGCCCGCCGAACTGCTTCGTCACGCCACGCGAGCGAACGAGGGTCATGGCCGGGTCGATCTTGCCGGTCAGCAGCGTCGAGACGGAAGACGGCGTCGGGCGTGGCAGGAGTCGTGTCGGTCACAGGTCTCGCGCCTCGTCGATCGTCTCGGGACTCCGTGCGTCGGGTCCTGTCTCCTCCTGGCCCGGTGGCGCGACGCTGATGTTGTCCGTGTCGATCGGCATCCCCATGGCCAACTCGGCATCGGCGAGTCCGGCGACGCTCAGCTCGGCCTCGCGCTGCCGATCGGGCAGGAAGCCTTGCGGCCGGAACCGCATCATGACCAGCAGGATGATCCCGTAGACGAGGAAGTTGTACTGGGCCGGGTTCGGCAGCGGGATCGGGCTGTCCTGTACGCGCTGGCCCAGGTAGGGCAGGAGCGTCTTGTCGATGTAGTCGAGGACGAACGCACCGACGATGACTCCCCAGACATTCCCGACGCCGCCCAGGATGACCATGATCAGGACGAGGATCGAGATCGAGAAATTGAAGAAGTCCGATGTCGTCGCGCCGAGGTAGGACGCCTGGAAGGAGCCGGCGACGCCCGCGAGGCTCGCACCGAGCGCGAACGCGAGGAGCTTCGAGCGGACCGTGTTGACGCCCATCATCTGCGCCGCCGTCTCGTCCTCGCGGATGGCCATCCATGACCGGCCGATACGCGAGAACTGGAGGTTCCGCGCGACGACGACCGCGATCGCGAGCAGGAAGATCCCGAGGTAGACCGCCAGCGGTCCCGAGCGCGAGTCGAACAGGATGTTGAAGAATGGCAGGAAGGGTGGGTCGATCGGATTGATTCCCTGCACACCTCCCGTCAGATTGACGTTGTCGAGCGCGATGACGATCGGCCCGAGGGTCAGCGAGAGGGTCAGGCTCGACAGGTTCTTGAAGACGAGCGGGACGATCTCGCCGAAGCCGAGGGTCACGATCGCGAGGTAGTCGCCTCGCAATCGGAGTGTCGGCGCACCGAGCAGGGCGCCGAACGTGGCCACGACGATGACGGCGACGATGACGACGATCCAGAACGGGAGGTGGACCCCCTGGGCGCCAGGGCCGACGTTGCCGAGGAACGTCAGGTTGATGCCGAGCGCCGCCCAATGGGGCGAGGAGAGGAACGCCGCGACGTAGGCGCCGATGGCGTAGAACGCGACGTATCCGAGGTCGAGCAGGCCCGCGAAGCCGACGACGATGTTCAGGCCGACCGCCATGATCGCGAAGATCATCATGAAGGTCATGACGGTGTCGTCCGGGAACGGCAACGGGTAGACGTTGCGCGAGAACTCGGCCAGGAACTGCTGGTGGAGGATCGGGTAGACCAGTCCCAAGACGATGATGAAGGTCAGCCCGAGGGTTCGGCCACGACGTCTTCGGAGCGCCTTGCTGTAGCCGGTCCGCATCTTGCCGAGCGTGTCGCCGATGTGGCCGAACCACGCTCCCACGCCGGTCCCGACCGCATCGCTGGATGCGCTCATGCGCGATCTGCCAGCTGCTGGCCGAGGAGGCCGGTCGGCTTGAAGACCATGATGACGACCAGGACGCCGAACACGATCGCCTGGGTCCAGTTCGCGGACACGAAACGGTCACTGAGGGAGGTCGACCTCACCCAGGATCAGCGCGCCGAGGACGGCACCGCGCATGTTTCCGATGCCGCCAAGGACCGCCGCGGTGAAGGCGATGAGTCCGAACCGGAAACCCATGTCGTAGACCATCACGTTGTTGTAGAGGATCTCGACGACTCCCGCAGCACCTGCCAGCCCCCCGCCGATCAGGAACGTGATCGCGATGGTGCGATTGATGTCCACCCCCATCAGGCCGGCCGCATCCGGATCCTGTGCCGTCGCGCGCATCGCCTTGCCCTGCTTGGTCCTGCCGACGAACCAGCTCAGGGCGAACAGCAGTGGGATCGTCACGACGCCGACGAATAGCTGCGAGAACGAGACGCTCACCGACGTGATGCCGATCGCCTCGAGCAGATTGTTCGTCGGGAAGACGGCTTCGACCGTCCGCTGGGTCGCCCCTGCGAAGATGACGCCGACGTTCACGAGCACGAAGCTCATGCCGATCGCCGAGATCGAGTGGTGCGAGCTTCGGGGCGTGCCGGAGCGGGCGATACGCGAGCCGTTCGATGCCGGCGTTCAGACCCGCGGTCAGGGCCATGGTGACTGCCAAGGTCAGCACGATCCCCACGATCATGAGGGGGACGGGCGTGCCGGCGGTGACCGGGAAGATGGCGAAGCCTCCGACGTCGGTGGGTGCCATCAGCGCGAACGCGATGAGCGACCCGATCATGAAGACATCGCCATGGGCGAAGTTGATGAGCTCGATGATGCCGTAGACGAGGGTGTAGCCGAGCGCGACGAGCGCGAAGATCAGACCATTGGCCAGACCGATGATGAGCGACTGGATGAGCTGATCCATACGCGGCGATCCTCGGATGCGTGACCCAGGAAACCGGTCCAGATATGTCGTCGGGGCGGGCCTGTGACGACCCGCCCCGATGCGTGTGCTCTAGGTTGCCGGAGGCCGCCTAGTTCGGTTGCTGCTGGGTGATGACGCCCTTGTACGCGGGCGGCCAGGCGTCGCCTTCCATGATGTAGCTCGAGATGACGCCGCCCTTCGGGTCGCCGTTCTGGTCGAGCGTGAACGGGCCGATGACCGTGTCGAGAGCACTCGTGCCCATGATGGCGTCAAGGACCTTGGCGCGATCGTTGGTGCCGGCCTTCTGGAGGCCCGCCATCACGACCTGTCCGGCCACATGGCCGAGACTGGCGTAGATCGGTGGCACTTCGCCGTTGTGGGCGGCGATATACGCGTCCGCCCAGGTCTTTCCGGAACCGGTCAGCTGGCTGGTGTCGGCGCCGCCGAAGGTCAGGTACGTACCCTTGGCTGAGCTGCCCGCGCCGGTCGCCCATGTCTTCTCATTGACGCCGTCTGGACCGAACATCGTGATGTCCGGGTTAGCGGCCTTGATGTCCTTCCAGAGCTTGCCTGTGCCCTGGCCGGTGATGGCACCGACGAAGACGACGTCCGCACCGGACGACTTGATCTTCTGCGCAAGTGAGTTGTAGTCAGCGGCCTTCGGGTCGTAGCTTTCGGAGCTGCCGTTTGCGCTGGCGACCTTGCCGCCGATCTTGCCGAAGTGCTGCGCCCACGCGCGCCCGATGCCCTGACCGTAGGTCTGGCCATCGTCGAGGACATAGGCCGTCTTCTTTCCGAGCGAGTATGCCCACTCGGACGAAGCGGCACCCTGGACGTCGTCCGTGTTCACGTCACGGGCGTAGTTCCGGTAGCCGTTCGGGTAATAGGACTCCGGCTCGCCCGGCGTGGTCACGCCGGCTACTGCCTTGGTCAGACCGGGGTAGCTGTTGGCCGGGCTGAACATCACCAGGCAGGCACCGTTCAGGATCGGGATGGACAGCTTCGCGGCGCCCGAGTTGTAGGTGCCGATGTAGACCATCGCGTCAGGATCGTTCGCGGCGATGTTGGCGTTCGCCTGCTCGACCGCGCCGTCCCAGTCGCCGTTCTTGGCGGCCGAGGCGTCGTCGAGGCTGGTGTACTTGATCGTGAAGTTGCCGACCTTCTGCCCATCGAGGAGGGCCTTGAGCTCGTTCACGATCGACGTGCTCTGCGGGAGGCTCGTCCCTTCGAGCGGAAGGCTCGAGTAGACGTGGATCTCGCTCGTGCTCTTGCCGACCTTGTTCGCGCAGACCTTGTCCTTATTGTTCGCGGCGGCTCCGCCGCTCGCTGCGGCTGATGGAGCGGCCGAACCGCCGCTCGAACTGCACGCCGCGAACGCCAGAACGCTGACGGCCGCGAGCGCACTTACCTTGTGCAATTTCATTCGATCTCCTCCAAATCACCGGTCGTATCCATCTACCGCGAACCCGGGTCAGACCCTTGTCGACGCTCTGCCGACGCTTCGTCGATCGTCGCGCGCCTCTCCCTTGCGGCGATCCCCGAACGATTGCGAGCGGCGGAGTGACGGCCATGGAGACATGCATCCGGGCGGCGCACAGGTGGCCGCCGAAGCGATGCCGTATATTAGCGGACGGCGACCTGAATGCAATACCGGTCGGCCGCACCCTGCGACGCGTCGTGTGCGAACCATCGCCCACCGCCGATAAGGGGATCGCGGGCCCCGGTTTCGCCTCGCTCGAACCCCGATCGAGGGCCTGGGTCGCCGAACCCTGCGAGGTTGGACCCGTCAGCGTGGAATACCTGGTCCGAGCGGCCCGTGTCACGGACATCGACCGTATCGTCGCGCTCAGCGACGATGCGGTGCGGATGGACCCTGACCAGAGCTCGCTCGGGGCAGCGGACCTCATGCGCCAGTTGGTCTACCTGCCGCAGGCCAGCATCGTCGTCGCGGAATCGCAGCGGGTCGTCGTCGGTGGCGCGATCCTCGCCCTGCGACCATCCGTCCAGGCCGGCGGCTACGTCGGCACCATCGACCTCCTGGTCGTCGACCCGGACTACGACGCCGATCGCATCACAGCAGCGCTCCTCGAGGAGTTGCTCCGTTCCGCCAGCAACAAGGGCTGCACCGTCGTCGAAGCCGAACGGCCAGACGCCGAGACGCTCCCGCGCTGGCAGGGGATGGGCTTCGCCGAAGCCGGTCCCCGGATCTTTCGAACCGTGGCCGCGGCGGGTTCCGCCGCGCGTCGCTCGACATGAACGTTCCCGCCGAGCTGCGTGTGCGCGCCGGCCGGACACAGCACTAGATACCAAGGAGTACCAGTGGGCAAGAACGTCGCCGTCTTCGTGGACGTGGCGAACATCTTCTATGCGGCCAAGGCCGCTGGCGTGGACATCGACTACGTCACCCTTTTGAAGGCGGCATCCGCCGGGCGTGATCTCGTGCGCGCCTATGCCTATACCGGGCTCGATCCGGACAACGAGAACCAGCGCAACTTCCACGACTTCCTGCGTCGAAGCAATTACAAGGTCGTCAGCAAGGACATCCGCAAGTACGGCGACGGCAAGGTCAAGGCGAACCTCGACATCGAGCTCGTCGTCGACATGATGAAGACGGCCCGGAATCTCGATATCGCGATCGTCGTCTCAGGCGACGGCGACTTCGCGCCGGCGATCCGCGCGGTCCAGGAGCAGGGTGTCCGGGTCGAGGTCATCAGCTTCCGCGGCAACACCAGCTCGGACCTCATCGAGGTGGCCGACCAGTTCACGGACATCGTCCAGCTGGCCCGCGTCGAGAAGGGCACCCGATCGGGCCGACGTGTCGCCGAGGGCGACGATGCGGACCTGTCGATGACCGAGGTCCCCGACAAGCAGACCGAGGGGACCGGCGCGGGCCGTGGCCGAGGCCGCGGCCGTGGCCGTGGCCGGGATACCGAGCCGGTCTCTGCCACCGCTCGCCCGCGATCGCGGACCCGTTCCGGTGCTGCCGAACCGGTGGCCACGAACGGACGGGCCGATGGGGCGGGCCTCGTCGCGCTGCCGGGCGAGCGCCTGTCGCGCGCCGCCGGGCCGCTGACCGAGGAGGATCTCGCCAAGGCGGAGGTCTTCCGCCTCGACGATCTCGATGACGAGGCGACCGACGCCCTCGACGAGGCGACCCGCGAGCCGGGCGCCGTCGAGGACGGCGAGGAACCGCGTCGCCGCCGACGCCGCGGTGGCCGCGGTCGTGGCCGCGGTCGTGGCCGGACGGAAGGTGACGTCGTCGCCGAGGGCGATGAGGAGGGCGCCGAGCCCGCCGAGCGTGCGGCCGCGGCGCCGCGGGCGGCCCGCCCGCCGGTCGAGGATGACGAGGACGTGGCTCCCGCGCCGCGCAACCCGCGGGCGACGCCCTTCGGATCCGTCTGGGACTCGCAGCTCGGGACGCCGTCCGCGTCCACCGCGCCGCGCGCCCCGATCACGGACGACGAGGACTTCGACGAGCCGGAGATCCCCGAGTACCTCATCGCCGAGCAGCGCCGCGGGGCGAACCGTGGCGGTGGCGGCGGGAACCGGGGCGCGCGAGGCGGTCGGTCCGCCTATCAGTCCGCGATGGAGCGTGAGCGGTACGGCCGCGGCGGAGGTGGCGGCGGGATCAACCGCTATCCCGACGTGAGTGCCCGGCCGCGCTCGAGCACGCCGCCGCGCGAAGAGCGTGGCTACGGCCGCGGCGATCGCCCGGCGGATCGGACACCCGCCCCCGCGCCACGCAACTCGAGCGAGCCGTGGAGCGATGTCCCGCCCGAGCTCGAGGCCATGCTCAGGGCACAGGTCGCCCAGAAGCCGGTCCCGAGCCGGCCCGCCCCGGCACCCGTGATCGACGAAGCCACGGCCGACGCGATCGAGACGTTCGAGACCGGCGACGTCTCCGACGTCGAGGCGCCCGTCACGAAGACCCGCGCCGCGCGCAAGCCGGCCGCGTCGAAGACGACGGCCACCAAGCCACGGGCGACACGCAAGCCGACCGCCAAGGCAGCCACCGCGGCGGCCGACGACGTGCCGGCTGCGCCGACCGAGGTCGTCGACGCCGATGCGCCCGCGCCCAAGGCCGACCAAGCCCCGGGCGACACGCAAGCCGGCAGCAGCCAAGGCGTCCGTCGACACCGAGGCGCCGGCCGACGCCGACGCTGCGGCGGTCGCGCCGCCCAAGCGCCGATCGACCCGCAAGGCGGCCACGGCCGAGAACGCCTGACCGTCCGACCGATGGAAGGGGCCCGGACCCGGGGGCAGACCGCCGCGCTCGCCGCGGTGACTGCCATGGTCCGGGGGCCCGCGCCACAGGCGGTCCTGTTCGTCGGTCCGGACGGGGTCGGCAAGACGACGCTGGCGCTCGACCTGGCGGCCGGGCTGCTGTGCACGGCCGCGCCGAGCCGACCGGCCCTGCCGGTCATGTCGGGCGTGCCGGCTCGTCGAGCACGACGGTCACCCCGACCTCCACCGACTCGGACCGGCTGGTCCAGGCCGGCAGGTCGTCATGGGCGGTCCGGATGCCAAGTACCGGGGTGTCCGGGACCTCATCGGCGAGCTGCAACTGATGCCGGTGGAAGGTGGGGCGCGGGTCGCCATCATCGAGGCGGCCGACCGGATGAACGAGGACGCCCAGTCCGCTCTCCTCAAGACGCTCGAGGAGCCACCGGCGGGCGTGACGATCATCCTGTGCGCGGACGCCGAGGCGCGGCTCCTGCCGACCGTTCGCTCGCGCTGCTTCCGGGTCCGCCTCGGCCTGGTGGGTCCACGTGACATCGAGGCGATCGTGGCCGACCATGGCCTGGCCGATCCACCGACCGCGGCCCGTCTCGGCCGGCTGGCGGGTGGTCGCCCGGGACTCGCGCTGGCCTACGCGCGTGCCCCCGACGCCGTCCTGATCCGCGCCGAACTCACGCGCGTCCTTCTCGACATGACCGATACCGGACCGGCTCATCGCCTCGCGGCCGCCCGGGCGGCGATCCCGCGGGCCATCGCGCTGTCCGTGGCCCTGTCGGCCACTCCGGTGGCGGCACCGGTGCGTGCGGGTCGTCGCTCGGTCCGCCGCCACGGCGGTGCCGGGTCCGATCGCGCCGGTGGTCGGACCCGCCCGAGCCGACGACGAGGACGACGCGGCGGATCCCGAGGATGCTTCGAGCGCGCCGGGCCGGACCCCGGCGACCGAGCGCCGTCGCGGCGTGGAGGTCCTGCTGGGCCTGTGGGCGGACGTCGCACGCGATCTCGTTCTGATCGCCGTCGGTGGCGCCCGTTCGGTCCATGACACCGTGATGCTCGACGAACTCGGCGCCATCGCCGCCACCATCGACCGGACCGATGCGGAGGCGTTCCTTGCCCGTGCCGCTCGTTCGGCCGAATGGCTCGCCACCAACGTCTCGCCGGAACTCGTCCTGGACACGCTGGTCCTCGCCTGGCCACGCCGGGCAGCCGCGGCCTGACCAGCATGTCTGGAGACTGGTCGTCCGAGCTCGCGCCGGCTCGCCTGGACGCCACGGTCATGGGCCGTGTCCAGGGCGTCGGCTTCCGCTATTACGTCCTTCGCGAGGCGATGGCGCTGGACCTTCGGGGCTGGGTGGCGAACACGTCCGAGGGAGCCGTTCGGTGCGTCGCCGAAGGGCCTCGCGAATCTCTGGACCTCCTCCTCGAGCGGCTGAACGAGGGCCCCGTGTCGGCGATCGTGGAGCGGGTCAGCGTGGCCTGGATGCCCGCGACCGGGACGCTCGGCGCGTTCAGCGTCCGGAGTGGCGGTCACCCGGGTGACTGAGGGCTGACCCTATCAGCGGTTCGCTGACCGGACGGGTGGGCTATTCCACCCGAGCGTGGGCGCACGTCATCCTGATGCACGATGGAGCCGAATCCTGTCTCCGAGGAGCTGCCCGCCCTGTATCGCGCCGTCCTCGATCGGGTGGCGGAGATCGCAGCCTCGGGTCGGCGCCCGCTCGCCAACGACATCCGGCGCGAAGCCATCCGCATCTACAGCCGGGCCTGGGACGAGCGCGCACGACGCGACCTCGAGGCGCTCCTGCGACGGCACACCCTCGCGTCGTGGAGGCCCGACCGGCGGGCCGTGGTCTTCGTCGGCGACCCGTTCGCGTGGCCTGACTCCCCGACCCTCCACGCCGCCACCTCCGGGCAGCGTAGGCTACCGGGGTGTCCGATGAGACGATCCGAGACCTGATCGAGCGTGCCCTCGACGCCTATGCCGTCCTCGAGGAGCGTGGCGAGGAGATCGAGGACGAGTGGTCGTACGTCGCCGACCTGACCGACGCCTGGCGCACCCGGCTCGATGCCGTCGCCGCGCACCGCGGAGCCGCCGACGCGCCCGACGAAGCCGGAGCCGCCGTCGACCTCGCGATCGATGAGGTCGGCCGGATCGAGGATCCGCACCGGGCCATCGACTGGCTGTCCACCTTCCCGCAGGTCGTGCTGGTCGCCATCGGGGAACGGCCATGAGGTTCCAGGATGCCGCGAAGGACGCCCGGGCTGTCGTCTACGCCGGGATCCAGGCCGACCCGCTGGTGGCGCGAGCCGCGTCGCTCCTGGCAGAGGCGACGCTCGCCGAACGCATCCTGGCCCGGGCCGTCATGAACGGCGAGACGACCGACGCCGACCGCTGGCGGGCGATGTTCCCGGCGCTGTTCGGCTCGGGGGCGGACGGTCAGGCAGGCGATCCGGAGCGCTCCGAGGCGATCCTCACGGCGTCGCTCGCGGTGGCCGACCGGGGCGAGCAGGTCCGCAGCCAGGTCCGTGGTGCGCTCGTCGAGGAACTGACGGCCCAGCTCCTGGCCCGCCGGGCCGGGCCGGACGCCGTCCGTCGCGAGCGGCGGATCCTGTTCGATGGCGTGCGAGCCGAGATCCACCCGTACGACGTGACCGTCGAGCGCGATCGTGCCGCCGAGGCATACGACTGCAAATGGGGGGCGCGCGGCATCAATGCCGATGTCCTCCACCAGCTCGACGACGCGCGAGCGAATGCGGCCGCGGAGGACGAGACGCTGTCGGTGGCCCTGGTCGTGTTCGATGCCCGGCGATCGTGCGAGGTCCGCCTCGCGCACCAGACGGCGCCCCACGAGTCGACCAGCGTCGTGACCCTGGAGACGCTCGACGACCTGGCGGCGCCGGGCCGGTGACCGAGCCGGATCGCTGCTCCGCGCCGTATCGGGTGCGGTTCGACGAGTGCCGGCCGGACGGCCGCATCCGGACCTCGGTCCTGCTGCGGTACACCCAGGACCTCGCCTCGCTCCACTCGTCCATCCGCGGATTCGGGCGCGACTGGTACGCCGAGCGAGGGATCACCTGGCTCGTCCGCGCCGCGGAGGTCGAGGTGCTCGAGCCGATCGGGATCGGGGCGGAGCTCGTCGGCACGACCCAGGTCGCGGGCTGGCGGCGCGTCTGGGCGCGCCGGCGGACGGACTTCGTCGATGTCGTCGGGACGCTCGTCGCCCGGATCCGGATCGACTGGGTGCTGCTCGACGCGCGGGGCGTGCCGACGCGCATCCCGTCCGAGTTCGAGCCGGCGTTCGGCGCGGCACCGTCGACGGTCGGTCTGGCGCGGGTGACCCTGGGTGATGTGCCGGCTGCGGCTGCCCGCTCGACACGGACGGTGCGGCCGCAGGAGCTCGATCCGATGGATCATGTCAACAACGCCGTCTATGCGGATTGGCTCGACGAGGCGATCCTCGCGGCCGATGGCGAGGCCGCGGTCGGCGCGGTCCCGCGTGTCGCGCGCCTCGAGTACGCCCGGGCCGCCGCGCCGGGTGCCAGCGTGGATGCCGAGGTCTGGCGCTCAGACGACGGTTGGTCGTGTCGTCTCAGTGACGCCGATGGCGACCTCCTCCGCGCCCGACTCGAGCCGCTCCGGGAGGGTGCGCCCGGCTGATCCGCGCGGCACCATAGGCGGATCCACCTTCGATCCCGACGACGGAGCCCGAGCCCATGGACCAGATCCCCGACCCGGTGTCGACCCCTGACGCGTACCGCGCCTCGCTTCTCGCCGCTCTCGGCGAGGACGACCCGGCGGTCGCCCAGCGCGAGACGTCAGCCGTCATCCGCCTTCTCGTCGCCGAAGCCGGCGACCTCCTGCGTGTCCGGCCCGAGCCCGGGGAATGGTCGGTCCTCGAATGCGTCGGCCACATCACCGATTCGGAACTGGTGGCCGGGGCGCGCGAGCGCTGGATCATCGCCGAGGATGAACCCGAGATCGTCGGCTACGACCAGGCGCTGTGGGTCGACCGCCTGGAGCACAACGGGGATGATCCGGAGCTGCTCATCGCCACGTTCGAGGCGTTACGGGCCGCGAACCTCGACCTGTGGGCCCGCCGGCCCGTCACGGACCGTCCGCGGTTCGGCCGTCACAACGAGCGGGGCCCGGAGAGCTACGAGATGACGTTCCGCCTCGCGGCCGGGCACGACCGGGTCCACCTCGACCAGGCGCGCCGGGCGCTTGCGGCCGTGAGAAAAGGCTTCGCCTAGACAAAGTTTGTGCCGTCCGAACGGCGGCAACGCCCATACCGTATGAACACCCGGGTCCACCGGGTGGGCTATGGCGGAAGACGTGGATGCCGAGCTGATCGGACGGGCGCAACGCGGTGACGAGGAGGCCTTCGCGAGCCTCGCCGTCGCCGTCGGCGACCGACTCCACGCGGTCTCGCACAGGATCCTGCGCGACACCGACCTCGCCGAGGATGCGACGCAGCAGGCGCTGCTGGCGATCTGGCGGGACCTTCCGAAGCTTCGCGACCCGGCGCACTTTGACGCCTGGTCGTACCGGATCCTCGTGAACGCCTGCTACACCGAGGCCCGCCGGACCCGTCACTGGGCGCCGAACCTCCACATCCTGCCGGTCGATGAGCCGGCGGACACGGATCGCTACGGCATGGTCGTCGATCGCGACCAGCTCGAGCGCGGCTTCCGGCGACTGTCCATCGACCATCGGGCAGTGGTGGTCCTCCATCACTACCTCGACCTGCCGCTCGACGAGGTCGCCGATGTGATCGGCGTCCCCGTCGGGACGGTCCGTTCCCGACTACTTCATGCGATGCGCGGGTTGCGTGCGGCGCTCGATGCCGATGCGCGACCGACGGCGCGGGAGGCGACTCGATGAGTTCCGATCGCGACACCACGCGCATCGTTCGGTCGTGGCTGGAGGAGGGCGCCACCGCGCTCCCGGACCGCGTCCTGGACGCCGTGCTCGACCAAGTCCCCGCGACCTCACAGCGCCGTCCCGTTGTGGCCGGCGTGGAGGTTCCGACAGATGAACAGCGCACTGAAACTCGGCCTCGCGGCCACGGCCGTCGTGGTCGTCGCGCTCGTGGGGATCACTCTGTTGCCGAGGAACGGAGGCGTCGGGGCGTCAGGGCCCAGCCCGACCTGCGGCGCCGACCGCGAGTCCGACCGCAACACCGACACCGTCACAGACCTGCGCCGTCGCCGACAGCCTCGCGGCGGCGCTGACGGGATTCCCGGACGGCCCGCTCGACGCGGGCACGTACACGGTGGCGCCCTTCACACACCGGACTCGAGCGTGTGCCTTCAGCCGCCACAAGCCGGGATGCATCGAACCGGATCAGGGTGACTCGATTCGCTTCACGGTCACGGTCCCCGCCGGCTGGGAAACGGTCAGCTGGCAGTGGATCGCTTCCTCGGACGGACCGGCGCGGCACGGCGGACCTGTTGCTCGGCCGGGGCGCCTGGCTGCTCACCGATCCCTGTCAGACCACACCCGCGGACATCCCCGTCGGACCCACGGTCGCCGACTTCGTCGACGCGATCGCGGCGCACCCCATCCTCGACACGACGACGCCCGTCGATGTCACGCTCGCCGGGTACTCCGGGAAGTACCTTCGAACTCAAGGGCCCAGCCGTGGTGTCCACCGACGCCAAGCCCGACCCGAAGTGCCCCCACTATCGTCCGTGGGACCCCGGCATCTACATGCAGGGTCCGAGCCAGCGCTGGCACCTCTGGGTCCTCGATGTCGATGGCGCTCGAGTGGTGATCCAGGCGATGGACTACCCGGGCACCCCCGAAGCACGTCGCGCCGAGCTCCAGGCGATCGTCGACTCGATCAAGATCCAACCCTGACCTGATCGCTCACGGCGACCCGATCCGATAGAGGGTCCAGGCGCCGGCCTCGTCGATCCGGGTGAGCCCACGGCTTGCCCGGATCGCCTCGACGGTCGCAGCCGGCGCGCGACCCGCCCACTGGCCGACGATCGCGACGGGATCGATGACGAGGTAGCTCGGTCGGCCGTCAGCAAGGAGGGCCGCGGTCTCGTTCTGGTCGAGGTCGAACAGCTCGACGACGTCCGGGACCCCGTCGCGGACGAAGACGCCGGTCGGCCCCATGGCGATGAGCCGGACCCCGTTCGGGACCTGCCCTTCGAGGTGGCGGATCGCGGCAAGATCCGCGGCCTGGCGGTCGATGAACGCCCGATGTGAACCGCTCGGCGACGACGATCGCGCCGAGCAGCCATGCCGAGGCGATCACCGCCGCGACTCCAATCCGGAGTCCTGCCCAGTCGCTCGGCAGCCAGCCATCCACGTTCCGGGCCAGCCGCCAGACCCCGACCGCGATGAGGATCGCCACGGGCGGCATCACGCTGCAGGAAGAACCGCGTGTTCTGGTACGGCGACCCGGCCAGGAAGACCAGCACGATGGCTGGCCAGCCGACCAGGAGGATCGACGCCACGACGCCGCCCCGCCGTGAAGACCCAGACGGCGCCCCAGATCGCAAGAAGCCCGGGCGGGCCGAACCAGTACGGCGCGACGACCTGGCCGAGGTAGAACGACCCGCTCGTCGTCGCATAGGTGAGCCGGCCGTCGCTCGACTCGAACGACGTCCGGAGCGCGTTCAGCGGATCCCACGGGTAGGCGCCGAAGTCCGCCGAGAACGGGACCGGGGTTCCGCCGACGATGGCGAGGCCCATCGGCACGGCGACCGGCGCCATGACCAACCCGACGATGAGGACCGCGCCTGCGACCTGCCCGACGGCTCGCCGGCGACCGGTCTTCCACACCGGCCGGACGCCAAGCAGCGCCACGACCGCGATCGGGACGGCGACGAGCCCGTAGACCCAGCGCGTGTCGATCGCGGCCGCGACGCACGCGGCGGCGAGGAGCAGCCACCGACCGTGACCGGTCCGCCCATAGCGGCAGGCCGCCCAGGCGCCGGTCGTCGCCAGCGCGATCGAGAGCGTGTCCGACATCGCGACCGCGCTCGATTGCCACAGCTGGCCGGGCAGTGCGGCGACCACCGCGGCCGCGAGCGGGACGGCGATGACCGCCCGACCCCCGCCGACCCGCCGGCCCAACGCCTCCGACGCCAGGAGCCCCGTCGCCACGGGCACCAGCGCCCCCGCGACGACGCTCACGCCAAGTCCGATCCGCCCATCCGGCCCGACGAGGAACGAGAGCGCCGCGATGACCAGGGGAAAGCCCGGTGGCTGCCCGAACGCCGGGACTCCATCGCCGCCGGCCAGTGCCGCGCGCAGCGGACCCAGCGCGTAGTTCACGTAGCCGAACGCGTCCTGGCCGTACAGGCCATCGAAGCCGTGGGCGAAGACCAGGGCGGTCGCCGCGCCGAGGACGAGCAGGCCGGGCAAGATCCGCGCCAGGGCCAGCGGCGTACGATTCGAGACGAACCAGGTACGGCCGACCATCGACCGATTATCCTCGACGCCTTCACCAGATGACCGTCGCCGCACGGAGATGCCATGCCCTGGAGCGCCGTCCGCCCGTCGCGCCGAGCCGCCGCCGCGCTCGCGCTTGTCGGCTCGATCGCGGCCGGCTGTGCCGGCACACCCGCTGGTCCGGTCACACTCCGGCTCCAGGTCAGCCTGACCCCGCAGGAGCTGGCGACATTCAAGCCCGCCGTCGAGGCGCTCGATGCCGCCCATCCCGAGTGGGTCATCCAGCTCGAGACCGTGCCCCAGGAGTCGGAGAGCGAGAAGGTCACCAGCGAGCTGGCCGCCGGCGACCTGCCCGACGTGCTGCGCGTCCAGGGCTCGAACGTCCAACAGTGGATCCGTCGCGAACGCGTTCCTCGACCTGACGTCGCGCGTCGCATCGGCCAAGCTCGACCTGACCGACTTCTACGCCGGGCCGCTGGACCAGTTCCGCTGGAAGACCGGTCTGTGGGGCCTGCCCGACAGCGCCTCGCCCGAGATCGTCTTCTTCGACAAGAAGGCCTTCGCCGACGCGGGCATCGCTCCGCCCGATGAGACCTGGACCTACGACGACATGCGGACGGCGGCGCTCAAGCTGACGGTCGATGCGGCCGGCAAGCACCCGGGCGATGCCGGTTTCGACCCGACGAAGATCACCCGCTGGGGCTGGAACGGCGGGGTGACCTACTACTGGCAGGACGCCGCGATCCAGGGCCGGGGTGGGGAGCTGTGCGCCACCGAGGACTGCACGACCATGTCGTTCACGAGTCCCGCCAACCTTGCCGCATTCGACTGGTGGGTCGGGCTCGTCCTCCACGACCACGCCGGGCTGTCCGACCCGTATGGCGGGTCGCAGACCGGGGTGCCCGGCGACCCGTTCATCTCGGGCAAGGCGGCGATGGGCTCGAACGGCACGTTCGCCATCGGCCAGCTCAACGACGCAGGCACGATCGACTACGACATCGTCCCGCCGCTCCTCGGCACGGACGGCAAACGGCACACGCCGCTCAGCACGAACGGCTACGTCCTGTCCGCGGCAGGCAAGCACCCCGAAGAAGCGTGGGCATTGACGCAGGCGCTGACCGCACCGGCCTTCCTCGAATCGACCTGGGGCAAGCCCGGCCACGCGGTGCCGGCTCGACGGTCCGCGGCATCGTCGGTCATCGACACCTCGCACGCGCCGGCGAACCAGAAGGCGATCCTCGAAGCGATGGAGATCGGGGCGGTGTTCCGGCCGTACACCTCGGGTGCCCGGGCGGCCTATGACCGGACGATCGACCTGTTCACCAAGATGAACACGGGCGCCCTCCCCATCCCCGACGCGCTGGCGCAGATCGAGGCGGCGGCCAACGACGCGCTCGCGGCCGACCGGGCGCCGTGATCCTGGGTCGGCGCCGACCCGAGACGGTCGCGCGACCGGGCACGACCGTCCGCCCGGCACCGTCCATCCGCGGTCGGGACCGATCCCGGGAACGCTGGTTCTACCTGCTCGTCGCGCCGTGGCTGTTCGGCCTGGTCGTCCTCCAGGTCCTGCCGATGCTCGCCGCCGCGGGCCTGTCCTTCGCCGAATGGGAGCCGCCGATCGCACCGCGCTGGGTCGGCCTGGACAACGTGGCCGAACTCGTCGCGGATCCACGTTTCGGGAGCGCGGTCGTGAACACGCTCGTGTACGGGATCGCGACGGTCGTGCCCGGACTCGCGATCGGCCTCGGGCCTGGCGCTCCTCCTGGGACCTCTGCGGCGTGGCGGCACCATCCTGCGGACGACGGTCTTCCTGCCGGCGGTCGTCGCCGGCGTCGCCACCGCGCTGATGTGGGGCTGGGTGTTCAACCCGCGCTACGGCCTGATCGATGGCCTGCTCGGCATCGTCGGCCTGCAGGGGCCATCGTGGCTGCGCGACCCGGCCTGGGCGATGCCCGCGATGATCGTCATCGGCCTGTGGAACGTGGGCGTCAACGTCATCGTCTACATCGCCGCCCTCGGCACGGTCCCGCCCGAGCTGCACGATGCGGCGGCACTCGACGGGGCCGGTTCGGTGAGCCGGTTCCGCTACGTGACGTGGCCGGCGCTTCTGCCCGTCACCTTCTACCTGGCCATCGTCAACGCGATCGCGGCCTCGCAGATCTTCACCCCGAGTTACGTCCTCACGCGCGGCGGGCCGGATGACGCCACGCTCACGACCGCGCTGTACACGTACCAGACGGCCTTCGCGTACGGCCGCCTCGGGTACGCCTCGGCGATGGCCATCGTGGTCTTCATCGCCGTGCTCCTGCTGACCGCCATCGGTTTCCGGGTCGCCGGCCGCCGCGTGCCGTACCTGGGAGCCGAGACATGACCCGGACGCGACGCATCCAGGTCCCCTGGCGAGCCATCCTCGCGGTCGTGCTGGTCATCCCGTTCGCGGTCCCGTTCGTCTGGCTGTTCGCGAGCGCGTTCAAGCCGGTCGACCAGTTCTACGCGGCGCCACCCACCCTTCTGCCCGACCCGCCGAGCCTGGCGAACCTGACCGGCGTCCTCGATCTGCTCGATGTGCCGCGACTCTTCGCCAATTCGACGTTCATCGCACTGCTCACGGCGGCGGCCACGGTGCTCGCCTCGTCGGTCGTCGGCTTCGCCTTCGCGACGTTGCACGCCCGCGGGGCGCGTCTGCTGTTCGGCGTCCTCATCGCGACGATCCTCATCCCGCCGACCGTCGCGATCGTGCCCCAGTTCATCCTGTTCAGCCGGATCGGCTGGGTCGGGACCTATCTGCCGCTCATCGTCCCGAGCCTGTTCGGCAATGCGTTCTCGATCTTCCTGTTCCGCCAATGGTTCCGGAACCTGCCGCCGCACCTGTTCGAGAGCGCCGAGCTGGAGGGCGCGAACCCGCTCCAGGCGTTCCGCCACATCGCGCTGCCCCTGGCGCGGCCGGTCGTCGCGGCGGTCGCGGTCTTCGCGTTCGTCGGTTCGTGGAACGACTTCCTCGGACCGCTCGTCTACCTCCGGTCGCCCGAGACGTACACGGTCAGTCTCGGGATGGCGACCTTCCAGGGCGTCCATGTCAACGATGTCCACCTGGCCGTGGCGATGGCCTGCATCGCGCTCATCCCACCGATCATCGTGTTCATCGCGGCGCAGCGTTTCCTCGTCCGGGGCATCTCGACCGGCGGCTGGCGTGGCTGAGATGCGCGGCGCGGCGGACACGCCGATCCGACGGCAGCCGGGGCTGCCGATCATCCGCCCGACGATCGTCCGCCACTACGGGCTGATGGCCGAAGCGCTGCGCTTCGAGACCAACGACCCGGCACTCGCCGCGGCGGCCGACGCGTCGTTCGGGCGGTTCCCGGCGCCGGCCGACGACCGCGACCCGCTCGTCGTCCGGCTGTTCAGCGAACCCACGGCGGATGGTCCCGAGGCTCCGACGATGGGCGCCCTCAGCCATCGGGCCGCCGGGAGCATCTACCTCATCTCGGCGGGATCGCGCGATCTGGCGGTCGCCGACCTCGATGCCGGGACGGCAGAGGGGTTCGTCAGCGAGATGACGGCGCGGGACGAGCCCACCGTTCGCTACTCCTTCATCGAGTCGATGGCCCTGTCGCTGCTCGCCCGAAGCCGCGGCTACTTCGTGCTCCACGCGGCCGGTGTCGTGCGCGGCGACCGGGGCATCGCCCTCCAGGGACCGGCCGGGGCAGGCAAGTCCACCCTGGCCATGGCCTGCGCACGTCGTGGCTTCGGGGTCTTCGCCGAGGATTCCATCTTCGTCCGGGTCCGGCCGACCGGGCTCGAGTGGTGGGGTATGCCCTGGGTGCAGCGGCTCCTGCCGGACGCCCGGACACTGTTCCCGGAACTCGCGGGCCTTCCCGATCACGTGCGGCCGAACGGTGAATCGAAGATCGCGGTCGAGCTGGACCAGTTCCAGCCGGGACGGGCGGTCCCGTGCGCGTCGCCGGGCCCGATCGTCCTGCTGTCGCGCGGTGACGGCGGCCCGACGCGGATGGAGCGGGTCGAGGGGCTGGATATCGCCGATGCCCTCGAGGTCCACTGGCCGTGGGACGGGGGCTGGACCGAAACCCACGAGCGAGGCGCGCGAGCGCTCGGCGCGCATGGGGTCTTCCGCCTCCACGTCAACGGCCCGCCGGACGAGGCGGTCGATGCCATCGAGGGACTCATCGACGCGTCCGTCGAAGGCCCGTGAGGCGGCTCCCGACGGACGTCACGAACCGGTTGACCCGCGAGCTCGCCGACTGGCTCGAAGGGCCGCCACCCGAAAGGGCAGCGGTCGTGGCGACGTGGGGCCCGGAGACCTGGTCAGCCTTCCGCCGCGTCGTGACCTTCCACGGGCTTGCCCCACACCTCGCCCGGATGGTCCCCACGTCAGCGATCGCGGGCTCCGTGCCGCCGGCGACGCTCGACTGGCTGGCCGGGCAGGCCGACCTGAATGCCCGGCGCATCGCGCGGATGCACGACGAGCTGGCGGCGATCCTCGGCGCCGCCGCGTCGGCCGGGATCGAGGTCATGCCGCTCAAGGGTGCGCTCCTGACGACGTTGCCCGGCAGCGACCCGTCTCGACGCCCGATGGCCGATCTCGACCTCCTCGTCCACCCGGGCGACCGGGGTCGGATGGCGGCCGTCCTCGAGGGCCTCGGCTACAGACGGGAGCCTGAAGACGCGCCACATCCGACCCACGACGTCTTCGTCGATCCGGGCGGGGACCGGGTGCCACGCGCCGGCGAGCACCCCGACAACCCGCGGCGGGTCGAGCTCCATGTCGAGGTCAAGCGTCACCTGTGGGGCTGGGCGATCGACGACGACCTGACCGCGGCGCTCTGGAGTGGCGCCCGGACCGGCGAGGTGCTCGGGCGACCGGCCAGCCTGCCCCGGCCGGCGGACTTCCTCGCGCATCTCGCGATCCATGCGTCGAGCGATCTCCTGGTCGGCCGCGGACGACTGGTCCAGTGGCTCGACCTCGGGACGGTGGCGCCCGGCGTCGGTGGCAACGGTGGCCCGGACGCGTTCAGCGACCTCCCGCATGCCCGGCTCGCCTATCCCTCGATGCGGCTCGCCGCGCGGGCGCTGCCGCGGACGATGCCCGCCGACGTCGTCGACCTCGCTCCACTCGAGCGTGAGGTGCCGGCCCGGCTCGTGCGATGGGCAGCCACGGTCCCGCTCGACGCCAGGGCCGGCCTGACGACCGGTCGTCCGCCGGATGCACCGGCGACCATCGGGGCGAGGTGGGAGCGATGGCGGCCGGACCGGTGGCGACTCGATGTCGCGTACGGGGACGTCGCCCTCCCGCTGGCCCTGGTGCGCCACGGCCGGACGGTCATCGCTCGGGCGCGCGACCGCCGCTGATCAGGGCCTCGTAGCGGTCGAGGAGCGCGGCGCTCGTCCGGTCGAGGTCGAATCGCTCCTCGGCGGCCGTCCGCCCCGCCGCGGCCATCGCCGCCGCACGGCGCGGATCGTCGAGGACCGACCTGATGGCGCCGAGAAGAGCCGTCTCGTCGCCGGATGGGACCGTGAGCGCGCCGTCGGCGAGATCGGGCAGGACGCCGACCCGCATCCCGACGATGGGCAGTCCGGAGGCGGCCGCCTCGACCGCGACCATCGACTGGCCCTCGTGCCGCGAGGTGATGGCGAGGAGCGAGGCCGCCCGGTAGTGGTCCGGCATCGCATCGCGCGGGACCTGGCCGAGGAATGCGACCCGATCGCGGAGACCCAGGCGACCGGCCTCGACTTCAAGCCGGGTCCGCTGGGTCGCCATCGCCGATGACCTCGAGGCGCACGGCCGGGCGCTCGTCCGCAAGCCTGGCGAAGACGCGGAGCATCGCGGCCGGGTCCTTGACCGGCTCGAGGCTGCCGACGAACAGGATCGTCTGGGTCGCCCGCGGACCATCGTCGACCGGCCGAAACACGGTCAGGTCCACGCCGAGTGGCAGGAGATCGACCGGGCCGGATCGCCGCGCCCGGACCGCGTCGGCCATCTCCGACGACGCGACCGTGACGAGGTCTGCGCCGCGCAGCGCGACATCGGCAGTCCACCGCCCGCCGCGCCCCAGGGCGGCGCCGTAGTCGATGTCCGGCAGCGCGACCAGCTCGCCGCCCATCACCGATGCGACGACCGGTCGCCTGATGATCCGTCCCGCGATCGTCGCGACGGCCCCCGGCTCGTCGAGCCAGAGCCCGTGGACGAGGTCGACGGGTCGCCGCCGATGGAGGGCAACGACCGCCCGAACCCCGCGGGCAAGGACGGACGCTCGCCCGCGCAGACCGCCCCGTCGATCCCCGCCGAGCGCTGAGACGCGGACGCCGGCGACCGTGTAGGCGGGACGAACCGGCGGGTATCGCAGGGCGACGACTCGAACGTCATGCACGCGTCCGATCCGCTCGACCAGATCCACGACGGCCGCCATCCCCGGTTCGTCTCGCTCGACGGGGAAGCCCGGCACGACGATGACGACGCGCGATCGGGTCATGATCCGGGCGGATCACCGGCCGCCGACACAGGTCCCGACGCAGACGCACGTCGATAGGCGACGACCCACAGGCCGAGCACCAGCCACGCCCATGTCCGGCCCGCGGTCGGCGCCCAGGTGTAGTAGTCGAACAGGCCGATGACGGTCCCGGCGGCCATCGCCGCCGAGGTCCAGGCGAGTGACCGCGTCCACCTCGCCCGGATCCGCACGAGTGCGATCCACGGGGCGATCACCAGGGCGAGGTAGCACAGCAGCCCGAGAAGACCGGTCTCGGCGGCGGCGTCGAGGGCCACGACGTGCACGGGCTGGTATGCGAACTCGAAGTCGCTGGTCGTCGTCGGCAGCGCAAGCGGGAGCGTCCCGAGCCCCGTCCCGAGGATCGGATGATCGGCGATGACCTCGAGCGTCACGCGCGCCAACGCGATTCGTTCGTCGATCGAGCGGACTTCGGTCGGGATCGGACCTGCCAGCGTGGACCGAGCCGCCAGTTGTGCCGCGAACGGCACCGCCAGGACGAGGCCGACGGCACCGGCCGTGATCGCGGCAGCGGCCCATCGCCGGACGCCCGCCCGATCGCCGCGGACCGCCAGCATGACGACGGCCACGCCGAGTCCGACGCCGAAGCCCACCCATGCCGAGCGTGAGAAGGTCAGGAACAGGACGACCACCCCGAGCGCGAACACGGCCAGGCGAACGACCCGGACCCGCAGCCTGTCGCCCTGGACCGCGGCGAGGAGGAGCAGCCCGAAGGCCATGACGCCGCCGAGGATGTTCGCGTGGGCGCTGAGCCCGAACGCTCGCAGCCAGCGCGACCCGTCGGCCGTGGCGATGACGCTCGCGCCGATGAAGTCGACGCCTGCGCGGAGCTCGTACAGCCAGGTCAGGCCGACCGACCGCTGGAGGACGGCCTGACCGATCGCCACGATCGCCTCGAGGCCGATCATCAGCATGAGCGGGACGGCGAGCCGCTCGAGCCCATCGATCTCGTTGATGACGTACGCGCCGATGCCGACCATCACCAGCAGCCGCAGGACGTTGAAGCCGGCCAGCGCCGGATCGATGGACCCCGGGACGCCGGCCACCGCGACCGCGAGCAGCCCGACGACCGGGATCCACACGAACGCCGGTCCGGGATCGACCCGGCGTGGACGGCAGGCCACGCTCACGGCCCACAGCCCCAGGATCCCGAGCATCCCGACGTAGGTGAACGGGAGGAGGAAGTCCGAGTAGACCGGCGACACGGCCTCGATCGGCCGGCGGGCGAGGTTGAACCGGGCGGCCATCGGGCTCGTCACGACCAGGATGGCGAACGCCAACGACGCCAGTCGATCGGCGAGGTCGGCGACTACCTCGCGGTGGCTGGAACGCCAGCGGAGCGCGAGACCCGTCACCGGCGGGCCCGGGCGATCACGTCCAGCAGAGCGGCATCGAACACGGATCGGTCGAACCGGCGGGCCGACGCGACGAGTGCGCCGCGGTCGAGGTCGGTGTCCATCGCCCGGGCCATCGCGGCCCCGACCGACTCGACGGACGGCTCATCGAACAGGAAGCCTGTCGTCCCGTCCTCGATGATCTCGAGGGCGCCGCCACGCGCGAATGCGATGGGCGGACGGCCGGCGGCCTGGACCTCGGCCATCGTCATCCCGAAATCCTCCGCGGCCGGCACCAGCAGTGCCACGCACCGCGCCATCGCCGCGCCCACGGAGGCATCGGGCACGCGGCCCAGGAAGCGGACCGTCGGTCCCGCGCTCGCGCGGAGGGCGGCCTCGTCCGGGCCCTCGCCCATGACATCGAGCGGCCAGCCATGGCGCGTCGCCGCGTCGATGGCCAGGTCGAGGCGCTTGTGTCGGCGCAGACGCGACACGATCAGGAACCTGCCCGAGCGCTCGTCGGCCGGCTCGAACCGGTCGGTTTCGATGGGCGGGTAGACGACCGTCGCCTCGCGAGCGTAGGCGTCCCGGATCCGGTCGGCGGTGAATCGCGAGTTCCCGATGTAGGCATCGACCCGCCGTGCCGCGGCACGGTCGGAGCGGCGAGCGAGCGCGAGGGCGGGTGCCGTCAGCAGGCCCGTGAGCCGACGTCCCCGGAAGTAGTCGTCGGCGCCGTACAGGAAATGAGGCGGCGTGTTGCAGTACGCGACGTGGACCGCTCCGGCCGGCGGCCGGACGTGATGCGCGAACGCCGACGTGCTCGACAGGACGATGTCGACATCGCCCAGAGGCATCCGGCCGAACGCGGTCGGCAGGAGCGGGGCGAGGGCCGTCAGTGGCACCCCAAGGTCGTGGAACCGCTGGAGGGGGGTCGTCCGGATCCGCCGGGTCCGCAGCGTCTCGGGCAGCCGGTCGCCGTCGACCATCGACGCGTGGATGGTGGCGTCCGGCAGAAGACGGGCCATGTCCCCGACCAGACGCTCGGCGCCGCCCAGTTGGGTGAAGTAGTCGTGGACGATGGCGATCCGGGCGGTCGGTGGAAGTGTCATCGCGGCCAGACTACCCGGGACGCGGGTGGCTCAGGCCGTGGCCGCCGTGGCCCGTCCATAGCGCTCGGCGAGCGTGCGCAGGTGGCCGACGAGTTCGGCCGGTCCGGTGACCGTGAAGTCCGCCTCGAGCATCCCCAGGTGGACAGCCAGCAGTTCCAGGCTGTCGGCGCCGGTATCGAGGTAGCAGGTGTCCGCCCCGACGCTCTCGACGGTGCCGACCCACGGCCCGATGCGTTCGGCGATGGTCGCCGCGGGCGCATGGACGAGGATCCGGGCCTGATAGCGTCGGGCCGTCGGCGGGACACCGCGCGCGATGAGCGCCTGGACCGCCTCGTCCGAGAGCGGCCGTGGCGCGAACCGCCCGCCGAGCGGCAGGTACGGCCGGAGTCGGTCGACGCGGAACGTCCGCCAGTCGCTCCGATCGGTGTCCCACGCGACGAGGTACCAGCGTCGGCCGGCATTGACCAGCCGGTGGGGCTCCACGGATCGCCGGCTCGGTGCGCCCCGCCGATCCTCGTAATCGAAGCGCAGGCTCGTGTGATCACGACAGGTCCCGGCCAGGAGGGACAGGACCTCGGCGTCGACGGTCGGCCCGGCACGATGTGTGACGAGCACGGTCGACGTCTGGAGAGCGTTGACCTTGCGCCGAAGTCGTGTCGGCAGGACCTGCTCGACCTTCGCCAGCGCGCGCAACGAGGTCTCCTCGATCCCGGTCACCGCGCCGCCGGCTGCCGTCCGCAGGCCGACCGCGACCGCGACCGCCTCGTCGTCCTCGAGCAGGAGCGGCGGCAGGTTCGCGCCCGGTTCGAGCCGGTAGCCGCCGATCGCGCCGCGGTTCGCATGGACCGGGTAGCCCAGGCTGCGTAGCCGGTCGATGTCGTGTCGGATCGTCCGCGGGCTCACTTCGAGCCGCTCCGCCAGTTCCGCGCCGGTCCAGTCGCGCGGCGTCTGGAGCAGCGAGAGCAGGCGGAGGAGTCGTGCCGAGGGTCCCATGATGCCCCGAATTCTACGGTCCTATTAGGAACGAAACGAGCCTAATCGACGGGTATGGTCGCACGATCAGCCAACAGTCGAGAAGGAGGCTCCCTGTGTCCCACCAGCCCAGCCAGTCGGCCCAGCTCCGGGTCGACCGCGCGCCGGTCGAGCTCCCGCACCCGGTCCGCATGCGCGTCCTCTATGCCGTCATGATCGGCGTCTTCCTGGCCGCCCTCGACCAGACCGTGGTCGGGACCGCCCTGCCGCGGATCATCACCGACCTCGGTGGCAACGACCTCTACACCTGGGCGTTCACCGCGTATCTGCTGACGTCCACCATCAGCGGCCCGCTCTACGGCAAGCTGTCGGACCTGTTCGGGCGCCGGCCGATCTTCCTGTTCGGTATCGGCGTCTTCATGGTCGGCTCGCTCCTCGCCGGGTTGTCGCATGAGATGTGGCAGCTCATCGGCGCGCGCGGCGTCCAGGGCCTCGGTGCCGGCGCCCTGTTCCCGATCGCCCTTGCTGTCATCGGCGACCTGTTCGCGCCATCCGAGCGAGGCCGGTACCAGGGCCTGTTCGGGGCGGTCTTCGGCTTGTCCGTGCTCATCGGCCCGGCGATCGGCGGGGTCATCACCGACACCATCGGCTGGCCGTTCGTGTTCTTCCTCAACCTGCCGATCGGCGCCGTCGTGTTCGCGATGGTCTGGCGCAACCTGCCGCTCTACCACCTGAACGCGGACCGTCCGCGGATCGACTACCTCGGCGCCGCGCTGTTCACGGGTGCGCTCGTGCCGATCCTCATCGGACTGACCAACAAGCAGACCGCGGCCTGGACCGACCCGGCGGTCGGCGGCCTCATCGCGCTGGGTGCCGTCCTGCTCGTGGCATTCCTCGTCGTCGAGTCGCGCACGGTCGAGCCGATCGTGCCCCTCCACCTCTTCCGGAACCGTTCGTTCACGGTGTCGGTCGCGGCGGTCTTCCTCGCGGCCATCGGCTTCTTCGCGACGGTGATCTTCCTGCCGCGCTGGTTCCAGGTCGTCGCCGGGTCGTCGGCCACCGTGTCCGGCTATCAGATGCTGCCGCTGCTGGGCGGCCTCATCTTCAGCGCGATCGCATCAGGCCAGATCGTCAGCCGGACCGGGCGCTACCGGATGCTGGTGTTCGGTGCGCTGTCCCTGATGGCGCTCGGGCTGTTCATGCTGACCCACCTCCAGGCGGCCACGCCGATCCCGGTCCTGTGGGCCTGGATGTTCGTGACCGGCGTCGGCGTCGGGCCGATGTTCGCGGTCTTCCCGCTCATCGTCCAGAACAACGTCCCGGTCGAGGAGCTCGGCACGGCGACCAGCAACCTGACCTTCTTCCAGTCGGTCGGGGGCACGGTCGGGCTCGCGCTGACGGGGACGATCTTCGCGACGACGCTGGCCGAGGAGCTGCCGCGCCAGCTGGCCGCGAGCGGGGTCCCGCCGGAGGTCGGCGGCGCGCTGGCCGGCGGCGGCGGGCTCGACCAGGTGACCGGCGTCGGCGACCTCGGGGCGGCGATCCTCGCGGCCACGCCAGAGGCGGCGCGAGGCGGCCGTCGAGCCGTTCATCCCGGCCATCGTCGCGGGCATCCACGACGCGGTGTCGATCGCGACGTCGGCGACGTTCACGCTCGGGATCGTGTCCGCGGTCGTCGCGGCAGGGCTGGTCCTGCTCCTTCGCGAGGCGCCGGCGCCGGCGATGGCGGCGAGCCGGCCGCCGCCCGGTCATCGGGGTCGGAGGCGACACCGGCCGCGTCCTGATCGCCGGCGAAGGTTCCGCGGGGAGGCCGGGCAGTCGCCCGGTCTCCCCGTCACCGCGTCCGAGGACCCGGGACGAGCGTCTTCTCCCAGGTCAAGAGCGTGTCGTCCACCTCGATCGTGCCGGTCCGGATCCGGACCGGGCCCTGCACCCGCTTCGGTGGGATCCCGGTCTCGCGAAACCCCAGGCGGCGATAGAGTGCCTGGGCGGCATCGTTCGCGATGCTGACAGTGAGTCGAAGCGCGCTCGAAGCCGCGTGCCGCGGCCGCCCCTTCAGCGGCCTTCGTCAGAGCAGTCCCCGCGCCGCGGCGCCGGTACTGCTCACGGACCGAGACATCCTGGAGCTCTGGCGGGTCGGTCAGAGCGAGATGACAATGGCCGATCGGCTCGTCACCTTCCCAGGCGACGAGGTAGAAGCCATTCCCTTGGTCGAGGCGGGCGAGCCCAAGGACGGCACCGACGCGCTCGACCTCGGTCGGAGTCAGCTCCCGGATCTGCCACATCACTCCATGCTGTCATATCGGCCGTGGTCGACCATCGCGACCGTGGGCCGCGCCCGCCGCCGGTCGCCGCGCCCGACGCGTCAGTCGGGCCGGGACGCTCGACAAGGCGACGGCCAGCCGACCGACCCCGTAGTCGAAAGCCTCCTGCACGTCGCCGCCCAACTGGAAGGCTCCGGCCAGCTCCATCTGGACGAATCCCACCGCCCAGGCCGTGATGGTGCGAGCGGCTGGAAGCGCGTCATCGGGTCCCGCGAGGCGTTCGGCCGTGCGCAGGACGGGGGAGCTGGCTCTGGCCAGCAGGTCAAGGTCGGGGGCCGACCTGTCGGCGGCACTCACGAAGAGCAGACCGAAGAGGTTCGGTTGGGCATGCGCGAAGGCACGGAACTCCGTCGCGAGCGCGTGCAGGTCCGTGGTCGGGTCGCCCGTATCGGCTGCTGCATCCAAGGTCGCGCCAAGTTCGCGAAGAGCGTCTTCGACCACAAGCCGAACGAGAGCCGGACGATCCCGGACCCGCTTGTAGAGCGACGGAGCCCTCACCCCCACCTGCTGGGCGACCGCCTGCATGGTCAGCGCATCGACGCCACCCGACGTCACCAGATCCCGGCCGGCGGCAACGATCGCGTCAAGGGACGTCCGACTTGGTGCCGGCATCACGGTTGCCTCCGATTTGGGCTATTGACAGTAGCCATGATGGCTACTTAGGATAGCCATGTCAAGCGCAGGTGGCCCGCGAGGAACCAGCCATGTCGATCGCCGATCCTGGAGTCACGCCATGAAGCTCGCCCCCTCGCTGCACCGGATCGGCAACGACATCATCGCTGCCTACCTCGTCGAAGACGCCGGTGGCGTGACCGTGGTCGACGCCGGCGTCTCCGGCCAGTGGGACGAGCTCGTGACGGAGTTGCGGGCTATGGGTCGGTCCGTCACCGACGTCCGCGCCCTGCTGATCACCCACGGCGACACCGATCACATCGGCTTCGCGGAACGCCTTCGGCGAGAGGCCGACGTCCCGGTCTACGTCCATCACGCCGACGCAGCCCGCGCCAGGGGGAAGGACAAGCCGAAGCAGAGCTGGGGGAAGTTCAAGATCGGCGCCTTGCTGCGCTTCCTGCTGTATGCGGGCCGGCACGGCGGCCTGCGGACGACGTACCTGACCGACCTCCAGCGAGCTGGTCGGCGGCGAGATCCTCGACGTTCCGGGTTCGCCGCGCGTCATACCGCTCCCCGGCCACTCGCCCGGGAGCGTCGGCTACCACTTCCCGTCGGTCGATGCCGTCATGGTCGGGGATGCCTTGACGACCGGCCCTCAGGTCCTGACCGGTGCAGTCGGTCCGCAGCCTGCACCGTTCACGGATGACCCCTCGCAGGCCCTTGCGTCGCTCGACCGCCTCGAGGCGACCGGCGCGACCTGGGTGCTCGTCGGCCATGGCGTCCCTTGGGACGGCGGTGCTGTCGAGGTCGTTCGCCTCGTGAGGCAGGCCGCAGAGACCGCGGTCTGATCCGAAGGTTCTTCGGGACTGGAACCGTGGCGCTCCGGCAGAGGCGACACGCCTGAAGTGCGGCGGCGGCCGAGCGCAATGGACATCCGCCGGGTCGTCCGGGTCGCAGATCGACATCCCGCGCCATGGTTCGGCGTCGCTGGCGCCGCGGACGGGCGACGGCGAGCATCGTTCGACGCCGGGGAGTCCATCACAGCCCCGGTCGATGAAACCCCAGAGGAGTCTCCGCATGCGACGTCTTTTCAACACGGTCGGCCCGGTCATCGCCGCCGCGGCATTCGTTCTCGCCGGCGCGTCGTCCGCCCTGGCAGCCGGGTCCGCCTCGTCGGCCTCGCTCGACCAGAGCTTCTGCTACCCGTCGGGCGCCACGACGTTCTGTTATGACATCACGGGCTCGATCCACTACGTCGACTCGGGCGCCGGAAGCGCCTATACCCTCGAGAAGACCACTCGGACGACGAAGTTCGAGGCCGGCGTCGAGGTCGGGTCTGCGTTCAGCACCCAGCACGGGCGCGGCGTCTTCGCGGCCGACGGCACCGTGGTCATCGACACGATCCTCAACACTCGCTCGACCCTGGACGGCGAGCCGTGCACCAATCGGCTCGTCCTGCGCCTCGTGGACTACGAGGCGGTCGTCGACCAGAGCGTGAACACCTGCCTCTGAACGCGACCGCCTTCGGGTGCGCGCCACGCTGCGTCGCGGGCGAAGCCGCTCGCGACGCACTCCGCCCACGCCACTAGTCAAGCGGCGGTTCGCACCGAGACCGTCTGAAGGCTTCTCACGGATCGTCGGTCCGGTGGAGCGGCTGGCGGAGCACGATCGGGTCGCCGAGCCACTGCGCAGCGGGCGTCGCCCAGTACGTCGCCATCGCCTCGAGCCGGCTCGAATATGTCGCCCGCGCCGCCTCGAACATCGGCCACGCCTCGTCCCGAGCGGCGAGCACGTAGCCGGCTTCCTCGAGCCTGTCGCAGGCCGCATCGAACGCGGACCTGTCGAGCGTCGTCTTCGGGCCGCCACTGAAGCCGAGGTTGGAGATGTCCTCGACGAGGTGCGTGCCCATCCGCTTGAAGAGCTTCGCCTCGCCGCGAGGGATCCCGACGAGGGTCGTGAGGACGAGACTCGCCGCGTCGAGGACCGTCCCGAGAGCGCTGATCCAGGACAGGTCGTCGTGGCTCGAGCGGAAGAACCCGAGGAGCGGGAACGCCACGTGCGAATCGAGGACCTCGGCGGCCCACGTCTCCCAGTCCCGGAACAGATCGGGCAGCCGATCGACGAGGCCCAGCAGGGCGTACGACTCCAGCAGCGCGACGGCCGACGGAGGAGCACCTGCTGCCGCCTGGAGCACGACGACGCGGGCTTCGCGGCGCTGATAGGAGCCGTACAACGAGAAAAGGAATGTCACGACGAGCGCCACGGTGCCGAGCCCGGTGATCGCCGCGATCGTGACGACGACTCGCGCCGCGCCCCCCTCCGCGACGATGTCGCCGAAGCCGAGGGTCAGGACGGACGTCGCGGCGAAGTACAGGCTTGCGCCAAGATCCGACGGGACCGGTCGCAGTTGGTCGCGAAGCGCGTACAGGATGAGACCGTAGCCGAGGATGAGTCCGGTGAGCCAGGCCAACAGGAGGGCCACCGTTGCGGCCGGCGCGAACAGACCGAGCACGCGATCGTAGGAACGCCCCGGTCGCCCATCCCGGACGGCACGGAGGACTCGCCACGAACCGCGGACCAGGTACCGGCCGATGCGGAACCAGCCCGGGGTGGGGCGCGGCACGACCACCGTCTGGAACAGGTCCCAGAACACGAGGGTCAGCAGCAGCACGCCGAGGATGAAGGCGAGGACGTCCATCGGGCCTCGATCATCGCATGACGCGCGGCCGACCAGCGGGCCGGTCCGACCGCCGAGCCGCGATCCTGTGTCACGCAGCCGCGCGAATCCGGGCGGTGCGCAGCGTCGGATCACAGCCTGCGACATGACCACTCGGGCCGAACGGCTCTACACGCCACGGGGATTTGTGTCGGATGCTGGCTCCCGGTTGGCGTGGGCCACAAGGGTTCGTGGGGCGCTCGCGCCTTGTTGCACGTCACGGGTCGCCTGCGGTCATCGGGTCTGCGGCGACCCGGGGAGGTCACGCCACGATGGACGTCTCCGAACTTCTCGCCACCTGGCTGCACACGCTGGCGTTCGTGATCGCCTGGGGTTACTACGGCATCCTCGGTCGGATCACCCTGCCCGCCCTCGAGCGTTCCCTGGACGGAGCCACCCAGGCGAGGACGCTCCTCGAGATCGAGCGACGGGCGCTGCCACTGGTCCTGATCTCGGTCGCCGTCTTCCTGGTGACGGGCACGTACCTGCTCTTCATCGACCCGAAATATGCCGGGCTTGGCGACTTCTTCGCGAGCACCTGGACGACGCTCATGCTGGTCAAGCATCTCGTCGTGGTCGCACTGATCGCTCTCGCGGTCATGGTCGACCGCCTCATCCGGCGGCTCGGAGACGCGCCAGATGACGCCACGCGCTCGACCATCATCGGTCGCCTGCGGCTGAGCGCCGAGGGCGCGACCGGGGTCGGGGCGCTCATCGTCCTCCTGACGGTCGCCGCCCAGCTCTCGACCTGATCCCTGCGGGCGGTTCGAAGCTGACCTGGCCGCGGCTACGGTCCGAGCTCAGGGTCCGGAGCCGCCATCCAGATCATGTGGCGACCGATGGTCACGGGCCATCACGTCGACGGGGATGGCTTGCATCAACGTGACTCCGGAGTCCAACCCGAGGCACCGGTCAGGCCGGTCCGACGGTCCCTCCGATCGCACGGCCGTGGAGGCTCGGCAGGGCGATGCCGTAGACACGGGCGGCGGTCTCGCCCATGGAGCATCTTGGCTATCCCGATGACAAGGTCCGCCGCCTGAGCCGGGAGGGGGTCGCTGCCGGCTGGCGCTATTTCAAGGTCAAGGTCGGCGGTGACATGGCGGCGGACATCCGACGCGTGGGCATCGTGCGCGAGGAGATCGGACCCGACCGCGTGCTGATGGTCGATGCGAACCAGGCGTGGGTCGTCGATCAGGCGATCGAGTGGATGCACGCCCTTGCGCCGTCGCGGCCGTGGTGGATCGAAGAGCCGACGAGCCCCGACGATGTGCTCGGCCACGCTCGGATCGCCCGAGCCCTCGAACCGCTCGGCATCCGGGTCGCGACCGGCGAGCATGCGCACAACCGGGTGATGTTCAAGCAGTTCCTGCAGGCCGGAGCGATCGGCTTTTGCCAGATCGACAGCTGCCGTCTCGGTGGCGTCAACGAAGTCCTCGCGGTCCTGCTGCTCGCCGCCAAGTTCGGCGTCCCGGTCTGCCCGCACGCGGGCGGCGTCGGACTTTGCGAGTATGTCCAGCATCTCGCGATCTTCGACTACATCGCCGTCAGTGGCTCGCTCGAGGACAGGGTCGTGGAGTATGTGGACCATCTGCACGAACATTTCGTTGCTCCCGCCGTCGTCCGCCATGGTCGCTACCTCGCCCCGACCATGCCGGGCTATAGCATCACCATGCATCCAGCGTCGCTTGCGCGGTTCGCCTATCCCGACGGGGCGGCCTGGTCGCCGGTCGTCGGTTCGGCTCGAGTCAGATGAGTGATCGCCTCCGGGACAAGGTCTGCCTGATCACAGGTGGCGGGTCGGGGATCGGCCGAGCCACAGCGGTCCTCTTCGCAGCCGAGGGCGCGCGCGTCGCCGTCGCCGACATCGACCTGGCGGCAGGTGCCGAAACCGTCCGCCTGATCAGCGAGAGCGGTGGGATCGCCGCCGCCTTCCGTGTGGACGTGACCGATCCCGACGACGCCGGCGCCCTCGCCCGGGACGTTGCCGATCGATTCGGCGGGATCGACGTCTTGTTCAACAACGCGGGCATCGCCGGGGTCGGCCTGCTCCATGAGACCTCGGTCGAGCTGTGGGACCGCGTGATGGCGGTCAATGTGCGCGGCGTCTTCCTCGTCGCCAGGGCGGTCCTGCCGGTCATGATCTCCGCGAGGCACGGCTCGATCATCAACATGTCCTCGACCATCGCCGAGATCGGGTTGGCGAATCGCGCCTCCTACGCGGCCTCCAAGGGCGCCGTCCTGTCGCTGACGCGGCAGATGCAGGCTGACTACGCGGTGCACGGGATCCGCGTCAACGCGCTGCTCCCCGGCACCATCCATACGCCGTTCGTCGAACGCTACCTGGCCGAGAGCTACGACGATCCGGTCGCGGGTCTCGAGGCGCTCAAGAAACGGCAACTCACCGGCGACCTCGGCCGCCCGGAGGACGTGGCCGCAGCGGCCCTCTTCCTGGCGTCGGACGAGTCACGGTTCGTCCTCGGATCGGGGCTGTTCGTCGACGGTGGCGTGCGCGGCGCGAAGTGACCGACCGATGCGGCTCCTGAGCCGCGCCGCGCCAGACGGCGACCGGCTCGCCGTCCTGACCGGATCCGGGTCGATCCTCGACGTCGTCGACCTCCTGGGCGACGGGCCATGGACGATGGCGCGGCTGCTCGTCGATGTCGAAGGCACCCTCACCGCCCTCCGCCGGGCACTCGCCTCTGACCATCCCATGCCCATCGGCGATCGAGCCGACGTGACGCTGCTCCCGCCCGTGACGAACCCGAGCAAGATCAGAGTCGGACGCGGGATCACAACCTACCGGAGTGCGATGGAGCGCCGCAACGCGTGGCTCGGCGACAGCTCGGCGGGCCGAACCATAATCAGCCCGATGGCTGTCGTCCCGCTGTTCACGCTGCCCGCCCTCCGTCGGGCGAGGGACCTGATCGATCTGCGCTACGCCGAGCCACTCGCTCTCGACGACCTTGCGCGCGAGGCCGGCTACTCCAAGTACCACTTCGCTCGGGCGTTCGCTGCCGCGTATGGCGAGACCCCGCGCGCCTACCTGACCCGTCGCCGATTGGAACGAGCAAAGACGCTCCTCAGAAGCGCGAATCTGACCGTGACCGAGATCTGCTTCGCCGTCGGCTTCGAAAGCCTCGGCTCCTTCAGCTCGCTTTTTCGGCGAGTCGTCGGCCAGACGCCGTCGGGCTACCAGCGCGCTGCCGTGCGGAGCGGTGGGCCCCCGCCGATCCCCGGCTGCGTCGTGCTGATGTGGACTCGACCGACGGCCTCTGATCCGCAAGCGCGGAGAAGCCTTCCGGACCCCGCAGCGCCTATCGTCGACGGTGACCGAGCCACGGAGGACCCGACATGATCAAGCGCATCTCGCACGTCAACGTCTTCGTTCTCGACCAGGAACGAGCCAAGCGGTTCTACACCGAGACGCTCGGCTTCGAGGTCCGCAACGATGCGGAGCTCGACGGCTTCCGCTGGCTCACCGTCGGGCCGAAGGGCCAGCCGGACCTCGCCCTGCTGCTCGCCTACCCTGCGCCGCCGATGTTCAGCCCCGAGGACGCCGAGACCGTCCGCTCGCTGGTGGCAAAGGGGGCGCTGGGTGGCGGCGTGATCGAGACCGACGACTGCCGGGCGACCTACGCAGATCTCAAGGCGAAGGGCGTGACCTTCCTCCAGGAGCCGGCCGAGCGACCCTACGGGATCGAGGCGCTGTTCCGCGATGACTCGGGCAACTGGTTCAGTCTGACCGAGTCGAAATGGGAGGCGGCACAACAGGGCTGAACCGCTCGTCGAGGTCGCTCGTTCAGGGGGCGCCGACCCCGATCACGAGGCCGACGGCGTAGGTGAAGCCGGCCGCGACCGCGCCGAGGCACACCTGCCGCAGAGCCCCGTACCAGGCGGGTCGCCGGGTGAGGGCCGCGATCCCCGCCCCGAGGAGGCCGAGCGCGGTCAGGCTGACCGACCAGGCTGGCCACGAAAGCAGTCGTCCCACTGCCGACGAGGTATGGGACGAGAGGGATGAACGCGCCGGTCGTGAACGCGACGAAGGAACCGGCGGCGGCGGCCAGTGGCGAGCCGATCGACCGCGCATCGAGGCCGACTTCCTCGAAGATGAGCAAGCGGACGGCATGGTCCGGATCGGCGAAGACGGCATCGACGAACCGATCGGCCTCCTCGGGGCCGAATCCGCGCTCGACGTAGAGCTTGGCCAGGATCGCCCGCTCCTGGTCGGGGGCGTCACGGAGTTGCTTGCGCTGGAAGGCCAGCTGGTAGTCGAGCAGCTCCCGCTGGCTCTGGACCGAGACGTACTCGCCGACGCCCATGCTGAAGGCGCCGGCGATGAGCCCGGCCACACCGGCGAGCACGATGATCCCGTTGTCTGACGTGGCGCCGGCGACGCCCATCACCAGGGCGAGATTGGAGACCAGGCCGTCGTTCGCACCGAAGACGATCGGTCGAAGGACGCTGTTCGCCCTTGTTTCGTGCGGTTCCGAGGCCTCCGGCAGGGATCGGTCATCGACCGCCGTGCTACGCATCTCGGCCGTCCATCGTCTCCGCGGCATGCAGGACCTGTCCGCAGGCGCGGTCGAAGCCGGTCCGAGCCTGACGCTACGCGGTCCCGCCGAGTCGGCCCAAGGGCCGGACCGCCTGATTCGAGCCGAGGCGACCGATGCCGCCGATCCATGCGTTCGTGACCTTCGGGGCGAGGGTTCGGGCCCGTCCGGCACTACCTCGACCCGTACCACGCCGGCGATGCTCCGGGCGAAGGGGAGTAGACCCGTCGCTCGCGCGACGCGGGTGGATCGACATCCCGGCTTCGGCCCGGTCCCCAGCCTCACCCCGAGGCGGACGAGACCTTCAACAGGCGCTCCGCCGTTGCCGTCGCCTCGCGTCGACCGGCTGGGAGGGCAGGCAGATCCACCAGTGGCCTGCCGCAAGGACCGGAGGGAACCAGATGCATTCGACAGGACAGCGCGAGCACTCTGCGTATCTGCCGCCGCGATGGTTCATTCGCTTGTTCTGGGCGGTGCAGCGGGCCGCCTACTCAGTGACGGGCGGCCGGTTCGGCCTCCGGACCGCGACGGCCGACCACCAGGGCATGCTGCGACTCCGGACGATCGGGCGTCGCACCGGTGAGGAGCGGACGGCCATCCTCGGCTACTTCGAGGATGGTCCCGACCTGGTCACGATGGCCATGAACGGCTGGGCCGATGCCGAGCCCGCCTGGTGGCTCAACCTGCAGGCCCACCCGGACGTCACCGTCGACCTGCCCGGCGGGTCGCGCGCCGTCCACGGTCGCGCGGCGGACAAGGACGAGCGGCCGCGCCTGTGGGCGAGGTGGGCTGGTTACGACAAGGGTCTCGACGCCTACGCAGAGCGTCGCTCGCGGGAGACCGCGGTCGTCATCCTGTCGCCCCGACCTGAGTAGGGCCACCCTGAGAGCTCGAGACCTCCGGCGACGATGGATCCGTAGCGCGACCCGGTTGTTGCGGGGAGTTGCGATGAAGCGCACCGTGGGCGCCGGCGTCAGCCGGCGGATCGCCAATCCATCCCGAGGAGGCCGGGCGTCTCGATCTTGACTGGAGGCAGCGACCCGGATGGATCGATCACGATCACGAGCCCGCCGATGTGGTACAGGTCCGTGAGGGCTCCTGCCGTGCCCAGGAGAACCGTGCGATCACGGGACCACTCGAGCACTCCGACCGAATCGATCTCCCGCGGCGCGGTCCCGTCGCCCCTGGCCACGAGGTACCGCATCGTGTTGTCGGCCGTGCCGGGCGGCAACTCGATGAGCATCCACGCGCGGTCCGCCGACCACCCGAAGAACCGGCCTTGCTCGGGGACGACGCTCCACGGCCGCGGGATCGAGCCGTCGCGAGCGACGATCCATGCCGTGACGGGATGCGGCAGTCCCCGACCCACGACGTAGTAGGCCACCGAGTCGCCGTCGGGCGTCCATCCGATGATCGACAGCCGCGACCGGGTTGGATCGGCGGCGGCGACGAGCGCCACGCTCGTGCCCGTCCCGGTGTCGAACCCGGATCTCGGTGTCGCCGCGGAGCTCCAGGACCTGCGATCCGTCGGGCGAGATGTACGCCGGATCGACCGCTACGGGTTCCACGCGTCGGACGCCGCCATCGAGCCCGATCTCAATCGGCCCCGTGGGTCCGCTCTCCACGACGAGCGCGCTTCCGTCGGGGATCCAGCGCGGGGTGCCCGCGTACTCCAGGCCTGAGCGGAGTACCCGACGGTTCGACCCGTCGGCGCCGGTCACGACGAGGTCCGACGCGGTCAACTTTTCCGGACAGGCCTCGCTCGGCGAGCAATCCTGCGAGAAGAACGCGATCTGCGAGCCGTCCGGCGACCAGACCGGGAAGTAGTCGGCGACCGAACCGTCCGAGAGATCCCGACGGTCCGACCATACCGCGCACGACGTCGCCGGCCTGCGAGCACGCGGCTCGGACCTCGATGGCGAGGTGGCGCAGTACGAGGACAGCTATCGGCTCTGCTACGTCCGCGGTCCCGAGGGCATCATCGTCGCACTGGCCGAGCAGCTCGGCTAACGGTCCGTCGCGGCCGCGCCGGACGCGATCGTGGAACTGGCGCCGCCCGACAGGTCGCGAGCGTGCGAGCTTCGGCTCCGAAAACCCAACTCGCCAACGTGGTGATGGTCGAAGCTGGACTCTCGCGAACCCGCGGATCGAGCGATGGCGCGCTGGCCCCATCCAGGGCCGTTCGGGCTCCCTGCGTGCTGCGACCCGGGTGCGCCCGAGCCGTCAACCGAGCCCCATGAGCGGTGACGACCCCGGCGTGGTCGGGATCACGGGGCGGGAACCCGGCCCGACTCCATGACAAGCTCGAGTGGCATGAGACGATCGGCATACTGAAGCGAGTGCGCAAGCAGTCACTTGGGAGGACGTCGATGGCCGTGCGAGTGGACCTGAACATCTCCCTGGACGGCTTCGCGACGACGACCGACCAGACGCCCGAAAACCCGTTCGGGCACGACTGGTCGCGCCTGGTCGAGGCCTACGTCGCGACCCGCACGTTCCGGGCCCGGGTGCTGCACGACACGTCCGGCGAGGGAACGACCGGCGTCGACGACGAGTACGCACAGGCGTACTTCGCCGAGGTCGGTGCGGAGATCATGGGCGCCGGCATGTTCGGGCTCCACGACGCCGCGGACGATCCGGACTGGCGCGGCTGGTGGGGCGACGAGCCTCCGTTCCGGGTCCCGGTGTTCGTGCTCACCCACAAGCCGCGGCCGGTGCTCGAGATGGCAGGCGGCACGACCTTCCACTTCCTCGCCGCGCCGCCCCGCGAGGCGCTCGACCTCGCGTCAGAGGCCGCGGGCGGCAAGGACGTGCGGATCGGCGGCGGCCCGACCGTGGTCCGCGAGTTCCTCAAGGCCGGACTCGTCGACCGGCTCCACGTCGCCATCGTCCCGATCCTGCTCGGCCGCGGGATCCGGCTTTGGGACGACCTCCGCGGGTTCGAGGACGGCTACAGCGTGACCTCGGAAGTCGCCCCGAGCGGGATCACGCACCTGACCTTCTCGCGCTGAACGTCCGGTCCTCCGGCTGGCGGCCCATGCGCGCCGTTTGGCGCTGGCGCTGCCCGAAAAAGGTTGCTTCGCTCAGGGACGTCACCCTCGGCGGGTGGCTGAGCGACGAGGCGTCGCAGGCTGCGACGCTGCCCGATCAGTTCGCCGCTTCGCTTGAAGCCGCCCTTCCAGTGATGCGCTTCCTGCGACGCCAGGCTGAGGCAGAGTCGACCGCGGCTATGATGCCGCCGTGGGGGACGACGATCGCGTCCCGCTGAGCGGACCGGGCCACCGCGGCCCGGCTGACTCGCCTGCCCTGACCCGGGGCTTCCTGTTCTCCGACTTGCGCGACTACACCGCGTATGTCGAGCGCCACGGCGACCAGGCGGCGGCGAAGCTCCTGGGCGACTACCGGGCGATCGTCCGCGAGGCGATGGCGGCGACCGGCGGGGGTGAGGTCCGGACCGAGGGCGACAGCTTCTACATCGTCTTCAGCAGCGTCGGGGCGGCGGTCCGCTGCGGCCTCGCCATCGTCGCCGAGGCGGCTCGGGCATCGGCCGAGCGAGCCGACGGGCCGATCCGGGTCGGGGTCGGGGTCCACGCCGGCGAGTCAGTCGCCGAAGGCGAGGGCTTCGTCGGCTCGGCGGTCAACATCGCCGCCCGGATCTGTGCCGTCGCGGCACCGGGCGAGGTCCTCGTGTCGGACACCGTCCGCTCCCTCGTGCGGACGAGCCAGCCACTCAGCTTCCGGTCCCGGGGTCGGCCCAGGCTCAAGGGCATCGCCGAGCCGATCGAGCTGTTCGCCGTCACGCCTGCGGGCGAGCCGACCGCCGCCCGGGCGCCGACCCGGGCCGCTCGGCCGTCCCGCCAGCGGCTCGTCGTGGTCGGCATCGGCGCGCTCCTCATCATCGCCCTCGCCGGATCGCTCGGGGCATCCGTCCTGCTCCGACCGTCCGAGGCCGGCAACCCCAGCCCGAGTCTGGCCGCGGGCGCCTCGGGTGCTGGGGCGTCGGGCGGGGCGCTGATCGACCTGGCCGCACTTCCTGGGAGGATCTTGTTTCGGAGCACGCCGCGCGTCGGGACCGGCGCCGAGGCGGGACGCCAGGTACAAGCCTCCGCCTTCGACGGGACGTCACGTCAAGCCCTGACCCCGCTGACGCAGGACGTCCTCGAGTTCAAGGCACGACCCGACGGAGCGCAGATCGCCTACATGACAGCACATGGCGACCTCGGTCTCGTCAGCTCGAACGGCAGTGATGACTCTCGGCAGTGGCCGGGTCCGTGGGGACTCGAGGATTTCTACAAGGGCGGACGGCTCGCGCCCGTTGCACTCTACGGGTGGCTGCCTTCGGGCGAACTGCTCCTCGAGTCGCGTCGGGATCCGGCGAGCCGGTCCAAGGTCAGGCTCGCCGCGAACGGTATGTCGGCAGTGCCGTTCCGTGGCGGTTGTCGCGATGCTGATGTCGAGACCGGCGAGGACCTCGCCGTATCGCCGGACGCCAGCCTCGTCGCCTTTCGCCAACGGAAGCACCTGTGGCTCGCGCCATCCGGTAGTTGTGCGATCCAGCTGACGAAGGACCTTGATTCCTCCGAGCCTGCGTGGTCGCCAGACGGCAACCGGATCGCGTTCCGCGGCAACTCCGCCGGCGGCGCGACGGACATCTGGACCGTGAACGTGAACGGGACCGGCCTCCGGCAGCTCAACGCCGATCCCGTGCCCGACTCCCAGCCGACGTGGTCACCGGACGGGGCATTCATCGCCTGGAGCCGCGGCGTCGGCGATAGTGCTCGTCTGTGGGTGATGCGAGACGACGGGACGGGCTCCCGTGTCCTGCCCATCGGCGACCAGGGCGAACAGGTCGACGAGCCACTATGGCTCCCGGACGGGTCGACACTGGCGAATTCGAGCCCGACACCGGTCGTCCCCAACCCGTTCTCGATCATCAGCACCTACAGCGCGGATCAGCTCGACCTCGACCAGCCGATCGCCTTGGCGATCGGACCGAACGGCGACGTGTACATCACTGACGCCCATCCCGCGGTCACCGTCGTCGATGCCTTCGGAGCGCGTATCGCACGATGGGGAACCCTCGGCAGCGGTGCGGGCCAGTTCGATCTTGGTCCCCGAGATAGGCTCCACGGGTCGATCGCCGTCGGCCCTGACGGGCGCGTGTACGTCTCCGACTCGGGGAACACCCGCGTCGAGGTCTTCGGGCCGACCGGGAAGTTCCTCCGGCAGTTCGGGAGCCAGGGCTCCGGGGACGGCCAGTTCCTGTGGCCGTTCGACTTGAGCGCGGACTCGTCAGGCAATATCTACGTCCTCGACGATCAAGTCCGGAACCTCCAAAAGTTCTCGCCGACGGGCGCGTTCCTCTGGAGGGCCGACAAGTCGACCCTTCCCGACATGACCGGTCACGGTCACAACGCTGACATCGATGCGAAGGGTCGGATCGTCATCGGGAACGACGACACGGGTCGCGTCCTGTACCTCGATCAGGACGGGCGCGAGCTCGACGCCTTCGACGGGCGGGCATGCGGTGCCACGGTCGATGCAACCGGGAATACGTATGTCACCGGCTGTGGGAGCGACACGATCGAAGTGTTCGACCCAGCTCACCGGCTCGTCGGTCGCTGGTCCGGTCCGACGATGCCGTTGGACGGGCCGCCGGAGTTCGGGCCGAACGGCGAGGTCTTCGCACTCGGGAAGGACGGGTCCTTGATCAGGCTCAGCATCGCGCTGCCGACCAACTGACGAGCGGCAGCGCAGTCGCGCGGACGGTGGGGTGTCGCCGTCCGGGTCGGGGTCGGCACCGCGTGAGCCACTGACCTTGAGAGGCGTGTATCCGCGTGGGTCGCTGCCGCGGACGTCGACCGCCCGCCAGGTCGACGTGCTCGCTGCCTTCGTCGTCGCCGGGTGCTTCGTGGCGGACGCGGCAGCCCGGGTCGGCGTCCGGTCCAGCACCGCGAAGCGCCACCTCGCCGACCTGCGCGCGCGACCGGGCCTCACCACTGGGCAGCTTATCTACCGGGGCGGGCCGAGGGGTGGCTCGTCGTGCCGAGCCTCGAGCCCGGCTGAACGAAGCTTCGCGCCGACCGTCGAACAACCGCACCGCGAAGGACACGAGCTGACCTTGGCGGTTCTTGCGCAGCTAGGCTGCTGACGAGGGCGCGGCCGCGCCGACCGGGAGCGCGCTCGCGAGGACGAGCGCCGACGTGAGCTTCGTCATGGATTCACCTCCGGTGTCAATCCAATGAGCCCCTTCCCGTGAAGCTGCTTCATCAGGCCGGAGAGATCCTCCACGTTCCAGTGCTCGACCACCTGGCCGTCCCGGACGCGAAGCATGTCGAAGACGTCGAAGGCCACGTGCTTGCCGGTCGGTGGGATGCCCATGAACTCGCCCTCGTGGGTTCCCGAGAACGTCTTCAAGGTCGCCACCAGGTCCCCCTCGGCGATCTGCAGCTTGATCCGGACCGAGAAGTCAGGAAACGCCTGCCACATGTAGGCGAACCACCCGATGCCGGCCTCCTTTGCCCCGTACTCAACGGGACCAGTGCGGTCGACGAAGTCATCCGCCAGGATCTCTCGGGCCACGTCGGGCTGGTGACCCGCCTGCCAGCCCTCGACAAGACGACGAACGAGGGCCTTGTTCTCATCCGGTGACACGGTATAGGGCCTCCTTGGCCGCGTGTGGAGCGAACCGACTCGACGCCCTTTCGCGGGGGGCGACCGTACCTCCGCGCTCGATCGCTCCGCATCCGGGCCAGCGCGGATACTGGTACCGAAAACCAGCCCCTGGCTATCGGCCGGCGTCGCGGATCAGGTCGATGGCGGCCCACGCAGCGATCTGGGTACGGGACCGGAATCCGAGCTTCGTGAGGATATGTTGGACGTGCGTCTCGACCGTCCTCTCCGAAAGGACGAGTCGCTCTGCAATCTCGCGGTTCGCGAGACCCGCGGCGACGTAGCCCGCGATCTCACGTTCCCTGCGGGACAGTCGGGTCTGCGATCCCGCTAACCGGTTGACGAGTGTGTTGGCCCGCGACAGCACCGCTTGCATGCCGAGGCGTGCCGCATCGATCGCGGCGACGCTGGCGAGACTTCGCGCTCGATCGAGGTCGGCCGGCGCGCCTCGCCGCTCCAGGGTCACCGCGAGGGCAAGCCTCGCTCTGGCCAGGGATGGTCCCATGTCGCCGACGCCGGCCAAGGCCGCGGCGCCCTCCAGATGGGCGACCGCCTCATCGAGCCGTCCGGCCATGTCCTCGATCATCCCGAGGAAGTACGCGACCGGGCCGATGGCACCGATCGCGGAGGCAACCATGATGCCGTCGAAGCTGGTCAGCTCCTGATGCAGTCGGTCCGCCGTCTCGACATCGTCGCATCCGACCGCGAGCTCGGCCGCCGCTGCCATTGTCGGCAACCATCGCTCGTCGAGGGGCATCGACCCTAGCCGTGGCTTCGTTGCCTCGAGGCTCGCGAGGGCGGCGGTCCGATCGCCGATCGCGAGTTCCAGACGGCCGATGCACGCTCGGACGACGGGAGGCGCCCCGGCGGACGATGCCAGGATCTCGTCGATCTCGGTCGGCTGGACGCCGCGGTCGGTCGAGATCAAGGCGAGCTGTCCATAGAACAGGCCGCGCGCGATCATGTGCCCCTCGTGCGGCACAGCCTCGATCGCGAGCCGCGCATGGTGCTCGGCGTCCGTCAGGCGCCCGACGGTCTGGTCGAGGCCGGCGCGGGCACGGAGGGCGTGCCACCGGACCAACGGGTCATCGGTACGCACGCCCAGGACGTCGAGAGCGTCGATCTCCCGGCGGGCCGCCGCCGTCTCCCCGAGCTGCAAGAACCCGTCGAAGCGCCAGAGGTGCCCCAACAACGCGTTGCCCGTCGCGTCCCCCAGTTCGCGCAGCGCAAGGATCCCGGCACCCAGCCGAAGGAGCTCGTCCGGTCGACCGAGACCGACGACCACCATCTGGCGAGCGTGGAGGGCCGCGGCCATCGCCGCGTCATCCTGCGTTGCCTCCGCGAGATCAATGGCGCGCTCGCTTGCCGCCACAGCCTCATCCAGCCGCCCGAGGTGCGACAGGGTGACCGCGCGCTGGCCGTGGAGTCGCGACTGCAACGGGACTTCCTGCTCTCCGAGCCCATCGATCGCCTCGCGTGCCATTTCCTCGATCGCCGTATTGAGGAGATCGTCGTCGACGCCAGACACCACCAAAGCCGCCGCGCCAAGCAGGTCGGGGCGTCGTGCCCGACGCGCGAGTTCGCCAGCGTGGACGATCGCGTCGGAACTTGACCGAAGATCGCCATGGCGGAGACGTTCCCTGGCCAGGTCGATCAAACGCTCACAGTCTCGAACGATCCCAGCGAGTTCGTCGGGCGGTAGAGACGCGGATTGTGGTCGAGCGCGCATGGGCGGGTTGCGAGTCACCCGACAACATTGGCCCAGGCGTCCCAGCACCGCAAGGATGGGTCTCGAGCCACGCCAATCGCACAGCAGCGCTTGCGCCGTTTGAGCACTCCGTCCTCGCGGTGGGTCAAGCAGGTCCGCCGCCCGTCTCGGGTGGACAGGTCCAGCGCTCGGCCGAGAGGCTCGGGACGCGGTCACCGACTGGCCTGTCGCATTCGACCGTGAAGCACCACCTGGCGAATGCCCGGTCCAAAGTCGGCGCGGCGACCACGGCGCAGTGACGACGCAGTCACAAACCCGGACTAGCCGCGTCTTTGCTCTGACCGCACGCACCGGACCGTCGCATGGATCGGAGATGGATCAGATGGCCCAACGTCAACGGTGGATCGTCTTGATCACGTCGTTCGCGGCCCTGACGGCCGCCTGCGGAGCCGGCGCGACGGGTAGCACGCCGAACCCGACGCCGAGCGCCGTGGCGAGCGCGATCCCGGCCGCCGTGGCGAGCCCGACGCCGAGTCCGACCCCGACGAGCGCGCCGAGCCCCACATCGAGCGCGCCGACGACCAGCGGTCAGGCCGACGCGACGCTCACGCTGGGGAACTTCGGCCAGGCCGACGGCCCGGGGTTGAGCGTCAAGGACGCCATCGCCACGTCGGGCGTCGAGCCGCTGCTAGTGAACGGTATCCTGCTGAAGGCGGCCGACGGCACGATCTGGCTGTGCCCGGCCTTGGCCACGTCGGCTCCGCCGCGATGCGCAGAGCCAAGGCTGCTCGTCAAGAACTGGCTCCAGCCCCCCGACGACCAGACCTTCGTCAGCGGGGAGGGTCTCCACGAGGCCGCCGGTGTTCGCTGGATCGAGCGGATGCAGCTCTTCGGCGTGGTGCACCGCTAACTTAGGTGGCATCAAGCAACCCTGGGCGATGCCGACGGCACGTCGCCTGACCCCAACATGAGGCTTGACCGCGCGGACCGGCGCCATCACGGTTGCTTCTCATCGCACCCAAGGGAGAGAACGTGGCGAACCCGTCAAACGAGGAGGTCGTCCGTCGCTACTACCAAGCGCAGGCCGCCCATGACTACGACTCGGCCGGCGCCTTGCGCGACCCGGACTGGTTGCGCGAGTGGCCCCAGTCGGGCGAGCGGGTCCGCGGCAGCGCGAACGACCGGGCGATCATGGAGAACTGGCCGGGCGGCCGGCCGAGCGACTTGTCGGTCCGCGTCGTCGGAAGCGAGGACCAGTGGGTCGCGACACCCTCGAACACGATCCACCGCGTCGTCGGCAGCGGCGACTTCTGGTTCGCCGATGGGACGAGCGTCTACCCCGATGGCTCGACCTGGTTCCTCTCCGCCCTGATCCAGCTCCGGGGCGGCAAGGTGTATCGCGAGACGTGGTACTTCGCCCCGCCGTTCGATGCCCCCGCGTGGCGAGCCGCGTGGGTCGAGCGGATGGGGTGACCGAAAGGTCATCGCCGCCCCGCCTCTGACCAACCGTGAGCTCGTGGACCGAGCCGATCCCGGAGGAATGCCCATTGAGCGATCCGCAGGCGAACAAGCAGAGCGCGATCGACTTCTACGAGCTGATGTTCAACGACAACCAGCCGCGAGAGGCACAGGAGCGATACACCGGCGCGGACTACCGGCAGCACAACCCGGGCGTGGGTGACGGCAAGGACGCATTCATCGACTACTTCGACCGCATGGCCCGCGAGTACCCCGGCAAGCGGGTCGACGTGAAACGGGCCATCGCCGAGGACGACTACGTGGTCCTCCACTGCTACCAGCACTGGCCGGGCGACCACGACTATGCGGGAATCGACATCTTCCGGTTCGACGACAACGGCAAGATCGTCGAACACTGGGACGTCCTCCAGGTCCTGCCCGATCCGGCGGATGCGAAGAACGACAACGGGATGTTCTAGAGGCCCACTTCGCGAACACTCGCCAAGGCTGCGGTTCTGTGCTCGGCTCCCGGAACCCCAGGTGCAAGCGTCGGCATCCGGCCGAGCACGGCGAAGCGCCACCTCGCCGACTTGCGGGCGGCTCTGGCCTCACCACCGTGGAACTCGTCTACGCAGGACGCGCTGCCGGATGGCTCGGCGTCCCGGACCTTGAGCCCGAGCGAACCCTGATCCGTCCGTCATGTGATCTGGCGGATCTGTCAGCGGGCGCGTCAGCCCTGACGTGGAGTTGTCAGCAGGGCCAGGGCGTTCTGGATGCCCTGCTCGAGCACCTCGTCGGCAAGTCTTTGGTCCGCGAGGGCGCGGGAGACCTGGAGCGTCCCGACCATCAGGGCGAAGACGCCAAGTGTCTGCGCGCGCACTGACTGGGGGTTGTCGGGCACCAACCGGGCAGCAGCGTCATCGATGATCGCCACTTGACCATCGGTGTAGGCGCGTTTCACGGCGTCGGATGAGCGCGCGATCTCGTCGAGGAGCGCGGCCGATGGACAGCCACCTTCCGTGTCGTTGCGGTGCTCGATCGACAGGTACCCGCGGACGATCTCCTCCAGGGACTGCCCGCTGAACGTCTCGCGCTGCTCCCGGAGCTGGTCCGCGACCGCGCTCGCGACGAGGTCCTCCTTCGAGTCGAAGTGGGCGTAGAAGGCGCCGTTGGTCAGGCCGGCGTCGGCCATGAGCGCCGCCACCCCGGAGCCATCGATGCCGTCGCGCTTCAGCCGACGGCCGGCCGCCTCGACGATCCTGCGGCGCGTCGCCAGCTTGTGATCTTTGCCGTAGCGGGCCATGCACGACTCCCTTGTCGGACTTCGCTGTTGACACTCATCATATGTCATGCGTAATATTACGACCGTCATCCAATAACAGCAAGGAGTCCACAATGACAACAGCAGGCAAGCCGGTAGCGCTCGTGACGGGCGCGTCCTCGGGCATCGGGAGGGCCGCCGCGGCCGCCCTCGCCGCGGCCGGTTTCGAGGTGGTCGGCACGAGCCGGAAGGCGTCTGGCATCGCCCCGCTCGCCGGCGTCAGGTTCCTCGACCTCGATATCACGAGCGACGAGTCGGTCAGCACGGCCGTCGGGCGCGTGATCGAGCAGTTCGGGCGGCTCGACGTCCTGGTCAACAACGCGGGCACCGGCGCAGCCGGGGCGGCCGAGGAGAGCTCCGTCGCCCAGGACCAGCGCGTCTTCGACATCAACTTCTTCGGGCTCGTCCGGATGACGAAGGCCGTCCTCCCGCACATGCGCGCCGCGGGCACCGGACGGATCGTCAACATCTCCTCGGTCCTCGGGCTCGTCCCCGCGCCATACATGGCCAGCTACGCCGCGACGAAGCACGCGATCGAGGGCTACTCCGAGTCGGTCGACCATGAGGTTCGAGAGCACGGCATCCGAGTGCTCCTCATCGAGCCTGCCTGGACCAGGACGAGCCTCGACGCGAACTCCATCCAGCCCGACGCTCCCCTCCCGATCTACGCACAGCAGCGGCGCACCTTCGATGGCGTGATCGCGCGTGCCATGGCAGACGGCGATGACCCGTCCATCGTCGCCAACGCGATCGTCGCGGCAGCCACCGATCGGAAGCCGAAGCTGCGCTACACCGCCGGCCCCCTGTCCGGACGCGTCAGCGCCGCGCGCCGCTTCGCTCCCAGCCGGGTCTTCGACCGGCAGATCCGGAAGCTCAACCGCCTGCCCGCCTGAAGGAAGGCACGAACGAACGTGGCTACGACACGACCATCTGCGAAGAAGCCCCTCGTCTCATCGATCCTGCTGTGGATGCGGACCGACCAGCCCCGTCAGCAGGGCATGGACCACTGGAAGGGCCCGCACTCGAAGATCATCTCCGCGACTCCGGGGATGGAGGAGTACCGCCAGATCCACCTGGCGGAGAACGATCCCGGGCTGTGGCCGGCCATCAGCGGCGTCGAGACGGTCATCCCGGCCGAGCGCAGGATCGACGGCGTCGCCGAGATCACGTTCACGTCCCTTCTCTCCCCGCTGCGCGGCCGCAAGCAGACCGCACTCGCGTACAAGGATGAGGTGAACGTGTTCCGGCGAACCCTGCTCTACGCGGGGCCACCGTACTCGGCCCGCTGGTACGACGTGGCCGGTCCCGGGGAGAGGGCGGGAGCGCGAAGCCTGATCTACCTCCGCAGGCGGGAGGGCGTCAAGACCGGCGCATTCCGGAGGTTCCTGGCCGACGAGCTTGTTCCAGCCCTCGACAAGGCGGGGGCCCTGAGGGAGCTCCGAACCCAGGTCTTCATGCCATGGATCCAACGATTCTGGGATACGCCCGAATGTCGCGCACGACAACCCCACCTCCCAGCGGTTCCACGCCTCACTGATCCTCGGCTTCGCCGACAGCGATGCCCTTCGGGCGTTCTTCGGTGGCGGCGAGATCGCGACGCTCGCAGGCAAGCTGCCCGAGTTCGTTTCCGCCATCCA
>CAVZME010000004.1:0-315543 GCA_963776385.1 uncultured Chloroflexia bacterium
CGGATCCGGAACGCACTCCGCGATCGCGACGACGTCGCGGAGAAGAAGATGTTCGGTGGGATCACGTTCATGGTCGCGGGTCGGATGGCCTGCGGCGTTGTGCATGACGAGCTGATGGTCCGCGTCGGGCGAGATGGCCACGATGCCGCTCTGGCGGAGCCGCACACGCGGCCGATGGACTTCACCGGTCGACCGATGCGCGGGATGGTCTACGTCGAACCGGCGGGCGTCCGGAGCGACGCCGATCTCGCACGATGGGTCGAGCGAGCGGTGAACGTCGCCACCGCCGAGCCGGCGGCGACGTCGACGTAGCGCTGGCCTACGCGGAGCGCGTTCGACCGTCGTACCAGGCCGCGTCGAGGCAAACACAGCCAACTGCAATGGGGACGACCGCGCTCGGCACCGATGCCGGCCCGACGGTGCCAGCTTCACGGGGATCATCCCAACCGTCAGTGCCCGCAGAACCAACTCTCGCGGAGCTGGCACGGTTGGCCGTGACTGGTGCCGAGTTGACGGGCCGGGCGGACACGCTGACGGTCGGTCACCCTCGCGGACCAGGAGGACGCCCGAAGCCGCGGCGGGCACTCTGATACGGTTCTGACCGCCGATGGCCACCGAAACCGCCTGCCTTCTGATCGCCGACATCTCGGGGTATACGGGCTACCTCGTGGGTGTCGAGATCGATCACGCCCAGGACATCCTGGCGGACCTCATGAACTCGATCGTCAGCGCGCTCCGCCCGGGCTTTCGGCTCGCGAAGCTCGAGGGCGACGCCGCGTTCACGTACGCGATCACGGACCGGATCGACGGGTCGTTGCTGCTCGACACGATCGAACGCTGCTACTTCGGCTTTCGGCGGCGTCGACGCGATGTCCGCCAAGCGACCTCGTGCGAATGCAACGCGTGCGTACGCATCCCCGACCTCAACCTGAAGTTCGTCGTCCATCACGGCACCATCATTCGCCAGCGCGTTGCCGGCCGCGAGGAGCTGCTCGGGGCGGACGTCATCGTCGTCCACCGCTTGCTCAAGAACACGGTCGTCGAGACCACCGGCATCGAGGCGTACGCGCTGTTCAGCCAAGCGTGCGTCGACGTGATGGACGTGGACGTGGCGGCGCTCGGCATGCGGTCGATGAGCGAGACCTACGACCACATCGGGACCGTGCCGGTTATGGGCTCACGATCTGGAACGGCGCTGGGCGGAAGAGGAATCGCGGACGCGCGTCATCGTCGACGAGGACTCGGCGATGAAGGTCGCCTCCATCCCGACCACGGCGCCGCCTCAGGTCGCCTGGGAATTCGTGACAGCTCCGGGCCGTCGGGTCCTCTGGCAGACCGGGGTGACCGGCGTCGAGGTGATCGCGACCGGCAATCGGCGCGGTGTCGGGGCTACGAACCACTGCCTGCACGGCGCGGATGCGAGTGTCGAGGAGCTGCTCGACTGGCGGCCGTACGACTACTTCACCCTCCGGAACTCGATCCCCACGCCGATGGGCATGCTGCGCTTGCTCGAAACGACCGAATTCGAGCCGACACCCGACGGCACGATCATCCGCTGGAGATGGGCGGCGCCGAGGACGGCTAAGGAACGGGCTCTCATGCTGCAGATGGAGTCGTTCCTCGATCAGTCCATGGCTGCGAGCGCAGCTCAGCTGACCGAGCAGCTCGATTCGGAGCTTGAGCGCCGCCGGCTGGAAGGAGGCGAGGAGCCCGACCTGCCGACGCCACGTCCGGATGGCCCGATCGCCGGGATCGCGCCAGCGCCGTAGCGATCCGTGGTCACAGCCGGAGGGCCCGGGCACCAAGACCTGCCAGAGTCGAGTGCCGATCAGGTCGACGCAGTCGCACCTGGACCAGACCTCGGCATGGGCGCCAGTTCGGTCGGAACGAGGTTACGGCCGACTTGGACCAGGCCGGCCTACCCATCGAGCTGCCAATACGGCGGCGACGCATAGGAGCGAGTCGCTAACGGCCGCGACCAGGCCCAACGGCGAGACGAGCGAGGTCGCGAGGCCGAGCGATCACGACGACCGCCTGTACGGCGAACCAAACAGCCAGCGCGATCAACACCGTCCGCCTCGCGTTGTCGCCTGGGGCCATCCAAAGCGCGGCAGCCAGGGCTGCCATCCCCGACGCGCCGTAGCGGCGAGCCAGGAAGTCACCTCCGCTGGAACTGTCGACGCCGAAGAGCGATCCGATTGCCGCGGGTGCCAAGAACATCGCCAATGCCACCGCGGCAAGAACCACAGCCCCGAATCTCAGGATCGCATCCAGCCGCGAGATCGTCATCGATGGCCTCCTGGTCCGAAGTTCGCAGGGATTGCCCCGAAGGCGGCGTCAACGAGGTCGACGAACGGGCGCTTTCCGCCCGCCGCGGTCCAGGCCGAGATCGCCGCGATCAGTGCTCCGACAGCCGTCCGGGCTACCACTTCGGCCTCGAACCCGGTCATGCCCTCGCTGCGAGCAGTCAGTCGCTCCTGCAGGGCCGCCCGAAAGCCGTCGATCTGCAGGAGCATCTCGACGCGCAGACTGCGGCACGCTGAAGATCAGGTTCAGCCGCCGGCGGTACCCGTCGGGATCTCGTTCGAAGCGTGGTCCGTACAGCCTCCGGACCGACCCACGGATGGCCTCGCTAGCGGTGAGGGCCGGGTCGCTGACCGCCTCGAGCACCGACGCGTCAGCGTCATCCCAGAGGAAGACCGCCTCCTTGCGCCCAAAGTAGCGATAGGCAGACCTGGTAGAAACCTCGGCAGCGGAGGCGATCGCCTCCATGGTCGCCGCCTCATAACCCTTGGTCTCCGCGAGTCCCAAGGCGGCGTCCTGGATCTGGCGCATCGCTCGATGGCGTTTGCGCGCTACGAGTCCCTGGTGTTCATCCCTCGCCATCGAGCCCGACGGTAGCGAACCTGGCACAACGTGTCAACAGGCAGCGTCTGCCAACTATGACCCGAGGTCCGACGTCGTGTTACCCGAGGAACGGGGCCGGCTCCCCAGACTCCGCGTATGCCTTCAGGGCTCCGACGATCCGGCCCCACGTGTAGTTCACCCGCGCGTAGTCGTCGTCGGGATAGTCGGCAGCCCAGCCATCGTGCACGAAGGCCAGCGCCGTCCCATGCCCGGACGGCGCTGGCGTGAGCGTCCAGCTGACCGTCGTCCCGGCCCAATGCGGGAAGTCGCCGAGACACGACCAGCGGATCCGCTGGCCCGGGCTCAACTCTTCGATCTGCATTCGCAGGTCGACGGGCGCCGATGGGAACCCGAACCGGGCGATCGAGCCAACCGCCGGCTCGACGTCGCAGTCGGACGTCCAGAAGGCGGCTTCGCCAGCCTGCGTCGTGATGGCTTCGTAGATCCGTCTGTGCGTCGCTGTCCACGTCCACGGTGTGGAGCATCGGTCCGGTCATGGTTGATCTCCTGCCTGTTGCGATGTGTCTCCATCGGACGTCGCCTCGAGGCGTCGGCCAAGTTGGCGAAGATCCGACTCCAGGCTTCGCTTGATCTGGCGGCTCACGATCGGCCGCGCCAGGCGCATCACCAGCCCGTATCCGCCGGTGACTCGCAGCCGTACCCGTGACCCGGCTCCCTCGGGTTCGATGCCATACGCGACCCCCATCGGAAACGGGGCCTTGACCGACTCCATGACCAGGAGACGGTCCGGGACGTGCTCGACGACCCGCAGCACGTAGTCGATCTGTCGACCCATGAACCTGGCCACTCGATGGGTCTCGGTTCCGACGCCCACAGGTGCGGCCGGCGGGTCGACCCGCTCGATCCCAGTGATCCACTCAGGGTCGTGATGCGGGTCGAACATGTAGGCCGCGACGTCGTCCGGCGACCTGGCCACGTGGGCATCCACTCGGACATCGAAGGACATGGGCTCCTCCTTGTTTTAGCCGTGGCTATAGTAGCGACCAGCGCGCACCTATTCAAGTGAGCGCTAAAGTACGGAGCGTGGATGTGATCACGGCCATCGCTGCGCCGCGGAGGCGCGAGATCCTGCACCTCATCTGGGATCGCGAGTTGAGCGCGGGCGACATCGCCGCGGCTCTGCCGGTCACCTTCGGCGCGGTCTCGCAGCACCTGCAGGTCCTGCGCGACGCCGGCATCGTCGACGTCCGCCAGGAGGGCACCTACCGCTACTACCGCGCCAACCAGGAGCGCATCGGCCCCCTCGCGGCTGTCACTCGAGGCGTACTGGACCGACGCTCTCGACCGGCTCGCCGTCGCAGCCGAGCGCGATGAGGCCGCAGCAACGTGAGCGCGCAGGTCGAGCGGATCACGGTGACCCGCCGGATCCGAGCAGCGCCCGAGCGGGTCTACGGGTTCTTCACCGATGCCGCTCTCTGGGCTCGTTGGCAGGGCACCTCCGCCACCGTCGACCCTCGCCCAGGCGGCATCCTGCAGATCGCGATGGGCCCGGACGGATCGGGACTTGGCCGAAGGTCGCTTCGTGGAGTTGGACCCGTTCGAGCGGATCGTCTTCACGTGGGGATGGGCGAGCAGCCCGCTCTCGAGCCTGCCGGCGGGTTCCACCGTCGTCACGGTCCACCTCCGACCCGACGGCGATGGGACGCTGGTGACGCTGACCCACGATTCGCTGCCCCCGAGCGAGCGCGAGATCCACGAGGCCGGGTGGTCGCTCTATCTGGACCGACTCGTCACGGTCGGCGAGGGCGGCGATCCCGGTCCCGATCCGTCCCTTGCGGGAACGGAGTAGTCGCGGCCGCGGCGTTACGATCGGACGATGACGAGGCTCCCGGATGGTTTTGATGTCCAGGGTCCGGTCCAAGCCGAGGTCTTCGTCGTTTGGCTGGCCGGCGATCACCTCGAACTGACGGGTCCGTGCGGCGCCGCTCCCTGGCTGATCGAACTCGGGGCGGACGACCATCCTGTCGATGTCGTGACCCGGATCGTCAGCGAAGAGGTCGGCGTGCCGCTCCTCGTCCACTCCACATCCTGGCGGCGCGACCGCGAGGCGGTCATCCTCAGTTTCGTCGCAGTGATCGATCGGAGCCTCGTCGGATCGATGGCGAGCCTGCCGATCGAGAGAGCCGTGCTGGCGCGCGGGGAAGCCACGGCGGCCCCCCAAGACATCGCGACGACGCAGGTCGTCGAGCATGGGTTGCGACACATGGCCTGGCTGGCCGAGGACGATCCGGTCGTCGCGGCCAGACTCTCTCCGGACTGGCGCACCGTCCTCTCGACCTATGCCCCAGAGCCGTTCCGCAATCTCGGCTGAAGGGAGCGCCCAGTGGATAACGAGATCATCACGGTGCGTTGTGTCTGTGGCTGGGAAACGTCTGGCACGGAGACGGACGTCGTCGCGGCCACCGCGGAGCACGGTCGCCGACTGCACAACATGACGCCGACGCGCGACGAAGTCCTCGCCATGGCCGTCGAGGCAACGCAAGGGCAGGAGATGCCCGTCAAGCAGCCCGGTCCAGGCGGACGCTAGCGTCCGCCGAGACGCTGCTCAGGGCGAAGCCTGCACCGATCAGCGAGCCGAAGACGATGACCGCGAAGCCGAAGACTCCGGCCATGGTGCCCGCGTCCGTGCCCCGACCCAGGATCACGCCGAAGCCGACGATGTCGAGCACGATCGGTAGGACGCCAAGGATCGCGGCCGCCGCGATCGCGTGGAGGTAGGTCCCGCCGAAGCCGATCGCTCGGTAGCCGACCCAGGCGCCGTACGACAACAGGATCGGGGCCAAGACCGCCGGGACGAAGGTGTTTCGTAGATCCGGCCAGATCGCCTCAAGGGTGAAGTGGGTCGCGCCAGTGATGAGCAGGCTGATCACCGGCCACTTGAGGGTCCGATAGAAGAGGTCCATGGTCCAAGGCTCCTTCGTGCCATCCGATCGCTGACATCGCGACCACCTGATCAGCCTCGGACTCCGACGACCGCCCGGCCAGTGCAACGGTTGGAGTTGGTCGTGCAAGATCTGCACTTGAATCTGGCCTGACGGCGAGGACACTGACGCCATGCGCTACCAGCAGATCTGTCCCGTCTCGCTCGCCAGCGAGGTGATCGCGGAGCGGTGGACGCCGCTCATCCTGCGCGAGATCGTCCTCTTCGATCGCCACCACTTCAGTGAGATCCAGCACGGCGTCGGCCGGATCTCGCAGAGCCTCCTCTCTGCCCGGTTGCGCACGCTTGAGTCGGCTGGTGTCATCGAGCGCCGGCCGAACCGCCTGGGACGCGGTTGGGAGTACCACCCGACGCGAGCAGGGCGCGAACTCGAGACGGTCCTCAACGAACTCGGCATCTGGGCCCAGCACTGGCTCGAGCTGCGCCAGGAGGACTGCGACCCGGCCTACCTCATGCAGACGGTCCACGCAGTCCTCCGCCTGGACCGGCTACCCCAGACGCCCCTGACGGTGCGCTTCGAGTTCACCGAGCACCCGAAGATCTACTGGCTGCTCCTCGGCGGTGAGCAGCCGGAACTCTGCTACTTCGATCCGGGTCGCGACGCCGAACTCGTCGTGTCGGCCGACGAGCGGGCCCTGGGTAGCGTCTTGCTGGGCCGCATGCCATTCGCGGAGGCAGTCGGTCGAGGCGACATCCGGTTCGATGGCCCGCCCGCTCTGGTGCGGGCCTTCCCGACTTGGCTCGGCTTGACTCGGTTCGCGAAGTACGCAATACCCGCCACGCGGCCGGCAGGCGCTGACCAGGCCGCTACTGCTGGAGCGGTCTGATCAGTTAGGCAGGCCCGCCTCGCGCCCAGAGAGACCGCAGGGACGCCGCGACCCGGGCAGGCTCGATCCGGTGTGGCGGGTCGAAGTGATGTCGATCGGGGAACACCTCGATGGTGAAGTCCCGGAAGACGCCCGCCAGCCGCTCGGCCATCCGGGCGTAGTAGTCGGGATGGCTCCGACCGCCGAGCGCGAACCACACCGGCCGGTCGAATCGCCGTAGCGTGTCGAGATCGAGGTCCGAGGCGAAGAAGGTCCGCAGGAGCGCGTGGATCCCGGCGGGCCGCTTGGCCATCCACGGGGGCGGAGGTCCGGGCGGCGGGGGCACGAGGTCGACGCCGGGCGCTATCTGCAATGACTGGAATGTCGTCAGCAGCTCGGGTCCATCCGCGCCGAGCAGCGGCCGGAACCGTTCCATGTGCGAGCGCTCGGCGGTCGACATCTCCTGCCAGCCGGCGAACGCGGGTTCCATGACGGCGAGACTCAGGAGTCGCTCAGGCTGGCTCGCGGCGAACGCGAGTGACGAGGCGCCGCCGCCGGAGTAGCCGACGAGGTGGAAACGGTCGAAGCCCGCATCGTCCGCGACACGCGTGATGCCGACGACCTCGGTCGCGAGCGAGTAGTCGGGCGGCGGCGCGTCGGCAGCGTAGACCTCGAGTTCCTTTGGCCGAGCGTCGACGTCCGGCTCCAGTTCCGCGAGCAGCGCGCTGTAGGCAGGTCCGGCTGGCATGACGCCGCCGGGAAGCAGGATCACCTGCCTACGACCTTCACTCATCTCGATGCTCCGATCGTCGAGTGATGGGTGATGAACGCCTCCGGATCACCCGACCGGCATCGACTCCAACAGGCTCTTGAGACGCTCTGTCGCCTCGACCTCGGCGTCCATCGTCTTCTGGACCGCTCCGCCCATCAACAACTTCTTGATCCCGCCCAACTCGGCGCCCAGGGCGAAGGCCAGGCGAGTCCCGCCGTCGACCTCCTCGAGGAGGTACTCGCCCTTCGGACGGACCGGGCCGGCGATCGCCTCGAAGGCCAGCCGGGAGTTCGGCTCGTAGGTCGTGATCCGGTAGTCGGCGTCGATGCGCCGACCGCCCGGGCCCTTGACACCCTGCTTGTACGTCGCGCCGACCCCGGTCCCGGAGACGTGGGCGATGTCGAGGATCCCGGTCCGCCACTTCGGCCCGTTCAGGCCGTCCGCGAGGAACGCGAACACCTCGCTCGCGGGTCGCCGGATCGTCACCTCGTGTCGCGCTTCTGGCATCGCCCAGCCTCCATTGCCGTACGTCGCACCACGATACGCGCAGCCGCGGGGCCGATGGCAGTGATCCGAGGGGCATCGACGACCGAATCCGTACTCGGGCGATCAGCTCGGTCGTCGGCCTGTGTCAAGCCAGGCCGTCAGCCGGCCGCTCGTGCCGCCTGTAGACGGTCCTCGAGGAAGACGCGTTCAGCATCGCTAGCAGTCAGGGCGGCGGCACGGGCATAGGCTTGGCTCGCATCCTCGTGTCGCCCAAGCCTTCGCAAGAGGTCAGCGCGGGCGGCGTGGTAGAGGTGGTACTCGTCGAGATCCAGGTCGTCGAGGACTTCGAGGGCTGCCTGGGGACCTCGCACCTCGCCCATGGCGATGGCCCGGTTCATGGCGACGACGGGCGTCGGGGTCATCGACAGCAGATGGTCGTACAGGGCCAGGACCTGGCTCCAGTCGGTCGCCTCGAATGTGGCGGCGTCGGCGTGGACGGCATTGATGGCTGCCTGGATCTGGTACGGCCCGGGCTGATTGCGGCGGAGGCAGGCCCGCACGATCGCTTGGCCCTCCTGGATGAGTGCCTGGTCCCACGTCGACCGGTCCTGATCCCGTAGGAGGACCAGGCGCCCGTCGTCGGTGAAGCGAGCCGGCCACCGGGACTCGGACAGGACGAGCAGCGCCAGCAGCCCAGCGACCTCTGCCTCGTCTGGCATCAGACCGCTGATGCTCCGGGCCAGCCGGATCGCTTCATGGCGCAGATCGTCGCCCTCGGGCCCATCAGTCCCGGCGTTGTACGTCAGGTAGAGCACCGCCAGGACCGGTCGGAGCCGCGCCGGGAGTTCCGCTTCACTCGGGACTCGATACGGGATGTGGGCCGCCCGGATCTTGTGCTTTGCCCGGACCAGTCGCTTGGCCATCGTCGCTTCGGCGACCAGGAAGGCGCGGGCGACCTCCGCCGTGGTCAGGCCGCCAAGCAGCCGCAAGGTCAGGGCGATCTGCGCTTCGGTAGCGAGCGACGGATGGCAACACGTGAAGATCAGGCGGAGTCGGTCGTCCTGCACGGGCCCGGTCTCCTCTCCTGGACGATCGTCGGCGTCATCGGCCACCTGGGTCAGGAGTTCGCGACCTCGCGACTCGCGACGAAGGTGATCGATCGCCCGATTGCGCGCCGTCGTCGTGATCCAGCCACCTGGGTTGGGTGGCAATCCCTCCGCGGTCCATTTCCGGAGGGCCAGGGCGAACGCTTCCTGGACGGCGTCCTCGGCCAGGTCGATGTCGCCGAAGATCCGGATCAGGGTGGCGACCGACCGACCGGACTCCTCGCGGAAGATCCGGCCGATCAGCGCGTCATCGACGACCGGCAACGCTCAGCCGCCAGCGGTGTCCACGAACGGCCAGACCTCGATCGGCGATGAGATCAGCCTCGTGACCTTCGCGGCCCACCCGAGCGCTTCGTCGAGATCGGCCGCCTCGATGATGTAGAAGCCGGCGATGTGCTCCTTGGCTTCCACGAAGGGGCCGTCGGTCGTCACGACTTCGTCGCCCGAGATCCGGACCACCGTTGCCGTATCCGGATCATGGAGGCGGGCCGAGAAGACCCAGGCACCGGCCGACTTCATCTCCGCCTCGAGCGCCTGGATCGGCTCCCAAGCCTTCTGCATCTGCTCGTCGGTCATCGGTTCGCGGGTCGCACCGGCGGTGCTGTGGGTGGAAAGCAGGTATCGCGGCATGTGGCGCTCCTCGGGGTGGCTGGCAGGTCCAGCCTCTCACCTCCCTACGAACGGCGTTCGGCGAGATGGACAAGCGTGCGCGATGCGAAGGTACGACCAAATGGCAGAGCGGCAGCTTCGTAGGCTCAATGCCAATCGATCACCGGGCCATCGTATTGGAGGGCAACCTGGGCAATGCCCTGATCTCACCCGGTCTGATCGGCGCGATCCCACCACGCGACCGTCGCGACGAGGCCTGCCGTCGCCACGACGAGCACGACCACGACCCCCGCCGGGGTGACCGGCTCGACCGCCGTCCCGCCCGCCCCGGCGAGGAGCGCTGGGACAGACCACGGGAACCACGCTCCCCAGCCGAGCACCGTGAGGACTTGCGAGACGACGATCATCGCGACGGTCCACGCCAGCGGCGCGATGTAACCACGTCCCACCCCGGCGAAGAATGCCGCGCCGGTCTGAAGTGTGATGGTCAACACGGCGGCGAGCGCGATCGCCCCCACGGTCGAGCCGGCGTCGGCGACCGACCAGCCCGGCAGACCGACGAGCGCTCCGATCGCGAGCCCGAGGGCGAGGACCCAGGCCGAGATCGCGAGACCCCAGATCGCGATGACGCACGCCTTGGCGACGACGATCGTGCGCCGCGGTGTCGGGTTCGCGAGCAGGCCCCGAACTGTGCGGTCGGCGAACTCGCGCCCGAAGACCCACGCCGTGAGGAACGCGAACAGGATCGCTCCACCGATGGCGACGGCCTGCCCGAGCATGTTGAGGAACGTCGGCCAGTCCGCTGTGCCGGCGGTGAGCTGGGCCTTGGCGCCGAGCAGCCCGAGCGACCGCGCACGCTCGGGGTCCTTGAGGATGACCATGAACAGGCCCATCACGAGCGGCGCGATCGAGAAGCCGATCGCCACGCCCCACGGCACCCGTGAATGGCGAGCCTTGAGCATCTCGGTGCCAACGGCTGCGCTGAGCCGGCTCACGACGGCTCCTCGAGCGGTGCGCCCGTCAGGCGCATGAAGTGGTCCTCGAGCGACTCGCGCGCGATCGACAGCCGGGTCGGTGGCGCTCCGGCTGCGACCAGCACGACCGCGACCTCGTCGGGTCCGTCCAGCGCTCGCGACTCGCGCAGCTCGAGAACGTCCGGCCGGGTCCTGGCGCGGCGAGAGGCCGGCGGACCGCAGCGCCGCCTCGGCGCGATCGAGATCCCTCGCCTCGACCTCGAGTCGCAGGTCGCGATGGCGTCCGAGTGCCTCGCGGTCGAGTTCCTCCACCAGGCGCCCTTGATGCACGATCCCGATCCTCGTGGCGAGCCGATCGACCTCGCCGAGGATGTGGCTCGACATGAACACGGTGACGCCGTGCTCAGTGGCAAGGGACCGGATCAGACTCCCGGATCTCGATGACGCCTGCCGGGTCGAGGCCGTTCGCCGGTTCGTCGAGCACGAGCAGCTCGGGTGCGGGGAGCAGAGCCCTGGCGAGTGCAAGGCGCTGGAGGTTGCCGAGCGACAGGGTGCCGGCCCGCTGATCCGCGTACGGCTCGAGAGACAGCCGCTCGATGACCGCATCCACGGCGCCACGCTCCGTCATTCCCGCCAGCCGGCGCGCGATGTCGAGGTTGTCGCGGACACTGAGTTCCGGATAGGCGGTCGCGCTCTCCACCAGATGGCCGACCCGTCGCCAAAGGCGCGTCGCCCCGGAATTGACCCGTTCGCCGAAGAGTTCCGCGTGGCCGGCCGTCGGCCGGATCATGCCGAGCAACATCCGGATCGTCGTCGACTTGCCCGCGCCGTTGAGCCCGAGGAAGGCGTAGATCTCGCCCCTCGCGACGCGCAGGTCGATTCCGTCGACGGCGAGGGCGCCGCCGCGGTAGCGCTTGGTGAGGCCGGTCGTCTCGACCGCGAGATCGGTCATCCTACGGCCTCGCCGCGATAGCCGAGCCCACCGAGGACGAACGCGTTGAGTTCGTCGATCGCCGCCGGAAGGTCGTCTGGGCCGGGGACCACGTCATGGAGCGACCCGAAGCAGGCCATCACCCACGTGCCGGCGCGCTCGGGATCCTGTTGCCTGAAGAGTCCGCGCTCGATGCCGGACGCGATGATCTCGGCCACCACCGGGGCAAGCCGGCTCAGTGCCCGCTCGCCGATGCGGTCATGGAGGACGCGGTTCTCCGGGCGGTGGACCACCTCGACGAGGTCACGTTCATACGGCTCACCGCCGACCTGGCGGACGCTCGCGCCGAAGGCGAGGAGGCGTTCGACCGGCGAGCGGTCGGCGTCGGCCGCGATCACCTGGATCCGCTCGGCCACGGTCTCGACCATCCACTCCGCGACGGCGTTGATCGCGTCGTCCTTCGTGGCGAAGTAGAGGTAGAACGTGCCCTTTGCCACTCCCGCCGCGCGAACGATGTCATCGACCGACGCCGATGCGATCCCCTTCTCCGCGAAGACGCCGACCGCCGCCTGCAGCAACTCGCGGCGGCGGACGTCGCGCGACCGCGTGCGCCCAGCGCGGGTGCGTTCATCGATCTGTGCCGCAGACACGGGCTCCTCCACAACATGACTGACCGTCAGTCATTCTGATCGCCGTGACGATGTCGTGCAAGGGTGGAAATGGACAAAGCCATCGACGGCGAGTCGCGGCCCGGCGAGGCGGTCGATCGCGCGCACCGGGAGGCAGTCGCTCGTCAGCTCGAAGTCACCAGCGGGGAGGGGCGTCACGCAAGCGTCATGCGTCCGTCGTCCGGACGTCACGGTGTCCGCGCACTGTGCCCGAACAGACCGGCGCCGGGCCGGCCGAAAGACAAGGGTGGAGGTTCGGATGAAGCAAATCCTGGTGAGTGCCGCAGTCGGCATGCTTGCCCTCATGACCATCGCGGGACCCGTCGGCGCACGGACATTCGGCGCCGTCTACGCCAACGATCAGATCTATCGGGTGTTCGGCAACGCGGCCAACGTGCCCGACGGGACCGGCACCGATCCGTTCGCCAAGTTCACGAACTCCACGAACGCCGACCAGTTCGGGGTGGCTGAGTTTGCGCCCGGCTCGCCGACCGGTCATCACGGAGGTCGCTGGGCCGTCTACACCGCGACGTGGACATCCGGCGATGGTTCCACGCTCGTGACGAGCTGGTCGCAGTTGGAGTCGCTCGTCTCTAGCGGCCAGGTGACGCTGGTGCGCAACGCTGCCGCAGACTTCCGGTGCCCGGTCCTCGGCAACCCTGAACCGATCGGCTGACACCAACGCACACAGGAGATGCCGCGCGACTCTCGTTGCACGCAGCGGGGGTCGCGCGGTTCCCTCCGGGCGGCGTTGCTAGTGCGAACGGCGGCGCATCACAATGGCCGGATGAAGCTGCCCGGGGAAGGACGCGTCCCGTGAGCCAGCCTGCCCTGGCGCTCTTCCCGCGCACTGACCCGGAGTTCGTTTCGTCGGTCTACACGTCGATCGTCGACGACGATGATCCGGCCGCGTTGCAGGCACGACTCCGGGAGGCCTACCCGCTTGCGGTCGTTCGTCGACGCGAGATCAGTGGGGAGCGAGTCGAAGTCTGGTACGTGTACCGCGACGGGCGGTGGACCCCTGACCTGCCGGCCAGAGGCGAGACGCATGATGTTGCCTGACGAGGATCCTTCCACCGCTCAATGGCGCCGGTTGCTGACCGGGGAGGATCCGTCGCTCTTGAAGATCCGGAGCATGTGGCAACGCGTGCCCGCCGCGCCGCGCTGCAAGGTCTGCGCGTCACCCTTTCACGGCGTCGGCGGAGCGGTCGCTCGTCTGTTCTGGCACGGCCCGATGCGCGACAATCCACTGCTCTGCAAGGCGTGCTTCGGGCACCTGTCGGAGCGTGCCGGAGGCGCGGAGGTGGAGATCAGCGTCGTCTTCGCGGACGTCCGCGGTTCGACTGGCCTCGCGGAACGAACATCTGCATCTGACTACCGGGGTCTGATCCAGTCCTACTACCGATCGGCTGCCGTCGCGATCGACCCAACGGCGGGGTCGTCGACAAGTTCCTCGGCGACGGCGTGATGGCGCTATTCATCCCGGTCATTACCGGCGAGAACCACGCCGGGCGGGCGATCAACGCCGGGCGGGCGATCCTCGATGCTGTCGAGCATGACGGACTCGCCCGGAAGGGCCTGATGGTCGGAGCGGGCGTGCATACCGGTGATGCGTTCGTCGGCGTCGTCGGCGGTGACGAGAAGGTCGATTTCACGGCGCTGGGCGACACGGTCAACATCGCGGCCAGACTTGGTGGCCTGGCGGGCCCGGGCGAACTGCTCGTCAGCCGCATCGCCTGGGATCGGGCCGGCCTCGGCACGCCACCCGCGGAGCGTGAGGTCGAGATCGCGGGACGGACGGGCAACCTCGCCATCGTGTCGGCCCTGGCAGTCAGTCAGGAGACTGCTGCGTGAGGCCGCATACGCTATCCGGCGGCCGGACGGGCGGTGCCGCCACCTCCGCAAGGCCAGATACGCCATCTGGGAGGCTGATGTGACCGAGCGTTTCGTTACCCGAGGGTTCGTGGGTCGGCGCGGCGAGCAAGCCTCTGGGCCAAACGATGGCGCATCGCGGACCCCGCCCGGTCAATACCTGACGACGGACTTCCCCGTCCTCTCAGCCGGGCCGACTCCCCGCACGCCGCTGGATCGCTGGTCGTTCTCCATCGACGGCCTCGTCGGTGAGCCGGTCAGTTGGACATGGGATGCCTTCCTCGCGCTTCCAGCCCGGGATTGGACGGTCGACATCAGCTGCGTGACGAAGTGGACCAGGCTCGACATGCGCTGGCGTGGGGTGAGCGTCGATACCCTGTTCGAGCACGTGGATCTCGATCCGAGCGCCGCGTTCGCGATCGGCTGGTCGGATGGTGGCTACACGACGAACCTGCCGCTGGAGGACATCCTCAACGGCCAGGCCTTCGTGGCCTTCGAGTACGACGGCAAGCCACTCTCCCCTGAGCACGGCGGCCCGGCTCGCCTGGTCGTGCCAGGCCGCTACTTCTGGAAGAGCGCGAAGTGGGTGCGCGGCCTGCGCATTCAGTCGAAGGACGAGCCTGGATTCTGGGAGTCCCTCGGCTATCACAACCGTGGCGACCAGTGGCTCGAAGAACGCTACAGCGGCGACTAGGAACGTTTGACCATGGCCGGTCCCATCTCGTGGCAACTCGCGACCGTTTCCGCCGTCCGTGACGAGACGCCGACGGTTCGTTCGTTCGCGCTCCGAGTGCCGTCCTGGAGTGGACATCGTCCCGGCCAGCACGTGGATCTTCGGCTGACCGCGGAGGACGGCTACAGCGTCGAGCGGAGCTACTCGATCGCGTCGGAGCCTGAGCGTGCCGATGAGGTCGAGATCACGGTCGAACGCATCGACGATGGCGAGGTCTCGCCCTTCCTCGCACGACGTCGTGGTCGTCGGCGACCGGGTCGAGCTGCGCGGCCCGATCGGCGGCTACTTCGTCTGGGAGGCAGCGCTCGGTGGGCCGCTGTTGCTGGTCGCCGGCGGCTCGGGGGTCGTGCCGCTGATGGCGATGCTGCGTCATCGGTCACGGGTTGCATCGCCCGTCGCTACACGCCTGCTGTTCAGCTCGCGACACTTCGAGGAGATCATCTATCGCGAGGAACTCGACGATCTCGCGGCGAACGACGGCGGGCTCGAGGTGATCCACACGCTGACGCGGTCCCAACCATCAGGCTGGTCGGGCTTCGGCCGACGCATCGATGAGCGCATGCTCGCGGAGGTGCTCGAACCATTGGGCATCTCCACGCGTGCGTACCTGTGCGGGCCAACGTCACTCGTCGAGACGGCGGCGAATGCGCTCGTTCGCCTCGGCTTGCCGCCCGATCGCGTCCGGACCGAACGGTTCGGCCCCAGCGGCACGTAGCCGAAGGAGGATCCGCCGATGACCGACGATCCAGGCAACGACGATGTCCTCGACGGGAACGCCTCGGCCGGGCAGCTCAGCGCCGCGTTCGGCGCGGACATGACGGTCGTCCCCGGGAAGTGTGCGCATTGCGGTGCGGTGCACGTGATCGCCGAGCTGCGAGCCTACGTGCGGGCCCCCGGGACGGTGCTGCGGTGCCCGATCTGCGACGGGATCATCCTCCGCATCGTCGAGACAGACGAGGCGACATACGTGGATGCGCGGGGGGCAGCGTACCTGCGCTTCGAGCGCCGATGACTTCGTATAGTGGGCCGACGATCGAGCGACCTTCGTGACCACATTTCGGCTGGTGGCCGTCAATGTCGGGGTACCGACCCAGCTCGGCGAGATCAACGGCGACCATGTCTACAGTGCGATCCGCAAACGACCGGTCGCGGCAGACTCCCACTTGTGGCTATCCTGGCTGAACCTTTCGGGCGACGGCCAGGCGGACCTCGACGTCCACGGTGGGTCCGACAAGGCGGTCTACGCCTACCCATCCGAGCACGTTGCAACGTGGACGAGTGAACTGGGCGAGGAGCTGGGCGATGCCCCATTCGGTGAGAACCTGAGCACGGTCGGTGTCCTGGAAGGAGATGTCGCGATCGGCGATGTGTGGCATTGGGGCTCCGCCACGCTCCAGGTGACTCAGCCACGATGGCCGTGCTTCAAGCTCAGCATGCTCAGGGGTCGAGATGACATCGGGCCCCGTTTCCGAGCGTCGGGCAGAACGGGCTGGTACCTCCGGGTTCTCGAACCTGGCGAGGTACCTGGGAGCGGGCCGATCGAGCTGGCGCAGCGGGATCGGGCGGGCGTTACCGTTCTCGACGCTCACCTGGCGATGTTGGACCGCCACACGTCGTCGGAACGCCTCCGCGAGGTCGCCGCGCATCCGGCATTGGCTGAGCAATGGCGAGCCTCGATCCTGCGACGTCTCGAACATCTCGCCGCTCGATGAGAACCCAGCGGGAGACTGACCCGGGTTAGAGGTCAGCCGTCGAGGTCGCGCCGCATGAAGACGCGCAAGTCGACGACGAGACCATGCTCCGCCTCGCGTTCGCGGATCGCTCGCATCCATGGGGTCCACACCGGAGAACATCGAACCGGCAGCATCTTCGATCTCGCCGATGCGAGCGATCTCGTCGGGGCGCGCCGGCCGGATGCGGTAGGGATCGATCTCCAGGTCCATCGTTCTGCTGGAGTCTGCCATCAACGGCTTCATCGGGACGTGATCAGGTTCAGCGGGAGGCGATCTTGATCGCAACGCCCACGATCTGCACGATCACGATGAGGGCCACGATGATGTACAGGATCCAGTCCCTCTTGCCTGACGATTCGGGGTCCGGCACGGGACCCTCAGGCGGCGCGGACATCTCGCCGAATGAACCCCGCCACCGCCAGCCCCACGAGGCCAAGGACGGGGACGATCAGCGTCACATAGCGCCATGGCTCGGTCCCATTCACGAGTGGATCTCCGCCGAGGGCCCATTTCCATGGCGACAGGTTGCTCACGGGCTTGAGTGGATCGCTCAAGGGGAACAACGCGGCGATGAGGTAGCCGCCAACAGCGGCCGCGATCCCGATCGCCAGGACGAGCGAGGGGCGCGGCAACCAACCGGCGACAGCGAGGGCTAGCGTGCCAAACAGCAGCGCCAGGAACCCGCAGAGCACCACCGTGGAGATGACCCGCATCGTGTCGATCTCCAGGCCCACCACGGCGTCGCTGGCGAGTTGAACGATGAGGATGAACCCGATCATCAAGACCAGCCAGGCGAGCAACGCAACCGTGCGGCCAAGAAACACGGACTGGCGCGTGACCGGCTGGCTGAGGTAGGTCTCCATCCTGCCGGAGTCCTCCTCGCCGGCCGTCAGGCCGTTCGCCGCAGCCACCGCCGCCACGGCGAGGAGCAGCGGCACGATGAACTCGTACAGGTTGCCCCGAAGGAACCCGGCTGGGGTGCCGAATGCAGCCAGCCCGAATGCGTCGACGATCCCAGACGGCAGCTGGTCGATGGCCTCGCTGATACCCGAGGATCCGCGGAACGCCGGCCAGAAGGCGACCGTCACCGCCACGAGTGACCCGAGTCCGATCGCCCAGCCGAGCAGGGATCGTCGCATCTGACGGAGGGGTCCGAGAACGAGTTCGACGCCGGTCGCGTTCATGATCGGTCTCCATACAGCTCCAGGAAGGCGTCCTCGAGGTTCGGCTCCTCCACGACGAGACTCGCAACCCGATGTCGGGCCAGGACCGCGAGGACCGGGTCGACCGGGCCCGACAGGGTCGCCGCCAACCGTCTGCCATCGACCAGCTGGTCCTCGAGCCCCGGGATCGCGCGCAGCTCGGCGCCATCCACGTCATCCGCGAACCAGACCTCGATCCGCTGACGTGCCCGACCGCGCAGCTCGTCGACGGTCCCCTGGGTCACGATCCGTCCGGCGCGAAGGACGGCGACGCGATCAGCAGCTCTCTGGACCTCGCTCAGGACATGAGAGGACAGGAAGACCGTCGCCCCGGCGTTGCGCGCCTCGGCGACCATCCCGAGGAACTCGTGCTGCATGAGTGGATCGAGTCCGCTTGTCGGCTCATCGAGGATCAGGAGGTCGGGCTTCGGCGCAAAGGCCAGCAGCAGGGCGACCTTGCGCCGATTGCCCGATGAGAGGTCGCGTGTCGGACGGTCGAGTTCGATCTGCAGGCGATCGGCGATCGATGCGACCCGCTTCGTGTCCAGGCCGTCGCGGAGCCGGCTGACCGAGTCGACGAGCTGACGTGAGGTCATCCGCTCGGGAAGCCGCAACTCGCCCGGGACGTAGCCGATTCGGCCTCGCAGGTCCACGCCGGCGTGCCGTGGATCCTGACCGAGGACCTCGATCGACCCGCTCGTCGGCCGGATGAGGTCGAGCAGGCACCGGATGGTTGTGCTCTTGCCGGCACCGTTGGGCCCGACATACCCGAAGACCTCCCCGGTGCGGACCTCGAGGTCGATCCCACGGACCGCCTCGATCGAGCCGAAGTGCTTGACCAGCGCCCTGGATCCGGATGGCCGGGCGGGGGGCGGCAGCGGTCCGCGCCTGGCGCTCCTGCCCGTCCACGGTCACGCTCACTCGCGCTGGGAGACCCAGGAGATCGCGGCATCCCGCTCGGCGAGGCCGAACCGCTTGAACTTGCCTGGGACCATCCAGCCGAACGCCGTCGCCAGGTGGGCGACCCACCCGAGGTCGCTGACGACCGCGGTCCGCTTCCATGCACTTGCGTGAGAGACGAGGCCCGCGTCCTCCTTCATCGCGCCGGGCGAGTAGCCCTTGAAGCGGTCGCCCAGGACGAGGACCAGGCGCACGCCACCGCTTTCGGCGCCACGGGCCAGCGCCGGCATCAGGACGTCCTCGTAGTCGGTGGCCTCGACCTCCCCCACGGCCTCGAATCCGATGACGCCGTCAGGCAGTCCGCTCATGGGCTCGAACATCGCACGTCCTCCTTGATCCGCTGGGGTCAATAGTAGCCACCTAGCAACCAACCCGTCTACACTGGCGTCATGACAAACGACGACCTGGCGCAGGTTCTGGAGCAGATCACCGTGGGCGCCGTTGGCGTGACGACTCGGGCGCTGGCCGAGGCGACCCCGGGCTTCGAGATGACGTTCCCCCAATGGAGGGCGCTCCTCATCCTCGGCGCCGAGAAGGACGGAGCACGGCTCAGCGAGGTCGCCGGGCGGGTGGGGGTCACGCTGCCCGCGACCGGGCGCCTGCTCCGGCGCCTCGAGCGGCGCGGTCTGCTCGCCTTGGAAACCGATCCCGATGACCGGCGTGCGACGCGCGCACGGCTCACCGAGGCCGGCCAGGCGACCCGGGACGCCATCCTTGCCTATCGCCGCCGGATGCTGACCGACGTCGCCCACGCTGTCACGTTGCCCCGAGATGGCGATCTCGCAAGCGGGCTCGCCGCGATCGCAGCCGAGCTGGGGCGGTACGCGTGAACGCAGCGGTCTCACGCCAAACACGATGATCGGGTATTGACATTGGACCGACTCCAAGGTCTACGGTTCACGACATGGCAGCGACACCCGAGTCCGGCTTCCTGGTCATCGCCGACCTGACCGGCTACACCGCCTACCTGTCAGGCAGCGAGCTGGAGCACGCGCCGGTCATCGCCGGCGATCTCCTCGAGACGATCGTCGGCCGCCTGGAGCCGCCGTTCCGACTGGCCAAGTTCGAGGGCGATGCCGCGTTCCTGTTCGTCGAGGACGGGCGTGCCGACGGGTCTCTACTCCTCGATGCGATCGAGGCGTGCTATCTCGCCTTCCGGCGCCGGCTGCGCAGCATCGACCAGGCCACGACGTGCGACTGCAACTCGTGCCGGCTGGCCCCCAAGCTCGACCTCAAGGTGTTCGTCCACCATGGCGCCTTCGTCTGGAGTCGCATCGCCGGCCGGGACGAGCTGGCGGGTCCCGATGTCATCGTCGCCCACCGATTGCTGAAGGGCGTGGGCGCCGCCGAGTCGCGAGCCAACGGCTTCGCGCTGTTCACCGCCGCCGCCGTCGACGCTCTGGGTCTCGACGCGGATGCCCTGCAGCTCCGGGCGGGCTCGGAGGAGATCGAGCATCTCGGTCGGATCGACACGTTCACGATGGACCTCGAGGCCCGCTGGCAGGACGAAAGCACCATCCGCCGGCTCGACATCGCCGACTCCGATCTCGCCTTCGACATCGAGGCGTCCTTCGCCGCCGACCCATCGGTGATCTGGGCGCATCTGACGTCGCCCGCTCTCCGAACACGGTGGGAGGGACCGATCGCCATCCAGGAGACGTCGGCCGGTGGGCGCCGCGGTGTCGGGACGACTGCCCAGTGCGTGACCGGACGGCTGGCGACACTGGAAGAGATCGTCGACTGGCAGCCCTACGACCGCGTCGCGTGGCGCCTGGCCGTTCCGGGGGTCGGCCCAGTCGCGGCCACCGCGGATCTCGAGCCGGCCGACGACGGGACCCATCTCCGACTCCGCTGGGCCTTCGAGGGTGCTACGGCCGCGGATGCCGCGGCCGTAGCGCGGATGCAGGGGGAGAAGAGGGCCGCCTATGCGCGGCTCGCCACGGTCGTTGCCGGCGCGCTGCCGGTCGTCCAACACGAGGAGGCTCGACCATGAGCGCGTCCGTCGCCGAGCAGGTGATCGAGCGGTCTGCGCAGGACGTCTGGGCGTACGCCGCCGACATCCTCCGCCATGCGGAGTGGATGACCGTCACTGACGCACGGATCGTGCAGGGAGATGGGACGCAGGTGGGGGCGCGTGGACGCGAACGTGTGCGATTCGGCCCGTTCGGGTGGGACGCCGAGTTCGAGGTGTCCGAGGCAGAGCCGGGGCGTCGGATCGCCTGGAAATCTGTCCAAGGGGTCCCATTCGATCTCACGGTCACGCTGGACCTCGAGCCCATTGGCCCAGCGTCGACCAAGGCGAGCTACGGGGCGGACATCCGACTGCACGGCCTGTGGCGGCTGCTGTCGCCGATGGTGGCGATGGAGGCAAATGCCGGGCCGGCGCGCGAACTCTCGCGGCTCAAGGCGCAGGTCGAGTCGGCTCCGGCCATGGCTCCGGCGACGTCATGACGGGCCTTGCCGAGTTCCCGATCAGCGCCCGGGCCGCAGCTGGCGATCTCGTGCGGGCGCGCCGCTGGTACGAGGACCGGCTCGGACTCCTCCCTGAACACGAGGACCCGGGTGGCGCTTGGTACCGCTTCGCGGGCGAGACCTGGCTATACCTGTACGCCACGCCGTCAGCGGGGACGGCGAAGAACACGATCGCGGGCTGGGAGGTCAAGGACATCGAAATCGGTGATGGCCGAACTGCGCGAACGTGGCGTGATCTTCGAGGAGTTCGACCTCGGGGATGTCCAGATGGTCGATGGGTTGGCCGACTTCGGCATGGCTAAGGCGGCGTGGTTCAAGGACAGTGAGGGCAACACGTACGAGTTGACTGAAGTCCGCCAGCACCCTTGACACCACTCCCGAATCGAGTTCGACGAGGACCTCAAGGGCCTGCGTTCTCCACAGGCGAAACGCCTTGAGACCTACAGCCGTCGGTCTACTGACGGGCCATGTGCGCCCGCAGCTCCGCCTCCTGATCGACGATCAGCTCGCCGCTCACGTCGACCGTGACCTTGTGGATCGTCCCGGTGAACCGGAACGGACTCGCGTAGTCAGGGGTGACCGGCGAGCCGACGTTCAGACCGACCGCGAGCGCACCCGGGTTGATCACGAATGGCGTGGTCGTCGGAGCCTCGGCGTTCCCGACCAGCTTGCCGTCGATGTAGAGCTGGAGCCGGCCTGGTGCCCCGCGGCCGTGCGCCATGTCGGGCTTGCCGGTCGGCTCGAATTCGAACCGCAATTCGTGCGAGCCGACCGGGACCGGCTCCTCGGACGTGACGCCGTAGATCTCGCGTCCCACCCAGTTGTGCACGTAGTGGAGCCGCTCGTCCTTGATGAACAACGAGTAGCCGCCCGCGGCGCTTCCCTGGGCGATCAGCACGCCCTCTGCTCCGCCTTCCGGGATCTCCACCGATGCGGTGATGCTGTGGGGCCGGTTCATGACCCGCGGACCGGCGAAGAACGGCACCGCCTGGGTACCCGGGCGGTAGGTGTAGCGATCGCGGGCAGGCGCTGCCTGCGGCTTCTCGGCGATCATCCGCTGGAGGCCGCTGCCATCGATCGGCAGGACACCGTTCCGGCCGGCCTCGACGTACCAGAGTGCGATCATCGCGATGAGCCGGTCACGCTGCTCGGTCGCCAGGTCGTGGGTCTCGGCCGGATCCTCGGCGACGTGGTACAGCTCCCAGCCGGTGGCGTCGAGCTGCGACAGTCGCTCGGACGAGATGGGCTGTCCGAAGCCGACGCCCGCCTCGGCGAACGACGGGCCGGGCCACGGACACACCGCGCGCCAGCCGTCGTGATCGACGGCGCGGTGGCCGAGCATCTCGAAGTACTGGGTGTGGTGTCGACTGGGCGCCGCTCCGTCGTCGAGGGTGTGCGCGAAGCTGACCCCGTCGAAGGGCGCCTGGGTCACGCCCCGGATCGACGCCGGTGGCTCGATGTCCAGCAGGTCGAGCACCGTCGGCACCATGTCGATGATGTGCGCGTACTGCGTCCGGACCTCGCCCTTCGCCTTGATCCGGGACGGCCAGGCGACGATGAACGGGTCGCACGCCCCACCACGGTAGGTCTCGCGCTTCCAGCGCCGGAAGGGCGTGTTGCCCGCCCAGGTCCAACCCCACGGATAGTGGTTGAAGTGCTTCGGGCCGCCGATCTCGTCGATGACCTTGAGGCTCTCCTCGAGCGGCTCCTGGGCGTTGTTGAAGAACTGCGCCTCGTTCGTGGTGCCGGTCGGGCCGCCCTCCGCGCTCGCGCCGTTGTCCGAGACGACCATGATCAGGGTGTCGTCGAGCTGGCCCTGCTCCTCGAGGTAGTCGAGCAGGCGACCGAGGTGGTGGTCGGTGTGGCTCAGGAAGCCGGCATAGACCTCCATGTAGCGGCTGTACAACCGGCGTGCGTCGGCTGGGAGCGTCTCCCAGTCGGGGACGTCCGGGTCGTGCCGGGACAGTTCCGCGTCGGCCGGCAGGACCCCAAGCTCCTTCTGGCGCGCGAACGTCCGCTCGCGATAGGCGTCCCAGCCGTCGTCGAACTGCCCGGCGTACCTGTCCGCCCATTCCTTCGGGACGTGGTGCGGCGCGTGGGTGGCGCCGAAGGCGAGGTACAGGTAGAAGGGCTTGTCGGGGTCGATCTGCTGGGCGTCCGTGATGAACTCGATCGACTTGTCGACGAGGTCCTCGGTGAGGTGATAGCCCTCTTCCGGGGTCCGCGGCGGCTCGACCTGGTGGTTGTCGTAGACCAGGTCGGGATACCACTGGCTCGTATCGCCACCGAGGAAGCCGTAGAAGCGCTCGAAGCCGCGGGCCACGGGCCAGCGCGTGTACGGCCCCGCCGCCGTCTCCTCGTTGCTCGGCGTCAGATGCCACTTGCCCACGGCGTAGGTGTTGTAGCCGCGCCCGGCCAGGATCTCCGACAGCATCCCGTTCTCGAACGGCATGACGCCGTTGTAGCCGGGATACCCCGATGCGAGTTCCGTGATGGCGGCCATGCCGTTGCGGTGGTGGTTGCGGCCGGTGATGATGCAGGAGCGGCTGGGCGAGCACAGCGCGGTGGTGTGCATGTTGTTGAAGCGCAGGCCGCCGGCTGCGATCCGGTCGAAGTTCGGCGTCGCGATCGGGCCGCCGAAGCACCCCAGGTTCCCGAACCCGGTGTCATCGAGCACGATGAACACCACGTTCGGGGCGCCCTTTGCAGGGCGGATGGGCGCCGGCCAGGCGGGGCTGGACTCATCGACGGTCCGCCCGATCACGCCCGGAAAGGGCGCGCCGGCAGGGTACTCGACGATCGGCATGTGCTTCACCTGGATCCGATCTGCGCTCAGCCTCGAGCGCCATGTCCATACGGTTCGATCAAAGGAAGCATAGCCACCCCGCTGCGGGGCGATGAAGCCCTACGTCGACGCGATACGCGCCCGTAAGAGCAGTGCGGTCCGCAGCGCCCATTGACCTGCCGAAATCGGGTGGGACTTGTCCACTTCTTTCCGCGTAGGCTCAAGGCCAGGACATGCCGGGACCTTGAACCGGCCGCCATGCTGGCGTGCGAGCTAGGAGGCGCTTCAGGCCCTCGCTGCACGCCCGGTTTTCGCGCGGTAGCGAGGGGAATGGCGCGAGGTCTCGAATCTGCAGGCGTGCGAACTGACCGACTTCACGACTAGACCGGCAAAGAAACGCCTGGCCTCGCGTCGAATGCCGTTGACCACCTCCGTCGCTAGGCTACGTGGCTTCTGAAGTTGCCCGAATCGTGCCCACCTATGTCGACCAACGGACTGGCCCTAGCTGGACGGCCCGGCCGTGGCTGGACCTAGGACCGCACCGAACAGCACCAGACCGCACCAGCGGGACAGGCGAGTCGACGGTCGTGTAGCTCAGCGGCCAACGGGGGCCTACCGGTGCATGTGGCGACACCGGGCACACTTGCGCGCGCCTCGTCGCCAGCTCTACAGTCGACGCAGGCCTTCGCTGTGAAGGTCGGGAGAATGTTCACAGGATTGACGGCAACGGACCGTCGACCACGCTCAGGAAGAGCAGCGACGCCCCACCGGACATCACCGGGACGCTGTTGACGACCGACTAGTTCGTAAACAGCAGGTCCTCGGTTCAAGTCCGAGTGTCGGCTCCACTTTCCGTTTCGTGATTGCCAGCCCTCAGGCTGGTTTCGTCGCATCAACGGGCCCGGTTGACCACCACAGCGACCACCGCGCGCGGCCACGAGCTCGACGCCGCACCAGGTGCAGCCATCACCGAATGGATCGTCGCATTCGTTCAGCCGCTTCTTGACCCTGGCCGAGCTCGCCGCGAGCGACGAGCAGGAGGCGCTCGACCTCGCGGCTATCGAACAGGCCATCGACAAGCTCTAGCCGTCGAGCGCGAGACCGTGGTATTCCCGGTGAAATGAAACGAGCACGGGCATCCGACCGCCGCAAGGTGCACCGAAGGCCCAGAGCCAACCCGGGCCCATAGGCCTCGGCCGAGCCCTCCCGGGCCGGGCCTCGCTACGTACGGTCGGGAGTGAGGATCATGGGCTGACGCGCCAGAGAACCGCTGATCGGTTGTTCGGCGGACACCGATCACTCCTCACGGCGTTGGGTCCGGGTAGCTGCCGCTGTAGATGTCGAGGTTGCCGAAGGTGGCCGGGCAGTCGGTGAGTGGTGAGGGCGCGGTGATCGGGGTGCCGTCGATGAGGGACTGGCGGTATGCGTTGACGGCGGCGCAGACGGCGGCGTCGCGGGCGTCCATCCAGATGACGGCTCCGTAGTCGCGTGACGCGACGGCGTACTGGTAGTCGTAGATCAGCTCGCGGTTGAGGGTGCGCGTGCGTGCCCCTGGCGTCGCCGACCGCCGCGCGATGCAGCGTCGTGAAGGCGCCAAGTGCTCCGCCGGCTCCGACGTCGGCGTGGCGGGCCACTCCCTGCATCCGCCGGGGGTTGGTGGTGGTGGTCTGGAAGGGGTCGAGGTAGGCGTTGTAGACGAGGTAGACGTCGGTGCCTTTCGGCGAGATGGCGACCGCCGGGTTATCCGCTCGGTCCCAGGCCTCCGCGGCGTTGACCGGCGCCGACCACGTCACACCGCCGTCGGCCGAGGTCTGCACCAGCGCCTGCTCCTGGTTGATGGGGCCGTTCGGCCAGGCCAGGACGATGGTGTTGGTCGCGTCGGATCCAGTCGGCGCGCCGTTGGCGATGCTCAGGCTGGGGAAGCTGTCGGTGCGGGTCCCGGCGTAGCCGTCGAACACGATGCGACCCGAGGCGGGGTCGAACACCCCGACGTCGGTGACCTGGGCGACGGCTCGGGGCTTCTCGAAATTGTTCCCGCCGTCGGTCGAGCGGGCCAGGTAGAAGACGCTCTGGCGGGTCTGGATGTCGGCGCCCTCCCACGCGACGTAGACGACACCGTGGCTGTCGCTCCGCACCGCGCAGCCCTGACGTCCCCCGGTCTGGTTGTTGTTGGTGGCCGAGGAGACCTGACGCTGCCGCCAGGTGCTGCCGCCATCCGCCGACGCCGAAACCACGATCGGCGCCGGAGCGCCGCCGACGCTGCGGAAGGCCGTGTTGCACATATAGACGTTGCCGAAGAACGGACTCGAGGAAGCGTTGTCGGCCCAGACATCCTCCTTGTCCGAGAGCAGCGCGGCGTTCTGGCGGCTGACGATCACCGGGTCCATCCATGCGCTCTGATCACCGCTCGCGGCCGCTTGCACGTTGTCGGTGCGGGACACGACAGCCGCCGAAGCCCCCTTGAAACCAGGGTTCGTGCTCAGCGGGAACGCCAGGTTGGCGTAGTACAGCCGCGACCCGTTCGCCCACGAGAAGTTGCCCTGAGCGTCGGGCCTCGGACCGAACGCCAGGGCGGGGTCACCGTGCGAGGACATCCCGTTCTCGAAGTAGTTGGGCAGGGTGTGGATCGGGCCCACATGCGTCGTGCCGTTCTGCGCCGTCAACCCGGTGTAGGTCGGTTGGGTCCACGTCCCGCCCTGGTCGAAGGAGAAGTAGATGCCCGAGATGCCGATGTCCGGGGTGAGATCACAGCTGTTCCCCACGCAGGGCGCGTTGTCGACCAAGTCGTTGGCCCCGGCGGCCAGAACCCCGGGTGGTTCGCGTCCATGGCCAGCGCCGGCTCGTTCGAGCCGTTGGGCAGGTAGGGGGTCGTGGGACTGCCCACCGTGACCTTGCTCTCCGGCGCCACCGCCCCAGCGGTCGTCGGTGCGACCACGAGCGCGACCAGGGACAGGAACGAAACAACAACCACCATGCGACGAGTCATCGTTGACCCCTTCTCTTGCACGCTCGCTGAGCCCACTACGGTACTCCTGCGTGCAAGAGGCGCTTCGGTGGCAGGTGACGTCGCGCGCCCGTGGGCGCACGGTGCTCGAGCGGGGTGGGAACAGCCGAGTCGGACGGCCGACCCGCCATCCAGCAGGCGTGCACGTGGACGTCCGAAAGCAGCGATATCTTCGGTGGTTCGTACGCTCGTCCATCGAAGGAGCCCCGGACATGATGTTCACAAGACCCGGGACCATTAGCCCGCTTTACGAGAGCGCCTCCGGGTTTAGGGTGATGACCGTCGGGTCGGCCGCGAGGCTCGCGACTGCTGTCCCGAGGACGGGCATCCCGAGAACGATCAGCTCGTCCTGCACCACTGCCATCGGCAGGGAGGTTCCCCCGTGAAGAGACGATCTGGGCTTGGCATCGTGATCGGTGGATTGGCTGCCATCACGCTCGCGGGGGCCACCTTGGCTTTCAGCGGGCTCACCAACGGCAGTTTCGAAACTGGCGCCTACGTGGACGGCGGAGCCGGCTTCGAGCAACTGAACGCCGGGGACACGAGCATCGACGGCTGGACCGTGGACTCGGGGAGCGTTGACTGGATCGGCACGTACTGGCCTGCTCAGGACGGTGCCAAGAGCATCGACATGAGCGGCGTGGACGCTGGGGCGATCAGCCAGACGTTCGCGACGACGATCGGCAACACCTACACCGTTTCGTTCTATCTCGCCGGCAATCCGGCAGACGCTCCGACGGTGAAGACGCTGGACGTCGGCGCGACTGGCGGAACTGTGAGCCACTACACCTTCGACACGACGGGGAGCACTCTGGCCAACATGAACTGGACGGCAGAGTCGTACTCGGTCCTTGCGACGACGACCAGCACGACGCTCAGCTTCGTGAGCACAACGCCCGGCGCATTCGGCCCCGCGATCGATAACGTCGTCGTGACCGAAACCGTCCCCACGAAGTCCGACTGCAAGCAAGGCGGCTGGCAGACGATGATCGACACTGCCGGCAACCGGTTCAAGAATCAGGGCGACTGCGTCAGCTTCTTCGCCACCGGAGGAAAGAACCCGGGCGCCCTCCCGCCCGCAGCCGCGGCGAACGTCGGCGACGCGACCAACGGAGACGCGGCGACGTCGCAGGTCAAGAACTCGACAAAGGGACCCGATCAGGCCACCGGCCGACACGGCGACATGTAGCAAAGGACAAGACCAAGAGCCACGGCGGCCATCGCCTTGGATCGCGGTCGCACCATTCGAAATAGTCGTCAGAACGTCGTGAGATCGTCGGCCCCTTCGGATCATCCCGAAGGGGCCAACGCTTGGGCCGATCGGCTCCACCCGCCGGCTCCGTGCGTGGCCGCAGCGCCGGCTACGCTGTCGATCCTGCCCCCATAGCTGCGAGGCCGGGCATCACGCGGTCGTGGATCAGTCGAAGCTGGGTCGCGGCCTCGACGCCACCGGGAACGGTTCGGTTGGCCAGCACCTTGACGAGATGCGGGTCGACGACTCCGGCCACGATGTGGTTGATCCCCGTCGGGAGGATGTCACGCTGCAACTTGGCGAGACACTCCTCGGGCGTGCCCGAGATCGACAGCGTCTCACCCAGCTCGGGTGATGTGAGATCGACTGCCTTCTGTGTGTCGCCGGCGTCGAACGCATCAAGGATCGGCTTGAGGTCGCTACCGCTGATCCCGTGCCTCTGGAGCTGGCTCTCCGGCATCGCGGCGAGGTAGAAGGCGACCATGATCCGTGCCGTCTCTTTCGCCGCCGCCGAGTCCTCGGCGCAAGCCCAGACCACCCAGGCCGCCAGGTCGAGCTCACGCCAGTCGCGGCCGGCGGTTTCAGCCCCCGCCCTCAGGTTCTCCATGACGTACTCGAAGTTCTCGCGCGTGTAGCCGAGCGCGTGATGCAGCCCGTCGAACGTCGCGCCTGCGAGCTGGAATGAGCGCGGGCCGCCCATCGCGCCGAGCTTGATCGGCAAGCGCTCCTGCACCGGACGCGACAGGGTCCACAACCCGGGGTAGGTGAAGAACTCCCCGGCATGGGCAACGGTTCCGGTGTCGAGGAGCGAACGCATGACCTTGTGCGCCTCGATGACCCGTGACAGCGGCTTCATGCCGGTCGGGTCGACGCCGTGCTGGGGAAGGAGGGACTGGTTCCCCGAACTGACCACGCATTCCGCACGGCCGCCGCTCAGCTCGTCGAGTGTCCCGAGCATCTGCACGATGTGAGCGGGGTCCCGGAGGATCACATGGGTGACATTGGGCCCGAGCCGGATCTGCCGGGTTTCCCGAGCGGCCGCGGCGAAAAGGAGCCACATGTCCTTCCACCAGGTTTCGTCGCAGGCATACGCGGCGTAGAACCCAAGCTCGTCGGCGACCTTGATGAGCTTGATCGACTCGTCGAGTGGGTACGCGGGAATGTGCGCGTAACTGAATCGCACCATACCGACTCCTCGGCCCAACCGTAGCAGGCGGGCGTCGCGTCACCGTCTCACCCACCCGAGTCGTGCCGGGCTGGCTGAAATCCTCGAGCGTTCAGGCCGGATCTCGAGCGCGGGCGACGAACCAGGGGACGACGATCGCCGTGACGAGAGCAGCCGCCTCGTCACTCGACAGTCGGCCCGCTCGGCCCCGGCCACAATATCCCGCTCCTCGGCGGGACGCCGGCGGTCACGACCGAGCTGGCAGTCCTTGCAGTGGTGATCGGAGTGGCTTCCATCGTGCTCGTCGAGGCGGAGGGGGCACTGACGGGATCCGGTGCCTGGTCACATGGACGTGGGAACAGCGCGCCCGCGGCGCACGGTCGGTAGCGACAGCCGCCGACTCGACGGTACAGGGGACTCCCGGTACCCGTGTCGGCAAGTCGGGCCCAGCTTCGTCGCTGCCGCTGAGCGCGAACGGCGGAGGTCCCGCCCCCCCAAGTGCAGGGACCTCCGCCTGGTGGTTGTCACATGGATCGACGACGAGGAGGCCTCAGGTCACCTGACCTTCACGTGCGTCGGCTTGACTTCCTCGGTCTTCGGGATGGTGAGCGTCAGGAGACCATTGGCGAACTCCGCCTTGGCTGCGTCGGCCTTGATGGCGGTCGGCAGCGAGAAGCTTCGGCTGAACTTGCCCTGGCTGAGCTCCTTGTGGACGTAGCCCGCCTCCGTGATCTCCTTCTCCTCCTTGAATGTGCCGCTGATCGTCACCAGGTCGTCGCCGATCGTGACGTCGACATCGTCTGGCTCGACGCCGGGTAGCGCGACCTTGGCGATCACCGCCTCAGGCGTGGTGTACACATCGAGCGCGGGAGCAGCCTGCCGCTCGCCGTTGCCGATCCAGAGCGGCCTGAAGAATCGCTCGTCGAAGAGGCGGTCCAGGACGTCCTGGAATGAGACGAGGTCCGAGAGCGGTGTCGGACGCCGGATGAGCGCCATATGGACACCTCCTTGTCTGCAGGCGGATCGGTGGCACCGCTCGATCCGGCGCCCCGCCCATCCGTCCAACAACACAGTGTCTCGGTTCCGCTCCGCGCCGACGAGAGCCGACCGACCCCAACGTGTTGAGTCACTCGGACCGACCTGCACAGTGGCCCCGCGCGCCAGGGGTTCGGGCCGATCAGCACGCGTGAGCGCACCCAATGGCCGATGCGCACGGGGATGGAGGGCGCCAAGCTTTTCGTGCCGGACCCGCTGCAGGAGGCACGACCGATGAACGCAGGGACCACCCTCGACCGACCCTACCAACCCCTCCTCGACTGGCTTGCGGAACGGGACATCGAATACGAGATCCATCCGCACGATCCGACCTTCACCGCCCGCGCTACTGCCACCGCCGAGGGCATCGATCCACGGACGTTCGCGAAGGTCGTCGGCGTCGCCGCCCACGATGGACGCACTGCGTTCGTCGTCCTCGAGGCGACCGAACAGCTCGACCTGGGTAAGGCTCGCGACGTCCTCGGGGCGAGCGACGTTCGACTCCTGACCGAGCCCGAATTGACGGCCCTCGCTCCGGGCTGCGAAGTCGGCGCGATCCCAGCCGTCGGGCCGTTGTTCGGGTTGAGGACATATGCGGACTACGCCGTGCGGGACGACCCGGAGATCAGCTTCAACGCGGGCAGTCACCGCTTCAGCGCCCGCGTGGACCGCGCGCGCTGGGAGCGCGCCTGCAACGTCGTCTACGCCGATCTCGCGGATGACACGGACGCCGGTCCGGCGTGGGCCAGGTCATGACCACCACACCCGCCCTGGATCGAGCCGAGACGCGGGTGACCCGAGCCAGCACGCTGGTCTGGATCGACGCCAAGGGCGCGGTCATCGTGCGGCTCCAGGGCGACCGGACTCGACTCGACCGGATGGTGTCCGACGTGCCGCCGCACCGCCGGGAGACCGGCCACGTCCGCCACGACCCGGAGATCCGTCATGGCGGCGGCAACCCCCAGACCGCCGGTGAACCGCACCGCCTTGAACATCTGAAGCGGTTCGTGGAGGAGGTCGCGGATCGACTGGCTCCCCACGACGACGTGATGATCCTGGGCCCAGGGACCGTCCATGAGCGCCTGGCGCGGCACCTGGCAACGAGCGATGAGCACCACGGGCGTCACCGCCTGATCGCCTGCGAGGTCTCGGCACGGCTGACGGACGGACAACTCATCGCACGTCTTCGACGGTTCTCCGGCATCGAACCCCGGCGCCGAACGGTCGGAGCGTATCGCTGGAGCCAGCTATCGGCGCACCTCCCGTCTGGCTCGACGGACCTGACGCCACGCCGCGTCGTCGCCAAGCCGCATGCACGAGGGCTAGAAGCCCCGCGCGATTGAGGAGAACGACATGGACAGGGGCGCGATGCACGCGACGTGCTCGGTTCTCGTCGCGCACGGAGTCTCGCCCAGGATGGCGCACGATAGGCGACGGGTTCATCGCCAGGGCCGGACGGAGGTCACTCCCGCCCGGTCCTGATGCGCGGGTCGGCGTGACACCCGCATGCCACCATGAAGCCATGCTGCTCGGCCGGTCGTCCGAAGAAGCACGCATCACGGGGCTGATCGAGGGCGCCCGGGCCGGCCGAAGCGGAGCGCTGGTCCTGCGCGGCGAGGCGGGGATCGGCAAGACCGCGCTCCTGGAGGCTGCGGCGGCCACTGACGGGTTGCTCTGCTTGCGGGCTCGCGGTCTCGAGACGGAGTCAGAGATCGGCTTCTCGGCCCTGCACGACGTGCTCGGGCCGGTCATCGACGGCCTTGCCGAACTTCCGGCGCCCCAGTCAGACGCCATCGCGGCCGCCCTGAGCATCGGCCCGCCGGCACCGACCGAGCAGCTCGCCATCTGCGCCGCCGTCGTCGGCCTGCTCGCGATCGCCTCGAGGCGGCTGCCCGTCCTCGTCATCGTCGACGATGCCCACCTGCTCGATCGCGCATCCGCGGATGCCCTCGGATTCGCCGCCCGTCGACTCCGCGATGACCGCATCGGGATGGTCTTCGCGGTCCGCGACGGAGAGCGATCCGCGTTCGTCGCGGACGGCATCCCCGAGCTTCGCCTCGATGCGTTGGACGAGGGATCGGCCGATGCCCTGCTGGACCGACGGTCGACCCATCTGACCTCGGAAGCGAGGTCCTACGTCCTGTCGCTCGCCCGAGGCAATCCGCTGGCCATCCTCGAGTTGCCGATCCCGGCCGATGCCGGCCCATCGGAGCCGGCCGTCCTGGAGGCGTTGCCGGCCGGCGGGCTTCTGGCTCGCGCATTCGGTCGACGCATCGAGGGGCTGCCACCACCGACCCGGACCGCGCTGGCCGTGGCCGCGGCCAGCGATGATGACGATCTTCGAACGGTGCTCGCTGCTTGCCGCACGCTGGCGATCGGCGCGGATGCCTTCGCCTCGGCGGAGGAGGCTGGGGTGATCGCGGTCGGGAACGACCGGCTGACCTTCCGTCACCCGCTCGTTCGCGCGGCTGCCTACGCGGAGGCGCCGCCAGCGATGAGGCGCGACGCCCATCGGGCGCTGGCTGCAGCCCTCGTCGACGGACAGACCGAAGAACGCTGGGCATGGCATCGCGCGCTGGCGGCGGTCGGATCGGACGAGCCAGCGGCCGGCGCCCTCGAGGCGATCGCCGGCCGATCCAGGAGCACGAGCTCGAGAGCGCGTGCCCTGGAACGCGCAGCCCGACTGTCACCGCCGGGATCAGCGCGCCTCCGCCGACTGGTGGCGGCCGCCCTCGCCGCGGAGGAGGCCGGGAGTCTGGCACTCGCGGAGGCGCTCGCGACGGAAGCTCGCGAGGCGGCGACGGACACCGCGCGGGTCGCCGAGATCGACCATCTCCTTGGGCGGGTCTGGACACGCCTGGGCCAGACCGAGCGCGCTGTCGAGGTCCTCACGAGCGGTGCCGTGCTGGTCGCCAGCCACGACCCGGATCGAGCGGCGCTCATGCTCGCCGACGCGGTCGAGGCTGCGATCGATGACCTGGATCGTGCCGAGGTCATCGCCGCCGAGGCGGTCCGGCTGCTCAGACCCGGGAGCCCCGCCGAGCAGTTGGTGAGGCTGAGGCGTGGCGACATCCACGGCTGGAGGGGTGAGGCGGAGCTGGCAAGCGCCAGCTGGCGCCGCTCCGCCGATCTCGCCGACCCGGATGATCCCTGGAGCCTCCGACTCGCGGCAGAGGCCCTGTTCAGCGCCGGCCTGGATGTGCAGGCGGCCGGGATCGCCCGTTCGGCGGTCGAGCTGGCGCGCGAACGCAACGCGTTGAATGCGCTGACCCAGAGCCTCGAGTTCCTCGCCCAGGCGGAAGCCCGGCGCGGAGACCTCCGGAATGGTCTCGACTTTGCGATCGAGGAGCTCGATCTCGTGGTCGCCCTCGGCCAGACCCGCGAGGAGCGGTTCGCCTGCGTCCTCGCCGCCTGGCTCGAAGCCGGACTCGGGCTCGAAGAGCCGTGTCGCGCGCATGCGGCTCGGGCCGCCGAATTGGAGGCGGGCATGGGCTGGAACCGCCCGGTCAGCGATGCCCTCGGCGTCCTCGAGCTCGCCTTGGGCCGGGCGGATCGTGCCATCGAGCACTTCGAACGGGTCCTCGTCGATCCGAGCCGCATCGGCGCGGATGCCATCGCACCACGATCGTGGGTCCCGGCATACGTGGATGCCCTCGTCAGGGTCGGTCGCAGCGCCGACGCACGGTCGGTCGCCCTCGCGTACGCGGATGTGGCCGAGCGTTCGGGCCTTCCGCTCGGGCTCGCGCTGGCACGCCGTTGTCTCGGCCTTGCCAACGCGTCGGTCGACGATCTCGAGACGGCGATCGCCGAGCTCGCCGAGATGCCTGACCCATATGAGGAGGCGCGGACGCGCCTCTGTCTCGGCGAGATGCTCCGTCGACGTGGCAAGAGGGCAGCGGCGAGTGAGATGCTCCTCCTCGCTCTCAAGACGTTCGAGCAGGTCGGAGCCCAGGCATGGGCCGAGCGGGCCCGGTCCGAGCTCTCGGTCACCGGCGTGACGGTCCATCGGGCGTCGCCTCCCAGTCTCGGCGAGCTGACTCCCCAGGAGCGGAACGTCGCCCGCCTCGTCGCGACGGGTCTCACGAACCGTGAGATCGCCGAGCGCCTGTTCGTGACCACGAACACCGTCGAGACCCACCTTCGACACATCTTCCAGAAGCTGGATGTCACGTCCCGGACGCAGGTCGCAATCCGATTCCGCGACTGATCTCGGGGTGTTCCGCCTCGATCAGAACATCCAGCCCCGTCAAGAGCGGACCCGAGACCCGCGCCGCCGAATCATCACGGTTTCCCGTGATGTGTCCGGCGGATCCGCGGCCTAGGCTCGATCGATCGTTCCGAGCCCGCAAGGAGCATCGGACCGGCGCAGGAAAGGAGCGATCGACGTGCCACGACTGTTTCGGGGTGGCCTGCTGGCAGTGCTCGTGCTGGCGATCGTCGGACCATCGGCCGCGTTGGCGAGCGGCCCGACTCATGCCCGGGTCAGCTTCACGTACACCCTCGCAGACGCGCAGGCCGACTACGCGACCTTCGGCGATAACGCGGGTGACTGCGGCGACTTCGTCCTGCTCGTCGATTTCCACGTGGATCGCCTGGTGACGACCTGGCCGGATCGCCAGATCCGCGAGATCCAGTACACCGGGCACTTCTACAACGCGTCCGATACGTCGCGCTCCATCGTCCGGAACGGCGACTTCGTCCTGACGATGCACTTCGCCGCCGACGGATCTCCGGACTCGATCACGCGGGCCGGCGTGACCGAGTACGTGATCATCGATGGGCGGCACGTCGTGACGCACGCCGGGCGGGACGTGCTCTCGTTCGCCACGGGCCCCATCAGCCAGACCCCGAAGGCCGGCGGCGACGTGTCGGCGGTGGTCTGCGACGCGCTCCGCTAGGGCCGGTGACGAAGGACTCGACCATGCGACACGGTCAGCCAATCCGCCTGACAGCCGTCCTCCTCGCGGGACTCTCATCCGTCGCGATCGTCGGATGCACGGCCAGTGCCGCACCCAGCCCATCGGCACCGGTCGCCACAGCCCAGATCGCCACGCCGTCCATCACACCTTCGACGCCAAGCGCGACAGCGTCGGTCCCCGCGTCCTCGCCGTCATCGCCGGCGGCCGGTGCCAGCCAGGCCTCCGGCCTCCTCCCGATCAGCGCAGGTCTGTTGCCGGCCGGAGCCTACACGACGACCGCATTCCAGCCGACGCTTCATTTCCGACTGGCCGATGGATGGAACAGCCTCTTCCCGGACGATCCCGACGAGATCGCGTTCGACGCAGCGGATGGCACCGGTTTCATGGCTATCACGAGAGTGTCGAAGGTCGTCGATGCCAAGGGCACCGTCCCGGTCCCCGACGATATCATCGGCTGGCTTGCGGCGAACCCCCACTTCACCTGGTCCGGCGCGCCGGTCCCGGTGACGATCGGCGGCGTGGCGGGCGCGATGATCGACGGCAAGGTCAAGGCTGGGCTCGAGCCCACCGATGTCTTCGCCTACGACACCGGCAACATGAAGGTCCTGGGCGGCGACCACATGCGCTACTACGTCGTCCCGTTGGAGGGTCCGGACCTCACGATCGTCCTGGCTCGCCTCGGTGGCGACGACGGCTTCGAGAAGGTCCTCGAATCGGCGCAGGCCACGCTCGATTCGCTGGAGATCGCCGCCGACTGACGGAGTGGGCCGCCCCGGACCGACTCCCACCGCCCGGCAGCTCCGCGCCATACTGTCGCCGATGGCCAAGGAGAGCGCACCGACCCCCGTCGTTACGCAGTACGACTCCGGTACGGTCCAGTCCGAAGGGTCGTACCTCGACGGCGAGATGCATGGCGACTGGGCCTTCTACCGGCTCGACGGGTCCGTGATGAGGACGGGCCGCTTCGACCGCGGCCGCCAGGTCGGTCCGTGGCGGACATTCGATCGTGCCGGGAAGTTGGTCAAGGAGACCGATTTCGGCGATTGAGCCCAAGGACCCTGATCGGCCGCCGCGTCGCCGGGCTGGTCGGCCGTCAGTCGTTGCCGGGACCGAGCGTTGCCCGCAGGGCCGCGATCTCCGCTCGTTGGCCCGCGATCTCCGCTCGAAGACCGGCCAGCTCCTGGGCCACGGAGTCGCCTGTCGGAGCCGCTGCCGCAACGGGCTCGGCGACGGCGCCGGTCGTCGTGGCCGCTGCCGGTTCCGGCTCGTCCGAAGAGCTCGGCGCCACGAGGAGGCTGGCGAGGATGCTCGCCAGGGCACCGATGATGCCGATACCCGCGAACATCACCCACACCGCCGTGATCCGCCCCAGGGTCGTGACCGGGTAGTAGTCGCCATAGCCCACCGTCGTGATCGTCACGATCCCCCACCAGATGGCATCGCCGCCGGTCTTGATATTGGCGCCCGACGACCGACTCTCCTCCTGCAGGATCAGGATGCTTGCAGTGGACAGCACCATCCCCGCCAGCAGGATCGTGATGAAGGTCGCGTACTGGCTGCGATTCTGGAGGACATCGAGAACGAGATCCTTGCCGGCCTGGCCCCCGAGCAGGCGGGTGATCCGGGTGAGCCGGCTGAGGCGGGCCAGCCGGAAGAGCGCTGTGAACGGGATGAAGCCGAAGCTTGGGATGGACCCGAGCAGATCCAACCACCCACGACTGCTGATGAAGTAGGCCCGTTTCGGCTTCGATCCCAGGAGGTTGTAGGCGAAGTCGATCAGGAAGATCACGCAGATCGCGTTGTCGTAGAGGTTGATCAGCTGATGCGTGTCATCGTCGAGAGGCAGGATCAGGAGGACCATGAGGACCAGGGAATAGATCGTCAGGACCAGGATGAAGATGTTGTAGGCGTTGCCGTGCTTGCGCAGCACGGGTGCGTCGGCGGTCATGGCAGGGCCTCTCCTCGTGACGTCGGCCTCCGATCCGGGGCGTGGCCATCGTAGTGCGCCGTCCAGCGTCTCAGGGGTCGGACGGGCAACGCCACGTCGCGGACCAAGGACCGGTCCGCTCGTCGGGTCCACCCGCTGCTATCCTCGACCTCCGATGGTGGTCATCTTCGGTTGGGGCTCAGGCGAGGCGCGCGACCTCGGCGAGGTGGCGCCACTCGTGTGCCCGAACTGCCACAACCAGGTCTTCCTGCACAAGATCCATTCGGAGAAGCGGGTCAGCCTGTACTTCGTGCCGATCATGCCGTACGGCTCGAACGAGTACCTCGCCTGCCCGGTCTGCCGAGCGGGTCTCGAGGTCGGGCCCCAGCATCGCGCGACGGTGGACCAGATGCTGAGCTCGACGAGGATCTACCAGCAGGGCGGGATGGCGCCCGACCAGTACCGGACCCGGGTGGACCAGTTCTGGACAACGATGGGCATCAGCGCCTCGGGCGCGCCCGTCGGATCGGCGACCGCGGTCGCATCCGCCGCGGGACCGGCCTCGGCCGCGACGCCATCGCCGCCGACCATGAGCGAACGGCTCCAGAACCTCGGGAAGCTCCATGCGGAGGGAGTGCTGACCGACGAGGAATTCACCGCCGCCAAGCGGCACGTCCTCGAGGAGTAGGTCAACGCTGTCCCGCTCCTAGCGAGCCTTCGGCGCCTCCCGCGGCACCGCTAGAATGACCGCCCACACTGTCGCTGCCGGCCGTCACGTCGTCTCGCGGACGTCGGCTCGAGGAGGTTCGTTTGAGCACGCAACCGGGTGCCGCGCGCGTTGTCGTCATCGGCGCCGGCATCGTCGGCAACAGCCTTGTCTACCACCTGGCCCGGCTCGGCTGGAAGGACATCGTCCAGATCGAGAAGGGCCCGCTGCCCAACCCGGGCGGCTCGACCGGTCACGCCTCCAACTTCATCTTCCTGACCGACCACTCGCGCGAGATGACGGCGCTCACCGCCGACAGCGTCGAGCAGTACAAGGAGATGGGCGTCTTCACCCAGAGCGGTGGCATCGAGGTGGCCCGCACGCCGGAGCGGATGGAGGAGCTCAAGCGCCGGATGGCGTCGTCGCGCTCGTGGGGCATCGAATCCGAGATGCTGACCCCGGCCGAGGTCAAGGAGCTCGTTCCGTACGTCAATGCCGACATCATCCTCGGCGGCTTCTCGACGCCCGGCATCGGCGTGGTCGACTCGCTGCGCGCCGGCACGATCATGCGCGAGCGCGCCCAGGCGATGGGTGTCCTGCGGCTGGCGCCGATGACCGAGGTCACCGGGCTCGACGTCGAGGACGGCCGCATCACGCGCGTCCGGACCGACAAGGGCGACTTCGAGGCGGACATCGTGGTCATCGCCTGCGGCGTCTGGAGCCCGCGCATCGGGGCGATGGCCGGGGCGGCCATCCCGCTCACGCCGGCCGTCCACCAGATGATCAGCGTCGGGCCCGTTCCGCTCTTCGAGGACACGGTCGGCGAGATCAAGTACCCGATCATCCGGGACATGGACACGAACTGCTACGAGCGCCAGCATGGCGGCGACCTCGAGGTGGGCTCGTACGCCCACCGGGCGATCCTCATGGACGCCGACGAGATCCCGTCGCTCGCCGAATCGAAGCTGTCGCCGACGGAGCTGCCGTTCACCGAGGAGGACTTCCAGCTCCAGATGGAGCAGGCGCTCGAGCTGGTGCCGGACATCCTCGGCGACGAGCGGGTGGGGATCCGCCATCAGATCAACGGCCTGCTCTCGCTGACGCCGGACGGGATGCCGATCCTCGGCGAGACGCCCGAGGTCAAGGGCCTCTGGACGGCCGCCGCCGTCTGGATCAAGGAAGCGCCCGGGATCGCCCGGATGGTCGCCGAGTGGATGACCGACGGGAAGCCCGAGATCGACCCGCACGGGTCGGACATCGCCCGCTTCCACGCCCACCAGAAGGCGCGTCACCACGTCAAGGCGCGCTCTGCCGAGGGCTTCAACAAGACCTACGGCATCGTCCACCCGGCAGAGCAGTGGGCGAGCAACCGAGACGTCCGGCTGAGCCCGTTCAACCCGCGTGAGCGCGAGCTCGGGGCTGTCTTCTTCGAGACCGCCGGCTGGGAGCGGCCTTTCTGGTACGAGTCCAACAAGAGCCTGCTGGAGGAGTACGGCGACCGGGTCATGCCCCGCTCCGCCGAGTGGGAATCGCGCTGGTGGTCGCCGATCATCAACGCCGAGCACCTCGCGATGCGTGACAGGGTCGGCATGGTCGACCTGTCGGCGTTCGCCATCTTCGATATCACCGGGCCGGGTGCGCTCGACCACGTGCAGCGGATGGCGGTCGCCCAGATGGACGTGCCGGACGGCCGAGTCGTCTACACGCCCCTGCTCAACGAGGCTGGCGGCATCAAGTCGGACCTGACGATCATGCGTCTTGGCCGCGACCACTTCCGGGTCGTGACCGGTGGCGCCCACGGCATGGGCGATCGGAAATGGTTCAGTGACCACCTGCCGGCGGACGGGTCGGCCCAGCTGTACGACGCGACGTCGACCTGGTGTACCGCCGGGATCTGGGGGCCACGGGCGCGCGACGTCGTCGCCTCGGCCACTTCGGACGATGTGTCGAACGCGGGCTTCCCGTTCGGGACGTGCCGGACGATCGAGCTCGGTGGCATCCCCGTCCTCGCCTCGCGCATCTCCTACGTCGGCGAGCTCGGCTGGGAGCTGTACGTGCCGATGGAGCAGGGCGCTCGCCTGTGGGACACGCTCGCGGAGGCGGGTGCGCCGCACGGCATCGTTCCCTTCGGGATCGGCGTCTACGGCACGACCGGGCGACTCGAGAAGGGCTATCGCGCGCACGGCGCCGAGCTGGAGCTCGAATTCGACCTCGTCGAGGCCGACATGCTGCGGCCCAAGGTCAAGGAGGCCGACTTCATCGGTCGCGACGCCTATCTCGACCAGCGTTCGAAGCCGCCGGTCGCGACGCTATGCACGCTCACGGTCGACGACAACACCTCGGCCAGTGGCGTGAAGCGCTACATGCTGGGCCGGGAGCCGATCCTCACCGCCGAGGGCGGCCCGATCACCGACGCGAAGGGCCGCCGCTCGTTCGTGACGAGCGCCGGGTCCGGCCCATCGGTCGGCAAGCACATCCTCCTCTCGTACCTGCCGCCGTCGCACGCGGTCGTCGGCACGAAGCTCCAGGTCGAGTATTTCGGCGAGCGTTATCCGGTGACGGTCGACGTCGTCGGATCGACGCCGTTGTTCGACCCGGACAACAGCCGGGTCAAGGCCTGACATGAGGGTCCTCGTCTGCGTCAAGCGCGTGCCCGCGACGGCCGGGAAGATCAGCCTGACCGCCGATGAGCAGGCGATCGACACGCGCTTCCTCGGCTTCACCGTGAGCCCGCACGAGGAATGCGCGGTCGAGGAGGCCGTCCGGATCGTCGAGGCCCACGGGGGCTCGAGCACCGTCCTGACACTCGGTCCGGAGGAAGCGATCGACCAGCTTCGCGAGGCGATGGCGATCGGCATCGATGGCGCCATCCTGCTCGAGACCGATGGATCGGAATGGTCGGCGACCGACACCGCCGCGCGCGATCGGGGAGGCGATCCGGACGCATGAGGCGGCCGATGGCCCGTTCGACCTGATCATGCTCGGCAATGAGGCGGCCGATACCGGTGACTACCAGGTCGGCGTGCGGGTCGCCGTCGCGCTCGACCGTCCGATCGTGACCGGCGTGAAAGGCCTCGAGATCCGCGACGACGCGGTCGTCGCGCGGCGGGAGGCGGCTGCCGGCGGCTGGGAGGTCTACGAGGTCCCCCGACCGGCGGTCATGAGCGTGCGCGAGGGCTTGAACCTGCCGCGCTATCCGTCGGTCCCGGGTCGCCTGCGAGCGCGCAAGAAGGAGGTCGAGCGGATCGTCCCGACGCGCGCCGCGGCGACGACCGCCCGGATCCGTCTTCGCGTGCCGGCCGAACAGGAGAGCGCGGTCGAGATCCTCGGCGAGGGGCCGAGTGCGGCGCCTCGAGTGGTCGAGGTGTTTCGGCGCCTGGGGTTGATCGCATGATCCTCGTCGTCGTCGAACACGAAGCCGGCGCCCCGGACCGCCTGTCGGTCGAGGCCCTCGCGCTCGGCCGTGACCTGGCGGGCACGACCGGCGACCCGTTGCACGCGGTGGCCTGGGGACCGGGCGCGTCGAGCACGGCGGACGCCCTCGGCGCGGCCGGCGTCGCGGTCCTCCACGCCATCGAGGACGCGCGACTCGCCGAACACGCTCCCGAGGCGACCGGCAAGGCCCTCGCCCAGCTCATCGAGCGCGACCGCCCGACCGCGGTCATCGGGACCGGCAGCGACCGCGAGCTCGGAGATCATGGCCCATGCCGCGGCTCGGACCGGGCTGCCCCTCACCGCGAACATCACCGATGTCAGGGTCGGCGATCCGTGGGAGGCGACCCGACAGCGCTGGGGCGGCAGCCTGCTGGAGGAGGCGCGTCTCGACGGCCCCGTCCACCTCGTCACGGTCGCTCCACATGCCGTCGAGCCGTCCGCGGCCGCGTCGGCCACCGCCGTCGTCATCCAGCCGTTCGTCCCTGACCTCACCGACCGGGACCTCCGTGTCCGGCTGACCTCGCGCGTCCCCGCCGAGGAGGGCAAGATCTCGCTCGCGGATGCGCGCGTCGTGGTCGGTGGTGGACGCGGCGTCGGCAGCCCGGAAGGCTTCGTCGAGCTCGACGAGTTGGCGGCGCTGCTTGGCGGGACGGTCGGCGTGTCGCGGGTCGTGACCTCAGCCGGCTGGCGGCCCCATGCCCAGCAGGTCGGCCAGACCGGCACGCGGATCGCGCCGGACCTGTACATCGCCTGCGGGATCAGCGGCGCGATCCAACACCTCGTCGGCTGCCGCTCGGCCAAGGCGATCATGGCTATCAACACGGACCGTGATGCGCCGATGGTGACCCGGGCGACCTACGCGGTCATCGGCGATCTCCACGCCGTCCTGCCCGCGATCATCGCCGAGGTCCGGGCCGCACGCTAGAGCTGAGCGTCAGCCGCCGCCGCCGCCCTTCCTCCCAGTCCGTCCATGCCTCGCCCGACGCCCTGAGATAGCCGGTCACGGCCGTCCCGACCGTCGGGAAGATCCGGTCCTCGCGGACCCGTTCGAGGGCGCCGAACCGGCGCAGCCTGGCCTTGACCGGGTCCTTCAGTTCGGCGAAGACCAGGGTGATGCCCTGGTTTGCGAGCTCCGCCTCCAGCCGGTCGAGCATCTCGGCCGCCGTGGTGTCGACGTCCGTGATCGGCTCGGCCGCGATGACGACCCAGCGCACCGGCTCGTCCGCCGCTCCGATCCGCTCGCGGACCCGGTCGCGGAAGACATCGGCGTTGGCGAAGAACAGGGGCGCATCGAACCGGTACAGGAGCAACCCGGGGATCTGACGGGCGTCCGGGTAGAAGTGCAGGTCGTGATAGCCCTTCACGCCGTCGGCCCGCCCGAGCACCGCGTCATGCGGCGACCAGGCCCGACGCACGAAAGCGAGCAGCGACAACGCGACGGCGAAGAACACGCCTTCGATGACGCCGACGAAGGCGACCCCGAGGAAGCTCGCGAGGGCCAGCCAGAACTCGGACGAGCCCACCCGCCACAGCCTGACCATCGCGCCGACGTCGATGAGCGAGATGCCCGCGGTGATGACGACGGCGGCCAGGGTGGCGGTCGGGAGGCTGGCCAGGAGGCCGGGCGCGGCGACCAGCATCACCGCGATGGCGAGCGCCGCCACGATCGACGTCAGCTGGGTCTGCGCGCCGGCATCCTCCGCGACCGGGGTCCGCGACGAGCTGCTGCTGATGGGCATGCCGCTGAACAGACCCGTCGCGAGATTCGCGGCTCCGAGCGCGATGAGCTCGCGGTCCTGGTCGACCTCCTCGCCCCGCCGCATGGAGAATGTCCGTGAGATCACGCTGGTGTCAGTGGCGGCGACGAGCGCGATGCCGAGCGCAGCCGGCACGACGGCGAGGATGTCACCCACCTGGAGCGATGGCAGGGTGAGCGGCGGGAGGCCCTGGGGCAGCGGTCCCACGACGGAGATCCCCGAGCGGGCTGCGAGGTCCAGGGCAGCCGACAGGATGGTCGACCCGACAACGGCGATGAGGATGCCCGGCGCCTTCGGTCGCCACCATTTCAGGCCGAGGATGATGGCCAGGCAGACCAGGCCGATCGCCAGGGCGACCGGATTCGTCTCCCCGTCCCGAACGCCGACGACGAACGACTGCATGCGCGCGACGACGGTGTCGCCATCCGTCTTGAACCCGAACAGCCTCGGGAGCTGGCTGACGATGACGATGAGCGCGATGCCGTTGAGGTAGCCGTGGCGGACCGGCGCCGACAGGAGGTCGGTCAGGAATCCGAGTCGGGCGAGTCCGGCCGCGATGACGATGATGCCGACGACGACCGCGAGCAGCGCGGCGAGGACCACCGTCCTGGCCTCATCGCCCGCCGCGAGCGGGATGATGGCGGCGGCGATGATCGGCAGCAGCGCTGAATCCGGGCCGAGGACCAGGATCCGTGACGGCCCGAGCACGGCATACGCGAGCAGCGGCACGATCGTCGCGTAGAGGCCGATGATCGCGGGCAGTCCGGTTGCCTCGGCGTAGCCCATCCCGGCCGGTACCAGGATCGCCGTCAGGACGAGCCCCGCGAAGACATCGCGCGGCAGCGCGTTCCGCTGATATGAGCGGACCCATCCCACCGCGGGCACGATAGAGGGGACGTCCATCGCGGGAGTGTAGGCTTGCCCGACGGCTGTCGACGGCGTGGGCTGGACCCACGATTTGGGCCGAATGGACCTGTCCAGGGGCGGCGGCCCTCGCCTACGGTCGAGGGAGCAGCCATCACTGAAGGAACGACCTCATGCGCCTCCGCCTGATCTTCGCCGTCCTGTTCGCCCTCGTGTCTGCCGCCTGCGGGCCAGGCGCGGGCTCCTCATCTGCCGTCGCGCCGTCGGTCAGTGGCGCCTGGGCACGGGCCGCCGCAGCCGGCGGCCAGAGTGCCGCCTACTTCACGCTCTCCAACCCGACCGGGTCCGCGGACGCCCTCATCTCCGCGACGAGCCCGGTGGCCGGCATGGCCACGGTCCATGAGACGTCGGTGGATGGCGCGGGGACGGCCGCCATGAAACCCGTCGGACGGGTCGAGCTCCCGGCCGGCGACACCGTCGAATTCAAGCCGGGGAGTTACCACGTCATGCTGATGGGGCTGACCAAGGACCTCGCCGCTGGTCAGACGATCGAACTCGACCTCGTCTTCGAGCACGCCGGCACGGTCGTGGTCAAGGCGGAGGTCCGGCAGGGCTGACATGGCGAACGGACCGGCCGCATCGCGCGGCAAGGACGCGACCGGGCCCCTCGATATCGCCTTCTGGGTGATCGCCGCGGTCGCGGTCGTGCTCGTCGCGGTCCTGGTCGTCGGCCTCGTGATGCTGCCGAGCGGCCCTGGAGGGACGACGGGTGTCGCGGGAGCCGGAACGGGCGCCAGTCCGTCGGCGTCGGCGGCGCCGGTCGTGGACGTCGCGTCCTATCTCGACCCAGTCCCGCGTGATGCCCCTGCCGATCCGCCTGACGGACCCCGACGACCGGCCGTTCGAGCTCGCGTCGCTTCGCGGCGGCCCGGTCTTCGTCTTCTTCGGCTACACCCATTGCGCGGACGTCTGCCCGGCCACGATCGGCACGGTCGGGCTCGCCCTGGATGCGGCCGGCGGTGCGGCGCGAGCGATCTTCGTGAGCATCGACCCGGAGCGCGACACGACGACCTGGCTGCGCGAGTACGCCCGGTTCATGCCCAAGGGGTTCATGCCCGTGACCGGGACGGCAGCCGCGATCCGCGCCACCGCCGACGCGTGGGACGTCCGCTACGCACGCGAGGAGACCGGCACCGCCGACTACTCGATGTCACATACGGCGGATGTCTTCCTCGTCGACGGCACCGGGCAGCGTCGGGCGACGTTCCCGTTCGGGACATCGTCAGAGGCGATGACCGCCGTGCTCCGCTCGATCGAAGCGACGCCGGGGGCGTCGACGGCGCCGGCGGCCCCGACCGCGGCCCTGCCCTCGCCACCGGCCCCGACAGCCTCATCGACGAGCGCACCCAGCGCGCCGCTCGGCATCGACGTCGTCTCGTCGTCCGTCTGGTCGGGCGCCGCCGGACCGGTGATCCTCACGCTCGTCAGCCGATGGCGTCCGCGTCGACGACCCGACCCTCAGACCCCTCATCCAGCTTGTCGCAACCACCGGAGAACTGGTCGGATCACCGGTCGAGGCGGTCCCCGTCCAGCCGCCGGGCGTCGACCGGGTCTCGTACGTCGCGTCGGTCACGATCCCGGCGCCCGGTCCGTGGCGGCTCGACGTCTCGACCGGGTCACGCGCGGGGTCGGTGGCTCTCGACGCGCTCGATCCAGGCACGACGCCGTCGATCGGGGGCCCCGCCCCGGCCATCCGCACGCCGACGCTGGCCGATGTCGGCGGCATCGCCCGGGCCGTCACCACGGACCCGGCGCCGGACCTCCGGCTCTCGACGACGTCGACCGCCGACGCGCTCGCGGACCATCGCCCGTTCGTGCTCGTCGTCGATTCCACGCGGTTCCGCGTCTCGCCTGCCTGCGGCCGGGCCATCGTGATGGCGCGGTATCTGCTCGATCGATGGCCGGACGTCGCTTTCGTCCACCTCGAGCCGTATCGCTACTCGGTCGTCACCGACACGGCGGTCCTCGACGGATCCCTCGACGCGCCGACCCTGACCGCTCCGGCCGATGCGTGGGGCGTCGGCGGCGCGCCATGGGGCCCCAGGTCGATGCCGTGGGTCTTCGTCGTCGATGGCGCAGGCACGGTCCGGGCAACCTACCAGGGCGTCATGGGCACGGACGACGTGGACGTGATCCTGGCCATGATCGCGGCCGGCCACTGACCGTCGGCCCTGGGAAACGGGCCGAACGTCACGGGCGAGGGTCTTGACGGCGCCGTCACCATCGGACGATGGATACGCTGCAGCAGGACCTCCTGCCAACCCCCGACCCGACCACCGAAACCCCCGAAGCGTCCGAGGGATCGGCGACGGCGCTGTCGCGTCGTGGTTTCCTCCGGACCGCCGCGCTGACCGGTGGGGGCCTCGCCGCCGTCGCCGGCCTGGCAGCCTGCGCGCCCGCCGCGACCGGCGCCGGGTGGACGTTCGGGCCGCCCTTCAGCCCGGCTCCGGGCGCAGGAGCCAGCCCTGCCGCGAGCGCCGCTGCCAGCGCTGCCGCGAGCGTCGCCCCGGCACCATCCGCCAGCCACGACATGTCCGCCAGCCCATCCCCTGCCGGTTCGGCGCCGCCCGTCACCGGCACCATCCCGCCCGGCTGGAGCGAGCACGACGTCGCCGCCCGCGACAAGGTGCGTCGCTATGTCGGAGACCTTGCGCCCGCCTTCAAGGACATCTATCCGGCGCCGGTCTTCCTCAAGCTCGCGGCGATCCTCGGGGTCGAGGACGACTACCCGGCGCTGCACCAGAAGCCTGCGTTCGTCCAGGTCCCGCAGCTCGTCCTCAACGACGCGCTGACGCCGCTCACGCCCGAGGTCGTCGATGGCGTGAAGGTGTTCAAGCTGACGATCGACGAGATCGAGGCCAAGATCGACGAGCTGCTGCCGCCCGTCGCGGGCCTCGGCTACAACAAGTCCTGGCCCGGCCCGACCATCCGCGTGAACGAAGGCGACAAGGTCCGCGCCGAATTCACGAACAACCTCAAGGAGACGACGGGCGTCCACTTCCATGGCGTCGAGTTCGACGACTTCTTCCAGGACGGCGTCCCGTTCGTGACGCAGCTGCCGATCGTCCCCGGCGAGACCTTCGCCTACGAGTTCACGGCTCGGAACGCGGGCTCGCTGATGTACCACTCCCATCACAACGCGACCGACCAGGTCGGGCGCGGGCTTCTCGGGGCGTTCATCGTCGACCCGAAGCCGGAGCCGATCAAGGCCGATCGCGACTACATCTGGATCTCGAACGACGAACTCGGCGGGTTCACGATCAACGGCCATGGCTTCCCGGCCACGGTGCCCGTGCTCGCCGCGGCGGGCGAGACCGTCCGCGTCCGGTTCATGAACGAGGGGATCATGATGCACCCGTGGCACCTGCACGGGATCCCGATGCGGGTCGTCGCCCGCGACGGGCACCCGCTCGGCAGTGCCTCATTCACCTGTGACACCCTGGGCGTCAATCCGGGCGAGCGGTACGACGTCCTGATCGAGGCCAAGACCCTGGGGATCTGGGCGTTCCATTGCCACATCCTTCCCCACGCCGAAGCGGCGAACGGGATGTTCGGGATGGTCAACACCCTGATCGTCGTTCCCAAGGCGTCGGACGTGGACGCGATCGTGAGCGCGCTGCTCGCCTGATCCGTCACGCGACTGTCACCTCATCCGGGGCCTCGCCGAGGACGGTTGCGACCTCGATCCATCGGCATACTGCGCGATGGCCACGGTACACGCTCAACGAAGGCGCGGTCGCGCACGCCACGGCGGCTGATCGAGACGGCTACGTGCTTGATCGCCTGTGTCTACCGCGCGTCCGAATGGCGGCACAAGGCGATCGAGCTGGCCGCCCACGACCTGCTCCAGCATCTCGACCGCACCAGTCGTTGATATGAAACCGACACGGACCTGAAACGCGCCGTCGGTCACGATCCGTCCGGCCGATACCGGCGACCCACTACTCTTGGTGATCGAAGCACCGCGCACCAGGAGGATCACCTCATGACGAAGGTCGCAACCTGTCTCTGGTTCGATGGCCAGGCCGAGGAGGCCGCGCGCCTCTACACCTCGCTCATCCCTGACAGCCACATCAACGGCATGACCAACGCCGCGGCCGACAATCCCAGCACTGCTAAGGGAGCCGTGTTGACCGTCGATTTCACCCTCGCCGGCCAGGACTTCGTCGGCCTCAACGGCGGGCCGGAGTTCCCATTCACGGAGGCGATCTCGATCAGCGTCCTGTGTGAGGACCAGGCCGAGGTCGATCATCTCTGGACGTCGCTGATCGTCGGTGGCGGCGAGCCCAGCCAGTGCGGTTGGCTGAAGGACAAGTTCGGCGTGTCCTGGCAGATCATCCCGAAGGTCCTGCCGGAGATGCTCGCGAGTTCCGACGCCGAAGCAGCCGAGCGAGCAATGAAGGCGATGCTCACGATGGGCAAGCTCGACGTCGAGCAGTTGCGCGAGGCGTACGAGGGCGTCCCGCCTGATCGGCGGCGCGGTCAGTCGAGTCCTGCTCGACGCGCCGGCGCGTCGGCCGCCCGTGACGCGACCATCGCGAGACGACCCTCCAGGAAGTCGCGCTCCGGCGCGTTCGTCGTCAGGGCGAGCGCGCGTCGATAGGCGGCTTCAGCCTCGGACCAGCGCTCGAGCCGACGCAGGAGATCGGCCCGCGCGGAATGGAGGTAGGGATAGCTGTCGAGCTCGCCCGAGGCGGCGAGCCCATCCATCATCGCGAGTCCGACCGCGGGTCCATCCGCCATCGCAACGGCGGCCGCCAGGTTGAGTTCGATCACCGGTGACGGCGCCATCCGTTGGAGCGAGCCGTAGAGCGAGGCGATCTGCCGCCAGTCCGTGTCGGCGGGGGTCGTCGCCTCGTCGTGAAGGGCGGCGATCGCCGCCTGCAGCTGGTACGGGCCCGGTCGCCGCTCACCGAGCGCGGTCTCGACGAGCGCCTGGCCTTCCGTGATCCGGGCGGCGTCCCAGCGTGATCGATCCTGATCGTCGAGCAGGACGATCTGCCCGTTCGGGCCGACCCGTGCGTCGCGCCGCGCATCGTGCAGGAGCATCAGCGCCAGGAGGCCGCGCGCCTCCGGCTCGTCGGGGAGCAACGACACGACGACGCGTGCCAGCCGGATCGCCTCCGCGCACAACTCCCGCCGGATGAGCGAATCGCCCGACGACGCCGCATACCCCTCGTTGAAGACGAGGTAGAGGACGCGCAGCACCCCGTCCAGGCGCTCCGGGAGCAGGTCGGCCGGTGGGACGCGGTAGGGGATCCCGGCGTCGCGGATCTTGCGCTTGGCGCGAACGAGGCGCTGGGCAAGGGTCGGTTCCGGGACGAGGAACGCCCGGGCGATCTCCGGGGTGGTCAGTCCGCCGAGGGTCCGCAGGGTCAGGGCGACCCGAGCGTCCATCGCGAGCGCCGGATGGCAGCACGTGAAGATGAGGCGCAGGCGATCGTCCGCGATGTGCATGGCGTCCTCCGACGTCCCAGGATCGATGGCCTCGAGCTCCGACTCCATCGTCGTCGTCCGCCCGAGCTCCTCGGTCTTCTCGACGAGTCGCTTGCGCCGGCGCAGGCGGTCGATGGCCCTGTTCCGCGCCGTGGTCGTGATCCAGGCCCCCGGATTGGCCGGCACGCCGCGCTGCGGCCACGTCTCCAGGGCGCTGATGAACGCGTCCTGGACGGCCTCCTCGGCGAGATCGAAGTCGCCGGTGACACGGATCAGCGTCGCGACCGCACGACCCTGCTCCTCGCGGAATACGCGGTCGACGATGTCGTGGGCGGCGTCCGGTCCGGTCAAGGACGACGAGACGGCGAGGTCGCGGGGAGCGTCAGTTCCCGGCCGATGCCGCGACCGGTTCTTCCGCGCCGCCGGCCGACATGTAGTCCCAGACGGGTCGGATCTCGATGCAGCCGTTCCTGGCGCCCGGGATCATCGCGGCATAGGCGATCGCCTCGTCGAGATCGGCCGCCTCGACGAGGTAGAACCCGCCCAGCGTCTCCTTCGTCTCGGCGAACGGCCCGTCGGTCGCGATGGTCCGTCCATCGATGACCCGGACGGTCGTGGCGGTGGCGACCGAATCGAGCGCTTCGCCGCCCTTCATGGCACCACGGGCTCGAACGTGATCGGTGAAGGCGTTGTACTCCGCCATCTCCGCCGCGATGGCCTCCTGCGGGACCTCCTCGGTCGGTTCCGGCGTGTAGATGAGCAATGCGTACTGCATGTCTGCCTCCGATCGCGATGGGCCGTCTGCGCGGCCATCTACCTTACGACGAACGGACCGCGGCCGAATCGACAGGCGTATCGAGGAATCGGCCGCCCGACGTCGGCAGCTCCGGCTCCGCGATCCCGGTGGATTCCGCCTCGCGCCGGGCCATCTCCGCCGCCAGGAGTGGTGTCAGTGCGGTGAGTCCGGCCTGGAAGACCGGGCCGAGCCCGGGCATGACCCCCTCGAGGAAGGCACGGTCCTTGGCTGCCGATGCCGGTGGTTTCGGTTGGTTGAGCATGCGCGTCCCTGGCGATCGGGCACGATCGTGGTGCCCCGGCATCATCGACCGGTCGTTCGACGGTGTCGAGAGGGTATCGTGTCGCCATGCCGACGGAGAAGGAGATCCTCCGGATCAACGGGCACGAGGTCACGGTCACCAACCCGCGCAAGGTCTACTTCCCGGAGACCGGACACACGAAACTCGACCTCGTCCGGTACTACCAGGCCGTCGCCGACGGGGCGCTGCGCGGCGCCGGTGGCCGGCCGATGGCCTTGAAGCGGTTCGTCGACGGCGCCGCCGGGCAGCCGTTCTTCCAGAAGCGGGCACCCGAGAACATCCCCGAGTTCATCCGGACGGCGACCCTGACCTTCCCGTCCGGGCGGACGGCCGACGAGGTCGTGATCGACGACGCCGCCGGGCTCGCCTGGGTCAACAACCTCGGCTGCATCGACCTCAACCCGCATCCGGTCCGGGCCGATGACCTCGATCATCCCGACGAGCTGCGGGTCGACCTGGATCCCGTCCCGGGTGTGCCCTGGGACCACATCCGGTTGGTGGCCCTGGCGGCCCGCGAGTCGCTCGAGGCGGTCGGGCTCGTCGGCTGGCCCAAGACGTCCGGCTCACGAGGCATCCACATCAACGTCCGGGTCGAGCCGCGCTGGACGTTCCCGGAGGTGCGTCGCGCGGCCCTCGCGCTCGCCCGTGACGTCGAGCGGCGCGTGCCCGATCTGGCCACCTCCAAGTGGTGGAAGGAGGAGCGCCACGGCGTCTTCCTCGACTACAACCAGAACGCCAAGGACCGGACCGTGGCGAGCGCCTACTCGGTCCGGCCGCTGCCCGACGCGCGCGTCTCGACGCCGCTGACCTGGGACGAGGTCCCGACCGTCGAGGCGGAGGCGTTCACCATCGACACCGTGCCGGCTCGGTACGCGGCGATCGGCGACCCGGGGGCCGGCATCGATGAAGCGGTCGGGTCGCTGGAGGCGCTCCTGGAGCTCAGCGCCCGCGACGAGGCCCAGGGTCTGGGCGACGCCCCGTGGCCGCCGAACTATGCGAAGCAGGCCGGTGAGCCGCCACGTGTCCAGCCGTCGAAGGCGCGACGCCCGAAGTCCGAGTACGAGCCCGGCCGCGGGGAGGCCGGCGGTCCGCCACCGGACGTCGCCGCCGAGCGGGCCGCCGCCGTGGCCGCCGGCGACCCGAACGCGGGTCTCCCGACCGAGTGGGTCGGCTCCAGGCCGACGCCGACCGGTCGCCGCAAGACGTCGATCCCGGTGGTCGAGATCTCGCGGGCCGAGTTCAAGGAGCAGGCGCTCGAGGGGCTGGAACGCTGGAAGGCGCGCCATCCCGAGGTCGTCCCGTTCCTGGAGGCACCGGACATCCTGGTCGACGGGATGCGCGGTCGGTCCGCCGTCTGGTACCGCGTCCGGGTCAACCTCATCCACGTCCCGGAGGCGGACCGCCCGAGCCAGGAACCGCTCGAATCCGACTTCGACCCGTGGGCCGGGCAGGATATCGAGGCGTGGAAGGCGGCGACCGCGGGCTCGCGAGCGAGACGTCCTGCCCCGAAGTCGAAGGAGCCGAAGGCGACGTCCTCCGAGTCGTGAGCGGCCCGGAGCCCCCAGCGGCGGGCCGAGGCTATCGCCGCGCTGATGGCCTCCGGGCCGCTGCCGGCCGACCGGGTGATGCCCTGGCGATCAGCCGGGCTGGCCGGTGGCGGCCACGACGGCCCGCGTCAGGCGATCGGTCCGGAGCGCATCCTCGTAGCTCGACAGGACGCCATCCGGGTCGGCCCACTCGACCGCGTCGAGGAAGGCCGCGGCCTGTTTCTCGTACGGATCGCACTCGGATGTGATGGCGCGGATGACGGTCCCGTCGTCGAAGCTGGCGTGCCAGTCGCCCTGGCCGCGATCCGGATGCTTCGAGAGCTTCGTGAGCAGCCCGTCCGAGACGATCTCGACCTCGATGACGGCCGTCGAGATCCGGTGCGTGTTCGCGAACGACCCCACCGCACCCGACGCGAAGCGCAAGACCGCCGCGCTGCTGTCGGCGACGTCCACGGACAGGGGCGACGCGAGCGGGTCACGGGTCGAGGCGGCGCCGACGACCGTCGCCTCGCCGACGAGATACCGGGCGAGGTCGTACAGGTGGGTCGCCTGTTCGATGACCTGGCCGCCGCCCTCGTCGGTCCGTCCCCACCAGGTCGGCAGACGGCGTCGAATCCAGCCAGCGAGCGACGACGAGCTGGGCCGGCCGCTCGGCCAGTCGCGCCCGGACCTCGGCCATGAAGTCGAGCGCGCGCAAGTGGTAGCCGACCGCGACGACGAGCCGGCTCTGCTCGATCGCGGCGGCCAGGCGGGCAGGCCCCTCGCCGTCACCCGCGGCGAGCGGCTTCTCGGTGAGGAACGGGATGCGATGCGCGACGAGCCGCTCCCCGATGGCCACGGCCTGGTGCGGCGGGACGGCGACGTAGACGACGTCGGGCCCGCCGTCCTCGAGCATCCGGTCCAGATCGTCGTAACTCGTGCCGCCCCACTGCCCGGTCACCGCGTCTGCGGTCGCCCGCGAGCCGGCGACAACGCCGATCAGCTCGGTCCGGTCCAGCCGTTTGAGCGCCTCGAGGTGGAGTCGGCTGATCCAGCCGCCCCCGACGAGGCCAAGGCGCAGGGTCATCTCAACGCCCTCCGCCGCTCACGCATCGCCGCCGAAGATATGGGCCAGCAGGAATGGCGCGGTCTCCTCGAGCTGGTCATAGCGACAGGCCTCCGGTGGCTTGTCCGGCCGCCAGCGCTTGAAGGTGGTCGCGTGGCGGAACCGGCTCCCCTGGAGGTGATCGTAGGCCACCTCGGCGACGCGTTCCGGGCGGAGCGGCTCCCACGAGAGGTCCTTGCCACGGTTCCAGCGCGAGGTGGCGCCGGGCAGCCGCTGGCCGGATGCGTCGGCGTCGCCGGAGCTCGCCCAGTCCGCCCATTCGCGCCACGGGTGGTTCTCGAGCGCGCCCTCGCGGAGCGGGGCGAGCTCATCGGCGAGTGCCGCGCGGCGGTCCCACGTGAACGACGAGGTGATCCCGGCGTGATTGAGCTTCCCGTCGTCGTCGAACAGGCCGAGCAGCAGTGACCCGATGTGGGTACCGGGCCCGTTCTTGTGCCATCGGAACCCCGCGACCACGCAGTCGGCGGTCCGTTGATGCTTGATCTTGAGCATCGCCCGCTTGCCTGGCTGGTACGGCGCATCGAGCCGTTTCGCGACGACGCCGTCGAGACCGGCGCCCTCGAACCGCTGGAACCACTCCTGGGCGGTCGCCCGATCGTGCGTGGCCGGGGTGAGATGGATCGGCGGCTCGGCATCGCCGAGGACGGCTTCGAGGCGGGCGCGACGCTCGCCCTGAGGCGTCGCCCGCAGGTCGTCGTCACCGAGCGCGAGGATGTCCCACGCGACGAAGCTGGCCGGCGATTCCGTCGCGAGCATCTTCACCCGCGAGGCGGCCGGATGGATGCGCAGCAGGAGCGCCTCGAAGTCGAGCGCGCCGTCCCGGGCGATGACCACCTCGCCGTCGAGGATGCAGCGTTCGGGCAGGGCTCCCCGGAGAGGGTCCGCGAGCTCCGGGAAATAGCGGTCGAGTGGCTTCAGGTCACGCGACTGCGTGTAGACCTCGTCGCCGTCGCGGAAGACCAGCGCCCGGAAGCCGTCCCACTTGGGCTCGAAGAGCCAGCCCTCATCGCTCGGGATCGCGTCGGCGGCCTTGGCGAGCATCGGTTCGAGGGGCGGGTCGAAGGGCAGTGCCATGCGCGAACCTTACCGCGGACTCCATCTGGCGGGCTGGGGTCTGTGAGTCCCCACGTGGGTGTCGAACGGAGCACGGGCGGTCGAGGCGCGGCCTTTCGGGGCCAGGTCCTGCCTGCCAGGCACCAGAAACGAGGCCGACTGGCCCATCCGACCCGCGAACGTCTGGCTCGGACCCTCAGTGGGGACCGACAGGCACGGAACCACCGGGACGGTCGCGGGAGTTGTCCGAGCGCCTCCCGCGCTGGCAAGCGGCCCGAGTCGGCGATCGATGGATAAGGCCCCGTCCTCCAGTGGGCCGGCGCGGGCAGGCTCGGGTCGACAGGCCAAAGGCGGCGTGCGCGTCCGTCGTGTTGCGGGACACGGGCGGCAGCTGAGGCCCTCCGCGCCTTGGATCGCGGAGGGCCTCAGCAGGGCGGGCGCCGTCAGCGGGCGATGATCACCGTCGTGCCGGCATTGGCCGCCACGTGCTCGGAGACACTCCCCTGGAGCGCCCTCTCGAACATCGAAAGGCCGCGGGACCCGACGACGATCGCGTCGAAGCCACCTTCCTCGGCCATCTTCTCGAGGGTCTCCGGCACGATGCCATACGTCTCGACCAGGTGCGGCTCGATGCCGTCTTCGCGGAGGAGTCGGCCAGCCTCGAGGAGTTCCTGGGTGTGGACCGTGGAATCGTCCCAGGGATCCACCGGGCTGCGTCCGGACCGGGTCGGGACGACGCTCACGACGGTGACGTCGGCGCCGAACTTGTGAGCCATCCGTGCGGTCAGTTCGAGCGCCCGCCGCGAATGCTCGGTGCCGTCATAGGCGAGCAACAACTTCTGCATGGTCGGTCCGTGTCCTTTCGACTCGACGCCGTGGATGGACGGCGCCCACGGTCTCAGGGTGGGGCCTCGTTCAGGCGACGTCAGCGGTCCGAGGTCGCATTTCGGGGGTCCGAACAGCCCGAACCCGTTCCGGCCTCGGCGCCGTGGCACCATGCGTCCATGACCGACCAGGCGGACCGCTACGATCGGATCGCCGAGGGCTATGCGCGCTGGTGGGCGCCATTCCTCGTCCCCGCCGCGATGGACCTGCTCGACAGGCTCGGCCCGCAGCTCCCGGCGGGCCCCGTCCGGATCCTCGACGTCGGAACCGGGACCGGCACGCTCGGGCTGGGCGCCGTGGAACGCTGGCCCGAGGTCCGCGTGGACGCCATCGACGCCTCGACCGAGATGGCCGCCGCGGCCGAGGTGGAACGGGATCGGCGCCTCGGCTCGGCAGCGAGGGATCGCTTCACGGTGACGGTCGCCTCCGCGGACGACCTGCCCTTCCCGGACGAGACGTTCGACGCGGCGGTGACGTCGTTCGTGCTCCAGCTCGTCCCGAACCGCCATCGGGCCCTGCGCGAGATCCGCCGCACGCTCCGCTCCGGGGCACCCCTGGCGATCGTCACCTGGCTGCGCGACACGACGATCTGGCGTCCGGACGAGATCGTCGACGAGCTTCTCGACGAGTTCGGCATCGACCCGCCTCCGGACGACGACGATGAGGCGCCCGACGAGGCCATGGCGGACCCGGGCGACCCGGCCTCGGTCAAGGCGCTCGTCGGCGAGCTCCGACGAGCCGGCTTTCGCGCGGTGGACGGCGAGGCGGGCACGCTCGCGATCGAGTTCGACCCGACGGGTACATCGGTTTCCTGACCGAATTCGACGATCCGACGCTGTTCGACGGCCTCGATTCGGCCGAGCGGGACCGTGCGCTCGCGACCCTCCGCAGCGTCTGGACGCGCTCGACCCGAGCGATCTGCGGATGCCCGCCCCGATCGTCTTCGCCATCGGCCGCCGCTCCGGGCTAGGGCACCCACGTCGGCGCGGCGCCTGGCGGCGCGGGCGCGCGTTGGCGCCTGTCGCTCCTCGCTCACGCACCGTCAGGTGCGCTCGCTCCGGTGCTCGGGGCCGCCTTCGCCGGCGCCGCCGGGCGACGCGCTTCGCTCGACGAGCGCCATCAGCGACGAGGGCCCGGATCAGCTGTCGGACGAGTCTCCGCTGTCGGAGGTCTCGCTCGATTCGCCGCCCTCTGCGGCAGCCTCGGCCTCGGCAGCCTCGGCCTCGGCGACACCGACGACCGTCGGCTCCTCCTCGACGCGCGGCGCCTGGACCTTGGCGATGATCTCGTCGCCGTCGGTCACCAGCGTGACGTCGCTCGGGATGATGAGGTCCGAGACCTTGATGGTGGTGTCGAAGTCGACCAGCCCATCGATCGAGTACTCGATCGACGACGGCAGGTGATCCGGCAACGCCCGGACGCGCACCGACTCGCTCGGGTGGAGGAGCGTGCCGCCGTTGTTCGCAACGGCGGGCGATTCACCGACCGCGACGAGCGGCACGTCCACGGTCAGCTCCTCGGTCATGCGGACCAGGAACAGGTCGACATGGAGCGTCCGCCGGTTGACCGGATGGACCTGGACCGCCGAGACGAGGACGGGCCGGGCCTTGTCGCCGTCGATCGACAGGTCCACCAGGGCGTTCGGCCCGGTACGGCGGCGGAGCTGCTCGAAATCGTGGGCGTCGATCGACACGCTGTCAGAGTCGATGCCGTGGCCATAGACCACGGCAGGCAGGCGGCCGGCGTGGCGAAGGCGGGCGACCTTCTTGCCGGTCAGGTCGCGATGTTCAGCGGCAAGCGTCGCTCGGGCGGTGGCCATGTCGTTGGAACCTCAAGGTTGCGGAGTCTGATGGTTCGGGCTGCGGCTCGCCGGCGGGGCCGGTGTGGCGAGGCGCCCGGGTAGCGTCGGCTAGGGTACCACGCCTCGTGAACGCGCCCGCGAACAGGGCGAGACGGGCATTTGACCGCCGCCGGTGTAGCATCCCGACGTGGCAGCCACCATCCTCATCGTCGAAGACGAACACGCCGTCGCTCGTGGGATCCAGTACGCCCTCCAGCAGGAGGGATACGAGGTCGCGGTCGCTCGGTCCGGCGAAGAGGGCCTTGACGTCGCGACCAAGCAGGCGCCAGACCTCGTCGTGCTCGATGTCCGCCTGCCCGGGATGGACGGGTTCGAGGTCCTCCGTCGCCTCCGCGCGGCCGGGGCCAAGATGCCGGTGCTCGTCCTGACGGCGCGCGATGACGAGGTCGACAAGGTCATCGGCCTCGAGCTGGGGGCCGACGACTACCTGACCAAGCCGTTCGGGCTGCGCGAGCTGATGAGCCGGATCAAGGCGCTCCTGCGCCGCTCCTACGGCGATCTCTCGGATGCGCAAGGGGGCCGGGTCATCCGCCATGGCGACCTGCTCATCGACCTCGAGCGCCGGCGCGTCCAGCGTGGCGACCGCCGGGTGAGCCTCACCCCGACCGAATTCGAGATCCTTCGCCACCTTGCTTCGCGCCCAGGCCGGGTCTACACCCGATCCGAGCTGCTCGAGCTGCTGCGCGACTACGAGGCGCTCGACCAGGACGAGAAGACCATCAACGTCCATGTCAGCCATCTCCGGGACAAGATCGAGGACGACCCGGCGACGCCGACGTTCGTCCTGACGGTGCGAGGTGTCGGCTACGCCTTCGCCGAGCGCTGATCGACCCCCCGAGCGACGCGTTCGCCTGCCCGGTCGATTGCGCCGGCTCCTCCCGCGGACCTTCCAGGGTCGACTGACCGGCGCGTTCCTGTTCGTCGTCGCGCTGACCCTGTTGCTCGTGACCGTGCTGGTCATCAACCGACTCGATGACTACTTCACCACGCAGCAGAAGGCCGACCTCGATCAACGTGCCCAGACCGTCAGCGACTACGTCCAGGCGCGCGCTTTCGACGCGGTCGGGGACGGGCCAGTGGTGCTCGCCGATGGCACCGTCGATACCCGCGTCGTGGCCAGCCTGCTCGACGAGCAACAGATCATCGCCGACAAGCTCGCCCAGGCAGACGTCACGGTCACGTTCGGCTGGTGGGACCCACAAGGCGAGGGCAAGATCTTCCATGCCGCGAAGGGCGCGCCGCTGGCGTTCCCGTTCACGGCCAAGCCGAAAGCCGGGCAGACTCAGGAGCGGACCGTCTCGGTCGACCAGCCCTTTTCCGGCGGCGACCCCGTCTTCGCGCCATACGCCATCAAGGTCGCCCTTGCAAACCCATACACGTTCCGGGCGACCGCGCTGGCCAACGTGTCGAGCCTCCTCGCCGCCATCGCCCTGTTCGCACTTGGCCTGAGCGTGCTGGTCTCGGCGGCGATGGCGCGGCGCTTCACCACCCCGTTGCGGCGCCTGACCGAGGCCTCCCGCGGGCTGGCCGAGGGCGACCTCACCCGCCGCGTCCCGCCCGACGAGGTCCGCGCCGGCTCGTCCGAGCTCGCCGAGCTCGCCGTCCAGTTCAACGCGATGGCCGACCGTCTCCAGGAGAGCGTCGAGATCATCCGGCGTGACCGCGACCGGAGTCGTGACTTCCTGGCCGACGTCTCGCACGAGTTGCGGACGCCGCTTGCGGCCCTGCGCACGTTCAACGAGCTGCTGACCGAGGGCGCCGCCGACGACCCCGACGCCCGCAACGAATTCCTGGAGTCGAGCGGACAGCAGATCGAGCGCCTGGACTGGCTGGCCCAGAACCTCCTCGAACTCTCAAAGCTCGATTCGGGCCTGGTCCTGCTCGACCTGCGACCGGACGACCTCCGGGCCGCGGTCGAATCGGCGGTCGAGCAGAACCGATCGGCGGCCGACCGTCGCGGCGTGATGATGACCCTCCACCTTCCCGGCTCGCCGATCCGCATCCGTCACGACCCACCGCGCATCGGCCAGGTCGTCGCCAACCTCGTGGCCAACGCCATCAAGTTCACGCCGCGCGGCGGTTCGGTGGCTGTGGACGTCGCGGCGATGCCGGACGGCGCTCGGATCGAGGTGACGGACACCGGCGTCGGCATCGAACCGGCCGAGATGCCCCACATCTTCGAGCGCTTCTATCGCGGCTCGCGAGCGAACGAGGCGCGCGGCAGCGGCAGCGGACTCGGCCTGGCGATCGTGCGGTCGATCGTGGACATGCACGGCGGCGCGATCGAGGTCGAGAGTCGCGTCGGGCAGGGAACGCGCTTCATCGTGACGCTACCGCACGATCCGCGCCTGGTCGAGGGGACGCCCGCCGCACGGAGTGCCGCGGTGGCATCCGCGGCCGAGGCACGGGCGGGTTCGTCGGACGCGCTCGGCGGGTCTGCTCGACCAGTCATCTCACCGGCGCCCGGTGAGTCGCCCGGGTCGCCGGAAGCGCAAATCGCGAACGTGCAGGAAACTTCACCGTCCGAGGGGTCGCAGGTCAACCCGCAGGCCGCACCCTAGGTCTTCATCATTCGAACGGTCGCTCACCGGCCGAACCCCACGAGGGACCCGCCAGCACCATGCACGACGAACCCCGCGATCCCGCCACCCCTCTCGGCGCGCCGGGCCAACCGGTCGATCCCGGCGACCTGACGCAGCGACACGCGACACCGTCGGCGTCTGCCGAACCGGTCGAGCCGGTCGTCGCCCCTGCTGCCGAGATTCCAGCCTGGCCATCAGCCGCCCGCGTCGAGCCCGACGAGGCACCGCAGGCAGCCACCTTCACGCCCAGCCCCGAACCACGTGCCGACTGGGCACGGTCGTGGGGCGAGACGCCGCCCGTCACCCCGGAACGCTGGTACGAGCCGGCGCCCGTCGCGCCACCGACCGTCGCGGTCGTGGCACCGGCCAGCACCGGCCGCCGATCGGGGTCGATCTTCGCGGCGGCCCTCCTGTCAGCGGTCCTCGCCTCGGCCGGGACCGTCCTCGCTCTCGGCGCTGTCGGGGCGTTGGATCGGTCGGCACCCACATCGGCGAGCGCACCGCAGGCGACGAATGTCGGAACGGTGCAGCCGGTGGCCATCGATGAGTCGTCGGCGACGATCGCCGTCGCCGCGAAAGTCAGCCCGGCCGTCGTGCGCATCACGGTCACCGGCTCGACCAACGCCGGCGACCTCGGCGTGATCCCGGATACGGGTGTCGGGTCGGGCGTCATCTTCGACAGCAACGGCTGGATCCTGACCAATCACCACGTGGTCGAAGGCGGTGAGAAGTTCGACGTCGAGCTCAAGGACGGCCGCAAGCTGACGGGCTCGGTCTACGGCATCGACACGTTGACCGACCTCGCGATCGTCAAGGTCGATGAGACCGGTCTGCCGTCGGCCGCGATCGGCGAGTCCGATGCGCTCAAGGTCGGCCAGCTGGTCATCGCGATCGGGAGCCCGCTTGGCACCTACTCGAACTCGGTCACCAGCGGCATCGTCTCCGCCAAGGGTCGCGCGATCACGACCAACAACAACGAATCACTGACCAACCTCATCCAGACCGATGCAGCGATCAATCCCGGCAACTCCGGCGGGCCGCTCCTCGACGCCGGCGGGAACGTGGTCGGGATCAATACCGCCATCGCCCAGAACAGCAACGGCATCGGCTTCGCCATCCCGATCGATATCGCTCGGCCCATCATGGCCCAGGCGGTCGCCGGCCAGGCGCTCAGCCGCCCGTACTTGGGCATCCATTTCGTCTCGATCACCCGGCAGATCGCCGAGACCCGGAAGCTGCCGGTCACCGTCGGGGCACTCGTCGGCGGCTTCGATGCCAATGGCGACCCGGTCAGCGGCGTCGAGTCCGGCAAACCGGCCGACCTCGGGGGCGTGAAGGACGGCGATATCATCGTCAGCGTCGACGGCAAGGTCATCGATGAGGAGCACCCGCTCGACGCGACGCTCGCCCAGTTCTCGCCCGGCGCAACCGTGACGGTGGATGTCCTGCGCGACGGGGCTCACGTGTCGCTCCAGGTGACGCTCGGGACGCGGCCGGCCGGCCTGTAGATCTGCTGTCTGCTGGGCGGGCCTCAGCCGTCGAGGTCGCCCCAGAGACTCCAGCGGCTTTCGGGTGGACCGGGCTGGGCCGAGTCCACGAGCTGGTCTTCGCTCGCGGGCTCGGCGACGGCGACGGACGCCTCGGCCCGCTTCCGAGACGGGCGTCCCGCGCCGGAACCCACCTCCACGAACTCGAGGCGGCGAACGGGTGTTCGGTCCTCGATGAAGGTCGCGGGCGTCGGTGCACTACGGGGGATCCCGGCGGCCGGCGTCTCAGGCACCTCTGCCCGGGACTCCCAGCAGGCGCGGATCTCGTCGCCTCGGAGCGGTCGCCGCTCGCGGTCGAGCCCGCAGAAGCCGACCTGTGCTGCCACGGACCGTCGGAAATGCCGGCAGGACGCACAGGCGGTGCTGGAGCGGTGGCAGACCCAGCACCTGGCCGTCTCGGCCTGGGGTGTCTCGCAGTGCGGACATCGCCACATCGGCATGCGCGGATGGTAGCTGCGAATGCCGCGCCTGTCTTGCCTACTTCGTGATGGTGATGACCGTGAAGTCCTCGGTCGAGCCGTAGTCGGATGTCGTGACCAGCACGGTGGCACTTCCCTGGCCGACATCGGCCCCCTTGGGGATCGTCGTCTTGAACGACGCCTTGCCGCTCTTGTTGGTCGTGCCGTCGACCGTCACCGTCGGGATGCCGGGCATGCTGAGCGTGAAGGTGACGTCCGCGCCGGCGAGCGGCTTTCCATCCGGGTCGGCCACGGTCGTCGAGAGGGTCACTGATTCGGGCAGCGCCGAGCGCTTGATGCGATAGGTCGACGAGCTCAGTGACGCCGTCAGCTTGCCCGACCCGCGGCGGACGGTGAGCGTCGCCTCGGCCTCGTTGCCTGCCGGATCGGTCCCGGTGATGGTGATCTTGTTGGTCCCGGTCGCGAGGGCGAGGCTGAGTGCGAAGGTCCCGTCCGCCCCTGCCGTCCCGACGATGGACGACCCGTTCGCCTCGTTGTGCGCGACCAGGGTCGTCCGCGCCTGCGTCTTGCCCTTGATGTTGACCGCCTTGCCGTTCACGACGCCGTTGTTCTTCGGCGAGGTGATGGTGATCTTCGGCGGCGTGGCATCGAAGACGTAGCGGACGACCGCCGACGGATCCGACTCACCGCCCGGCCCGACGATCGATACGGTGAAATCGTTGATCCCCTTCGTCAGCTCGACCGGGATCACCGTCTTGGCGCTCTCGGCGATCTCGACCTCGGTGATGGCGGTCGGCGGCTGGTCCGGCAGCGTCAGGTAGACCTTGATCCGGTGGTCGGTCGAGCCCGCCAGACCATTTGGCACGGTGACCACGAGGTCCACGGTCCCGAGTGACGTGTAGGGCTCGGCGGGCTGTGCCAGCGATGGCGAATCGGAGACCACCGCGGTGGTGGCCTTCGGCGACGGCGTCGAGGTGACGTCCGAGACGAAACCGCCGAGCGTCGAGCTGACGCCGCGTGCGAGCATGCCAGCCCCGCCGATGCCGGCGTACAGGACGAGCGCTCCCAGGAAGACGACGGCGAACGCCAGGGCGATGCGCGCGTAGATCGACAGACCGCTCTGACGCGGCACCGCGCGGTGACTCGTGATCCGCGTCGGACCGGGCGAACGGGCCTTGACCTTGACCGGGGCGGGCCGGCCGCTGGACGGAGGGCGGGGCCGGACATGGTTCTGCCGTTGGTCGCGCCGAGTCGTCATCGCTGGCGATTGTCGCACGGCAGCTTCCGATTCGTGCCTGGCCCGGCCGCGCCAACGTCGTGGCGCACCGCAGCGAAGGTGCGGTGCGTTGTACTCTGGCGCGGTCGCGCGCGTGACGACCCCCGTCGCGCTCGCCCCGAACCTGAGGGAATGAGTGCAGTCTCGCGATCCGCGAGGTGGCCGGCGCGCGTCGTCCGGTTCGACCGGACGTCCGGAATTCGGGGTCGGCCCGATCGCCCGGGTATCGACCTCACAGGCGGTCGGTCAGGGTCAGGCCGGTGGTGCCCCGGGCACGGCGTCGATGCCGCCGATGCGCCCCGGTTTCGGTCTGCCCAACCTTCGCCGCAACGTCTGCCCGCATTTCTACATGACCGGCAGTCGCGGCGCGATCCCGATCCAGGCGCCGCATCTGCTCAAGGCACTCATCCGGCAGGACACGAACACGTCGCGCTGCCAGCTCCGCGGCGGCGTCCACATGGAGCAGGGGTACGTGAACGACGTCTGTCTCACGCCGCGCTTCAACCAGTGCGTCTTCTACGAGGACGAACTGACTCGCGAGTGACGTACGAGGAGGCGCTCCGGGCCTTGTCGGAGCGCGGGCGCTTCGGCATCCGCCTGGGCCTCGGGCGGACGCGGGCGCTGCTCCGCGAGCTCGACCATCCGGAACGGACGGTCCGCGGCGCGCTCATCGCCGGGACCAATGGCAAGGGCAGCGTCCTGGCCATCGCCGAGTCGGCGCTGCGAGCCGCCGGCTACAGTGTCGGATCCACGCCGAAGCCACACCTCGTGACCTACCGCGAGCGCATCCAGGTCGACGGACGGCCGATCGCCGCCGACGACTTCGCCCGGCTCGTCGGGCGGGTCCTGCCCATCGCCGCCCGCGTGGCGCGACGCCATGGCGAGCCGACCGAATTCGAGCTCCTGACGGCGATCGTCTTTGCCCGGTTCGCGGAGGTCCGACCGGACGTCGCGCTCGTCGAGGTCGGCCTGGGCGGCCGGCTGGACGCCACGCATGCCTGGGACGGCGGTGTCGCCGTCGTCACGAACGTGGATCTCGATCACATGGACCGTCTCGGGGACACGGTCACGAAGATCGCTCGGGAGAAGGCCGCCATCATCGAGCGAGGGGATCTGGCCGTGACCGGCGCGCGCGGTGACGGCCTGGCGGTCATCCGGCGACGCGCGCGGCGACTGGCCGTGCCGCTCACCGAAGTTGGGCCGGTCGCGTTCCTGGCCCAGGACCGCGACGGTATCGAGATCGACCTGCCGCGGCTCGGCCGCACCCGGGTCTCTCTCCGCGGGCGGCATCAGGCCGCCAACACGGCCATCGCCGACGCCACGCTCGACGCGCTCGAGGCTGCCGGGATCGCGACCGTCCCCGACGATGCTCGCCGCCGTGGGTACGCCAGCGCCGTCTGGCCGGGCCGGCTTGAATTGCTGCGCGCGTCGGACCGCGACATCCTGCTCGACGGTGCCCACAACCCGGCCGGCGCGGCCGCGCTGGCGACCGCTCTCGACGACCTCCGGCCGTTCATCGAGCCGGGTCCGATCACGCTCGTCACCGCATCGATGGCCGACAAGGACGTGGCGGGCGTCGTCCGCGCCCTCGCGGCCGCCACGGCGATGGCCGGCGCGACGGTCATCTGCACCAGCCTGGATGTGCCGCGAGCGCTCCCCGCCGCGGCTCTCGCCGACGTCTGGCGAGCGACCGGGGTGCCCCGCGTCGTCATCGTCCAGCCCGACCCGACCGTGGCGGTCGCGACAGCGCTCGTGGGCGAGCCCGCAGGCACCATCCTGGTCGCCGGGTCGCTGTACCTCGTCGGGGCCGCCCGCGCGTCCCTGGTCGACGAGCCGGATCTTCGCGATCCTGAGCCCGGCGAGACGACCCCTTCGCAATGACCCCCATCACCGTTGACGCCACTCGAGAGCATCAGGTCGAGCCCGCGGGCGGTCCGCGTCGCGATCTCGATGCTCCAGAGTGGCATCACCGTGGCAGGTGCGCTTCCAGGACAGGTGGGCAGGGGTCGTGATCGCCCGAGTCGTTACCCTTGGCCCATGACCGATCCCGGCGCGGACAGTCTCGGACGCACGCGCATCGGCCCAGCCACATTCCGCTGGGGCGAGCGGACGTTCGTGATGGGCATCCTCAACATCACCCCGGACTCGTTCTCCGGCGACGGGCTGTTGGCCGAAGGCGCGACCGACCATGACCCGGTCGAGGCCGCCGTGGACCAGGCCCGCCGGATGGTCGCCGAGGGGGCGGACATCCTCGACATCGGTGGCGAGTCCACCCGGCCCGGCCATGCGCCGGTGACCACGGACGAAGAACGTGCCCGGGTCGTGCCGGTCATCGCCGCCGTCCGAGCTGCGCTCCCGGACACGCCGATCAGCGTCGACACGACCAAGCCTGCGATCGCGGAGGCCGCCCTGGCCGCCGGCGCCGACCTTCTCAACGACGTCTGGGGCGTCGGGGACGACGACGCGCTCGCTCGCCTGGCCGCCGACCACGGTGTCGCGCTCGTCGTCATGCACAACCGCGCCGAGCCGCGCTATCGGACGTTCATGCCCGAGCTCATCGCCGATCTCCAGCGCGCGCTCGATCGGGCAGCGGGCCTCGGCGTCCCGTGGGCCGACCTGATCGTCGATCCCGGGTTCGGGTTCGGCAAGACGGCCGACCACAACCTCGAGCTGCTGCGCGAGCTGGGTGCGCTGCGCCTGCTCGGCCGTCCGATCCTCCTCGGGACGAGCCGCAAGTCGACGCTCGGGCGCGTCCTGGATCTGCCGGCCGACCAACGGCTCGAGGCGACCCTGGCGACGACCGCCCTCGGCGTCGCGGCAGGTATCGACCTTGTCAGGGTCCACGACGTCCAGGCCAATGTCCGAGCGGCGCGCATGACGGACGCTGTCGTTCGCGGGACATGGGCATCGCCACCGAACGAAGGAGGAAACCCCTGAGCGACCGGATCATCCTGGCGAACATGCAGTTCCAGGGTCGCCACGGCTATTACGACTACGAACAGCTGACGGAGCAGCCGTTCGAGGTCGACGTCGAGCTTGCCATCAATCTGCAGCCCGCCGGCGTCGATGACGACCTCGAACGATCGGTCGACTACGGCAAGGTCTATGACGCCGTCCGGCAGATCGTCGAATCCACCTCATACCGGCTCCTCGAGGCGCTGGCCGAGGCGATCAGCCACGAACTCCTGACCGACTTCGCGATCGAGGAGGTCACCGTCCGGGTTCGCAAGCCCACGGTCAAGCTGAGCGGGCCGCTGGACTACGCGGCTGTCGAGATCCGGCGGCAGCGCCCGAGCGGGGACCGCCGCTAGGGATCAGGGCGGCGGGGCGCTCGCCGGGGGCGTCGCGGTCGGTGGGACCGGCGTCGGCGTCGGCGGGACCGGCGTGGGAGTGGGAGTGGGCGTCGGCGTGGGCGTCGGCGTGGGAGTCGGCGTCGGGGTCGGGGTCGGGGTGGGCGTGGGCGTGGGGCTCGGCGTCGGCTCGGGCCCCTTCGAGATCGTGTAGTCGACCGCGGTGCCCTTGGCGACGACGATCCCGGCCGACGGGCTCTGGCGGGCGACCTGACCGGCCGGCACGATCGGATCGTAGTCCTCGGTCCGGACGCCGACGCGCAGGCCCGCGTCCGAGATGGCCTGGAGCGCGCCGGAGTCATCCTTGAGCTTCAGGTCCGGGACGGGCACCGTGCCGGGGCCGGTCGCGACGGTCACCTTGACGGCCGTGCCCGCATCGACCTTCGTGCCGGCGACGGGATCCTGGCTCAGGACCGTGCCTTCGGGCTGGTCGGACGAGGCGACGCCGGTCGGCGTGAGAGTGAGACCGAGCGCCTGTGCCTGCGAACTGGCGGCGGTCGAATTGAGGCCCACGAGGTTCGGGACCGTGACCTGCTCGGGCGGGGGCGCGTTGCCGCCGGATGCGAGCTGGAAGACGAAGAAGGCGACGAGGGCGAGGAGGGCGACCGCGACGATGCCGGCGATCCAGACCATCGGGCTGGTCGGTTCGTCCTCGGGCGGTGACGCGGGCGGAACGGTCGGGGGTGGGGGAGGCGGCGTGGGCGATGTCGCTCCCGGCGCCTGTGCTCGTGCTCACATAGGCGTCGGGCGCATACGGGATGCCGCCCTGGTTGGGTCGGGCCGTGCCGGACGCCACGGTCGCACCGATCGACCGCACCCGCCGCCGCCGCTCCTGCCGGGCTGATGCCTGTGTCATCGGTCGATGCGGCACCCGAGGTCCCTGGAGTGCCGGCGACCGCCGCGGCACCCAGCGCCGCCCCGGTCGCGGTCGCACCCGCCGTCCCCGCCGCCGCTCCGGTCGCAGCCGCTCCGCCGCCGGGTGTGAGCGTGGCCTCGAGCGCATCGGCCATGACCGCGGCAGACGGCCAGCGGTCCTTGGGGTCGAGCGCGAGCGCGCGCCGGACGATCGCCGCGAGATCCGGCGGGACCGACGGACGGACGACCATCGGGTCCGGGATGGGGCCGGACAGGCGCGCCAGCGCGACCGAGGCGGCACTGTCGCCCTCCCACGGCCGCGAGCCGACGAGCATCTCGTACAGGACGATGCCGAGGCTGTAGATATCCGACGCGGCTGTCGCGGGCTCGCCACGCGCCTGCTCCGGGCTGAAGTAGTGGACCGAGCCGAGGGTCGTCCCGGGCAGGGTCACCTGCGCCTCGGAGATGGCCCGGGCGATCCCGAAGTCGACGACCTTGACCTGGCCGTCCTTGCCGATGAGCACGTTGCCGGGCTTGATGTCGCGATGGACCAGGCCCCGGGCATGGGCCGCCGCGAGCGCCCGCCCGACGGCCGTGCCGACCCGGGCGACCTGGCGTGGCGGCAGCGTCCCGCTCCGGCGCAGGATCGTCGCGAGGTCCTCGCCGTCGATGAGTTCCATGACGATGTACGGGCCGCTCGGGTCCTCGCCGTAGTCGTAGACGGTCACCACGTTCGGGTGGCTCAGCGACGCGGCTGACTGGGCCTCCTGGCGGAAGCGCGACGAGAAGTCGGGGTCGCGCAGGTATTCGGGCCGGAGGAGCTTGAGGGCGACGTCGCGGCCGAGACCGGTGTCCGTGGCGCGGTAGATGGTCGCCATCCCGCCGCTCCCGAGGAGTTCGATCAGGCGGTAGCGACCGCCCAGCACCTGCCCGATCTCCGCCAAGTCGTCCCCTCGCGTTGTTGGCCGTCGCGCGGCCGGGTTGTGCGCTGCGCGGCATGGTACCGCACGGGCGCCGCCGTCAGAGGTGCAGCGTCTTCAGGTATGCCCGGAATTCCGTGCCCAGGTCGGGTCGCCCGAGAGCGATCTCGACCGACGCCCGAAGCCAGCCCATCGTCGTCCCGGCGTCGTAGCGGGTGCCCTCGAACTCATAGCCGAAGACCTGCTGCTCTTCCATCAGCGCAGCGATCGCGTCGGTCAACTGGATCTCGCCGTCGGCACCACCCTGGGTCTGCTCGAGCTTGTCGAAGATCTTGGGGGTGAGGACATAGCGGCCGATGACCGCGAGGTTGGACGGAGCCTCGCCCGGGGCGGGCTTCTCGACGAGCTTCGTGATCCGGTGCAGCCGGCCGTGGTCGAGCGGGTCGTCCGACGGTTCCGAGGCGATCACGCCGTAACGGCTGGTCTCCTCCGGCGGGACCTCCATGACCGCCACGACCGAGGAGTGGGTCTGGTGGTAGGCGTGGATGAGCTGGCCGATGCACGGTCGATCGGCCACGACCACGTCGTCCGGAAGGATGACCGCGAACGGCTCGTGTCCGATCAGGTCCTTGGCCATCAGGACCGCATGGCCCAGGCCGAGCTGCTCCTTCTGCCGGACATAGGCGACCTGGGCAAGGTCGCTGATCGCGCGGACCTGGCGGAGCATCTCGATATCGCCCTTCTCCTCGAGCAGGTGCTCGAGCTCGTAGGAGAGGTCGAAGTGGTCCTCGATCGCCCGTTTCTGACTGGAGGTGACGATGATGACCTGCTCGATCCCGGCAGCCACGGCCTCCTCGACCGCGTACTGGATGATCGGCTTGTCGACCAGCGGCAGCATCTCCTTGGGCTGTGCCTTGGTGGCGGGGAGGAAACGTGTCCCCCAGCCTGCCGCGGGGAAGACGGCCTTGCGAACGCGCATCGAACCTCAGGAACTCGGGGCTTGGGCGGTCGGGCCAGTATAGCCGCGGTGCCCTGGACGGCCGGTTCCACGCCGATGTGGCCAGGCGGTCGAGCGCGGCCGACCCGCGGATCCGTCGGCTCGTCGGGTGGCACGGATCGGGAGATCCGGCACTTGGCACCGCGACCGGGAAGGTCCATACCGTGCACGATGAGCAGCCTGATCCCCGCCACGCACCGTGATCTGGTGGATGCACCGCCCGTCGCTGCGCTGACCACGCTCCTGCCGTCCGGTGGCCCGCAGACGTCGGTCGTCTGGTGCGATTTCGATGGTCGTGACATTCGCGTGAACACGATGCGCGGCTTCCAGAAGGAGCGGAACATGCGCCGCGACCCACGGGTCACGCTGCTCTGCTACGACCCGAGACGGCCACTCAGGTCACTGGAAGTCAGGGGCGTCGTCGTCGAGATGACCGAGGACGGCGCGGCGCGACACCTGGACGACCTCGCATCGCGCTATGCGGGACGACCGATCCACTACTTCGGCGACTGCATCCCCGCGCGCTTCGCCGAGACCGAGGTCCCCGTCCTGTGCCGGATCCGGCCAATGCGGGTAGTCGCGCTATGAGCGCGGTCGCCGTCGCCACGACGCTGCCGATCCCGGCTTCCCACCTCGACCTCCTGACGCGCCCGATCTGCGGGGTGCTGACGACGCTCGAGCCCGACGGCCAGCCGCAGTCGAGCCTGGTCTGGGTCGATCACGACGGCGAGTGTGCGACGGTCAACACGACCCTCGAGCGCCGAAAGACCCGGAACCTCCGTGCCGACCCGCGCCTCAGCCTGCTCGTGGTGGATCCCGACGACACGGGCCGGTTCATCCAGATCCGCGGCGACGCCGAGCTGATCCTGGATGGGGCGCTCGACCATCTCGACGCGCTCGCGAGACGGTACACGCTCCACCCGGCCTTCTACGGGTACGTCCGTCCGATCGAACAGGCAGCGCTCGAGACGCGCGTGATCATCCGGATCCACGCCCGACGGATCACCCTCGACGCGATCCATCGCGGGTGATCGCGCCGGCCCCTCAGGCGTGCAGGGACCCCGCGAACCGCCGCACCGCGGCATTGAACGCAGCGGGCCGGTCCAGATTGGCCAGGTGGCTCGCGCCCGCCAGCCGAACGCGCCGCGCGTCCTGCGCCGCGGCCGCGAATGCCGGTGCGAACAGCCGGAACGGCAGGTCGAACTCGCCGTTGACGATCAACGACGGCCCGGGATACGCGGCCAGGCGCGGCACGAAGCGTTCGCCCGCCACCGACCGGAGCGCGGCGGCCCCGCCACGCGACCAGAACCCGCCGGCGACGATGGGTTCGGCGAACTCCGGCGGGAAGCGCCGTCGGAAGAACCAGGCGTTCGCCCGGTCCAGGCGCGCGGCATCCACCTCGGCCATGACCTCCGCCAGGGCCAGGTACGGCAGCATCCGGAGACCCGTCGGCTCCGCGGTCGCACCGGACAACACGAGCCCTCGCACGAGCTCCGGCGAGCGGGCCGCCAGCGCCATCCCGACATACCCGCCCAGCGACAGGCCGACCACCACGGCCCGCCCGCCCGCCTCGGCCCGGATCGTCGCCGCGACAGCGTCGACCGCTCCGTCCAGGGTGAATGACTCGTCTGCCCGCGCGCCGTGCGCAGGGAGGTCCACGGCGATCGTCCGGAACGTGTCCGCCAGCCCGGCGAGCTGAGGGGTCCACATCGCGCCCGTCAGACGCGTGCCGTGGATGAACACGATGGCCGGCGCCCCGGCTGGTCCGGCGGCGATCGTGCTCACGGCGCCCGGTCGAGGTGGTGCTCGACCGCGAAGAGCGCCGCCTGTGTCCGGCTGGTCAGCCCGAGCTTGGCCAGGATGTTCGAGACGTGGGTCCGCGCCGTCCGCTCGGCCATGCCCAGCTCCTCGGCGATCGCCTGGTTGGAGAGACCCCGGGCGACACAGGCGAGCACGTCACGTTCGCGTGCGGTCAGGGACCCACCGGCCGAGTCGGCACCGCGATCGCCGGCGCTCGCCTCGCCGCCCGTCCGCATCCGTCGCGCCACGATCCCCGCGACCGCCGGGTCGAGGTAGACGTCGCCGGCCCGGGCCGACCGGATCGCCCCGGCCAGGTCGTCGGCCTCGGCGTCCTTGAGCAGGAAGCCACTGGCACCGGCTTCGATCGCGGCCGTGATCCGGTCCTCCTCGATGAAGCTGGTGATGACGACGACCTCGATCGCGGGGTGGCGCGCCTTCAATTCGGCAGTTGCGACGATGCCGTCCATCCGGGGCATCAGGAGATCCATGACGACCACGTCGGGCAGGAGCGCGTCCGCCACCTCGAGCGCCTCCAGCCCGTCCGACGCCTCGCCGACCACCTCGAGGTCGTCGTGCAGGTCGAGGAAATCCCGCATCCCGCGGCGGACCATCGCGTGGTCATCGACGATGAGGACGCGGATCCGGGCCGGCGTCGGCCCGCTCATGAAGCGGCCTCGTCGGCTTCGATGGCGGGCGCGGCCACGGTCCGCCCGCCCGGTTCGGCCGAGCGCTGGAGGATGAGCGCGGCGGCCAGGATCGCGATCCCGCCGAGGACCTGGATCGGGGCCAGATGCTCGTCCAGCAGCACCGCCGCCAGCGCGACTCCGACGACCGGCTCGAACAGCATCAGGATCCCCGCCCGCGTCCCGCCGATCAGGCGGATGCCGCTCAGGAACAGGATCGACGGGATGGCCGCTGCGAAGAGCCCGGTGAACAGGAGAAGCGGCAGGACCGATGGATCGCGGAGCGGGTAGGTCAGGCCGTCGCCGGTCCCCAGCGCCAGCGAGAGGGCGACGCTGCACACGACGGTCGTGGCCAGGACCACGCTCATCGCCTGCGACGACGGCACCTGGTGATAACCGCTTCGACTGATGATGACGAACAGCGCCTGGAAGCCGGCCGCCGCGAGCGCCAACCCGAGCCCGACGGCATCGATGCGCACTCCCGACGATGGATCGACCTGTGAGGCGACGACCGCGACCATCCCGAGCACGGCCAGCACGAGCGCGACGATCCGTGGCCGATCCATCGTCTCGCGACCGAGCGCCACGTTCACGACCGCCACGATGACCGGGTAGGTGTAGAAGCCGAGCAGCGCCAGCGCGACCGTGATGAGGTCGAACGCGACGAACATCGACAGATTGAGCAGGAAGCCGGACAGGGCCGCCACCGCCAGGCTGACACGCGCCGAGGTGTCGAGGTCACCCAGCCGTGTCAGATGCTCCGTGCCGCGCGAGATCCGCCAGGCCACGAAGACCGCCGCGGCGGTGAAGCCGATCAGGCCGCGCCACGCGACGAACGGGGTCGGCTGCATCCCGGCGTCGTAGGCGAAGCGCGAGAGTGGCCCGAGTGTCCCGAACAGCGATGCGGCGACGAGGACGATCGCGAAGCCGGCCAGGGGTGGACGCACGGCGATCGCGGTCGCGGGGGCGGATCGGATCGCGGTCTGGGCGACGGGAGCAGGCATCGGCGCCATGGTAGGTCCGACGCGGCCTGCTCGGCCCCGGCTCCCGGGCCGACCCGGGCGAGGCCGGGCGTGCGGGATCGCAGCGTCGCCTCGACGTGTCCGCGATGTCGCTCAGCCGGCGGCGTGCTCCGCCGCAGCCCGCTCGACGGCCGCCTCGGACAGCTCCGCCAGCGCCTCGGCTCCGGCCGGCTCATGGCGCACCCGGCCGAGCTTGATCGACGTGAACGGCACCCGGACCTGACGGAAGACCTCGATCGAGACGAGGAACCCGGCGAACAGGAACAGGACGCCCAGGAACTTGCCGAGCTGGAACCACTCGGTCATCCCGAACCGGTTGAGCGTGTCGCCGAGCGTCGCCACGAATGCGCCGATCGCGATGAGGATCGTGGCCGGGACCCGGCTGTGGAGCTTCCCCTCGAACAGCGCACGGACCGCACCCGGCAGCGACGCGACCAGATTGACCGTGATCGCGACAGGCGCGATGAGCAGGTTGAACAGGAACTCGTCGCCCGGCTGGTTCGGATCGAGCGAGTAGGCGAGGACGCGCCGCTTGGGCATGAACACGTACGTCGAGAAGATCGCGCCGAGGATCAAGCGCGAATGCCCCGGTGATGTTCATGAACGGGGTCAGCAGCCGGAGCGACGGCGGGAAGAGCGTCGCCACGGGCGCAGCCGGTGGCTGGATCGAGGGCGTAGCCGGGCGCCGCCAGGGTGGTCGTGGCCATCAGGACGATGCTGAGAAGCGTGGCCCCGACCACCGCCACGGCCGCCAGGATCGGCCATCGATCGTTGGCGAAGTAGGTCTCGACCGCCACCGCCAGCGCCAGCAGGCCGGCTGCGATGAAGTAGAGCAGCGGCAGGGCGCCCGGCGCCGGCGTACTCGGGCTTGTTGCGGACCAGGAAGGTGAACAGGCCGGCCAGGAACAGGCACAGCGCGAAGCTGTAGCCGAAGCGCGTCCGGCCGAGCAGGTACGCGGTCCCGAGCCCGAGCCAGCCGGCCGTCCAGACCGCGCCGGTCAGGTACCAGGTCCGGTACAGCGTCTCGTTCCAGCCCGACGCGGCCGCGATCGCCTCGCATCCGGCACCGATGCCGTAGAAGACCATGCCGAGCGTCCAGATCAGCTGGAACCCGCCGCGTCGTTCTCGCCACTGGTCGAACAGCGCCAGGGCGAAGACGAGCGCCAGGATCGAGGTCAGGGCGGGCAGGACGACCGAGAGGTTCACGATCGCCCGTCCGCTCCGCGGCCGATTGGAAGGTGGCGATGAGTCGCAGGAGCAGTCGGTCGAGCAAGCCCGATGCGCTCTCGTACAGCGCAGCGAGGCGCGCGGCATCGAGCGCACGCCGCCGGCCGAGCCCGGTCAGCTCGTCGAGGAACGGTCGCCGCGCCGCGACGAACAGCCCGACCGCCTCGGTCAGGCTCATGCCGGCCGCCGCAAGCCGTCGGGCGAGGTCGTCGACCAGGTCGGTCGCATCGGCTTCAGCGAGCGCTCGGGCGCCGGCGTCGGTCGCCTCGGCATCGAGGTGGGCGACGAGCGCCTCGACCAGGCGCCGCCCATCGCGTCGGTAGCGTTCGCGCTCGATCGGTGTCGCCGGCGGGCACCCGGTGCGCGGCGGTGTCCGCGGTGTAGGTCCGCCGGTAGGCGTCGGCCATCCGCTCCGGGCTCGCGCCCATGCTCGCGAGCGGGCGGTGACCCGGACGGCGACCAGCGACGAGGGTTTCGATCGCCCGCTGGTCGAAACGGCGGTGGCCACCGGGCGTGACGTACGCCTCGATCAGCCCGTCGTCGGCCCACCGGCGAAGGGTGTCGGGGTCGACGCCGACCAGCCGGCTGGCCGGTCCCAGCGACAACCACCGGACGGGGGCGGGAGCGGCCGATGCGGCGTCGGACACGGTGGCCTCGGGACTAGGGTGCCGACGGGTCGGGAGAGCGTGGGGGGATACGCTCCAGGGTCCGACCCGTCGACATGGTGATGGATTCCGCGGGTATTTCTGGGTGAATCTGGGTATCGCTGATTTCGCTCAGGCGGGCGGAGGATAGGCGCCGCGAGAGGCCGATGTCAAACGGGCAGGAAGCGTCCGCGAAGTACGGCCGGCCACGGTCAGGCGGGGACGAACTCGTGGTCGTCGCGATGGATCCCGTCGCACAGGCCCCAGCGCGGTCACGTCGCCCGGGATGCCGATCGGACGCATGATCTCGCGGACCTCGCCCCGGCGGCAGAAGAGGTAGCCCTTGTCGGCCATCCAGCGTCGGACACAGGTCGGATCGCTGTGGAACTGGAATGGTCCGGGGTTGATCGTCGGGCGGTCCGTCCAGGCGACCGGCGACTCGGCGGCCACGATGTCGAGCAGGTTGACGCGCCAGGGAGTCCCTTCGATGACGTCGTGACAGCCGTCACAGCGGACGGCCACGTTGTCACGGACGATCGTCCGGATCTGGATGCCCATGATCTCCATCGCGGCGATGGTAGCAGGGCAGCGCTCCGGCGGAGGGCATCGGGCCGGCCGGCCGAGTGGTACCCCCAAGGGGATTCGAACCCCTGATCTCCACCTTGAAAGGGTGGCGTCCTAGGCCTCTAGACGATGGGGGCAGGGCGCGCGGCGAGTCTACCAGAGGGCCTGCGCGAGGCCGCGACCGCGCCCTAGCCGGAGCGCGCCAGCAGGAAGCTGATGATCGCCCCGGCCAGGCAGAGCATCCCGATGATGGCCGCGATGCCGCCCCCGCAGCCGAGCACGACCGCGCGTCCATTCCGTGCCGCCACGCCGGCCTTCCAGGTCGAGCGCAGCATGTAGGCGGCCAGGGCGAGGAACACGATCCCCAGGACGGCTCCGCCCGCGGCGAGCAACGGGATCTGGGACGCATCGCGGATGGTGACCACGTACACCGTGAAGGCCAGCGCGCCGATCAGCGCGATCGCCAGCAAGGCGATGCCGGGCGTGATGCGTCGGCGCTGCCGCCGCTTGGTGCTGCGCGTCGTGGTCACGACGCGGCCCCGAACCCGCGGTGATAGACGGCCACGTTGTACGACAGCCGTGGACGCTTCAACCCGACCGCCAGGTCGCGCCCCACGGCACCGAAGGCGTCATCGAGGAACGTGGTCGTCTCCTCCTGCGAATCGAATGTCCAGAAGCAATGGACGACCCGGACGCGGAAGCCGCCGCGCAGGTACGGCCCATCGCGCCGACTCAGCAGTCCGTACTCTGACAGGTCGCCCCGGAGCCTCGACACGTCGTCGCGCCCGTAGTCGAGGACGACCAGCAGCCGGCCACCGGGTCGAAGGACGCGAGCCGCCGCCGCGGACTCGCCAGGGTCCAACCCCCGGAACCGGGTCCACAGGCTGATCAGGACATCGGCCGAGTCGTCGGGCGCGTCGATGCACGCCGGCCCGCTCGCAGCCGCGAACGAGACCCGCGCACCGAGCTCCGCGAGTTGGCGGGCACGGATCCCGTCGGCGCCATCGAGCAGGAGCACTTCACGTCCCACCACCGGTCCGAGCTCCTCGAGTGCTCGCGGGATCTTTGCCTCGACATCGAGGGCACGGGCCAGACGCTCGGTGAGCCCGTCCTCCAGGTCGATCGGTAGGTCAGCCACAGACCGCGGAGTATGCCCGAAAACGCGGGGCCGGCCGTCAGCCGAGATGGAACACGTCGCCCGAGCGTGCCGGAACGGACAGGGTCGCCCTGCCGCCAGCCACGGTGACGGCCGTCGGCGGACGGTCGGCGGGCAGCGGGAGGCGTGTCGCGCGCGAGACGGGACCGGGCAGCGACAGGTCGACTTCGGCGGCGCCCTCGCCGTTGTTGAGGACGACGAGCATGCACTCGGGCCAGAAGCCGCGGCCGCAGTGGTTGAACACGCCATCCACGATGAGCCGGATGCCGAGTGCGTGGGTGGCATCGAGGAGGGCCCGGAACGCCTCATCGCCGCCGAGCAGTGGATCGACCCGGAAGTAGTCGTCGGTGTGGTAGCGGTGATTCGAGGCCGAGGCGAAGATCGGGTTGAGGTAGATCGCGTTGACGCCGAGTTCCACCAGGTGGTCGAGATGGTCGATGACCCCAAAGAGGTCGCCGCCCTTGAGCCCATCGTTCGTCGGCGGGGCGTCCCAGGCTTCGAGCGGACCCGGAGCGTGGACCCGGCCGCTCCGAGCGAAGCGGTCGGGGAAGATCTGGTAGAAGACCGCGTCGCGAGCCCAGGCCGGTGTGTCGATCGGCGTCGACGGGGTCATCGAGATACCCGAGCGGCGGCTACGGACTGGCCGTCAGTGCAGCGTGGTGTGGACCTCACCCTGGACGTGCTCGGCCGCGGCCGTCTCGCCGTAGAGCTCCTCGATCTCGATGTCATCGGCCGTGTCCGTGAACGGCCCCATGCTGTCGTCCGGAGCGACCACGATGTCCGACCACGTCGGCTGCATCGGCGGGGGCGTCGGCTTCCTGGGGCTCCAGTCGAAGTGGACGTCATAGTCTTCCTGGACGCCCTGCGGCCACGCGTCGCCGCGATAGGGTCGGAAGATCGTCAAGCCGAGCGTCCCCGCCGGTCGCAGCAGGTCGCGCACCCATTGCGCCACGGCGGCGAGGCTCGTGGTGACGATGATCATCAGGATCATGCCGATCGACATCGCGAGACCTCGCAGCAACCGCCATCATTCTACTCTTGGTCGTCCACCAGCCACCCTGTCAGCCAAGGTCCGTGGCTGTCCAGATGGCGACGCCTGGCGGCGTGAGCCCGATGGGCAGGTGCCCCGACGACGCCGTCGCCTGAGCGCCGCTGAACAGTTCCACGAAGGTCGTCCCATCGGCGACCGCGCCATGGGCCACCGGCAGCGCATCGGCCGGTCGCGGCGCGGGTCCCCGAACGACCACGACGATGACCTGCTCCTTGTCCGTGTCGCGGACGAAGGCAAGGCTGTCGTCCCCGGCCTCGAGCACCTGGAAGCCACCCACCGCGAGGGCGCGCGACCCGACCCGGTAGTGGATGAGCGTCCGAAGGAAAGCCAGCTGATCCAGATCCCACGCCGACCGGTCCCACGGCATGGTCCGGCGCGTGCTGAGGCCCTCGGTCCCCTCGAGACCGACCTCGTCGCCGTACAGCACCGACGGCACGCCGACGTACGCGAGGAGCATCCCGAACGCCGCTCGCACCCTGCCCGGGTCGCCACCGACCGATGTCCGGATACGAGCGGTATCGTGGCTGTCGAGGAGGTTGTACTGGCAGCGTGCGATCGCCCAGGGCACGGCCGCGCGAAACGCCTCGAGCGACTCGACGAGGTCGGCCGTCGACGTCCGTCCGGCCCGCAGGATGACCCCGACGCCATGAGACTCGAAGACCTGGCCGTGGAGCCAGCCGACGACCGGCCAGGTGAACCCCGCGTAGTTCATGACCCCGTCCCATTCATCGCCTGCGAGCTGGTCGGTGCCGTCGAATGAGTGCTCGCCGACGAGGTAGGCATCCGGGTTCTCGGCCTTGACCGCTGCCCTGATGCCGCGGGCGACCTCGGGACCCAACTGGTCGGGCCCGAGCCGGCCGAGCATGTTGGCGACGTCGATCCGCCAGCCGTCGGCCGAGAACGGCGGCCGGAGCCAGCGGCGCAGGACGGCGTCCGATCCGGCGTACATCGCCTCGCGCAGGTCCGCCGAGCGGTAGTCGAGCTTGGGCAGCGAGCCGACGCCCAGCCATGAGACGTAATCGTCCGGCCGCTCCCGGAAGATGAAGAAGTCGCTCGTCGGGGCCGCCGCATCCGCCTGGGCTTCGGTGAACCAGGGGTGCTCGGCGCCGGTGTGGTTCGGGGCCACATCGAGGATCAGCGCGATGTCCCGCGCCCGGGTCGCCCGGCGGAGCGAGGCGAGAGCGGCGTCTCCGCCGAAATGGCCCGCGATCCGGTCGTAGTCGATGGTGTCGTAGCCATGGTTCGAGCGTGCCTCGAACACCGGATTGAGGTAGATGGCATTGACGCCGAGGTCGGTCAGGTGGTCGAGCCGGCTCTCGATCCCCGCCAGGTCGCCGCCGAAGAACTCGACCATCGCCTCTGGTCCCGTCGCTGGTGACTCGTCCCAGACGCGGTGGCGAGCGGTGATCCCCCGATAGGTCCAGGCACCGTCAGGGATGTCGTTGGCGGGGTCGCCGTCGGCGAAGCGGTCGGGGAAGATCTGGTAGAAGACGCGATCCGTCAGCCAGGCCGGCGGATCGAACCCGGCGACGAGCCGGAAATCGTCGCCGTCGGTGGGCGCGGCCCGGTGCGCACCCGAGCCGTTGAGCCACCAGTGGCCGTCCGGGCTGACGACGAGGAACCGGTAGCCGGTCGTCGGCATCGACAGGCGGATCGTCGTCTCCCACCAGCGGCAGGCTGCCCCCGGGACGACCTCGAGCAGCTCCGTGAACGACTGCTCGCCGTCCGGGGTCGTGCGCAGGTAGATCCGGTCGATCCGGGCGTCGAACCCGGCCCGCACCCGGAGCCGGACCTCGTCACCGATCCGGAGCCGATCCGAGCGAGGGTCTCCGACCGGCACGACGTACCGGCCGGAGCCATCGTGGTGGACGGAGTTCAACCCTTGACTGCGCCCGAGGTCAGGCCGCCGACGATGTACTTCTGGGCGGAGTAGAAGAAGACGACGGTCGGGACGGCCGTGAGCAGGGTGCCCGCGGCGAAGATGCCGAAGTTGGCGTTCCGCTCGCCTGCCACGAGGCCGTACAGGCCGACCGCGAGGGTCTTGGTGTCGCTCTGGGTCAGGAACACGCTCGCGATCAGGAACTCGTTGATCGCGCCGATGAACCCGAGCAGCCCGACGACGACGAGGATCGGCGTCACCAGCGGCAGGATGATCGTCCGGAACGTCGTGATGTGCGACGCCCCGTCGACCTTGGCCGACTCGTCGAGCTCCTTTGGAACGGTGTCGAAGAAGCCCTTGATCAGCCACGTGTTCACGCCGAGCGCCCCGCCGAGGTAGATGAGGATCAGGCTCCAGGGGGTGTTGAACCCGATGATCGGGTACAGGTCGGTGATCCTCGTGAACATCAGGTACAGGACGACGATCGCGAGGAATGCGGGGAACATCTGGACGATGAGCAGGAACAGCAGGCCGGGCCGCCGGCCGGTGAACCGGAACCGCGAGAACGCGTACGCGGCGCAGGTGGCCATCGTCAGCGAGATGGCCGTCCCGAGCCCGGCGATGAGGATCGAATTGAAGAACCAGCGTACGAAGTCGGTCCTCGAGAACAGGTTCTGGAAGTTCTCGAGCCCGAAGTCCTTCGGGATGAGCGCGGTCGAACTCAGCGTCCCGAGCGGATTGAACGCCGCCGAGGCGGTGAACAGGATCGGGATCAGCGCGAAGATGACCGCCCCGATGGCGACGATGTGGCGCCAGCCGACGGCGAAGAACCAGCTCTGACCACTCATCGGTTGACCTCCTCGAGGGCGGCGGTCCGCCTGAACCCGATGATCGAGACACCGGCCACGATCACGAAGATGAGGACCGACACCGCTGCGGCGAACCCGTATTGGGCGCCGCCTTCCGCGAAGGCCAGTCGGTAGACGTAGCTGACGAGGATGTCCGTCCCGCCCGCCTTCGGGTTATCCGGCGGGAACGGCGCACCTCCCGTTGTCAGCTGGATGACGTTGAAGTTGTTGAAGTTGAACGCGAACGAGGCGATGAGCAGCGGCGCCACGGCGACCAGGAGCAGCGGGAAGACCACCGCCCTGAAGGCCTGGTACGGTCTCGCGCCGTCCACCGCGGCGGCCTCCGTCATGTCCTGCGGGATCGACTGGAGCGCGCCCAGGCAGACCAGGAACATGTACGGGTAGCCCAGCCAGAACTGGATCATCAGGATGGCGAACCGTGCGGTCCACACGTCGCCGTACCAGTTGATCTTGAGTCCGGTGACCGTGTTGATCAGCCCGAAGTCGGCATTGAACATGTCGCGCCAGACCAGCAGCATCGCGAACGACGGCATGGCATAGGGCAGGATGATCAGCACCCGGTAGAACCGCAGCCCCCTGAGGCGCGGCGAGTTCAGGGTGACGGCCACGAGCAGGCCCGCCCCGAAGGTGATGAGCACCGAGATGATCGCGAAGGCGAAGTTCCAGCCCATGATCCCGAGGATCGGGCCGGAGACCGTCGTGTCGGTGAAGGTCCTGACGAAGTTGTCGAGGCCGACTCCGACCAGCCACCCCTGCGCCAGCGCGTCGCCGGTCGGACTGACGAAGAGCCCGCGAGCGTTGTCGGCGGTGTAGACGATCCCGGTCGTCGAATCGGTGACGCAGTCGCACGACGCCTGGTAGTCGACGGTCGGCTTCCCCTCGAAGGCCTTGGACAGGCCCGACGCCTTGATCGCCCCGTCCGTCGTGGGCACGACCATGTTCTTGATGTCGTCCGGTCTGGAGGCGGCCTCGGCGATATTGAGGATCGTCAGCCCGGGCGCCGCGGTCACCTTGCCGGACGGACCCACGGTCGCGTCCGTGACCGGCGTCAGGCCCTCGGCCGTGCCCTGCTGGACCGTCTTGGTCGTCGGGTCATACAGCAGGAAGACGACGTCGCCGCTGGTCGGATCGCCTTCGGTCGCGATCGTGAGGACGTACTCGGCGGACCCCGCGACCTGGGCGACCGACGCTGTCTCGATGGCGAGGGCGGCGTCCTCCTTGGACCCGCGATGCCCGTCACCGAAGTTCGTGAACGAGGTCGCGAACGTGGCGACGACCGGGATGACCTGGAAGGCAATGAGGAAGATCGTGCCCGGCAGGAGGTACTTGATCGGGATGTGCCAGGGCTGCAGGTAGACGACGAAGATGGCGACCGTCGTCAGGATGAGGACGCCCAGGAACAGCCATTGTTGGCCGCTGACGAGCGGCACGGCCATCGCGGCCGCGAGACCGGCCACGAGACCGAGAAGGACGATCTTGCCGACCAGCCCGCGTGTGCTGTCCCCCGACAACCCCCAGGCTCGCTTTGGCACAGGGTTCGAGATGGTCGTCACCGGCTGCCTCCTCCATAGACAACGGAACGTGCCCGACGCTGGGACTGCCGCATCGGGTGCTCGCCGGACCCGGGCCGCGGTGCGGCCCGGGTCCGGCGCTGCGACTACTTGATGCCCGCTCGGATGGCCGTGGCGGCCCCCTTCAGCGCGGTCGCTGGGTCAGCCCCGCCCACGATCGCCGCCTCGGCGATGCCGAACGGGGTCCAGACCTGGCCCATCGCCGGGATGGCCGGCAGGATGGTCCCGTCCTTGCCCGCAAGCGCGAACTTGGGGATGTCCGGATCGTCAGCCTTGACGGCGTCCACAGCGGCGGTGACGGCGGGCCGCCGTGGTTCCGCCTTGTACAGGCCGGTCTGGAAGTCCACGGTCGGGACGACCGAGGTGAGGAACTCCGTGGCAAGCGCCGCGTTCTTGCCCTTGCTGGCGAGGTAGAAGCCGTTGACGCCGATGAACGGCGATGCGGTCGTTCCGTCCTTGTATGCGGGGATCGCGCAGATGTCGTACTTGACCCCGGCCTTCTTGATGTCGGCGATCGCCCACGGGCCGGAGACGAGGAACGGGGTCTTGCCGCCGGTGAACAGCGGGATCGCGGTCTTGTCGTCGATGGAGCGCTTGAGGGCGCCGACACCCTTCTCGCCGAGGTCATACAGCTTCTGCCCGGCGGCGATCGAGCCGGCCGAGTCCACGGTCACGTTCTTCGGATCCGGGTCGCCGGTGCCGGTCAGGCCGAAGTACGACCCGCCACCGGACACGAACAGCGGGTAGATGTGGTAGGCATCGCCCTTCTGGCCGACCTGGAGGGCCATGATTTGGGTGGCCTTCTTGTCTTTGACGAGCTGCTGGCCGGTGGCCACCAGGTCCTCCATCGTCGCCGGACAATCCGGTGCGAGGTCGGTGTTGCGGATGAGCGCGATGTTCTCGACGGAGTACGGGATGCCGTACAGCTTGCCGCCGAAGGTCATCGCCTTGACAGCGAGCGGGTCGAACATCGAGGTGTCCGGCATCGTGATCGGATCGATGGCGCCGTTCTGGATGAAGTCACCGATGACGTCATGGGCCCAGACGACGATGTCCGGCGGGTTGCCGGCCTGGCTCGCTGTCTTGAAGGCGGTGGTCAGGTTCTGCGCAACGGCTTCGACCTGGACGTTGACGCCGTTGTCGGTCGCCCACTTCGCGGCGAGCGGCTTGATGGCCGCGGCGCGCTTGTCGTCGGCCCAGATGACGAGGGTCGCTGCCCCGGCGGACGGAGCGGCACCGGACGGTGCCTCGGCGGACGAAGCGGCACCCGACGGCGCGGCCGCGCTCGGCGCACCGGATGAACCCGCACTGCTGCAGGCGCTGATGATGACGGCCATCGCCGCCAACAGGATCCCCAGTCGTTTGATCACGTTGTCCTCCTACTCGATGCGATTGCCACCACTGGTCCTTGCTTGACGGCCTGACTCCCCTTCGTTGCCGCCCCAGTGGTCAGATGGCCGGATGGTCCGGGCTCGAGGCCCGTTTGCTGATGCGCCGGGTCGAACCCCGGACGATGAGGGTGGTGTCGAGCTGTCTTCGAGTGTCCGTTCGGTCCTCCCGCCGGGCGGGACTCGAGAGCAGCAGGCGGACCGCTTCGTGGCCCTTGCCAGCGACCGGCTGGCTGACGGTCGTGAGCGGCGGGTCGGTGTAGCGTGCAAGCTCGATATCGTCGAAGCCGACGACCGACAGGTCGGCCGGGACCTGGAGCCCCAGCTCGCGAGCCGCCCAGATGGCCCCGATGGCGATCGCGTCGCACATCGCGATGACCGCGGTGGGTCGTTGGCCCGATCGCCACGCGAGAGCGAAGGCCTCGGCGCCGCCCTGGATGCTCGCCTGGCAGTAGGCGACGGACGCGTCCGACAGGACGATGCCCGTGTCGGCAAGGGCGCCACTGTAGCCCGCCATCCGACGGGCTCGGACGGTCCATGTGTTGCCGGACGAGGATGGGAATGGCCCCATGCTCAGGATGAGGAACGACCGATGGCCCAGCTCCAGGAGGTGCATCGCCGCAGCGCGGGCCCCGGTCTCGTCGTCGGCGGTCAGGGTCGGGATGCCCGGAGCCGGCTCCGAATCGACCGCGATGAGAGGCAGCCCCGAGCGGTCCAGGTCCTCGATCTCGGGTCCATCCGTCCGAAGGCCGATGGCGACCACGCCGGCCAGCGGGCCGCCGGTGGTGGCCTGCTGGAGGGACCCGTGGAGCGGGGAGATGAACTGGACCGAGAAACCCGCTTCCTCGGACGCGGTCATGACGCCGGCGGCGAATTCTCCGAAGTACGGATTCGCGAACATCGTCCCGAGCGCCTGCGGGGCAAGGATCGCGATCATCCCGTGACGCCGCTGGCCGACCGTACGCAGCGCGGGCTTCGGTCGGTAGCCGAGAGTCGCCGCGGTGTGTCGGATCCGGGTCAACGTCTCGGGTCGGAGACGGTCGGGTGTGTTGAATGCGAACGACACGGAGGTCTTCGAGACACCCGCAGCCGCGGCAACGTCAGCGATCGTCGGCCGGCGGGTCTGCTTCGGCATCCGTATCTCCATCGACCACTGGGGCGGTCGGTGTGCGATGGCGCGGGAGGGACGACGGTCCCGCGGGAGTTTGCAAACTGGGACGGCGAATTCTAGTCCGGACCGTGATGGGCGTCAATGGCGTGGATCGACCGTTCCGCATGTCGACCTGCCTACACGATCCGGAGGATGGCGGCGGCCAATGGGGCGAGATCCATGCTCGCTCGGCTGTCCACGATCGGGCACTCGGCGACGCCGCCGAAGCCGGACAAGCCGACCGGCGCAAGGTGACCGCCGGCTCCCGTCGCAGCGTCGGCGATCCACAGGTCGAGCCGCGCGGGCTCCGTCCCCGCATTGGCGGCCACGACGAAACGGGACGAGCCTTCGCCGCGCTCGATGGCCACCGCCGTCTCGGACGCCCCGAGGATGCTGAGGCGCCCGTCGCGGAGGCCCGGCTCGGCGTGGCGGAGGGAGAGGAGGGCTTTGACCGAGTCGCGCAGGCTGGTTTCCCAGCGTGCCTCGGCCCACGGGAAGCCCGCTCGACAGGCCGGGTCGTTGCCACCGCTGAGGCCGATCTCGTCGCCGTAGTAGATGCACGGCGCACCCGGCAGGGCCACCTGCAGGAGCGTCGCCATCCGGACGCGAGCGAGGTCGCCCCCGACGACGGTCCGCATCCGTGGCGTGTCGTGCGAGCCCAGGAGGTCGAGCTGGACCGCGACGATGGACGGGTCGTAGGCGGTCGACAACTCCATGACCCGCTCTCCGAAGGCCGAGCCCGTCAGTGGTCGGAGGTCGTTGCGGTACATGCCGTGCTCACGGATGACGTCGTGGGCCAGGGCGGAGCCGCCGGCGAAGCCCAGGATCGCCTCGGCCAGCGGGTAGTTCATCACGGCGTCGAACCGGTCGCCGCGCAGCCACTCCGGGGCGAGATGCCAGATCTCGCCGACCAGGTACGCCTCGGGATCCACCGCTCGACAGCGCCTCCGAAACTCCTGCCAGAAGCCCTCGTCGTCGATCTCGGTCGGGACATCCAGCCGCCAGCCGTCGATGCCGAAGCGAAGCCAGTGCTCGGCCACGCTGAAGATGTACTCGCGAACCTGCGGCTCGTCCGTGTTGAGCTTCGGCAGGCCCGGCAGGTTCCACCAGGCGTCGTAGCCATGAGGTCTGAGGTCTCCCGGCTCCGGGTACGCGTTGAGCCGGCCCTGGCTCGCGAGGACCGCCTCGTCGATGTGGAACCAGCCGCGGTACGGCGAGGCCAGCCCGGTCTCGAGCACGTGATGGAACGGCCAGAACCCTCGCCCGCTGTGGTTGAACACGCCATCGAGGACGACACGCATGCCCCGGTCGTGGGCGGCGTCGAGCAGCGAGCGCAGGGCGTCGTTGCCGCCGAGGAGCGGATCGACCGTGAAGTAGTCGTAGGTGTGATAGCGATGGTTCGAGGCAGAGCTGAAGATCGGCGTCAGGTAGAGCGCCGTGACCCCGAGGTCATCGAGGTAGGGGAGGTGCTCCATGACCCCGAGCAGGTCGCCACCCTTGAACCCGTGCGCTGTGGGGGGAGCGTCCCACGCCTCCATCAGCCCGGGCTTGGTCACGAGCTCACTCGACGCGAATCGGTCGGGGAAGATCTGATAGAAGACGGCGTCCCGGACCCAGCCGGGGACATCAGGCGTCACGCAGCGCCTCCGTGCGGGCCGGGCCGGTCGAGCCCCGGATGACGAGCCGGGTGGGCAGGAGCTGGTGCTCGGGCCGGCCCTGGTCATGCCGGGCGACCTCGGTCAGGAGCACGCGGACAGCCTCCTCCCCCTTCCGTCGGATCGGCTGGTGGACGGTCGTCAGCGGAGGATCGACGTGCTGGGCGAGGTCGACGTCGTCGAACCCGACCACGCTGATGTCAGCGGGAACGGACAGGCCGAGCTCGCGCACGGCCCGCATGACCCCGATGGCCATCGCATCGCTCATGGCCAGCACGGCGGTCGGTCGGTGGCCACCGCGCCAGTCCGCCTCGAACGCGGCGATGCCACCGTCGATGCTCGCCGGACCGACGACGACACGTTCCTCCGGGATATCGACGCCGACAGATTCGAACGCCTGGCGATAGCCGCGAAGTCGCCGGCCGGTCACGCTGTGCAGGTCGATGGAGGTCGCCGGCGCAGCCGGCTCGACGCCGACGATCAGCACGTCTCGATGGCCGAGTCCGATGACGTGGTCCGCGGCCGATCGAGCTCCCCCGACGTCATCGACGTCGACCGCCCCGTGGTTCGGCAACGCTGTCGAGTCGACCATCACGATCGGCACTCCAGCGCGCCGGATACCGTCGAGCTCCGGGTGGCCCTCGCTGAGGCCGATGGCGACCACGCCGTCGACAGTCGCGCGACCCATCGCGCTGGTCAGGCTGCCGTGCATCGGTGAGATGAAGGACAAGGCGTAGCCCGACGCCTCTGCGGCGACGGCGACACCTTCGCTGAACTCGCCGAAGAACGGGTTCGAGAAGATGACCGACAGGGCCTGCGGAGTCAGGATGCCGATCGTCCGCGTCTCGCGCTGGCTGAGCATCCGGGCGACCGGGTGGGGCGTGTAGCCCAGCTGCTCGGCGACCAGTCGGATCCGGTCGGCGGTCTCTGGCGCGAGGCGACCCGGGCTGTTGAACGCGAACGACACCGCGGTCTTCGAGACGCCAGCCTCCCGCGCTACGTCGGCGATGCGCGGTCGGGTGGTGCGTTGACCCAATCGGTTCTCCTGTCAGGTCCCCGGGCCGCTCCACACGACCCCGCCGGAAAGGACGGCGACCCGAACAGGAGGAGTGATCGGGTCGCCGGGAGCATCAGACCGGTTGTCGCTAAACCGGTTTAGCGACGTTAGCGAGCGTGGCTGGTCGGTGTCAAGACCGTTGTGAGACGGTCGCGGGCTCGGTGTCCGGTACGATGCGTGGCCCATGATCGACCGCATCCGAGCGATGCCCGGGGGCATCCGCCTGTTCCTCGTGTACGCCTTCCTGATCCTGGCCGGGATCGGGATCAGCCTGCGTTCGGTGGTGGATCTCGCGATCTCCGTGCCCGTCAGCTTCGAGGGGCTGGTGGTGATGGCACTGCTGGCCTACACGATCTTCACGACGACCCTCGTGCTGCAGCGCAAGCAGGCCGCCCGTGCGCTCGCCCTCGGCTTGGCCAGCCTCACGATCCCGCTCGTCCCGCTCCTCGCGCTGAGCCAGCTGCTGGTCGAGGCAGTGTTCGTCGCCGCCTTCGGCCTGGCCCTGTTCCGTGGCCTCCTCCGTCCCGAGGTCCGGACCTACCTGAACGAGCCCTGAGCACGATCGAGCACTTGGACGGTACCCTCACCGTGCGCGCGCCGTCATGGTCCGCGCCGCACGACACCCGATACCCACAGACCGACCACCGACCCGACACCGAGGCAACCACGTGAGCAAAGCCAGCCGCCGGCGCCAGAGACCCGGCACGAACCCGTCGACCCCGCGACCGGCGAGTCCACCGCCCGTGACTCCGCTGCCGACAGGGCCGGGAACGACGAGCGCGACGACCGCGACCAGCGCGACGAGCACCGCACCCGGCGCTGTCGGGGCAACGCAAAGCGCCGGCACTCCCCGACCGACCGGGACGCCCTCGGGGGCCCCCCGCCCGAGCACCTCGCGCCCGACGTCCAGCCGCGCCGGCCGCCGCGAGCGCCAGCGGACGCTCGCCCAGCCGACCTTCCTGCAGCGCTACCGGACGGCGATCGTCGTCGTCGCCGCGCTGGCGGGCGTCGCCCTCCTCTCCGCGTTCGTGTTCATCTCCGCCGCCCAGCCGGCGTACGCGTGCTCGACGATCTGGACCCCGAACCCGACGGCCTCGCCGGCCGCCGGTGCGACGCCGGCCCTGGGCTATGTCCAGCCGGACATGGGCCGCCAGCACCTGGCGATCGGTGACAAAGTCACATACACGTACTGCGCTCCGGCGTCCGGCAGCCATTACAACAAGCCGGGGACGGCAGGCCCGATCCCCGCTCGGGTCTACGGGCCCACCGACAACGTGCTGCCGCAGGGCTGGCTCCACAACCTCGAGCACGGCGGCATCGTCATCCTGTACCGCGGCGACAGCACCGGCGCGACCCCCGACGGCCAGGCCAAGCTCAAGGCGCTGTACGACGCGTTCCCGAACAGCCCGGTCTGCGACATCCCGAAGGGTGAGGCGGCCCCGGTCATCGCCCGCTTCGACCAGATGTCGACGCCCTTCCAGGCGATCGTCTGGGGTCGGGTCCTCCAGCTCGAGACCCAGGACGATGCCCAGATCCTCGCCTTCTACGAGCAATGGGGCGAGCGGACCAACCCGGAGAAGCAATGCGCCGCCCCGAGCGGCAGCCCGAGCGCGCTCCCGAGCTCGAGCGCCGGGGCGTCGACGGCACCCAGCGCGACACCGGTCGCGAGCCCGAGCACCGCTCCCAGCACCAGCGCCTCGACCGCGCCGGCCGAGACCGTCACACCCAGCGCGAGCTGACACGGAGGACTCATGCGCCTCGTCGCATTCATCGGTGAGGAGGACGGCGGGACGGGCGTCCTCGTCGGCGATCGGGTCATCCCTCTGTTCGACGGCTTCCTGTCGGGGCTGGATCTCGACCCCGAGTCGCTCGACGACTTCCGCCGACGGGCGGCGACCCTCGACGGCGCCACCGGGATCCCGCTGGACGACGTCGACCTGGTCGCGCCCTTGACCATTCCCGGCAAGGTCATCTGCGTCGGGCTCAACTATCGCGACCACGTCGTCGAGGGCGGTCGTCCGGCTCCGGTCAGGCCGCTCCTCTTCTCGAAGTTCGCCAACGCGATCATCGGCGACGAGGAACCCATCATCCAGCCCGAGGGGACGCACGCGCTCGACCTCGAGGTCGAACTGGGCGTCGTCATCGGCACGACCGCCCGGCGCGTCCGGCGCGAGGACGCGCTCGATCACGTCGCGGGTTACCTGGTCGTGAACGACGTCAGTGCCCGCGACTGGCAGGGCGTCCCGGTCGCCCTGGCCGAGGGCGAGGTCGGGGACGGGCAGTGGCTCCGGGCCAAGGGCTCGGATACGTTCCTGCCGATGGGCTCGGTCTTCGTCACGGCCGACGAGATCCCGGATCCGCAACGCCTCCGGCTGCGGTCGTACCTGATCCCCGGCTCGGGCCCGAACGACGGCGGGCGCATTCTGATGCAGGACGGCACGACCGCGGACATGATCTGGAGCGTGGCCGAGCTCATCGAGTACATCAGTCGCTCGATCACCCTCGACCCGGGCGACATCATCGCCACCGGCACGCCGTCGGGCGTCGGGGTCTACCGCGAGCCGCCGGTCTTCCTTGCGCCCGGGGACCGGGTCGTGTGCGAGATCGAGGGCATCGGCTCGGTCGAGAACCCGATCATCGACTGGTCCGACATGGACGACGATGACGATCTCGGGCTCGACCAGGACGAACTCGACGAGCTGATCGGAGGGCACTGACCGTGCTCGCCCTGGTCAAGGCCGATGCGGGCCCGGGCCTCGAGCTGCGCGAGGTGCCGATGCCGGCCGTCGGCATCAACGACGTCCTGATCCGCGTCCACAAGACGGGGATCTGCGGCACGGACCTCCACATCGAGGCATGGGATCCCTGGGCTGCCAAGACCGTCCATCCGCCGCTCGTCGTCGGCCACGAATTCGTCGGCGAGGTGACCGAAGTCGGGAGCAACGTGGCGGATTTCGGGCCGGGCGACCTGGTCAGCGGCGAAGGCCATGTCGTGTGCGGCCGCTGTCGCCATTGCCTGGCGGGCCGCCGCCACCTGTGCGCGAACACCATCGGCCTCGGAGTCGGCCGAGATGGAGCCTTCGCCGAATACGTCGTGCTGCCGATGACCAACGTGTGGCACCACTGGCCTGGCGTTGACGAAGAGGTCGCCGCGATCTTCGACCCGTTCGGCAATGCGGTCCATACGGCGCTCGCCTTTCCGGTCCTGGGCGAAGATGTGCTGGTGAGCGGGGCCGGTCCCATCGGGCTCATGGCCACCGCCGTCGCCCGCCACGCCGGGGCACGCCACGTGGTCGTGTCCGAGCCGAATGCCTACCGCCGCGACCTCGCCACGAAGATGGGCGCCACCCTCACCATCGACCCGACGGCGCGCACGCTCCAGTCCGCCTTCGAGGAGCTCGACATGGTCGAGGGCTTCGACGTCGTCATGGAGATGTCCGGCAACCCGAGCGCGCTGCGGTCCGCCCTGAGCGCGATGGCCCATGGCGGCGGCATCGCGATCCTGGGCATCCCGACCGAGGAGATCAGCCTCGACGTCAACACGATCGTCTTCAACCAGCTGACGCTGCGAGGCATCTACGGCCGGGAGATGTACGAGACCTGGTACAAGATGACGGTCATGCTCCAGACCGGCCTCGATATCACCCCGGCGATCACCCACCGATTCGGCTTCCGTGAGCACGAAGCGGCTTTCGCCGCGGCCCGGCAGGGCGACTCGGGCAAGGTCATCATGGACTGGACGTCATGAGCGCGACCCCACCCGGCCGACCCGACCCGCTGCACTTCCTCGAGGACGAGGTCGCCGCGCTCAAGGAGCGCCATCTCTACCGACCCCTCCGGATCATGTCGTCGGCGCAGGGCCCGATCGTGTCGGTCGACGAGCGACGGCTCATCTCGCTGTCCTCGAACGACTACCTCGGCCTGACGAACCACCCACGGATCTGCGATGCCGTGGTCGCCGCCGTTCGCGACTTCGGAGCGGGCAGTGGGGCGGTGCGGACGATCGCCGGCACGATGGCCATGCATGAAGCTCTCGAGGCCGAGCTGGCGGCCTTCAAGGATGTCCCGGCGGTCCTCACCTTCCAGTCCGGCTTCACCGCGAACACCGGCGTCATCCCGACCGTGACCGGCGAGACGGACCTGATCGTCTCCGACGCTCTCAACCACGCCTCGATCATCGACGGCATGCGCCTGTCCAAGGCTCCCCGCAGGATCTATCCCCACGCCGACGTCGAAGCGCTGCGCGAGATCCTCGGCGAGGCGCGCGAGACCGGCACGCCGACGGGCGGGGAGTGGCGCTCGATCCTGGTCGTGACCGACGGCGTCTTCTCGATGGATGGCGACATCGCGCCACTCCCCGGGATCGTCGAGGCGGCCGAATCGTTCGGTGCCGCCGTCATGGTCGACGACGCCCACGCCAGCGGCGTCCTCGGACGGAACGGGCGAGGCTCGGTCGATCACTTCGGATTGCACGGCCGCGTGGCGATCCAGGTCGGCACCCTGTCGAAGGCCGTCGGTGCCCTCGGCGGCTACGTGGCCGGATCCGTCGCGCTTCGCGAACTGCTCACCCAGCGGGCCCGGCCGTTCCTGTTCTCGACGTCGCATCCGCCGGCCGTCGTCGCCGCCTGCCGCGAGGCCATCAGGGTGATGCAGGACGAGCCCGAGCTCCAGGAACGACTGTGGGACAACACCCGCTACTTCAAGGGCGAGCTGACCCGCCTCGGGTTCGACACCGGGCATTCGGAGACACCGATCACGCCGGTGATGATGGGCGACCCCGACACCGCCGGACGCTTCAGCGACCGTCTTCTCGAGGAGGGCGTCTTCGCCCAGCCCGTCGTCTTCCCGACCGTCGCCATCGACAAGTCGCGCCTGCGCACGATCGTCACGGCCGCCCATGCCCGCGAGCAGCTCGACATCGCCCTCGCTGGGTTCGACCGCGTGGGCCACGAGCTGGGCCTGATCAGCGGGTGATCCGCACCTGCGTCAAGGACCCCTCCGTCCTCTTGATGTCACTCGAGAGCATCCCGGCGCAGGTGGGTCCGACGGCCCCGCCCGGCCACCCCAACGGTTTGATGCTCTCGAATGGCATATCGCTGGGAGGGCCCCATTGACGGGGTCCGGCGACCGGACGCGACGGCCACTCCCGCTCGACGCCCACATGCACACGGACCTGTCGCCGGACAGCACCGTCCGGATCGACACCTATGCCGCCCTGGCGCTCGAGCACGGCATCGCCGAGATCGCGATCACCGACCACGTCGACTTCGAGCCCGGCGCGCCGGCCTTCGGCTACACGACGTTCGAGGACCGCGAGCGCATCGTCCGTGACGCCGCCGACCGTTGGGGACCGCAGGGCGTCGAGATCCGCTTCGGCGTGGAGCTGACCTACGACCGAGCCTGGGAGGGTGACATCCGCGACCACCTGGCCCGCCACGACTATGACTTCACGATCGGCTCGGTCCATGACCGGGTCGAATCGCCGTACAACCCCCGGAATGTCGGGGCGTGGGTGGCAGGCCGATCGCTCGCGGAGATCGTGGCGCCATCGTTCGCCGAGGTCGAGGCTGCCGCGCGATCGGGCCTGTTCGATGCGATCGGCCATATCGACGGGGTGAAGCGCTATCTCTACCCGCACGTGACGCCTGCGGACTTCGAGGCTGCGCCCGAGCTCTATGAGCCGATCCTGCAGGCTCTCGTCGCGACCGGGACCGCCCTCGAGATCAACACCAGCGGACTTCGCTACGCGATCAAAGCGGCCTTTCCGCACCCGGCGATCGTGGCGCGCTTCCGCGAGATGGGTGGCCGCGCGGTGACGGTCGGCTCGGACGCCCACCGTGCCGAGCATGCCAATTGGGGCCTCGCAGACGGCTATGACAGCGTCACGGCGGCTGGATTCGATGTCCTCACTTTCCGGCGCGCGCCGTCAACACAAAGCGTGCAGATCCCCTTCTGACAGGTACGATAGGCCGCACGATGCCGTGGGGAACCTAACGTCATGCCCAGCCATTCGTTGTGACTCTGGACGACGCCGCGATCGAGCGGCTGGTGGAAGAGGCCCGAGCGGGGGACGCGTGGGCATTCGGTCGACTGTTCGACCACTACCACCTGCCTGTCTATCGATTCGTCGCCAGCCGTGTTCGCCGCTCGAGCGACGCGGAGGACCTGACGCAGCTGGTCTTCGTCAAGGCCCTGGAAGCTCTGCCGCGCTACGAGTCGCGGGGCATCCCATTCGGGGGCTGGTTGTTCCGCTTGGCACGGAACGCCGTCATCGATCACGCCAGGACCAGCCACGAGCACGCCGACCTCGCTCAGTCGGTCGATCGAGCCGGGGTCGGCGCCGGTCCTGACGACCTGGCGGTGATCCACCAGGAGATCGAAGCGGTCCGGGTCGCGCTCTCGACCCTGACCGATGACCAGCGTGACGCCATCGCCCTCCGCTTCTTCGCCGGCCTCTCCGCCCGCGAGGCGGCCGAGGCGATGGGTAAGCAGGAGGGAACAGTTCGCGGACTGCAGTTCCGGGCGATCGCTGCATTGCGACGGCAGCTCGGGATCGAGGAGCCGGAGGCCAAGGCGGCCGCCGGCTCGCCAGCACGTCCGAGGATCTCGTGATGGATGACCGGATGCTGGACCTGATCGACCCGGGAGACCGCCTCGTCGGGCGCCTGTTGCAGGTGTACGGCGAGGAGAGCCTGTCCCCGAGCATCGCGGCGACGACACGGATGCGGATGGCGGTCATGGGCCCGGCGCATCGCCGCGCCGCGCTCCTCGGGGCGGACGCACGGTTCGGCCCGACTCCGGCGACCGAGCCGGTCCCGGCAGTCATGCCCGCCCGTTCCGCGCACACGGCCTGGCGCCGTCCCGTCGCCGCGGTCATGGTCGGGTGTCTGACCCTCGGGATCCTGGCGGGCAGCGCGCTCGCCGCCAGCCCTGGTGGTCCGCTCTACCAGGCCCGGATCTGGTCGGAGATGGCGACTCTGCCGGCCGGCGTCGTAGAGCGTGCCGAGGCTGAGGTGCACCGTCTCGGTCAGCGACTCCAGGAGGCACAACAGGCGTCGAGCGCGGGTGACGCATCAGCGACCCAGGCGGCGCTCGCCGCCTATTCCTCGATCGTCCTCGAGGCCACGCGGGGCGCGGACGGCGACCCGGCCGCCTCCGCGGTGATCGAGGTCGCGATCGCCCGACACGTCATCGTGCTGACCCAGCTGATCGGGAGCGCTCCGGCGTCCGCTCGTTCCGCCCTGGAGCAAGCCCTGGCCTCGAGCACGAAGGCGATCGACGACCTCGTGGGCGGGGTCGGACCGGATGGCGAACAGCCGGTCGGAGGCGGCGCTTCGGGTCCGACCGATGAGGGTGGGAACAAGGCTGGCGGACAGACGCACGCCGGGGCGTCGGCGTCACCCGCCCGGCCCGACGCCACTCCCTCTGCCCCAGGACGACAGAAGCCGGACAAGGCCACCGGTCGCGACGACAGCAAGCAGTCACGCGAACGCGATCCACAGCATCCCAGCCCCCGACCGACCAGCGATGGGAGCCACGGCAGCCCGTCAGGTCCTGCGAACTCACAGCCCTGAGCGGCGCCATGCACCTCGAGGTGATCGGTGCAGGTCCTGCCTACACCGATCGACCGGACGCGACCGGTGCCGCGTACCTGCTGCGCTTCGGTGACGCGAACCTGCTGCTCGACCTCGGTCAGGGCTCCTTTGCCCGGCTCGCCGCGGCCCTCGACCCGGCCACCCTGGACGCGGTCGTGATCAGCCATCTCCACCCGGATCACTTCATCGACCTCGTGCCGCTCCGTCATTACCTCCGCTGGGAGAAGCCGCGCCGGCGCGTTCGCGTCATCGGGCCGGCTGGGCTCGGCGAGCGCCTGGATGCGCTCCACGACGAGCCCGGGTTCAGCGCGGCGGCCCTCGATATCGAACCTCTCGACCCTGGGACCTTCCCGGTCGCCGCGTTCCAGATCCACGCCGAGCCCGTCACGCACATGGCATCGAGCTTCGGCTTTCGGGTGTCCCTTGCCGCTCCGGCGGCCGGCGGTGATCCGCGGCCCGGCCTCGTCTATTCGGGTGACTGTGGCCGCGCCGAGGACCTCGACGTCCTCGCCCGGCCGGGAGACACGCTGTTGTGCGAGGTCTCATTCGGGCCGGGTCCGGTCGTCCCGGGCGCGGGCCACCTGGACGGTCCGGCCGTCGGTGACCTCGCGACCCGTGTGGGCGCGAGCCGCGTCCTGCTGACCCACCTGCAGATGGGTTTCGACCGCGACGCCACCGTCGACAGCGTCCGCGCCCGATTCAGCGGACCCGTCGAGCTGGTCGAGCCAGGCGACGTGACGACGATCCCGGTCTGACGGACCAGCACGAAAACGACCGAGGCACCCCACCGACGATGGTGGAGCGCCCCGGTCAGACGCCGCTCGGGGTCGCGGCGCATAAATGGGAAGGCGGAGGAGCAGCCGACCGCCCGACCCCCGGTGGGGTCAAGCGGTCGGCAGTGCGAAGGACCTAGCGGCGGTTCCGGCGGCGAGCCGTCGCCGGGACTGGCGTCACGAAGGCGACGACCAGGACGAGGATCCCGAGGATCGCCAGGATGAGCGGCAGGCTGCTGCCCGACGGGCTCATCTCGGTCGGCTCGAGGACATCCGTCGGCGGGGCCGAGGGACGATCGCTCTCCGCCAGCGGGATGACCGGGACGTAGACATCGGACCTGGCGTCGTCGAGCTGGGTCTGATCCGACGTGATGGTCGCGAAGTTGTGCAGAGGTTGCTGGATCTCCGACGCCTTGACGTCGACCGTGGTCTTGTAGGACACGCTTCCGTCGACCGTGACTGTCGCGGCCGTCCAGGTCAGCGTCCGCGTCGCCACGTCGTAGCTCACGAGGGTGAACTCGGTCGTTGGTGGTCGCGGAGTCGTCCACGTACGTCAGTCCGAGCGGGCAGGACGTCCTTGATCTCTCCGTTGGTGACGTCGGCGGAGCCGATGGTGTAGGTGAGCGTGAAGGTGACGGTCGAGCCTTCCTCGGCGGTCGGCACCGACTTCTTCGAGCCGTCCACGAACTCGAGCTCCTTCAGCGGAGCATCGTTCGTCTTGTCGATCGTGAGGCTTGCCGCAAGGACCTCGGCCCCGTCGCATGTCTCGCTCGCCCCGGTGGCGCTGACACATGCGGCGTTCAGGAAGGAGCCGGCATCAAGGTCGGCCTGGGTGACAGTATGGGTCGCGGTGCAGGTGATCGATGCGCCTGGAGCGAGGTCCGAGTCATCGGGCGCGCACTGCAGGTCGAGGACCTTCGGGTCCGTCACGGTCACGTTGTGGAGCGTGACGTTGCCGGTGTTCGTTGCGACGATGTTGAAGTGGAGGATGTCTCCGACTTGGTCGTAGGTCTCTTCGGTGGCGGTCTTCTCGATGCGAAGGAGCGGATTGGTGTCGGCCGGGACGTCGGCGTCGTCGCATGTCTTGGTGGCATCGGTCGCCACGACGCAGGCCGTGTTGAGATAGTTGCCGGCGTCGATGTCGGCCTGGGTGACTTCGTGGGTCGCGGTGCAGGTGATCGACTCGCCGGGTGCGAGCGCCGAGCCATTCGCCGGCGAGCAGTCGCCGAGGACGGCGTTCTCATCCGTGATGGTCACGTTCTGAAGGGTCGTGTTGCCACCGTTCGTGGCGACGATCGTGTAGTGGATGATGTCACCGACCGAGTCGTAGCTCTTCTCGGTGGCGTCCTTGATGATCGTCAGGAGCTTGTTGGAGACGGCCGGCACCTCGGCGTCGTCGCACGCCTTGGCGGCCCCGCCTTCGCCGTCATCGACGCAGGCGGTGTTGAGATAGTGGCCGGCATCGATGTCTGCCTGGGTCACGACATGGCTGGCCGCGCAGGTGATCGAGTCGCCGGGGGCGAGCGATGACCCGTTGGCCGGGGTGCACGTGCCAAGGGTGGCGTTCGCGTCGGTGATGGTCGCGGCGAGCGTGGTGTTGCCGGTGTTCGTCGCGACGATGGTGTAGTTGATCACGTCACCGACCGCGTCGTAGTTCGCCTCGGTGGCGTCCTTCTTGATCTCGAGGGCCGGGTTCTTGTCGCTCGGGACGTCGGCATCGTCGCACTTCTGGGCGGCTCCGCCGGCGCCGTCATCGACGCATGCTGTGTTGAGGTAGGAGCCGGCATCGATGTCGGCCTGGGTGACCACATGGGTCGCCGATGCAGGTGATCGAGTCGCCGGGGGCGAGCGCCGAACCGTTGGCCGGGGTGCACGTCCCGAGACGTCGCGTTCGGGTCGGTGATGGTCACGTTGTCGAGCGAGACATTGCCGGTGTTCGTCGCGACGATCGTGTAGTGGATGATGTCCCCGACCGCGTCGTAGTTGGACTCGGCGGCGTCCTTGTGGATGCTCAGGGCCGGGTTCTTGACACCCGGCACGTCAGCGTCGTCGCACTTCTGGGCGGCTCCGCCGGCGCCGTCATTGACGCACGCCGTGTTGAGGTAGCTGCCGGCATCGATGTCGGCCTGGGTGACCACGTGGGTGGCTGCGCAGGTCAGCGTCGCGCCCGGGGCCAGCGGTGAGCCGTTGGCCGGGGTGCAGGTCCCGAGGACCGCGTTCGCATCGGTGATGGTGACCGCGGCGAGCGTCGTGTTGCCCGTGTTCGTCGCCGTGATCGAGTAGTGGATGATGTCACCGACCGCGTCGTAGCTCGACTCGGTGGCGTCCTTGACGATGCTCAGGGCCGGGTTCTTGTCGCTCGGGACATCGGCGTCGTCGCACTTCTGGGCGGCTCCGCCCTCGCCGTCATTGACGCATGCGGTGTTGAGGTAGTGGCCGGCATCGATGTCGGCCTGGGTGACCACATGGGTGGCCGCGCAGGTGATCGTGGCGTCGATCGCCAGGTCCGTGACCGGGATGGCCGGCGTGCACGTGCCCAGCACAGCATTCGGATCCGTGATGGTCACGTTGTGGAGGACCACGTTGCCGGTGTTCTTCGCGGTGATCGAGTAGTGGATCACGTCACCGACTGCGTCATAGCTGGTCTCGGTGGCGTCCTTGACGATGCTGAGCTTGGGATCCGCGACGAACTCGGGCGGATCGACGAAGGTGTATTCGACGCCGTCCGCGGTCGCGACCAGCGTCTTGTGGTCTGGGTCCGCGAGGTCATAGCCGGCGGGCGCTTGTGTCTCGGTGATGAGGCAGGAGGTCCCCGACGGCGCCTGGATCACGATCCGACCCGTGGCGTCTGTGGTCACGTTCTGGGTGATGACAGCACCGGACGTCGAGTCATGGTCGACTCCGTCGATGATCGTGTCGGGGAGGAATGCATCCGTCGTCGGGAGTGTGCAGACGATGTGGAAGTGCGCTCCTGCCAGCGGATCCCCGGCCTCGTTCGTCTTGAGGACCGAGATATTGCCGCCGACCACGAAGCAGGCCGGCCCGGCCTTGCGATTGCTGGCGGGGGACGCCGACGGCGACTGCGTCGTCTTGGCGTAGTTGCAGTACTCCGCGCCGATCGGCGTGCCGGCCGGGATATGGAGCGTGAAGGTCAGGATGAAGTTCTCGTTGTTCGGGACGAAGGCAACGGTGTACTTCAGGGCTGCGTCACCGTCGATGAACACACAGTCTGTGATGGCGAAATCGCCACCGACCTGGTCCGCGTCGACCGGGAAACTGATCTCGAAGGTCGCCGTCCCACCCGGGACGAGGCTTCCGCCGACCAGCCGCTTGTTCGTGTTTTCGCTGCCAGGCGTCGGCACGACGCCGTTACACGAGGCGACGCCCTCTTCGAGCGTGACAACGGGACCGGCCGCAAGGGCCGCCCGCGGCGCGATGGCCGATGCGTACTGGAGTGCCAGTGACAGCACAAAAAGCGCGGTCCAGAAGAACACAAGGCCCTTCCTGGTCCGCGCACTGGTTGCGAAAGACGATCCCCGCGTCATCTATCCATTCCCTCCGGTCACCTGACCATTCGATCCGTCGATACGTTCGACAGCCTCATGTGCTCGTGATGCCGATCGGCATCAGGGATGAGTGAGGACCGGTGAAAGTACCGGTCTCCTGATAGGACCAACGTCCCGATCGTACGGCCTTGAGGGCCGCCGATGATACTGGTCGGGTCCACACCGGAATAGCCTTGATCCTCCCGGACCGCACTGGACCGCACCAGCCTTTTCCGGCAATCTGTTGCATGTCAGCAACGAGGGTCCTGGTACCCAGGGATCGACGAGCGCCGGCAGGGGAAGCGGTCCTGCGGCCGGGGCCGAACGAGGCTCGGCATGGGCCGCCGAGGCGACCCGAGCGGTCTTCCTAGCGGGCCGCCGGGTCGGTCATCGGTTCGCCGCGGCGCAGGGCGCGCGATCGGTTCGCCCACATCCGCAGGCGAAGCAACCAGAAGTCGCGGACCGCCCGCAGGACGACCCTCGGATTGGCACCGGTCGCGGAGCCGGCCGTCCGTGGATAGTGGGGGACGCCGACCTCGACGACCGTCCTGCCCGCCGCGCGCAACTTGATGATCATCTCGGCCGAGAAGAAGGCGCCGCCCGACTCGACGCGCAGGCCCTCGAGCGCCTCCCGCCGGAAGAGCTTGCAGGCGCAGTCGACATCGGTGACCGTGAGTCCGAAGAAGATCCTGTTGGCGAGTCGATAGGCCCGCGCATACAGCGTCCGGACGAGCGGGTCTGCGCGCTTGATCCGATATCCGACGACGACGTCTGGCGTGTCCGCGGCGGCCAGGCGCTCGGTCAACCGGCCGATGTCGGCGATCTTGAACTGACGGTCGCCGTCGGTGAACGCGACGTGCTCATAACGGGCGGCCGCGAAACCCGAACGCAGGGCAGCGCCGTAGCCGAGGTTGGTCGGGTGGTGGACGACCCGCACGAGATCGGGATGGGCGGCGGCCAGGGCGTCGGCGATGGCGGGTGTCCGGTCGCGCGAACCGTCGTCGACGGCGATGATCTCGAAGACGTCGGCCAGGGCGGGCAACGTTTCGAGTGCTTCGGCGACGAGCGCCTCGAGGTTCGCCTCCTCGTTGTGGGCGGGGAAGAAGTACGACAGGCGTGCGAGGCGGGCGCGACCGGGGTCCGTGGACATCCGGGCGATTGTAGGGGCCGCCTGCGTCGGTCGCCTGCGAGTCCACCGGCGTGAACTCGAAAACCCCGGCTGGAGTGATCCAGCCGGGGTTTCGTGCGATGACCTTGGAAGGTCGGGTCTCTACGAGGCGCAGAGTGCGTAGGCCGTCAGCGACGGCGGATTGCCGTTGGCATTCGTGCCGGCGACGATCGTCGCGATGACGGTCCAGGTCGTGGCCGAACTGGGATACGACGAGGTGATCGCCGCGTAGTGCTTGGCGTTGTTGCCGTTGACGTCGCCGCCACCGGCGACGAGCTTGCCCGACGAGCACGTTGCCGTGGCGGTGACGGTCGCACCGGTGTTCTCGTTGCCGGTGAATGCATCCGTGGTCCCGGTCTCCCGGGTCACGGTCGTGACGCCGTTCGTGCCGGCCGGAGCCGTCATTGCCGTCGATGCCATCGGTACCGGCGGTCCCGTTGGTGCCGTCGGTCCCGTTGGTGCCGTCTGGTGCCGTCGGGCCACCTGCCATCGGCTCCGTGCAGCGACCGGCAGGCCAGGCTGTTTCATCACCGACGAAGCCGTCGTCGACCGCGACCTGGTACGCGGACTTACCGTCGGCGCCGTCGGTGCCGTTCGTTCCGTTGGTCCCGTCGGTGCCGTTGATCCCGTTGATACCGTCGTACCAGTTGGTACCATCAGCCACCCGTTAGTGCCGGCAGTCCGTTGGCCGGCAGCCCCGTGGGAGCCGTCAGCGCCCTTCAGCGACGCGAGCCACGGGCCTCGTCCCCGACGAAGACCGGCCGCGGCCGGCAGCGACCTGGTCGGCCGACCGGCCGTCGGTGCCATCGTGCCGTCAGGCCACCGTGCCGTTCGTGCCATTGGTGCCGCTGGCGACCCTTCGGGCCGGTCGGTCCGTCTGGTTCCACGACTTGTACGACTCGGTGGACTTGCACCAGGTCGGGCTGGCGAGATTGGTCACGCGCGTGACCTTGGTCGTCTTGTCGACGCACGCCTTGATCAGACCTCCGCCGGAAGACGTCGCTCCGACGGCTCCGGACATGCTCATCACGAGCGCACCGGCCATCAGGAGCGTCGCCGGCTTTCGGAACCGGCCGATCAGTGTCGGGAGTGAGGCCATACGTGCCCTTTCCATGTGGGACCCGCTCGCGAGAAAAAAGCGAGACGAAGAAAAGTCCTGTGCCCCGCATCGTGCGGTCGGGCGGTGCGTCGCAGCGACGGGTCGAATGGGCTACGCAGGCCAGTACGTTCGACGCTTCGAGGCCGCTCAGCGATCCGGTTTCGCGCCCGGGAGACCTTCTCGTCAGCCCTCGCTGGCCGGCTCGCCCGGCAGGGTGAGGCGGAAGGTCGCGCCACGCCCGGCGACCACCTCGTCAAGGACGAGGTCGCCACCCATCCCGCGCATGAGCGCCCGCGAGACGTACAGGCCGAGACCGCTGCCGTTGCCGCTGACGCGGCCCGCGACGCCGCGCTCGAACCGACCGAACAGCCAGGCGCGGTCGCTCTCCTCGAGTCCGTTGCCGTCGTCGGAGATCGTGGTCCACAGGAGTCCGCTCGGCTGGATCGACGCCGACCGCGACCGTGACCGTGCCCTTCCCGTACTTGATGGCGTTATCGAGGATGGCCCACAGGACCTGATCGAGCTGGTCCGCATCGGCGACAGCCAGCCAATCTGGCGCACCGTCGTGGAGCTGAAGGGACCGGCCCTGCGCGTCCAGGGCATCCCATGCGCGCTGGACACGAGGCGCGATGGCGAGGACGTCGGCGGTCGGTCGTGGCGGCTGCGATCCGAGCCGCCCGACGAGGAGCAGCTGCTGGACCATCCGTGACAGGCGATCGGCCTGGTCCGCGATGACGGTGAGTCGCGGATCGCTGTCGGTGGCCGCGAGGGCATCGGCATTCGAGCGGATCGACGTCAGCGGCGTCTGCAGGTTGTGGCTCACGCCGCGCAGGAAGTCGTCCTTGACCTCGCTCAGCTGCCGGAGCTGCTGGTTCTGGTCCTGGACCTGGTTGAACAGCTCGGCATTCCGGATCGCGACGCCGATCTCGCTGGCGTACAGGTCGAGCAGGGTCTGATCCGCGCGCTCCCACGTCCGGGTCGCGGGCAGGCTTGCCAGGAGGAGCCCGAGTCGTTCGTCGCCGGCGCGCAGCTCGGCGCGGATGGGGACCGAGACGCCGGGGATGCGTTCCTCGGATTCGACGGAGTCGGGATCGACGAACCGCAGGTCGGCCGTGATGAAGCCGAATGCCCGCTCCGCATCGCGGGCGGCCCGCTCGGCCATCGCCTCGACACCTTCGCGCGGCTCGGCTGATTCGACGGCCGCCAGGATCAGCCCCAGCTGCCGATTGCGTCGCTCCGCGTCGCTGGCCAGGCGATTGTGGCTTTCGGCCAACTGCGCCAGGACGTCGCCGCCGACGACCGGGATCGGCTGGCTCATGTCACCAGCCGAGACGCGGGACACCGCGGTCGAGATCTCGCGCAACGGCGCGACCAGGTACAGACCCACGACCGATCCACCGAGGACCCCGACCGCGACCGCGATCGCGAACATGAACAGGAGGAGCCGTCCGCCGAGCTCCGGGTCCACGGCACCGCTCGCCAGCAGCAGGACACCGAACAGGCCGAGCGGGATGATCGCCGCGGCCAGGAGGGTCAGGTTGAGTCGCGTCTGGAACGAGAGGGCGGGTCGTCGTTCCGGCTTCGGTTCCGGCGGCGGGGTCATACCAAGTCGTCGTCGGGTGGGATCGTCATCGCCGCCGGGACGGTCGCGTTGGGCCACGTCGCCACCAACCGATAGCCGACACCACGGACCGTCAGCAGATGCCGCGGCTGGTTGGGGTCGACCTCCACCTTCTGGCGCAGTCGACGCATCGTCACCCAGACATACGACGGCTCCGCCTCGTCCGTCTCCGCCCAGCCACGCGACAGCAGGGTCTCGGTCGTGACGATCTGGCCGAGGTTGGCCGCCATGGCGAAGAGCAGGCGCGATTCGGTCGGCGTGAGCTGGATCGGCTCGCCGCGGACGATCGCCCGACGCTGGTGGAGCTCCAGGACGAGGTCCGGGCCCGAGATCGAGGCCCTTGCGCGGCACGCGATCACCGACCCGCCGCAGGACCCGTTGCACGCGGGCGCGGAGCTCCGAGTAGTGATAGGGCTTGGTGATGTAGTCCTCGGCGAACTCGTCGAGGAGGTCCGCCTTGTTGTCGCCGGCATCGATCGCGGAGAGGACGATGATCGGCAGGTCGGCCCGGGCCTTGACCTCGCGGGCGAGGGTCAGGCCGTCCATGCGCGGCATCATCAGGTCGATGATCAGCAGATCGGGCCAGGCGCTGTCGAGGCGTCGGAGCGCCTCGTCGCCGTCGCGCGCGGTCGTGACCTCGAAGCCGTCGAGCCGAAGCTGCTCGGCGAGCGGGACGAGCAGACCGCGGTCGTCATCCACGAGCAGGATCCGTGGGACCGCCGGGCCGTGGCCCCTCGCGGACAGGCCGCTGGACATGGCCCGAGTATAGGGCCGGCGGTCACGGCGCCTTGGGGTCCACGAAGCGGCAGCGCGGCACGCAGCGGGCAGGCGGCGTGATCGGGGCGCTGGGCGTGGCAGACCTTCCGGCCGTGCTGGATGAGGTTGACGTGCGCCTCGTACATCTGGTCGGGCTCGAGCATGCCCAGGAACAGGTCGTGGGCGTCGTCGGCGGAGGCCTTGGGCGCCGACGAGCCCGACCCGCCGCGGCGACCCGCTCGACGTGGCGGTCGACCGGCATCAGCGGCAGGCCGAACGAGAACAGCAGCAGCACGGACGCGGTCTTCTTGCCGATGCCGTCGATCGAGACCAGCCAGTCGCGGGCCTCGAGCGCGGACATGTCGCCGAGGAACTCGAGGGAGTAGTCGCCTCGTTCCTCGCGGATCCGGCGGAGCGTGGCCTGGAGCCGTGGCGCCTTCTGGTTGGCAAGGCCGCCCGGACGGATCGTGTCGACCAGCTCGGGGAGTGGCGCGAACTCGATGGCGGCCCAGTCCGGCGCCACCCCGTCCGGCAGCCCCTCGCCGCCCCAGCCGGCGCCCGGGTTGTGGGCCTGGGCCTCGCCGGCGCCCGGGTACGTCGCGCGCAGCGCCTCGAAGGCCACCTCGGCGTTGGTGTCGGCGCTGTTCTGGGTGAGGATCGTCAGGATGAGCTCGCTGGTCGGGTCGAGCCGGCGCTGCCAGACCGGCCGTCCGTAGAGCCCGGCAAGCTCATCGAGCACGAACGGGACGAGGCCGGGCCGGTACCGCTCCAGGGTCTTCGCCCACGTCCGACCGGGGTCCGAGAACTTGCGCTTTCGCGGTCTGCGTCGTGGGCTGGTCTGGGCTGCGCTCACGCGCCCATCGTAGCGGCCCGTGCCGGCCTCAGATCGGGAGTGACACCAGCCGCGCCAGCCGTTCCCCGCATCGTTCGAGCGGTCCGGTCCCGCTCGCCATCGCGGCCTCGATCGACATCGGGCGCTCGACGACCGGGACGGCGATGGCACCCACGGCGGCGAGGGCATCGATCCCGTCCGTCTCGACCCCGCCACCGACCGCGAGGCATGCGACGCCCGCCCCGGCGGCCCGCCGGGCGACCCCGAGGGCGGTCTTGCCGAACCCCGTCTGGGCATCGATCCGGCCCTCGCCGGTGATGACGATGTCGGCCCGGGCGAGGCGGGCGTCGAAGTCGGTCGCGTCCATCACCAGGTCCACGCCGGGGCGCAGGGCGAAGCCGGCGAAGGCGTCCTGGATCGCCAGCAGCGCGAATCCGACGCCGCCGGCGGCGCCCGCGCCGGCCGTGTCACGGACCGGGCCCGGCCCGCTCGAGGCGCCCTCGAGGAGATCGGCGAAGTGGGCAAGCCGGCCGTCGAGGAGGGCGACCTGGTCTGGAGACGCGCCCTTCTGCGGGCCGTAGATGGCGGCGGCGCCGGTCGGGCCGAGCAGCGGGTTGGAGACATCGCATGCGACCGAGAGCCGGATCCGTCCGAGATCCGGATCGAGGTCGTGGAGGTGGACCTGGTCGACGTCCGGAGGCAGTCCGCGTGGTGGGTAGGCACCCTCTGCGTGCGGCACCCAGTCCATCGCCAACGAGGCGAGCATCCCGAAGCCGCCGTCAGTCGTGGCGCTGCCCCCGATCCCGACCATGACGTCGCGCACGCCCGAGGCGGCGACCGTGCGCAGGACGTCCCCCAGGCCGGCGGATGTGGCGATGACGGCGTCACGCTCCCCGGGCGCGACGCGCGACAGGCCGGACGATTCGGCCATCTCGACGACGGCCCGGGTCCCGTCGTCGGAGCGCAGCCATCGGGCGGTGATCCGGCGTCCGAGTGGATCGGTGGCGGTCGTCTCCTGCCACGCCCAGCCGCCCGCGGCCGCGACCGCCTCGAGCGTGCCCTCGCCCCCGTCGGCGAGCGGGCACAGGAGGATGGTGTCGGCCGGGCGGGCGCGCGACCAGCCGTCAGCCAATGCTCGCGCGACCTGGACCGACGTCAGCGACCCTTTGAAGGAGTCGGGCGCGATGAGGATCGTCATCGGCTTGCCAGGGCCGTCGGTCATGTCGACGGGACCAACGCGCGTCAGGCGCCGGCGCGTCGGCGTCGCGTCGCGGCCGGCCGTTCGGGCGGGCCGGCCAGCTCGGGCAGGCCCTCGGGCCTGTGACGCTCGAGATACTCGGGGATCCGGATCATCGGCGGTCGCTCCTGGTCGGCCAGTTCGATGACCTCGAGCGACAGCCGTCCACGCCCGGACCGCGGCAGCTTCATCGTCGAGCCCATCTCGGCGAAGAGGCGCGCCTTGCGCCGCTCCTCGAGCCGCTTCATCACGGCCTGGAGGATGACGAACGACATCCGCGACAGGCCTTCGAGCTCCTGGTTGCGGTGGACCCGCCGTTCGAGGTCGACCTGGCCGAGCCCCTCGATGCCGAGTCGCTCGGCGGCGTCGATGAGATGCCCGATCTCGACCGCATAGCCGGTGAAGAAGGGGATCGCCTCGAGCAGCGCCCGCCGGCCGGCATATTCGCCGGCGAGGGGCTGGATCATGCCGGACAGCTCCGGGTAGAAGAGGTTGATGAGCGGCCGCGCCACGAGTTCCGTGACACGTCCGCCGCCGCCTTCCTTGAGCACACCTTCCTCGACGATCGGGCGCTGGTAGTAGCCCTTGACGTACTGGAGTCGCGGCTCATGGAGCAACGGGCCGAGCGTCCCGTAGACCATCCGCGGGTGCCAGTTCTTCACGTCCGTGTCGGCCCACACGATGATGTCGCCGGTCGCCTCGTAGACCGACTTCCAGAGCGCCTCGCCCTTGCCGACGAACGATCCGTAGCGCGCCAGGATGTCCGGGTGCTGGACGACGCGGGCGCCCTCGGCCTCGGCGATCTCGCGCGTCCGGTCGGTGGACGCCGAGTCGATGACCAGGACCTCGTCGAGCAGGGGCACCCGGCCGACCATCTCGCGCATCGCCTTGCGGACGATCGGTCCGATGGTCTCCTCCTCGTTCAGGGTCGGCAGGACGAGACTGACCGTCAGCTTCTGCTTCTCCTTGAGCGTCACGAGCCGCCGCAGATCGGCGAATTCGGCGTGATGGAAGTTCGATTCGCCGAACCAGCGCTCGACCCGGACCGGGACGGCGCGTGCCTCTTCGGCGGCACGGTCGGCAGCGGCGAGCGTCTCGGCGCGGGCCGCCAGCTGGTCGAAGGTCGCGCGTTCGAGGGTCTCGCGGGTCTTGACGACCATGACCGTGGGCTTGGCCCGGGCGGCGATCGCCTCGGGCAGCGCACCGAACAGGTAGGTCTCGCCGTCCGCACCGCCCGGTGAGGCGGAGGCGCCCATGACCACGAGGTCCACCTTCTCCGCCTCGCGCAGGATCGCGTTGCGGACGTTGGGCGCCTCGCGCAGGACTGCCTCGCTCTTGCCGGTGATGTGCAGCTTGATGAAGGCGCTGAGCGCCCGTTCCGCCTGGGCCCGGACGGCGAGGGTGATGCCGGGCGGGACGAGGTGGAGGACCGTGACGGTCGCGTCATGATGGCGGGCGATGGCGTCCGCGAAGTGGAGGGCCAGCTCGGCGTGCGGGCCACCGCGAACCGGGACGAGCACCTTCCGGATCTCCTTCGACCCGCGCTGCTTGACGACCGCGATGTCGCACGGGGATTCGCGGACGACCTCGTCGATCGTCGGGGAGAAGACCGTCGGCCCCGTGCCGTCGCGACCGCCGGCGGCTCGTCCGCCCCAGCCGAAGATGATGAGGTCCGCCTCCTGCTCCGCCGAGGCCTCGATGATGCCCTCCGCCGCGTGCCGGCCGATGCGCACGATCGGGTGGATGGTCGTGCCGTCCGGGGCGTAGTCGAGGACGCGCTGCAGCAGGCGCCGCGCGTGCCGGGCGCGGGTGGCGCCCTCGGACAGCGGCATCCCTTCCGGGACCTCGACGATGCCGAGCGCCGACAGCTCGCCCGCCCGGCGGTCGAGCATCGCAGCGCCCAGTCGGATGAGCTCCTCCGCGGTCATCGGGTTCGCGACCGGGATGAGGACCCGGGCGGGCAGCGGCGCCTTGGCGGCCATCAGCCGGCGCCCTCGCCGGACGCGGCCGCCTCGGCCTCCGTCCAGCGCCCGATGAGATACGGCTTGAGCAGCTCGAACTCTCGCGCCTGGCGCTCGACCCGCTCCTCGGCCTGGTCGGTCGGGACGTTGCGGTTCTCGATGACGAAGCTCGCGACCCGCCCGAAGTAGATCGGCACGAGCGACGCGACCAGCGTCTCGAGCGACGGCCTCGGGTCGCGCGCGGCGATGATCAGGTCGTAGATGACGCGGGCCCAGACGTCGTCCGGGAAGTGGAACGAGGCGACCGCGTCGGCCATCTCGAGCGTCGTCGCGGTCGTCGACGAGACATCGCCACCGACCCCCAGCTTGGTCCGGGCGGCGTCCTCCAGCCGTCCTGCCTCGGCCGCCAGCTCCATGACGGTCGCGAACGTCGCGGGCGCCAGCATCCCGCGCCACGTGTCGGCGAGGGTCAGCGACCCGGCGTTGAATTCGGACAAGAGGCGGAGCGTGTTCACCTCGAGCGGCGGCGGTTCGATGATCCGCTCGAACCCATAGGCCGGGACGTCGTGGCTGCCGGTGATCGCGGTCCAGTGCTCCGGATAGCGGTTGGCGAGCCGCAGGATCGTCCCGACGACCTGGCGGAACATCGGCCCGAGGTCCGAGCCCGGGTCCTTCGGGTCGTGGATCTTCGCGCCGAGCCGCGTCTGGCACACGGCGAACCCGCCGGTGATGGCCGACGTCGTCATCCAGATGTCGATGCCGAAGCGGCTGATGTCGGGCGTCCAGTCGTCGAGCTCGAGGTAGTGCTTCACGAGGTCGCCGGACACGCCGAAGTCGCCGCCGATCGGCTGCCGGATGCGATGTCCATAGAGGGCGCGGGTCAACGGGTACGTGACCGTGTTGGTGATCGTGCCGTCGTACTTGTAGCGCGCGTAGAGCGGGGCCACGAAGTCATAGCCGCCCTTCAGGATCGGCCCGGCCAGCAGCTCGATCCACTCGGGGACGATGGAGCGCAGGTCCGAGTCAACGACGACCAGCGCCTGGACCTGGAGGGCGTCGGCGATCTCGAAGATGGTCCGCAGGGCCGCGCCCTTGCCGCCGACCCGGTCGATCTCCGGGTAGGTCAGGCTGACCCGCTGCAGGCGGTGACTGGGCCGGACGAGGAGGATCTGCTCGATGTAGTCCGGCGGCTCGGTCTCGACCACCACCCGGCCCGTGCCGTCGGACGATCCGGCGTCCGAATTGACCACGACGGGATGGAGGTCCGGGAAGTACTGGACGAGGCCGGCCTGTGCCGCGCGGACGACGTAGCCGATCGTCGCTGCGTTCTTGAAGCTCGGGATCCCGACCATGATGTCGGCCCGGCCGAGCCGCTCGATCTCATCGCGGATGGCCGGTGTGAGCGCGGTTTGGGGCACGACTCCACCGTACCACCCTCAGCCGAGGTCGGCGGCCGTCAGCGACGCGGCATCCCGCTGATGGCCCATTCGTCGCGCGCCTGGCCCGGGTGGTAGCGGCTGTTGGCGGCCTTGTAGGTGAGGCCGTCGAAGCCCTGCGCCTTCCATGACCCGACCCACGACATGATCGGCGGGCGGATGAACGCGCCGATCCGGATGACGTCCGACTGCCCGAGGACGCTCTCGAGGATGCGCCGCCGCTCGAGCAGCGGGACATCGAGCAGGGACGTGTCGTCGACCCACAGCAGGTCGGTCGCGACGTAGCTGATCTCGTCGTCGATGGTGAACGAGCGGGCCTCGAGGGCGGCCTCCCGCAGCTTCAACGTGTCGACCGCGCGATTCCGCCGGAGCCCGACGATCGAGGTCATCGTCGGCGTCTCCTCCGACCAGGCGCCGACGGCACTGGCCGGCTGGCTCGCCTGCTTGGTCAGGAAGCCGTCCACGATCAGGCCGGTCGCCATCGCCACCTCGACGAGCGACTCGACGATCTCGTCGAAGCCATCGATGCTGACGCCGGCTTCATCGATGAGGATCGCGCCGTCGCCATCGACTCCCGCGAGTGCGCGCACGCCGACCCACAGCGGCTCGATGATCGGGTCGGCCACCTTGTTCGGGGAGCCCTTGCCATAGATCTGCGGGCGGAGGGTCGCCACGAACTGGCGCGGCCGGGTGGCGTCCTCCGTGCTCGATTCCTGTGCCATCGGCACATCCTACCCGTCCAGGCCCGACTATCATCGCCGCGTGACGAGCGCCGCGGCCCCCAGCGGTCCAGCGACGGCGCCCGCACGCGCCCGAGGTCTTGCCGGGCTGACGCCGTCCGGCCGGTCGATCGTGCCGGCCTCCTGGGCGCTGTACGACTTCGCGAACACGATCTTCTCGTTCGCCGTCGTGTCCGGAGCCATCGGGCTCTACCTCGTCGACGAGTTCGGGGAGCGCGACGGGAACCTGCTGCTGTCGATCGCGGTCGTCATCAGCGTCGGCATCAACGCCCTCGTCTCGCCCATCCTCGGCGCGTTCTCGGACCGCGGTCCGGGCCGGATGCCGTTCCTGCTGTTCTTCACGGCGTTGTGCATCGGCGCGACGTTCTTCATCGGCGCGATCCCGGCCACCGCCGGTCTCGTCCTGTTCATCGTCGCGAACTTCGCCTACCAGGCCGCGCTCATCTATTACGACGCGACGTTGAAGTCGGTGAGCTACCCGGCGACCCGCGGCAAGCTGTCCGGGCTCGGGACCGGGATCGGCTACTGCGGCACGGTCTTCTCCGGGCTGTTGATCTTCCTCCTGGACGTGCCCGTCGCCGATCGGTTCCGGCTGACGTCGATCCTGTTCCTGCTCTTCGCGATCCCGATCTTCATCTTCGTGCGGGAACCGCGGATCGACGGGCAGCCGGCGATCACGCGGGCGGAGATCCGCGACTCGTTCGGCCAGCTCAAGCGATCGATCGCGCATGCGCGCGAGGTCCCGGGCCTGGGTCGGTTCCTCGTCGGCCGGTTCTTCTACTCGGACGCGGTCAATACGGTCATCGTCGTGATGAGCATCGTCACGACCGAGGTGTTCGGGCTGTCCGACCAGAACGCCGTCCTCGTGCTGCTGCTGCTGACCCTCGTCGCGATCGCGATGAGCTTCGTGTGGGGAGCCCTGGCGGACCGGCAGGGGCCGAAGAAGACGCTCGTCTGGGTCCTCGTCTCGTGGGCGGTCGGGCTCATCCTGGGCGGCGTCGCGATCGGCTTCGGGCCGGCCGGGTTCATCCCGTTCCTCGTCGCCGGGGCGATCCTCGGCTCCGGGCTGGGTGGCGTCCAGGTCGCGGACCGGGTCCTGATGGTCCGCCTGTCGCCGCCCGACAAGATCGGCGAGTTCTTCGGGATCTACGGCCTCGTCGGCAAGGGTTCGCAGGTCGTCGGGCAGCTGCTGTACGGCGTGATCCTGTTCCTGTTCCTCGAATCGTTCGGCGACGGTGCCTACCAGATCGCCGTCCTGAGCCTGCTGGTGACGATGTTCATCGGGCTGTGGCTGATCTGGCCCGTCCGCGACGATTGGGCCGGGTCGGGCGAGTCGCTCGTGGCCGAGGGGATGGGGCCGGTCGCGCCGCCGGAGCGGCTGTCACCGGCCGGGGTCCCGCTCGAACCGCGCTAGCCGCTAGTCGCCGTAGCCGCGCGGGTGCGCCACGCGCCACGCCCAGGCCGACCCGACCATCGACTCCAGGCTGGGCTGCTCCGGCTCGCCAGCCGAGCACCTCGGCGGCGCGTGTGGAGCGGGCGACGAGGACGGGAGGATCGCCGGCTCGACGCGGCCCGACACGGACCGGGATGGGCGCCCCGACCACGGCCTCCGCCGCGGAGATGACCTCGCGGATCGAGAAACCGCCGCCGTTCCCGAGGTTGCAGACCAGCGGCTCGTCGGTCCGTCGCGTCGCCGCGCGCCGTCGCCTCGATGGCTCGCAGGTGGGCGTCGGCGAGGTCGGCGACGTGGATGTAGTCGCGCAGGCACGTGCCGTCGGGCGTCGGGTAATCGTCGCCGAAGATCGTCAGGTCGGCCGTGCCCTCGGCGGCGGCCAGGACGTTCGGGATCAGGTGGGTCTCGGGCCGATGGACCTCGCCGAGCGTGGCCGTCGCGCCGGCGACGTTGAAGTAGCGGAGGCTGACGCTGCGCAGGCCGTATGCCCGGCCGTACCAGCCCAGCGCGCCTTCGAACGTCCGCTTCGATTCGCCGTACGGGTTGATCGGGCGGAGCGGCGCGTCCTCCGGGATCGGGGTCGCGTCCGGGACGCCGTAGACCGCCGCGGTCGAGGAGAACACGATCCGGTCGACGCCGGCGGCGCGTGCGGCCTCGAGCAGGGCGACCCCGCCGGCCACGTTGTCGCGGTAGTACTTCGACGGGTCGACGATGGATTCACCGACCAGCGAACGGGCGGCGCAGTGGAGGATCGCCTCGATCCGATGCTCGGTGAGGAGGCGGGCCGGTGGCCTCCTGATCCGCGTAGGTCCCCTGGCTGAACGTCGCCCCGGCCGGGACGGCCGCGCGATGCCCGGTCGTCAGGTCATCGAGGACGACCACCTCGTGGCCGGCGGCGAGGAACGCCTCGACCGACACGGAGCCGACATAGCCGGCACCGCCGGTGACCAGGATCCTCGTCATGCTCGAACGATACGCGCTGGGCGGTGCGGGCTCACGCCAGGTCGCGACGGACCGTCCGGCTGATCGAGCGCGTCACGTAGCCGAGACTCGTATTGACGTGCCGCATCGCGTCGTTGCCGTCCTGGGTCCAGGTCACGATCTCGGCGATGCCATGGGCCGACGGCCCAGGCGAGCTGCCGGCGCTTCATCGCGGTCGCGAGACCCCGGCCACGCCACGCCCGATCCACCACGGTCAAGCCGTTCTCGGCGCGCGTGTCGTCGTCGTTCCAGGCGGTGAGCCCGGCATAGCCGACGATCTCGCCGTCTGACAGCGCCACGATCGACCCGCCGGGCAGCGTCCCCTCGTCCCGGAGCCACTCCCCGAGCGACAGGTCCGCAGGGCCGGTGACGAGCGCGAGGTCGGCATAGCCTTGCTGGGCGAGCGGATAGGCGCGCCGCAGGAGGTCCGGGTCCGCCTCGACCGTCGTGAAGACGACGCCCGGGTAGGGCGGCGCGGCCGGTTCATCGCGGGTGACCGTGCGGACCTGTTCGACCTGTCGGTCGATCTCGATGAACCCGTGATGGATGGCGAACGCCAGCGCGTCCTCGTCCTGGGCGTGCGACGCGACGCTCCGCCGACCGATCTCGAGCTGGATATCGATGATCGCCTTCAGCATCGTGCTGCCGAACCCCCGCCGTCGGTGGTCAGGCAGGACGCGCGGCATCACGAATCCATCGGCGAGACTCGAATCGGCCGCCACGCCATGGCTGACGACCTTGCCATCGGACTCACCGAGCAGGAAGACACGTTCGGCGAGCATCGAACGCATCTGGTCGAGCGTCCCGATCGGCTCATCGGGAAGACAGATGCGGCGCACGTGGCTCCACGCTTCGAGGTCGGTGTCGGACTCGGCTCGGCGGATGGTGAGCTCGGGCATGGCGGGACGGTACACAAGTCGTGTCGCGAATGCCTGATGATCGGGCCGGAGGTGCGCGATGAAGATCGGTGCGATCGTTCCCCAGGGTTGGGTCGGCGAGTTCGACGGCCGGGATCCGCTCGACGCGTGGCGGCGGACGACGGAGGTCGCCCGGCAGGCGGAACGGCTGGGCTTCGAGTCGATCTGGCTGTTCGATCACTTCCATACGGTGCCGCGCCCGACCGATGAGATCACGTTCGAATCGTTCACGTCCCTGGCCGCGCTGGCGGCGCTGACAGAGCGGGTCCGGCTCGGTCACATCGTCATCTGCACGGCGTTCCGCAACCCGGCCCTCACGGCCAAGATGATCTCGACGATGGACACGATCAGCGGCGGCCGGATGGAGCTCGGGATCGGGGCCGGCTGGAAGCGCGACGAATGGCTCGCCTACGGCTACGGCTTCCCCGAGACGCCTGAACGGTTGGCACGCCTGCGCGACGACCTCGGCGTCATCGCCGCGATGCTCGAGGGCGACCGCCATGTGCACGCGACGTACGAGGGGCGGTACGCGACGGTCCGCGGCGCGATCAACGTCCCGAAGCCCATCCAGCACCCGCGCGTCCCGATCATGGTCGGCGGGAACGGGCCGGAGGTGACCTGGCGGCTGGCGGCACGTCACGCCGACGAGCTCAACGTGGACGGGATGTCGCCGGCCGAGGTCGTCGAGGCACTGCCGGTCATCGCGGCGCGGTGCGAGGAGATCGGCCGGGACCCGGCGTCGCTGCCTGTCTCGGTCCACCTCTGGAGCGAGACGATGGCCGTGACCGGCGGCCCGCGGGTCGACCTTCTCGCGGGCTATCGCGAGGCGGGCGTCAGCCGGGTGATGGGTCTCGTCCGGGCGTCCGCCACGACCGACGAGGCGCTCGAGTCGCTGGTCGCGGACGCGCGCGCGGCGGGCGTGGAGTTCGAGGGCGCCGGCTAGGGGAAGGCGCGGCGGGCTGGGTCAGGGCCGCCTGAAGAACCGATCGAGGAACGATCGGCGACGAGCGGGCCGTGGGACTCGCGCTGGTTCGTGCACGGTGTCGGGCTCCGGCTCGGACATGGACTCGGGCCCTGCCACTGGCGTCGCCTCGGTCTCGGATGGGTCCGCAGACTCGGCCACGGCGGCACGTTCGCCGGAATGAGGCTCGGCGACCGCCTCGGCTTCGGGCTCGGGCGCAGGTTCGGGCCCCGCCGCTGGTTCGGGCTCCGACCCTGGTTCGGGCGCGGTTTCGTCTTCGGGCCCCGGCTCCGGCTCCGGCTCCGGTTCGGCCGCGGGCTCGTCGAGGCCGAGCGCGGCCACGGCGTCGAACCGGTAGTCGAGGACCTCTTCGAGCCGGGCGGTGAGGCGGATCGCGGCATCGTTCTCCGGGTCGATCTCGAGCGCCCGGCGCGACAGCGCGAGCGCGCCGACCTCATCGCCCCGGTCCAACGTGACGCGCGCGAGCCCGACGACAGCGATCGAGTTGCGCGGGTCGGCGTTCGCGACCTGCCGGTAGAGGGTCTCCGCGCGATCCAGCAGCCCGACCGACAGCGCCCGTTCCGCCTGCAGCAGCAACTCGATCATCGGTCCTCCGTGAGCATGCCCTGGGCCAGCATGAGTAGTGTGGGGCGTTCGTTGAGGGCCGGGTCGGCGATGACGGCTTCGAGGAGATCGTCGAGGATGCGGCCGAGCAGGGCCCCCTGCCCGAGACCAAGTTCGGTCATGAGGTCCGTGCCGTCCACCGCGAGCCCACCACGGTCGAGCACGAGCTCGGCGGCCAGTTCTGCCGCGACGCGAGCTCGCAACTCGTCGAGTCGCCCCGCTCCGGCCGGCAACCCTGACCCGATATTGTCCGCCTCGCGAAGCTCCAGCAGTTCCTCCAGCATCCCCGGGCCGATGGCCGCCATCTTGCCGATGAACCGACGGACCGCCGCGTCGGACCAGTTCGACTCGTAGCTGAACATGTGGTGTCTGACCAATTCGACGACCCGGTCGCGGATCGCGCGCGGCTCGCGGAGCCGCTCGAGGAATGTGCCCGCCAGGTCGGCCCCGACCGCGTCATGCCCGACGAAGTGGCCGTCCGCGAACGTCGCCGGCTTGCCGATGTCGTGGAGGAGTGCCGCGAGCCTGACGACCGGTCGGCTCGCCGCCACCGCGTCGACGGCCCGCAGGGTGTGGTCCCAGAGGTCTTCGCCAGGGACCTTGTTCTGGGGGATCCCGCGCTGGGCGGCGAGGTCCGGCGAGATCCGGACGAGCAGGCCCGTGTCGGCCAGGAGCCGGAGCCCGCCCGACGGCGCGCTCGCGCCGAGAAGCCTGTCGAGTTCGGCGGCGATCCGTTCGCCGGAGAGGTGTGCGACCAGGTCGGCCCGGGCCTGGATGCCTGCGAGTGTCGCGGCCTCGATGCCGAATCCGAGCGTCGTCGCGAGTCGGACTGCTCGGATCATCCGCAGCGCGTCCTCCTCGAATCGCGTCCGCGGGTCGCCGACCGCTCGGAGCAGATGGGCCTGCGCATCGGCGAGTCCGTCGTACGGGTCCATGAACCTCGGTGTCTCACCGGGCCGCGCACCCCAGGCCATGGCGTTGACCGTGAAGTCCCGGCGGGCGAGGTCGAGTTCGATGCTGTCGCCGAATTCGACGTGGTGCGGTCGACGGAAGTCCGCGTAGTCGTGGTCCGTTCGGAAGGTCGTGATGTCGAAGGTCGTGCCGTCGCGACGGATCCCGACGGTGCCGAACGTGTTCTCGTAGACGGCGCCCGGCACGAGCTCCACGATCCGCTCGGGTAACGCATTCGACGCCATGTCCCAGTCGTGCGGGATCCGGTCGAGCACCACGTCGCGCAGCGACCCTCCGACGACGTAGGCCGCGACGCCGGCCGTCCAGAGTTCCTCGAGCAGGGCGTGGACGGCGGCCGGGATGGCGCCACCGATGGCGTCCGCTCGGCCTGACTCGGCCGTCAGTTGCGACCCAGGAACAGGTACGAGCGCCATGCTTCGTTGCGATCGTCCCCGAGGTACGGCGTGAACAGCGAATAGATGTCGCTGCGCGGCTCGAACGGCGGCCGAAGGAGGTGGAGCCGGGCCTCCTCGAGCGTCTTCCCGCCCTTTCGGTGGTTGCACGGCTTGCACGCGGTCACGAGGTTCTCCCACGTGTGACCACCTCCGCGGTGACGCGGGACGATGTGGTCGAGCGTCATGTCGTGTGCCTGGCGGCCGCAGTACTGGCAGGTATGCCGATCGCGGGCGAAGACCTCACGGCGCGACAGCTTGACGCGCGGGCGTGGCCGACGGATCAGGTGCTGGAGGCGGATGACCGAGGGCGCGCGATAGTCGGTCCGCGGCGTCCGGATCACCTGGTGGTCGTATTCGATCACTTCGGCCTTCTCGCCGAACACGAGACGGAAGGCCCGAGGCAGGTTGCAGACGTTGAGCGGTTCGTAATTCTGGTTCAGAACGAGCACGACACCGTCCATTTGGCGGGACGATAGCAGGTTGTCCGGAAGGTGCTGGCGCGGGTGAGTCATCTCGCTCGGCGGATCCGGAGGTGGGCGGTCAACGGAGGCGGTCGGGAGGTGGGGGCGGGCAGCGAGCTCTGCGTGTGGCTCGCGCATCCGCCTCCTCGTCAGCAGCCTGGTAGCTGAACCCGGTCAGTCCGGGACGATCGCCGTCCCGGCCCGGCCGGCGAGCGCCGCCTCCATCTGGTCCGGGCTGGTGATGATCGCCCGGCCGCCGACCTTCTCGAGGTACCAGACGCAAGCCTCGATCTTCGGCTGCATGCTGCCGGCCCCGAAGTGGCTTCCCTCGTCGAGATAGCGCTTCGCCTCCGAGATCGTCAACCGGTCCACCCAGTGCTGGTCGGGGCGCCCCCAGGCGAGCGCGACCTGCGGGACGGCGGTGCTGATCATGAAGACGTCGGCCTTGAGCTCGATCGCGAGCAGCGCCGACGCGAAGTCCTTGTCGATGACTGCGGCGACGCCGCGAAGGTCGCCGTGCTCGTCGGCGATGACCGGGATCCCGCCGCCACCGACGGTGATCGCCACGAAGCCATCGCGCAGCAGAGCCCGGACCGCGTCGAGCTCGACGATCCGGAGCGGAAAGGGCGACGCCACGACGCGCCGCCAGCCGCGCCCGGCATCCTCGCGCACCGTCCAGCCGTCGGTGTCGCGCCGCCTCGCGGCCATCGACTCGTCCATGAACGAGCCGATCGGCTTGGACGGTCGGCCGAAAGCCGGATCGTCGGGGGCGACCTCGACCTGGGTCACGATCGTCACGGCCTGGCGGTCGATCCCGAGCCGCCGGAAGTCGTGGCCGAGATTCTGCTGGAGCTCGTAGCCGATGGCGCCCTGCGTGTCGGCGTCGCACACGTCGAGCGGGACCTCGTGCAGTTCGTGGGCGGCCAGCTCCGAGCGGCGCAGGATGAAGCCGACCTGCGGCCCGTTGCCGTGGCCGATCGCGACGTGCCAGCCCTCCTTGATGATCGCCGCGATGTGGCCGCTCGTCTCGCCCAGGGCCTGGTACTGGTCGGGGACGGACATGTGCTTGGCGTCTTTGACCAGCGAGTTGCCGCCGATCGCGACGACCAGGATCTGGTTCGACATCGATCGTTCCTCCGCGCCGCGGAGCGGCCCGTGCGATGACCGCGCCCGGACCTCAACGCATCGTCAGTGCCATCACTGCTTTCTGTACATGGAGCCGGTTCTCCGCCTCGTCGTAGACGACCGACTGCCGACCATCGATGACCCCGTCGGTGACCTCGACGTTCCGATCCGCCGGCAGCGGGTGCATGAAGATCGCGTCGGCCGCGGCCGTCGCCATGCGTCGCTCATCGGTGATCCAATCGGTATAGCGGCGACTGATCTCGGCACCTTCGTCATCACTCGTCGCCGTCAGGAGAGCACCCCAGCTCTTCGCGTAGACGATCTCCGAATCGCGGAACCCGGCATCGAAGTCATCCAGTCGCTCGATGCGCGCCCCCGAGGCCCGGGCGTTGTCCTCGGCCTGGGTGAGGACGTCCGGCATGAGCTCGAATTCCGGCGGATGCACGAGTCGGACGTTCATGCCGTAGCGAGTCGCCGCGAGGAGGAGATCCTGGGGGACGCTGATCGGCTTCTGGTAGGACGCGGCATACGCCCAACTGATCGTGATGGTCCGCCCCCGCAGGTCGCCTTTCTTCTCGCGCATCGTCATGACGTCGGCGAGGATCTGGTGCGGGTGGAAGATGTCGCATTGCATGTTGAGGACGGGGACCCGCGAGGCGGCGGCGACGTCGCGGATGTAGGCGTTACCGACGCCCCAGTCGACGTTCCGGATCGCGATCCCGTCGTTGTAGCGCCCGAGGATCTCGCCGATCTCAGTCGGCGTGTCGCCGTGGGCGATCTGGGTCGTCCGGCTCTCGATGAACTGGGCGTGGCCGCCGAGCTGGGCCATGCCGGCCTCGAACGACGCCCGGGTCCGGGTCGAGCTGAAGAAGAAGAGCATCGCGAGGACCCGATCGCGGAGGAGCGGGTGAGGGATGCCGAGTGCCCGCTCTCGCTTCAGCTGTGCGGCGACGTCGAGGATCGTGTCGATCTCCTCCGTCGTCCATTCCTGGAGCGAGATCATGTCTCGGCCGCGGAGTCCCGTCTGCATCACGGGCCTCCTATTCCGCCGCGCCGAGAACGAGCGCGAGCAGCGCCATCCGGAGGACGACGCCGTTGGAGGCTTCGACCCAATAGCGCTGGTGGCGCGTCTCGTCGACGTCGGGCAGCAGTTCGTCCATCCGAGGCAGGGAGTGGAGGACGATCGAGCTGCGCTTTGCCTTCGTTCGCATCAGCTCGCCGGTCACCTGGTAGGCGGCCGGCGTGCGACCGACCTCTTCGGTCCCGCGCTCGACGCGCGACTGTGTGTAATCGGCTTGCACGACCGGCTCCATGTAGATGATGTCGGCCTCGCCGATGACGTCCGGGACCGCCTCGGCCTCGCGGTAGGCGACGCTCATCTCGTCGAGCTCGGCCTTGAACTCGGGCGTGAGGGCCATGTCCGGCGGTGAGACGACGATCGCCTCGGCGTCGAACTGCGACAGCGCGTGGAGGATCGAGTGCATCGTCCGCATCCGCATGTCGCCGATGAGCAGATACGTCAGGCCGTCGAGCGTCCCCTTCTCGAGGAGGATCGTGTAGAGGTCCGTCAGGACCTGGGTCGGGTGCTGGCCCCAGCCGTCGCCGCAGTTGATGACGGGCACGGACGACCACTTCGCCGCCTCCGCCGGTGCGCCCTCCTGGAAGTGGCGTACGGCGATGACATCGCCGTACGACTCGAGCATCCGGAAGGTGTCCTTGAGCGACTCCTGGTAGAAGTCGCCGGCCCGGGTCATCTTCGCGTCGGCGAAGCCGAGGACGTGGCCTCCGAGCCGGTGCATCGCCGCCTCGGTCGAGAGCCGGGTGCGTGTGCTCGGCTGGTAGAACGCGGTGAGGAGCGTCTTGTGCTTGAGCAGGTCGCCGTTCCGACGGTCGCGAGCATAGGGCCGCAGGTCGTTGGCGACCTCGAAGACGCGGAAGAAGTCCTCCCGGCTGAAGTCCTTGAGGGTCAGGATGTCACGTCCGAGGAAGCTTCTCATCATCTGCTCCGATCAGGTGCCGGGGGCCCCGCGTCGGGCCCCCGTGAACAGGACGGCGATCCGTTCGTCGCGGTCGATCGCGACGCGGTCGAGAAGGTGGAGGACGCCGGCCAGCCCGGAGGTGCCGGTCTCGTCGGCATCGATCGCGGTCGTTCGGATCGCGAGATCGTTGGCAGCGCGCAGCTCGGCGTCGTCGACGACGATCGGCCGGCCGCCGGTCGCGAGCATCGCCCGAACGACGGCCAGCCAGTCGTACGTCTCGTCGTCGAGGATCCCGTGGGCGATGCTTCTTGGTTCGGTTTCCCACGGCCACATGTAGGCCGCGCGATCGCGGGCGGCGTGGTCGAGGACGGCACGCACGTCATGCGCCTCGAGATCGAGCGGCCCGTCGACGCTCATGTCGAGCTCACGAAGATCGGCGGCGACGCGCTCGTACGCCCGCCGGAGCGGCCAGGCGCCGGTGGTCTGGACCGTGTCGAACCGCGGCAGCGAGTCGATCGCGCCGAGCCTCCGCGCCTCTGCCAGCCCCTGCGAACAGGCCGACGCCAGCGCCCCTCCGCCGACCTGGACGAAGATCCGGTCCGCGGTGACGCCGGTGGTCCCGAGCGCTTCAGCGACTTCGTAGGCGATCGTCTGCCCGCCCTCGATCGCCAACCCATCCTCGGGACCCTGGCAGGTGAACGGGATGGCCCCGGCGGCGACGACCGCACGCAACCGACGGACGGTGGGGTCGCCGTGCTCGCCGGGCTTCCGGGCGACCGACTCGACGTTCGCCCCCAGCCGGGCGAGGCGGTCGACGATCGCGGGTTCGGCGTCAGGCGGCACGAACACGTCGAGCTGTCGTCCGGCGGCTCGGGCGACGACGGCCGCCGCGAGTGCGGCGTTGCCGCAGCTGGCGATCGCGAGCGGCCGGCCGGCGAGCGCCGGGTCGATCGACTCGGCGACGAGGAGCTCGAGCACGATGCCCATGAGGTGGCGGGCCTTGTGCGAGCCGGCGACGCCAGCGGTCTCGTCCTTGACCCAGACGCCGCCCCGCGACGTGAACTCGAGCTCGTTGCTCAGGGCATCCGCCCGCCCGAACGGCGTGACCCGGAATCCATGCCCGTCGATGACGGCGACCGCATCGTCCAGGGATCGCACGGTGCCGACGTACCGCTCATCCGACCAGCCCACGCCCATGGCAACGTGCCAGGCCCGGAACAGCTGCCGGTACCGGACGAAGGGGTTCGGGTCGTCGTTCGCGACGAGGCGGACCCGGTCGAGGTCGAGGCGGCGGGTCATGACGTGGTCGATGTCGTCGCCGGGCACGGCCGCGGCGCAGCGAGCCGGGAACGCGACGCTCGGTGGAGCGATGGCGCCACAGCCGGCGCACGCGACCGTCACGGCGATCGATGGATCTGCGGCGATGGGCGAGCTCACGTGGCGACCGCCTCGCGACGGGCGACCCTCGCGCCGGCGCCAGTCTGAGCCACTCCCGTTCGCTCATTGAGCGCCTCGATCAGGCGATCCCAGACCTCGACCATCTTGCGCATCTCGGTCCAGAATTCCGGCCGCCGGCGCGCCTCGAACTCCTCGAATGGCACGCCCTGCTGCTCGACCCACGTGTAGTAGCCGAGGTTGAAGATCCGGTCGCGGTCGGTTCGCCGAAGCTCGAGCACGTGGTCGGTCGTCGCGCCGGACAGGAACTCCCCGTAGGTCTCGCCGGCTGCGACGGCGTCGAAGCCCCCCGGGAAGTCGCGGGCGACGATCCGGACCCGCTCCGTCTCGTACATCGGCGCCCCGTCGGTCGCCACCGTGGCGACGATGTCGTCCGGCCCGTAACCCTCGTATTTCGCGGTCTTGATCGCCGCGACGATGTTGCAGATGCTCGACAGGCCGAACGACTCGAAGGCGAGGATCGTCCGCTCGTCGACGCCGCGGCGGCGGGCGAGGTAGTCCCGGCCCTCGGGCGTCGCGAAGAGGACGGCCAGCCGGTCGGTGGCCCGGTCCGAGACGCCGACGACGAAGTCGGTCGCCATCACGTCGTGGATGAGCGGGATGTGCTTGTCGCCGATCCCCTGGATGTTGTGCTCGCCGTATCCGTTCTCGAGCATCGTCGGGCACTCGAGGGCCTCGACCGCCACCGTCCGCGACCCGAGATGCTCCTTGAGGTAGTCGCCGGCCGCGATCGTCCCCGCCGAGCCGGTCGCCGACACGAAGGCCCGCAGCCGGCCGCCCGGGTTGTCGCCGACGAACCGTTCGACGACGTGCTCGACCGCTCGCCCCGTGATCGCGTAGTGGGCGATGTGATTCCCGAACTCCGAGAACTGGTTGAGGATCACCGTGTCTGGCTCGCGGTCGAGCTCGGCGCAGCGGTCGTAGATCTCTTTGACGTTGCTCTCGGTGCCGGGTGTCCGGATGATGTCGGACGGGTCGGTCACCCAGTCGGCGAGCCAGTCGAACCGCTCCTGGCTCATCCCCGCCGGCAGGACGGCCACGCCGCGACAGCCGAGGATGCGCGAGATCGCGACCCCGCCGCGGCAGTAGTTGCCGGTCGACGGCCAGACCGCCCGCTGGACCGTCGGGTCGAACTGGCCGGTCACGAGCCGCGGCACGAGGCAGCCGTAGGCCGCCAGCACCTTGTGCGAGCGGATCATCGGGAAGTGGTTGCCGAGAAGGACCACGATCGGCGCGGCGACGCCGGTCAGCGAGGACGGAAGGACGACGTGGGCCGGGACCTCGACGACCGTCCGCCGGTCCGGCCCGTTGAACCAGTGCGTCCGGAAGAGGTTGCGCGGATCGGGCGCGTCGGGGTCGACCTCCGCGAGGCGGTCGCGGATGGCGGCCGGGATCGTCGTCGGGTCGGCGAGCTGGCGGATGGTCGGCAGCAGGACGCCAGCCGCGCGGAACCGCTCGACCGTGTGTTCGAAGGCGACGGGATCGACGAGATCCCGCTCGAGGCCGAGTCGTCGCACGACGTCCTCCCTCCAGACCTCGATCGGAGATCCGTGCCCGGTCGCAGGTCGATCCGTTCAGGTCCGAACGGGCCCCGAGGTCGGGAATAACAGCAGGGCCCGCCTGCACGGGGCCCTCCTATGCTGGCGATGGGTACGCGGCCCGGTACAGGGCCGGATGGCCGCCAGAGGCGGGCGATATGGCTCAGTTGGACTTCACGCTCGACGGGCGCGCCGTGACGATCGCTGCCGAGCCGGGCAGCAGCCTCCTCGAGGTCCTGCGCGAGACGTTCGGGTTGCGTGGGCCGAAGGACGGCTGCGCGCCCGAGGGATCCTGCGGCGCGTGCACGGTGATGGTCGACGGTCGTGCCGTCGTGAGCTGCGCCCAGCCCGCCGAGCGGGTCGCCGGCCGCTCCGTAACGACCCAGGCCGGGCTGTCGCCGGAGGTCCGACGCCAGTGGGCCGACGCCTTCACCTTGACCGGCGCGTCGCAGTGCGGCTACTGCTCGCCCGGGGTCGTCATGAAGGCGGAGGCACTCCTCGGGCGTGAGCCCGAGCCGGCACGCGACGCGATCGCCCGGTCGCTCGCGGGCAACCTCTGCCGCTGCACCGGCTACCAGCCGATCGTCGACGCGATCGCGCTCGTGGCGGAGAGCCGCCGGACCGGAGATGCGATCCCGGCGGCGGACCGGAGCGGCATGCCCGGCTCGCGGACCGCGCGCTACCAGGCCGAAGAGCTGACTCTCGGCGACAAGCCGTTCGTGGCCGACCTCCGGGTCCCCGGCATGCTCCACGGCGCGCTGCGCTTCTCCGACCATCCCCGCGCCGTCGTCCGGCGCATCGACACAACCCGCGCCGCCGCCCACCTCGGCGTCATGGCGGTCGTCACCGCTGCCGACGTCCCCGGCGATCGTACCCAGGGCCTCATCCGGGCAGACTGGCCGGTCTTCGTCGCGGAAGGGGAGACGACCCGCTACGTCGGCGACGTGCTTGCCGCGGTCGCCGCGACGACGCGCCGTGGAGCGCGCGAGGCGGCGGCGCTCGTCGAGGTCGAGTACGAGGTCCTGCCACCGGTCACTGATCCGTTCGAGGCCCTCGCCGACGACGCTCCCGCCGTCCACGAGGGTGGCAACCTGTTGTCGCTGTCGGTCGTTCATCGCGGCGACGTCGACGCGGCCGTGGGCGGTGCGGCCCACGTCGTGACCGAGACCTTCCGAACCGCCCGGATCGAGCATGCGTTCCTCGAGCCTGAAGCATGTCTCGCGGTCCCCGCCGACCCGGATGGCCCGGCGACGGTGCCGCGGGTCCACCTGTACTCGCAGGGCCAGGGGGCGTGGGATGACCGCCGCCAGGTAGCGTCGCTCCTCGCGCTCGAACCCGGTGACGTCCGGGTCACCCAGGTCGCGGCCGGCGGCGCCTTCGGAGGCAAGGAGGACCTGAGCGTCCAGGGCCAGGCTGCGCTGCTTGCCCGCCGGACGGGACGGCCCGTCCTGCTCGCGCTGAGCCGTCGTGAGAGCCTGCGCTTCCACCCGAAGCGCCATCCGTTCTGGATGGACTACACCGCGGCGTGCGACGCCGACGGCCGGCTCGTCGCGGTCCGGGCCCGGATCGTCGGTGACAACGGCGCCTACGGCAGCGTCGGGATGAAGGTCCTCGAGCGGGCGGCCGGCCACGCCTGCGGGCCCTATCGCGTCCCGAACATCGACATCGAGGCCCGCGCCGTCTACACGAACAATCCGCCGTCCGGGGCGATGCGCGGGTTCGGCGTGAATCAGACCGCCTTCGCGATCGAGGGGATGCTCGACCGCCTCGCCGAACAGGTCGGGATCGACGGGTGGGAGATCCGCTGGCGCAACGCGCTTCGCGAAGGCGACCGGTTCGCCACCGGGCAGCGGCTCGGTCCCGGAGTCGGGCTCGAGAAGACGCTCCTTGCGGTTCGGGACGCCTACCTCGCCGCGCCCGTGGCGGGGATCGCCTGCGGCGTGAAGAACACCGGGATCGGCAACGGGGTGACCGAGTACGGTCGGGCGATCCTGCGACCGGAGTCCGACGGCACGATCACGCTCTACCACTCCTGGACCGAGATGGGCCAGGGGTGCCACACGGTGTTCGCCCAGCTTGCCGCCTCGACGCTCGGCGTGCATATGGACCGGATCCACGTCGTCGTCGACACCGAGCGAGAGCTCGACACCGGTCAGACGACCGCGTCCCGGGCCTCGGCGCTCGGTGGCCGTGCGGTGATCGACGCCGCGACGAAGCTCCGCGACGAGCTCGCCGGGCGGCCCCCCGAGGCGCTCGCCGGCCGCGAGTTCCAGGGCGACATGGTCATCGATTGGACGACGTCGCTCGAGGACGATGTTCAGAACCCGGTGACCCACTTCGCGTTCGGCTGGGCGACGCAGGTCGTGATCCTCGACGAGGACGGCGCGATCGCCAGGGTCATCGCCGCTCACGATGTCGGCCGCGTGCTGAACCGGACGCTCGTCGAGGGCCAGGTCGTCGGCGGTGTCCACATGGGCCTCGGCCAGGCACTCAGCGAGGAGTTCGTCGTCCGCGACGGCGTGCCGGTGACCGACACGCTGAAGTCGCTCGGGATCATCCCGGCGTCCGGGATGCCGTCGGTCGAGCCGATCCTCGTCGAGGAGCCGCAGCCGGGCGGTCCGCTCGGCGCAAAGGGCCTGGGCGAGGCCGTCCTCGTCCCGACGGCCGCGGCGGTCGCGGCGGCGCTCTATCGAATTCGATGGCATCCGGCGGAACCGACTGCCGATGCGCGACTCCGCGGCCGCGCGGGCAGCCGTGCCGCGCCTCGCGACCCTCGCCGGCGCCACCGTGTCCGCCATCCCGACCCTGGCCGGGAGGCCCCGATGAGAACCCTGCTCCGCGGCGGCACGGTCGTCGCCGCGCTCTACCCGCCTGAGGTCACCCCGGCCGACGTCCTCGTCGAGGACGGCCGGATCGCGGCCGTCGGCCCCGAAGCGGCCCGATCGCTCGCCGGCACGGAGGTGATCGACTGCCGCGGCTGCCACGTCATCCCCGGCAATGTCTGCGGTCACACCCATGCCTACTCGGCGCTCGCGCGGGGCATGCCCTATTCCCTCGAGCCGCCGCGCGACTTCGTCGAGATCCTCCGCCGCGTCTGGTGGCGGCTCGATCGGGCGCTTGACGAGGAGTCGATCCGCGCCTCGGCCACCGTCGCAGCGATGGAGGCGCTGCTGGCCGGGACGACGACGCTCGTCGACCATCACGCGTCACCCCTGGCGATCGACGGCTCACTCGACATCATCGCCGAGGCGTTCGAACGACTCGGGATCCGTTCGATCCTCGCCTACGAGACGACCGATCGCGATGGAGCCGGCTGTGCCCAGGCCGGCCTCGACGAGAACCGCCGCTTCCTCGCCCGCGTGGCCACGACGCAGCCACCGCTCATCCGCGGCCTCGTCGGCGCCCACGCCTCGTTCACGCTCTCCGACGAGACGCTCGCGGGATGCACCGACCTGGCCCGTGCGAGCGGTCGCGGGCTCCACATCCACGTTGCGGAGGATGCCGCCGACCAACGGGTTTCCGAGGAGCTGCACGGCGTTCCCGTCCTCGAGCGCCTCGAGCGGGCCGGCGGTCTCGACCCGACCCCGTTGCTGGCCCACGGCGTCCACCTCGGTCGCGCCGAGGCTGCGCTCTTCCGCGCCACCGGCGCGACGCTCGTCCATAACGCGCGCTCGAACATGAACAACGCGGTCGGGCGGACGCCTCTCGCCATCCTCGGTCCTCGCGTCGCGCTCGGGACGGACGGCATCGGCGCCGACATGTTCGAGGAGAGCCGGGTCGGGCATCTCCGCCACCTCGAGGAGCGGAGCGCGACGACCGGCGAGGACCACGGGTTGCTCCACGATCCCGGCAACGCTGGCGCGACCGATGCGACCTGGCCGCTGGCGCGGCTCGCCGCGGGAACACGCCTCGTCGGGGAGGCCTTCGCGGAACCGTCGTTCGGGCTCATCTCGCCCGGCGCACCGGCCGACCTCGTCGTCCTCGACTACCCCGCGCCGACCCCACTGACGAGCGAGACGCTCGCCGGGCACTGGACGTTCGGGCTCTCTGCCCGGGCGGTCCGCGACGTCATCGTCGCCGGTCGCACGGTCGTGCGGGAGCGACGCCTGGCGAACGTCGACCAGGACGCGCTTGCAGCCGAGGCCCGCCAGGCGGCCCGTCGGCTCTGGGATCGGCTCGACTCGATCGCCGAGCATAGGTTCGTGCCAGGGGAGGTGATGGTGGGATGAACGACGCGATCGAGCTCGCCCGCGCGACGGCTGACACGGCGACCGCCGGACCGGCAGCACCCGCGGTCGATCTCGCCGTGGAGATCTGCGGGATCCGCTTCCCGAACCCGGTGCTCACCGCGGCCGGCCCCCCGGTGCGCGACGGCGCGGCCCTGCTCGCGTGCGCGGCCGGCGGTGCCGGCGGGCTCGTGACGAAGACGATCTCGCGGACCGCTGCCGAGCCCACGACGCCGAACATGGCCGAGGTGTCGCACGGCTTCCTCAACGCCGAGCTGTGGTCGGAGCTGCCGCCCGAGCGGTGGATCGATCGCGAGTACGGGATCGCCCGCGAGTCGGGGCTGCCCATCATCGTCAGCATGGGCTACACGGCCGACGATATCGCTGACCTGGCGCCGCGCGTCCGGCCGTTCGCCGACGCCGTCGAGCTGTCGACCCACTACATCGGCGAGGACGCGGAGCCGATGGTCGCCGCGATCCGCGCGGCCAAGGCCGCGCTCGATGTCCCGGTCTTCGTCAAGCTGAGCCCGCTCGGTCGCGAGATGCGTCGGGCGGCCGAACAGGCGGAGGCTGCCGGTGCCGACGCGATCGTCGCGATCAACTCGTTCGGGCCCTGCCTGGCGATCGACATCGAGACCGCCCTACCCCGGATGGGCGGCGCCGACGGGTACGGCTGGCTGTCGGGCCCGGCGCTGAAGCCTCTTGCCGTTCGGTGCGTCCACGACGTGGCGTCGGCCGTCGACATCCCGGTGATCGGCTGCGGCGGGGTCTCCCGCGGCACCGACGCGATCGAGATGCTCATGGCCGGCGCATCTGCCGTCCAGGTCTGCACCGCCGCCATCCTTCGCGGCCCCGCCGTCTTCGGGAAGATCGCCGCCGAGATGGCCGCATGGCTCGAGCGCCACGGCTACCCTGGGCCGCTGGCCGTGACCGGGCTCGCCGTCGGCCGCTCGGCCACCCGATCGACCGGCGCACCCGTCCTTGACCTCGCACTGTGCAACGGCTGCGGGCTCTGCGAGCTGTCGTGCGCGCACGACGCGATCACGGTGGTCGACGGCAAGGCCGTCATCGACGAGGGGTCGTGCTCCCGCTGCGGCCTGTGCCTGTCCCGCTGTCGGCCGGGCGCGCTGCTCTGGTCGGCGCCGGTCGGGTCGTCCGATCAGCCCCGCCCGGTCGCGGCGCCCGTCGCCGGATCCCAGCCGCCGGCCTGACCGACCTTCGAGGCGAGCGGCCTGCCCAGCGCGTCCGCGATGAACCTGGCCGCGGCCAGCACGCCATCGAGCGAGACGCCCGACTGCCAGCCCGACGCGTCGAGGAAGTAGACGAGGTCCTCGGTGGCGAGGTTGCCGGCCGCGCCCGGCGCATAGGGGCAGCCGCCGGTCCCGCCGGCCGAGGAGTCGAAGCAGCGGACCCCGGCGTCCAGCCCGGCCGCCACGTTCGCGAGGGCCGTCCCGCGCGTGTCGTGGAAGTGGAACGCGATCCGCTCGAGCGGGATGCCGGCCGCGACGGCCAGCCCGGTCAGTGCCCCGACCTGGGCCGGTACCCCGACCCCGATCGTGTCGCCGAAGCAGACCTCGTCCACGCCGAGGTCCAGGAGGCGGATGGCGACCTCCACGGCTCGGCCCGGTTCCACGCGTCCCGAATATGGACAGCCGAACGCGGTCGAGACGTAGCCACGGCGCCACCAGCCGAGGTGACCGGCACGCTCCAGCACAGGCGCGAAGGCGGCCAGCGAGTCCTCCACCGTCATGCCGATGTTGGCGGTCGTGAATGCGTCGGTCGCGGCGGTGAACACGGCCAGGGCATCCGCGCCGGCCGCCTCGGCTCGGTCCATGCCGCGCCCGTTCGGGACCAGGACGGGATAGCGGACGCCGGGCGCCCGGGCGAGGGCGCCCATCAGCGCGTCAGCATCTGCGAGCTGGGGGATCGCTCGTGGCGCGACGAAGCTGGTGGCCTCGATCTCGCGGAGGCCGGCGGCGGCGAGCAGCTCGATGAATCGAGCCTTCGTGGCCGTCGGGATCGCCGTCGCCTCGTTCTGGAGGCCGTCGCGTGGCCCGACCTCGTAGACCCGGACGGTCTCGCCCACGCTACGCGGTCATCGCTAGACGAGCGGCGGATCCATCGCCCGCTCGAGACGGGCGACCTCGACCTCGATCCGGCCGAGCAAGGCGATCGCCGCGACGTGTGCGGGGCTGCCGTGTTTCGCGGCGTTGCGCTTGCGGCGCGTCTCGCGATGCAGGGCGAGCAGCTCGTCGCGGGTCTGGGGCAGCGGAGTCGAGTCGCTCGGCGCGGTCTCGTGATGGGCCATGGGATCCTCCGAATCGGAACAGCCGTGAGCGTACTCGAACAGAGCGGGTCAGGGCTCGATGACGGCCAGCAGCTGGCCGCGGACGACCTGGTCGGCGGGACTGACCAGGACCTCGCCGATGTGGCCCGTCGCCGTGGCGACCACGACATGTTCCATCTTCATGGCCTCGAGGGTCACGACCGGATCGCCCGGCTCGACAGCCTGGCCGACGGCGGCATGGACGCGGAAGACGGCGCCTGGCATGGGAGCGACGACGTCGATGGGACCGGTCGCACCGACGACACCGTGGGCGATGGCCGCCCGGGCCGCGGCGTCCACATCGGGCGGTCGGCGCGAGCGTGAAAGCGACGCTCCGACCACCGAGGTCGAGATGGACGACGTCACCGACGCGGATACCGTCCACGGCCGAGCCGCCCGGGGCGACCGATCGCTGCTGGTCCTCCGCGGCAAGCCGGATCGTCCGCGGGGCGTTGAGCCGCCAGCCTCCGGCCCAGTCGGCATGGGGGTCCGCGTCGGCCGTCAGCATCGACGCGGCGGTCGTCCACGCCTCGGCGGGGATCGCTGTCCGATCCGCCCAGTCGTCGGGCGGCCAGATGCGATCGAGCGTATCCGTCCGCATCTCGCCGGCTCGAACGACGGGCTGGCGGACGAGCCAGCGCAGGAAACGCAGATTGGTCACGACGCCCAGCACGACCGTCTCGTCGAGGGCGACCTGGAGGCGGTCGAATGCGGCGGGCCGGTCCGGGCCCCAGGCGATGACCTTGGCGAGCATCGGGTCGAACCGTCCGCCGATCTCCGTGCCGACCGCGATCCCGGCATCGACCCGGATGCCCTCGCCGGTCGGCCAACGCAGTGACTCGACTCGCCCGGTCGCGGGCAGGAAGCCGTTCTCTGCATCCTCGGCGTAGAGGCGCACCTCGACGGCGTGACCGGTCGCGTCGATCGAACCGATGACCAGCGGCTCACCCTCGGCGATCCGGATCTGGTCGGCGACGAGGTCGCGGCCGGTCACCATCTCCGTCACCGGATGCTCGACCTGGAGTCGCGTGTTCATCTCGAGGAAGGCCGGTTCGCCGCGGTCGTCGACGAGGAACTCGCAGGTGCCCGCACTCACGTAGCCGACCGCGCGCGCGAGGGTCAGGGCGGCGTCTCCGAGTCGCTGTCGGAGGGCTGGCCCGACGGCGGGTGACGGCGTCTCCTCGAGGATCTTCTGGTGCCGGCGCTGGATCGAGCAATCCCGCTCGCCGAGGTGGACGCCGGAGCCGAAGGCATCGAACAGGACCTGGATCTCGACGTGACGGCCGCCCTCGATGAGCCGCTCGAGGACGAGACGGTCATCACCGAATGCCGCGCTCGCCTCGCGACGGGCGGACGCGAGGGCATCGACGAGGCGATCGGGCTCGCGGACGGTCCGCATGCCCTTGCCGCCACCACCGGCTGCCGGCTTGACGAGCAGCGGGTAGCCGATCGACGCCTGCCGCGGCGATCAGGGCGTCGTCCGACTGGTCGTCGTCGTCGTAGCCGGCGATGACCGGGACGCCAAGGGACGCGGCGAGGCGTCGCGCGGCGGCCTTGTCGCCCATCGTCCGGATCGCGGCCGGCGGAGGCCCGACCCAGCGGATCCCGGCGGCCAGCACGGCCTCCGCGAAGTCGGCGTTCTCGGCGAGGAACCCGAACCCGGGATGGACGGCATCCGCACCGGCGGCGCGAGCGGCCGCGACCACGGCCTCGATATCGAGGAGGTCGAGTGCGCCGTCGCCCGAGGTCCGCGGGAGGATGGCGCGGACGCCCAGGCGCTCGCAGGTGCGCGTGATCCGCGTTGCGATCTCGCCGCGGTTGGCGACGAACAGGGTGTGGATCTTGTCGATCTGGGTCGGCTCGGACAGGCTCGGAGACGACGAACGCGTCAATCGCGTCACTTGCGACACGCCATCGACCGCCGACGCGTCTGGCAGGCAGCCTGCCGGACGCGATCCACCGCTGCACGGAGCGCGTCGTTGCCCCGACGCGCGCTGCCGCCTGACTTGGACTCAGTTCCGTCGGACATGTCTGTCGCGATCGTCGCACACCGAGCTCCCTCGTGCCCGTGACCTTCGTACCACGAGCACGAACCGGCTCGTCGCGTACGATCGCCCCTGATGAACCGACTTGGCCGCGACGCATGACGGAGGCGAGCCAGACCAGCCCTCGGACGGCGGCGCGAGGTCGCGCGCCCTCCCTGGCATTCACCCGCGAGACGGTGCTCGGTCAACCAGCCTTCATCACGGCGATCGGGCTGTCGGCCTTTCTTTTGTTCACCCTGGAGCTGCTTGCCGGTCGACTCGTCCTCCCGGTCTTCGGTGGCACGCCAGCTGTCTGGACGACTGCACTGTGCTTCTTCACGGGAGTCGTCTTCCTCGGTTACCTGTATGCGCATGTCGTCGTCACGCGTCTCGGCCAGCGACGCGGGGGCACCCTCCACCTGATCGTCGCCGGAGTGGCGGTGGTCGCGGCCTTCCTGGCACCTACGGATCTCGGGGCACTGCGGTTCCAGCAACTGCCCGAGGCGCTGAATGTCATCCTCGTGCTCGCGCTGGTCGCGGGCGCACCGGCGTTCCTTCTCGCCACGACGAGTCCGCTCCTCTCGGCGTGGTTCGCCGGTCGCGGCGGTGACCCCTGGTGGCTGTACGCCGCCTCGAACGCGGCCAGCCTGGTCGGTCTCCTCGCCTATCCGCTCATCATCGAGCCCAACATCCCGCTGTCCGGCCAGCGCGTCTTCATCCTGCTGACGCTGGTCATGTTCGTGATCACCCTCGTGGCGGTGGTCGTCGGTGGTCGACGGACACCGCCGGCGATCGATCGTCCGTCGGTCGCCTCGGCGCCGCCGGTGGCGCGTCGCCGCCAGGCCCTGTGGTTGATCGCGGCCATCATCCCGGCCGGCCTCCTGTCGGCGACGACGACCTACCTCGCGACCGACCTGGTGTCCGCGCCTCTCCTGTGGGTCGGACCGCTCGCCATCTACCTCGCGAGCTTCGTCATCGCGTTCTCGGCCCGCGGTCGTCGGATCCTGCCGATCACGGAGCGACTGGTGCCGGCGGCCGCGACCCTGATGTGGATCCCGTACGTCCTGCCTGCGAGCTGGCCGGTCGTGGTCCTCGTGCCGGTCCTGCTTGGCTCGTATGCGGTCATCGCGATCGCAGTCCATGGCCGCCTGGCGATGGATCGTCCCGATGAGGCGCACCTGACCGGGTTCTATCTGATCGTGTCACTCGGCGGGCTGCTGGCGACGGCGTTCGTGGCGCTCGTCGCACCGATCGTCTTCGATGCGGTCTACGAATACCCGATCCTGCTTGTCGCGGGCCTCAGCGTGATGGCCGTGATGCCCGGACCGGGTCAGCGACTCGCCGGGAACGGCCCGGTCGGGATGGTCGTCGAGGCATGCCTGCGTCTTGCCCCATACCTCGCCGCCGGCGTCGTCCTCGCCATCGTCGCCGGGATCGACGGGCCGGTCGGGGCGGCGATCCTCCTCATCTTCGCCATCGGCGCCGTCGTCATCGCTCTGTCGATCACGCCCCGAGCGTTCGCCATCGGAACGGCCACTGCCATCGTCATGCTCGCGATCCTCGGGTCGACCAACCCGCTCGTGCGCGTCCGAACGTTCTTCGGCGTGATCGAGGTCCGCGGCGGCTATGACGGGTCGGCCCGCTCGGAGTTCTCCGGCACGACCTTGCACGGCCTCCAGTTCCTCGACGCACGACGCTCCGAGCCGACGACGTACTACGTTCGGTCCGGGCCCCTCGGCGATGCGGCCAGGGACCTGTCAACGCGCCTGCCCGGTGGCGGGTCCGTCGGCGTGGTCGGCCTCGGTGTGGGGACCATCGCCGCGTACCAGCGTCCGGCCAATTCGATGACCTTCTTCGAGATCGACCAAGCGGTCATCGACATCGCGCGGGACACGCGTCAATTCACCTTCCTGGCAGATGCGCCGAACGCGCCGGCGATCGTCCTCGGCGACGCGCGCCTGTCCCTCGCGACCGTGCCTGAGGCGACGTACGACCTGCTCGTCCTCGACGCGTTCTCGTCGGACAGTGTCCCGGCGCACCTTCTCACCGCAGAAGCGATGACGACCTATCTCCGGACGCTGCGGCCGGGTGCCGTCATCGCGTTCCACCTGTCGAACCGGTACTACGACCTGGTGCCCGCGGTCGCCTCGACGGCGAAGTCACTCGGCCTTGGGGCAGTGGTCCGGAGTTACGGTCCGTCCGAGGCCGACGTGAAGGATTTCGCTGCACGACCCACCAGTTGGGTGGTCGTCGGGAGACCCGAGGACACCGCCCGGTTCACTGCGCTCGGTTGGTCGAACCCGGGCACAGGGCCGGTCCTGACCGACGACTTCTCGGACATCCTGCGCCTGCTCCGGTTCTGATCCGCGCTGCGGCTTAGCTCTCCTCGGGCTCCGGCGCCCAGGCCGGGCGGTCGCTTCTCGACGAACGCGCGGAAGCCTTCCTGCGCCTCTTCGCTCGTCCGCTGGCGCGCGATGACCCGGGCCGTGTGCCACTTGGCCGAGCCATGGCCCAGACCACGGACCTCGCGGACGATCGCCTTGGCGGCTCGGGCGGCGGTCGGCCCGGCGGCCAGGATGTCCGCGACAGCCGTTTCGACCGCGCCATCCAGGGCATCCGTCCCCTCGACGATCTCGTGGACCAGGCCGATACGTGCCGCACGGGTGGCATCGAACCGGCGCCCGCCCGGGAAGAGCGCTCGAGCGTGGCTCTCCCCGATCTTCGCGATCACGAACGGACTGATGACCGACGGCAGGATCCCGAGGCGCGTCTCGGTGAACCCGAATCGCGCGCCCGACTCGGCGACGACCACGTCCGAGACGGCGCACAGCCCCATCCCGCCACCCAGCGCGGCGCCGTGGACGCGCGCGACGATCGGGACCGGGCAGGTATCGACGGCCTCGAACATGTCGGCCATGGCCATCGCGTCCTGCTCGTTGCCCTCGACATCGAGCGCCATCGCCGCCCGCATCCAGTCGATGTCGGCACCGGCGCAGAACGAGGGACCGTCGCCGGCGAGCACCACGGCGCGGAGCTGGGTCGGGCCCTCGCGGGCGAGAGCGGCGAACGTCGTCCGGAGCGTGGCGATCAGCGTCGCGTCGAACGCGTTGTGGACCTCGGGTCGGGCCAGCGTCAGGCGCGCCACGGCGCCGCCCGGTCCGGTCCGCTCGATTCGGAGGCCGTCGTTCGTCATCGCGCTCACGGCCGCATCGTACGGCAGGGCGACCGCGTCAACCGAGGTCCGAGGCGCGGACGGTGACGCGCTGTCCGATCCGGGCGAGGCCGGCTCGTTCGAGGTTCGCGGATGAGTGGGCGCCGGAGACAGCCCAGGCGGCGACCAGATCGCACCCGCGTTCGGCGGCGAGGCGGGAGCGCGCGTCGATCAGCGCTCGCTGGATCCCGTGACCCCGTGCCGCGGGCACGACGGACGCCCACGACAGCCATCCGACGCCGGCCACCACGAAGAGCGAACCGGCGGCAACGAGCTCCCCCGCCATCGACCCGACGAGATGCGTCCAGTCGGGCGTGCGAGCCATGAACGGCGCCATCGCGCGCCAGAGGTCGACGACGTCCGGGGGAGGCGCGTTAGCCTCGATCACGACGTGCATCCACCTGTCGATATCGTCGTCATCGGCTGTCTTCACGGCGCGGATCGTGACGCCATCGACGGCGGCTGCGGCGGTCTCCCGTGGCGTGCCGACGTGGACATCCAGCCTGAGGCGCGGTTCGACCTCAGGCGGAGCGTCCGCCGGGTCGAGCGTGATGGTGCCTTCGACACCGTGCGCCGCGAAGAACGCGAGTGCCGACCCGAGCAGGTCCGGACGCTCGGTGAGGCCGAGGGCGCGGTTGAACATCGTGGACGTCATCCCCGGAGCGGCACCAAGCAGGAGCGTGCCATCGTCGACGATCCGCAATGACAGGCCGGCTGCCTCGGCCGCAGCCCATTCGGCTCTGACGGCGGCGCGATGGACGGCCCCGAACCTTTGGAGGATCCCGACACCCGACTGGCCCATCGCCCCGCCCACGATCGGCATCGTACCCTCGGGCCCATGGGACCGAACAACCCGTGGTCACCGAACTGGCGGCCGGACCCGACAGGCCGCCGGCTCGCCGGGATCCGCACCGCACGGCGAGGGGCGTGGCTGGCCGCCCTGGCGTACCTCCCGCTCGGCGCAGCCGCCGTCGCCACGAGTCAACTGCCGCGTGACGTCGCGATGGTGGGGCTGGCCGTCGGACTTCCCGGCGTCGCCTTGCTCGGCGCGGGTCTCGCGCCGGCCGCCCTCGGCTCGAGGATCGATGCCGTGGCCGTCGGCGTCGCGTTCGCGATCGGATGCCCGGTCGCGGCGGTGACGTCGATCGTCATCGCCGCGTTCGTGCTCGGCGCGGTCGCAGCGGGTGGAGCGGACCTGGCCGGCCCGATCCTGCGGGCCGGGGTGCGGGCCGCGGTCGGTATCGGACCGCTCGTGGCACTCGTCGCCGCGGGCTGGGTCGTAGCGGTCCGACGTCTCGAAGGATCGCGCGCGCAGCCCGCCGACGGCGACCTAGTCGAGGACGCTCACCGCGTCGCCGAGGCGGACACGACCGGGCTGGACGACATCGGCCAGCACGCCGAAGTCGGCGTGCTTGCCCTCACGCAGGCCGCGATAGGCGATGAGCGTGCGGAGGGTGTCGAGGTCGCGCTCGCCGGTGTCCGGATCCTGGGTCGTGATCGCGCACCGAGCGACCGGTTTGATGATCGACAGGACCGCGTCGCCGATGGCGATGCGCCCGCCGATCCAGGTGTCCTCCTCGTGGGCGGATGCGCCTTGGAGTTCGATGAGCATCCGGAAGCGGCGGATGTCCACCCGGTCAGCATCCGCGTGGCGGGTGAGCTCCGCGAGCGAGCCGTCCGAGGCGATGCTCACGGGATTGCCGACACGCGTCCCGCCCGGCCGATCGCAGCGGACGAGGCGGATCGTCCGGCCGGTGAACATGGAGAGCGGAGCGGCCCACGGCCCATCGACCACATGGCCGACGCCGGTCCGGCCGTGGATCGGCGTCTCGATGCCTTCGGCCAGGCGGATGTGGTCCTCGACGACCTGACCGTCCGGGAAGGTCATCGACAGATATGTCCCGGCCGGGTTCGTGTGGGTCGAGATCCGGACGAGTTCCGGCACGATCAGGCGGTCCACGAGGCGGTTCGTCTCGTCGGCAAGGAAGAACCGGCGATCCTCGAGGACGCCGGACTCGGTCAGGTCGATCTCGTCGGGATGTTCCAGTCCGAGACTGCGGACGGGCGCGATCGAGAAGCGGACGGCGTGCGGCATGGGCGATGCTAGCGGACGGTCGCTAGCGGCCGACCGACGACGATGCCGCAGCGCGCTCACATCCGGAAGACCCCGAACCGCGTCTCCGGGATCGGCGCGTGGAGCGCGGCCTCGATGCCCATCGCCAGGACGCGCCGCGTGTCCAGCGGGTCGATGACGCCGTCGTCCCACAGCCGGGCCGTCGCGAAGTACGGCGAGCCTTCGCGCTCGTACGTCTCCAGGATCGGTGCCTCGAATGCGTCACGCTCCTCGTCGGAGGCGAACCCGCCGCGGACCGTCGACAGGACGCGGGCCGCCTGCGCCCCGCCCATCACGGAGATGCGCGAGTTCGGCCAGGTCCACAGGAACCGCGGCTGGTAGGCCCGCCCGGCCATGGCGTAATTGCCGGCCCCGAACGACCCACCGATGAGCACGGTGAACTTGGGCACTTCCGCCGAGGCGACGGCGGTCACCAGCTTCGCGCCGTCCTTGGCGATCCCTGCCTCCTCGTACTCGCGGCCGACCATGAACCCGGTGATGTTCTGGAGGAAGACGAGCGGGATGCGGCGCTGGCAGGCGAGCTCGATGAAATGCGCGCCCTTGAGCGCGGACTGGCTGAACAGGATGCCGTCGTTGGCGATGATCGCGACCGGGTAGCCGGCGAGGTGCGCGAAGCCGGTGACCAGAGTCTCGCCGTAGAGCGGCTTGAACTCGTGGAAGCGCGAGCCATCGACGAGCCGGGCGATGATCTCGCGGACGGGGACGGGTCGCCGCGCGTCGGCCGAGACTGCGCCGTAGAGACCGGCCGGGTCCACGACGGGCGCATCTGGTTCGCGGCGGTCCCAGGGCGGCTCGAGCGTCCGGCGGTTCAGGTTGGAGACGATGGAACGCCCGATCGCGAGAGCGTGTTCGTCGTCGAGCGCCTCGTGATCGGCGACGCCGGACAGTCGGGTGTGGACCGCCGAACCACCAAGCTCCTCGGGCGTGACGTCCTCGCCGGTCGCGGCCTTCACGAGCGGCGGGCCGCCGAGGAAGATCGTGCCGGTCCCCTTGACGATGACGGTCTCATCGCTCATCGCCGGCACATACGCCCCGCCAGCCGTGCACGACCCCATCACCAGCGCCACCTGCGGGATCCCGGCGGCCGACATCCGCGCCTGGTTGTAGAAGATCCGCCCGAAGTGGTCGCGGTCGGGGAAGACCTCTGCCTGGAGCGGGAGGAATGCCCCGCCCGAGTCGACGAGATAGACGCAGGGCAGCCGGTTCTCGAGCGCGATCTCCTGGGCTCGCAGGTGCTTCGCGAACGGTCATCGGATAGTAGGTGCCGCCCTTGACCGTCGCGTCGTTCGCGACGACGACGCAGGTCGTGCCCTCGATCCGGCCGACGCCGGTCACGATCCCCGCGCCGGGCGCATCGTCGTCGTAGAGGCCGGTCGCGGCGAGCGGGGAGAGCTCGAGGAAGGCCGACCCCGGGTCCAGGAGGCGTTCGATGCGCTCGCGGACGGGGAGCTTGCCGCGTTCCCGGTGGCGTTCGATCGAGCGGTCGTCGCCGCCCGCGCCGCGCTCCGCGACTCGGCCTGACGGGCACGAAGATCCGACGACGAGGGCGGCCATCGCGTCGTGATTGGCGCGAACGTCCGCGGCCGCGGGGTCGAGGCGGCTGCGCAGGACGGCCATGCCGCGATGATAGGCCGCATGAACGCGGAACCGGACGTCATCGGCCACCGTCCCGCCGGCATGCACGCACTTGGCCGGGTTCCGACCGCCATCGCCGGCTTGACGCTCGTCCTGGCGATCGCAGGCTGCGGGAGTTCCGCCTCGAGCGCCGCGGGACCGCTCGTCACCGTCGAGACCCGGGGCGGCGAGTGCTTCGCAGCTCCGTGCGGCAAGACGATCACCCTCGAGCGCGACGGAACGGTCCACGCAGCCACCAAGCCCCCGAACACCCTCGGCACGGTCCCGCCGGACCAGCTCCGGACGCTGTCCACGCTCATCGCGACGACCGACTTCTCGATCATCAAGGCGCGACCGTTCACCGGCCAGTGCCCGACCGCGTTCGACGGCCAGGAGATCGTCTTCGGATTCGCTGCGCCGAGTGGGCCGCAGCGGATCGCGACCTGCGAGGTCGAGGTCGACTTCGGGCTACCACTGTTCGTCGCGTTGTCGACGGCGCTCGGTCCGTTCATCCCGATCCCGACGACGTAGGACGATCGGGTCAGTCGGTGTCTCGCCGACGTCCGTTATGCGGGCCGCCGCGCAAGGCGGAGCAGCAGACGGGCGACCGCGACCCAGACGACCCCGAAGAACAGCGCGGGCAGGATCAGGTAGGCGATCCCGGCCAGCGCGATCAGCGCGCGACCGGCGATGGCCGTGACCAGGCCCCCGACACTGACGTCGCCCGCCGAGATCTGATCCGCCCCAGCCTGGATGATCGACAGCGAAGACGTCGTCCCGATGACCGCGATCGCATACCCGACGACGGCCTTGGCGGGGCCTCTCGGGACGGCGACCGAGAGCGGTCCGGCGATCCAGCCGGCTGTCATGGCGATCGCCGCGAGCAGCCCGAGCGACACGATGGCGCCGCCGGTCGAGACGCCGATGCCCGTCCAGACCCACCATGCGGCGATCACGCCAGTCGGCGCGAGCCCGGCCAGGGCGCCCATCCAGCGCCCCCTGGCCACGATCGGCACGAGCGATTCTCCTGAATTGACCTGCTACCCTCTCATAGCAAGTTATGACCGACAAACACGCTACTGTCAAGGCGCATGTTTCCGACCGGGATCCTGATCTGGTCGGCACGAACGGTCACCCGCGTTCGCCGGCCGACGGACCCACGTCGCCGACCGCCGAGGCGATCCGGATCGAGCTCGCCGAGGCCTGGGGCGAGATGGGTGCGGCGTGGGGGGTCGCCCCGGCCATCGCCCGTGTGCAGGCCTATCTCATGGCGCGCCAGGAGCCACTGACCGAGCGCGAGGTCCGCGAAGCCCTCGGACTGAGTCACCGTGCCGCGAGCCTCGCCCTCGCCGAAGCGGAATCGTGGGGGATCGTCGAGCGCGTGCCTGAACCGCGGCGGGTGGGTCGCCGAGGACCAGCCGGGACGGCTTACCTCGCGGTCGGCGATCACTGGCAGTGGTTCGGGCGGGTCATCGCCGAACGCAAGGTCCGCGAGGGTGACCCGATCGTCGCCGTCCTCGAAGCGAAAGAGCGCGAGGCGGCCATCGCGCTGGCCGACCACCCTGACGATGTGGAGCTGGCTGCCCTGCGCGAATGGCTGTCGGCCTTCCTCGTCTTCGTCCGTCTCTTCGATCGCGCCGTGGGACTCGTCCCGCAACTCGAGCCGCGTGAGCTCGAGCGCTCCCTGCAGCTCCTCGGTCGGGTCCCCGACTCGACGATCCTCCGCCTGTTCGACCTGCTCGGAGGCCTCGAGGATGACGACGTCATCGACCTGATCGACGCCCTGTCCCGGCTGTCGCCGACGGCGGCGCGGCGCGCGACCAAGCTGATGTCCGGGGTGGTCAGGACCGTCGCTCGCTAGATCACCGGACATCACCCGACCGCACCATCAGAAAACCGGGGCCTCCGTGCACCACGTGTCGGTCTGACGCACCTGACACGGGGCCCGGCGCGGTCTATGCTCCCGTGACTTCGAACCGTCGATTCGGGCACTCGCGCCCCGGAGGACCGCGTCGGTGCCAAGTCGTCGCCCGTTCTTTGTCCGGCCGCCCGCATCGGGTGCCCGCTGTCCGTGTCCATCCTTGGAGGATCGCGTGAGGAAGTACATCTCCCGCTTCGCGGCTGTCGCTGCGCTGGCCTTGCTGGTCAGCGTCCTGACGCCGGGAGCGATCGCCGCTGGCCAGGGCCAGCAGGCTCGATACACCGCTGGCCGATATCTCGTGACGTTCGCCGACGCCCCCGTCGCCGACTATGCCGGCTACGTGAAGGGCTTCCCGGCGACTCGAGCGGCCGCCGGCAAGAAGCTGAACGCCCACTCGGCGGCGGCGCAGAAGTGGCAGAAGCACCTGACCGCCGTCCATGACGCCGCGCTCGCCAAGGTCGGCGCGACGAAGCTCTATGACTACACCGTCGCGAACAACGGCGTCGCTACTCGCCTGAGCGCAGGCCAGGCCGAGAAGCTCGCGATGCAGGCCGGCGTCGTCCGGCTCGAGAAGGACCAGCGCGCGCAGGCCGATACGACCGAGTCGCCGCACTTCCTCGGCCTCGACGCCGCGGGCGGCCTGTGGTCGCAGCTCGGCGGCGGCCCGAATGCCGGCGCCGGCATCGTCATCGGCGTGATCGACACCGGCATCTGGCCCGAGAATCCGTCGTTCCAGGGCGGCACCGGTATCCCGATGCCCTGCGACCTGGCACGGCGCCTGCGTCGCAGGCCAGAACTCGCGGGCACGTCGACCTGCAACGACAAGCTCATCGGCGCCCGGTACTACTACGCGGGCTTCGGCAAGCAAGAACATCGCCAAGGTCGACTACATGTCGCCGCGTGACGGCGCCGGCCACGGCTCGCACACCTCGTCGACCGCGGCCGGCAACTTCGGCGTCACGATGACCATCGACGGCAACACGATCGGCGACGGGCTCGGGCATGGCGCCGGGCGCGAAGATCGCGATGTACAAGGTCTGCTGGGCCGGCGACGGCGTGCCGGACGGCTGCTTCAACTCCGACAGCGTCGCGGCCATCAACGACGCGGTCGCCGACGGCGTCGACGTCATCAACTACTCGATCGGCGGCACCAGCGAGTCGAGCGTGCTCGACTCGGTGGCCCAGGCCTTCCGCGGCGCGTCGAACGCCGGGGTGTTCGTCGCCAACTCGGCCGGCAACAGCGGGCCCGGCGCCAGCACGCTCGACCACCCGGCGCCCTGGGTGACCACGGTCGCTGCGGCGACGTTCCGCCGCGCCTTCCAGGCCGTCGAGCTCGGCAACGGCGCGCGCTATGTCGGCGCGTCCACGACGCCGTCGCTGCCGACGCTCGACCACGCTCGTCACGGCCGCCAGCGTCAAGCTCGCCGCCGCGGCCGCACTCGATGCCAGTCGCTGCTTCGCGGGCACGCTCGATCCGGCACTGGCCACCGGCAAGATCGTCGTCTGCGACCGCGGCGTGAACGCCCGGATCGACAAGAGCTTCGAGGTCAAGCGCGCCGGCGGCGTGGGCATGGTCCTCGCCAACGTCTCGCCCAACTCGCTCAACGGCGACTACCACGCCGTCCCGTCGGTGCATATCACGGACACCGACGGCGCCGCCGTCAAGGCGTACATCGCCTCGGCCGGCGCCGGCGCGACTGCCAAGATCGTGCCGCTCACGGCGGCCGAGCTCGCCGCCGCGCCGCAGGTTCCCGAGATCACCGACTTCTCGTCGCGCGGGCCGTCCACGACGACCGGCGGCGACATCCTCAAGCCGGACATCGCAGCCCCGGGCAACGACGTCGATCGCCGCGCGGTCGCCCCGCCCAGCAACCACGGCCGCAACTGGGACTTCATGTCGGGCACGTCCATGGCGTCGCCCCACATCGCCGGCATCGGCGCTCCTGCTGAAGGCGGCCCACCCGACCTGGCTGCCGTCCGAGATCAAGTCGGCGATGATGACGAGCGCGCGTCGACACGGTCTCGAGCGCGGGCGATCCGTTCGCCCAGGGCGCCGGCTTCGTCAACCCGAACGGCGCGGCCGATCCGGGCCTCGTCTACCCGACGACGCCGAACGAGTACCGCCAGTACATGGTCGGGCTCGGCGTGCAGTTCGATCCCCCGTTCGATACCCTGACCCCGATCACCGGCCCTGAACTCAATCAGGCCTCGATCGCCATCGGCAGCCTGCCGGGCATCGAGACCGTGACCCGACGTGTGAGGAATGTCGGTGCTCCGCGGCGACCTACACGGCCAGCGCCAGCGTGCCCGGCTTCGCGGTGTCGGTCACCCCGGCAAGCTGACCCTGGCGGCAGGCGAGGAAGGGACATTCACGGTCACGTTCTCGCGCACGGACGCGGCGTTCGGATCGTGGGCAAAGGGCTCGCTCACCTGGAGCGACGGGACGCACCGCGTTCGCTCGCCCGATCGCCCTCAGGCCGGTGGCGGTCGCGGCGCCGTCCGAAGTCCACGGTGCCGCGAGCGCCAGTGGCTCGGCCCACTATCGACGTGACGCCCGGCTTCACGGGCAGTCTCGCCACGACCGTCTCCGGACTCGTCGGGGTCACGCCCGATCGCCGATAGCGTCGCGATCGGCGCGTTCGACATCACCAACCCGGTGGTCGACGCCGACACCGAGGTCTACCACGTCGTCGTCCCGGCGGGCACCAGGGCCGCGCGGTTCTCACTCGATGCGGTGAGCAACACGGACGACCTTGACCTGTTCGTCTATCAGGGGGGCGTGCTCGTCGACCTGTCCGCGACGGGCAACGCGGACGAGCAGGTGACACTGATCGATCCTGCCGCCGGGACATACGACGTGTATGTCAACGGTTTCGCCGGCAACGGCGCCTATGCGATCATCGCAACTTCGTCGTCCCGGCGACACCTTCCGCTGGCAACGCCAGCGTCACCCCCAACCCGGCCCCAGTCACGCAGGGAACGCCGGCCACGCTGACGGCGACCTGGAGCGGGCTCGATCCCGCGAAGCGCTGGTTCGGCGTGATCAACTACACCGGCACCGATACGTTCACGTTGTTCTCGGTCGGCTGAGCCACCGAGGACGATCCGGGCGCCGCGGGCCTCGCCTCGGCGCCCGAGACGGATCCGACTTTTCGACGCTTCGAGACCCGCCCAGCAGGCGGGTCTCGTCATGTCCGGCGACCAGCGGCCAGCCCGTCCGCGACCCGTCTCGTCGAGGACCTTGGCCCGGAAGGACGCTCGGTGCCATAATCCGGTCGCGCGAGGGGCTCGGCCGACTCGAACGGGCGACGACCCCGGGGCCAGACCCGGCCGGCGATCCGAGCGCGATCAACCAGAGGAATCCCTGTCACATGACCGTCGAGACGTCCACCTGGGCGACCAAGAAGGGTCTCGCCCAGATGCTCAAGGGCGGCGTCATCATGGATGTCGTCACCCCCGATCAGGCCAAGATCGCCGAAGATGCCGGTGCCGTCGCCGTGATGGCGCTCGAGCGGGTCCCGGCTGATATCCGCAAGGCCGGCGGTGTCGCCCGCATGTCCGATCCCGAGATGATCGTCGGGATCATGGACGCCGTGACCATCCCGGTCATGGCCAAGGCGCGCATCGGCCACTTCGTCGAGGCACAGGTCCTCGAAGCGCTCGGAGTCGACTACATCGACGAGTCCGAGGTGTTGACCCCGGCAGACGAGCGCAACCATATCGACAAGCACGCCTTCAAGGTCCCGTTCGTGTGTGGCTGCCGGAACCTCGGCGAGGCCCTGCGGCGCATCAACGAGGGCTCGGCGATGATGCGGACCAAGGGCGAGGCCGGGACCGGCAACATCGTCGAGGCCGTCCGCCAGTTGCGTGACGTCCTTGGCGAGATCCGCCGCCTCCAGGGTCTCCGTGAGGACGAGCTGTTCGTCGCCGCCAAGGAGCTCGGTGCACCGTACGAGCTGGTCAAGGACGTCGCTGCCAACGGCAAGCTGCCGGTCGTGAACTTCGTCGCCGGCGGGATCAGTACACCGGCCGATGCCGCCCTGGTCATGCAGCTCGGTGCGGAAGGCGTCTTCGTCGGTTCGGGCATCTTCAAGAGCGAGGACCCGGCCCGGATGGCCAACGCGATCGTCCAGGCGACCACGTTCTTCGACGACCCGAAGAAGATCGCCGAGGTCTCCAAGGGCCTCGGGGCTCCGATGCGCGGGATCGCCCTCGAGGAGATCCCCGACCAGGAGCGCCTCGCCGTCAGGGGCTGGTAGGCGGGCGACGACGACCCCGCGAGCGTTCCAGCGATGAAGATCGGCGTTCTTGCTCTGCAAGGGGCATTCCGCGAGCACCTCGACACCCTCGGCGCGATCGGTGTCGAGGGGGTCCGCGTGCGTGAACCGGTGGACCTCGAGGGCGTCGCAGGCCTCATCCTGCCCGGCGGCGAGAGCACGACCATGCGCCAGCTGATCGATCGCTGGGGACTCCACCAGCCGATCCTCGACCTGGCCGCGAGCGGTGCGCCGATCTTCGGGACATGTGCCGGGATGATCGTCCTGGCCGCCGAGATCGCCGGCGGCGAGCCGCCGATCCTGCCGCTCATCGACGTCACGGTCGAGCGCAACGCATTCGGACGTCAGCTCGACTCGTTCGAAGCGGAGCTGGCGGTCCCGGTCCTCGGCGACACGCCGGTCCACGCCGTCTTCATCCGGGCGCCGATCATCGATCGCGTCGGCCCGGACGTGGACGTCCTTGCTCGCCTCGACGACGGCCGCGTGGTGGCCGTCCGCCAGCGCAACATCATCGCCACGGCGTTCCATCCGGAACTCGCCGGCGAGACCCGCTTCCACCGCCTGATCGCGACGATGGCCGCCGAGCACGACGATCCGGGCGAAGGTTCGGGCCGGCGGCCGCATCCGACGCGCCGGTCCATCGCCGCCCGCCACGACACCGCGAACGGGCCCGCCCGATGAGCGCGCTTCGCACGCCCCGCTCGACCGGCAAGGTCCGCGCCGCGCGCCTCACCGACCTGGCCGCGCTCGGCGAACTGTCCCGGCTGTGCCAATCGGATGGCGCGGAGACGCGCTCGCTCGGGCTCCCGGTCAACGGCCCGCCGATCGGCGTGTTCTCGCTCTTCCGCCTGCCGCTCGGTGCGTTCCGGCCCAACGACCTGATGTTCGTCTATGAAGAGGAGGGCCGGATCGCGGGCCTCGTCCGCGTCGAGCGCGAAGCCGTCCGTGACGAATGGACGATCGTGGAACTCGATGCGGTCGGGATGGCCAATGCCGGCGACATCCGCTACCGGCTCGTCCAGCAACTCCTGCGCGAGGGTGCCAAGCGAGCCGCCGCGCGCTTCCACGTCGCCTGCGCCGACGCCGACGGGAACGTCGAATTGCTGATGCAGGCCGGGTTCATGCGCTACGGCGAAGAACACGTGCTCTTCCGCAATGTCGTCAAGCCACTGCCCGAGCCGTGGTCCGACGATCGGGCGGCCGACTGCGGCATCCGTCCCACGTCGACGCTCGATGCCGTGCCCTTGTCGCGGCTGTATGCCACGGCGACACCCGCGCCTGTCGCGCGTCTGGAGGCCATCCGGATCGCCGACTGGGAACGCCAGGGGACGCACTGGCGGGTGCCGCGCTCCAGCCTGACGCCGATCCTGCGCTTCGCCGACGTCGAAGGCTTCATCCAGGTCACCAAGGGCGGCGGCAAGGACGGGACGCAGCTCGACGGGTTCCTCCAGGTCGGCGTCGCCAAGGAAGACCAGCCGCACTACCTCAAGATCATCGCCCGGCCGGAGGCGGACGTCACCGATCTCGTCGACTTCGGCCTGGGCGTCATCCGGGCTCGGACGACGAAGGGCAACGACCACCGCCACGACCACGGCGTCATCGCCCCGGTCCGGACCTACGAATCGCCCATCGATCGGCGGCTGGAGGACGCCGGCTTCGATTCGATCGCCAGCGTCAATCTCCTGATGAAGGAAACCCTCGTCCGTGTCGCCGAACCGGCCCTCGTGCCGGCCAGCGTCCGCTAGTGGAGGCCAGGATGGGATCCGACGAACGCCCGCGTGAGTCGATCGACGATCTGGACGCCCTGCTCTCGTCGCTGCCCCCGGAGATCGTGACCGCGGTCCACGCCTTGCCGGACCGCTTCGCCCTGATCGAGGTCGTCATGGACCTCGGCCGTCGGCCCGAAGCGCGCTTCCCCGATTCCGAGGTGAGCCTGCTCGACCGCGAGATCACCGATGCCGACATCGCCTTCGTCGTCGAGCACATCGGCAGCTTCGGCGACGACAACCGCGCCGGCATCGAGCGGACGCTCCACCGCATCAGTGCGATCCGCAATCGGAACGGCAAGATCGTCGGGCTGACCTGCCGGATCGGGCGCGCCGTGTACGGCACCATCGAGATCATCAACGACTTCGTCGAGACGGGGAAGTCGATCCTGATCATGGGCCGCCCGGGCATCGGCAAGACGACGATGCTGCGCGAGGCGGCGCGTGTCCTGGCAGACGACATGGGCAAGCGCGTCGTGGTCGTGGACACGTCCAACGAGATCGCCGGCGACGGCGACATCCCGCACCCGGCCATCGGCAAGGCCCGGCGGATGCAGGTCCGGACCCCGTCGATGCAGCACGAGGTCATGATCGAGGCGGTCGAGAACCACATGCCCCAGGTCATCGTCATCGACGAGATCGGGACCGAACTGGAAGCCGCCGCGGCGCGGACCATCGCCGAGCGTGGCGTCCAGCTCATCGGCACGGCCCACGGCAACAACCTGGACAACCTGATGCTCAACCCGACCCTGTCCGACCTCATCGGCGGGATCCAGAGCGTGACCCTCGGCGACGAGGAGGCCCGCCGGCGCCGGACCCAGAAGAGCGTCCTGGAACGCAAGGCGCCGCCGACCTTCGACGTCATCGTCGAGATCGTCGATCGCGAGCGGGTCGCGGTCCATTCCGACGTCGCCGAGACCATCGACGCGATGCTCCGGGGTGACCAGGTCTCGCCCGAACTCCGCTGGCGCGATGAGGAAGGCGTCCATCGCAGCCAGGGCCGGCCACGGCCATCGCCGCGCGAGCAGCTCGGGGCGGAGCGGTTCGCCGGTCTCGTCGGGGCGGGATCGCCCTGGCGGATGGAACCGGGCTGGCGCGGGGACGGCGCGTATCGCAACGGCGGCTACCGCGAAGCCGACCGAGGGTCGGGAGTCCGTCCCGGCTATCGCGCGGGTGCGACCGGTGGCTGGCGCTCGTCTCGTGGCGGCTCAGGGCGTGAATCGACGACCCGTGGTCCCGTCTCGGAGGGTGGCTGGGCAGGCACGATCCCGGGTGAGCGATTCGCGACTCCGCCCGGCGGCGGTCGCGGTCCGGCGGGCGCGGCCGCAGTCGAGCCGTTCGTGGCCGGCGACCTGGCCGACCGGGGGCCCCTCGAGCGGGGCGCCCTGGCGACCGCGGCCGAGACGCGCGCCCGTGAGGCTCGCGAGCTCCAGCGCCAGAAGGCCTGGAGCGACCAGGCCAGCCGTGCGCTCAACGCGCTGAAGGCGGAGGACGGGACCGGTCCGGTCAACGCCGATGCGCTCGAGGACGACGACCTCGACCGTCTCCCACTGGGAGCCGAGGAAGGCCCGGATGGCGGCACCGTCCTCGTCCCGGGCGGCTCGCCGCTGCCGACCCTCCGGGTGCTGCCCCAGGGCATCAGCCGGAAGCGGCTCGAACAGGCCGTCCGCGACCTGCAACTCCCCGTGGTGATCGCCCGGGACGTCGACGAGGCGGACGTGGTCATGACCCTGCGCAACGAGTACAAGCAGAAGACGCCCATGCTCCGCGACGCCGAGGACCGGGCCGTCCCGATCTACGTCCTGAAGAGCAACACCATCCCGCAGATGCAATCGAGCCTGACCTCGATCTTCTCGCTCGAGATCGATCCCCGCGAGGCAGCGATGCGCGAGACGGAGGACGCCATCGAATCGGTCCTGCAGTCGTCCGAAGCAGTCGAGCTCTCGCCCCAGAACGCCTACATCCGCCGTCTCCAGCACCAGATGGCGGAGCGGGCGAACCTCGTCTCGCGCTCGCGTGGCCGGGAGCCGTACCGCCGGGTCCGGCTGTACCCCGACGCCGCCCGAAGTGGCTGGCGGTGACGGGCGGACTCGCCCTCGACTTCATCGGCCACTCGGCGGTCGTCCTGGATATCGACGGGGTCAGGCTGCTGACCGATCCGGTCACCCGTGGGCGCGTGGGCCCGCTCCGCCGCGTCGAACCGGTGCCGGCGCGTGATCGTCTGCGCGACATCGACGCGATCCTCATCTCGCATCTTCACTGGGATCACCTCGACGTCCCGTCGCTGCGTCACCTCGGGCGGGACATCCCGACCTTCGTGCCGGCGGGATCCGGGGCATGGATGCGCGCCGCCGGCTTCACCGAAGTCCGCGAGATCGCCGTCGGGGGGACGGCGTCGGTCGGCAGCGTCGTCGTGCGCGCGGTGACCGCCATCCATTCCGGCTACCGGCCACCGCTCGGGCCGACGGCTCCGCCGCTCGGCTACGTGGTGCGTGGCAGCCGGACGGTCTACTTCGCCGGCGACACGGACCTGTTCGACGGGATGGGCGAGTTCGGCGAACCGATCGACCTCGCGCTGATCCCGGTCTGGGGCTGGGGGCCGACGCTCGGCCGCGGCCTGCATCTCGACCCGCTGCGTGCGGCCCAGGCGCTTCGACTGATCCGGCCGCGGGCGGCCGTGCCGATCCACTGGGGGACGTACTGGCCGCATGCGCTGGGCCGGGTGTTCCCCGAGCGCCTTGTGGAGCCGCCGGCGGCGTTCGTCGAATACGCCTCCGAACTCGCTCCCGATGTGCGGATGCTCCCGACGGCGGTCGGCGATGTGGTGGAATGGGTGCCATGAGCGACGATCTCACGCGTCCGTTCGATGCCCCGCCGGTCGAGCCGGCCTCGACCACCATGGCGGCCGCCGCGCCACCGCCCGGCCTCGACCTGCGTCAGGGTCTGGGTCGCCTGAGTCGGGGACTCATCGTGTACGGGATCGTCGGGCTGGTCGTGGCCGTGATCGGACTCGGCGTCCTCTTCTACGTCAATGGTCGGATCGATGCGGCAGGCGATCGGGTCGAGACGACGGTCTCCGAGCTGGCCACGACGATGGACCGCACCGCCAAGGTCCTCCACGACGCGTCGGCGACCGCGCAGTCGTTCACCGTGACCCTGGGCCGGACCGAGGAGGCGGTGTCCTCCGCCGCCAACACGATCATCAGCGTCCGGACCAACCTGGAGACGCTCGAGAGCGTCCTCCGTGCCGTCAACATCCTCGGAGTCTCGCCGCTGGGCCCGGCCGGCAACGCCGTCGGCGGGATCGCGAATGCGATCGAGGGCCTCGACACCCGGCTCACCGCGATCGCCGACAGCCTGGTGACCAACAGCGACGCGCTGGCCGCGAACGCGACGTCGCTCGGCCAGCTCGGCGACAGCACGGCGGCCCTCGCCGAGCGACTGCGGAGCGGCGTGGTCCAGGATTCGCTCGCCGACGTGCACCTCGTGATCGTCGCGATGCTGCTCCTGTTGACGGCCTTCGCCGCGGTCCCCGCCGTCGGCGCGCTCGTCTTCGGGGTGTGGTTGCGGCGGGAGCTGGAGCGGGCCGGGCCCTGACCCGTCAGCGCAACTCGTGGCGTAGCGCGGACCGAGCCGCCAGCATCCCGCACATGCCATGGACCCCGCCACCGGGCGGTGTCGACGATGAGCAGAGGTAGAGTCCCTCGCCGACGCGGTACGGATCGAGTGACGGCCACGGCCGGAAGATCAGCTGGCGGATGTCCTGGATGCCGCCGTTGATGTCGCCACCGATGTAGTTCGCGTCGTGCTCCTCCATCGCCGCCGGGCCGTGGACCGACCGGGCGAGGATCCGGTCTCGGAACCCCGGCGCGAAGCGCTCGACCTGGGCTTCGATCCGGTCGGTCATGTCGACGTCCGAGCCGGCCGGGACGTGGCAGTAGGCCCAGGCGGTCGTCTTGCCCTCGGGTGCGCGCGTCGTGTCCCATGGCGCGTACTGGACGAACAGCACGTAGGGCCGCTCCGGGTGGCGGCCGGCCGCGACCTCCGACTCCGACGCCGCGATCTCGTCGAGCGTTCCGCCGAGATGGACCGTGGCCGCGCGGCGCGGGCCCTCGGCGGCCCAGGGCACCGGCCCGTCCAGCGCCCAGTCCACCTTGAACACACCCGAGCCGTAGCGGAACCGCTCCGTGTGCCGGCGGGTTCGCGGCGACAGCCGGTCTCCCGCGATCGCCCCGAGCTGGCGCGGGGTGACATCGAACAACACGGCGCGCGCCGCCGGAAGGTCCGCGAGGGCCGCCACCCGGTGGCCGGTCACGATCTCCCCGCCGGCCGCCTCGAGCTCCGCGACGAGCGCATCGGCGACGACCGACGCGCCGCCGCGCGTCATCGGCCAGCCGACAGCGTGGGCGTAGGTCGCAAGGACCAGCCCGAACGAGGCACTCAACGGGCGATCGAGGCGGAGCATCGCGTGCGCGGCGATGCCCGCGAACAGCGCCCGTGCCGGCTCGTCGCGGAACCGGCCGCGGGCGAGCCCTTCGGCGGAGCGGAGCGCAGGCAGGCCGAACCGCGCCATCGCCAGCGGATGACGCGGGATGTGCGGCACGGGCCGCAGGATCTCCGGCCCGATCTTGGCGGCGTCCCGCACGAGGGGCCCGAACAGGTGTCGCCAGGCACGGCCGTCCGCCGCGCCCAGGCCCGCCCCGGTGACCGCGACCGAGCGGTCGAGGACGACCGCCCGTCCGCCATCCAGCGGGTGCGCGACCGGCACGTCTGGGTGGACGATCTCGACGCCGTGGGCGGCCAGGTCCATGGACCGGAAGAACGGAGACGCGAGCGTCAGCGGCAGGATCGTCGAGCACATGTCGTGGCGGAACCCGGGCAGGGTCAGCTCCATGGTCCGGATCCCGCCGCCGGCTTCCGAGGCGGCCTCGTAGACGCGGACCGAGCGCCCGGCACGGGCCAGCGTGATGGCCGCCGCCAGCCCGTTCGGACCGGCCCCGACGACGATCGCGTCGAGGCCGCGACCGTTCCCCGGACTCATCGCCTCACGTCGTGTGGGCGCAGCCAGAGTGCGAGGGACGTCGGCGCAACCACGGACCGCGTCGTCGCGGTGAGGTCGCGCACGACTGCTTCGACGTCGGTCTCGTCGCGTACCCGGGCGGCGAAGATGATCGCGGTCCGCTCGCCGTCGTAGCGGGCTCGATCGAATCGTCGGTCGACGACACGTCGCACCCGTCCGAGGACAGGCTGGAACGCCGCGTAGGCGATGAGGGTCGACCCCGCCACGGCGATGGATTGCCCTCCAGCCACCGACGACAGCGCGGCCGACAGCAGAAGGACGGCACCGCCGAAGATGGCCAACAGGACGGCACTCACCAGCGCATAGGCGATCGACCGACTGATGATCCTGTCGATGTCGTAGAGGCGATATCGCAGGATGGCCACGACGATCGCGAGCGGCACGGTCGGGTAGGCGACCACGAGCAGCAGCCAGCCTGGGCCGCCATTCCCAGTGAACTGAAGGGCGAAGGTCGTGATCGCCCAGATGACGGTCGCGATCGCGACGAAGGCCAGGGATCCCACCAGCCAACGATATTGGAGACGCTCGCGGTCGACCGACCGACGATACCGGCGGATCAGCGCGACGACACCGCCAACCACGATGGCGAACATCACCGGAAAGAGGTCGCCGGGCGCCGGGACGAGATCCCAGAAGGCGGCGCCGGGCAGCAGCACCGCCGGATTCGGGGCATCGACGGCGATCCCGGTGGCGGCGGGCGTGACGCTGATCACGGGCTCGAAAGCCAGCATCACCGCGAGCACGACGAGGGTCCCGAAAGCGGCCCGAGCCGCCCAACCGGCGCGTCCGTTCGGCATGCGTCCGTTCGGGAAGACCACGGCGATGCCGAAGAACCCGACGAATACCGCCGCCCAGCCCCAGCCATTGGCCCACGCCGTGAACGCCGCGACGCCTTCGAGGCGCCCTGCCAGCAACGCATCGACCGACGCGGTGAACGTCACGCTCCCGAGGGCGAGACCCCACCCGATCAGCATCAGGAACGGGCCGACGCTGTTGGCCGGGCGCCGCACGGCGAGATACGACCCGATGCCGGTGAATGCGCAGAGGAAGAGCAGGCCCAACCAGTCGGCGAGGGCGAACGTCAGCACGATGCCGACACCTGTCGTTGCGAGGACGACCGGCGTGCGCCAGTTTCGCACCGATCGAGCGGCCCCGGTCGTCACGTGGGCCGGCGCCTCAACCCCCTCGGGTGAGCCTGCGGATCGGCGCGGTCAGGGTCCGTCTGCGCGGAACGGAGCGTCGCACTGTTGCGGACGTTGCGCCAGTGGCGCCATTGGCGGTTGCCGTCGATGCACGCGCTCTGGATCTCGACCACGGGGACTGCCACGCCGATCATCACTGCCAGGTTGCGCAACGTCGCCTCCCAGAACTTGTTGTTCTGGCGATTCCCGATGAGCTTGTAGGCGATGTCGTCGAACGGGTCGGATGGTCGCTCCAGGGCATGCGCCTGGGCCACCACGACATCCCCGTCCCGCCGGGCGGAGAAGGTGATCCAGGCCGACAGCGTATGGCCCTCGGGGGTCATGAACGTGAACGATTCGTCGTCGGCGTAGAGGACGAGCACCCCGGTCGACAGCCTGACCGGAGCCCCGGGCACGGGCTCGACCTCGAGCAGAGCGACCTCGCCGGGCTTGATGCCTGACAGCGGGGCGTAGAACCGCTGGCCCTTCGGCCAGAACTCCGGGAAGTGCGCCTTCCAGGTAGCGATGACCGCCTCTGGGGTCGTGTCGACACCCTCGAGCCGAACGATGAACGTCTTCTGCCACAGCTGGCCGAATCCCTGGAGCGGGCCCGACACCCGCTTTCCGGTCACGGCGTCGTCCCTGGCGCCGACCACGCCGGCGGCCGACAGGCGATCGACCGGCTTCGCCCAATTCGCCTCTGACCGGTTCGTCGGTGCCGGATCGGTCTGCTGCGCTGGATCCTTCGTCTGCACCATGTCGGTCTCCTCGATCTCCGGACGCGTCCGGGGTCAGGCGGTCGCAGCCAGCACGGCTGCGTCTTCGTCGTCCACGATCTCGATCGCCTCGTCGAGGCGGGTCAGTTCGAAGATCTGCCGGTAGTGATCCGATAGCCCGGTCGCCACGAGTCGTCCGCCGGCGCGCTGGGCGCGGACCAGCAGGGTGACGAGCAGTCCGATGCCGCCACTGTTCATGTACTCGAGCTTGCTGAAATCGAGGACGACGGCCGACGCCCCGTTCGCGACCGCGAGGCCATACGCCGCTCCGAGATCGGCCTCGCTCGCCGACGTGATATCGCCCGAGATGCGAAGGATGGAGGCGGGGCCTTCCTGGTCGAGCTCGATGACGGTTGCGCTCATGCGGCGTCTCCTTCGACGATCTCCATGAAGTCCGATAGCCGGGTGATCCGGAAGATCTCCTGGTAGTGCTCGGTCAGGCCGAGCGCACGGACCGTCCGCCCGTCACGCCGCGCGTCGGCCAGCAGCCGGACGACGAGCGCGATGCCCGTGCTGTTGATGTAGCCGACGTGTCCGAAGTCCAGGCTGATCCGGCGTGGACCGAGGGCCGCGACCTGTTGCGTACGCTGCCGTGAGCGTGTCGTCGGCGCGTGCATTGAGGTCCCCGCTGAGTCGCACCTGGACCTCGTCCGGCACTTCCGTGACCACGGCCCCGAACGTCCGGTCATCCATCGTTCCGCTCCTCGCGCGCCATCGTCAGGGTCACGGTCTGGTCGGACCCGTCGCTGGTCACGTCCATCGAATCCACCATGTTCTTGATCAGGAAGAGGCCCCAGCCGCGCGGTTTCTGCTCGCCAGCGAGCTTTCGCTCGATGTCGGGAGCCTCGGGCTCGCTCGGGACGCCGCCGGACAGGGCGCGGTCCGTGACGCGGACGACGATCGACTCGCGAGTCGTCTCGACGACGATGTCGACGGGGACGTCGGGATCGCCCTGGCTGCCGTATTCGATGGCGTTCATCGCCGTCTCGCTGACGGCCGTCTTGAGCCGCTCGAGGCGGGCCGGCGAGAGGCCGAGGTCGACGATCGCCGCCGCGACCCGGTCCATCGCCAGGCGTTCGTTGCCCTCCTCGCCCGGGATCGAGAAGGCCGTGACGAGGGCCGGCGCGGCCTGACCGGCATCGGCAGAGCCATGCGCGACGCCCGATGCGCGCCGCAGGGTGACGAGCGTGATGTCGTCCTCCTGCTCCCAGTCCGGCCCGGTGAACCGATGAAGGGTGTCGAGCAGGCGGTCAAGGAGCTCGCTGCCCGCGTCGTCGGTGGCCATCTCCTCGCGGAGGCGCGGGAAGCCGTACATCTCCTGGTCCCTATCGTGTGCCTCGACGAGGCCGTCCGAATAGAGGAGGACGTTGTCACCGGGGGCGATCACGCCCTCGGTCTCCTCGTAGGTGACGCCAGGCAGGAGGCCGAGCGGCATGCCCGTCGCGCGCAGCTCGACGACCCCGTGGTCCGTGCGGATGTACGGCAGGTTGTGGCCGGCATTGGCCATCACGATCCGGCCGGTCGAGGGCTCGAGGATCGCGAACAGACACGTCACGAACATCCGGGCCGGCATTTCCGGCTCGAGCAGCGCGTTGGCCCGGGCAAGGATCTCGCCCGGCGAGTCGCTGCGACTGGCTTCGGCGCGCAGGACCGAATGCGTTCGGGCCATGACCAGGGCTGCCGGGACGCCCTTGTCGGTCACATCGCCGACGGCGATCCCGATCCGGCCATCGCGCATCTCGATGAAGTCGTAGAAGTCGCCGCCGACGGCGCGCGCCGGCCCGTAGTAGGCGGCGATCTGCCATTGCTCCAGGTTCGGCAGCTCGCGCGGCAGGAACTGCTGCTGGATGAGCGTCGCGACGCGCATCTCCTGCTCGAGACGTTCGCGCTCGGCGGCTTCGGCGGCCTGCTCGCGGACGAGCTGGGCGACACGGATGGCCGGCGCGGCCTGGGCGGCCAGCGTCGTCAGCAGGCGGCGGTCATCGGTCGAGTAGTCCTGCTCGGAGAGTCGTGGGCCCAGGTTGAGCGTGCCGATCAACTCGCCCTGCGAGACGAGCGGCACGATCAGCGCGACGCCGGCCTCGCGCAAGGCGTCGACCGCGGGCGATGTCCAGTTCGAGGCGCGCCAGCTCGACCGGTCCGGACGCGTTCTGGAGGTAGGCCAGCAGCGCATCGGACTCGGGGATGTCCACGGCGATCGATGTTGCCGAGGCGGTCTCGGCGATGGCGGCTGGCGCCGGTTCGGGCCTAGACGCCACCGCGGCTGCGGGGACCTGTTCGGCCGAACGGTCCTGGCGGCCCAGGAGGCGCCGGAAGGGGCGGGTCAGTTCACTCATCTCGGGCCTCATGCTGCAGGTCGGGCGTCCGGGAATCGTTACGGGATCCTGGTGTCTGCGATCTTCGTGACGTCGATCGCATCATCCGTGCTCGCGTAGCCACAGGCCGACACGGCTCAGCCGTCACCGTTCATCCCGCCCCACACGGAGCCAGATGCCGAGACCAGCAGGCGCGACCGCGTTCGCCACGGTGACGCGAAGGTCTCCCGTGACGCGTTCCATATCGGTCTCCCGGCGCAGCCGTTCGGCGAACGCGTTCGCCGTTCGCTCGCCGTCGTAGCGGGCCCGATCGAAGCGCCGGTCCACGACCCTGCGGACGCGCCGCAGGACGGGCTGGAAGATGGCGAAGACCACCAGCGTGGAGATCGCCACCGGGATGCCGCCCCGGCCGACGACCCCTTGGAGCATGGTCTGCGCGAGAAGGATGACTCCGACGAACACGCCGCCGAGGATGGCCGTCACGACTGCGTACGACAGCGTCCGACTGATGATCCGGTCGATCTCGAGCAGCCTGTAGCGCATCACCGCGACCCCGACGGCCAGCGGGATCGTCGGGTAGGCGACGATCGCCGGGACCCAGGCGATGCCGCCGATGCCATCCCCCACGAGCGCCGTGGAGACGAGGCCGAAGATCAATGCGAACAGGACGAACACGATCGCGGCGACGAGCCAGCGAAGCTGGAGGTGTTCGACGCCGCGGGAGCGGCGATAGCGGAGCACGAGTCGGCCCACTGCGACGACCAACAGCACCACGACGATCGGGAACTGGGCTTCCTTGATGGGGAGCATCCGACCAGATCGGCTGCTGTGGCAGGATCGCGAACGGGTTCCGCACTTCGACGGAACTGACGGCGTCGGCGATGGTGACCGGGATGATCGGGGCGAAGGCAGTCAGGAGAAGGACCGCGATCCCGGTCAGGAGGAGGGCGATGGACGTCCGCCGCCCATGCTCGGGAAGGCGGCCATTGGGGACGAGGACTGCCAGCGCCAGGAACGCGATGAACACCCCGAGCCCTGCCCACCCACCGAGCCAGGCGATCAGGTCGTCTCGGAATGAGGCGTCTCCCCGCTGGAGAGCCGCGATGTCGACGTCCGGGACTGCTGTCGTCGCGATGAACCCGAACGCGATCGCGATGAGCAGCCAGCCGATGACGTTGTCCGGCCGGCGGATCGCCACGAATGCCCCGACGGCCATGTAGGCGCTGAAGAAGAGCAGCATGAGCGGGTCGCTGAACGCGAGGATGGCGCCGGCCAGCGCCAGCCCGATCACCGCGATGCGGCCCGCCGTCTTCATCCCTCGCGCCCGCGGACCCAGAGGGCAGCAGTGGCCGGCCGGACGGCGGCTCGGACGGTAGCGTCGAGATCGGCGGTCACGGAGGCGATGTCCACTTCGTCGCGCAGCCGGCCCGCGAAGGCATCCGCCAGACGCTGGCCGTCATATCTGGCGCGATCGAAGCGTCGGTCGACGACCGTCTGGACGCGACGCCGCAGTGGCTGGAAGAGCGCGGCGACGGCGAGCGTCGAGAGCGCGACCGAGATCGTGTCGCCGCCGGTCAGCCCGGCGAGTGGGCCGCCGAGGATGACCACGAATGCCGCATACGCCCCGATCAAGACGGCCGTGATGAGCAGATACGCCACGGTTCGACTGACGATCCGGTCGATCTCGTAGAGGCGATAACGGAGGATGGCGATCCCGATCACGAAGGGCAGCACGAACAGCGCCATCACCCCGACGATGAGCAGAGCTGTGCCAAGGTTCGGGAAAGGGTCGTTGACGAGGAGGCCGATCAGGCTCGACGTCGCGCCGACGATGACGACCGCCGCAAGCCATTTGACCTGCTGGCGCTGGATCGCATCACCGCGGCGGAACCGGAGAGTCACCGCGATCACAGCCCCGCCGAACGCCACCGGCACAGAGACGAGCACGACCGGATCGACCACCACACCGAAGGCGGAGCCGAGCAGCCAGCCGGCCATCCCGGCGATCGCAAGTACGACCACCACCCGGAATCGACGCGAGGGCAGGCGACCGTCAGGGAAGACCAGGGGGATCAGGACGAGGGCGATGACGACCGGATAGAGGAAGAGCGACTCACGCACGGTTCGGGCCAGGTCGACGCCCGGCCATGGCGGCGACTGCAGGGCGCCCAGGTCCGCGTACGCGCTGATGACAGATGCCGCGGCTCCGATCGTCCCGGTCGCCATCAGCAGGACACCGATCGGATTGGTCGGGACACGGTTGACGAGGAGCGCCCCGATCCCGACGTATGCCCCGATCCCGAGGGCGAAGAGGAGCGTCACGAAGGAAGCCGGAACAGGGTCGAACGCCACCGCCACGAGGAAGACGACCATCTCGGTGCCGGCGATCCCCCAGGCGACGCGGCCACGCATCATCGACCGACCCCGCGCAGCCACAGGGCGGCGGAGGTCGGTTCGACGCTCCGATCCACGGTGTCGAGGATGTCGAGTCGGAGTCGACCGATCTCCACCTCGTCTCGAAGTCGCCCGGAGAAATCCGCGACCATCCGGTCGGCGTCGTACCGGGCGCGGTGGAAGCGGCGGTCGACGGCCGCCTGGACGCGCCGCCGGAGCGGGTTGAACAGGGCAGCGACGAGCAGGGTGGAGGCCGCGACCGCGACACCTTCGTCGTTGACCAGGGGGCTCATCTGGGACACGAGCGCGAGGTTGACCGCAGCGAAGATCGTGAAGAGGACGATCGTGACCACGCCATAGCCGATCGCGTTGCTGATGATCCGGTCGATGTCGTAGAGGTGGTAGCGCAGGATCGCGATCGCGATCGCGATCGGTGGAAGGAAGAGGGAGAGGATCCACGTGCTCCAGGCGACCGAGTTGATCGCCTCGTTGCCGCTGCTCAAGACGGTCGCGAGGAACAAGAGGAGGCTGGCCGCGATGGCTGCGGCGAACCAGCGGATCTGCGCCCGGACGATCGACCCACCGAGCCGATACCGGTTGACGAGGCCGACGGCGGTGACCAGGTAGGAGAGGCCGTAGACGAGCAGCATCAGGTTGAAGATGGCCTCGGCGTCGATCGGGCATCCAGTCGATCGCCAGAGGATTGGGGACCTCCTCGATCGATCCGTTCTCGATGAGCCCTGGCTTGAGAGCGTCGACCACGACGAAGAACGCCACCATCGACATGAGGACGTCCTCAACGCGTCGCTGCCAGGCGTCCGCCGCCCGCCGCGGAAACCGGCTGATGAGCAGCGGCCCGCTGAGCAGGAGGGCGAGCGAGGCGATCGCTCCACTGATCACGGCGATGGCCGCGAAGGCCGGCGGCAACGTTCCCGCCATGCCGTCGACTGACGTGGCGATGACCCGCAGGATCGCCGCGATCCCGTACATGAGCCCGATCGCGAGACAGATCCGGCCGACCGGCTCACCCGGTCGCCGATCGAGGATGATCGCACCGACGCCGGTGAACCCGAGCAGTCCGAGCACCCCGACGAGGTCGGGACTCAATCCGGCCACCGAGATGGACGAGACCGCCGTGCCGATGGCGACGACCACCGCGCCGACGACCGCGAGTCGGAGCGCGGTGCGCGCTCGCCTCGAGTGCGCGACAAGGTTCGAGCTCGTCGACATGGGCGGATCGTGCACGACCATCGTCCCGAGAACGTTACGGGATGTGGCAAGCGTCAAGTACCGTTACGCCGTGCCTGGTCGTGCCGTGCCCCTGGCCATCCGCCTGCTCGGGCCTCTCGAGGTCATCGTCGGCGGCCGGCCGATGGTCGTCGACACGCGCAAGGCGCTCGCGATCGTGGCTCTCGTGGCCGCCGAGGGTCGGCCGTTCGCACGGGACGAGCTGGCGGCGATGTTCTGGCCGGATGCCGATGACGAGGCCGCCCGCGGAGCGCTGCGCCGGACGCTGTCGGCGCTGCGCGCGGCGATCGGCGAGACCGGGTTCGACATCGGACGGACCCAGGTCGCGGTCGACGCCGGCCGCCGCGACCGTGGATCTCGTGGAGTTCGAACGGCTCGCCGCGTCGACCCGGGCGGCGGACCTCGAAGCGGCCGCCGCGCTCGCCCGCGGGCCCTTCCTCGCGGGCTTCGCCCTCCGCGACAGCCCCGCATTCGACGACTGGCAGGCGACCCGGACCATCCGCGTCGAACGGTCCGTTGCCGCGCTGCTCGACCGGTTGGCGACGACGCGACTCGCAGCCGGTGATGCCGCCGGGGCGGTCGAGGCGGCCGGCCGGCGCGTCGACCTCGACCCGCTCGACGAGCTCGGACAGCGGCGGCTGATCGAGTTGCTCGCTGCGGCGGGTGATCGCAGCGGGGCGATCCGCCAGTACCGCGAACTGGTCGCGGTCTTCGATCGTGAACTCGGCGTCGCCCCGCTCCACGAGACCACCGAGCTGTACGACGCCATCCGGGAGGACCGGTTCGAGCGCGTACCCGCAGCCAGTGTGTCCCGGGCACGGGCCGCGGCCGTGATCACGGAACCGGACCTGGCGCTCGAACCCGAGGCCATCCCGCTGGTCGGACGAGACCCTGAACTCGCGACGATGACCGCGGAGTGGCGTCGCTCCGAGCCCGATGGGCGTGTGGTCGTGCTCGAGGGGGAGGCCGGGATCGGCAAGACCCGACTCGCCGAGGTGCTCGCCGAGGTCGTCTCGGCGGGTGGCGGGATGGTCCTCGCCGCCCGTGGCTATCCGGGCGAGGGAGCGATCGCATATGGCCCGATCGCCGGGCTCCTTCGAGCCGGTCTCGCGATCCAGGACGGTCCGCGACGACTTGCGTCGCTCGACGAGTCCACCCGCGCCGAGCTTGGCCGGTTGGTCGACCTGCCGCTGGGCCTGCGATCGTCGGTCGGAGCTGCATCGCTCGCGCCCGACGGCCCCGGCGCGCGTGTCCGCCTGCTCGACGCGATCGCCGCCGCCCTGACGGTCCTCGCCGCCGGATCCGCCCCGGGGCTCGTCTGGATCGACGACCTGCACCTGGCCGACGATGCCACTCGCGAGGCGGTCACCTACCTTGGCCGGCGGCTCGCGGGTCGACCGGTCCTCCTCCTGGTGGCCTGGCGTCGCGAGGACCTGGATCCGGCCGGCGAGGCCACGGCCGAGGCTCTGTCTCGGTTGCCGGTCACGACCAGCGTCATCCTCGGGCGCCTGTCACGCGACGACGTGGCCGAGCTCGTTCGCGCGATGCGGCCGGCCGACGCGGGCGATGACGCGCTCGTCGATGCCTTCGTGGCCGACTCGGAAGGGTTGCCGCTCCACGTCGCGGCGGCGCTGGCGAGTGGCGAGCCGCCCGGGTCGACGATCCCGCGGAGCGTGTTCGCGCTCATGCGCGAGCGACTCGCGACGGTCGGCGAGACCGCAGCCCAGGTCCTGTCGGCGGCGGCCGTGATCGGACGATCGTTCGATCTGGCGACGGTCCGGGCGGCCAGCGGTCGGTCCGACGAGGAGGCGGTCGACGCACTCGACGAGTCGATGCGACGAGGCATCATCCGCGAGGTGCCCGGGGCAGGCGGACCATCCGTCACCTACGACTTCGTCCACGGCCGGATGCGCGATGTGGCGTACGACGCAACGAGCCTCGCCAGGCGCCGGCTCCTCCACCGACGGACAGCGGCGGCACTGCGATCGGAGGCGGCTGTGACGGGTCGCGACGACATGTCGCGGTTCGCCTTGATCGCCGCCCACGAACGAGAAGCGGGCCGGCCGGCCGAGGCCGCGGCAGCATTCGTCGAGGCCGCCGACAGGGCCGAGGCCGTGTACGCCAACCGCGTTGCGATCGACCACCTCGACGCCGCCCTCGCCCTGGGCGAGCTTCATGACGCCGCGATCTGGTCGCGGATCGGTGAGCTGCAGGCGAGGCTCGGGGAATATCCGGCTGCGATCGCGGCACTCGAGACGGCAGCCGCACGGGCGGAGCCCCGAGAGCTGGCGGGCATCGAGATCGCTCTCGGGCGGGTCCATCGACGACGCGGCGACCTCGTCGCGGCTGCCAGTCATCTCGACTCTGCGCTGGCGGCCCAGGACCTGCCGGATCCGACGCGCGCGCGCGCCCTGGTCGAGCGCAGCGTCGTCGCCCTCCGCGGCGGCGACCTGGACACAGCCGGCAACGCGGCCGGCGCAGCGCGCGACATCGCGGCGGGTGTCGGCGATCCCCACCTGGCGGGAGTCGCGGAGCGGATCGTCGGATTGGTGGCGCAGTCGCGCGGCGATCTCGCGGCGGCGCGCATCGGCGCTCGAGGCGAGTGTCGCCCTCGCCGCCGACGATCCCGATCCGACCGCATCGATCGCGGCGATGACCGCCCTGGCACTCGCGCGTGCGAGCGAGGGCGCGGTCGACGATGCGCTCGTCCTTGGCATGTCCGCCGCGGACGCCTGTCGGCGCATCGGCGACCGTCATCTCGAGGCCGCAGTCGAGAATCACCTCGCCGACCTGCTTCATGACGCTGGTCGGGAGGACCTCGCGATGGAGCACCTCAAGCGGGCGGTCGCGCTCTTCGCGGAGATCGGCGACGGGGCACCGGAACGCGATCCCGGGATCTGGACGCTGGCTGCCTGGTAGCCACGGCACGACGATGCCGCTCCGCCGTTCCGACTTAGATACGGCGGGCGCTTCCCGTCCGGTACCGTTGCGCCCTCGGGCGGATCTCGCCGCGATGTCGGAGGGGAAGGCGATGGACAAGGTCGGAGCGGCGGTCTGGTCGACCGGGCGAGCGGGGCGGGTCATCGTCGAGGCCGGGCTGACCCGGCCCTGGCTCGACTTCCGCGGCGGGATCGTCTACTCGCCGGCGAAGGATGGCCTCGATCTCGGCGAGGCGTGCGGTCTCGATGTCCGCCTCGGCGCCCCGGTCTCGACCGACGTCGACGCCGTCCTGGCCCGGCCCGATATCGACGTCGTGTTCTATTGCGGGATCGGCACACCGGCTGAAGTTGCCGCAGCGTGCCTGCGGGCGAACCGGGCGGGCAAGGATGCCATCACGATCTCCGGACTCGTCCATCCGGCGACGATCCTGGGCGCAGCCGCTGCCGCCGAGCTGGATGCCGCCTCCCGCGCGTCCGGCCAGCGGATCCTCGGCACCGGGTTCTGGGACTACCTGACGATCTCGCTGCCGCTGACGTCGCTCTCGAATGTCCTGACCTACGACGAGGTCCGGCTCGAGCGAATCGCGGACACGTCGCTGTGGGGCCACGGCATCCTCCGCGACGAGGGGATCGGCGGCCCCATCGAGTCGGCCGGCGGCGGCTTCATGATGCGCAACTTCCTGGTCGAGGCCCTGATGCTGCTGGCGGAGTCGGCCGGTCTGGACATCGACGAGCCCGTCTTCGAGAGCATCCCGATCCTGTCCGAGGTGCGCCGGGAGCGGGCCGGGTTCGTCGTCGAGCCCGGCACGATCTGCGGGCACGACCGACAGGTGACGGCCTCCGTTCGCGGCGGCGGGCGCCTCGTCTCACTGTGGCGTGGCCGGTTCGACCTTCAGCCGGAACGCGACGGGATGGAAGGCTCAGCGCGGGTGGTGGTCGAGGGCGACCCGGCATTCGAGACGATCGTCCGTGGCGACATCTTCCTGGACACGTATCCGCCGACCGGCGCCCGGGCGATGGCCGCCGTCCGGCCGCTCCGGGCGCTTCCGCCCGGCCTGCACACCATCGACGAACTCGGCATGCGGCCGGTCTTCTGGTAGACGGTCAGCGAGGCTGCTCGTGCTGGCTGATCGTCAGGCCGCGCGCCGCCAACGCGGCAAGGAACACGTCAGCATCGAAGGCGCCCTCGGGCGGGGTGACACCCACCGGCCCGCCGCGCGCGACCGAGTCGGCGGCGATGGCGGCAACGGTGCCGGTGATCGCCGATGACGCGGATCGGCCGACCTGTTCGACCGCGAAGTCGTAGATGAGCCTCACCGGGCGACCGTCGCGGATCCCGTCGACGCATACCTGCTTGACGTTGGCGCTCCGGTCGGTCGGACCGATGCCGCGCCGCCCGATCCATGCCGCCGCGAACCGACGCGGCGACACGCTCGCACCGTCGAGCTCGAATGGCTCGGCATCGTCGAAGCCGAGCTCGAGCAGGACGCGGATGCGGCGCGTCTCGTCCGAGGGATAGCCGACCTTGAACGAGACGTTCGCGACGTCGATGTAGCGGGGCAGGGTGACCGGCTCGGGGTGGGGAACGAGGTGGACCTCCTGCTCGCCGTACGGCTCGGGGAAGACGTGCGCCTCGTCGCCCGTGAACGAGGGGCGCTCGACGAGCCGGCCTGCCTCCAGCACGAGGGACGTGCCGACGCTGGCATCGAAACGGGTCACGACGATCCCCGGCGACGTCCACATCGGATGCGTGATGTACGAATACATCCGGACGGCCTCGACGGTGTCGAGCCGGTCGGCACCGTGTCGGGCCAGGATGTTCGTCAGCCCCGGCGCCACGCCACAACCCGGCACGATCCGACACCCGGCCGCGATGGCCCGCTCATGCATCTCGAGCTGCTGGAGGGTCTCCGGGTAGTACGACCCCAGGTCCACCAGGTGGACGCCGGCCGCGATCGCGGCCTCGGTCACCTGGACGTTCTGGCGCATGTAGGTCGCGTTGAGGACGACCTCGGTGTCTGCCAGTGCGGCGGCCAGCGAGACCGCCTCGTCCACGTCGACCGGGACCACCCGCTCCGGGGCGCCGAGCCGTCGAAGCAACGCATGGGCCGCATCCGGCCGGATGTCCCCGACTGTCACCTCGTGGTCGGTCCGCTCGACGAGGTCCGCGACCGCCGCCGAGCCCATCTCGCCCGAACCGCCCAGGACCAGGATCCGACTCACCGCCGCACCTCGCCTACCAATGCGTCGGGGCGCCGACGACGATGGGATCGAGCGGCCGGCCGTACCGGCACTCGCCGATGTCGAACGATGGTTCGCGGCCCGCGATGAGATCGCCGATCACGCGGCCCGTGACAGGACCCGCGCTGTTCCCGAACGCGTGGCCCGCCGCGACGAACAACCCTGGCATCACTTCGTCGATGACCGGCGCCTGGTCGGACGTGAACGGGAGATAACCCGCCCAGGTGCGGGTGATCGGCACGTCGCGGAGCGCCGGGAAGTCGGTCGCGAAGCCGCGGGCGACCTGGGCGAGGCCGGCCAGCGTCGGGTGCGGATCGAGCTCACCGGGGTAGTCCGTGGCGCACCCCAGCAGGACCTCGCCCGACGCCCGCTGCGAGAGAAGGGGCAGCAGGACCGTCTCGTCGCCCGGCTCGCGGTCGCCCTGGAACAGGGCCTCGTTCCATGACGGCAGGTCGCGGAAGAGCGCGTACTGCTTGGTCGCATTCGGGCCGTATACGAGCGGCTCCACCGTGAACGGCTGTGGGGTCGTGCTCATGATCTGGAGCCGCTCGCCGCCGATCGGCACGTCCACGGCGACATCGGCCAGGAGCGCCGTGCTCCACGCGCCCATCGCGACGACGATCGCGTCGGCTTCGAACCGCCCGGCATCGGTTTCGACAGCGACGGCACGATCGCCATCGAGCTCGAGCCGCTTGGCCGCGACCCCTTCGCGGATGTCGGCTCCGTGTGCTCGGGCCCCGCGCCCCAGCGCTTCGACGAACGTGGACGTGACCATCAGGGCGTCCTCGGAGCAGTAGCTCGCGCCCAGGACATCGGCGCGGATCGGCGGGACGAGCCGGCGGACCGCCGCTCCGTCGATGACTGCGATGTCGAGCCCGTCGGCGCGCCTCGCTGCGACGAACTCCTCGAACACGGCACCCTGCTCGGGCGTCGTGAAGTACATCAGCCCGCCGCTCGGCCGGAATTCGAAGCCGCCGGGCAGCTCGCGCTGGAGCTCCGGGATCATCGCCCGACCGGCGCGCGCGATGTCCAGGGCGAACCCGGCCGTCCGGCCCTGGACGTAGATCCAGCCGGGATTGCGCCCGGACGCCCCGTAGCCGAGCGTCCGGCGTTCGAGGAGCGTGACGGCCATGCCCTCCCGCGCGCAGAAGTACGCGGCCGAGGCACCCACGATGCCGCCCCCGATGACAACGACGTGTCGAGGCATGGCTTGATGATGGCATCTCCATCGGGCGCCCTGTCAGGTCGATGGCCGTGGGCGTCGGTCCAGCCGATGGTCATCACGCCCAGGTGCCGGCGCGCAACGGATATGCCGATCGGGGTGGGGTGCGGAGCAGACGTGAGGGGTCATCGGACGTTGGCTGCCGCTGGTCTGGGTAGTACTGTTGGTCTTGGCTCGTGGACACGATGCGGCCAACCACCAACGCGCGCGCAGAGGCCGGCTCCGGGGGGACCGGCCTCTTGCGTGTGCGGCTATGGGATCGCGGAGCCCGCCACGCTCAGCTGGGCGTCTCGACCTTGTTGGCAGGATCGTCGACGCCGGTCACCTGGATCGAGATAGTCGCCACCCTGCGTGCCGCTCGATTCGAAGGCGACCAGGTAGCCATCCTCGGCGATCCAGACGTCGACGACCGCGCCGGCCGGCAGACCCGTGAACCCACCGGCGAGCGTCGTCGAGTCGATGTGATAGTGGTGGGCACTCACGCCGTTCTTCTGCTCGACACCCTTGTCGAGCGAGCTCTGCGCCCAGCCGGCGCCCGAGAACGCACCGACCAGCAGGGTCGGGTCGAACGCAGCGAACAGGCTTGTCGCCATGGACTCCGGGACCTTGGTCAGCGGTGCGCCGCCCTGCGAGATCCACGCGTCTGAGCCGATGACGACGATGCGCGTGCCGCCCTTGATGGTCAGGTCACGCGCGAGCACGGGCTTGGTCACGACCACGCCCTTGAAGGTCTCCTCGCCATCGGTGGTGATCGCGACACGGTAGGAGTCGAGGTTCTCGAGACCCCTGCGTGATCGCGCTGATGTCGAACGAGGGGATCGCCAGCCCGGAAGGCAGGAGCCCGGACGGCAGGAGCTCGCCGGTGGAGGCCGCTGCGGTCGGCACCGCAGTCACGTCGCTCGTCTCGCCAGACGGCGCGGCCGCCGGTGAGCCGGACGCACCGCTGCTGCCGCAGGCGGCGAGGACCAGGGCGATCGGGATCAGGAAGGCGCCAGCTCGACTGACGGGTCGGATGATGGACATGGTGGGAGTTCCCCCGAGCGAACCGGACGGGATGCCGGCACGCGGGATGATACGCCGTGCGGTCAGAGACTCCCGCGATCGAACCAGATCCGCTCTCCCGTGAACCGCTCCGCGAGGGGATCCCAGGGGAAGAGGATCAGCACTTCCAGCGAAACGGCCAGGCCGGACGGCGCGACGCCCGCCCAGCGTCCCGTGTTCGTCCCGGTCAGCGTCGCGACCTCGAATGCACCCTGTGGTCCGATGACGATCTCCGAGAGCGCGAAGGCGTTGTCCGGGAACGCCCCGAACAGCTCGGTGTAGAAGGCGCGGGCGCCGTCGTGGCCCTCCCAGCGTTGACCGGTCGGCACGATCTCGTACACGCAGTCCGGTGAGAGTGTCGCGATGAGCCCGTCGATGTCGCGGGCATCCTCGGCGATCGAGTGGCGGACCCAGAGCCGCTTGATCCGTCGCAGCTCGGCCGGGTCGAATGGGCGGGCCAGCCGCCGCCGGATCGAGGGCCGCTCGCTCATGACCCGCCGGCGATGCGGCCGAGCGATCCGAGCGTCCGGTCCACCTCGGCCGCCGTGTTGTAGTGGACCAGCCCGAGTCGCAGGACCCCGCCGACCTCGGTCTTGCCGAGCCGCTCGATGAGACCGGTCGCGTAGAAATCGCCATCCCAGGCGTAGATGCCATCGCCCGCGAGCGCCTCTGCCGCCGCCCGGGGCGTGACGCCATCGATCGACACGGACACCGTGGGGACCCGAGCCGTGGACCGCGCCGGATCGGTGATGCCATGGATCGTCACGCCGGGGATCGCCTCCAGCCCGACGATCAGCCGCCCGACCAGGTCGCGCTCGTAATCGGCGATGGCGACCATCGCGGCCACGAGCTCGCGCCGGCGCTCACTCGCCATCCGCGGCCCCGGGCGCCCCTGCGACGTCGCCGTAGTCGCGGCCGATATCGCGCAGGTAGTCGGTCGCGGCGAGCGTCCCGGCGATGGCCTCGAACGACTGCGTCCCGGTCTCCCAGCGATCGTGCGCCGGCACGGACCTTGAAGACCGGCAGGGCAGTCGAGCACGGCCGTCTTGCCGTAGAGGGCGCCTAAGTGTGGCCCGAACCACTTGTACGCCGAGCACGCCAGGAAGTCGGTATCGAGTGCCTGGACGTCGATCGGGCCGTGCGGGGCGAACGCGACGGCGTCGACGAAAGTCAGGGCGCCGACCTCGTGGGCGCGGGCGACGATGTCCCGCGACCGGGTTGATCGTCCCGACCGCATTGCTCGCATAGCCCACCGCGACGAGCTTCGTCCGCGACGACAGCTTCGATTCGAGGTCCTCGAGATCGAGCGTGACGTCCGTCGGGTCGATGTCGACGGTGTGGACCGTGACGCCGCGGTCGGCGGCCATCGCCCGCCAGGGACTGACGTTGGCCTCGTGATCGAGCGTCGTGACGACGATCTCGTCGCCCGGCCCGAGCGTCGCCCCGATCGATCGACCGAGGTGGAGGGTCAGGCTCGTCATGTTCTGGCCGAACTTGATCTCGTCCGGGCTGGCGGCACCGAGCAGGTCGGCGACGGCCGCGTGCGCCTCCTCGACGATCGCGTCGGACCGCTGGCTGGTCGTGAACGCCCCGCCCGAGTTCGCGTTCGAGTCGCGGTAGTAGCCGACGACCGCGTCGATCACCCGCTGCGGGACCTGTGTCCCGCCGGGCCCGTCGAGGAAGGCGACCGGCCGGCCGTCCTGCTCGCGGGCGAGCGCCGGGAACTCCGCCCGCAGGGCATCGACATCGAACCGGGGCATCTGGACTCCTCGCTGACCGTGGTCAGCGAGGGTACCGCACCGGCCCTACGGCAGGCGGCCGAACCAGACCGCCGACAGGCCGGCCCCGACGACCACGAGCAGCAGCCCGGCGGCGACGAGCGCGAAGGTCACTTCCTGTCGCTCCTCGGTATAGCCGACGCGCGACTGGAGGTTGGCGTAGACCGACTTCAGGTCCTCCGCGGTCGGGGCATCGAACGACGTCCCGCCGGTCGTCGAGGCGATCTGCTGGAGGGTCTCGGTGTCCGGCGGGACATCGAGGGTCTGGAGCTGCCCGAGATCGTCGCGGACCTGGACGGTCCCGTTCGGGGTCCCGAGGGCGATGGTGTAGATCGGCACGCCCATCGTCTTGGCTCGCGCCGCCGCGTCGAGCGGCTCGGTGTCGCCGACGGAGTTGGCGCCGTCGGACAAGAGGATCGCGGCGACGAGCGGCTGGTTCGATGGTTGGTCGGTCGGCAGCTTCGGGGCACCGGAGGCATCGGGCGCCGGCGTCGCTGCGGGCGAGGCCGTCGCGTCGGGTGTCTCGGCGGCGTCATCGGCCTGGATCTTCTGGGCGATGTCGAGGACCTGCATGAGCGCGTCGCCCATCGCAGTCCCGTCACGCGCGGTCAGGCTGGCGATGGCCGCCTTGAGCTGACCGCGGTCGGTCGTCGGGCTGACGAGCGTGACCGGCTCGGACGCGAAGGACACGATGCCGACGCGCACGTTCTCCGGGAGCTGCTCGATGAAGGTGAGGGCCGACGCGCGTGCCGCGTCCAGCCGGGTCGGTGAGACGTCGGTCGCCCGCATGGAGCCCGATACGTCCATCGCCAGGATGACCGTGGCGTCCTCGCGCGGGACCGGGACGATCAGCGTCGGCCGGGCCAGTCCGACGAGCAGCGCCGCGATGGCGCCGAGGTAGAGGACCGGCGGCAGGTGGCGGCGCCACGACGGGCGCTTGGGCGTCAGGTTCGACAGCAGGGCCAGGTTCGTGAAGCGGACCGCGTACTTGCTGCGACGGCGCTGCGCCCAGAGGTAGAAGCCGATCGCGATCGGCACGAGGAGGAGGCCGAGAAGCATCTCGGGAGCGAGGAAGTTCATGCGGGTCGTCCTGTTCGGTCGGGGGTCCGCGTGAAGCCCTGCGCGAGCGCGGGCAGCCACGGGCCGTCTGTGGAGAGTCGAAGGTGGCGGACGCCGAGGCGCCGGAGCTCGCGGGAGAGGGAGGCTCGGTCAGCTGCGGCCGCTGCGTCGAAGGCGGACCGGAGGCGACGGTCGCCGGTGTCGACACGAAGGGTCTGGCCGGTCTCCGGGTCGATCAGCGTCAGCTCACCGACGTCGACGAGGGATTCCTCGCGTGGATCGGTGATCTCGAGCACGATGACCGCGTGCCGGCCGGCGACCTCGGTGAGGGCCGGGATCCAGTCGCGCGGACCTCGGAAGTCGGACACGATGACGACGACACCCGGCGTGGTCCGGATCGCCCCGACGATCGCGAGCGCGCGGGCCGGCGAGGTCTCGCCGCCGCCGTCCTCGGCCGGCTCGGTGGCGACGGAGCGGAGGAGGCCGAGCATCCCGCGGCTGCCGCCCTTCGGGGGCGTGACGCCTTCGCGACCGGCCCCGAACGTGACGACGCCGAGCCGATTGCCGCGGCGAGCCGCGAACCGACCCACGACCAGCGCGGCACCCTCGGCCACGTCGGCCTTGCGCCGGTCGGCCGTCCCGAAATGCATCGACGGGGAGTGGTCGAGGAGCAGCCAGGCTGTCAGCTGCCGATCCGGCACGTCCTCGCGGACATGGGGGATGAGCGTTCGGGCGGTGGCGTTCCAGTCGATCTTGCGGACGTCGTCCCCGGGCTCGTACGGGCGGAGGCGGTCGAGTTCTAGGCCGGCCCCGTGCCCGACGCCCAGGTGATCGCCGCTCATCCGGCCACCGACGCGGCGGTCCAGGGTGAGTTCGAGCTGCCGGACGAGGCTATCCGCGATCGGGCCCGGGCCGGGTCGTGCGTCCGTCCGGGCTCGCCCACCGATGCGGGCGAGGTCGGAGGTCGGCCTCGAGCCGGAGGTGACACCCGACGGTCGCATCGGCTCGCCGACGCGAGGGTTCGTCATGCGGTCGGCTCCGCCGCCATCTCCAGGCGCGGCGCCGGGACGAGCGAGATGACTCGCTGGACGATGGTGTCGGCGGTGACGCCGTCGGCGAGCGCTGCGTAGCTGAGCACGAGGCGGTGGCGCAGGACGTCCGGGGCCAGCGCGATGATGTCCGACGGAAGCACGTAGCGGCGGCCATGGAGGAGAGCCATCGCGCGGGCGGCGTGGATGAGGTTGATCGAGCCTCGCGGGCTGGCGCCGTACGAGACATACGTCTCGAGGTCAGGCGCGCCCCAGTAGGTCAGCTTGCGGGTGGCTTCGACCAGGCCGACCGCATAGCTGATGAGCCGCGGGTCGACATAGACCTCGGTGACGGTCCGCTGGAGCCGGATGAGGCCGGCCGCGTCGAGGATCTCGCGCGGCGGGTTGGCCGGCGTCAGCGACCGGGCGACGATCTGCGCCTCATCGGAGGGGTTCGGGTAGTCGAGCAGGATCTTGAGCATGAACCGGTCGACCTGGGCTTCGGGCAGCGGGTAGGTGCCCTCGGCTTCGATCGGGTTCTCGGTGGCCAGCACCAGGAACGGCGTCGGAACCTTGAACGTGTCGTGGCCGATCGTGACCTGGTGCTCCTGCATCACCTCGAGCAGCGCGGACTGGACCTTCGCCGGCGCCCGGTTGATCTCGTCAGCCAGCAGGAAGTTGGCGAAGACGGGGCCCTGCTCGACGTCGAACGAGCCCTTGTCCGGGCGGTAGATACGCGTCCCGACGAGGTCGGACGGCATGAGGTCCGGGGTGAACTGGATGCGCTTGAACGTGCCGCCGAGGACATCGGCGAGGGTCTTGATGGTCAGCGTCTTGGCGAGTCCGGGGACACCTTCGAGGAGGAGGTGGCCGCCCGAGAGGAGACCGACGAGCACGCGCTCGAGCATCTCGTCCTGGCCGACGATGACCCGCCGGATCTCGAACATGATCGCTTCGGCGGTCTCACGCGGGTCACCCGGGTCGGGCAGGGCGTGCAGGTCGGACGGCTTGAGGGTCGAGTCGGTCATCGTGGTCTCCGGACGGTCGTGGCGGCATTGGATCGACGGACGGGTCGAACGGTTGCCTCGACGTTCGCGGAGTTTTCTGAGGGTTTCCTGAGAACCGCGCGGTGCCCGGATAACGAATCGAAACCCGGCGCGACTGGTGGCCGGCCCGCGAGCGCGGGCTAGTGTTCGGTGCCGCCCGTGAACGTCCAGCCGTCGATGCGGACGGCCGGGACGACGACCCCACCCAGGAACCCCTTGAGCGTCTTGCGCTCGCGTGCCACCGCCACGGTGCCGGTCAGTGCCTCGAGGTAGCTCTGGGTGTATCGCAGGTTCTTGACCGGACCGACGATGCGCCCGCCCTCGACGAGGAACGTCCCGTCGCGTGTCATCCCGGTCACGATCGCCAGCTTGGGATGGACCGGGTTCGTGTAGTGGAAGCGGGTCACCAGGAGTCCGCGATCCAGCCCGGCGATCAGGTCGTCCCGCGAGGCGCTGCCCGCCTCCATGATCATGTTCAGCGGAAAGGGTCCCCATGGGTTCGGGGCCGGCAGGCCGTGCCCGGTCGAGGCGACCCCGGCCCGCGCCGCGGTCTGGGCGTCGTAGACGACCTCGCGACAAACGCCGGCTTCGACCAGTGACACGCGCTGCTTGGCGACGCCCTCGAAGTCGAACGGGAGCGGCAGGCCGACCGGATCGTAGCCGTCGTCGACGATCGTCACGAGGTCGCTGCCGATGCGCCGACCCGGCTCGGCGAAGCTCCGCTCCTCCTGGACCGCGAGCGCCGAGAACCCGAGGTAGCCGAGCATGTCGAGCAGGTCGACGACGGCGTATTCCTCGAGCACGACCGGGTAGTCGCCCGGCTCGACCGAGATCGCGTCGGCGGTCGCACGCGCCTTGCCGGCGGCCTCACGGCCGAGCGCCGCGGCGTCGATGGTCGAGGCGTCGACGGCGGCCGCCTCGGCATAGCCGCTGCCCCCGGCGGGACCCATCGAGACGGTGATGAGCTGGGACGTCGTCCGCGTCCCGGATGCTCGGGCGCCATGCGAGTTTGCGACGGCCATCGACTCGAGACCTGTCGCGAACGAGCCGTAGGCGACGACACCGGCGTCGTCGGCGGCGCCGATGACCGCGCGGGCCGCCTCGGCGCGGAACTCGGGCGAGGCATCGGCGGTGGCCTGGCTGTAGGCCGCGGCGACCGGGTGGATCTCGGTCGGACCCGGCAGGCCGCCCCAATCGTCGAGCTCCGCCACGACCCGGGCGATGGCGATCGCGTTGTCGGCCAGGCGGCGCAGGCCTTCGGGATCGGTCCGACCGGATGAAGCGACGCCGACCCGCTTGCCGATGACCACCCGCAGGTTGATCGAAACGTTGGTCTCGGCGACGTTCTGGTGGATCTCGCTGTTGGCGAACCGGGTCAGCGCCGAATCCTCGGTGGTGACCAGCGCCTCCGCTTCGGTGACGCCGTCGCGCACGGCCAGCGCGAGGGCGGTCTCCGCGAGCGCGAGCGCATCGCGACCTCGATCGTCGTCCATCGCCTAGCGCCTGCCTACCATTTGCCGACGCCGACCTGGACGTCGCGGAAACGGGCACCCGGGACGGCATGGCCGACATGGCCGGTCTGGCCGGGCTCGCCCTTGCCGCAGTTCGGGGTGCCCAGCATCACGTAGCTCCGGGCGTCACCGACCGCGTCGCACGAGCGCCAGAACTCGTAGGTGATCCCGGTGTAGGTCGGGTTCTTGAACAGCCGACCCTTCTTGCCACCCTTGATCTCGTAGGCGACCTCGGTCGCGAACTGGAAGTTGAGGCGGCGATCGTCGATCGACCAGGAGCGGTTCGAGGCGAGATAGAGGCCGTCGTCCGTGTCGGTCACGATCTCGTCGAGACTCATGCCCGGCTTGGGCAGCAGGTTGATGTTGGTCATCCGGATGAGCGGGATCCGGTTCCAGCCGTCGGCCCGCATCGCACCACCGCTCTGGCGTCCGATCCGTGGCGCCGTCTCACGCGACGAGAGGTAGCCGACGAAGATGCCCTCCTTGATCAGCGGCACGGCCTGCGCGGCGACGCCTTCGTCATCCCAGCCGAACGTGCCCATCCCACCGGGCGCAGTCGCGTCGGCCACGATGTCGATGAGGTCCGAGCCGTAGCGGAAGCCCTCGTCGAGCTTGTCGGTGGTCAGGAAGCTCGTGCCGGCGTACGACGCCTCGGTTCCGAAGACGCGATCGAGTTCGGTCGGGTGGCCGCACGACTCGTGGACCTGGAGGTAGAGCTGGCTCGGGTCGAGGATGATCGTGAACCTGCCCGACGGGCATTGCGGCGCGGTCAGGAGCTGGACGGCCTCGTCGGCGAGCGGCTCGGCCTTCTCGGCCAGGTGCAGGCCCTGGATGAACTCGTAGCCCGCCGCCTGCCAGCCGCCGCCCGAATCCGGGTAGCTCCGGCGCTGGTGCTCGTCGCCATCGATGGCGTTGGCCTCGACCGCCGACCCGACGTGGGTGATGACCTGCTCGGTCAGGCTGCCGTCGGTCGCGGCGAAGGTCTTCCACTCGCGCTGCGCCGCGTACGAGGATTCGGTGAAGGCGATGCCCTTGACGGCGGCCGCGGCCTGGTCGGCGGCGAGGAGGTCCGCGATCTTGGTCTCGAGCGGGACCGCGAACGGATCCTGCTCGAACGGCGTCTCGAAATGGCCGCGGGCGGGCGGGCGGTCATCGAGCCGGGTCCGGTTGCGCAAGGCGGTCGCGCTGGCGCGGGCGATCCGAACGGCCTCGGCGGCCACCCGGTCGGCTTCGGCGCTCGTCAGGAGGTGGGACGAGGCGAAGCCCCACGCGCCATCGACCAGGACGCGGACGCCGAAGCCTTCGCTCTCCCCCGAGGCGACGCCTTCGACCCGCCCGGTCTTGATCGAGATGCTCTCCTCGAGCCGGCGAACGACGCGGGCGTCGGCGTACGCCGCCCCCTGGGCAGTCGCCGTGTCCAGGGCGCGATCGGTCAGGTCTGACATGCGCGACGGAGCCTAGCAGAGGGCTCTCATCGTGGCATTGGGGTCTTTGCCCTAGTCGGGCCGAGTGGGTCGAGGCGGATCCTGCTAGAACGTCGTGTTGCCGGCGACCGCCTGGATCGTGAGGTAGACGCCAAGCCCGAAGACGAGACACGCCGCCGCCAGCGGGACGAAGCTGCTGGCGCGCCCGAGCGGCGAGCCGGCATCGACGCGATCGAGGCGACCGCGGGCGAGGACGAGCGCCAGGCCGATGCCGCCCATGACGAGCGCCATCCCGAGGCCGAAGGCCACGACGAGGACGAACCCGAAGGCCGGCCGACCGGCCGCGATGGAGCCGAGCAGGATCAGCAGCGCGCTGGTCGAGGGGATGAGGCCGCCGGCCAGGCCCAGGACGAACAGGCTCCGCCACGAGATCGTCGTGCCGGCCGGGGGCAGGTGGCTGTGGGTCACGCCGCCGTGGCTGTGCTCGCCGGGCGTCGCGGTCGCGACCGCGTGGTCATGGCTCATGCGGGTGGTCGTGGTCGTGTTCGGGCGCGACCGCCGCCGCGCGCAGGCGCCACCGGCGACGTCCTTCGCCGAACAGCATCCAGCCGCCGATCGCGACGATCGAAATGGCCGCGATCGCCGGTGCCGACCGGACCACGGTGTCCGGCGGCAGGAATCCCTGGGCACCGACCACGACGGCCGCCAGGACCAGGATCCCGATCGTGTGCGACACAGTCACCGACAGGCCGAGTCCGGCGGCGTGAAGCGGTGTCCCTCGCGTCCCGACCAGGTAGGCGGCCATGAGCGTCTTGCCGTGGCCGGGTGTCAACGCGTGCCCCGCCCCGAGCGCTCCGGCCGTCAGGATCGAGACGAGGAGCACGACCGGCGAGAGGTCGGTCGTTCGGAAGATGGCGGGCAGGTCGGCGCCGGTCACGCCGCCCGGCACGGAGGCCACCGCGGGCGCCGCGACGACGACCGCGGGAGCCGTCGCGATCGGTCCGCGCGGGGCGGCCGATGCCGTTGCGACCTCGCCCGCGCCGGAGCCCGTCAGCGGCGATGCGTCCGGGATGTCGAAGGCGGGCAGCGTCGGGCCGCCGGGTGTGACCGTGACGGCCACGGAGGTGTCGGCAAGGGCCTGGGTCAGCAGATTCGTCGGGTAGGTCCGCAGGCGGTCGGACGCGGATGTCGGCCGGAGCGGTCGCCCCGCCAGCAGCGGCCAGCGTCACGCCGGAGCCCTGCACGACGATCTCGCGCCAGCCGAGCCGGTCCGGGAACGAGGTGTCAGCGAGTTCGACCCGAGCTCCCGCCGCCAGTGGCTCGTCGAGGGCCACCGAGAACCCGCACACGATCCGCATCGTGTTCAGGCCGCCGACGCCCGAGGGGAAGGCGAGCCCGGCCTCATCGAGGACGAGCGGCTGTCGGGCACCGTCGACGCTGAGCGCGAGACTCGGTTCGAGTGATTCGCATGCCGTCGCCCGGCCGGCGTCGGTCTCGGCGTCGGAGACCTCGCCGTCGCCGTCCGTGTCGAAGTCGAGGCGCGCCTGGAAGGTCGGGATCTCCGCCTGGTCGATGACGACGTCGAGCAGGATGCGTCCGGGCTCGATCCGCAAGCCGGCATAGTGGTTGATCGTGAAGTTGCCGAGCGGATGTGCCGCGGCGAGGGCCGGGATGACGAGCGCGGCGCACACGCCGACGAGGGCGGCGAAGCCGCGGAGGCGTCGATGGTGTCGGGTCTTGGTGTGCATGGTCATGGCGTCGCGTCCCAGAGCATGAGGCATCTCGTCGGGATGGATGCGCGACGGCGGGCGCGATCGGATCACATCGGCCGACGCGGGCTGGCCGTCGGCTACACTCCGACCGTGACCCGACCCGGCGCACCCACCCGAGGCTGGTTCATCACGCTCGAGGGGCCCGAGGGTGCCGGCAAGACCACGCAGGCTGCGGCGCTCGCCGCCCACCTCGGCGACCGGGGCGTGGACGTCCACCTGACGCGCGAACCGGGCGGGACGTGGCTCGGGGAGCGGCTCCGCGAGGTCCTGCTGGCCCGGACGGCGTCGACCGCACCGACCGACCCGCTGACGGACGCACTCCTGTTCAATGCCGCGCGCCGCCAGCTCGTCACGGAGGTCATCCGGCCCGAGCTCGAGGCCGGACGCTCGGTCCTGTGCGCGCGGTACGCCGACTCGACACTCGCGTACCAGGGCTACGGCGCGGGCGTGCCGCTGGAGAGGCTGCGAGCGCTGGAGGCCGCGGCCACGGACGGCCTTCGTCCCGACCTGACGATCCTTCTCGACCTGCCGGTCGAGGCAGGGCTGGCGCGGAAGGCTCCGGGCGACGTGACCCGCTTCGAGGCGGAATTCGACCTCGCCTTCCATCGTCGGGTCCGCGATGGGTTCCTCGCGCTCGCAGATGCCGAGCCGGGGCGCTTCGCGGTCGTGGATGCGACGCGTCCGGCGAGCGAGGTGGCAGCCGCGGTGGCGGCGTCGGCGGACCGGCTGCTCGGACGTGGTGAACCGAAAGCGTCCGTGCTGCGCACACCCCCGTGACACAGGCGGACCAGCAGCTCCGGCTCCGGACCTCGACCCCCGCGGACGAGGCGGACCGGGCTGTCCTCGTGCGCCTGGCCGACGGGGAGCTCGATGCTCTCGAGGACCTGTATGACCGATACAAGACGATGGCCTACTCGATCGCCTACCGCATCACGAATGACTCGACCCTTGCCGAAGATGTCGTCCAGGAAGCATTCCTGGGCGCGTGGCGCAACGCCGCGAAGTACGTCGAGGGCCGTGGCAGCGTGAAGACGTGGCTGCTGTCGATCGTCCACCATCGCGCCATCGATGCCGTCCGACGCCGCCGACCGACCACCGAGCTCCCCGACGTCGAGCTGCCGCCGCCCGATGCACTCACCCTCCCCGATGTCTGGGCCGAGGTGGCCAGTCGGGCTCGACGCCGAGACCGTCCAGGGCGCTCTCGCCGTGCTGTCCGATGTCCAGCGCGAGGCCATCGAGCTCGCCTACTTCGGAGGGCTGACCCAGCAGGAGATCGCGGACCGGACGGCGCACGCCGCTCGGGACGGTCAAGAGCCGGATGCGACTCGGGCTGCTGGCCATGCGCCGGAACCTGGAAGGCGGGTCATCGTGAGCGGGTCGGATGACATGTCCGCGCTGACCCATGACGAGGCCGTCGAGATGGCGGGCGCCTTCGTCCTCGGAGCCCTGCAGCCCGCCGAGGCGGCCGCCGATGCGCGAGCACCTCGCGACGTGCCCCGAGAGCCACGACGAGATCGCGGAGCTCGGGTCCGTGCTGCCGGTCCTGGCCGCGAGCGTGCCGGTGGTGGAGCCGTCGGCCGGGCTGAAGGCACGGCTCATGGCCGCGGCTGCGGCCGAGGCCGAGGCCGCGGCGCCGGCCGTCGCTCGGCCGCACCGCCCGCTCTCCGGCGGCGCCACTCCGACACCGTTCCCGACCGCCACGGAACGTGCTGACCGCGCCGACCGCGCCGACCGACGATCCGGACGGACCAGTGCCCTGTCGTGGGCGCTCCGCATCGCGGCTGTCGTCGCCATCGTCGCGCTTGGCGCGTCCACCCTGCTGCTGCGCAACCAGCTCGACGCCGCGCAGGCTACCAGCAGGCCGTCACGGCCGTCATCGACGTCGCGGGCCAGCCCGGCTCGCTGACCGCCGTCCTCACCGCGGACGGCGACACGGGCACGGGTCTCGCCGCTGTCAGTTCGATCGGGCGCCGTGACGCTGGCGATGCAGGACCTCGCCCCGACGAGCGGCTCGACCGTCTATACGGCCTGGGTCATCGGCGGAGACGGCGTGCCGGTGGACATCGGCAGCTTCACGGTCGGCCGCGGAGGGACCGCGTCGTTCGACGCGCAGGGCGTGCCGACGACCGCGGGGATCGTCCTCGCGTTGACCCGCGAACCGGCTCCGGGCGCGACGACGCCCACCATGCCGATCATCTCGAAGGGCGTCGCGACCGCCGCCGGCTAGGCCCGCAGCACGGGTCGACGCGGATCCGGGTCAGCCCTCTGATGCGACCCCGACCCCGACCGACCCGCGGCCGGCCTCGCGCGCCCGAGCCAGGCCCTCGGTCGCCGCGCTGATGAGCGCCTGGGCGTCCGTCCCGTCGGCCGGGAATCGGGCGACCCCGGCCGAGACCGACACGACCCGACCACCGACCGGCGGCAAGGCGGCGATGCCGTCGAGGACGCGCTGAGCGACGACCGCACCGGCCGATCCCGGCGCAACGAGGACGAACTCGTCGCCGCCGATCCGGCCGACGGTGTCGACGAGGCGAACAGACTCCGCGAGGACCGCCGCGACCCGACGCAGGATGTCGTCGCCGGTCTCGTTGCCGCCCTCGCGATTGGTCTCGCGGAAATCGTCGATATCGAACATCGCCAGTGAGACCTCGCTGCCCTGGCGTCCGGCTCGGGCGAGCTCGAGCTCCAGGATCCGACCGACCGTCCGTTCGTTGGCGAGCCCGGTCAGCAGGTCCGTGTGCGCCATCCGCTCGAACCATTCCGAGCGCTCGGCCGCGCTGGAACCGAGTCGCTGCCGATCCACGGCGACAGCGGTGAGGCCTGCCAGCGCGGTGACCGTCGCTCGTTCCGCGTCGTCCAGGAGGCGCGGCGCCGGCCAGCCGAATCCGATCGACCCGAGGACCACCTCGACGCCGCCGCTCGAAACCATGAGCGGCAGGTACGCGCCGGTGAACGTCGCGCCCTGAGGCGTCGTCGCCTCCCGGTCGAAGGCGCTCTCCCGGCTCACGGCTGCCACCGTGAACGGGTGCGTCGGGTCGGCGACCTCGGTCGCCAGGCGGGCCATGGATGCCTCGTCCATACCGGTCGCGGCGACGAGATAGAGCCCGGGCCGGTCTGGGTCCTGGACGAAGATCGCACCCATCGATGGCGCCAGCGCGTCCGTCGCGGCGGCCAGGATCCCGGCCAGGATCGTATCGAGGTCGCCGTTCCGGGCGACCGATCCGATGGCTCGGACGAGGGATGCGCGGGGGTCGCGGGACGGTTCGTCTGTCGACACGTGTGACTCCTGCACGCGAACGGGGTCGTCGGAGGCCGCATCGTACACCCCGCATCGGGCGCGTCCGGGCACCGATCCCGCAACGTTGACCGCCGTCGCTCGTGGCGTCGATACTCCGCGCGTGAAACTCGTCGTCGCCATCATCCATAACGAGGATGCCGGGGCCCTCGTCAGCGCCCTGCTCGACAAGGAGTTCCGCGCCACCCGCCTGCAGAGCTCCGGCGGCTTCCTCAAGCAGTCGAACGCGACGATCATCCTCGGGGTCGAGGACGACGACGTCGACGAGGTGATGGGCATCGTCCGGACGAACTGCACGTCACGGACCCAGGTCGTCAACCCGATGCCGCCGATCATGGAACCCGGCGAGTTCTTCATGCCGTATCCCCTGGAGGTCGAGGTCGGCGGGGCGACGGTGTTCGTCCTGCCGGTCGAACGATTCGAGCGTCTATGAGCTTCCGTCCCGACCTCGTCGATTGCTGGATGTTCCGCGTTCCGATGACGGCTCGCGGGGTGGAGCGCCCCGAGATCCTGCTGATCCGACGTTCACCCGACCGCATCCTGCCCGGTCTCTGGCAGTGCGTGTCCGGGACCCTCGAGCCCGGGGAGCGAGTGGCCGCGGGCGCACTCCGCGAACTTGCCGAGGAAACGGGCTTCGGGCCGGACGAGATCGAGGCGTTCTACGACCTCGACCTGGTCAACCAGTTCCACGAGCCGTCCTTCGACGCGATCGTGACCGCGGCGGTCTTCGCGGTGCGCCTCCGTCCGGACGCCGAGCCGCACCTGTCGAACGAGCATGACGGGGCGCATTGGCACGACCTCGAGGAGGCCCACCAGCAGGTCATCTGGCCGGGCTACCGGACGGCGATCGAGCGGATCCGCGACGACCTGTCCGAGGCGGAACGGGCCGGCTGGTTCGAGCTGACGCTGGACGGCCAGCGTGCCGGCTCAGAACTCGGGTCGCCCAAACTGACACGCTGGTAGACTCGGGACGGAGAGGCAGCCCGACCGTGAGGCGGCACAGGAGGGCAACGTGATCGAGCCAAGCGCAGCAACGGCGAACCCGGAGATCGAGATCGCAGGCGCGGCCCAGCGCCGCGTCTTCCACTCCAAGGTGGACACGATCCGCCCGACCTACGGCTTCGAGGACGTCTCGCTCGCGCCCGGCACCGACACCATCGAACCCGCCGACGTCGACCTGGCCCAGAGCTTCTGCGGCATCGACCTCGCGATCCCGATCCTGGCATCGGCGATGGACGCGGTCGTGGACGTCCGGATGGCCGGGGCGCTCGCGCGACTCGGCGGTCTCGCGATCCTCAATCTCGAAGGCGTCCAGACGCGCTACGACGAGCCGGACGAGCTCCTCGGGCGCATCGCGGCTGCGCCGGACGGCGACGTCCAGGCGCTCCTCGCCGAGGTCTACCAGCAGCCTGTCCGCGAGGACCTCATCGCTCGCCGGCTCGACGAGATCCATGCCGCCGGATCGCGCGCGGCCGTCGCCGCGACGCCGGGCGCCGCTCGTCGATTCGGGGCCTTCTGCGCAGAGCATGGCGCGGACCTCTTCCTCGTCCAGAGCCAGGTCTCGTCCGCACGACATCTCGCGACCGACTACGACCCGCTCTCGCTCGAGGCGTTCACCCGCTACATGCCGATCCCGGTCGCGGTCGGCAACACGACCAACGCCGAGGCCGCCTTCGCCCTCATGGAGCAAGGGGCCGCCGCGGTCTTCGTCGGGGTCGGGCCGGGGGCCGCCTGCACGACCCGCGAGGTCCTCGGCATCGGCGTCCCACAGGTCACCGCGATCAGCGACGTGGCGGCAGCACGGGACGCGTTCTTCGCCGAGACCGGCCGGTACGTGCCGGTCGTGGCCGACGGCGGGATGCGCCGCGGCGGCGAATTGGCCAAGGCGATCGCGTCCGGCGCGGACGCCCTGATGATCGGGTCGCCGCTGGCCCGCGCCGAGGAGGCGCCCGGCCGCGGGATGAACTGGGGGATGGCCGCCCCGTCGCCGACGTTGCCGCGCGGGACGCGCATCCGGGTCGGCACCATCGGGTCGCTCGAGCGGATCCTGATGGGGCCGGCGCACGTGACGGACGGATCGGAGAACCTCGTCGGCGCCCTCCGCCAGTCGATGGCGGCGCTCGGCGCCCGGACCATCCGGGACATGCAGCGGGTCGAGATGGTGTACGCGCCATCGACCCAGACCGAGGGCAAGTCGTGGCAGCGGGGCCGATGACGGCGCGACTGGCGGCACGCCCGTTCGTGGCCGCCTCGCCGTCGCCGTCCTGAGGCCGGGCCCTGCCCTCCGGGACACGCGCCGCGATGGAGGACGAGCTCGTCTCCTCCGGCCGGTTCGTGCGCATCGAGACCCGCGGGGCCCGGAGCGGTGAGCGTCGCTCCGTGACGGTCGGCTTCGTCGACGACGGCGCGTCCGTCCTGGTCGCCGCGGGTTCCACGGACACCGCCTGGGCCAGCAATCTCCTCGCCGAACCGTCCTGTCGCGTGCGGATCGGGTCGCGCTCGTTCGACGCCGTGGCGGAGGTCCTTGATGGACCGGATCACGCCCGCGCCATCCGCGAGCTGATCCTGCGCTACGGGACGCCGGCCGAGATCCTCGGCCACGGCCCGTCGTTCCGGCTCAGGCCGAGCGACTGCCGCGGAGGAGGCCCCGTGACCATCGCCGTCGAGATCGAGACGACGATCGCCCGTCCGCCGGCAGCCGTCTTCGAGGCGCTCGTCGACGTCGAGCACTATCCGACCTGGCTCATCGCCTCGGGCATCGTCCGCGTCGAGCGGCTCGAACCCGGTCCGCTCAAGGCAGGCTCGGGTCTCCGGATCGGCCAGACCGTTGCCGGCCGCTCGACGGTCCTCGACGGGCGGGTGACCGTCCTCGAACCGGGGGCGGCGTTCGGCCTCCGGGGCAAGGACAAGGACGGGATCAGCGTCCAGATCGACGCGGTCCTCGCCCTCGACGACCTCGCCACCCGGCTGCGCTGGTCGCTCCGCGTCGGGCTGCCGCTTCGCTACCGGATGTTCGAATCCATGGTCGCTCCGCAGGCGCGTCGTGCCGCGGCGCTCGACCTCGAGGCGTTCAAGCGCCGGCTGGAATCCGCCGTCGACTGACCCTCGGCCGCCGTCGCATGGACATCCGTCCATCGGACTGCGCGCCACTTGCCGATGCCCGTCCGGGCGCTCTCGCGTCACTCTCCATCCATCGGGATCCCACGCACGGGGTGCCGGCAGGAAGGAGTCAGACGTCATGTTCCATCCAAACCAGATCCGGACCGGTGAGGCGCTCCTCATCGCTGGACCCGGCCGCTCGGGCGCCTGCCTCGTCGCCGGCTGCACCTGCAAGGACGCGCGCATCGTGTCCGTCCGCCGGGCGGCATTCTTCGCCTCCGTCGCTCGCCGCTCGGGCGAGACCGCCGACCGTCGCATCGCGCCGGAACCCGGCTGGACGATCCCCACCCTCGAAGGAGTCTGATCATCATGTCCGTCCATCCCGCTCGCGTCGTTGCGAGCCTCTCCCTCCTTGCCGGTGGGTTCGTCGTCGGCGTCTCGGTCCTCGCGATCGCCTTCGCCAAGGCTCTCGTCAATGCCGGCATGACCATCAGTCCGTCCGACGCCGCTCTCCTCGATGACCTCATCCCCGTCCTGCCGTTCATCGCCGGTTTCGCCATCCTCAGTGTCATCGCCGGGGTCGGCGTGCTGGCCGGCCAGGCGCGTGCCGAGGCGCTGGCGATCGGGACGTCCATCGTCGGGGTCGTCGCCGGCGTCCTCGGGCTCGCCCTGATCGTCGTCGGGCGCGACCCGTTCGCATCGACCAGCCGTGCCGCCGCCACTGCCGACGGGCTCGGGATCATCGGGACGTTCACGCTCCTCTACCTCGTCGTCCTGGTCGCCATGGCCGCGACCCAGACGCGCGTCTCCCGGACCTCCGGTCGGACGGTGGCGTCGTGAGCGCCGCCCCGACGCTCCCACGCCACGCTCATCGACGCGGCACCCGCGGGTTCGCGGCGATCGTCACGGCCCTCGCCGGGGCCGTGGTCCTCGGGGTCGGCGCGATCGCCGCTCCCCGGGCTGCCCTCGACCCCGCCTTCGTCTCCTGGCTGATCATCGGGGCGCTCGCGTTCGGTGCCGCTCACTTCGTGGCGGCGTACGGCCTGCTCCGTCGACGCGCCTGGAGCGGGGCGCTCGTCGGCTATCTCGCGATGATCGGCATCGGGGTCACGGTCTACGGCCTGCTGCTCGCGCTCACCGGCATGGATCCGTTCGGGGCGACGAGTGCGCTCCCGTCCGACCGGGCCTGGGCCGAGGGAGTCGGGCTGCTGGTCTGGATGACCGGTCTGTGGGTCGTCGCCGCGCGGTATGCGCTCAAGGGCGTGCCGCCGGTCTCGAAGGATCGAACGGCCGGCGCCGCTCATCCCGCCGCCGCGGCCGCCTGACCGCTATCCTCGGTCGGCCATGCCGACCGTCCTGACCCTCTACGACCGCGCCGGCGGGACACCGTTCTTCGAGGCCCTCGTCGATCGGTTCTACGCCGGCGTCGCCACCGATCCGCTCCTCCGTCCCATCTATCCGGAAGCCGACCTCGCCGGCGCGACGCGCCGGCTTCGGCTGTTCCTGATCCAGTACTGGGGCGGTCCCACCACCTACGACGACGAGCGCGGCCACCCACGTCTGCGGATGCGCCACGCGCCCTTCGCGATCGGTCCCGTCGAACGCGACCGCTGGCTGGTCCACATGCGGGCCGCGGTCGCGGCGATGGCGCCACCGGCTGACGTGGCCGCCGACCTCGAGAACTACTTCGCGATGGCCGCGGAAGCGATGCGCAACCGCTGACCGGACGCTCAGTACCGCTCCGGCACGAACGTCTGCTCGCCGATCGGCGGCCGGACGTAGCTCTGCTCGGTGGTTCGCGTCGGCAGCGACATCGGCGGTGGGGTCAGGTCCTCGTACGGGATCAGGCTCAGCAGATGGGCGATGACGTTCAGCCGCGCGCGCTTCTTGTCGTCCGCGTTCACGACGTACCAGGGCGATGACTTGAGGTCCGTGTGGGCGAACATCTCGTCCTTGGCCATCGAGTATTCGACCCAGCGGGCGCGCGACTCGACATCCATCGGCGACAGCTTCCAGCGCTTCGTCGGGTCGGCGATCCGGCTCTGGAAGCGGCGTTCCTGCTCGGCATCGCTGACCGAGAACCAGTACTTGATGAGGACGATCCCCGACCGGATGAGCATCCGTTCGAATTCGGGGCACGCGCGGAAGAAGTCGCGGTACTCCTCGTCCGTGCAGAAGCCCATGACGTGTTCGACGCCGGCGCGGTTGTACCAGCTGCGGTCGAACAGCACCATCTCGCCCGCGGCCGGCAGCTGGGCGACATAACGCTGGAAATACCACTGGCTTCGCTCGCGCTCGGTCGGCGTCCCGAGGGCGACGACCCGGCAGATCCGCGGGTTGAGGCTGAGCGACAGCGTCTTGATGGCGCCGCCCTTGCCGGCCGCATCACGGCCCTCGAACAGGACCACCACGCGCAAGCCGCGGGCCCGGATCCACTCCTGCAGCTTGGCGAGCTCGAGCTGCAGAGCGCTCAGCTCGCGCAGGTAGGCCTTGTTCTTCAACGTGCCGCGGCTGGGCGGCACCTCGCTCACCGGCGGATCGGGCCAGACACCCGCGAGCTCGACCATGTCCCGTGCCTGCGGGTCCTTCGGCGTGTGTCTTGCCTTCGCTTTCGCCATGTCGGTGAGTGTCGCGCCGTCGTCACCCAGCGCGCAAGCCCCGGTACACTTGGCTCGAGACCCGACCCGCCCGAGGAGGATCATTGAGCGACGAGGACGCGCCGCCGCCGCAGGATCGCGGCAAGACCGTCCACGGTGAAGCCGCCAACGCCGGCCACCGCGTCCTCGCCCCGGACGACGCCGAGGTCGAGGCCTATCTCGAGACCGCGCTCAAGGCGCCGTCGCCGGATCGCTCCCGGGACGATCGCCCGGCCGGTGCCACGGCTGCGACCAGGGACACGGTCGTCGTGCTCGATTTCGGAAGCCAGTTCGCCCAGCTCATCGCCCGGCGCGTCCGCGAGCTCGACGTCTACTCGGAGCTGCTCCCGTTCGATACCTCGTACGACGAACTGGAGCGGCGCGGCGCTCGCGCGATCATCCTGTCGGGCAGCCCGAACTCGGTCTACGACGCGGGCGCCCCGCGGCCCGACCCGGCCATCTGGGCGGGCAAGATCCCGGTCCTCGGCATCTGCTACGGCGCCCAGTTGATGGCCCACGAACTCGGCGGAGACGTCATCCCGTTCGACCATCGCGAGTACGGGCCGGCCAGCGTCAGCCTCACCTCGGACGATCCGCTGTTCGGCGGCATCGAGCGCGAGCAGCCGGTCTGGATGAGTCATGGCGACTCCATCTCGCGCCTGCCCGAGGGGTTCAGCGCGACCGCCCAGACCGATTCGACGCCGTACGCCGGCCTGGTCGACGCCTCGCGCAGCCTGTACGGCATCCAGTTCCACCCGGAGGTCGTCCATACCCCGCGCGGCCGGGACATCCTGCGCAACTTCGTGGTCGATATCGCCGGCGTGTCGCCGACCTGGACGCCCGCCAACTTCATCGACACGACGGTGGCCGGGATCCGCGACCGGGTGGACGCCCACGCCCGCGAGACCGGGTCGGACGGGCTCGTCATCTGCGCGCTGTCGGGCGGCGTGGACTCGGCCGTCGCGGCGGCGCTCGTCCACCGCGCTGTGGGCGATCGGCTGACCTGCATCTACGTCGACCACGGGCTGATGCGCAAGAAGGAGTCGGAGCTCCTGCGCGTGACCTTCGAGCGCGACCTGGGCATGAACCTGGTGATGGTCGATGCGCGCGAGCGCTTCCTGGCCCGCCTGGCCGGGGTCGAGGACCCCGAGGAGAAGCGCCGGATCATCGGCGACGAGTTCATCCGCGTCTTCGAGGAAGAGGCCGCCATCCTCGGCCGGATCGACTTCCTGACGCAGGGGACGCTCTACCCCGATGTCATCGAGTCCGCCACGTCGGAGACGAAGGCCGCCCAGAAGATCAAGACGCACCACAACGTGGGCGGACTGCCGGCCGACCTGCGCTTCCAGCTCATCGAGCCGCTGCGCTACCTGTTCAAGGATGAGGTCCGCCGGGTGGGGCTCCAGCTCGGCCTGCCCGAGGCGATGGTCCTCCGCCAGCCGTTCCCCGGTCCCGGTCTCGCCATCCGGATCATCGGCGAGGTCACCGCCGAGCGGCTCGACACGCTGCGCGAGGCGGACTGGATCGTCATCGACGAGATCAAGGCGGCGAACCTGTATCGCAGCCTGTGGCAGTCGTTCGCGATCCTGACCCCCGTCCGCTCGGTCGGGGTCATGGGCGACGGCCGGACGTACGCCAACGTGGTGGCCATCCGGGCGGTGACCAGCGAGGACGGCATGACCGCGGACTGGGCAAAGCTCCCGTACGACGTGCTCGGCAAGATCTCGTCGCGCATCGTCAATGAGGTCCCGGGCGTGAACCGGGTCGTGTACGACATCAGCTCCAAGCCGCCCGCGACCATCGAATGGGAATGAGGGTACCGACCCCGTGCTGACGGATGGGCCATCGAACCGGGCAGTCCGCGCGATAGGATTTGACCATGGTTGACTCCATCCACCCCGTCGATCGGCCCGCCGACGTCGTCTGCCCGTGGTGTTCCGCTCCGGTCACGGCCGAGACGGCGGTCTGCCCCTCGTGCCACGCGATCCTCATCTCCGACGCGGAGCACGACCTGCCCGGTGTGACCTCCGTCGACCCGGCGGTGACCCGGGCGGAGAAGAAACCGCCCACTCGCGGCCGATTCCTGTCCTGGCTGAGCGGCGACTATCAGGACGAGGCCCCGGCCGCCGAGCCGGGCTCGGAGGCCGTCACCCAGGCCCTCGCCCCGCCCGATGACGATGTCCAGCGCGAGATCCTGCGTCTCGAGCTCGAGGCCCAGATCTCGAACCTGCAGGCCGAGGCGGACTCGATCATGTCCGACGCGCTCGTCGAGGGCCGCACGATCGACCTGCCCGACGGCCTCCGCCCGGTGGCCGACGCCGAGGCCGCTGCCGAGACGCCCCAGGAGACCGCCGATGCGATGGTCGCGGCGGCGATGGGGGAGGCCGAGACCGAGGAGCCTGCGGCCGCCGACGAGCCTGGCGACGAGGAACGCACCTGAACCCACCCGCGGCTATCCTGCGGCGATGCCCGACCGCCTGCCCCCGCCCGGCCCATCGTTCCTGCGCGAGCAGCCCGTCCGCCTGACCGATCGAACCCTGTCGGCCGGGATGAGCCGCCCGACCGAGGCGCCCGACGGTTGGTGGCTCGCGGTCGTCTGGGTCACCGACGAGGCCGGCGTCGTCAGCTTCCGCGATGTCGCGCCGGCCGCCGGGCCGCCGCCGGATCCTCCGCTCGCACGCCTGGGTCCCGGCGTCAGCGGGGCGCTCTCCGGGCTGATCCTCGAGGACGCCGGCCGACTCCAGATGCGGCTCGGGCTGATCGCGCCGCCGGACGATGAGACCAGACCATGGCGCGTGCCCCTGGCGATCCGGGCGGCGTTCCGATTCGAGCCCGCCCGGGCCGCTGCGATGCGCCCGAACGAACTCGCCGAGACCGTTCTGGCCGGTTTCGGTCGCGCCATCGAAGGGCTCCATCGGCCCTGAACGGCAAGGCCGTATATGCTCGCCGCCGGATGCGCGACCTGTTCGACGATTTCATGGAGGAGCTCCGCAAGCGTGAGGCGCTTGCGCGCGGGCAGGATCCGGATTCCGTCACCCCCAAACGACGCTCCGGCGCGGCGAAACGCAGCGACGCCGACCATGACCATCCGATCGAAGAACCTGACGACGCCGCCACCGACGACGATGATCAGGCGGCGGATGACGCCGTCGACGAACGAGAGGCGGACGCCGAGGACGAGGACGAGCCCGGCGATCAGGACGAGCCGACGGTCCTGCACGAACATCGCGCCCGTGGCGGTCGGCCGCGGAGAGGCCGAGGACCGGGCGGCCCGGATGACGGCGGCCCTGGTCGGGCAGCCCGTGCCGGGCGCCGGATCGGGCTCGTCCTTGGCGTCGCCATCGTCATCGGCGTCTTCCTGCTGTTCACCATCGGGCTCGACCTGTGGACCGATGCCCTGTGGTACGCGAGCGTCGGCTTCGATACCGTCTTCTGGACCCGCCTGACGGCGACGCTCGGACTCGGGGTCGGCGCGTTCGTCCTGGCGCTCCTCGTCCTGTTCGGGAACCTGTGGCTTGCCGGTCGCCTGGCGCCGACCACGGACGGCGAGGGCGGCAGCGGGTTCAAGTCGATCGTCGACCGGATCAACGCGGCGGCCCAGGCGGCCGACGAGCGACGCGGCCCACGGACCACGTTCGGCGGCCGCGACCCGTTCGGGCGGCCGGGCTACGACCCGCGCGGCACCGACGACCGGGCGAGCGGCGCCGTCGTCTTCGATGCCGGCGACCTGCCTGACCTGACCCCGCTCGCCGGCTGGGTCCTCGGCGGGATCGCGCTGTTCATCGCCATCATCTTCGGAGCGTCGATGTCCGGGGCGTGGGAGACCGTCCTGCTCTGGATCCACCGCGTGCCCGTTCTCGCCGACCGCCTCGGTCACCGACCCGATCTTCAACAAGGACATCAGCTACTTCCTGTTCGAACTGCCGTTCCTGCGGCTCATCCAGGGCCTGTTCAATGCGCTGGTCATCAGCGCGCTGCTCCTGACGCTGGCGCGCTACGTGGTCAGCGCCTCGCATGGCAGCCTGGTCTTCTCGACCCAGATCCGCGTCCATCTCGCCGTCCTCGGCGGGCTGTTCCTGCTGTCGGTGGCCTTCGGCTACCAGCTCGACAAGCTGGAGCTCGTGTACAGCGACCGTGGCGTGGCGACCGGTGTGAGCTTCACCGACCAGAACGCGCAGTTCGTGGCGTACGACATCCTCACCATCCTGTCCGGGATCGCCGCGGCATTGCTCGTCGGTGGCGCGTTCACCCGCGTGCTGTGGCCGCTCGGGCTGACGATCGGGGTCTGGTTCCTTGCCTCGCTCATCGTCGGCCGGGTCTACCCGGAAGCCGTCCAGCGCTTCTCGGTCGAGCCCAACAAGTACGCCCAGGAAGAGCGCTACATCGGCAACAACATCGCGATGACACGCCTCGCCTACGACCTCGGGGGCTGGGGCAACATCTCGTTCACCGGGAACGAGGTGCTGACGGCGGAGCAGATCACGAAGGAAGCGGACACCTTCGTCAGCGCCCGGCTGTGGGACCCGCGGCCGCTGCGGACGACGCTCGACCAGCTCCAGACGGTGCGCAAGTACTACGACTTCACCGACGTCGACACCGACCGGTACCAGATCAACGGCGTACAGCGCCAGGTGATGCTGTCGGCGCGTGAGCTCGCGCTCGAACAGAACCCCAACGCGTCGGGCTGGGTCAACCAGCGGCATCCGCTTCACCCACGGGGTCGGGGCAGCCATGGTCCCGGTCAACGAGGTCGGCAGCGAGGGCCAGCCGCGGCTCCTCGTCAGCAACCTGCCGCCGGTCTCGACCACCGGGGCGCCGCCGATCGACCCGGCCCATTCGGGGATCTACTTCGGCGAACGGCCGAGCTCGTACGTCGTGGTCGGCGCACAGCAGAACGAGTTCGACTACCCGACCGGCGAGAGCGACACCGAAGGCTCGATCGGGACCGAGACGCGCTGGACCGGCACGACCGGGATCCCGCTCGACAAGATGCTCAACCGCCTTCTGTTCGCGGCGCGCTTCCGAGACCTCGACCTGCTCATCAGCGACCAGGTGACAGCCAGCAGCCAGCTGCTCTTCCATCGCTCGCTGTCCGACCGGCTGACGATGGTGGCGCCGTTCCTGCGCTTCGACAAGGACCCGTACGTGGTCATCGATACCGCCGGCCGGATGACCTACATCCAGGACGCGTTCACCACGTCGGACCGCTTCCCGAACGCGCAGGCCTACCGCCCCGCCCCGTCGTCCGGGCTCGGGAACGAGTCGTTCGACTACATCCGGAACAGCGTCAAGATCACCGTCGACGCGTACGACGGCACCATGCACTTCTACGTCAACGACACGAACGACCCGATCATCCGGGCCTACCAGGGCGTCTTCCCGGACCTGTTCGAGCCGCTGTCGTCGATGCCGTCCGACCTGAAGGATCACCTGCGGATCCCCGAGGACCTGTTCAACGTCCAGACGAACATGTTCGGGCGGTACCACGTCACGAACACCCAGCAGTTCTTCGGCGCGGACGACCTCTGGACCGTCCCGAGCCAGACGAGCGAACAGACCCTGCCGTCCGAGGCCTACTACGTCGAGATGCGCCTCCCGAACGAGAAGGGTGTCGAGTTCCTGCTCCTGCAACCGATGGTCCCGACCGGCCGTCCCAACATGATCGCCTGGGTCGCGGCCCGGATGGACGCACCGAACTACGGACAGGTGCAGGTCTACCGGTTCCCGGCCGACACGACGATCTTCGGGCCCGCCCAGATCGAGGCCCGGATCGACCAGGACCCGGTCATCAGCGCCCAGGTCTCGCTCTGGAACCAGTCGGGCAGCAACGTCATCCGCGGCAGCCTCATCGTGGTGCCACTCGACGATTCGCTCATCTACCTCCAGCCGGTCTACCTGCAGTCGACCGGATCGGCGTTCCCCGAGTTCAAACGGATCGTCGTCGCATCGCCACGCCAGGTGGTCTGGGCCGATTCGCTCGGCGAAGCCCTGCGCCTTCTCCTGGCGGCGGAGGCCGGCAACGCCCCGAACCCGTCACCGGGTCCGACGCCGCAACCGACCCCCAACCCATCCGCGACGCCTGGCCCGCCCGGCGGACCGACAGCTGCCCCGACGTCGCCGCCGAGTGTCGATCTGCCGGCCGACGTGCCCGGCCTCATCGATTACGCGAACCTCCACTTCGCGCTCGCCCAGACCGCGTTGCGTGACGGCGACTTCGGCCGCTACGGCGCCGAGATCGCGCTCGTCGAGGCGGCTCTCCAGCGTCTGCAGGTCCTCGCCCCGGAACTGTCGTCAGCCGAGCGCCGGCCCATCGGCCAGTCCCGCCCCATGACCCGGGGCGTGACGCTCGGCAGCGGCCTGCTCGTCACGCTCGCGACGCCGGCCACCTGGCCGCTGGCGCTCGCCACGTTCCTGCTCCGCGGCGGCATCGTCCTGTTCGTCCTGCCGATCGTCGTGCTGCCAACCCCGGTCGGGATCGGCAATACGTTCGGTCCGACCCTGACGGCACTCGCCCTCGGCTCGGTGCCTGCCGAGGCGATCCTCTGCGGCGGCCTGGCGGTGGCGTTCGGCCTTCTCTGGCTGATCGGTGGGGGCTGGCTTGCGGCGGCTCTCGAGGCCGAGGGTGATCGGGATCGTGGCATCGGACGACGATGTCGCGGCGACCGTGAGGGCCGCAGCGGTTCGGCGGCGCGTCGGCGGCTCGGAGGGCTGGATCGCCGGGCGCATCCTGGCCGCTCGGCTCGTCGCGAACCTGCCGCTCCTGGCGGTCCTGTCGTGGGGGGTCGTCCGACTCGTCGTCGTCGCCTACGACGAGTTGACACGCCCGCACGACGTGTCGACGCCGCTCGTCCTGCGCGTCGCGCAGGGTGCGCCGGAGGTGGTCGTCGCCGATCGTCCTCGCGTGGATGGCCGGCGAGATCGTCGGGGCCATCGCGGCGCGACGGATCGTGCTCGCCGGCGACGGCGTGGCCGGCGCACTCGCCGCGGCGGTCGCGACCTGCCTGCGACATCCGGTGTCGGTCATGGCCCGGTTCTGGATCCCCACGCTCGCCCTCGCCGTCGTCGTCGCACCGTCCGCGATCGCCTCGGGATCGGCATGGTCGGTCGCGGGCGACCGCCCTCGATGGCGCCGGCGACCCGCTCCGCGACGCCGTCTCGGTCATCGCCCTCGTCTTCCTGTGGGCGGTCGGCCTGCTTCTCGCGGCCGTCGATCTGCGCTTGGCGCGCCGCCATTTGGACCATCGCGGAGGTGGTGCGGCAAGGGACGTTCGGGGGGTCCACCGACCGCCGACCGGGTGACTGGCGCGAGGAAGGATCCTCTGCGACCCTCTGACAGGGGTGACCGTCACGGTCGAACCACCTGGGCGAGGTGTCGCGATGACGACGAAGACGATCGACTGCATCGACTGCGGCGCGTCGGTTCCATACGGACGACTGTCCTGCCCGGAATGCGGCGGCCTCCTCGCGTCGGTCGGATCGCGCCCGGCCGTCGCGATCGAAGCGACGGCCGCCGTCGAGCCGGCGCCCGAGCCGGAACCCGAACCCTTCCTCCTGCCCGATGACGAACCTCTGCCGCCAGTCGAATGGCCGACACACGACGATCCGGCGCCCGTCCTGGCTGCCCGTCCCTACCAGCGCCTTCCCGGCGACGAACCGGTCGCGGGTGCATCGCTGACGCCCCGATCGAGCGCATATCGACCGTCGACGCTGACTCTGTCGAGCGTCGTCGCTGCGGGTCCGGACTGGTCGGCGCCGAACGCCGGGGGAGCGTCTCCAGCACCGGAACCCGCGGCGGGCGGGACTGCGACCATGGTTCGGTCGCGTGTCGGCCCGATCGATCCGGCTCGTTTCGCCGAGATCGCGGGCTGGTTCGTCATCGTCGGTGCGACGATGGCCGTCCTCGGCTTCCTCCTTCCGTGGTCGACCGCCGTCATCGGCGCGCGGAGCGACGGCGGCTATCTCGACACGTGGGGGCTTGCCAGCCCGACCCATCTGGTCGTCCTCGCGGCGACCATGCTCATCCTCGCCCTCGGCATCGTTCGGACAGCGGTGCCGATCTGGCTCCGGGCCGGGCGTCCTGCCGCTGGCGTCTCGGCAGCCTGCTGATCGGCCTCGCCTGGCCGTACCAGATCGGGCCGCTCGGCGCGGATGTCGGGGTCCTGGTCGTCGTGCTCGGCGGACTCGCGCTGATCATCGGCGGCGTCGTTGCGATCTGGGCGACCCGTCACGTGGAGATCGATCCGGTCGTCTGAGGGTCGCGGAGCCCGACGGAGGCTCGGGACCGCCCCCTGCTACACTGCGCCGAGCGAAATCGGACGCACCTGACCGAGCTGGAACCGCGAGTTCCGACGCGGTCCACGGAGGCAGCGACTCAGGCGCATGGAACAGATCCTCAACCCGATCGGCGATGCGATCGGCAGCATCTTCGACAGTGCCATCGTCCAGTTCGGCATCCGTGCCATCGGGGTGTACCTGGTCATCCTGTGGCTGGCCACGGCCTACTGGGCCTTCCGCGACATGCAGCAGCGGTCGGACAACGCGATCCTGCCTTACCTCGCGGCCGCATTCATCATCCTGTTCACCCCGATCTTCTTCATCTTCGCGTTCTGGTTCTACAAGATCGTCCGGCCGCACGAGAAGATCGGCGAGGTCTGGGAGCGGAACCTTGCCGAGGAGGCCCTCCTCGCCGAGGTCGAGTCGATCCACCACTGCCCGGGCTGTGAGCGCCGCATCGATGACGAGTGGATCATCTGCCCGAATTGCCGGACCCGCCTGAAGCGCGTCTGCCCGAACTGCAGCCGGCTCGTCGGGATGGATTGGTCGCTGTGCGCGTGGTGCGGCAAGGATTTCGAGCGACGCGAGACCCCGGCCGCCATCGAGGCGCTGCCGCGCGGGCCGTGACGCGACTGGTCGGATCGAGGCGCCCGGCACGCCGTCGAACACCGAACCCGTCGAGGTCTCGGCGGCCGTATCCAGCAGCAGCTCCGGTACCCCGACCCCGCTGCCGTCATCCGTGCGCAGCGCCGGTCCCATCCGACCGGCAGCCGGCCCACTGCCGGCGTCCCCGCAGGATCCCCTGCCGGAGCGTTGAACCCGTCGGACCCGCCGCCCGGTCCCGGACCGGAAGAGGCGGGGGCCCCGCCGGCACGACCCGGCACATCCACGTTCACCATCGAAGGCCGGTCCGCACCCGGCCTGTTCGTGGTCGGCTGGCTGGCGACCCTCGTCGGTCTCGGATGCATCGCCATCGCGATCCTGTCCGGGGGCACGGACGCCGCCCGGATCCTCCTCGTCGCCGGCCTGATCCCGTTGGCGATCGGGCTGATCGCCGGCGCCGGCTCGCAGGGCATCGAGCGGCGCGTCCGTGCCCGGCTGCCGTACGTCGGCCCCTCGCCGTTCCTCGTGCTGGCCGCATCGGTCCCCGTCTCCATCCTGGCGTTGCTGCTGGTCAGCGTGCCCTTGTCGATCGTCGGAGTCGCCCTCGACGGCCCGTTCGGGGCGCTCCTGTCGGTCACCATCCAGGCGGTCGTCTACGTCGGTCTCGTCCGATTGCTGGTCGTGGACGTCGGTGCGCTGGACTGGGCGGCCATGGGCATCGGGCGCCTGGATGGCCGGGCCGTCGCCGAGATCCTGGGCGGGGCGCTGTGGGCCGTCCCGGTCGTCTTCGTGACGGGGATCCTGGCATCGATCCTGTTCGTGCTTGTCCCGGTCCAGCCGGCCAGCCCGCTGCCGCCGACGGGCACCGCCCTCGGGATCGTCCTGTCGCTCGTGGCCGGTGTGCTGGTCGCCCCGATCGGCGAGGAGATCCTGTTCCGGGGCTTCGCCACGACCGCCTGGGTACGCGGTCGCGGGATGGTCGGCGGGGTCGTGCTGGGTGCCGTCGTCTTCGCCTTCGCCCACATCATCACCGTGTCCGGCGGGACGGCCGGCGAGGCATTCCAGCAGGCATTCGTCGCGTTCGTCGCCCGGCTGCCGATCGCTCTCGCGCTCGGTTGGCTGTTCGTGCGACGGCGGACGATCTGGGCATCGTTCGGGCTGCACGCCGCGTTCAACGGCATCCTCCTCGTGGTCGCCGAGGTCGCACGGCAGGCCTCCTGACGGCTGCTGCGGTGAGCCGTGGTGAACCCTCGAGTGAGCCCCCGGTGAGTGGCCGTCGCTAGGCTGTGCGTCGTCCTCGTGGTCCGGATGGCGGGGGGAATCGGCGGGCTCTCGTCGTTCGGGCCCGGGGACGCCCGCGACCCGTAACGATTCGCGGACGCGCCGGGCGGATACTGCGTCCCTGACCTGTCGATCCACCGGATCGCGAGGTTCGTACGGAGAGCGCCGCCTCTGATGGAGCCTCGAGTCGCCGCCCCGGCCCTCGCCATCGTGAGCCGCCCGATCGCGAGTCGGCCTCGTCACGACCGGACCGTCCTGCGCCACCTCCCGGGCATCCTGCTGGCGATCGTCCTCATGGCCGACGGCGCCACGGTCTTGCTGTACATCGCGGTCATCCGGGCGACCGACGGCTCGTCGATCAGCCCGATCGTCCTCGCACTCCTCATCCTCACCGCCAGCTACGGACTGGTCGGCTGGGTGGTCGCATCACGCCGGCCGGATAATCGGATCGGCTGGGTCTTCATGGTCATCGGACTGTCCCTGTCGGTCGAGGGGTTCGCGACGGCCTACGGGCAGCTCGGGCAGGTCGTTGCGGCCGGCTCACTCCCGATGGCCGACCTCCTCTCCTGGGTCGCGCTCTGGGCCTGGGCGCCCGGGTTCATCTTCCTCGTGAGCCTGTCCGTCCTCCTCTTTCCCGACGGCCACCCGCCCTCTCCCCGCTGGCGCCCGGTCGTCTGGGCATCGTTCGTGGTCATGGCCCTCCTCCTCGTTCCCGTCGCCATCGCGGCATGGCCCGGTCTTGGGCTCGAGGGTGCTCCGGCGCTCGACTCCGGCAGGGATCAGCGCCTCGCCATCGCCGAGTGGATCCGGACGATCGGTCTCGCGGCCAGCCCGTTCCTCGCCATCGCGTCATTCGCCGGGATCGTCGTCCGCTTCCGGCGCGCTGACCCCACCGAGCGTCTGCAACTGAGGTGGTACGGCGTCGCAGCGGTCGCGGTCATCGCCTTCGTGCTCTCGATCGAGTTCGTGACGCCTCCGCTCATCGTCGGGTTCGTCACATCCATCCTGATCGCGCCGCTCATCCCGGCGGCTGCCGCCGTGGCGATCCTGCGCTACCACCTCTACGACCTCGACCGGATCGTCAGCCGAACCATCGCCTATGCGACGGTGACCGGGGTCCTCGTCGTCGTGTTCGCGGGCGGGATCCTCCTCTTCCAGGAACTCCTCGCGCCGATCACCGGGAAGAGCGGGGTGGCCGTGGCCGCCTCGACGCTCGTGGTCGCAGCGCTCTTCCAGCCGCTCCGTCGCAAGGTCCAGAGACGCGTCGATCACCAATTCAATCGCGCTCGCTACGACGCCGAGCGGACCGTCACGGCCTTCGGTCTTCGGCTGCGCGAAGAGGTGGACCTGGCCACGGTCGTGTTCGACCTGGATGCCACCGTGCACGCCGCGATCGCTCCGGATCGCATCGGCGTGTGGCTGCGGACGGGCGGACGATGAACGACCGCGGGCCCGGTGCCGGGCAGCGGCTGACAGGCTGGCGCGTTGCGGTCGTCTGGCTCGTGGCTGTCTCGGGCGCCGTCGCGATCGGGTTGGCCCAGGTCTTCAGTCCGGATTCGTGGGTCATCGTCGTCACCATCGCGGGCGTCGTCGCGTCGTTCGGGCTGGTCGGCGCCGTCCTGGTCGTCCGCTTGCCGGGCAATCCTGTGGGCTGGCTGCTGTGGGCGAGTGGGGCCGCACTCGGCTGGGGGACGGCGGGTGTCGGCTATGCGACCCACAGCGCCCAGACGTGCGGCGGTTGTCTGCCGGGGACGGTGCCGATCGCGCTCGTCGCCAACACGAACTTCGCACCGATCCTGGGGGCTGTCGGCATCTTCATCCCGCTGCTGTTCCCGAACGGCCGACTTCCCTCGGCCGGGTGGCGTCCTGTCGCCTGGCTCGGGCTGGCCGGGACCGTCATGTTCACGTTGGCGATCGGCTTCGCCCCGGGAAAGATCTCAGGTTCGATCCCGATCGAGAATCCGATCGGGTCGACGGGTCTTGGTGTCCTCGCCGGCGCGCTCGGGGTCGTCGCGATCGTCACGCTCCCGCTGGCGATGATCCTGGCACTCGTCTCTGTGTTCTGGCGTTTTCGCCACGCGGAGGCGGTCGAGCGCCAGCAGCTCCGCTGGTTCGGGTTCGCCGGACTGGCCATGGTCGCCGCAGTCGCCATTGGCATGCTGGTGCCTGGGGCATGGTTCCTGATGTTCGCCGGCCTTGGGATGCTACCCCTCGCGGCTGGCGTGGCGATCCTGCGCTACCGCCTGTATGACCTCGACCGGCTCGTTTCACGAACCATCGCGTACGCCATGGTGTCCGGCGTCCTCTTGGCAGTGTTCGCGGCGGCGATCCTCATCTTCCAGGCAGCCATCGAGCCGCTCACGGGCAGGAACGGGATCGCAGTGGCCGCCTCGACCCTTCTGGTCGCAGCCCTCTTCCAGCCGCTTCGACGCCGGGTCCAGACTCGGGTCGACCACCGCTTCAATCGGGCGCGCTACGACGCCGATCGGACGCTGACCGCCTTCGGCCACCGGCTCCGTGGTGAGGTCGACCTCGAGCAGCTGGGCGTGGACATCGGCGAGACCGTCGTCCGGACGGTCCAGCCGGCCACCGTCTCGGTTTGGCTGCGCGGTTGATGGGGGCCGCGGCGAGCGGGTCCGGAAGAAAGCTGATGCACCTTCGATAAGCCTGCGGTGAGGGCGGCTCGTTAGCCTGTGCCTCGACGGATCAGCAGGTTGTCGGAGACGAGATGGCGGAGATCGAGCGCCGCGCAGGGCCCGCGTCACATGGTATGACGAGGGCCATCCGCGAGCTCCCCGCCGATGAGCGTCCGCGCGAGCGCCTTGCCCTCCGAGGCGTCGGCGGGCTGACCTCGGCCGAACTGATCGGCATCGTCTGGGGCTCCGGCACGCGCGGGCGCTCGGCCGTGGACCTCGCCTCTGACGCGCTCGTCCGGCATGACGGCCTGACGGGCCTCGCACGGGCCACCGAGCTCGAACTCGCCGAAGTCAGGGGGATCGGCGAGGCCAAGGCCGCCCAGCTGGTCGCCGCCTTCGAACTCGGGCGACGGCTGCTCGCCGACTGGCCGGCTGCACGCTGGACCATCCGGGGCCCGCATGACGTCGCCGATCGCCTGATCCTGCAGATGGGCCGCCTCGAGCGCGAGGAGCTGCGGGTCGTGATGCTCGACACCAAGAACCACGTCCTGCGGGTCGTGACGGTCTATCAGGGCAACGTGTCGTCATCGCTCGTCCGGATCGGGGAGCTCTTCCGGGACGCCGTCAGGCTCAACGCGGCGGGCGTCATCCTCGTCCACAACCATCCGTCGGGTGACCCGACGCCATCGCCCGACGATCTCCACCTGACGGCCGAGGCGCTGGCGGCCGGTCGGCTCCTCGACATCCAGCTGCTCGACCACCTGGTCATCGGGCATGACGCCTACGTCTCGCTGCGCGACCGGGGCGTGTCATTCGACCGCCCGGGCCGCGACTCGCCGGCCGCCTGAGCGCGTTTCGACGACCGGGCACCTCGCACGACACGCAACCACCGCGCCCACGCCGCAAAGCGTCGTCGATGACGGGCTAGTCTCTGGCGATGCAGGCAGGACGACGGGCGGCACGACGCGCGCAAGGTCGTGACCGTCCTGTTCTGCGACCTGGTGGGCTCGACCGCACTCGGCGAACGTCTCGACCCCGAGACGACGCGCGCCGTCATCGCCCGCTACTTCGGCCTCACGCGTGAGGCACTCGAGCGCCACGGTGGGACGGTCGAGAAATTCATCGGCGACGCGGTGATGGCGATCTTCGGCGTGCCGACCTTGCACGAGGACGACGCGCTTCGGGCCGTTCGGGCGGCGGCAGACGTCCGAGTCGAGCTGGACGTCCTGAACCGGCAGCTCGAACGGGACCATGGCCTGACCCTGGCGATCAGGATCGGCATCGAGACCGGCGAGGCTGCGGTCGGCTCGGCGGCGGCCGAGCTCGGGCGCGTGACCGGGCCGGCGGTCAACCGCGCGGCCCGTCTCGAGCAGGTCGCCGCGCCCGGCCAGGTGGTGCTCGGTCCGGGCACCTACCGGCTCGTCCGTGAAGCGATCACGGCCGAGATCGCTGGGGCTCCATGACCTGAAGGGCACGGCCGGTCCGGTCGAGGCGTGGCGGCTGGATGCGGTCCTGCCCGACGCCCAGGCGATCGCGCGGAGGGCGGATACGCCGCTCGTCGGCCGCGTTGCGGAGTCGGGCGCCCTGCTGGGAGCTTTCGACGCGGTGGTCGCGGAACGGGCATGCGCCGCCGTCACCGTGGTCGGGCCGCCTGGCATCGGCAAGTCGCGCCTCGGAAGCGAGCTTGGGCGGCTGCTTGAGGGCCGGGGACAGGTGCTGATCGGACGCTGCCTGCCGTACGGCGAGGGCGTCACCTACTCGGCGCTCGGTGAGATCCTCGACCAGGCCGGCGAGCCGCTGTCCGTGCTCCTCGACGGCGATGAGGACGCGCTGCTCATCGAGCGCCTCGTGACCCGCGCCCTCGCGGGATCCGACGCCGCGGGTTCGCCCGACGAGACGTCCTGGGCGTTCCGACGTGTCCTCGAGGCCCTGGCGCGCCGGCAGCCGCTCGCCGTCGTGATCGACGACCTCCATTGGGCCCAACCGACGCTCATCGACCTGCTCGACTACCTCCTGGCGTTCTCGAGTGGCGTTCCCCTCCTGATCGTCTGCCTCACTCGTCCCGACCTGTTCGAGACGCGGCCATCCTGGGCGACACCGCGTCCGCACGCGACGCTGGTCCGACTCGAGCCGCTCACCGAGGACGAGACGCGGCGTCTGGTCGACGGTCTGATGGACCTGCCGGGCCTCGACCCGTCCGTCCGCGACCGGGTCGTCGAGCGTCGCCGCCGGCAATCCCCTGTTCGTCGAGCAACTCCTCGCGATGCTGGCCGAGCGGGCCGACGCCGGCGAGGACGGGGAGCTTTCCGTGCCGCCGACGATCCGTGCGCTCCTCGCCGCCCGCGTCGACCGATTGCCTTGGCCGCAGCGCCAGGTCATCCAGGCGGCCTCGATCGAGGGGTGGGTGTTTCGACGCAGTGCCGTCGTCGCGTTGCTCGGACCTGCCGGGCGCGATGGGCTCGCGGCCCACCTGATGGATCTCATCCGGAAGGAGTTCATCCGCCCGGATCGGACGACGTCGACGTCCGATGATGCCTTCCGGTTCAGCCACGTTCTCGTCCGCGACGCGGCATACGAGGCGCTCTCGAAGGCCGACCGGGCGGCGCTCCACGAACGCTACGCGGACTGGTCCGAATCCGTCGCGGCGGCCCCGGACGACGTCGCTGAGGTGGTCGCGTACCACGTCGAGCGCGCCTATGAGTACCGGCGCGAGCTCGGATCACCCGATCCGCAGACCGACGCGCTCGCGCTGCGTGCCGGCCGAGCCTTCGGGCAGGCGGGCCGTCGGATGAACGAACGGGGTGACGCGGCTGCGGCCAGCGCCCTGCTGGCCCGCGCGATCCCACTCCTGGAGCCGCATCCCGCGACACGCCTGGACCTCCTGCCGGATCTCGGCCTCGCGATGACCGAGAACGGCGATCTCGCGGGTGCCGAGCGCCTTCTCACGGAGGGCGCGGCGGAGGCTCGGCGGCTCGGCGACGAGCCAAACGAGCTGCGCATCGAGATGGAGCTCTGGCGGGTCGTCAACCTCCTTGTCGGTGTCGAAGCAGACGGGCCGCGGGCGACCGCGCGACGGGCCATCGAGCGTGTTCGGGCGACTCGACGACCAAGCCGGACTGTCGGCGGCATGGTTCCTGCTGGCGGTGCATTCGACCGACTGGATCGAGCGAATCGACGCATTCGGGCGCGCACGCGACTACGCGTCGGCGGCTGCCGACGATCGGCGGATGATCGACATCTGGAACGAATTCGGCGGCGCCATGCTCTTCGGTCCGACCCCGTTCCCTGACGTCATGGCGTTCATCGACGAAGAGATGGCCTGGGCGATGGAGAAGGGCTATCCCGGCGTCGAGGCCGACGCCGCATTGGTCGGGCCGTACTGCTATCCGCTGTTCGGACGCTGGGACGAGGCACGAGCGCTGCTCGACCGCTCGAAGATGCTCGCAGCGGAACTCGGTATCCGGTATGGGCTGGCCGAAGCCTGCTGGGCCGGCGCACAGATGGAGATGCTCGCGGGGGACTTCCCTGCAGCCGAACGCGAGATGCGCGCCGCCCTGGCCATCCACGAGGAGATCGGCGCGGCGCGCTACGCCGCGATGGTCCGCGCCCACCTCGCCCACGTCCTCCTTGCCCAGGACCGAGTGGAGGAGGCCACGGCGATGCTCGACTCCGCGGCTGCTCTCGGCGCCGGGAGCGGGGCTCGCTTCGAGGTCTACTGGCGGACCGGGCAAGCGAAGGTGTTGGTGCGCACGGGCGGCGCTGCGGAGGATGCCGTGCGGCTGGCTCGCGAGGCGGTCGAGATCGTCGCCAGGACGGACAACCTCAACCTCCATGCCGAGGCTCTCGCGATGCTCGCGGACATCCTCGTCGCGGCCGGTGACCGCGCCGCCGCGCTGGCCGCCCTCGAGGAGGCCCGCGAACTGTACGAGCGCAAGGGCAACCCACTCCTGTCAGAGCGCATGGACGCGAGGCTCGAACCCCTGTCGTCGGCCAGCCAGGGGTGACCGGGTATACTCCCGAGGCTGCCCGACCGTCCCGGCCGCGTTCTCGCGCGACCCGCCCCGAACCCGGCGACGCCCGCGTCCGCGATGAACTCGAGCACCGCCACTCACGCGACGATCGACCACCAAGGACCGCCTCCCCACCATGCTCGACCGGATCCTCGGCATCTTCTCCCGTGACATCGGGATCGACCTCGGGACCGCCAATACCCTCGTCCACGTCCGCGATCGGGGCATCGTCATGAGCGAGCCGTCGGTGGTGGCCATCGATGCCAAGACCAAGCGCGTCCTCGCCGTCGGTGCGGAGGCCAAGCGGATGGTCGGCCGGACGCCCGCCAACATCATCGCGGTCCGACCCCTGCGCGACGGGGTCATCAGCGACTTCGACGTGACCGAGCAGATGATCAAGTACTTCGTCGACAAGGTCCACGACCGGGTCGGCATGTTGGCCCGTCCGCGGATGCTGCTCGGCATCCCGTCAGGCGTGACCGAGGTCGAGAAGCGGGCCGTCCGGGACGCCGCGATGAACGCCGGGGCGCGCTGGGCGGGGCTCATCGAGGAGCCCATGGCCGCGGCGATCGGGGCCGGGCTCCCGGTCTCGGAACCGTCCGGCTCGCTCATCGTCGACATCGGCGGCGGGACGACAGAGGTGGCGGTCATCTCGCTCGGCGGCATCGTCGTGTCGCGCAGCATCCGCATCGGTGGCGACGAGATGGACCAGGACATCGTCACCTTCGCCCGGCGCGAGTACAACCTGTTCCTCGGCGAACGGACCGCGGAGGACATCAAGATCGCCATCGGCTCGGCGTACCCGGGCGAATGGGATGCCCAGCGCGTCTCGCTCCGGGGCCGCGACCTGCTGACCGGCCTGCCCCGCTCGGTCGAGGTCGGCGCCGACCAGATCCGCGAGGCGATCGAGCCGTCGGTCCAGCAGATCGTCGATACGGTCAAGGACACCATCGAGGAGACCCCGCCCGAGCTGGTGGCCGACATCATGGACCAGGGCATCGTCCTCGCCGGCGGCGGCGCCCTCCTGGCCGGTCTCGACCGTCGCGTCGCCGAGGCGACTCAGATGCCGGTCCACATCGCCGACGACCCGCTGACCTGCGTGGCACGCGGGACCGGCGTCGTCCTCCAGGGCCTCGACAAGATGTCGCGCGTGCTCGTGTCCGACACGTATTCGCGCCCGCCGCGCTAGACGAGTGCCGGCGACCGAGCCGAGATGACCACCCCCGTTCTCGCCACCCGAGCCGCCCGTCGTCGATGGATCGCCTTCCTGGTCCTGCTCGTCATCAGCGTCATGCTGATGGGCTTCTCGTCGAACCCCGCCGTCCGTGAGCTGCAGAATGGCGTGAGCTTCGCCTTCCGGCCGATCCAGGGAGCGCTCGACGGCGTCGCCCGCGGCGTGTCCTCCGTGGCAACCTCCATCACCGAGATCGACCGGCTGCGGGTCGACAACGCCGCCCTCCGGTCCGAGAACGACCGCCTCGCGACGGAGAACGCTCGACTCGAGGAGATCCGTCGCGAGAACGAATCGCTGACCGCCCTCCTCCAGTTGCGTGCCGGGCTCGACTATTCGACCGTAGCGACGACGGTCATCGCCCGGGAGTCGTCGGAATTCCGCCGCTTCGTCCTTCTCGACAAGGGCAGCGACGACGGCATCGCCGTCGGTGACGTCACGGTCGCGGCGGGCGGCGCACTCGTCGGGCGCGTCGCCGAGGTCGGTCCGGCCAGCGCCAAGGTGGTCCTGCTGACCGACAGCAGCTCGACGGTCATCGGCCAGTTGACCACGAACGCGGCGACCGGCGAGGTCGTCGGCCAGCTCGGCGGGGTGCTGATCATGCGCCAGATCGATTCGGGCGAGACGGTCGCGGTGGGCGACGAGGTCGTCACCGCCGGCATCGAGCTCGGCAGCGGCGTTCGCTCGCCCTATCCCAAAGGCCTGCTCGTCGGCCAGGTCGTCGACGTCAAGAAGGACGCGAACGACGTCGTCCAGACGGCCTTCCTCCAGCCAGCCGCGGGACTCGACAAGCTCGAGTTCCTGCTGGTCATCACCGACTACCAGGGCGGCCTTCCGCCGATCGAGCAGCAGCCTGTCGACTGTGGGTCGGGCCGCGTGCTGCCCGAGGGCGAGCAGCCGTGCCTGTCACCGAGCCCGAAGGCGCCCGCTGCCCCGGCCGCGACGCCCAAGCGATGACGGCAGGCGTGCCGGCCGGTCCGAGGCCAGTGCAGGCGGGTCCCGGCTGCTACGCTTCGCCACGATGAAGGGCATCGTCCTCGCCGGCGGCACCGCGACCCGTCTCTATCCGCTGACGATCGTCACCAACAAGCACCTGTTGCCGATCTACGACCGGCCGATGATCTACTACCCGATCGAGACCCTGGCCGGGATGGGCATCCGTGAGGTCATGGTCATCGTCGGGGGCAAGAGCGTCGGTGACGTCGTCGAGCTGCTGGCCGACGGATCCGCGTTCGGGATCGACCTGACCTATCGCTACCAGCCGGGCGCGCTCGGGATCGCCCACGCCATCGGGCTGGCGCGCGACTTCGTGGGCGACGATGCCTTCTGCTGCGTCCTGGGCGACAACATCCTGCGCGGCATGGCCCTGGCCGACATCGCCGCGGAGTTCGAGCACGGTCCATATGGCGCCGGCACCCTCCTCTACAGGGTGCCGGACCCGGAACGGTTCGGTGTCGCCGAGCTCGATGCGGATGGGCGCGTCGTCGGCTTCGAGGAGAAGCCGGACCGGCCCAAGAGCGACCTGATTCCGATCGGCGTCTATTTCCTCCGTCGCGACGCCTTCGATGTCATCGACCATCTGCTGCCGTCGGGTCGTGGCGAGCTCGAGATCACGGACGTGCTCAACCACTACATCCCGACCGGGACCCTCTACAGCCCGGTCTACGACGGCCATTGGACCGACGCCGGGACGGTCCCCTCGCTGCTGCGCGCGGCCGAGATGGCCGCCGAGGACGATGCCGCGGGGCGGCTCTTGCCGCCGGTCAGCCGGCCGGTCGGCTGACGTGAACGAGGATCGGGCGTTCGGTCGCCTGCTCGTCACCGGCGGTGCCGGGTTCATCGGGTCGTGCTTTGTGCGTGATGTCCTCGCTCGCCGCGACGGGACGCGGATCACCGTTCTCGACAAGCTCACCTATGCCGGCAACGAGGCCAACCTCCAGCCCGCCCGCGACGATTCCGAGATGGCGGCCCGCCTCGACTTCGTCCGTGGTGACATCGCAGATCCGGAGGTCGTCGGGCCACTCGTCGCGGATGCCGATGCCGTCGTCAACTTCGCGGCCGAATCGCATGTCGACCGGTCCATCCTCGATCCGGAGGCGTTCCTTGCGACCGGGGTGATCGGGGTGCACATCCTGCTCGAGGCATGCCGGGTCGCAGCCGGGCGCCCGCGATTCCTGCAGGTCTCGACCGACGAGGTCTACGGCTCGGTCGACGAAGGTCACGCCACCGAGGACGCGGCCCTGGCGCCGCGATCGCCGTATGCGGCCGCCAAGGCGGCCGGTGAGCTCCTTGTCCGGAGCTACGTCATCACCCACGGGCTCGATGCGGTCGTGACCCGCGGCTCGAACACGTACGGACCGTTCCACCACCCCGAGAAGCTCATCCCGCTGTTCATCACCAACGCCCTCGACGACCGCGAGCTGCCGCTGTACGGCGACGGCCTCCAGCGGCGCGAGTGGCTGTACGTGTCGGACCACGCTGCCGCCATCGACCTCGTCCTGCGCCGAGGCGCGACCGGCCAGACGTACAACGTGGCCGGACCGGCTGAACGGACGAACCGCGATGTCGTCACGTTGCTCCTCGACCTGCTCGGCAAGCCGTGGTCGCTCGTGCGCCAGGTGGAGGACCGGCCAGGGCACGACCGGCGGTACGCGATGGATGGATCGAAGCTGGCCGCGCTCGGGTGGCGGGCCGGGACATCGTTCGAGGACGGGCTGGCGGCGACGGTCTCGTGGTACCGGGAGCATGAAGCATGGTGGCGCGCCACCCGGTCCGGCGACTGGGACGGCTGGTATGCGCGCCAGTACGAGCGACGACTGGCCGGCAGCGAGGCCGCGCCGGCCACCTCGGCTGTCGCAGATCCCATCGCCGACTGATGCGCGTTGCCGTGACCGGTGCCCGCGGTCGGCTCGGGCGGGCCGTGGTGGATGCCCTCGCCGATGCGCCGTTCACGGGTCCGAGCGGGCCCATCGCGTGGGCCCGTGACGCGTTCGATCTCGATGCCCCGGCCGGCATCGGCGCACGGCTCGACGCGGATCGGCCGGAGGTCGTCGTCCACGCCGCAGCCTGGACCGATGTGGACGGCTGCGCCCTCGACCCCGAGCTCGCGATGCGTCGGAACGCCGCCGCGACGGCCGTCCTCGCCGAGGCCTGCGCGACCCGGGGCATCGACCTCCTGGTCGTCTCGACGAACGAGGTGTTCGACGGGACGCGGCGCGATGGCGTCGGCTACGCCCCCGATGAGCCGCTCAGCCCGGGCAACCCCTACGGCGCCTCCAAGGCGGCCGGGGAGCGGCTGGCGGCCGAGGCTTTCGCCACTCGTCCCGGGGCGACGCTCGGGATCGCCCGCACCGCCTGGCTGTTCGGGGCGCCGGGCAACGACTTCCCGAGCCGGATCCTCGACGCGGCCGAGCGGGCCGCGGCGGCCGGTGAGCCGCTCCGGGCCGTCAGCGACGAGTGGGGCACGCCCACCTACACGGCCGATGTCGCGGACGCGATCGTCGAACTCCTGGCCGATGATGCCACCGGCGGCATCCATCACCTCGTCAACGGCCTGTTCGCGACCCGGGCCGACTGGGCGCGCTACGCGGTCGCTCGCGCCGGCATCGCCGTCGAGGTCGTCGACGTCCCGGCCTCGACATGGGAGCGCCCGTCACGCCCGCCCCGCTGGGGTGTCCTCGAGCCGACGCCGCTGCCATCGGGTGAGCCGATGCGCGTGTGGCCGGACGCGATGGCCGACTATGCACCGTCCCTCCTGCGTGGACGCAGGGTGCGGGCATGAGCGGCGAAGCAGTGCCGTCGGCCCTGCCCGGGGTGCGCTACGGGACGATCGCCCGGCACGGCGACAGCCGAGGATCGTTCCGCGAGCTCTGGCGGGCCGGCTCGTTCCCGGATGCCACGTTCGTCCAGGCGAATCTGTCGACGTCGGCGGCCGGCGTCCTGCGCGGCCTCCATCTCCACCGCCGCCAGGACGACCTGTGGGTGGTCGCTGAGGGCCGGGCACACGTCGCGCTCGTCGATGTCCGGCCGGCGCTCGACGGTGACGGTCCGGCGCGGGTGGAGAGTCGCGAACTCGGCGCGGACGACTGGGTCTACATCCCGACCGGCGTCGCGCACGGCTTCCTCGCCATCGAGCCACTGCAGCTGATCTACATGGTCACGAACGAATACGACGGCTCGGATGAGCTCGGCTTCGCGTGGGACGACCCGGCGGTCGGCATCCCCTGGCCGACCCTTGACATGACCCCGGACGGACACCCGATCCTGTCCGGACGTGACGATTCCAACCCATCGCTGGCCGACCTCCTGGTGCGTCTGACCACCGACCCTCTCTGACGCAGACCTCAGCAGACCACCCGGTACTCCCCCTGCCCTCCCCCGATGGGGCTAGCGTGCGTGGGACCATCCCGCGATTGAGCGTCACTCCGCTCCGCGCCGAGTCTGGAACGGCACACCCCCGCCTGATCCAGTCTCGGAGTCACCCTTGCGCAAGTCCGCCGTCGCCATCGCCCTCGTCCTCGTCGCCACCCTGGGCATGCTCGTGCCGTCCGTTGCGGCGGCGACCGGAGATCCGAAGGTGGTGATCATCGTCGGCGCGACCCACGGCGCTACGGCCGGCTATCGGGCTGACGCGGATGTCGCGTATGCCGAGGCGAAGAAGTACACGCCCAATGTCGTCAAGGTCTACAGCCCCTACGCGACCTGGGCCAAGGTCAAGGCGGCGGTCGTCGGGGCATCCGTGGTCATCTACATGGGCCACGGCAACGGTTGGCCCAGCCCGTACACGTATGACCCGCTGTACACGACCAAGGACGGCATGGGCCTCAACGCAACGTCCGGCAACGGCGACTACAACAACAAGTATTACGGCGAGCCGTACATGGCCCAGCTCGACCTGGCGCCCGGCGCGATCATCCTCCTCCATCACCTGTGCTACGCGTCCGGCAACTCCGAGCCGGGAAACCCTGAACCCAGCGTCAGCGTCGCCCGCAAGCGTGCCGACAACTACGCGACCGGGTTCCTGAAGGCGGGCGCCTCGGCGGTCATCGCCGACGGGCATGCCGGTGCCGAACGCTACCTGCGGGCCATCTTCACGACTCACCAGTCCGTCGAGGACATGTGGCGGACGATGCCCAACACCAATGGCCATGTCGTGTCGTTCCCGTCCGCCCGGACAGCCGGGGTGACCGTCTACCAGGACCCCATGACCCCGACGTCGGGGTTCTATCGATCGCTCGCCATCGGGACGCTCGGCGTCACGACCGACGAGATCGTGTCCGCCGGCTACGGCGACACAGGCGCGGACCCCGCGAGCCTGATCGTTCCCGGCAACGCCGCGGTCTCGACCGCTGGCGCCGCGCTCTACAGTGACGTCAGCGCCGTCGACCCCGCCGCGACCCTCCCTGCCGGGACTCGCCTGCGCGTCGTCGCTCAGCCGACCCAGACATCCGCCGACGGCCAGACGAGGGTCGAAATCCAGGGCATCGACGATCCGACGATCGCCGGCTTCGTGCTCGCGGCCGATCTCGTCGCCAAGGACAGCACGGCCCCCGTCGTGCGGGTCTTGGATCCGGGCGGACCGTTCTCGCCCAACGGCGACTCGTCGCGCGACACGGCCTCGATCCGCGGTCGCTTCACCGAATCGGTGGCCTGGAAGCTGCGCATCAAGGACAGCGGCGGCAGCCAGCTGTATGAGACGACCGGGACGGGCTCGACGTTCACCGCCGCCTGGGACGGCAAGGTCGGTGGCAACCCGGTGCCGGATGGGACGTACACCGTCAGCGTGACCGGCACCGACGCCTGGGACAACGGCGACGCCACGGCCACCCGCTCGCTGGTCGTCGACACCAGCCCGCCATCCGATCTCGCATCGCTGACGCCGGGCCCGGATGTGTCGCAATGGTTCTCGCCCAATGGCGATGGCGTCCGCGACACGGTCAGCCTGTGGGCGACGAACGTCGAGATGGGCTCGCTCGTCAGCCGTGTCGTCGACTCGGCCGGTGCCGCCGTGAAGTCGTGGACGGTCCCGAACGGCAGCGTCGCCGAGGCCATCACCTGGAACGGCAAGACGTCCACGGGCGCCTACGCCCCCGACGGTGTCTACACGATCAAGGTCGCGCCGCGGGATCTCGCCGGCAACACCGGCACGTTCGTCCGACGCGACGTCACGCTGGTCGGCGCCCTCCGCTCCGTGGCGACGAGCCGCAGCATCTTCTTCCCGCAGGATCTCGATAGCCTCGACAGGACGACCACCCTGTCCTTCTCGCTGTCGCGCCCGATGACCGTCAGCTGGGCGCTCCTCGACGGCGCAGGGCACGTCGTCGTCACCCGGCTGGACGCCGTGGCCCTTCCAGCGGGCAAGCAGAGCTGGACGTGGAATGGCCGGATCGCGAACGGCACGATGGCCCCGCGCGGGCGCTACACGTCGCGAGTCACCGCGACGGACGGAACCCTGGTCGCGACCCAGACGATCGCCTTCGACGCCAACGCCTTCCGCTTCAAGCTGAGCGACACGACGCCGAAGCGCGGCCAGTCGATCACGCTGACCATCACCTCGGCCGAGTTGCTCAGCAGGATCTCGCGGCTGTCCGTCTACCAGCCCGGCCTCGACCGCTGGAGCGTCGGTGTCAGCAAGGTCTCGGGCCACACGTACAAGGTGACGCTGCGGCTCAAGTCGGGCGGCGCTGCCGGCATGGTCAGGTTCAAGATCAGCGGACGCGACACGAGGGACGGGTCGCAATCCACGACGGTGTCCTTCCCGATCCACTGACCGCTCGACAGACCACACCGGACCACCCCGAACGACCCCGTACCATCCCTGACCGGGACCATCGGTCGATGGTCCGGCGCGCCCCCGACGCCCAGTCTTCGATGTCTCCGGAGCCCATTGGAGGACCGCTGCGTCGATGACCGTCCCACGCCCGCCTGCCCGCCGCGCTCGCGCCGCCCGGCCCCGCCTCGTCGCACTGGGGGCTGCTGCGCTGCTGCTCGTGGTCAGCCTGCCGGCGGCGCTGGTCACCGCCGTCGAGCCCGCCGCCGCCCCGCCAGATGTCGGCAGAGCCCTCCGGCCGACGATCCAGTACGAGGAAGCGGTGGCCCACGCGGCCGACACGACGCGCTTCGCCGCCGGTGATCGGGTCACGGTCCCGTTCACGCCGCGCAAGGGCGACCGGTGGCAGGTCGGTGGGGTCACGCCGCAGGGACTCCCGGCGGGGCGCCTGTCGGGCAAGGCCATGCGCGATGCCTCGACGAAGCACCCACTCGCCGGCCCGCATGCGGACCCCGCCGTGGCCGTCGGTCCGGCGGACCTCCCGTACCTTGACCCGGCGTCCTCCTTCGTGGCCCAGCCGGCAGCCGCGGTCGATCCGGGTGGGCTCAAGCGCGAGGTCTTCGGATTCCTGCCGTACTGGGAGCTCAGCGACAGCTCGACCCGGCTCGACTGGGAGAAGCTCTCGACGATCGCCTACTTCGGTGTCGGCGCGTCCGCTGCCGGCGATCTCCAGAAACGCAACGGCGACGGGTCGACGACGGTCGGCTGGAGCGGCTGGACGAGTTCGAAGATGACCTCGGTCATCAATGCCGCCCACGCCAGCGGCGCGCGTGTCGTCCTGACCGTCCAAAGCTTCGCCTGGTCGTCGGCGGGAGTGACCCGCCAGAAGACGCTCCTCGGCAGTCCGGGCAACCGGGCCAACCTCGCCCGCCAGATCGCTGCCGCCGTCCGCGACCGTGGCGCCGACGGCGTCAACCTCGACTTCGAGCCGATCGTCGCGACCTACGCCGACGAGTTCACCGCGCTCGTCCGCTCGGTCCGCTGGGAGCTCAACAAGGTGCACCCGGCGTATCAGCTGACGTTCGATTCGACGGGCTGGATCGGCAACTATCCGATCGAGAAGGCGACCGCCGCGGGCGCCGCGGATGCGGTCGTGATCATGGGCTACGACTACCGCGGCTCGGCGTCGAACCCGGTCGGGTCTGTGGCCCCCATCGCCGGGCCGACCTACGACATCGGGGACACGGTCGCCGCCTATCTCGGCCGCATCCCGGCCTCGAAGATCATCCTGGGCGTCCCGTACTACGGGCGCGCCTGGTCGACCGACTCGTCGGCACTCCACGCCAAGAACATCTCGGGCACGAAGTACGGGGCGTCGACGACCGTCGTCTACACCACCGCCCGCCAGTACGCCGCGGACCATGGCAAGTATCGCGACCCGGTCGAGGGGGCGGCCTGGACCGCCTACAAGCGCCAGAATTGCACCGCGAAGTACGGCTGCGTGACGCCGTGGCGGCAGATCTACTACGACGACGCGACCGCGCTCGGGCGGAAATACGACCTCATCAACCAGAAGGGCCTGCGTGGGGCAGGCATCTGGGCGCTCGGCTATGACGGGACGCGGACCGAGCTCTACGCGGTGCTCAAGGCCAAGTTCATCACCGACACCGTGCCGCCGGTCATCACCGCCTCGACCCTCAGTAGCCCGTACCTGTCGGCCAACGGCGACGGACGGAACGACACGGTCACCGTCCGGTTGACGGTCACCGGGCACGTCAAGTTCGGCTGGTCCGTGGCGAGGTTCGTCGACGGTGTCGCGGGGCCCGTCGTCCGGAGCGGGAGCATGACCGGCAAGACGGTCGCGTTCACCTGGGATGGCCGTGACAACGCGGGCAAGCTCGTCCCCGACGGCCCATACCGGATCACGGTCTGGGCGGCCGATGTCTCGAACAACAAGGCCCAGGTCAGCAAGGTCGTGACCGTCGACCGACGGGCAGCCGTCATCGGACTCGCCGCCCAGCCGGGCTTCCTGTCGCCGAACGGCGACGGCCACACGGACACGACCAGCCTGGCCGTGCGAGCCGACGAGGCCATCACCGGGACCGCCCGCATCCTCGACAAGAAGGGCGCGACCGTGCGGCGCTGGACGCTGACCGCCACGCGGGCCAGGGATTGGAGCTGGAACGGTCGCGACACGGACGGCCGGACGGTCTCCGACGGACGCTACACGCTCAGGATCAGGGGCCTCGACCCGGCGGGCAACCAGACCGTCCGCGACCTGACGGTCAGGGTCGACCGGACCATCACCTCGCTCAGCTGGGCGCGAGCGTCGTTCGTGCCGCGGTCCGGGATGAAGGACCGCCTGACGTTCGTCATCCGCCGGCCGGCCGCGGTGACCGTGGCGATCTATCAGGGCACGACGCTGGTCCGGAGGATCTGGACGAACCGGAGCCTGGCGGCCGGGACCTACGGCTGGACGTGGACCGGGAAGACGGCCGCCGGGGCCTACGTGACGCCGGGGACCTACAAGGTCGTCGTCAACGCGACGAGTTGGATCGGCTGGTCGACGTTCAGTCGCGCTGTCACCGTCAAGGCACCCTAGCCTCTCGACCCCTCCGACTAGACTGGACCCGCATGACCGACACCATCGAACACGCTGCGCCATCCACCGAGGCGCCGGATCGAACCGATGACGCCGAGGGCCGCGGCGTGTGGGTGGTGCTGCCGACCTACAACGAAGCCGAGAACATCGAGCCGATCGTCACCGCCGTCCTCGCCGCGCTACCCGCCGCGACGGTCCTCGTGGTCGACGACGGGTCGCCCGACGGCACGGGCCATCTGGCCGATGACCTCGCGGCCGCGGATCGCCGGGTCCGGGTGCGCCATCGGACCCAGAAACAGGGTCTCGGCCGAGCCTATCTGGATGGCTTCGGGGTCGCCCTCGCGGGTGGGGCGGGCACGGTCGTCCAGATGGATGCCGATTTCAGCCACGATCCGACAGCGCTGCCTCGCCTCGTCGGCCCGATCTCCCGCGACGAAGCCGATCTGGTCATCGGCTCGCGCTATGCGCCAGGCGGCTCGGTCGAGGATTGGGGGCTCGGGCGTCGGATCATCTCGCGTGGCGGAAGCCTGTTCGCGCGGATCGTCCTGAACCTCCGCCAGAACGACCTGACCGGAGGCTTCAAGGCCTGGCGGGCGACGACGCTGGCGGCCGTTCCATTCGACGGCGTCCACGCCGGCGGCTATGTCTTCCAGATCGAGATGACGTTCCGGGCCAGCCGCAGTGGCGCGCGCATCCGGGAGGTGCCGATCACCTTCCGCGATCGACGCGTCGGTCAGTCCAAGATGAGCCGCCGGATCGTCGTCGAGGCGCTGGTCGTCGTGGTCCAGCTCCGTGCCGAGGACATCCTCGGGCGCTTGTCGCGTCGACGTCGCGGGGGTTGAGCCGGCCGTGACACCGGACGCGCCGGACCGGCTCGGCGGCCGCCGACCGGATCGCCCGGCAGGTGTCCGTGTCGTGCTCGACGCGCGGCCGCTCCAGGCGCCGGACCGCTCGCCCTTGGCCGCCGCCTATCTCGATGGCCTGCTCGGCGCGTACGACGCCGATCCCCTGGCCGGGGAATCGTTCGCCTTCCTGATCGCCTCGGACCTCGACGACCCCACCGACCGGTTCAGCCATCTCGAGATCGTCGGCCGGCGCCAGCTGCCACCGACCCGCCTGCTGCGTTCCGGCGCGATGACCGTGGATCCGTTCGTGCTCCGCGGCGCAGCCGTCGGGGCGGCCTGGCGTGCCGAGCGGGGCGGTGCCGCCGGAGCGGTGTACCACGCGGTCGGGAGCGGCCCGCTGCCGATCGCGTCGGGCATCCCGGTCGTGGTCACCCTCCTCGACCTTGCGCCGTGGGAGATGCCGGAGGCGTTCGGACGCACGGTCGTGAATCGGTTCGGGCAGCGCCTGCGGGCCCAATTGTTGCGTGAGGCGGCTGCCGTCATCGTCGGCAGCGCGGCGACGGCCGAGACAGCGCGCCGGCTCCTGCGTCTCCGGCGCGACCGGCTCCACGTCGTGCCCCTGGCTGCGCGGGCCGGGTTCGCGCCCCAGCCCGACGACGGTGACGGCGGAGGCGCGCTCGGCCCCGGGCCGGCTGTCCGGGATCGGCTCGGCCTCGACGGCCGCTATCTCGTCTTCACCGGCCGGTTCGACGCACGACTCGACCTCGCCACGCTGCTCTCGGCGCTGGCCGCGCTCAAGAACACGGGCCGTCCCGAGGGCCTGCCCGGGGACGTGCCGTGGCCGCCGCGCATCCTCGTCGTCGGGGCCAGCCCGGACGATCGGGCGTCGGTCGCCCGGGCTGCCGCCCGGAAGGGGATCGGCGATTCGTTCGTGTATGCGCCGGCCCTCCCCACGTCCGACCTGGTCGACCTGGTCCGTGGCGCACGCGGGGCCATCCTGCCGGTCGTCTCGGAGGCAGCCGGCCTGTCGGCCATCGAGGCATTGGCCTGTGGTATCCCGGTCGTCGCATCCGCGGTCGGGCCACTCCCCGAGCTGATCGGCCCGGCCGGGCTCCTGGTCGAGCCCCGTGACGCCGATCGTCTCGCGGTCGCGCTGGCCACGATCTGGGCCGACGACGGGGTCCACGACGGGATCGCCAGCATCGCCCGCGACGGAGCGAAACGCGAACGACGGACGTGGGCCGACGTGGCGCGCGAGACGCGCGCCGATCTACGCGGCCATCGGCGCGCGCTAGCTCGAGGTCGGACTCGGTGCGGGTGTCGCCGGCGGGGGGTCGGACCCGGGCTTGATCGAGAGCGTGTACGTCGACGTGTTCGTGGTCAGGACCTGGACGAAGGTCTGGCCGATGGTGAGCGTGACCTCGTTGCCGTTCTTGTCGAAGAACTGCGTCGGCTTGGTCATGGCCGTCTTCTTCCACGTGCCCTTGATCGTCCGGCCGTTGGTCGAGATCCAGGCCGGCCCGCTGCCGACGACGGTCGCCTCGAGGCGCGGGGCACCCGGGTGGCCGTCGTTGAGGGGACCGAAATGCATCCGCATGACGACGACGTTCTTCGGCGCGATCCGGACGCGATTGGCGGCATCGGTCTGCTTGGACTCGCCGGTCACCGAGCGCAGGTACGTGTTCGAGTTCCGGTCGTACCTGTACTTGATCGTGTTGTACGGGTAGCCGACCGTGATGGTGCCACCAGACGGTCGCTGCGCGAGGGGCACGTCGGGGGCGAAGTTCCAGACCGTCTTGTACGCCTGGTCCTTTGCCCCGAGCTTCTTCCCAAGATTGCGCAGCTTGCTCCCCGGCGCGTACAGATTGTGCGGGGCCACGCGCGTCCTGAGGCGATAGAAGGTGCTCGGGTAGCGGAACGCTTCGCCGTTGTAGACGTACTGCCCGCGACCCTTGGTCCGCAGGGTCCGGAGCGCCTGTGGTGAACCGCCGGCGTGGTAATAGATCGACCGCCATTCTGCGGCCCACGCGATGTAGTAGTAGCGCGAGCTGCGGACCGGGCCGACGACCTTCGGCTGGTTCTCCTGGAAGATGGCCATGTAGCGCGGGATGCCGCCCTCCGCGGGAGCCTGCCAGACGACCGATGCCGACGACAGACCGGACTGCGGTCGGGCTGGCCGGAGATCGTCGATCATGATCGCGATCGGGTGGCGGGCGGCGATCGCCGGGGCGACCATCCGTCCGGTCAGCGGCGCCGGAACGAGGAGCGGGGTCGGCAGCGGCGTCGCGGTCGGAACGGGGGTGGGGGAGGGCGACGCCGTCGGCACGAGGGTCGGTGTCGGCGATGCGCTGGGACTGGCCGGGATGCTGGCCTGGGCGACCGGCGACGGACTCGGGGTCGGTCCGGAGTTGCCGAGCGCGGTCGCGACGAGGGCGACGACGAGCACGGATGTCGCGGCGACGCCGACCACCCCGACCTTGGTATTGCGCTTCACCGCCGTCGCTCCTCCGAGCTCGCGCACCGCGCTCTCCGACCGTGACTGGGTGGTCGGCTCAAACCGCGGCAGGCGGAGGATACCCGAGGTCGGCGCGAAGGGTGCGCGACGGTGTCACCGATGGCGGGCTCGGGCCGGGCAGGATAGGCTACGACGATGAGCGACCCGACCCCGAGCGACGATCCGAGGGACCCGGCACCGACCAAGACGCCGGCTCCGAAGCCGAAGGTGACCAGAGCCCGCACGACAACGGTCGAGAAGCCGGCTGCCGCGGCCAAGGCCTCCGCCACGGCCGCGAAGGCGACGAAACCGAGCCGTGCGAGCGTGCCGGCCGCCCCGACGGTGCCATCCTCCCCGGCCTCAGCTGCGGTCGCCGTCGCGGCCCAGATCCCCGAGAACGTCACGATCACGAACGGCGGTCTCGACCACGCCCAGGCGACCAACGTGTCGGTCACCCAGGGCGGCATCAGCCAGGTCGAGGCGATGCACGTGGACGTGCGCCAGGGCGGCATCGTCCGGGCCGCCGCCAAGGACGTCGCCGTCAGCATGGGCGGCATCGTCGTCGCCCAGGGCGACCGGGTCTCGGCCGAGATGAGCGGCGTCGGGCTCGCGCTCGCGCGCGACGCGAGCGTCACGCAGTCGTTCGTCCGGACCATGTGGGCCAAGGACGTCCGCGTCGATCAGGGCGCGGTCTGGAGCCTGGCTGCCGGCAAGGTGACCTTCCAGCGTCGTGGCATCGCCGGCGTCGTCATCGCGGGTCGCGTCGACGGCGATGTCAAGGCACTCCTGGACTGGCGCGGTGCGCTCGCCCTCGGTGGCATCGCGGCACTGGTCCTCGCCATCCTCCGTCGCCGCTGAGAGCGCGCCCGCCCGTCAGCGGACGTTCACGATCCTCGGATCCACGCCGGCTGCCGTCGCCATCTCGGCGGTCCGTGCACGCGCCTCCTCGGTGTGCACCCGGTGCAGCTCGACGACGTCCGCCGGCTCACCCTCGGCGACCATCACGCCCGCGCTCGATGAGGATCGCCCGATTGCAGTACTCGGTGACCCAGTTCATATCGTGGGTGACGAGGACGACCGCCTTGGCTGCGGAGACGATCTCGATGACCCGCGTCTTGGACTTCGCCCGGAAGTTCGCGTCACCTGTCGCCAGGACCTCGTCGAGGAGCAGGATGTCCGGGTCGACCGAGGTCGCGATGGCGAACCCGAGCCGCGCCCGCATGCCCGACGAATACGTTCGCAGGGGCGCGTCGATGAACTCGCCAAGCTCCGCGAATTGGATGATCGACGGCAGGAGCTCACGGGTCACGTTGTCGTCGAGCCCCAGGAATGCACCACCGAGCAGGATGTTGTCACGCCCGGTCAGCTCCCTGTCGAACCCGGCGCCGAGGGTCAGCAGGCCCGAGACGTGGCCGAACACGTCGACCGCTCCCTCCGACGGACGGATGATCCCGGACAGCACCTGGAGGAGCGTGCTCTTGCCGGCGCCATTCGGCCCGATGACAGCCAGTGACTCGCCGCGATCGACTCGCAGATTCACGTGGCGGAGGGCCCAGAAATGCTGCTCCCCGCCACGTCCCAGGACCTGGCCGACCGAGTTGCGGATGGTCGTCTTCTTGTTGAAGCGCAAGTCGTACCGCACGCCGAGATCCGTGGCGCCGATGGCGAAGCCGGGGTTGGTACCACGGGTGAGCTTCGGTGGCCGCCTCATGATCGACATCAGATGATCTTGGCGAAGTTCGGCTCGAGGCGCTTGAAGACCATCGTCGTCAGCGCCAGGAAGATCGTGCTTGCCACCAAGAGGGTCGCCAAGGCGGCCATGTCCGGCGGTCCATGCGGCGGCGCCGTCGCCGTCCCGTAGATGACCGTGCGGTAGGCAGAGAACAGGATCGCGAACGGATTCGCATTCACCAGTGTGGACAGCCATGGATGCGTCTTGAAGAAGATTGGTCTGGTCGAGGGTCTCGAGGCTGTACAGGCCTGGCGACAGGAACCACCACAACCGCAGGACGTGCCCGACGACGTTGCCAAGGTCGCGGAAGAAGACGTTTCCGGCCGCGACCAGCAACGCGCAGGCAAGGGTGAACACGAACTGGACGCTCGCGATGACCGGGATGAAGACAAGCCAGATCGATGATCCGGTCGGAGTAGGCGAGCATCACCAGCGCGAGTGCCACGGTCCCGAATGCGAAGCTGACGATCCCGGCCGTCGTGGCCGCAATGGGCAGGACGATCTTCGGGAACTGGATCTGCTTGATCAGTGCGTCCTGTCTCACGATCGATGTGGTCGCGTCGGAGACCGAGGCCGAGAACCACTTCCAGGGCAGGATCACCGAGAAGATGAAGAGCGGGTAGTCGGGCTGCGTCCGAGGGACGATGATCGTGATGAAGATGACGTAGACCAGCATCTGGAGCAGCGGATCGAGGACCCACCAGATGTTGCCGAGGAGTGTGTCCGCGCCGCGCTTGCGGACGTCTGCCTGGACGAGGTATCGGACCAGCCGGCGCCGAGACCGGATGTCTGAGATCGCCTCTCTGACGAGCGCGATCGGCCCCCGGCTGCCGGCGGCGTTACGAAATGCTGCCGGGACTTCACTGGTGGCGGACATCGCGCGGAAGGGTACCATCCCGCGCCGCAATGCCGAGGTCGGCGAGCTCGGCGCGCCCCGGGATCAATCCCTGGACCGGGTCGGTCCCTCGCCGGGTTCCCGGGCCCCGGAGCCGGGAACCGACGTGGCGACGCCGCCATCTCCGGGTAGCTCACCGACCTCGATCGGTCGACCCTGGAGCGCGGGCAGCACGATCCGGTCCACGAAGCGCTCGGATGCGTGGCCATCCGCCACATCGAACCAGGTCCGCGCGAACGCGCGGACGCGTGGCAGGTCGAAATCACCGGCCTGCACGTACGCGGCCAGTGCCGGCGTGTCTTCGAAGACCGGGCCTGGCACGCCCGTTCGGAAGTCGAAGTAGAAGCCACGCTCGTGTTCGTAGGCGTCGTGGTCGGGGGCGAAGAACGCCATCGGTCGATCGAGCAGCGCGAACTCGAAGATCGCGCTCGAGTAGTCGGTCACGAGCAGGTCGGCCACGAGCATCAGCTCGTTGATATCGGGCCAGTCGGACACGTCGATGGCGAACCCGGCGAGATCCGGGCCCAGGAGAAGTCGGTCGCGCACGAACGGGTGGGGCCGGAGCAGCACCACCCACTCCCCGGCGAGCGCATCACGCATGGCGGTGACGTCAAGGTCGCCCGGGTCGCGGGCGTCCCGGACCATGGCGCCACGGAAGGTCGGGGCATACAGGAGGATCCGCCGGTCGGTCGGCAGCGCGTATCGACGGCGGATGGCCTCTGTCGCCTGGGCGCGCCGCTCCGCGTCGAAGAACAGATCCGTCCGCGGCACTCCCAGCGCCGACGTGAACCGGTCACGTGGCAGCCGGAAGGCATCCATGTAGTGCTCTATCGCGGCTGCTGAGGAGACGAGGCAGATGTCGTAGTTGGAGTGGATGGGCACCAGCCGGATCATCTCCTCGTCGGCTCCGAACGACTTGTCGAGCACGCTGTAGCCGAACCGCTTGAACGCACCGGCGCCATGCCAGACCTGGACCCTGACGGTGCCTGGGCGCGGCGTGATCACGTACATCGGGAAGAACCAGTCGTCCACGACGAAGACGCGAGCGGTCGCAAGGTGGAAGCCCGACCGGAGGGTCTGCCACGTGTTCTCGATCCGGCCGCGGATGCCGGTCCTGGTTCGATACGCGAGCACGATCACCGGGATCGGCGGGTCGCGCCCCTCGAGTTCGCGGCGGATGTACCGGAGGTTCCCGCCGATCTCCGTTCCTTGCTGGGTGGCAAGGACGACATGGGGGCGGACGGGCCGCAGGCGGCCCAGGGCGAAGCCGAAGCGGGCGAGGATGCCCTGATTCGCACGGATCGATTGCGGCGGGTCCGGCTCACCGATGTGAGGGTAACGGGATGCGCTCCGCCGCGCGTGGAACCGGTGACGTCTTCTCCGCGGCAGCGGCCGAGATCGCGCGGGCACTGTCCGGCGTTCGCGCTCGGCGGGGCGTGTCAGTGTCCGGTCAGTCGCCGACCGGGGGCAAGAAGCGGTCGACGAAGCGGTCCGAGGCGTGCCCGTCGCAGCCGGCCAGGTGGCGCTCGATGAACGGCTGGTATGGCGTGAAGTCGAACCGTTTCTCGACGATCGCCTCGATGACCCCCGCGGTGTCGACCACCTGCGTGCCGATCATCTCCGTCGCGTAGTCAAGGTAGAGCCCCGGATCCCTCTCGTAGCTGGACAGATCCCCGACCAGCAGGACGAGAGGCCTGTGGAGCAGGGCCCACTCGAAGATCGACGACGAGTAGTCGGTGATCAGGATGTCGGCTGCGGCCAGGAGCTCGTTCATCTCCGACGCCGGGTCCATCACGACGTCGAAACCGGCGACCGACAGACCCGAGGCGTCCACATTGGGATGACTCTTGAGGACGAGCGCGTGATCGCTCGGCAGAGCGGCGCGAAGGGCCACCGCGTCGAGCCCTGCGTCAGGTCGCCGGTCCCGGCCGCGGCCTCGGAACGTCGGGGCATAGACGACCACGGTCCGGCCGCGCAACCCCGGGTGAGCATCGAGGACGCGTTCTCGCGCGCTTGCCAGTGCCACGGGGTCGTGGAAGAGATCCGTCCGTGGAGTCCCGAGCGGCAGGACCCGATCGACCGGCGTTCGCAAGGCGGCGGACCACGCGTCCCGGCCGGCGTCGCCCGAGGTCACGACATAGTCGTAGTAGCGGTGCAGGAACGTCCGTTCCGGCTCCGCCGGCGGCTGGATCGTATCGACGCCGAAGCGCTTCAGCGCACCGGCCGCATGCCAGACCTGGACCACGGTCGTCCCGCTTCGATGGGGTGCCACATGGACGGGCAGGAGCGCGTTGTCGACGACGAACAGCGCGGTCGTGTGCAAGAGCAACAACCCGCGGATGGTTCGGAACAGGTAGCGGACCTTGTCACGCACGCCATAGCCGTACGGCTCCAGCAGAAGGACGATCTCGAGGTCAGGCCGTCGCGCCCGGATCGCCCGATGCAGGTAGGCGAGGTTGCCCTCGAGGGCGGATCCCCGAGCAGACGCGAGGACCACCCGGTCCGTTCGGATCGGCAGGCGGATGAAGAACCAACGGAGGACGGAGAGGAAGGCGCTGACGACGAGATACTCGAGTCGGTTCACCCTCGATGGCCGGGCCCGAGATCGGGCGGAGGTGCCGCCATGGCGCGATGCTCGGGTGCGACCGAGTCGTGGCGACGCACGTCCAGGACCTGGCCGGTGAGATCCGAGGCGATCAGGCGCAAGGTTGCCTGCGCGACCTCATGAGCCCCCAGGAGCCCGTCCCGGGATTCGTTCGGAAAAGCCTGCGCCCGCATCGGCGTATCGGTCCGCTCGGGGCTGACGACATTGGCACGGACGCCTGAGACCGTCCACTCCTCGGCAAGGCCCTGGACCAGGTTCACCACGCCGGCCTTGCTTGCCGAGTAGGCCACGTAGTCGGGCCGGCCGCGGGTGAACGAACTCGAGGCGAAGGCGGTGAACGAGCCTCTGGTCTGGGCGAGATGTCGGAACGCGGCTCGAGCCACGTTCATCGTGCCCGTGAGGTTGACGTCGATGATCTCGGCAAGGGCGGCCGCGGGCGTCTCGGCCAACGGCCCGAGGCGGAGGATGCCGGCCGTCACGACGACGTGATCCAGGCTACCGAGGCGCTTCGCCACGGCATCGACACGAGCGTCGACTGCAGCCGCATCGCGCACATCAAGACCAGTGGACCGGCCCTCCACCTCGGCGCCGGCACCGAGACGGGTGGCTTCCTCGGCGATCGCGCGGCCGATCCCGTTCGTTCCGCCGATGACGAGGAGCCGAGCTCCGGCGAGGTCATCGACGGCCGTCACATCCTCGGGCGAGAGCGTCCGCATCTGGAGCATCCGGTCCGCCATCACCAGGTCGATCCGAGTGGTGATCTTGAGGTTGATCTCGTCGCCGGCCACGGCCAGGACGCGGGCGCCGGGCACATACCTGAGGACGAGCGTGCAGTCGTCCGTCGCGCTGAGGTCGCCCGCGGCCGAGGCCGCTTCGTAGGCCCGTGCCAGGATCGACATGCGGAACACCTGCGGCGTCTGGCCGCGCCGGTAGCGACCGCGCTCGGGGATCTCGACGACAGCGCCGTCGTCGACGATGACCAGGGTGTCCGCGCTCGGGATCACGGTGTCCGTGGCGTCCGCCGTCGAAATCGGCGACCGGAGCGATCGCCCGTCGAACGACGTCGAGCGGCACGAGGGGGCGGACGGCGTCGTGCACGAGGACGACATCGTCGGGTCCTGCGTCGAGCGCGTGCAGGCCGTTGCGTGTGCTCTCGTTCCGGGTCAGCCCACCCGCCACGACGATCGCCCTGATGCGCAGACCGGCCGATGCCAGTTCGCGCTCGGTCTCGGCGATCCAGTCCGGGTGCGAGACGATGACCAAACCGTCGATCCCGGCCGCGGCGATCGTCCGGATCGTCCGGAGGAGGATCGGTTCACCCGCGAGGCGGACGAACTGCTTCGGCATCTCCGCGCCGAAGCGGTCCCCGGCGCCACCGGCCAGGAGGATGGCATGGACTCGCACGCGGCCATGATACGGGCCGGCCACGAACGGTCGTCGTTCGGTGTGCCGCCGTGGTCGCCGTCGCCGCGGGGGTCGCCGTGTCCAGCCGGTCGGCGAGAGCCGCCGGTATAGTCTCGCCATGCCCGACTCGACGACAAGCAGCCTGGGGAGGCCGAAGCGCATCCTCCTCCGGTCGCCGAAGGACCCGTTCGAGATCGTGCCGCCGACCACGACGTTCCGACGGAACCTCATCGGCATGAACTCCGGGAACCTGCTCTTCCTCCAGGCGGTCTGGAAGATCCTGGGAGCCGATGGGGTGGAGATGGCGCCGGACCGGTTCAAGACGAACCCCCAGGCCGCCGACGAGATCAACGAGCGCTACGACGCATACGTGATCCCCCTCGCCAACGCCTTCCGTCTCAGTTACGAATCGACGCTCGTCGAGATGACCCAGCTCATCCAGCGACTCAAGATCCCGGTCGTCATCCTCGGTGTCGGGGTCCAGTCGAACCTGCGCTACGAGCTGGGTAATCTCAAGCGGATCGAGCCCGCGGTGCGGGCGTTCGTCTCGACCGTCCTCGACCACGGTCCTGCCATCGGCGTGCGCGGCGAGCTGACCGACTCATATCTGCGCGGCCTCGGCTTCCACGACGTCGAAGTGATCGGCTGCCCATCGATGTTCATGCGCGGCGACGACCTGCACGTCGACAAGCGCCTCGCCAGCCTCGGCGCGGATGCCCGGCTGTCGATGAGCATCACGCCCACGGTCGTCGCGATGGGCAGCATCGTGACGTCCCATGTCGAGCGGTATCCGAATCTGATCTACGTCGCCCAGGACCTCGCGACGCTGGGCAAGCTCCTGTGGGGCGAGTCCTCCAGGACGAGGAACCTGGCGGACCCGATCCCGGTCCATCTCTCACACCAGCTCTTCCGCGAGAATCACGTCCGCTTCTATGTCGAGCCGTGGCCATGGGTCGCCGACATGGGCGGACGGGACTTCGCTTTCGGCACCCGCATCCATGGCAACATCGCCGCGATCCTCGGCGGAACCCCCGCCTACGTGTTCGCCCACGACTCACGGACGCTCGAGCTCGTCCGCTATTTCGGCATCCCGCATCGCAAGATGTGGGAGGTCCCGCCGGACATCGATGCGGCAGATCTCTATGACGAGGCGGACTACGGTGAGCTGAACCGGGGACACGCCGCGCGCTTCGCCACATTCCGGGCCTACCTCGGACTCCACGGCCTGACAGATGCCTTCGCCGACGGGCAGGCGGCGCGTGCCTTCGACGAGCGGGTCGCCCGGACCGCGTTCCCGCCCGCAGTCGACATGACGTCCGGCATGGCCGACCGCCGAAGCCTTCGTGCCGCCGCGGTCCGGGCGCGTAGCTCTCCGCCGTTCCGCGGCGCGCGCAAAGCCGTCTTGCAGAAGCTGGCGGGTTTGACGAGCCGCCAGGGCCGCTAGGCTCGGAAGCCCGTCGGTCGCCGCAGGTGGAGGTTCCGCAACACGCGTCACGGACGCGCTCAGCCTGCCGTCATTGACCCGGGCGGGAGATCGACGATCGGCTGCGGGCACGAGCTTTCAGAGGCTCGGTGTACCATACCGCGGCCCTCCATCCCCGGCGTCAGCCGGCCATGTGACAGGAACCGACCCACACCATGACCTTCCGTGCCAAACCCGTCGTCAAGCGCGACCATCGCCCCGCGTGGGAAACGCAGGACCGTCGGAACTTCTACCTGAACCTCGGGTTCGGGCTGATCGTGGTCCTCTCGCTGGTGATCCTCGCGATCGCTGCCGGCTTGAACTACTACAACGACCACCTCGCGTCGGTCGGCAGCGTGGATGGCCAGTCCATCTCCAAGGACCAGCTCCGCGAGCGCGTCCAGGTCGATGGATGGCGGCTCGATGAGGCGGATCGCCGGATCTCCACCGCGGTCCTGGCCGGTCACCTGACCGAGGCCCAGGGCCAGGCCCAGCAGCAGACGGTCACCCAGCAGCGCAACCAACTGACCCAGCTCTCGCTCGAGCGACTCATCGACTCGACACTCCAGGCGAAGCTCGCGACCGGCGAGGGTGTCACGGTGACACCCGAGGAGATCGACGCCCGCCTGACCAAGGAGGCGACGACGCCCGAGGCGCGCCACTCCTGGCTCATCGAGGTCAAGCCCGTCGTCGACCTGGCGGCCGTCGCGCCGACCGCGACGCAGAAGGCCGAGGCCAAGGCCAAGGCCGATGCCGCGCTCAAGGATCTCCAGAGCGGCAAGTCGTGGGACGACGTCGCCAAGACCGTGTCCACCGATGCGTCGACCGCGCCGCAGGCCGGTGACCTCGGCTGGATCGAGGGCACCGGCGCCAGCGCCGACCCCGAGTTCCTCAAGGCGCTCTTCGCCGCCGACGTCAATACCCCGACGGCCGTCATCGAGGGAGCCGACGGGACGTACCGGATCGGTCGGGTCACTGAGATCGCGCCCGAGTCCGTCGACACGGCCTATCAGGCCAAGATCGTCAATGACGGCGTCAGCCTCGACAAGTACCGCGCGGTCCTCGCCGCGGATGTCCTCCATGACAAGCTCCAGACCAAGATCGTCGGCGACGTCACCGGACCCTCCGTCCAGCGTCGCGTGTCCGAGATCTACGTCAGCGAGGAGGCTCCGAACCTCGGCTCCGACGCGATCAAGGTCCGGCACATCCTCTACTCGCCGAAGGACGACGCGTCGGGTGCCTCATCGATCCCGGCCGACGATCCGTCGTGGGAGGCTGCCCACACGCAGGCGGTGGCGACCTGGACACGGCTCAAGGACAACCCGGCCCTGTTCGACGCGATCGCCCGCAGGGAGAGCGACGAAGCACAGGCGCAGGGCCCGACCGGCAGCGGCGGCAAGCTGCCGTTCTTCGACAGCAAGAGCTCCGTCGACGAGGCGTTCCTGGCGGCCATCATGGCCCCGGGCCTCACGGACGGCCAGATCCTCGAACCGGTGAAGTCGGCCTTCGGCTGGCATGTCATCCAGGTGATGTACCGCCCGACCGAGGCGGACCATCTCAAGGCGCTCAAGGACCAGGCCGACAAGGGTGCGGATTTCGCGATCCTCGCCCGCGACACCTCGGTGGCGCCGACGGCTGGTGCTGGCGGCGACATGGGCTGGATCGCCAAGGGACAGCTCGACGACAAGCTGACCGACGCGATCTTCGCAGCGCCCATCGGCAAGACCTCCGAGGTCACCTCGATCGCCGGCGACGGCACCTACCTGTTCAAGGTCAACGCCGAGGAGACTCGGACTCCCGAGGGCAAGCAGTTGGACGACCTGACCTCGACGGCGTACTCGAAGTGGTACGACGCGAAGAAGTCGGCAGCGGCCATCACCCGCGACGAGAGCATCTCGGCAGGCGCGACCAACTAGCGGGAGGGGCCGATTGCTCGACGCACTCGTCGCCGAGGCGCGACTCCGCTGGGGACTCGATCCCGCGAACGGCCTGCAGGTCGTCGCTGGTGAGTCGCTGGTCGGGGTCCCGCTCGAGCCGTCCCGGCCCCTGCTGATCGTCCCGCTGGCGACCCTCCGCGCGAGCGCCGGGTCGGCCGAGCCGCTGGCAGGTCGGAACGGGCCGGGCGGTGGCGACCCGCTGGCCGTGCTCCGGCGGCTCTACCCGTCCGATCACCCGGTCGGCCGCTTCGGCGCCGACGACGGCGTGACGGTCGCCTCGCTGGATGCTGCCGAGTTCGCCGCGCCCCTCTATCTCGGGCCGATCGCGCCCGAACTCGCCGTGGCCGGTCCCTGGGCGATGCCCTGGATCTCCGCGCGCCTGCGTCAGCCCGACGGCTGTCCGTGGGACCGCGAGCAGACCCACACCTCGCTCCGAAAGCACCTGCTCGAGGAGGCATACGAGGTCTACGACGCGCTCGAGGGGGGCGCGACGCCGGCTCTCGCCGGCGAGCTCGGCGACCTGTGGCTCCAGATCGTGCTCCACGCACAGCTCGCCGCCGAGGCCGGGATCTTCGACCTGGCCGATGTCCAGGCCGCGATCGCGACCAAGATCGTCCGCCGGCACCCGCACGTGTTCGGCGATGCAGTCGCGCGGACGGCGTCCGACGTCAATCGGCAGTGGGAGCGGATCAAGGCCGACGAACGGGCAGAGGCGGCGGACTCGACCGGCGCCGGCGAGACGCTCGTGAAAGGCGCGCTCGACGGCATCAGTCCATCGATGCCGGCCCTGGCCGCCAGCCAGGAGATGCAGGAGCGGGCGGCGAACCTCGGCTACGACTGGCCGACCATCGAGGGCGTGCTGGACAAGGTCGCCGAGGAGGCCGAAGAACTGCGGCAGGCCGCGACCGATGCCGAGCGTGCCGAGGAATTCGGCGACCTGCTGTTCGTCCTCGTCAACGTCGCCCGACGCCACGGGATCGAGGCGGAAGCCGCGGTCCGTGCCGCGAACGCCAAGTTCCGGCGCCGATTCTCGAGCGTGGAACGTGGCGCTGCCGCCAGGGGAGTCGCCCTGCGCGACCTCGACTTCGATGCGCTCGACGCGCTCTGGGACGCCGCCAAGGCTGAGGAGAAGACCGCATGACCATCGGCAACCGGCCGCCCACCGTCCGCGCCGATGGCCGCGGCCCGAACGACCTGCGCCCGGTCACGTTCACGCTCGGCGTGCAGAAATGGGCGGAGGGCTCGTGCCGGATACGGGTGGGTGACACCGAGGTCCTGTGCGCCGCGACCATCGTCGATCGGGTCCCGCCGCACCTGCGCGGGAAGGGCACCGGCTGGGTCACCGCCGAGTATTCGATGCTGCCCCGGGCTACGGCGGAACGGACGGACCGGGAGTCGGTCCGCGGCAAGATCGGCGGCCGGACTCATGAGATCCAGAGACTGATCGGGCGGTCGCTGCGCGATGCCGTAGACCTGACCCGGCTCGGCGAGCGGACGATCACCGTCGACTGCGACGTCCTGCAGGCCGACGGCGGCACGCGAACGGCGTCCATCACCGGCGGCTATGTCGCGCTCGCCGCGGCGCTCATCACGTACGGGATGGACCGCCACCTGGTCGGCAAGGTCGCTGCGGTGTCGGTGGGCCTGGTCGGCGGCGTGGCGTTGCTCGACCTCGACTACTCGGAGGATTCACGCGCCGACGTCGACTTCAACGTGGTCGGCACCGATGCCGGGGCATACGTCGAGCTGCAGGGCACGGCCGAGGGCAAGCCATTCGATCGCGCGGCCGCAGATGGGTTGCTCGACCTCGCGGATTCGGGGTTGGCGCGTCTGTTCGAGGCGCAGGCCGCCGTCCTCGCAACCGTCCGGCGGTGACCCAGAAGCTCCTCGTCGCGACCCGCTCCGCGCACAAGCTGCGCGAGTTGCGCGAGCTCTTGTCGCTCGAACGGGGCGTCCTCGTATCGCTGGCCGATCTCGGCATCGAGGGCGACCCGATCGAGGACGGCGAGACGTTCGAGACGAACGCGGCGATCAAGGCCCGGTTCGGGGTCCGCGCAAGCGGGCTGCCGACGCTGGCGGACGATTCGGGCATCGAGATCGATGCGCTCGGCGGAGCGCCGGGCGTGCGGACGCGTCGCTACGCCGGTGAGGACGCGACCGACGAGGAGAACAACGCGAAGCTCCTGGCAGCCCTGGCCGGCTTGCCGCCCGAGCGCCGCGGGGCACGCTACGTCTGCGTTCTCGCCCTGGCACTCCCCGATGTCGCGGGACCGCGCGGCGGCGTGCCGGTCATCATGACCCGCGGGACCTGCCGCGGCCGCATCGCGACGGAGCCGCGCGGGACCGGCGGGTTCGGCTACGACCCGATCTTCGAACCGGCGTCGGTGCCGCCTGGAGGCCGGACGCTCGGCCTCTGGACACCCGTCGAGAAACACGCGATCTCACATCGGGCCCGGGCGGCGCGGCGGATGGCGCCGCGACTGGCGACGCTCGGGTTCTAGCGATGCGGCCGTGATCACGGCCAGGGATGTTGCCGGTCCCGTTCGCCGTGGCTGGCGCCACGACCATCCCGGCGCTACGGACTCGGCGTCGCTTTCGGTGCCTTGGTCGGCTTCGCCTTCGGGGTCGGCCACGGGACGGGATCGACCCCCGGCTGGCTGAACAGGGCCGCCGCCATCGCCCGGATCCGGGTCAGGTTCGGGGCCTGCGAGTCGCCGTACTGGGTGCTCTTCGACTTCACCAGGGGCGAGCGGATGACCACGCTCGTCACATCCTTCTTGCCGACCTCGTCGAGGATCGCGGCGAGGTCGGGGAGCCGCGAGACCGGGATGTCGGTCCGGATCGTCTCGCCGACCGCGTCGAGCAGGGCTGGCAGCTGGAACAGCAGGCTTCCGCCTCGGGTCACCTCGGCCCGCAGCGCGACGAGGATCTGCTGCTGGCGCGCCTGGCGGGTGAAGTCGCTCTCGCCGAGCGCCTTGCGCGACCGCGCGTACGCGAGGGCCGTTGCCCCGTCGAGGTGATGCGGGCCCTTCGTGATGGAGAACCCCTTCACGCCGCCGGTCCCGTAGCCGTCGTACTTCGGATCCTCGAAGTCGCGCGGCGCGACGATGTCGACCCCACCGACCGCATCGACCATCTTGATGAAGCCACGGAAGTCGAGCTGTGCGTGGTAGTGGATGGGGATCTGGAGCAGCGCGCCGATGGCGTCCTGGAGCGTCCGCATCCCGCCCTTCGGGAACAGCTTCGGGTGATTGTCGGCGTAGGACATCAGCGAGTTGAGCTTCGGACCGAACGTGTTGCCGTCGCCAAGCGGCGTGTCGATGAGGTCGCGTGGCAGGGACACGAGCGAGACGGTGTGGCCGATCGGGTCGATCGAGGCGACCATCATCGTGTCGGTCAGGTTGGCGGTCCGAGCGCCCCGCTTGTCCACCCCGACGAGCAGGATGTTGATCCGTTCGCCCTCGCGCGGCGTCAGCGGATCGGCCCCCTCGCGATCGTCGATCGCCCCCAGGACCGCGCTCGTGAAGATGCGGTCGAACGTCTCGCCCAGGGCCGACCCGGTCCGATAGATGACGAGGTGCGGCAGGATGACGATGAGCGTGATGATGACGATGCCGATGATCCCGAGGCGCCCGGTCGGCCCGCTTCGCGAGGTATCGAGGAACGCCTGACCGACCGCCGTCAGGCGCCAGGCGAGCACGACCAGGTTGAGCGCCATGAGCGCACCGAGGACCTGGGGCGAGACGACCCACGCGGCCAGCCGCGCCGGCGACTGGGCAGCCGCGAGCATGACGATGAGGAGCAACAGGACGAGCGACGGGATCAGGAACAGGGCCGCGAGCTGGCGCCGTCCGTTGAACAGCTGACCGAGTCCGGGGAGGACGGCCGACAGGCCCGCCGCGGCGAGGCGGCGAACGTCCATCGGCCTGGTGTCGGGCCGGATCCGGCGGGCTTGCACTCGGGGCTCGGGCTCCTCTGTCGTGACGGGCGACTCGGGTGTCGCCACCGAGTCTACCCGGGTCCTGACCGGGCATGGAGACGCCGGGCGATCGATCAGCCTGCCATGATCGCCCGGCGTCGTGTCTAGTGACGCGCCGCCCGCATCCGGCGTGACGCCGTTGGCTCAGGCAGCGCCATCTCCGGCCGTCGCCGCGACCGACGCCGTGGTCAGGGCGCGGATCCTGCCCGGCAGCCCGAACGACACGACGATGAGGCCCGACCCGACGAGGACGAGCAGCCCGAAGCCCTGGGTGACGCCGGCCGCCGTCACGGTGGTGCCGAGGACAGCGCCCGCGAGGCTGGCGCCAAGGACGCCGCCGAGATAGCGGCCCGTGTAGTACGTGCCCGCCGCCATCCCGACCCGGTCGCCGGCTGACGGACTCGAGCGCGGCAGCCTGGCGCGGCGAGCCGGAGAAGCCCATGCCGAACCCGACGACGCCGAGAAGCGCCCCGACCACCAGGGCCGTCGTGCTCGCGGCCACGAGCCACAGGGCGAACAGCCCGATGGTCAGGCAGATCGAGCCGGCCACCACGGGGAGCCGGCGACCGCGACGGTCCGACAGGCGGCCACCGAACGGCGCGGCGACAGCGCCCATACCGGAGATACCCAACAGGACCAGGCCGGCTGTCTCCGCCGACCCATCCAGGAGGCGCTCGACGAGGAGCGGGACGAGGATGAACGTGGCGTGGAGGATGACCGTCGCGCCGAGGACGCCAAGCACGGCCGCCGTGAACGGCCGGCTCGCGAACAGCCGGGGATCGACCGCCGGGCGGTCTGCGCCGAGCTCGTAGCGGATGAAGATGACGAGCAAGGGGATGACCGCGACGGCCGCGATCAAGCCGACGCCGGTCCCTCCCGCGCCGGAGCTGCCGACCCCGCGGATCGCGATGAGCAACGCGATCAGCATCGCCGCCAGGAGGACGAGCCCGGGAACGTCGATGCCCGGCGTGCGGACCCCCGGACGCGCCACGTGCCGCCCGGTCTCGGGTGGCACGACGACGGCGACGACGATCGCCGCGAACAGGGCGACCGGCACCGCCAGGACGAAGAGGGACTGCCAGCCGAATGCCCCGACCAGGAGTCCGCCGATGAACGGCCCGATCGCCGCGCTCGTCGAGACGAGCATGTCGAATAGCCCGAAGGCGGTGCCGCGGCGATCGGCCGGCGACATCGCGCGGACCAGCGCGACCGAGGTGGTCGACACGAGCGCGCCGCTGACCGCCTGGAGGACACGCGACGCCGCGAGGACCTCGAACGACGGTGCGACGACCGCGATCAGCGACGAGATCGCGAACGCGGTGACCCCGATGAGGAAGACGGGCCGCTGCCCGTACCGGTCGCCCAGGCTGCCGCTCGCGAGCAATGCGATGGTGACGGCCCCGAGATAGAGCGTCACGAGCGACGAGACCGTGACGGCGTCGACCCCGAACTGGTCCATGATGCTCGGCAGGGCGACCGCCAGCATCGTCGAATTCAGCGGCACCAGCACCGCTCCGCTCGCGACCCCGAGCATCGCCGGGCTGAGCAGCCGTGCCCGGCCCGCTTCACTCACAGGAGGCGCACGATCCCGGTGGTGCCGTCGATCTCGACGAGGCGCCCATCGGCGATGCGGGTCGTCGCATCGCCCGTCCCGACGACCGCCGGCAGCGCGAACTCGCGGGCGACGACGGCCGCGTGCGACAGGACGCCGCCGGTGTTGGTGATGAGTCCACCGGCGATCGCGAACAGGGGCACCCACGACGGGTTCGATGACGGGCAGACGATGATGTCACCCGGCTGGACCGAGCCGAAATCATCCTGCGTGAGGGTGACCCGGGCTGGTCCTCGCGCGACCCCGGCCGAGGCGCCGGTGCCCTTGATCTCGTCGCGCTCGGTCGACTCGTAGCGGGCGCCGTCGAACCGGTCCGTGTTGGCCGACGCGCTCGGCTCGGTCGGATCGGACGGCTTCCCGACCTTGCGCGGCGGGCGCACGGTGGACCAGCGCAGGTAGTCCGCCCGCCGGCGCTCGACGAGGTCGTGGACGGCCTCGCCGGCCTGCAGCATCGACGGGACCTCCTCACGATGGAGGAAGAGCACGTCGCCGGGTGCGGCGATGACCCCGGCTCCAGCCAGTCGCCCCCCGACGCGCATCGCGAATCGGCGCAGCGACGACTGGGCCCGCCGGTCGATCCAGTAGTTGTGGACCTCGGTCAGCGGCCCGATCACGCGGGCATGCCCGAGCAGCTCCTCGAACCGGGCCAGGCGTTCCGGATCGTCCGCAAGCGCGACGCGGACCTTCGCAGCCAGGACCACCGCCTCGTCGGCAAGGCGCTGGCGGCGCGTTTCGGCGTCGACGGGCATCGAGTGCTCGATCCGCTTGGCGATCTCGGTCAGCAGGAGGCCGGGTTCCTCGATCCACGAGGCGAGTCCGAGGTCGTCGAACATCTGGCCGAGATGGCCATGCTCGGCAAGGAACGCCCGCAGGGCCGCCACGAACGGGTCAGCCACGTCGAGGGCCGCGAGCTCGTCGAGGGTCGCCCCCGGCTGGCGGACGAGGCGTTCGACCGCGATCTCGTCGGCCGCCATCGCCGCAAGGCGTTCGAGCCCGCGCTCGACCTCGTGGAGCTCGTGGACGCCACCGCCGATAAGCCCGAGCGCCTCGCCCGGCGCAGCCTCCGGGATCACCGCTTCATACAGGTCGGCCAGGTCGTCGAGGACCTGGTACGGCCCTCTGATGGCGTAGAAGTGGATCCCCCAGGCGCGACCGATCCGCCGCCACGCCTCGTCCCAGGTCTCGGCGAGTTCAGCGGCTGGCGCCGTCTCGACCGGCTGGTCCGCCACCCAGTCGTAGATGTGGCGCAGCTCCGTGACCGCCCGCCGCCAGTACGCGTCGCTCGTCGGGATCGCCGCCCGCCGGGCCGCGGTATAGCGCTCGTCGGCCGCTTCGCGCTCGGATTCAGGAAAGGGGTTGCGCCACGCGAAGTACGTGTAGCAGTTCCAGATCCGCGTCAGCACCTCGTACGGCACGGACAGTCGCTCGTAGCCATACGCGAACCCGGTGCCCATCAGCTCGTTGTAGTCGCCCGACAGCGGGGTCACCGCGATGGGCATGTGCATGTCGTCCCATTCCCAGGTCAGCTCCGCGTCGTCGGGTTCGCGCCAGACGATGGGGAAGTCGACATCGGATCCGGTGGTTGACGTCATGGTCACCTCACGGGGTCGTGATGGGGCGTGCCTGGAGCAGATACCAGCCGTCGGTCGCGAGCGCGGCTTCGATGTCGACCGGCGCTCCGAACGCCCGCTCGACGTCGAGACACAGGCCGACCAGGCGGGCGAGCGCGTCGTCGGGCAGCGCCGGGCCGCCCGCGTGATCGCCAGGGGTGAACTCGGTGACGGTCCGATCCGCCTTGTCGATGACGATCGTGTCCGGCGTCACGAGCCCGGACACCATCGCCTCGCCCAGCCCGGGCGCCGCGTTGACGAGGAGCTGATCGGTCCGCCCGGTGACCGGGTGGCGCGTGAAGGCGACCGCTGCCGCGACCGCCGGGACGAGAGCCTGGACGACGACCGCCATCGCGCCGCCGTCGAGCGGGAGGCCGCGGCGCGTGCGGTAGCCGATGGCCCGGTCGCTCCAGAGAGACGCCCAGCAGCGGAGGACCGCCGGGCCGACCTCATCCGGTGTGAGGTCGAGTTCGGTGTCGTGCAGGCCGGCGAACGAAGCGGCCGTGCCATCCTCGGCGACGCCCGATGAGCGGACAGCCAGTCGGACAGGATGCGCGGGGTCCGACGCGAGCTCCACGGCCAGCCGCTCCAGCGGCCCCGCCAGGGCGGACGCGACGGCCGGTGCGAGCGGGCCGGCCAGCATCGCGTCAACGAGGGTCGTGCGGGTCGCGGTCTCGGCGAGGACGGACGGATCGGCGGCAAGACGGGCACTGCCAGGAAGCGTCGCGACCTGTGCCGCGAAGGCATCGGTCGTCAGGCAGAAACCGGGCGGGATCCGGAACCCGAAGCCCGCCAACCGGTCGAGCGAGGCGCCCTTGCCGCCGATCCGTGCGACGTCGGGGCGGCGTCCATCGAGCCACTCGATCATCGCGTGTGCCGACTCGGTCCGGGCGGGCATCCGGGGAGTCTAGCAAGGCGCCATGCGCCCGGCGTGGGCGCCGAAGGGGTCGTCGGGACCCTGCCCAGTACTAGTTCCTGTCGAAGATGGGCTCGGTCGTTATCTGTGGCCGCGCCCGCCGACCCGCTACGGTTCGTCTTGATCGCCGCATCGTCCTGGGAGGCCCTCGTGCCGAAGCCGGTCAAAGCCCATCCTGCGACCCCGGTCCGCACCATCCGGCTCGCGATCGTCGAGCGTCACGCGCTCGTCCTCGTCGTCCTGCGACAGATGATCGACACTGAACCGGACATCGACGTCATCACCGAGGTCGTCGACGTCGAGGAGGCGATCGGCGCCCTGCCCGCCGACCCACCCGACGTCATCCTGATCGACGCCGAAGCGTCGATCTCCAAGGTCCTTCCCGAGATCCAGCACCTCAAGCGCGAGGTCCCGTCGTCGCCGATCGTGCTCATCGGTCACCTGCGGGACGACGATGAACTGTTCGCGGCGATCCAGACCGGTGCAGCAGCGTTCGTGTTCGACGACGCGCGCCCGGCGGAGCTCGTCGCATCGATCCGGGCCGTAGCGGATGGCCGCTACATCATCGACGACGCGGTCGCCGCGAGACCGGCGGTCGCACGCCATGTCCTCGAGGCTTTCCGGAACGCATCCTTGTTCGGTGAGATCGCCAAGGACGACGTCAACGGGGAGACCTTCGCCCCCCTGTCAGCGCGCGAGGTGGAGATCCTGGAGGCGATCGCGAGCGGGCTGACGAACCGCGGCGTGGCTGACGCGTTGTCGATCAGCGAGCAGACGGTCAAGAACCACGTGACCAGCATCCTGCGAAAGCTGGCCGCCAACGATCGGACCCAGGCCGTCCTTCAGGCGCTCAAGAATCAATGGCTGAGCTTCCCCCAGGAGCCCCCGCGCGGGCGCAACTGAGCGCCGTCGAGGGCCTCAGGGAGGCGGGGATTCATGGTTGCGCGAAGCGCGCTCGGTCCCTGAGCGCGACGATCCGTCGTACCTCCGACAGGCTCCAGTCGCTGTCGCCGATCAGGACCTGCGACAGGAACGACAGCACCACGGCCTCGTCCTGGGTCTCGGTCGCCGACCTGTCGCGTCGCCGGGTCCGTCGCCTGGCGGCGACAGGCGCGATCGTCTGATCCGAGCCGAATCGTCGGCTCTGTCGATATGCTGCCATGAGCTCACCCTCGAGCACGTCGGAAGTCCAACGGCGCGCGAGTCGGCAAACGAGCCCGCCCCACACGCGGCCCGAAGCAGACCGTCCGCCACTCGACGTGGGTGGCGATCGATCTGGACCATCCCGCGGCATGGGCATCCCGAGGTCGGGCATTGCCGGCGCGGATGGATAGAAGAGTGAAAGAGGATCGAAGCGATAAGTGCTGGGTCGGACGATCCGCGCCCGCTACGACGGTCCGTGTTCGGTTGTGCGCTGACGGTACATCGTGCCCTGCGGAGCACCATCCCCCATCGGGACCAATCCGAGCGATTGCGGTGCATCCAGGCACCCTGCGGATCGCGCCGACCCAGCCGATGGCACGTCTGACCCTCGAACACCTCGGTCACGGCGACATGGCCGTTGTCGCAGGCCTCCTGAGCGGCCGCACGCTAGGCGGATCGGCGGGTCATGATGGCTTGGCCGGACGAGTGGCCGCATAATCCGCACATGCCCGACCAGTCCACGACCATCGAGGGGCGCGTTCCCATCCGAATGGCCGACGGCGGCGTGCTCGACCCCCTCGTCGGGCCCCAGTGCTCGCTCGCGGTCCAGCTGCGGCGGGCCAACGGCGCGGTCATCGGACGGACGAGCGAGCTCGATGCGATCTCCCAGGAGCTGCGTGAGGCGTCCACGCGGCTCGCCGCGGTGACACTCGAGGGCGAGCCGGGCATCGGCAAGACACGGCTGCTGCTTGCCGCGGCCGACCTTGCCGCGGCGAGCGGCTTCTCCTGCGTCGTCATCACGGCCGACGAGGAGATCCGCGGGCCGTTCCTCGTGGCGCAGAGCCTGTTCGCGTCGCCCACGATCCGCCAGACGGCCGGGGGGACGCCGGCCGAGGCCACGATCAACCGCGTCGTCGATGCCATCTCCGGGCGTGACGAGCCCGGGTTCGAGACCCGGTCGGCGGACGCCAAGCTCCTCCGCGCCTTCGACCTTGCGAGCGTCGCGATCGGGATGCTCGCGGGGATCAACAAGCTCGCGCTGTTCATCGACGACGTCCAGTGGGCGGATGACGACACCCTCCGGCTGCTCCGCTACGTCGTTCGAAGCGACGCCAACCAGCCCATCTTCCTGTTCCTGACCATCCGGCCGGACGAGTTCGCGACCGTCAGCGAAGCGGTGAACTTCGTCGCCGACATGGAGCGGATGGGCCTCGTCCGGCGGCTGCGGCCCGGGCGGTTCAGCTCGGTCGAGACGGCGGAGCTCCTGAAACGCGTCCTCGGCGGCCCGGTAGAGCCCTCCTCGGCGACCGCCATGCACGTCCAGTCCGAGGGCGTGCCGTTCATCGTCGAGGAGCTGGCGCGGACGCACCGGGAGGCCGGCACCCTCCAGCAGATCGACGGCACGTGGCGGCTCGGCCGCAACGCCGCCCGTCTGGTCCCGTCCGCGGTCCGGACGCTCATCGATCGCCGCGCCGCGCGCCTCCCGGCCCCGACACGGGCCGCCCTCGGCGATGCGGCGATCCTGGGACGCAGCTTCAGCCTCCGCGATCTCCGGGCGATCCAGGCCAGGATCGGTCCGGGCGTGGCCGGGTCCGCGGCGGCGACCGGCGAGATCGACCAGCTCGCCGATGACCTTGCTCCCGCGGTTCAGGCGGGCCTCCTTCTCCCCCAGTCGGCCGGCGAGCCCGCGGACTACACGTTCACCCACGAGCAAGTGCGCCAGTTCGCCGCGGCCCAGCTGTCGGTGGCGCGTCGCCGACAGGTCCACGCCGCGGTCGTCGACCTCCTGCTCGACGGGGGCGATCCGGGCCCGGCCGGACTGCCGATGCTGGCACAGCACGCTCTCGCTGCCGACGACACCGTCCGTGCCGCGCGGTTCTCGATCGATGCGGCGACCGCCGCGCTCGCGTCCAATGCGCCGGAGGAGGCACTTCGACTCGTCGAGCAGGCGCTGCCGGTGGTGTCGTCGCCCGACGACCGACGTATCCTCCTCGCGACCCGTGACGACGCGTTCGCCGTCCTCCGCAAGACCGACGAGCGACTCGATGGTCTCGCGGAGCTGGCGGCCCTGGCCGAGGCGATGCGCGACCCGGCGATCGAGATCGACGTTCAGCTCAGGCGCGCGTCGGCGCTCCGGATGAACCACGACGAGGACGAGGCCGCGGAGCTGGCCCGTCGCGCCCTTGCCCGCGCCGCCGACCGTGGCGATGCGGCGACCGAGTTGCGAGCGACGATCGAGCTCGGCCAGGCGCTTCTTCGGACGCCGATCGGTGAGTCGTTGGGAGGGGTCGCCATCGAGGTCGACCTCGATGCCGCCGAGAGCGCCTACCGCCGTGCGATCGAGCTCGCAGAGCAGGTCGGCGATGATCGAAGCCTGGCCGCAGCCCTCCGCGAGATCGGGATGATCCAGTTCGCCCGCGCGCGCTCCTGGTTCGCGGACGAGGTCCTGGCCGGCCGCGGGATGCCGTGGCTCGAGGCGGTGACGGCCGGAGGCGACGTCCAGGAGCTCCTGTTGGCGTCCGCCATCGGCCCGCTCGTCAAGGAGACCGCCGACGTCCTTGAGCGAGCGCTCGCCATCTACGAGCGGATCGGAGACCGGACCGGCGTCATGTCGACGGTCATCGCGATGGCCTATGCGCGGTATGGCCCGGTGATGCACCTGTCGGCATCGGCGCGACACCTCGAGGAGATCCGCCGGGTGACGAGCCGGCTATCCGAGCTGGTGACCGAGAGTGAGCGCGACCGCCTGGACCTCCAGATGCTGTTCGGGGTCCACGTCTATTCGCGGGCCAAGGTGGTGCCGGACCTCGCCCTGTCCCGAGGCGAGGATGCCCATCGGGCGGCGAGGCTCCAGGGCGACCGGACGACCGAGTTCCTGTCGGCGGGCGGCGTGGCGATGGGCCTGCTCGAGCTCGGCGACCTCGAGGGTGCCGAGCGGTGGCTCGGCAAGGCGGCGGGAGCGATCTCGACGGCACCGTCGCGTAGCCGCTCCATACAGCTCGAAACCTGGCAAGGCATGCTCCGGGCCGCTGCAGGCGACGCGGACGGCATGCGCAGCCACCTCGAGTCGGCCGTTGCGATGGCGACCGAGGCCGGGCAGGCGTCCGCGCGGTGCGAGGCGCTGGCCCGGCTGGCGCTCGAGGCTGCTCGCCTGGTCGCGCATGACGCGCCGACTCGCGGCGTTGACCTGGAGCTGGTCGAGCTCGTCGAGCGTTCTGCGGCACAGGTGAAGGACGCATTGCCGCTCCTGCCGGGCCACGCGCCATGGGGCGCACAGGCCGACACAGCGCTGGCGACGATCGCCCTTGCCCGCGGCGACACCGAGGCCGCGGCCGTGCTCGGCGGGGCTGCCCTCCAGGCCCTGGATGCGGCCCACCACGAGGACACCAGCCTGGAGATCCTCATCCCGGCGGCCCGTGCCCTGTTGGCCGGGGATCCGTCGGGGTTCCAGGATTTCATCCGCGGCTACCTGCGGACGACCTTGTCGCGCATCGCCAAGGGCACGGCCGATGAGACGATCCGCGTCCGGTGGCTGACGGGGCCGGTCGGTCGTGAGCTGGTCGAACTTGCCGGCCCGCTGGACGCGCTCAGCCCTGGAGCGGCTGCCGGTTCGCCGGACGGGTCCGTCGCGGAAGCCGCCGGCCCCGGCCTCGACGACACAGAACGCCACCTGCTCCAGCTCCTGACCGAGGGTCGGAGCAACGCCGAGATCGCCGTCGAGCTCGGCCTCGCCGAGGACGACGTCGTCCGCCGTCTCGCCCACCTGTTCGCCCAGCTCGGGACCTCGAGCCGCGCCGAGGCGACATCGCTCGCATTCCGCGGGCTCGCGGCGGTGGGTCGCTGATGGCCATCCGGGCGCGTGTCGAGCGCCACAAGTGCATCGGGGCCGGCAACTGCATCACCCTCGCGCCGACGGCCTTCGACTGGCTGGAGGGCGACTACGGCAAGAGCGACGTCGTCGGACCCGACAGCGTGGACGAGGAGCTCCTTCGCGCTGCTGCCTTCGCCTGCCCGACCGCCGCAGTCATCCTCGAGGACGTCTCCGAGCTGCTGCCGTGGCAGCTGCGCGGCAAGGCCGGTCCCCCGCGCCGGGTGATGAAGACCTTCATGTTCACCGACATCGTCGGCTCGACGAACCTGGTCGAGGCACTCGGCGACGAGGTCTGGGAGGGCATCCTCCACTGGCACAACACCGCTCTGCGCGAGGTGTTCGCGGCGCACGAAGGCGAGGAGATCTCGACGACCGGCGACGGGTTCTTCGTCAGCTTCGACTCACCCGACCTGGCGGTGGCGGCCGCGATCGCGATCCAGCGGCGGCTCGCGGAGCAGCGCTCGACGCAGGGCTTCGCCCCACAGGTCCGGATCGGCCTCCACGCTTCCGATGCGACACAGGTCGGCGGCGACTTCCACGGGAAAGGCGTTCACGAGGCGGCCCGCATCGCGGCACTCGGGGCCGCCGGCGAGATCGTCGCCAGCGTCTCGACGGTCGGGGAATCGCACCGAACGTCCGGTCCCCGGAGCGCGACGCTCAAGGGCCTGTCCGGCCCGATCGAGATCGTCACCGTCGACTGGCGCTGAGGTCCCAACGAGTCGCCCGGCGCCCAGGTCACCGCGAACGGTCAGGCGGGCCCTCAGCTCGTCGGCTCTTCAGCCGCGCGCCGTCGATCCGACTCGATGACGATGTCCGGGTCTTGCGTGAGCCTTGGCATCCGCGCAAGATGACTTGGATGGGTGGCCCCGCGCCCATCGTGCGTCGCGTCGCCTGTGCGGGGGCTGGAGACTTGCCTTGAGCAGTCGAGCCTCAGCGCGGCCGGCCCCCAGCAGCGCGATCCTGACGTTCATGATCGCGGATATCCGCGGTTACACCTCCTTCACCCGGACCGCCGGCGACGAAGAGGCGGCGCGCCTCGCTGCGACGTTTGCTGAAGTCGTCCGCGAGGGCGTCGAGGCGTCCGGTGGGGACGTGGTGGAACTGCGCGGCGATGAGGCCCTCGCCGTGTTCGGTTCGGCGCGCAACGCGATCCGGGCGGCCGTCGAGCTGCAGCAGGTCTTCGGCGACGAGTACGCGGTCGACCCGGGACTCCCGATGCGAGTAGGGATCGGGCTCGACGCCGGGGAGGCGGTGCCCGTCGAGGACGGATACCGAGGCGCGGCGCTCAACTTCGCGGCACGTCTCTGCGCGGCGGCAGGCCCGGGCGAGATCCTCGCGAGCGAGGGAGTCGTCCATCTGGCCGGTGCGATGAGCGATCTGTCGACGCATCTTCGAGAGGGCCTGAAACTCAAGGGCGTCGGCGATGAGGTCCGGGCCCTCGTCGTGGAAGTCCCACCAGCTCCGGATCTGGTCGCCCGCGAAGGAGCCGTCGAGGTCCCACCGGAGCTCGACCCGGTCGGCATGCTGGTCGGCCGCGACCGCGAGGCTCGATGGCTCCGCTGGGCGTGGCGAACGTCTCGCCGTGGATCGGGCTCCGTTCGCCTGCTGACCGGACCGCCCGGCATCGGGCGGACGCGGCTGGCCGCGGAGGTGGCCGCTCTCGCTGCCCGCGATCGGCAGCCAGGTCGTATACGCCTCCGGGCGCGACGGCCCAACCGCTGTCTCCGCGGCGATAGACGCGGCCGTGGCGGCCTCCGTGCCGAATCTGCTCGTGCTGGATGACCTGGGCCAGAGTGTCGTCGACGTCGAGTCCCGTCCTCGAGCGCCTCCGCGGCGGGATCGCAGGCAGGTCCGGGCTGACCGTGCTGATCAGTGACGACGATCCGCCGCCGGCCATCGACCGTGCGCTGCGTCACCTCGTCGACCAGGCGGCAACGCGGCGCCTCGAGCCCCTCGACGAGGCAGGCGTGGAGGGGATCGTCGAGCTCTACGGGCGCGACGTCGACGGACCGCGGCCGATCCGCGCCGTGATGGAGGCGTCGGGCGGATCGCCCGCTCGTATCCACGCACTGGCCGCTCAATGGGCCCAGGGCGAGTTCGCGCAACGGCTCGGCGGCGCCACGACACGAGCTGCCGAGGGCCGGCGGGACCTGCGGAGGCTCGAGGCGGAGGTCGCCTCGAACCTCATCGACCTCCAGTTCGCGCGCGAGCGCTCCCAGCTCCTCGCATCCGAACCGCGGACGAGGTCGGCCGACACGTGCCCGTTCCTGGGCCTGGCGAGCTTCGATGTCGATGACGCCGACCTCTTCTTCGGACGCGAACGGCTCATCGCCGAGATGGTCGGCCGGCTGGCCGGGGCGCCATTCCTCGGCGTCGTCGGGCCGTCGGGCAGTGGCAAGTCGTCCGCACTACGGGCCGGACTCCTGCCGACGCTCCAGTCGGGCGCCCTGCCCGGCAGCGAACGGTGGCTGCGGGTGCTTCTTCGCCCGGGCGCAGAGCCGATGCGCGAGCTGGACCGCGTCGTCTTCGCCGCCCTCGACGAGCCGATGCGCGAGCGCTTGCCTCGCGTCGCCGATCCCCTCGCGGCCGCTGCCGCCGTCCTGCCCGAGGATGATCGGATCCTCGTCGTCGTGGATCAGTTCGAGGAGATCTTCACCGCGACCACCGATCCGGCCCAGCGCCAGGCTTTCGTGACCGCCCTGACGGACGCGGCGGCATCTGGCCGGGCGGTCGTCCTCGTGGCGGTGCGGGCCGACTTCTACGGCCGCTTCGCCGAGTTCGAGGCGCTCGCCGGACTGCTCGGTGCCAACCACGTCCTTGTTGGCCCGATGAGCGCCGACGAGTACCGCCGGGCCATCGAAGGCCCCGTCCGTCGGAGCGGGCTTCGGATCGACGCGGGGCTGGCCGACCGGCTCGTCGCCGACGTCGTCAACCAGCCCGGCGGCCTGCCGCTCCTCTCGACAGCGCTCGTCGAGCTCTGGCAGAAGCGCGACGGGCGATCGCTCACGGTCGAGGCCTACGAGGAGTCGGGAGGGGTCAGCGGCGCGGTGGCCCGACTTGCGGAGGCCGCCTATGGCGGGCTCAGCGAAGACCAGAAGTCGACCGCGCGGAGCCTGTTCCTCCGACTCGCGAGCGGAGGGGGCGAGTCGGTCGTTCGGCGACGTGTCCCGCTGTCGGAGCTCGACGCAGCCACGAATGAGACGGTGGGCGAAACGCTCCGTGTCCTCACCCGCGCCCGCCTACTGACACTCGACGAGGGGACCGTCGAGGTCGCCCACGAGGCCCTCCTCCGCGAGTGGCCGCGCCTCGCCGGGTGGCTCGAGGAAGACCGCGAGGGGCAGCGGCTGCGTGCCCACCTCGCCGATGCGGCACGCGAGTGGGAAGGCACCAGCCAGGACCCGAGTGAGCTCTATCGGGGCGCCCGGTTGGCATCGGCGCTCGACTGGACGGCGGAGCACACCCTCGAGCTCAACGAGCTCGAGCGTCGGTTCGTGACCGAGAGCCGGACGGCCGACGAGCGCGAGGCCCAGCGGCAGGCGCGCGCGAATCGCCGCCTCCGGGCGTTGCTTGCCGGCGCGCTCATCGCGCTGATCGTGGCCGCCTCTGCCGGAGGGCTCGCGTACGTTCAACGCCAGGCTGCCGACCAGGCGACGAATGACGCGCAAGCCCAGCGAGCGAGCGCCGTGAAGGCGGCCGCCGAGGCGGACACTCAGCGGGCCAACGCCGAGCAGGCCGCGACCGACGCGGACGCCCAGCGCCTTGGCGCGCAGGCGCTCGCGACGAAGGACCTCAGCCTTTCGCTGCTGCTTGCGCGGCAGGGTCTGGCCCTCTCCGACACGGCCCCTGTCAGGGCGGACCTGCTGGCCGACCTCAGCCGAAGTCCGGCCGCGCTGCGGATCAGCCGGCCGCTGCCCGGACGACCCCAACAAGTCCAGGCCAGTGCCGACGGGCGGACGCTGATGGTCTCCGACAACAGCAATGGGATGGCGGTCATCGACACGGCGAGCGGCCGGACCCTGTATGTCCACCAGAGCAATCCTGAACCGGACGAATTCGACGCTCCTGGGATGGCGGCCGACGGAACACCCTTCATCGCCACATTCAAGCCCCAGGGCGCATGGATCACCGAGCTCGCCCGCGACAGCGACCAGGTGGTGACGCGAACGGTGACGTACCCGGACCCGAACGGGTTGACCGGCGGCTGGTCGCCCGATCTCTCGACGATCGAGGAGGTGACGCAAGACGGGCGGCAGGTCGACGTGTACGACAGCACGACGCTGAAGGTCGTTCGGCGCATCGAGGCTCCGGCGGGGATGACGATCTCGAACGTCAACGGGTTCGCCGGGGGGCACCTGTCTGCTCACCGAGACGCCGGGTGCTCCGACGGAGGATTGGCTCGGTCGCCCGGGGATCGAGGCGTGGTGGGGGCCGACGGGCAGTACGCCCATCGCCACGTACCACGTTGCCCAGGCGGGCACTCGATACTCCGTGTCTCCAGACGGGGCGACGCTCGCCCTCGACAACGTCCCTGCCGACGGCCACGAGACGCTCGTCGACCTCCGGACCGGCAGGAGCCGGGAAGTGGCCGGCCAGCACACAGCCGGGATCTTCAATTCGTCGTTCAGCCCGGACAGCCGCATCCTCGTGACCGGCGGCGGCGATCTCGTCGCCCGCGTCTGGGACGTTCGAACGGGCGCGCTGCTGCAGACGCTCGCCGGGCACGATGGCGCGGTCCGGGCTCTCACCGTCACCGCGGTTGACGGCGAAGAGACTGCCTGGACGGTCAGTCTCGACGGTTCGCTCATCGCCTGGGACCTGACCGGGAATCGCCGATTCGGCCGCGAGTTCAACGGAGCGAGCGGCGTCGATACGCTCGCGTTGGGGAACGTTCCGCAACCGGCGATCTCGTCGAGTCCCGACGGACGGTTTCTTGCCCTGAGCGCCAGCGATGGCGCGGTGATCGTCGACGCCGCGACTCATGCGGTGGTCAGGCACCTTCGAACGGTCACGACGGGCGCTTCCTCGGCAGAGGCGTGGTCGCCGGACGGCACCCGGCTGGCGGTGACCGGCGACGAGAAGAGCGTTGTCACGCTCTACGACACCTCGACCTGGTCGCCGGTCGGTGGCGGACCCCTGGCCGGTCCGTCCCCGCAGCAGCCGCCGTCGCCCGGCAAGGACCCGGCCGTCGGGTCGGTCGCCTTCTCGGCGGACTCGTCGCGTCTGGTCGCCGGCACCGCCGGTGAGCTCTGGACGTGGGACGCGCGGAGCGGAACGCCGATCGGAGCGCCGATCCAGGCCGCAGCAGACATCCTGGCCGTCGCGATCGATCCGACGACTGGCTCGATCGCTGCTGGTTTGGCCGGACTCCCTGGAAAGGCAGTCGTTTTCGCTCCGGGCTCGGTGGCGCCCCGCTACAGCGTCGATGTCGACGACGCGCCCGGCACCTACGCGGTCGCGTTCAGCCCGGATGGGAAGACGCTGGCGACGGGCGGCGGGACCGGGGACGTCCGCCTCTGGGACGCCTCGGACGGTGCGCCGATCGGACGACCCGTCAAGGCCTCGGCCGGTTTCGTGACCTCCATCTCCTGGGGCGCCGACGGCCAGCAACTCCTCACCGGAGGGACGGACGGGACCGTGCGCCTCATCGACGTCGCGAGCCAGTCGGTGTCCGGGTCCTTGCCCGGTGAGTCCGATCAGCACGTGGGTGTGACGTACTCCAGCGACGGCCGGGACGTCCTGGCGTCGTACGACAGCGGGTCGGCGTTCGATTGGAAGATCGGCACGGCCGACTGGGCCTCCACGGCATGCGCCGTCGCCGGCCGGACCTTGACCCAGGACGAGTGGGCCCAATACCTCCCTGGCCGCCCGTACCAGCCGGCGTGCACCCCTTGAGGTCCGCCCGGTGACGGATAGGTGACCTCCTACGTCGAGATCCGATGGCGCCGTATGATGCTCGCGGCTGGTCGGCATCGTAGCCATATCGTCCCCGAACGCATATGCGTGGAGCGGCGTAGGCCAGTCCGAGAGGCCCGTTTCAGGGAGCAGTGTGGTTCCTGAGCGTGGACCGGCGGGGAGTAGCGTAGTTGGCTAACGCACGTGCTTTGGGAGCCCTGGGGGCTTTAGCGCTGTAGGGTCGGGCGCCTGAGCGGGCGGGGTCGAGCGGCGAAGGCACCGATTATTGTGCGGTTCCGAGCACGATGGCGCGGCGATCATCAGCTTCGCGGCCAAGTCGTCCAAGCGCCGAGGTCATCGTGTAACTCTTTGCTGTCGTCCTCCGCCGAAGATACCCGGCCCCTCGTAGAAGCCAGCAAAGGGTTAACCCAGCGATGTGCAGTCGGCAGCTGCAGCCGGACCCGCACAGGGTGGCGCTTACACGGTCATGGCGTCGAGCCGTGCTCATGTCTCGCGTCCGGTACCGTTAGCAAGTGCAGTCGGTCCGCGACTCGAAATCGTCACGTTCGTGGATCGTCGGTCCGCATCCAGAGACCGACGGAGGTCGGAGCAAGGGTCAGGCTGACGACGCTCCGGATGTCAGCCTCGAGCCGTTCGAGCTCGACCTCGTCGCGCAGCCGCCCGGCAAACGCCGCGACCGTCCGCTCGGCGTCGTAACGCGCGCGGTTGAACCGCCGATCGACGACGGACTGGACCCGCCGCCGCAACGGCTGGAAGAGGGCGGCCACGACCAGCGTGGAAGCTGCCACGGCCACCGAACTCCGGTGCAGGAACGAGGCTAAGAATGTCTGTGAGACGAGGATCGTGCCGACGAAAACCACGGCGAGGATCCCGGTCACGACGGCGTAGCTCACGGTCCGGCTGATGATCCGGTCGATCTCGTACAGGCGGTAGCGGAGGATCGCGATCCCGATCGCGATCGGGAGGAGGACGAGACCGAGGATCCCGAAGGAGACCGCCCAGGTCGGCGATCGGTGCGACCCGGGTGGTGCGCACGATGAACCCGGCCACCGTAAGCAGCGCCACCGCGGTGAACCATTTCAACTGTTCCCGGACGACGGAGGATCCGCGCCGGTACTTGAGGATGGTCGAGGCTATCGCGAGCGGCAGGACCACGAGCCCCAGCAGGACATTCGAGAGATCCACCAGCCCATCGAGGTCGTGGAACCCCGCGATCCCGAGCGGATTCGCGATCGCGGTGTTCGCCGAGTGGGCCCGGGGTGAACGCCGCCTGCAGGACTCCCACGACGATTCCGAATGCCGCGATCCAGACAACCCAGCGCCATCGGCGCGCCGGGAGGCGCCCGTCCGGAAAATAGAGCGGCATGATCCCGGCGAGGAGGATCACCGCGGGTCCGAAAGCCAGCGCCTCGAGCCAAGCCGTCGCGACGGTCAGAGGGAGCGCCCCGCCAAAGTCCGTGACACTGAGTCGGACATAGTCCTCGCCCGCGACCGACAGGGTGATCATCGACGCCGAGACCAGGAGGATCCACCCGACCGGGTCGCGCGGCTTGCGCGTCGCGACCAGGGCACCCACCCCGCCGAGGGAAGCGACCATCGCGGCAAAGAGCGCGGGCACGTAGGCCGGGGCGTCGGGCCAGGCACCGGCCGCCAGCCCGACACCGATCACCAGGGCGATGTCGAGGCCGAACACGGCCCAGACGAGCCAGGCGCGCCACTGGCGCAGGCGGCCGTCGTCGGGGCGCACCGTCACGGGACGGGTGCCTGGTCTCGCAGCCAGACGGCAAGCCCGCTCGGGGCGAACGTCCCGGCCACCGTGGCGAGCATGTCAGCCTCGAACCGTTCGAGCTCGACCTCGTTCACGCAAACGGCCGGCGACCGCGGCGACCGTCCGCACTGCGTCGTAGCGCGCGCGGTTGAACCGGCGATCCACGCCAGGTTGCTCCGCGAACCTCTGCCAGCCGTAGCGGGCCTCCTGTTCGAAACATTCGGCACATGGTGTCGAGTGACAGCCCTGTCTTGAGTTGACGCTCCGTCGTCTGTTCATCGTGGGAGCGTTCTGCCTGATCGGTGGGTGGATGCGCTGATCTGGTGGACAGTGTCCCGCACCGCCGTCCGCGAATCGTTACGGCCCAGCGCTGGGTGACCAGCCGTAACAATTCCCGGACGCCGGCGGCCGATGCTGTCGAGAGATCAGGCAGAACGCTTCACCATGGAACGTGCGGGAGGGTGGCCCTCCCGGCCTGAGGATGACAGAGGTAAGTTGCATGGCCAGGTTCGACGTCGGTGTCACGATCAAGCGACCCGTCAACGAGGTCTTCGCAGTCCTGAGCGACTTCTCGAACGGCGTGAAATGGGCCTCAGGCGCCGTAGAACCCGCGCAGAAGACGACGGATGGGCCGATCGGCGTGGGAACCACCTGGCACGGCGTCGGCAAGGTCGCCGGAAGGCGGTTCGTCACCGACGCCACGTGTACGGAGTTCGAGGCCGATCGGAAGATCACGCTCACGTTGACAAAGCCGTTCCCGACCACGTCCGCGGTGACATTCGAGTCGGTCGCCGGCGGCACGCGAGTCAGCCAGACCATCGACTCCGAGCCCGGCGGCTTCTTCAAGCTGGCCGAACCACTCGTCGTGACCATGGCCAGGCGACAGTTCCAGGGAGACCTCGACAACCTCCGGGACCTCATGGAGGCGAATGCGCTCTAGCGCGCTGTGCCCATAGAACACCTCGGTCGGCGCTGGCAGGATGGCCCACGGGTAACGACGTTAGAGGGACGCGCCTAGCTGCGACTGACGCCAGTCGTGTCGGCCGAACGATTGAGAGCCCAGTGAGGGCGATCGAAGTGAGCGGTGTAGGCTCGGCCAAGAGGTCCGTTTTCAGGAAGCACATGTGATTCCTGAGCACGACGCGGCGGGGAGTAGCGTAGTTGGCTAACGCACGTGCTTTGGGAGCCCTGAGGGCTTAAGCGCTGCAGGCTCAAGCCCCCCGAGCGTGGCGCACTGAGCGTCGAAGGCGCCGATTATTGTGCGGTTCGCGTGCCCGCTCCGGGGGCGAGGTTCGTCAGCGCATACGACATGGAATCGACATCCGCGCGTATCTCGAAGAACGGTTCGATCCCTTGGCCACCGACCGGTCAGCAGGTTCCGCTCATCCCGGCGTCAGATCGGGCGACGATGCTTGCGTCGCGAAATGATTGCCCGAGGATCTCGATCAGCTGCGAGCGCCGGGGTTTCGTCCTGGCCTGCGTCTGGCATGGCCGGTGCCATGCGTACCGGCTTCCTCGCGTCACTCCCCGGGAGCCCGCGCTCGGCCAGTGCGGCGGCGAAGCCTTCCATGTCCTCCACTGTCAGATAGAGGGCCGGGACGCGGACGCCCAACTGGGAGACTTGTTCCCTGAAATCGACGCGAACGCCTCCCCAATTCGTGCCGCCAAACGTCAGGTCGTGTTGGCGGACGCTGAAGCGGACGCCGATCGCGGTGATCCAGCGCCACGGGCCTTCGATCCGCCACGAGGCGAGGTTGCTCGTCGGGGTCCGGAACCGGAAGCAACCGAAATGCGCATCGAGCTCGTCGTCGGCGAGATCGACGTAGGCGTTCGACGGCCGGACCCCGAAGAGCAAAAGGACGAGTCGCGACCGCCGGCCGAGGTGGATCGGGAACCGCTCGGTCATCAGCGGCGGTCCTTGCGACGGCGCCCTGTTGAGACGATCCGCGAGGCCCTCGATGGGGAGGTCGAGCCCGCTCCGCGAGGACGCGGACCGTGCCCGCGGAAGATCAAGCCGTGCACCGGGTAGAGCGCATACCAGTAGACGAGACCAGGCAGCCCTTTCGGCTCGAAGAACGCCGTCTGGACGAGACGGCTGCCGCCCTCGGTCGCGGTCACCTCGTATTGGAGCCACGCCCGACCGGGCACCTTCATCTCCGCCCGCAGGCGGAGCAGGCTCGGCCGGCGGAGCTCCTCCACCCGCCAGAAGTCGAGCGCGTCGCCGACCCGGAGATGGTCGGGGTCGCGTCGTCCGAGGCGCATCCCGACGCCGCCGACCAGCGCGATCGACGAGGCCCCTGATCCTCCACAGGACGTTCGCAGACGGCCAGCCCGCATCGCCGCCGAGACGCTCCACCTCGGCGAACACCCGCTCCGGCGGCGCGGCGACGACCCGCCCCCGACGCTCGACGATCATCCCCTCGCGGGACGGTGACCGACGAGAGGGTCGCCCGATCCGACGCGGCGAGCGCGTCGAACCAGGTCGACTCGACGTCGTGGCGGTCGACTCGATCGATCGCTCGCGCGAGCGCCTCGACGTAGGGGAGCGGGTGGAGGCCGAACGCGGCGGCCGGGCCGGGATCCCGGACGACGACCTCGTTGCGAAGGCCCTCGATGAGCGGCCGGGCGATGCCTGCCGGCACCGGGGAGATCGAGGTTCACCCAGTAGGAGCGAGAGCCGAGGCGTGAGCACGGGGACCGGGATCATCAGGCGACGGAGGCCGCGGAGGCGAGCGTACGCCCGCATCATGTCGCCGTACGAGAGGATGTCGGGGCCGCCGACCTCGACGACCCCAGTCACCTCGGGGTGGTCGAGCGCGCCGACGAGGTAGTCGAGCACGTCGGCGATGCCGATCGGCTGGCAGCGGGTCCCCACCCAGCGGGGCGTGATCATGATCGGCAGGCGCTCGGTCAGGTGGCGCAGGATCTCGAACGACGCGCTGCCGGATCCGATGATCACCGCGGCCCGGAACTCGGTGACCGGCACGCCATGTGCGGCGAGCTCGGCGCCGGTCTCGTGGCGGCTGGCGAGGTGGTGGGAGAGGTCGGCGGAATCGTCGCCCAGACCGCCAAGGTAGATGATCCGCGACACGCCGGCACGCTTGGCCGCCTGCGGCGAAGTTGCGGGCTGCCTGCGCGGTCCCGCTCCGCGAATCCGCGCTCACCGGCGCCCATCGAGTGCGCCAGGTAGTAGGTGACGTCGACCCCCTCGAGCGCCGCCGGCAAGCGTCGAGGGGTCGAGGAGGTCGGCGGCGACGACCCTCGCCTGCGGGAACCGGGCGGCGAGGGGCCGCGCGTCGCGGCTCATCAGGACGAGCTCGTGTCCCCGCGCCGCGAGAAGCGGGACGAGCCGACCGCCGACGTAGCCGCTCGCGCCGACGACGAGGATCCGCATGACGTCGCCTGCCGGGACCTACGCCAGGAACCGGTCGATCACGGCCGCAGTCTCGTCCGGCTGCTCCAGCTGAGGGAGGTCGCCGGCGTGCTCGATCGTGATCCGTTCCAGGTGGCTGTTCGCGGCGACGAGCGTTTCTGCGGCCGCCGGGTCGGTGAAGCGCGGATGATCCCCGAAGAGGAGGAGTGTCGGGTTCGCGAGCCGCTGGTAGGCGGCCTCCGCTCGAGGATCGTTGAGCAACCCGGACACGAAGGCTAGCGGAGCACGGTAGGCGTGCGGCTGCTGGCAGGTCCTCCAGCAGTACCGCTCGTACTCCCGTGGGACTTGCTGCGGATCCGCGAAGGTCTGACGAAGGAACCAGCGGATCACCTGGCGCCGAGCGAGGACCGCGAAGAGCAGGCGGCCGATCCCGGTCCGGCGCAGGAACCGATAGATGTTCCGCGAGGTTCGGCCCGCGTCGCCCTTGAAGCGGCCGAATCCGGTCGGACTGATCAGGACGATCCGGCCGAACCGCTCCGGATGCTCCGCAGCGGCAACGACGATGTACTGCCCCGGCAGTGAGAGTGCGACGACATCGACGGAGGTCTCGCCCGGCCGCAGCGCGGCCAGCCTGATGCTCTCGAGCTGCTCGCCGAAGAGAGCCCAGCCGTAGGGCGCGTCGGGCCGATCCGACGTGCCGAATCCGAGCCAGTCGACGAGCACGACCCGCCGGTGTTCGGCCAGCCGCGACGCCAGCGGCGCGAGCTCGATGCCCGAACCGGCTGCGTTGAAACTATGCAGGAGCAAGACCGTCCGACCCTCGCCGAGCTCGTAGGCGCTGACCCGGCCGGCAGCGGTCTCGACGTCAAACGGGACACCCGCGATGGGAGCGGGCAGGGGCTGCGTCATGCCCGTGCCCTGAGCGCTTCGATCAGGTCGCCGAGCCCTCGTGGATCCGAGACCCAGCCGTCCGCGCCGAGATCGAGCGCCGCCTGTTCATCCGGGACCGCGTTCCCGCCGACCAGGCGGGGAACCGACGGTCGCTCCCGACGTGCGGCGGCCAAGAGGCGTCCGGCCGCTGGACGACGCTCGACGTCGACGACACTGACGACGACCGCCGCGAGAGGTCCCGCATCGCGCATGGCCGCGACGAGAGACGCCGTCGGCGTGTCGGGACCCAGGTTGAGGACGCCGTATCCGGCGTCGGTAAGGATGTCGGCGAGCATCGCGACTCCGAGTCCGTGACGCTCACCGGGCGGCATCGCGACGATGACGACGCCCTTCTTGCGGCCGGGGTGCACGAACCGGGGGCCCAAACGTCCGATCAGCGTCGTGGCCACACTACTCGCGAGGTGCTCCTGGTCGATGGAGACGCGACCCGCTTGCCACGACGCCCCGATCTCGTGCAGCGCCGGGGCGAGGAGCCGAACATAGATCTCGCCTGGCTCGAAGCCCGAGGCCATGGCAGCCTCGATGACCTGCCAGCTCCCCGCGACGTCCCCGCTGAGCATCCGCGCCCGGAGTCGCTCCTGCCAAGTCGATACCCGCGGACGGCTGCCCCCGCGGCGGCGGCGACCACGTTCGGGCGTTGTCGTTGCCCGCTCGAGATCGGCAGGATCGACCAACCACGTACCGCCGACCTTGCGGGCCGGCAGGATCCCCAGCCGGACGCGACGGTAGATCGTCATGTAGTGGACCCCGAGAAGGTCGGCTGCCTCGTGCAGGCTGAGATGGCGTGCAGGGTCCGAGGGCATCAGCCCGCCAGCGTCCCGGCGAACACCTGCCAGGCGAGCGCCGACTTCGCGACCAGGCTGAGCACGAAATAGGCCCTCTCGCCGAACAGGTACGACTTCCACCGACCGACCCGCCGGTACTGGAGCCACATGTTAAGCGCGAAGATGTCGAAGAAGACGAACAGCGACACGAAGATCGCGTAGACGAAGGCGGGCGGCTCGGCCGTACTACCGGGCGACCAAAGGTAGACGCCCACGGCCAGCCACGGCGCGATGCCCACGACGCACCCGAGCCAGAACGGCCACAGTGAGCCGCCCGGTCGCTCGTATCGTTCCTGGACTGCTCCGAAGAAGATCATCGCCGCGTTGACCGCGAAGATGGCGATCAGGGCCGCGATGTCGCTGATCCCGGTGAGCATCGCGATGAGCACGATCATCACCGACGACGACAGCGAGTACTCGGCCCAGCGAAAGTAGTTGTGCTGCGCGGTCAGGCCGGAGGTGTAGCGCCCGAAGACACCAGGCAGCGCCACGAGCCAGTGGAAGGCGGCCGACAGCAGAAGGAAGAGGGCGACGCCCCCCGCCACGGGTACTTCGAACAGGGTGGTCGGCGCGCCTGCCGCAGTGCCCGGCGGCCCCTCCATGAACGTCGCCGTGACCGGCAGCGCGAAGGCGGTGGCGAGCGCGAGGACGGCGACGGCCTGGACGGCGTGGACGAAGCCAAGCCCGATGTTCCAGCGCCGCAAGGAAGCGGCCCGCGAAGCCGGAAGCTCGACTGTCGGGGTGGAGATGAGCTGGTTGCTGGCGATCACGATGGCGTCCTTCACGGGACGAGGGTGGGGCCTGGAGGAGAGACAGGCCCCACCCTCGGGTGGAATGGGTCGCGGGAGGGTCAGTTCGACGGGCGGCAGGATGACCTTGTCGATGACGTGGATGACGCCATTCGAGGCCATCACATCGGGCGTCACCACCTTGGCGCTGTCGTTCAGATAGACGGTCCCGTCCTTGACGGAGATAGCGATCGGCGATCCCTCGACCGACGTGGCTGAGGTCAGCCCGACGACCTTGTCCGCGGTGACCGCACCCGAGACGACGTGGTACAGGAGGATCTTCTTGAGGGCGGCCGGATCCTTGAGGAGGCCGTCGAGCGTCCCGGCGGGCAGTGCGGCGAAGGCCGCATCAGTCGGCGCGAAGACGGTGAAGGGGCCCTTGCCCTGGAGCGTCTCCACGAGGCCGGCGGCCTTGACCGCGGTCAGCAGGGTCGTGAACGAGCCCGCCTCTGTCGCGGTCTCGACGATGTCCTTGGTCATGGCGGCAGCCGATGCCGAAGGCGCGATGCTTGGGGCGCGGCGGTGGTGGGCACCGGGGTCGCCGTGGGAGCGGTGGTGGGCGCCGCGCTCGGTGAGGCCGCGCTGGAGCAGGCCGCGATCGCGATGGCGAGCGCTGGCACGAGGAGGGCGATGGATCGTTTCATGACTGAATGACTTCCCTTCAGGCTTCTGACTGGATGTTGTCTGGTCGGATTGACTCGACCGGCGCAGTATTTAGCACTAAATCATTCCTGTCAAGCAGGGACCTTCGCCCGCCCCACCGAAGGAGCCGTCGCGACCGACCGCCATGAAGATCGCGATGCTCCCTAAGACCTCGAGTCGCTCGAAGCCAGCGGCCGTGGCCTGCGCCCTTCGCCGCTCGTACTCGTGACGGACGCTCTGGTGCTCGGGCGACTCCGGCAGCTCCACCTCCCACAACGAGCGCAGGTCATTGAGATACTCGAGCGCGCGCTTCGGGTCCACCGTGTAGGCCGCGGCCTCCGGTCGTCGGGGTCGCCCGTAGTCACCCATCGCGGACCCCTAGAACGTGCTCGTCTCAGGATGCCGGGCACAGCACAGGGGCGTGCAATACACATGATGTCTGATGTATGCTGAATCTGCTGGGCATCGCTATGTGGAGGAACCCACGTACCTCGGCCGCTCCTATTGGTGAGGCATCACCGATACGAGTTACTTCGAAATGTCGCCGCGAGGGGCTGAGTCGTCAAAGAAGTCGAACCAATCTGAACAGGAGCAACGACATGTCTTTGCATCAACGAAGTGCGCCCCGCAGGTTGATGGGAGTGTCCGCAGCCGCAGCCTGCATCGCACTTGTAGCAGCGGGCTGCTCGAACAATCCGTCCACCAGCAATCCGTCTGGAACCCGACTGGAACCGCTGGCTCTGGAACGCCCACCAGCGGTCCGACTGAATCCGCTGGCTCTTCAACTGGCAGCACGTACGGCTTCCCCACCGTTGCGCAGGACCCAACCGCCAAGATCACCGTCTGGGTCGACGCCGACCGCTCGGCCATCGCCGAGGCCTTCCAGAAGGACCACCCCGAGTGCCCGCTCAACATCGAGACCTACGACGCCAGCGCCGGGGGTAGCGACACGTTCCACACCAAGATCTCGCTGCTCGACCAGGCCGGCGCGGGCTGGCCCGACGTTGCGTGGTCGGGACAGGTGAACGACGCCAGCTGGGCGGCCCACGAGCAGAACGGCGTTCAGGCCTTTGCCGCGCCGCTCGACCAGGGCGTCGTTCCCCAGAGTTGGCTCGACGGCTACACGCCGGGCGCGCTCGACCCTGTCACGGTCGACGGCCATGTCTACGGCGCCCGCGACAACCTGGCGCCCGTGGTGCTCTGGTACAACAAGACCCTGTTCGACAAGTTCGGGTACACCGTCCCGACCACATGGGAGGAATACCAGGCCCTCGGCGACAAGGTGGCGGCTGAGCACCCCGGCTACATCCTCGGCTCGATCGGCGATCCCTTCACCGCCGTGCTGACCGACATGTGGGCCGCCCAGGCGCCGATCTACACGGTCGACGGCACCACCTTCACCAGCGACTTCTCGGACAACCACACGACCCGCATGATCGCCCTGCTGGACCACATGTTCGCGAACAAGACCCTGGCGATCGATGGACTGTTCACCCCCGACTGGGTCAAGAAGTGGAAGGACAAGGTCCTGGCGATCCCTGGCCCAACGTGGTTCACGGGAGCCCTCTTCCAGAACAAGGACAACCTCGCCGGTCAGCCAGGCGAGTGGGGTGCCGGCCACGCCCTCCACTGGGCTGGCGAGCCAATCGCCACCGGCAACGTGGGTGGCGGCTTCTGGTACGGGTCGAGCCACTCGGCGAACCTCGCATGCGTGGGTACCTACCTGCAGTACGTGACGAGCGGACCCCAGTCGGTCAAGCTCATCACGGGCCTCCCGGCCTACGCCTCGACCGCAAGTGCGTGGTTGGACGCGCAGACCAGTAGTGGCTTCTGGGCCAACTCGGACACGTTCAAGGACGTCGTCAATGAGGCAGCCAACAACATCTGGAAGGGCTGGGGTGCCACGCTCCCCTTCAGTTCCGAGCCTCCGTGGGCGGAGATCGTGAATCCGGCTCTTGCTTCCGGAAAGACCATTGCCTCGCAGGTCAGCGCTTGGCAGCAGAGAATGGTGAACGACGCCCAGGTGAACGGCTTCACAGTCGTGACCAAGTAGGCGAAGGAACGCACCATCTCTCGTACTGACGCCATCGTGCCCACTGCCGCCCCCACAAAGGAGCGGCAGTGGGCCTCTTTGCGCCCGCGAAGGCGGCCGCAAACCGGAGCTAGCGCGCAGGCATTCGCCGCCTACGTGTTCTGCAGCGGCTACGTGCTGCTGCTACTGGTCTTCGGCGTTCTGCCCATGGTCTATGCCCTGTATCTCTCATTCACCAAGAGTGGGCAATTCGTCGGGCTCGACAACTACGTGAAGGCCGTCGGGGACTTCCGGTTCTTGCCGGCAGTGCAGCACGTCGCGGCCTTCCTGGTGATCTGGGTCGTGACCCTGACCGTGCTCGTCACCCTGCTGGCGCTCATCGTCCACGCCATGCGCGTCAGGCGGCGGCTTTCCTCTACCGCGCTCTTCCTGTTCTTCATCCCCGGCGCATTCGCGGGTGCGGCCAGCGTCATGCTCTGGCTCTTCTTGCTCAATCCCTCGGTCAGCCCGGTGTCCTTCGTCCTGAAGTGGTTCGGGTACACGAACTTCGTTCAAGCCATCGACCTGAACAACCTGCCCCTGATCTTCACGGTCATTGCGTTCTGGACCGGCGCCGGTGCATGGATCATCATCATGTACGCCGCGTTGAACAACATCTCCGACGAGATCATGGAGGCTGCCCGCTGTGACGGCGCCGGCGCCATCAAGACCGCTTGGTACATCCAGCTCCCGCTGATTCGGAAGTGGATCGCGTACATGGCCGTCATCTCGGTCGCCGTCGGGACCCAGCTGTTCGCGGAACCAAAGATCCTCGCCCAGGCGAGCAGGAACCAGATCCCGAAGCACTATTCCCTCAATCAACTCGCATACGTCACCGCCTTCGGCCCGCAAGCGGACTTCAACAGCTCTGCCGCGATCTCGATCCTGTTGCTCGTCGTGGCGGCGGGGCTTGCCGCGTTCTTCGTCTTCCGAGGAGGACTCTTTGACCGCGACTAGAACACCGGTCGTGCGGTCTGACTTCGCGCCGGGCCGCTGGCTCGGTCGCGTGACAGCGTTCCTGATCGCCGGATTCTTCGCGGTGTTCTTCGTCCTTCCCCTGGTTTGGCTCCTGCTCGCGCCGACGAAGGACACCGCCCAACTCAACGGCTTTCACGGCGAGGCTTCCCTGAGTTTCGGCTCCTTCGAACAACTCGTCGCAAACTGGAACGAGCTGGTCGGGTTCCAGGATGGCCGCATCTGGACGTGGCTCGGGAATTCGGTGTTCTACGCCGGGGTCGCGTTGGTGCTCACGCTCCTCGTGTCAATTCCGGCCGGCTACGCGCTGGCCAAGACCAACTTCAGGTTTCGCCGCGCGATCCTCATCTCGACCCTCATGGTGATGCTCATCCCGAACACGGCGCTCGTGCTGCCGATCTTCCTCGAAATCAGCGCGGTGCACCTCGTGGGGTCGCCGTTGGCGGTCATCCTGCCATTCGCGTTCTTCCCGTTCGGCGTCTATCTGGCGTATATCTACTTCTCCACGAGCGTTTCGCGCGAGCTTCTCGACGCCGCCCGCATCGATGGCGCGGGCGAGTTCGCGGTCTTCCGGCGAATCGCGCTGCCGCTCGCGATCCCTGTCGTCGCGCTCGTAGGCTTCTTCAACTTCGTCACCAACTGGAACAACTATTTCCTCCCCTTCGTGATGCTTCCCGGGTCGAAGACACAGCCCATTCAAGTGGGTCTGGTGGAATTGCTCGCGAATGTCCGGGAGTTCAATCCGACCACCGTCGCCTCCGACTCGATCCCGTTTCCACAGCTGGCGCTCGCGACGCTCATCTCCGTCGCACCGGTGCTGATCGTGTTCATGTTCTCGCAGCGATTCCTCAGTGGCGGGCCTCACCGCCGGCGCGACCAAGGAGTAGGTCCGCCATCGTTGAGAGGACGCGAAGATTCGGAATGGCGTCCCGCATGCTTCCGGACACCAGAGACGAATGCCTGGCAAGGATTCGACGCGGTGTGGCGACCTCGACGGAGACGGTTCCGTCAGGCGACGCCCGGCGCGCGCCTTCGTGTCCACGCCTTCGCGATGTGTTCTCGCATCGCAGTCGCGGCGCGGTCGCCGTCGCCCGCCGCGATCGCCTCGCATATGGCGCGGTGCTCCTCGAGCGACATCTGCGCTGCGTCGTCGGTGGTGATGCCCGTGAATCGACTGCTCTCGCGAGCGCGCTCGAACATGATGCGTGTGATGTTGGCGGCGAGCCGAATTCCCGATTGTTCCATGACAAGGTCGTGAAACGCGGCATCCGCGTCGTTGTAGACAGAGATGTTGTCGATGTTTGCCGCGGCAAGGTCGAAAGCCTCACGCAACGCAGCGGTGCGCTCTGGGGTTTGCCGAGCTGCCGCGGCGCGCGCCATGGTCGCCTCCAGGCTCCCACGGACCACCGCCAACTCATCGAGCACCTCCAGGGTCTCGTCGTGGTCGACAAGAGCCGAAAGGACATCAGGATCGAGCACGTTCCACCGACTCGACTGGTTCACGACCGTGCCTCGGCCCTGACTGACCGTCACGAGGCCCTTTTCTTCGACTCGCTTCACGGACTCGCAAATCACCGTGCGACTCACGGCAAACTGCTGGCTCAGGGTGCCCTCTGGGGGGAGTATGTCGCCGGGAGCCACCGTGCCGGTGACGATCGCTTTCACCAAGTCCCTCACCACGGCGACGCCGAGGTTGGCTGCACGCACCCGGACGACGCTGTCGCCGAAAATGGTCTGCCCCTGCGAAGTGGCCGTGCTTGCCGGATCCGCGTCGTTCTGCGCCATGCCCTCATCCTACTGCCGGGGATCTATGTGCCGCGGCGACGCAACGGCGAACTGATCGGGAGGCGGGCCCCGGTTCGGTACGCACCCTCTCCTCTACTTGTATGATGTCGTATCAATACTACGCCAATTGAGGATGAGCCGTACGGCGAACGGTCCAGGTTGGCCGAGGGGTTCGTCACTGCGACACCGCGATCTCCGCACGAATGAGCAAGGGTGACGATGAAGATCACAGGCTATCGCACGCTGCAGACGATCCATGACTGGGGTCGTCCTGTGGGCGACGTCAACGGGCACATCGCATCGGGTATCACCGAGGTGCCACTTGTCATCGTGGACACGGATGAGGGCGTCAGCGGCGTCGGAATGGGCTCGCACCAAGACTTGGCGCAGATCTTCCCGGCGATCGAGGGCGAGGATCCCCGCGCGGTATCCGCGCTCTACGACCGCATGCTCGCGCGCGTGTTCAAGGCGAGCCATGCTGGCGCGACATTCGGAGGCATCGGCACCTTTGACATGGCGCTTTGGGATATCAAGGCAAAACTTGCGGGCGAGCCGCTTTGGCGCCTGCTCGGGGGGCGCGATCGGTTTGTCTCCGGGTATGCGTCCGGACTGGATATCGCGCTCGATGATGATGAACTCGCCCTCTTCTATTCCGAAATGGCGGGCCGTGGATTCACGAGCGGGAAGCTCAAGGGCGGCAGAAACGTTGCCAGCGACATTCGCCGGCTAGGCATCATTGGCGATGCGCTTCGAGTCAACATCCCGGAGCCGGGCCTCATGCTCGACGCGAATGAGTCCTGGAATCTCAAGCAGGCCGTCCGCTATGTGTCCCAGATCGAAGAGGTTCACGACCTCGTCTGGATCGAGGAGCCCATCCGCCGCTGGGACGCAGAGGGTCATGCGAGGTTGAGCGCTTCAGTACGCGCTGCGGTGGCTACCGGAGAGAACCTCACTGGCCTGGAACAATATCGACCGCATTTCAACGCGGGCGGCATAGACGTCGTTCAAGCTGCCGCAACCTGGGGTGTGACGCACTTTCTGCGCGTGTCTATCGCGGCACACAGCCGAGACCTGCCAGTTAGCCCGGTGGGCCTCACGGCGAACGCCGCGGTCGCTCACGCTGCCGCGGCAGTGCCAAATCACTTGTCCGCCGAGATCCAAGACGTCGGTTCGCCGTTCGGCGTTTCGATCGACCAGGAGTATGCCGACGGTGGGATCGTGCTCGGCGACCAGCCCGGGGTTGGGGTGTGCGTCGACGAAGCTCTCATCGCCACGCTCGAGCACGCCGAACCGGGGTGGCGAGCGGAGGCAGGCCCACATGTCAGGCCCGCCCGCGCGGGGCTGCAGCTCTCGGGGGAACCAGAGTCGGCCGCCTAGGAGGCAATCCCCACGCCTGCCCGCCATCCTTGGCCTCCTCCGGAGGTGGCGGGCAGGTTCCCCTCTCGCACGGAGCCTCGAATGCCCGTCACCGTCACGGCGATCCTCACCTCCGACATCCGCTTTCCCACCTCGCTGGCGCTGATAGGTCCGACGCGATCAACGTCGATCCTGACCACTCAGCGGCGTACATGATCCTCAAGACTGATCTTCCGGACGGCCTCGAAGGCCATGGCCTGACCTTCACCAGCGGACGGGGCAACGAGCTCTGTGTCGCCGCGATCTAGGCTCTGGCCCCCCCTTGTCGCCGGTCGCCCGCTCGAGTCCTTCAGTGCCGATCCTGGGCCCATTGGTCGCATGTCGTGGGCGACGGCAAGCTGCCGAGGAGTCCCTGGTCGAGATGAAGCAGAAGGTCAGCCGACGAGTGCTGGCCGTTCTCGCCGGCGCGGACAAGTGATGAGGCCCCCCGCACGGACCCCTTCCATGTCGCCTGGTCGCCCACCCAGGAGTCCGATCACGGCGCGGCCAGCCCGTAGACGAGTTCGGCCGTTCGGCTGAAGATCGCCGCTTGCTCGGTGGGCGACAAACGGGAGGTCATGGTCTGGGCAGCTCCCAGCACGACCTCGTACGGGGCGGCCAGGAGACACACCGGCCAATCCGAACCGAACATGATCCGTGAAGGCCCGAAGACCTCGAGGGCGACGTCAACGAAGGGTTGGATGTCGGACGCGGTCCAGCCCGTCCAGTCAGCCTCGGTGACCAGTCCAGATAGCTTGGCAGCGACGTTCTGACACGGCCCGAGCTCTGCCATCAGGGATGCCCAAGGCTCGCGTCGACCCAGCGCGATCTGAGGCTTGGCAAGGTGATCGACCACGAACCGGACGTCGGGCAGGCGGCGTACCAGGGCTGTCGCGGCGGGCAGCTCCCTTGATCGCACCAGCAGGTCGTAGACAAGGCCGGCCCGGCCGACAGCCGCTATCCCGCGCTGGACGGCGGGCCGGAGGAGCCAGTCCGGGTCCGAATTCGTCATGCACCAGATGGCGAATGCCCACCAACCGCTCGCCGCCCGGGCTGGCCCGAAGCTCGGAGATGGTGTCCGTGATCCCAGGATCAGTCAGGTCCAGCCAGCCGACGACACCCCGGATGTACGGCGTTGCGGAGGCGGTCCCAAGGAACTCACGGGTCTCTTCCAGACCGGACCGAGTCTGGACGAGGACCGTCGCTTCCACCCCTGCGAGCACAAGGTTCGGGGATAGGTCCTCGGGACCGAATCGGCGTCGGATGGCCGCGAGCTCGTCGGTCAACCAAGGGTACTCGGTGGTTTCCGGATCCCAGAAATGATGGTGCGCGTCGATCACCTGACTCATCCGGGAGTGGGTGCCCCGGCCGCTATCAGGTCGCTTGCCCTCAACTCATCCCAAAGCTGGCTCGGGATCGACTGACGGAGGCTGGCCGGGTAGTCGTCGAGGTGCGCCGGCGTGCGGACGCCCGCGATCAAGCCGGTGACGGCCGGATGCGCCAGTGGGAACTGGATAGCGGCTGCGCGGCGGGATACGCCGTAGCGATCGCACACGGCCCCGATCCGCCTGGCGCGCTCGATGACGGCGTCGGGCGCTGGACCGTAGTCGAAGCGGCTGCCAGGCTTCGGATCGACCAGGACGCCGGAGTTCATGACGCCGGCAACCACGACCGCGACCCCGCGCTCGAGGCAGCGTGGCAACAGCTCGGTCAGAGCCTCTTGGTCGAGCAGGGTGTAGCGGTTGGCCACCAGGAAGACATCCATGTCGGTCTCCTGGGCGAAGCGGGCCAGCATGGCCGACTGGTTCATGCCGGCTCCGATTGCTCCGACGACTCCGTCGGTCCGCAGTCTCTCGAGTGCGGGATACGCCTCGTCGAGCGCGACTCGCCAATGCCTGTCCGGGTCGTGGATGTAGAGGATGTCGAGCGCCGGACGCCATCCGCCGAGTAGTCGAAGACGACTCGCCGGCCGTCCGTGCCGGGGTAGAACGCGTCGCGCTGGTCGCCGAGTGCCTGGAGGTCGACTTCGTCGTCGGCACGAACGTCGCCGGCCTCGCGAACGAGCCGGCCGACCTTCGTCGAGAGCACGAATTCGTCTCGCGGCCGCGTGGCCAGGACCGCCCCCATGGCTCGCTCGGCGGCACCGTAACCGTACAGCGGCGCGACATCGAAATGACGAATGCCTAGGGACCAGGCATGCTCCACCATCTCCTCGGCCTCCCGCGCATCGACGGGCTGGTAGAGACCACCGATCGACCCACCTCCGAAGGCCAGGCGAGTGACGGCCAATGAAGTCCGCCCAAGCGAAACGGATTCGAAAGGCTCGAACGGCATACCGACCTCAACTCTGTCTTTCGTTCACGTATGAGCATAGTGACGCAGTGGTTCACGCGAGATCGGTGATCATTGGCTCAACCGGATCGGACAAGGGCTGGGACCAATCGGTTAAGCCGCCGTCGCTCCGGGCTGAGCTGGCCCGGCTCGGATCCGAGCTGGTCGCGCGCTACGGTGGGGGAGCGGCGCCGCCCTACGGCGGGGGAGCGGCCCCGCCCGACGGCGCGGATCCGGCCCGCGACGAGACGGGCCGTCGTAGCGTGACCGCCGAGCCCGGCTAGTGGTAGGTCGGGATCTCCGCGTCCGAGCTCGGCAGCGACTGGAGCGGCACCGGCGCCGGCCGCGGGCAGCGGCTCGCGACGTCGACCCGGCGACCGGTCCGGGCCGACTCCAGGAGCGATTCCATGACGTCCAGCACGTGGAACGCGAGGGCGCCACCGGCGCGCGGCTCCTCTCCGGCGGGGGTCGCCGCCAGGTCCGCGATCCCGTAGCCGCGCGAGCTGCGCTCGTACCCGGCGCTGATCGGGAGCGTGACCCAGCCGGTCCCGTCGAGCTCGCGCAGCTCGACGTCGCCGCGGAACAGGTTCGGGTCCGGCGCGATGAGCGACCCCAGCTCCCCGTGGATCTCGATCCGCGACGCCCTGGAGGCGACCGCGTCGAAGCTCATGACGAGCGTCGAGATCGCGCCCGACTCGTGGATCAGGGCGCCCGTCACGTGGCTGTCGACGGCGACCGGGACCGTCTCGCCGGCGCGCGCGCCCGAGCGGATCGTCCGCGTCCCGCGCGTGCGGCTCGCGGCGCCGATGGCGGCAACGACCGGGCCGAGGATCGTGACGAGGGCGGTCACGTAGTACGGCCCCATGTCCAGAAGCGGGCCGCCGCCGGGCTGGTAGTAGAAGTCGGGATCGGGGTGCCAGCGCTCATGGCCGGGCGTGACCATGGTCGCGGTCGCCGCGATCGGGGCCCCGATCCGTCCGTCGTCGACGGCCTTCCGCGCCGTCTGGATCCCCGTTCCCAGGACCGTGTCGGGCGCGCAGCCGACCTGCACGCCGGCCGCCCCGGCAGCCTCGAGGATCGAGCGCGCCTTCGCTGTCGTCGCTGCCAGCGGCTTCTCGCCGTAGACCGCCTTGCCCGCGGCAATCGCCTGGAGGGCGATGGCGGCGTGGGCGGCCGGGATCGTGAGGTTCAGGACGACATCCACCTCGGCATTCGCGAGGAGGTCGGCGACCGGCATCGCGGGGATGCCCTCGGCCGCCTCGACCGCGGTGGCGCGGGCCGGGACGCGATCCGCCGCCGCCACGATCTCGATCGCGTCGAGCCGGCGGGCGGTGTCGAGGTACTGCCGGGCGATCGCGCCGCAACCGATCATCCCGATCCTCACCGGCCGGCCCACAGCAGCCCCCGCTCAATGACGGTGTGGACGGTCGGATGGGCGAGGACGTCGAGGCTATGGCCGGGGGTGCAGACGAAGATCCGGCCCTTGCCCCAGCGCCGCGTCCAGATGGCGGGCGAGGTGATCTCGCGGTGCCACTCATCCCACGGCCGGACCTTCTGGGTCGTCGTCGCGAGGACGTCGAGATAGCGGTCCCAGAGCACCCAGTACTGCTCGGTGACCAGGTCGAAGTCCGCGAGGCCCCGGGTGATGGGGTGGTCGGCCGCGGCCGGCAGCAGGTTGACCGTGTACGGCACGTAGTTGTTCTCGGGTCCGTCGCCGGTGATCGTCGCCGGGTCCTTGCCCGGATGGCACGCGAACTGGGCGCCGATGAGCTGGAAGTAGTCGGACGAGTTGCGATACGAATTGGCGATCCCGCCATGCCAGCCCGCCATGCCGGTCCCGTTGGCGATCGCCGCTCGCAGGCCCGCAAGCTCGTCGCGGGCGATCGTCGCCATGGTGTTGCACTGCATGATCAGGTCGGTCCGCGCCATCAGGTCCGGATCGGCGTACGGCGCCGGCGAGTCGAAGATCCGGACCTCGTAGCCGTTCGCCTCGAGGTGCGGGATGAACAGGTCCGTCGCCTCGATGGGCGCGTGGCCGTCCCAGCCCCCGCGGACGACGATGGCGAGCTTCGATGGGGCAGTCGGCATGCGGGACGCGGTCTCCGTTCTAACGGTGGGATGGGCGGGCGACGCGATCCGCGGGTCCGAGCCGGGCGGCGCGGGCGCCGCGTGATCCCGGGCGACAGCCCTGGCGGACATCGTCCGAGTTCTATCACGGCTCCGGCGGGCTGCCAACGGCCGCGTCGCTGGACCGGCGCTGCTCGAGCGCGGCCATTGAGCTGATCGAGGAGACGCTCGGGCCGGTCGACATCCCACTCCTCGATGGAGACGTCGAGCGCGTCCTTCTCTAGAGCGATTCCGGCGTTGTTGACCAGGAAACTGGCTTAGCCTTTCGCTTGGAAGTCGAGCCAGCATGACTTGGGTGGTACCAAGGTCTCGAGCTCGATCCACAGGTCAGGCGGCAGCTCGACGGCGGCTGATGCCATGAGCGTCGAGATCCGGCTAGGTTTCGTGAAACCGACAACGGTTGAGTGCACGCGGGGATCACGCATCGAGAATTGCAGGGCTGCCGTGGCTAGATCAGTGCCGTGTCTCAAGCAGGCGTCGTTCATGGCAGCGACGGCATCGAGGACGAGCTTGGGTGCCTCGGTATAGCAGTACCTAGACGACCCAGTTGGGTTGGCGAGGACACCTCCGCCGTAGATCGCGGCGTTCAGCACCCCCATGCCGGCCGCGGTTGCCTGGTCGATCAGCTCGTCCGCGCTGCGATCGACAAGGGTCCAACGATTGTGGGTGAGGAGAACCTCGAAGACGCCCAGGTCGAGGTAGCGTGAAACAACGTGAACATTGCCTGCCGCGATGCCGATGTGTTGCACCCGGCCTTCGTCCTTTAGAGCAACCAGCGTGTCAACCGCTCCTCCTGCCTGCGTGATCGTGGCGAAGTCGTGGTGTTCCGGATCGTGCAAGAACAGCAACGGAAGGACACCAAGCCCGAGCCGCTCCTGACTCTCATCAAGCGAACGTCGCACCCGATCACCGGAGTAGTCACCGTGCCGTGCGTCCACTTTGGTGATCACCGTAAAGTCCGCTGGCAGTCCCCCCGCGGCAGCAATGCCGAGGCCGATCCGGCGCTCGCTCTCGCCTTCGCTGTAAGCGTTGGAGGTATCGAAGGCCCGAATCGGACTCTTCAGTACCTGTTGGACGAGATCGATGGCATCGGCCTCCGCGACCGCGTAGCCGTACAACGACAGCATGGTCCCAAGGGGGGAAGCACCCGCGATGATCGCCGAGGTCGAAACGGAGGTATTGCCCAGTCTGCGGATCCAATTCGTGGGCAACGGGTCAGTCATCGAGAGCCTCTCGGCGATCCGCGCATGGCCGTCAAACAGCCAGTCCCGTTCGCGCACCGTGCCGACGCCGACCGCGGCGGCCCGACCGTCGGCGGTCACGGTTGTCTCACTGCAAGCACCCGAACATCCCAGGGCCCGAGTTGGACGTGATCTTGGGTGTGGAACGTTTCCCCAGTCAGAATGTCGTGCACCTCGGTGGGCACGGATACTGAGGCGGGATCCCAGGACCAGTTGTGCAGGAATCGGAGCCTGGTTCCGTCGACGGCCGCTGCGCCGGTCGAGGTCATCGTGGCCGGCAGCTCGCACCAGGGTTGAACGATGTCGGTCGCTAGCCACTGGAAGAGCGACTTGGCAAAGCTCGAGTCGGGGATGGTGCCGACGCATGTGACGCGACCCCTCTCGTGGTCACGCGTGGTCATCGCCGGCCATCGACTGAAGTGCGGGTGTTCGTATGTCGCGACGACCTGCGCGTCGTCTACGAGCAGTCCGTCACACCATCGCGTCGCCATAGCCGCGTCGAGCTTGATCGTGGCCCCGTCGGCAGGAAGAACAGGAATCATGGTCTTCAGGTTGCTGAACTCGTCGTAGTGGACGCCTGAAGCCTGTGCCAGGCGGCCGGGAACCGTCTCGGTCCGAGCGCGCGCCTCGTGATCCGCGTATCCGGTCCGTGGGCCGATGACGAGATGCCCTCCCGCGGCCGCGTAGTCCGCCAGCCAGTCGAGTAGGTCGTCCGGGCTCATGTAGTGGCCGGGCACGACGAGGAGCGGATGACTGGCGGCGAACTCGGCCGGATGGGTGGTGGTCGCCTGCCGGGAATGCAGGATCCGGGCCGAGAGTCCGGCGTCGAAAGCGCCGCGGTAGAAGGGGGCGAAGATCCCGTCGTACGCCCGGGCATCGGGTCCGCCTCCCGCTGCCGCCAACGGCGGGTATTTCTGCATGAGCCAGCGGTTCGGGAGCGAATACAGGAAGGCGACTTCTGCGTCGGGTCGACATCCCGCCACCAGCGGTCCCGCGCGCCGGAACTCGTCACCGACCTGGCGGAGCTCGTCGTAGGTTCGGCCTGGGTGACCCGCGTGGGGAAGGACCCCGCCCCAGGAGGTTTCGGTACCGAAGTGCAGCGTGTGCCAGTGCCAGTACTCGACCATCCGCGCTCCACGAGCGACCAGCGCCCATGCGACCTGGCGCCACTGGCCGTCGAAGGCAGGGCGGTTGTCCCAGGGAGGACCGATGTGCATGGCATTGGTTTCGGTGACGAGGAAGCCCTCTTGGCGTGAGGAGTACATCCGGTCTGCGGAGAAGTACAGCGCCCACGTTCCGGTGGTGGCCCACTTCTCGTGCGGTCCGGAGCCGTCGTCCGGGAGCTGTAGCCCGTCCTGCATGGCGTAGTAGAGGTTCCCCCCAGTGGTGTCGAGGGCATCAGTGACCAGATCGTCGTCGACGGCGGGCCGGTCGTAGGCGATGCAGGTCGTGACGAACTGTCCGGGGGAGGAGTACTCCCGGACGATGTCGGCCTGCCAGTTGATGAACCGGGTGGTCTGCGCGGCCTGGAAGCGACGCCAGGCGACGTCGTACTGGGGCTGCGTGTTGCCATCGGGTGCCCAAAGATCGTCCCAGGTCGAGAGTCGGTGCGACCAGTAGACGAGGCCCCACTCACGGTTGAGGCTGTCTACGTCGCCGTAACGATGACGCAGGTCGTCCACGAAGCGTTGGAAGACGCCGCGGTTGTGAAGGAGATGCAAGCCGGGTTCGTTGTCGACTTGGAAGCCGACGACGGCGGGATGCCCCGCATAGCGACGAAGGATCTTGCGGATCACCCGGTCGGCATGGAAGAGGAAGGCTGGGTGCGTGAAATCGACTTCCTGCCGAGCCCCCCAAGGGATCCGTTCGCCCGTGGATCGTTCGCCGGCGATTTCCGGATACAGCCGGGCCAACCACGGCGGCACGGCATACGTGGGCGTGCCAAGGATGACGGAGATGCCCCGCCGCGCGGCACCGTCGAGAACCGGCTCGAGCCAGTCCAGATCGAACTGGCCGTTCTCCGGTTCCCAGGTCGACCAGACCGACTCACCGACTCGGATGACCGAGAAGTGCGCCTCCTGCATGAGATCGAGATCGACATCCAGCCGGTCATACGGTTGGTACTCGTGGTAGTAAGCCGCACCGAACAACACGCGGTCGGAACCGGCCAACATCGCCCCACTCCTGTCGTCGTTCACTGCCCGGGTCACTCCTTGACGCTCCCAGCGGTGAACTTCGGGATCTGCCTGGCTTCTGCGTTCGCGCTCCCACCGTCGACAAAGGTCTCGAGCCGCTCCAGTGCTGACACCAGGTGGGCGCGCATCGCTTCCTCGGCGCCATCCGGGTCGTGCTTGGCGATCGCTTCGACCACCGCGAGGTGCTCGTTCTTCGTCACCGAATGAAGGCCCGCGTGGTAGTAGAGCCGGAAGGTGTGCAGGTGGCTGCGCAGTCGGGTCAGCATGTCGCTGATCATCTGGTTGCCCGCGAGGTCGGCGACCATCGCGTGGAAGGTCGCGTCATAGACCATGTCCAACCGGTTCGCCGCAGCCGTGATCTCGCCGCCGGCTCCACCGGCCCGGGCAGCGCGGCGCAGCTCCTTGATCTCGTTCGGCTCCGCCTGCGCAGCGGCCTTGGCGGCCAATGCGGGTTCCACGAGCAGCCGCAGCTCGATGAGCTCGCGCATCTGCTCGATCCCCATGAGGGGCGCCACCGTATAGCTGCGCCCTGGGTGCTTCACGATCAAACCGTCGGCCTCGACGCGTGCCAAGGCCTCGCGCACCGGTGTCGGCGACACGCCGAGGGTGCGGGCGAGCTCTTCGATGTTGAGCCTGGCGCCGGGTTCGAACGCGTGGGTCATGAGCAAGTCGGTGACGATCTCGTAGACCGAGCCGGGCAGCGGTTGCCGTTGGGCCAGGCGCTGTCCTGCGGCGGACTCATGGATTGCTTCGATTTGATGACGGTCCATCTCGGCCTTCGCGTGTCGAGTACTCGACGGCTACGATACAGCATCCCAATCATCTCTATCCTATAGACAATAGGATTGCGGGCTGGCATAGTCCCGACGATGGAGGACAAGGGAGGGCGCGACGTGCTCGACGACGAGTCTGTGACTCGCCTTGCTGCCGACGTCGCCGACGTCGCACCAACGCCTGAGATCGGGAGGGGTCCGGATACGGCCAACGACCGATCGTCGCGCGCGATCAAGGGAGTCCTGCTGGCGCTGAAGGCGGGGCCGCTATTCGTCCTGGCGCTGATGATGCTGTTCCTCTGGGCGGCTACCGAGGGCCACGTCTTCATGACGTTCGGGAACGTCGGCAACGTCCTCGAGCAGTCCGGCGGTGTCTGCATCATCGCCTTGGGCCAGCTCCTCGTGATCCTGACCCGGGGCATCGACCTGTCGATCGGCTCGAACGTCTCGTTGTGCTGCGTCATGGTGACTGTCGTCTACCGCGACACCCACTCGGCGGAGCTGGCCATCGCGGTCACCTTGCTGACGGGGTTGTCCGTCGGTCTGGTCAACGGGCTGCTGCTGGTGTGGGGGCGTCTGCCGCATCCCTTCATCGCCACCCTCGCCACCTTGAGCATCTGCGCCGGCCTCGCCCTCTACATCGCCGGTGGCTCCACCGTCCTGGGCTCCCCGCCGATCGTCCACCTGCTCGGCGGCGGACGTATCGCTGGGATCCCGGGCGCGGGCAACATCGGATGGTTCCCCTTCGCCACGCTCGTGGTGATCGTCTTCGCGGTCGTCTGTGCCGTCATCTTGCACAAGCTGGTCTGGGGACGATGGATCTACGCCGTCGGTGGCAGCCCCGAAGCCGCGGTCCGCACGGGCGTGCCGATGAACGGGACGTTGATCTCGGTCTACGTCATGAGCGGGCTGTCCGCGGCCATCGGCGGCATGCTCTTCGTCGGAACCGCTGACGCCGGCTCGCCGTTCACCGGGCAGGGCTTGGAGCTCAGCGCCATCGCCGCGGTGATCATCGGCGGCGGCAGCTTCCTGGGCGGCCGTGGCGGTGTCTTGAACGCCCTGACAGGTGCGTTGATCCTCGGGGTCATGCACAACGGCCTCAACCTGCTCGGTCTCGACCCGAACTTCCAGTACATCGCGGTGGGAGTGGTCGTCCTCGTCGCGGTCGAGCTCGACGTCTTGCGGGCCCTCGTCGAGAACCGGTTCCGAAGCATGCAGGCGAGGCTCGCATGACTGACGCCGTTCACGTCGCGGTGCCCTCCGACGTGGAACCCGTCCTGAGCGTTCGTGATGCCACCAAGACCTTCGGGGCCGTGGTTGCACTCGAGGGCGTCGACCTCGAGGTCCGCGCCGGTGAGGTTCTCGCCCTGCTCGGCGACAACGGCGCCGGCAAGTCGACCCTCATCAAGTGCATCAGCGGCGTCCACAAACTCGACCGAGGCGAGATCCAGATCGACGGGGCCCCCGTGCAGATCAACTCGGCGGCCGATGCCAGATCAAATGGGATCGAGACCGTCTACCAAGACCTGGCCCTGTTCGACAACCTCAACCCGACGGCGAACTTCTTCGCCGGCCGCGAACTGGCGGGGCCGTCCTGGCTGCCGCGCGGTCTCCAGTGGATGAAGCAGAAGGAGATGTCCACCCGTACAAAGGACCTTCTCGACCGTTTGCAGATCCGGCTCCCTGACTTCGATGCTGACGTGGCCCTGATGTCGGGGGGCCAACGCCAGGCGGTGGCGGTCGCGCGAGCCGTGGCGTTCTCCTCGAAGCTCGTCATCCTCGACGAGCCGACTGCCGCCCTCGGGCTTCGGGAGTCGGCGCGGGTCCTGGAGCTGGTCGATCGGCTCCGAACCTCCGGCGTCGCGGTCATCTTGATCTCTCACAGCATGGATCACGTGATGGCGGTCGCGGACCGGGCGATGGTCATGCGCCGCGGCCGCAAGATCGGCGAGGCGCCGGCGACCGCGGACAACCAACAGCAACTCGTGTCCTGGATCGTCGGGGCCGGAGGGAGCACCACCGATTTGAAGCTTCACCACCTGGACGCACGGCACGTGCGGCAGATCCGACAAGGAAGATCCGACAAGAAGGAGCAACACACATGTCGACTCGACTGAAGGCGTTCGTCGTGCTCGGAGCGGCGGCGATGCTCATCACCGCGTGCAGCAGCAGCGGCGGGGGGACCGCGGCGCCGTCCGCGGCCGCGCCATCCGCGGCGCCGTCCGCGGCGCCGTCCGCGGCGCCGTCCGCGAGCGCCGCGAACGAGAAGATCAAGGTCACTCTTCTCACCAAGGCCACGGGCGGTTTCTGGGATGCCATGATCGCGGGCGCCAAGAAGTATGAGACCGATCACCCGAACGACATCGAGCTCACGACCAACGCGTGCAAGACCAACGACGACACGCCCTGCCAGATCGCGCAGATCCAGGACGCTGTCACCAAGGGCGCCCAGGCGATCGTGGTCTCCCCGATGGGCGTTGGCGTCACCGATGCCCTCAATGAGGCTCAGAAGGCAGGCGTCCGGATCGTCTTCGTCGACAACACGATCCCCGGTGTCGTGCCGGATGCGGTTGCGGCTACGAACAACGTCAAGGGCGGCGAGGCTGCCGGCGCGTACATCAAGAGCCAGCTGAAGTCGGGCGACACCATCGGCCTGCTCGAAGCCGTGCGTGGCGTGCCGAACCTCGACCAGCGCATCGACGGTGTCAAGGCAGCGCTCGAAGGTACTGGCGTCAAGGTCGTGATCGGGGGTCAGCAGACCCTGTGTGAGCACCAAGACCGGCGCCTCGGTGACGCAGGACCTGCTCACCAAGTACCCGAACCTCACAGCGATCTACTCGGCGTGCGACGCCCCGGCGATGGGTGCCGCGACGGTCGCGGAGTCCAAGCAGCACCCGCTGCTGATCTTCGGCTACGACGGTGATCCGGAAATGGCCAAGCTCATCGCGGCAGGCAAGACCACAGCCACGATGGCGCAGTCGCCGTTCAAGATGACGAACCTCGGCGTCGAGGCGGCAGTCAAGTCGCTCAAGGGCGAGAACTACGTGAAGGCCATCGACACAGGCACCACGCTCGTGACGAAGGACAACGCGGCCAACTTCACGTCAGCCTGGCAGTAACTCCTTCCGCATGGGAGCACGCTTCGGACGCCGGCTCAAAGGGCATCCGAAGGGCCCGGCACTACCGGTGAGTGCCGGGCCACGTGCTCCCGTGAAACCCTAGCCCACCAACGCCTGTCCGCCTCGGCTGGCCTCCTCCGGGCCGAGGCGGACAGGCCCCCTCATCCATCCCACGGAGAAGCACGTGCCGGTCACCATCACGGCGGTCATCGCATCGGACATCCGGTTTCCTACCTCACTGGCGCTTGACGGGTCCGACGCGATGAACCTCGAGCCCGATTATTCGGCGGCCTATGTCGTCCTCGAGACCGATCACCCGGACGGCCTCGAGGGTCACGGGCTGACATTCACGAGCGGCCGCGGCAACGAGCTCTGTGTCGCGGCGATCGAGGCCCTCGCCCCGCTCGTCGTCGGTCGGACCCTCGAGTCGTTCACGGCGGATCTCGGTGCCTTCTGGTCGCACATCGTGGGCGACAGCCAGCTCCGCTGGGTCGGGCCCGAAAAGGGTGTCATCCACCTCGCCACCGCCGCCATCGTCAACGCCGTGTGGGACCTATATGCCAAGACCGAGGGCAAGCCGCTCTGGAAGGTCATCGTCGACATGACCCCGGAGGAGCTCGTCCGGTGCATCCCGTTCCGCTACATCACCGATGCCCTGACACCCGCCGAGGCCCTCGACATCCTGCGCCGCAACGAACCGACCAAGGCGGCCCGCGAGGCCGAGATGCTTGCAACGGGCTACCCGGCCTACACCACCTCGACCGGCTGGCTCGGCTACCCCGACGACAAGGTCCGTCGGCTGGCCCGGGAGGGAGTCGCGGCGGGCTGGACGCATTTCAAGATCAAGGTCGGGCGTGATCTCGAAGAGGACATCCGGCGGGCGCGGATCCTGCGCGACGAGATCGGACCGGACCGGATCCTCATGGTAGACGCCAACCAGGTCTGGGACGTCGACCAGGCGATCGCCTGGATGGAGCGCCTCGCACCATTCCAGCCATGGTGGATCGAGGAGCCGACCAGCCCGGACGACATCCTCGGCCATGCCCGGATCGCCCGCGCGCTCGCCCCGTATGGCATCGGCGTCGCGACCGGCGAGCACTGCCACAATCGGGTGATGTTCAAGCAACTCCTGCAGGCCGAGGCGATCGCGTTCTGCCAGGTGGACGCCTGTCGCCTGGGCGGCGTGAACGAGGTGCTGGCGGTGCTCTTGCTGGCGGCCAAGTTCGGCGTGCCGGTATGTCCCCACGCCGGTGGCGTGGGCCTGTGCGAGTACGTCCAGCACCTAGCGATCATCGACTACATCGCGATCAGCGCATCGCTCGCGGATCGCGTCGTCGAGTACGTCGATCACCTCCACGAGCACTTCGTCGACCCGGTCGTCGTCGTCTCGGGGCGCTACCAGGCGCCGGCCGCGCCCGGCTACTCGATCGAGATGAGATCCGCCTCGCGGGCCGCCTACGCGTACCCGGACGGCAGTGCCTGGCTTGCGATGCGCGAAGCCGGGGCTGTCCGGGCTTGAACGTGCTCGAGCGGATCGCCGCCAGCGGAGTCGTCCCGGTCGTCCGGATCGAGCGGGCGGAGGATGCGCCGGCGCTCACCCGCGCGCTACGGGACGCAGGCCTGGCATGTATCGAGATCACCTTCCGATCCGCCGCCGCCGCGGAATCGATCCGCGCGATCCGGACCGAGGTTCCCGACGTGCTGGTCGGGGCGGGAACCGTCATTTCGCGGGCCCAGCTCGACGAGGCCCTCGCGGCAGGCGCGGAGTTCATCGTGAGCCCCGGTCTGCAGGTAGACGTGGTTCGGGCGTGTCAGGGCGGAGGCACACCGGTCCTGCCCGGAGTCTTCACGCCCACGGAGGTGATCCAGGCGATGGACCTCGGCCTGTCTGTCGTGAAGCTCTTCCCCGCGTCATCGGCGGGCGGGCCGGCATATCTGCGCACGTTGGGCGGCCCGTTCCCGGAGCTGCGTTTCGTGCCGACCGGCGGGATCGAGGCCGCGGACCTGGCAGCGTATCTCGGGGTGCCATCGGTCTTGGCGGTGGGTGGCAGCTGGATGGTCCGTCCGGGGCTGCTTCTCGAACGAGACTGGGCTGCGGTCGGTCGGCTGGCCCACGAGGCGAGTGAGGTCGTCCGGACCGTGCGCCCTCCGGCGCCCTGATGGCATTGACAGTGCGTCCGCCGTCGGACTCGCGGTGGGACCTTGTGGCATTGGGCGAAGTGATGCTGCGCCTGGATCCGGGTGACGAGCGGATCCAGAGCGCCCGTCAGTTCAGGGCGTGGGAAGGCGGCGGCGAATACAACGTCGCCCGTGGCCTGAGTCGCTGCTTCGGCGCGTCGACCACCATCGTGACGGCCTTCGCAGACAACCCGGTCGGCCGGTTGATCGAAGATCTCATCCGACAGGGCGGCGTGGATCGCTCGCACATCCGCTGGGTCCCGTACGACGGGATCGGCCGCACGGTCCGCAACGGCCTGAACTTCACGGAGCGCGGCTTTGGCGTGCGCGCGGCGGTCGGAAGCTCGGACCGGGCCAACACGGCGGCGTCCCAGCTGACCGCCGAGGACGTGGATTGGGAGGCGATCTTCGGCGCTGAAGGCGCGCGCTGGTTCCATACGGGCGGGATCTTCGCGGCACTTTCGGACACCACCCCGGGCGTGATCGCGGCGGCGATCGAGGCGGCGCACCGGCACGGCACGGTCGTCTCATTCGACCTCAACTACCGCGACTCGTTGTGGCGCGGCCGAGGCGGTGGTCCCGCCGCCCAGCGGGTCCTTGCCGCGATCGTCGCATCGGTCGATGTGCTCATCGGCAACGAGGAGGACTTCGTCGCCGCGCTCGGCCTCGACGTCGCAGGCACGGACGGGTCGTTCGACCAGCTCGAGTCGGAGGCCTACGCGGCGATGCTCGCGGTCGCCGCGACGCGTTTCCCGAACCTGAAGGCGATCGCGGTCACCCTTCGGGTCGCTCGGACGGCCAATCGCAACGACTGGGGTGCCCTGCTCTGGTCGGATGGGGTCGTCTACCCAGCGACCACCCGGCGCGATCTCGATATCCTCGATCGCATCGGCGGTGGCGACTCATTTGCATCGGGCCTCATCCACGGCTGGCTCGCCGGCCATCCGCCGCAGGTCGCCGTCGAATACGGAGCCGCGCACGGCGCCCTGGCGATGACGACCCCGGGCGACACGTCGATGGCGACGCAAGCCGAGGTAGAGGCGCTCATGGCAGGTGCCGGCGCCCGGGTCCGCCGATGAACCGGCCGGCTCTCGTCCTCACCGGCGTCGACAGCTTCGTCGTGGAACTTCGACCGCCGGCGGAGTCTACCGGCGACGCAGTCGCCATCGACGTCGATCTCGTGGGCCTGTGTGGGACGGACCTGCACATCGTCGAAGGCTCCCATCCCCGGGCTCGTTTCCCCCTGGTCCTCGGACATGAACTGGTCGGGCGAGCGACGGCGGGGCAACTGGCAGGGCGCGCGGTCGTGGTCGATCCGCTCATCGCCTGCGGCGACTGCTCGGCCTGCCGCCTCGGCGAGCGACACGTATGCGCCAACCTGCGCCTGATCGGCATCGATCGGGATGGCGGGCTGAGTGGGCGGGTCGTCGTGGACTCGGAGCGGGTGCACGTGGTGCCGGCCGGACTCGATCCGGTGGTGGCCGCCCTTGCAGAACCGCTGGGGGTCGCCGTCCACGCAACCCGTCGCGCTCACGTCGGCGTTGGCGACACGATCGTGATCATGGGCGCAGGACCGATCGGGCTCCTGCTGGCGTTCGCAGCGCGACACGTCGGGGCGGCTACGATCCTCATCGGCGAGACTGCCCCGGCCCGGCGGACGTTCGCCGAGTCGCTCGGTTTCGACACGCTTGACACGGTGGATCCGTTCGGCGACCTCGAGCGGCACACGTCGGGCCGCCTGGCTGACGTCGCGTTCGACGCTGCCGCGGTGCCAGCTGTTGCCGCACTCTTGCCTCGGCTCGTCCGGCCGGCCGGGCGCATCGGCCTCGTCGGCACCTACGCGCGGCCCGTCGAGCTCGACCTCCAGGCCATCCTCTTCAAGGAACTGACAGTGCTCGGCAATCGGGTCTACCAGCCGGCCGACATCGACGCGGCACTCCGGATGCTGGCGGACGGCCCGGCGGCGTTCAGACCGCTGATCAGCGAAGTCGTTGGGCTCGATGAGGCGCCGGCGGCGTTTGCGCGGTTGCGCGCGGGTGAAGGAGTCAAGTACCTCGTCGCGACGGGTGGGCGTTGATGCGCGCCCTGGTCAAGACGACCCGCGGTGTCGGCCACCTCGCGTTAGAGGAACGGCCGGAACCCGAGGCAGTGGCCGGCTGGGTGAAGATCGCCGTCCGGTACGCTGGGATCTGCGGGACCGATCTGCACATCGTCCAGGACGAGTTCCCGTACTGGCCGCCGGTCACCCTCGGCCACGAGTTCACGGGGACCGTTGTCGAGCTCGGTGGCGGCGTCGATCCGGCTTGGCTTGGAGCACGAGTGGTCAGCGAACCGCACTCCCTGGCCTGCGGCACCTGCCACCTGTGCCGCCGTGGCTTCGCGGAGCTGTGTGCCAGCAAGCGTTCGCCCGGCTGGGGGATCGACGGCGCGTTCGCCGACCGGCTGACGATGCCTGTGCATCTCCTCCACCGTGTCCCGGCCGGGTTGCCCGACCGAGTCGCGGCCCTGGCCGAGCCGATGGCCGTGTCGGTCACCGCCCTCGCGCGGGCCGGCGTCCAGGCCGGCGACGTCGTCCTTATCGTGGGCCCCGGGCCGATCGGCATCCTGCTCGCGGCCGGTGCGCTCGCGATGGGTGCCGCGACCGTCGTGGTGGCCGGCCGGCGAGATTCGGACCGCCTCCGGTTCGCAGGGACCATCGGAGCTCTGACGGTCCTGGACGACTCAGCGGTCGAGCTCATACAGGACCAGACCGCCGGCCGCGGGGCAGACCTGGTCATCGACGCGACCGGAACGGCCGAGGCGATCGACCTCGCGCTCAGAGCGGTCCGGCGCCGAGGTAGGTTCGCGGCTGTGGGGATGAGCGGCCAGCCGGTCGTGGGGGTCCCATGGGATCTGGCCGTCTCGCGGGCCGTCGAGGCGACCTTCTCGATGAGTTCGAACGGCACGGCGTGGGCGCCGGCGATCACGATCCTCGAGCGAACCCCGCAGCTCGAAGGCATGAGCACCGTCTTCCCGCTCGGCGACTGGGAGGCCGCGTTCGAGGCTGTCCGCGAGCGGACGATCATCAAGGCGTTCCTCGACCCGACGACCGGCGCCGGGCGATGACAGCGGCGGGCACGATCCTCATCACCGATTGCGACCATCCATCGACCGAGATCGAACGGGCCATGGTCGAGGCAGCCGGGTTCCGGCTCGAGGTTGCCGACTGCCGCACCGCGGCCGACGTCATCGCGGCGGGCACGACCAGCGCGGCGGCTGGACTGATCGTCCAGTACGCACCCATCACCGGGGAGGTGTTGCGCGCCCTGCCGGCCTGTCGGGTCGTGGGCCGGTACGGTGTCGGACTCGATACGATCGACCTCGAAACCGCCGCGTCGCTGCACATTCGGGTCGTCAACGTGCCGGACTACTGCACGGACGAAGTCGCCGACCATGCCCTGGGACTGATCCTGGCCCTGACCCGTGGGATCGTCCCGCTCGACCGAGGAGTCCAGGCCGGCATCTGGGACTTCCGCCTGGCGGGGCGCGTTCGCCGCCCATCGAGCCAGCAGGTGGGCGTGGTCGGGCTCGGTCGGATCGGTTCGGCGTTCGCACGGCGTGCGCGGGCGCTCGGCTACACGGTGGTCGGCTCGGATCCGCGGGGACCACGCGCCTCGGATGTGCAGGTCGTCGAACTCGACGACCTGCTTGCGACGAGCGACATCGTCAGCATCCATGCTCCGCTCGATGCCTCGACCCGCCATCTCATCGACGCGCGAACGCTGGCGCTGATGCGTCCCACGGCCATCCTGGTCAACACCAGCCGGGGCGGCCTAGTCGACCACGATGCCCTCGTCGACGCCCTGCGGTCAAGTCGTCTGGCAGGGGCGGCTCTCGATGTGCTCGAGCGCGAGCCGATCCCGGCAGACGACCCATTGATCGGGCTCCCGAACGTAGTCCTGACGCCACACGCCGCGTTCTACAGCGAGGAATCGCTGGTCGAGATGAAACAGAAGGTCGCCCAGCGGGTATTGGCACTCCTCGCCGACGCGGCCAGGTGAAACGTCCGGTCAGAGATCGCACGCTATCGTCACTTAGTGTTGATATCCCATCGAGGCAAGGGTGATCCCTCATCTCGTGGGGAGTCGAGCCCGCGAGTCAATTCGACGATGCTCTGGAGGGCGTCGATCGGAACTGCCGCGGAGTCGACCGTGGCCACGAACTCGCGTCCCTCGCTGATGGTGGAGGGCCGGCCGAAGAGGATCTGGAGCCGGTCGATCAGGATGGCGATGTCACGGGGCGTGACGCGAATGCGCGGCTCGTCGACCCACACGCCATCGATCAGTTTTCGGTCGGTCGCCTGAAGGTCGGCCCTGAACTTTGTGATCGCTTCGTCGATGGCTTCGATGGCGTCGTCGCGCACTTCGGCCTCGCGGGCAGCGGCGCGATCGGCATGGTGCTGGATGTATGTCGCTGAAGCCCGCGATCGGTAGGTCCGGCGCTTCTCCGCCCAGCCGCCCTTCTGGGCTTGCGTCACGAGTGCCGAATGGGCGCGGATGCCGTGGCTACGGCACAGCTCGCGCAGGCTCATGGTGCCGGTGATGAACTCGCGCTCGAGGGCCTGGTAGTCGCGAACCCGGTTCGTGGTGGCCGCCTTGGGCTGTCTCGGCCTCCGGCTGCGCCTCGCGGCAACGAGGGGCGGAGTCACCGTCTGGCGTGATAGTAGCTGCGAGCAGTGGGCTGCACAACTGGACGGATGAACACGAGCCGCGAGGCTCGTTCCGAAGGCCTCGCGCTCGGGAACGGGTGGGGGCGGCCCTCAACTTGTCGAGAGAGTAACTTCCGAGATCTGATCCCGTGTGGATGACCACCACGTCGGCTGACGCTGCGGGCCTGTCCGGTCAGAGAAGGTCAGTTTGGAGGTCAGCCAGGGTCAACGAAGGTCAGAATTCGAGGTCAGGAAGGTCACGTAAGGTCAGACATCGGCTGGCGCGGCGGCCAGCCGATCCAACCGAGGTCCCCCTGCGCCCTCTTCATGGTCGACTCGCTGCATCCCAGCATCTCGGCGGCTGCGGCGCGGGTGGGCCGACGCGCGCCCTGCTCGCGGAGCGCGGAGTAGGCGTCCAGGATCTCGCGCATCGAGATCCCGCGAGCACGCGGGTCATCGGGCTCCGGCTTCAATCGTCGACCGACTCCGCTGACCGGCGGGCGGCCAACAATCTTCTGGCTGGCTGGACGCGTGCTCGGCATCAGCTCCAGCAACGCGAGAGGATCAGCCGGTAGCTTCACCCGCTTTCCCGTCACCCGATTGACGCGTTCGACCGATGTCGTGGGGGGTCCGAGGCCGCATGATGGGCAGAACGCTCCTTCGACGAGGTGACCCGCGAAGCCACAATCACACGTCGTCGGAATCAGGTCGAGCGTCACTTCTTGGGCCCCTCGAGTCGGTCCACCGGGCTCAACTTCCGGGCTGCCGCGATCGCGCGCTCGGCCCGCGTCGAGGCCGCATAGCGGGCTACCATGTCCCGGCTCTTCCAGCCGACCACCGCCATCAGGTCGGTCTCCTGCATCCCGGCGGCGAGCATCGAGTGGGCATAGGCGTGCCGGAATGCGTGGGGATGCAGGCGCATCGTCAGGCCCGCCTCGCGCCCCCGGTCGCGGACGAGCTCGGCCAGTCCAGACTCGCGCAGGACGCCCTTGCGCCCGAGCCACAGGTCGGGGTTGCTCGCCGCCGGATGCTTCGATCGGCTGCGGAGGTATCGGTCGAGGGCGCGGACCGTCTGTGCCCCGACCGGGACGAAGCGCGTTCGGCTGCCTTTGCCAACGACCCGCAAAAGACCCTGGTCGAGATCCACGTCCACGAGCTGCAGGCCGAGGACCTCGCCGCGGCGGGCGCCCGTGTCGATGAGGACGCGGAGGACGGCGTCGTCACGCCGGCCGGCGACGGACTTGTCCCGCTCGCAGACCTCGAGCAACCGTCGGAGGTCACCTTCGCGCAGGACCGCGGGCGGTTCCTCAGGCAGACGCGGCGGCTTCATCCTGGCCATCGGGCTGTCGCCGATCTCGCCCTCCTCGACCAGCCAGCCGAAGAACGACCGGAGGGCCCGGTAGCGGTTGTGGGCGGTTGCGGGCTTCCAGCGCTCGAGGAGGTTCGTGATGTACGCCTCGACGTGCTCGCGATGGATCAGGGTCGCGGCCCGCGGCATGACCCGGTCGCCCAGGAAGGCGTCGAGGCCACGCACGGCTGCCGAGTAGGTGGCCAACGTCGCCGGGCTCATCCGCTGGGCGGTCAGATGACGCCGCCACGATGCGAGGAGGGTGTCGAGATCGGGCGGGGCCGTATGATGCTCGCGGCTTGTCGGGGTCGTGGCCTTCGCGTCTCGGGTCGCAGTCGGGTCGTCCAGCGGGCAACCAGCATATGCGATTGGAGCGGCGTAGGCCACCCCCGGATGGGCCGAATCAGGAAGCACATGTGGTTCCTGAGCACGAAATCGGCGGGGAGTAGCGTAGCCTGGTAACGCACGTGCTTTGGGAGCACGAGATCGCGGGTTCGAGTCCCGCCTCCCCGACCAGTCATCGGCGCCGTATCGGTCTTGACATTGGAGCGACTCCAAGGTCTACGGTCCGTGACATGGTTGCGACACCCGGTTTCGGCTTCCTGGTCATCGCCGACCTGACCGGCTACACCGCGTACCTGTCCGGAAGCGAGATCGAGCACGCGCCGGCGATCGCCGGGGACCTCCTCGAGACGATCGTCGGCCGCCTGGAACCGCCCTTCCGATTGGCCAAGCTCGAGGGCGACGCGGCGTTCCTCTTCGTCGAGGACGGGCGGGCCGATGGGTCGCTGCTGCTCGACGCGGTCGAGGCGTCGTACTTCGCATTCCGGCGCCGGCTGCGGAGCATCGATCAGGCGACGACCTGCGACTGCAACTCGTGCCGGCTGGCTCCCAAGCTCGATCTCAAGATCTTCGTCCACCACGGCGCATTCGTCTTGAGTCGCATCGCCGGCCGCGATGAACTGGCCGGGCCTGATGTCATCGTCGTCCACCGGTTGCTCAAGGGGTCCGGTGCGGCCGAGGCGCGGGCGAGCGGCTTCGCGCTCTTCACCGCCGCTGCCGTGGATGCCCTCGGTCTCGACCCCGACGCGCTGGGTCTCCGACGCGGCACGGAGTCGATCGAGCATCTCGGCGACGTCGACACCTTCACCCTGGATCTCGAGGCTCGCTGGCAGGCCGACAGCGGCGAACGCCGGCTCGACATCGCCGCGTCCGACCTCGCGTTCAGCCTCGAATCGACCCTCGCCGCCGAGCCGGCGGCTGTCTGGGCACACCTGACGTCACCCGCCCTGCGGACACGCTGGGAAGGCCCGATCAGGAGCGAAGAGTCGTCCGCGAGTGGGCGCCGGGGCGTGGGAACGGTCGCGCAGTGCGTGACCGGTCGCCTGGCGACGCTCGAGGAGATCGTCGATTGGCAACCCTACGACCGCGTCGCGTGGCGATTGACCGTGCCGGGCCTCGGTCCGGTCGCGGTCGCGGCAGACCTCGATCCGATCGCCGCCGGCGGGACCCGTCTCCGGCTTCGCTGGGCGTACCAGGGTGCGCCACCCGCGGACACGATCGCGCTTGAGAGGCTGCGCGTCGACAAAGAGGCCGCCCATGCACGCCTCGCCCGGACCCTCACAGGTTCACTGCCGGTGACGGAGCGGATGCCGGGCGGCGACGCGCAGGCGACCTCTTGACATTCGAGTCACTCCAAGGTCTGCTTCACGCATGAGGATCGGCGAACTCGCCCAGGAGGTCGGCGTCGCGACCGACACCGTCCGCTTCTACGAACGTTCGGGCTGGCTCCCCCGGGCCAGTCGACGGGACAATGCCTACCGGGAGTACAGCGATGCCGATGTCGAGCACCTGCGGCTCCTGATCGACCTGCGCAGGCTCGACGTCCCGCTCGAGGACGCCGCGCGGATCGCCGGCTGGTGCCACTCGGGTCATTGCGCCGACGCGACCGCCGCGTTGCCACGCCTGATCGAGGAACGGCGCGCCGAGATCACCGCACGGATCGCTGGTCTGCAGGCGCTCGACGCCCGCTTGGCAGGGCTGGCTGGGCATCTCGAGCGGCCTCGCCGCGATCTCTCGGTCCTGGACGGACCTTGTTGCGATGCCGCGGGGGCCGTGGTCGGAACGGTCGAGGGTGGCTGCGCGTGCTGTTCCGCGGAGCAGGGCGTCAGGCAGTCCGGTCGAGGCGACGGCTAGTCGGGCGTCGACTCCAGGAGGGCCTTGAGGCGCTCGGTCGCCTCGACCTCAGCGTCCATCGTGTTCTGGACCGCCCCACCCATCAGCAACTTCTTGATCCCTCGCAACTCGGCCCGGAGAGCGAAGGTCAGGCGCGTGCCGCCGTCGACCTCGTCCAGGAGGTACTCGCCCGCGGGACGTACTGGACCGGCGATCGCCGCGAACGCCAACCGGGCGTCCGGCTCGTAGGCGGTGACCCGGTAGTCGGCGTCGATCCGGCGGCCACCCGGACCCTTGACGCCTTGTTTGTAGGTCGCGCCGAGGCCGCTCCCGGAGACGAGGGCGATGTCCACGATCCCTGATCGCCATCTGGGCCCGTTGAGCCCATCGGCGATGAACGCGAAGACCTCGCTGCGGGGTCGTCGGATGGTCACCTGGTGGCGTGCCTCAGGCATCGTGGACTCCTATGTCGGCTTGCTGCCGGACTCGCTGACCTCCACCTCGGCCTCGTCCCCGACAGCCAAGTGTGATGCGGACATCATCGCCTTGTTGACGCTCAGCGCAGGATCGCCTGGACGTCCCTTGCAGCGGGATCAGCTCGGGACGACGACCACCTCGCAGGTCGCGCGTTTCGAGACCTCGGATGAGACGCTGCCGAGGATGAGCCGCCGGAGGTTCGTCCGGGGTCGCGAGCCGAGCATGATGACATCGGCCGCCTCCGAGGCCGATGCCTCGAGGATGGACTCGGCTGGGTCGCCCTCCCAGATCAGGTAGGTCGCCCGGACACCGGCCTCGCGCGCTTTGCGCACGATGAGCTGCGCGCCGGCGGCGAGCCGATCGCGCTCCTGGTCCACTCGACGGATATGCCCACCGGGCAGCCGGAGGTTGCGCGTCTCGACCACGCTCAGGACGACGAGTTCCGCACCATCCGCGCTCGCCCGTCGGATCGCCTCGTCGGCGGCGCCATCCGACGATCCCATCTGGTCGACCGCCAGCAGGATGCGCGGATGAGGGTTCTCGGAGTGTGCTTCCATCGCATCAGGTTGGCGACCGAGGACCGTTCGGCCATGAGCCAAGAGGCCCGAACCCGCGGGCCGAGCGGCCCAGGGGAACCCGGACCCCGGCGTTTTCCCTCTGCTACCGTGTCGCCCGTGACCGAGAACGAGGCGCTCCCGAAGACTGCTGAGGTGGTCGACGCGCTCGACGTCGCGACCCGGGCCATCGCCGGGCTGAAGTCCGTCGACGAGGTCCTGCAGGTCATCGTCGACCAGGTTCGACCCCTCGTGCAGGCGCGCTACGCGGCACTGGGCATCGTCGACGCGCAGGGCACGATCGAATGGTTCATCACGTCCGGGATCGACGCGGCGACGAGGGCGTTGATCGGCGACCTGCCTCGCGGACACGGCTTCCTCGGCCTGATCATCAAGGAGAACCGTTCCATCCGGACCGCGGACATCGCAACGGACCCTCGGCGTCACGGCTTCCCTCCGCATCATCCGCCGATGCACAGCTTCCTCGGCGTCCCCGTCACGGTGAAAGGCCGATCGATCGGGAACCTGTACCTCACCGACAAGGCGCGCGCACTGGAATTCTCCGAGGACGACCAGCGTGTCGTCGAGACATTCGCCCTGCACGCCGGCATCGCCATCGAGAACGCCCGTCTGCTCGAACAGGTCCAGCGCCTGGCGATCGTCGACGAACGCGAGCGCATCAGCCGCGATCTCCACGACGGGATCATCCAGAGCATCTATGCAGTCGGACTGTCCCTGGAGGATGTGCCGGAACTCGTCCACGAGGATCCCGACGAGGTCGAGCGACGGGTCGAACGCGCGATCGACAGTCTCCACCTCACCATCCGGGACATCCGGAACTTCATCTTCGGGCTCCAGCCCGAGCTCCTGTCCGGGACGACGCTCATGAACGGCCTGGTCGCGGTCATCGAGGAATTCCGGCACAACTCGCTGATCGATGTCGAGCTGCAGGCCGGTGTCATCGACCGCGAGCCGGATCCGGTCGTGACCGCCCATCTCCTGGGCATCGTCAACGAGGCGCTGAGCAACATCGCCCGACATTCCGGCGCCACCCGCGCGATGCTGTGGATCCGCACCGACGACGAGGGAACCCTTCGACTGATGATCCAGGACAACGGCCACGGCTTCGACCCGTCAACGAGCGTCAGCCTCGGTCACCAGGGCCTTGTCAACATGCGCTCGCGCATCGAGACCATCGGTGCGACCATCGACCTTGCCAGCGATCGCTCGGGGACGACGATCGAGATCCGTCGGCCGGCCGAAAGCCGGTCACCCGATCAACCCGACACGGATGGGAGCCGCGCCTCATGACCGATGCACCGACCCGACGCCTGACGCTCCTCGTCGTCGACGACCACGAGGTCGTCCGCCAGGGGCTCGTCTCGATGCTTGACCGACGGCCGGGTTTCCAGGTCGTCGCCGAGGCCGGGACCGTCGCTGAAGCCGTCGAAGCCGCCCGCCGCTTCCAGCCGGATCTCATCATCATGGATGTCCGGCTGCCCGATGGGTCCGGCATCGAGGCCTGCCGCGAGATCCGCGCGGAACTCCCCGAGACGCGCGTCGTGATGCTGACCAGCTACCCGGACGAGGAGGCGGTGATCGCCGCCATCGTGGCCGGCGCCAGCGGCTACCTCCTCAAGCAGGTCCGTGCCCGCGACCTCGTCGCTGCGCTCGAGGCGGTCGGGCGTGGCGAATCGCTGCTCGATCCCGCCGTCACGGGCAAGGTCCTCGAGCGGATGCGGCGCATCGCGAGTTCGGACGAGCCCGACGAGCTCGGCGCGCTGACGCCGCAGGAGCGCAAGATCCTCGCGCTCGTCGCCGAGGGCAAGACGAACAAGGAGATCGCGACCGAGGTGTTCCTGTCCGACAAGACGGTCAAGAACTACGTCAGCTCGATCCTCGCCAAGCTCAACCTCGAGCGACGCGCGCAGGCCGCGGCCTACGTGGCGCGCCTCAAGACACACTCGGTCGACTGACGGCGGTCCGGCCGGGTCACTCGGCGAGGGTCTGCGGCGTCCAGCTCGCGATGAGGACGCCCCACAGGACGGCCAGGTCGACCACCAGCGGGATGATCGACAGCGGGCTCAGGTAGAGCACGAACAGCACGATCGAGCTGACCGCGCCGATCACGGCCGCCGGTCGCCACCACTCGCTCGGGATGACGAGGCCCCACAGGCTGGCGATCGCGATGATGAAGGCCAGCGACGCGATGCCGGCCGCGGCCATGGCGAGGGTCGGCGACCCGATGGCCGTCGGTGAGCTCGGCGCGATGACGCCCTGGAAGGCGTCGACCACCGGCGTGGACGCCTTGCCGAATGGCCAGATCAGCCAGCCGTGGTCGTTCGGCGTCTCCTGCGGGACGAAGAATGTGGTGGGAAAGTGCCAGGCGACGATCAGCAGGATCGTCACCACGATGCGGGTCATCGGCGTTCCTCCTTGTCGCGCCCAGACTGCCCGAGGATCCACGCGCGGCCCAGCGCCGTTGGTCGCCTGGTCGATAGGCCGCTCGGCTCGTCAGCGAAGGTGGAGGAGGCCCGCTGAGCGTCGGAGGTCCGCCCGGAAATCGGGATGGGCGATCTCGATGAGCGATTCGGCGCGCTCGCGCAGGCTCCGCCCGAACAGTTCGGCGACGCCCCATTCAGTCACGACCGTCCGGACGTGGGCGCGTGTGGTCACGACGCCGGCACCCTCGCGGAGACTCGGAACGAGCCGGGAGAGCGTGCCGCCGGCAGCCGTCGATGGCAGGGCGATGATCGACCGGCCCTCGGAGGCGAGCGCCGCCCCGCGGATGAAGTCCATCTGGCCGCCCACACCGGAATACAGGGCGTGGCCGATCGAATCGGCGACGACCTGGCCGGTCAGGTCCACCTCGATCGCGGAGTTGATCGAGACCATCCGGCTGAACGAGCGGATGACGTGCGTGTCGTTGGTGAAGTCGACGGGCCGCATCTCGACCATCGGGTTGTCGTGGACGAAGTCGTACAGCCGCTGGGAGCCCATCATGAACGCGGTGACGATCTTGCCCCGATTGCGCTCCTTGGCCGATCCGTTCACCACGCCGGCCTCGACGAGATCGACGACCGCGTCCGTGAACATCTCCGTGTGGATGCCGAGGTCGTGCTTGTCGATCAATGCCAGGGCCGTGGCGCTCGGGATCGCGCCGATCCCGAGCTGGAGCGTCGCGCGGTCGGGGACGAGTTCGGCGACATGCTCGCCGATCCGTCGCTCGATGTCGCCGATCGGCGGCGTTGCGTGGGCATACGGAGGGACATCGACCTCGACCGCCAGGTCGATGTCGCTGACGTGGATGAAGCTGTCGCCGAGCGTCCGCGGCATGGACCGGTTGAACTGGACGATGACGGTCCTGGCCGCCCGGATGGCCGCATGCATCGCTTCGACGCTCGTCCCGAGCGAGCAGAACCCGTGCTTGTCCGGGGGCGTCGCGTTGACGAACACCGCGTCGAGGGGCAGCGCGCCACTCTCGAACAGGCGGGGCACGTCGGACAGGAAGACCGGGACGTAATCTGCCCGGCCCTCGTTGACGGCGGCGCGGGCATTCGGACCGATGAACAGGGCGCGATGGCGGAAATGCCCCTCCATCGCCGGCGCGAGGTGCGGGCCGGGGCCCTCCGTGTGGAGGTGGACGACCGAGACGTCGCGGAGCTCATCGGCCCGCGCGACGAGGCTGTCGAGCAGGACCGACGGCGTCGCCGCGGCGCAGTGGAGGTAGATCTGATCGCCCGAACGGATGACGGCCGCGGCTTCGGCGGCTGAGACGATGTGCATGAGCAAAGCCTAACCGCCGACGCGCGCCCTTCTACATGCCGTCCGACCGGGTTCCTCGTGACCTTTGGGACTCTCGGCCCGTGACCTCCGGGTGTGAACTCCATGCATGACCGACGAGACCGCACGCCCGCCGTATCTCATCCGGGCCATCACCGCGGAAGACGGGGCGGCCCTGACCCGGTTCTATGCGGCGCTGTCGCCCGACAGTTTCGAGGCGAGGTTCCACGGCGCCGGCGGCGGCATCGGCGGATCCGTCGCGCGCTACCTGTGCGGTCCGGATCACGACCACCGTGAAGGACTCGTCGCCGAGGCGATCGGTGGCGACGGACCGCCCGTGATCATCGGCCACGTCTGCATCGAACCGACGACCGTGGGCGAAGCGGAGATGGCCATCGCCGTCGCTGACGCCTGGCAGCGCCACGGCATCGGACGGGCGATGCTGGCCGAGGCGATCGTCTGGGCGCAGGCCCATGGCGTCGAGCGCCTCGTGGCGTCGGTCCGCTACGGGAATGGCGCGATCCTCGCGCTCCTCGGGTCGATGGGCCGGCCGGTGACCTTCGGGGACTGCGACGGCGGGGTCGTCGACGCCTTGGTGGACCTGCGCGGGGTGCCCGTCCCCCACGCCGCCTGATCGTCGACCGTCAGGAGCCTGGCGCGACCAGTCTCAGGACCTCACCCGTCGTGCCGGTCGGGCCGAGGGTCGTGCGGGTCAGCACGTACAGCTCGCCCTGGCTGTCCTGGCCCATCCCGGTCACGAATCGGTTCAACGGTCCGCCGGCCACCTTGAGCCGGTCCCAGCTCCACGTCGAGTCGGTCGCGGCCGGGTCCGCGACGAGCAGCGACCCGCGCGGCAGGGACAGGTCGTTGTTCGGGTCGGCCGAGAAGTCGGCGAAGACGTACCGGTCGCGGAGGGCCGGGATCGCCGAGCCCCGGTAGACGAATCCACCGACCACGGCGACACCGACGGACCGGTGGGTGTACTCGACGACCGGGTCGATGAGCGGCTTGCCGTCCGCACCGGCCGTGGCGCACGTCGCCGGGTCGGTCAGCGGCGCGTCGATGTCGAGGCAGTGGGCGCCCTCGCGGATCCGCCAGCCGTAGTTGCCGCCCGGGACGATGACGTCGAGCTCCTCGAAGCGCCCGTAGCCGACGTCGCTGACGATGAGCCGGCGATCGCCGGCGGGTTCCCATCCCAGGCGCCACGGGTTGCGCAGGCCATAGGCGTAGATCTCCGGCCGAGCGCCCTTGCCGAGCGACGGGTTGTCCGACGGGACGGCGTAGGGCTTCTTGCCGTCCACGTCGAGGCGGAGGATCTTGCCGTTGAGCTTGGCCAGGTCCTGGGCATTGCCCTGCGCCGAATGGCCCTCGCTGGCGTCACCCTGGCCGCCGCCGTCCCCGGTGCCGAGATACAGCATGCCGTCCGGTCCGAAGCCGAGTCCGCCACCGCTGTGGTTGAACTGCGGCTGCTCGAACTGGAGGATCACTCGCTCGGAGGTCGGGTCGGCACTGCTGGCTCCGGCCGGATCCGCGTGGAACTCGCTGAGCGTGTTGGTGTGATCCTGACCGGCGGCCGCACCGTCGCGCAGCGGCGAGCCGTAATACACGAACAAGCGCCCGTTGGTCGTGAAGTCCGGGTGGAAGGCCAGACCGAGGAGACCCCGCTCGTCGTAGTCGGCGCGCAGTGGTACGACCCGGTCGCGCAGGTCGAGGAACGGGGTCGCCGTGCCGTCCGTGGGATCGAGCCGCGTGATCAGGCCCGTCTGCTCCAGGACCAGCACATGCCCGTCGTCGCCCGGGATCGCCACCAGCCCGACCGGAGCGACCAGACCGTCGAGCACGGTCTGGACTGCGACGTCGGGCGGGGTGGTCGGCCTGGCTGTCGCGGTCGGACGTGCCGTCGCAGATGGGAGCGAGGCCGCGCTCGCGCCCGCGATGGCACTCGGCGGCACGGACGGGGCACTGGTCGCCGCAGGCGAACAGGCGGCCGCGCCGAGCAGGGCGGCAGCGACAAGGAGCGAAACGGCAGGCGCTGGCAGGCGGCGGATGTCGGTCACGAAAGCCTCGGTGGTGAGCCCCGATGATGGTCGGACCTGGGCGTCGGACGCAACCGTGCCCCGTCCGGTTCCGTCACGATGAGCGCCTTCGACCGCCCGAGGAGATGGCATGGACGACGAGCGTGAACCCGCGCCGAATCTCGACCCGAACCCCGTCCGCGAGATGCGTCTTGTCGTGACCGCCCACGACTATGACGCCGCGGTCCATTTCTACCGCGACGTCCTCGGCCTGCCCGAACGGGCGGCCTATGCTTCAGCGGATGGTCGGGTGGTCATCCTCGAGGCGGGCCGGGCGACGCTCGAGATCGCCGATCCGGCGCAGGCGGCGTTCATCGATCGGGTCGAGGTCGGGCGGCGGGTCGCCGGCCACTTCCGGGTCGCCTTCGAGGTCGAGGATTTCGGAGGCTACCTCACAGATCCTCGTCGCCGGCGGGGCCGACCTCGTCGCGCCGGCCACGCCCACGCCGTGGCAGACCATGAACGCGCGGCTCGATGGTCCGGCCGGGTTGCACCTGACGCTGTTCGCCGACGCCGCGCCGCCCGCCGCGGCGCCACGGTCGGAGACCGAGACGGACCCCGAGGACGTCAACGACACGCCGATCGAGACCGATCCCGAGTGACTTCGGCCGCCTAGCGCGGCGCCGCGACGACGACCGATGCGATCGCCACGATCGCGAACGCCCCGATGACGACACCCGAGACGATGTTGATCCGATGGATCCAGCGCGGCGTGACCCGCGTCCGCAGGGTCCCGATGACCGTCGTCAGGAGGACCCACCAGGTCGCCGACCCGAGCAACACGCCGAGCACGACAAGAGCCGCGTCAGCGGTCGCGCCGCTCGTGACGCCCAGCCCGGCGAACAGGGCGCCGAACGACAGGATCGTCATCGGGTTGGCCATGGTGAGACCGAGGATCGACAGGTATGCACCTGCGTAGCCACCGCGCCGGGTCGTGACCGTCGCGGCCTCGGTCGGGGTCGCCCGGATCGTCTGCCAGGCCAGCCAGAGCAGGAAGATGCCTCCGACCAGGCCGAGGACCTGCCGCGCGTTGACGAGGACGTCGGTGATCGCGCTGAGCCCGAACGCCGCGATGGCACCGTACGTCGCATCGGCGGTCGCGACGCCGAGGCCGGAGACCAGCCCATAGAGCCGACCCTCGGCGAGCGTCCGGCGGATGACGAGCAGGCTGATCGGGCCCACGGCCGCCGCGATCGTGAAGCCGAGGATGAAGCCGCGGAGGGGGAGCGCGGGATCCACGAGGGTCTCCTTTCGGATGTCGAGCATAGAAAAACGCCCTCGGCGTGTGCCGGGGCGTCACTCGGGCTGGTGGTCGGCGCCCGTGACGGGCGCGCGCGTCAGGTCAAGTGGCCCGCTCGGGCCCTTGGTTCTGGCGCGTGGTGGGGAGGGCGGTCGTCATGTCGTGGGCAGGGTGCGTGATTCGCGCGTTCCTTGTCAACGGCCGCCCGGTCGCGCCCGCTACATTTCGGTCATGACAGCCACGACCACGGGCCGGCCACTCAAGGTCGGCATCCAGCTCCCCGAAGTCGAGCGCGAGGTCCGCTGGCCCGAGCTGCTCGACATGGTCCGCGCGATCGAGGATCTCGGCTTCGATTCGGTCTGGGTCGGCGAGCACCTGCTGTACCGCTGGCCCGACCGGCCGGCCCGTGGGCCGTGGGAGGCATGGACGCTGCTGTCGGCGATCGCGGCCTCGACGACCCGCATCGAGCTCGGGCCACTGGTCGCCTGCACGAACTTCCACAACCCCGCGCTGCTGGCCAAGCAGGCCGCCGCGATCGACGAGATCAGCGGCGGGCGGTTCGTCCTCGGCCTGGGCGCGGGCTGGAACGAGACGGAGTTCCGCGCCTTCGGCTACCCGTACGACCACCGCGTCGACCGGTTCGAGGAGGCGTTCACGATCATCCGGACGCTCCTGCGCGACGGTGCCATCGACTTCGACGGGCAGCTGGTACCAGGTGCGCGACTGCGAACTCCTGCCGCGCGGCCCGCGTCCGGCCGGCCCGCCGCTGATGATCGGCTCGATCGGGCCGCGGATGCTCCGCGCGACCATGGCCCATGCCGACTCGTGGAACGCCTGGTACAACGACACGGGCAACGATGTGGCCGGCGTGGTCCGCCTGCGCGATCTCGTCGACGAGGCCTGCCGCGACGTCGGGCGCGACCCGGCCGAGGTCGAGCGGACGGTGGCCGCGCTCGTGCGCCTGCCGGGCGGCGCCGGCCGGCTCCAGGGTTCGACCGCGCAGGCCGCGATCCCGCCGCTCGACAGCGACCCGGCAGCGCTCGCGGACGCGCTGCGGGGATTCGCCCGCGAGGGGATCGCGCACGTGCAGCTCGTCCTCGACCCGATCACCCAGGAGGCGATCCGGGAGATCGCGCGGGTCACTCGCGGACCTCGACCGGGGCTGACCGCCGGCTGTCGCGCTCCTCGGGAGGGCCGGACGGGAACGAGCCGACCGCGTGCTAGCATGCCCGGCCATGAGCCTCCCAGCCCGCTCCAACCGCAGCCGGGCCGTGACCGGCCGGACCACGGACGAGGTCTCGCCGCTCGACAAGAGGATCATCGAACACCTCCAGGCTGACGGACGCCGGCCCTTCACCCAGATCGCGGCCGAGCTCGGCGTCTCCGAGGCCGCGGTCCGGGCAAGGACCAACCGCCTGATCGAGCGGGGCATCCTCCAGGTGGTCGGCGTCACCGACCCGCTCAAGCTCGGCTTCCACCAGATGGCCATGATCGGCATCCGCTGTGAGAGCTCGAAGCTCATCGAGGTCGCCGAACACCTCGCGGAGATGCCGGAGGTCGATTACGTCGTGATCACCGCCGGCTCATACGACCTCCTGATCGAGACGGTCTGCGAGGACAACGACGCACTTCTCGCCTTCCTCGCCGACCGCCTGCGCGCCATCGACGGCGTCCGCGAGACCGAGACGTTCGTGTATCTGCGGCTCGTGAAGCAGACCTACCAGTACGGGACGCGCTGACCGGGACGGATCCCGTTGACCGCGCGCACCGAACGGCGACGTCGCCCTCGGACCGCGGCCCGACGACGGCTAAGATGACCCGGCAGCGGGCCGGCGGTCGGCCCGAGCCACACCTCAGCGAGGGCGCCTGTGCCGGTCGAGCCGGTCCTCTTCCTGATCGTCGTGGCCGTCGCCGCGAACCTGCTCGTGATGGCGGTGATCCTCCTCCCGCCGCTGTTCGGGCGGACGAGTCCCCTCGCGAGCGAGTCGGTCGCCTCCACCACCGATGAGCGCCGCGCGGCAGAGGCCGCGGTCGTCGGCGGCGTCGAAGGCTCCGCGACCGATGACGGCGTCCCGACCCAGACGTACGACCGCGTCGTCCGGATCGTCGCGTGGGTCTTCCTCCTGACCACGACCGTGATCGTCGCCGCGACCGGACTCTGGCCCGAGACGGAACCGGCGATCCTGATCCTCCTCGCGTTCTCCGGGTTGTTCGTCGTCATCGTCCACGACCTCCTGCCGCCCGACACGCTCGGGCCGGCGAAGTTCGTCGTCGAGGGCTCGGTCGCCATCACGGTCGCGACCCTGCTGGTCGCCCTGACGGGCGGGGTCGCCAGCCCGTTCTTCTTCGCCTTCCCGCTGATCGTCGGCGGCGCGGCGCTCGTGGTCTCGCCGCCGATCACGGTCACCCTGGTGGCTGCGGCGGCCACCGGTTACGTGCTCGCGGTCATCGCCGGCTCGTCCGCGCCGCTCGGGCCGGCCACCGCGGCCGTCGTCGGCGTCAACCTCACGGCGCTCTTCCTGATCGCCTACGTCGCGATGGTCATCGCCCGGGCCCAGCGGCGGACGCGCGACGCCGCCATCCGGCTGTCTACGGTCGACTCCTTGACCGGGCTCTTCAACCGAACCTTCTTCTTCGCGGCGATGGATCGCGAGATCGCGCGCAGCGCCCGCTCGGGGCGCGGGTTCTGCCTCCTGATGATGGATCTCGACGAGCTCAAGGCGATCAACGACAAGCTCGGCCACTTCACCGGCGACAAGGTGCTGCGCGGCGTCGGCTCGGTCATCATCCAGGGCGTCCGCCAGATCGACACGGCAGCACGCTATGGCGGCGACGAATTCGTCGTGCTCCTGCCCGAGACCGATCCGACCGGGGCGTACGTCCTCGCCGAGAAGATCCGGATCGGCGTCAACGCCATGCCCGTCGACCTGCCCGGCTCCGCGCCCCGGCCGTCGCTGTCGATCGGGGTCGTGGCCTACCCGGATGACGGCCGGACCGCCGACGAGCTGATCATCAGCGCCGACGGCGCGATGTACACCTCGAAACGGGCCGGCAAGGACCGCGTCACCGGCGTCCCGGTCCCGGGATCGGAGCGACCCGCGACGCCGGTGTAGCATCCCGACGTGAGCGACGACGGCATCGACCCGAACGCGGCCCCCATCCCCGTGCCGGCGCCCGGCGCCGCCTAGGAGCCCGAGCCATCGCGAGCCCGGCCGTCGTCTCGGCGGCCCGAACCCGACCGTCCGGCCGGAACCTCCCAGCGCGGCTGGGCTACGGGTTGTGGCACCTCTTCACGTCGGTCGATTTCGCCGTCTTCCAGATCATCTTCCTGGCGCTGCTCGCGGTCGTCGGGATGACCATCAAGCAGCTGCCCGACTTCGCCTTCCGCTCCGCGACCGACTACGCCCTGGCCATGGACCAGACCCATGCCCGCTACGACCCGGTCCTCGGTGCCGCCGTGGTGGACGTCATGGAGCGGTTGGCCGTGTTCGCGATCTTCCGATCGCCGTGGTTCAGCCTCGGCCTCGTCGTCCTCGTCACCTCGATCGTCGTCTGCACGCTGGACCGGACGCCCAGGCTGTGGCGCGGCGTCAGTGACATCCGGGTCGCCCAGCCCGAGCCGTTCTTCGACCCGCGGCTGCCCGATCGTGCGGCGATGGACGGCGTGTCACCTGACGACGTCGGGCAGGTCCTTCGCCGCAACGGCTTCCATGTCCGCCGGGCGACCGACGCCGACGGCACGCGCTTCGTGTACGGCGATCGCCACCAGTACACGAAGATGGCGACCCTGTTCACCCACGCCGGCCTGATCATCTTCCTGGTCGCTGCCGCGGCGACGGCCCGGCTTGGTGACGAACAGGGTCTGGTCGTCGCGGAAGGCGAAGCGCTGACCGTCCAGCCGATCGGCACGCCCGGACTCCTGCTCGTCCGCAACATCGACTTCGAAGCGCCCGGCTTCGATACCGGTGCGCCGACCGACTTCACGACCGACCTTGCGGTGTACCAGGACGGCCAGCAGATCGCCCGGAAGACCATCCGCGTCAACGACCCGTTGTCGATCGCTGGCTACACGTTCCACCAGAATGGGTTCGGGCCTGCACCGCACCTCCTCCTGAAGAGTGCGGCCGGCGCGATCCTGTGGGACGCCCCGGTGCCCATGACCGACGCGGTGTCCGGCCGGCCGTACGCCTCGGTCGGCATCCCCGGGCGCGACATGGGGCTCAAGCTGTTGCTCGACAAGGAGCCGGACGGGACCGGTGTCCTCATCGCCATCCCTTACAAGATCGTCGGGAAGGCTGCCGACGGACAGCCGGTCGAGGAGCTCTACCAGGCGGTCGACCTTCATCGCGGAGACGCCAAGGTCTCGCAGGATCTCGACCTGTCCATCGGCCTCACCGATTTCTCCGAGTTCACCCTGCTCATCGCCAAGCGCGACCCCGGCCAGGGCCTGGTGTGGATCGCCTTCGGGCTGCTCATCGCCGGCATCACCATCACCTTCTACCGGCCGCGCCGCCGGGTCTGGACGCGGATCGCGCCCGACGGCCGCCTCGGCATCGTCTGGCGCTCCGACCGCTACATCGACGTCGAGCGCGAGTTCGGGCGCCTGCTCGACCAGCTCGTGGCCGTCCGCAGACCGGGCTGATCCGGCGGGATTCGTCCGGGACCCACAACCCTGGATGGGTGCGATCGGCGCTGAACCGCAACCTTTCGACTGGTACCCTTTGAGCAAGCCTTCGCGCGCGTCCAGTCGTGTCTCCTGCACGACCGTCGGGCCGGTTCGGACCGGCCGGACGACCACCCCAGACAGGCTTGCGGCTGGACCCGTGCGTGCAAGACCGCACCCGACCATCGTCCAGCGCCACCTGGGCGGACAGGAGACCGATGACCGCACGACAGGACGCCATCTCGGAGATCGCCAGGCACCGGGTCGCCAAGACCCAGGACTACCTGAAGGACGCCGGCGCCGATATCTACGGCAGCTACGTCTTCGACGAGGGGGCGCAGCAGCAGTACCTGGCCAAGCCGATCTTCCGCAAGCTGCGTCGGACCATCGATGGCCACGAGCCGTTCGATCCGGCCATCGTCGACGCAGTCGCCCACGGCGTGAAGGAGTGGGCGCTGGCTCACGGTGCGACCCACTACACCCATTGGTTCGTGCCGATGACCGGTTCGACCGCCGAGAAGCACGACTCGTTCCTGACCCCCGTCGGCAACGGCCAGACCATCGCCGAGTTCTCCGGCAAGAACCTCGTCCAGGGCGAGCCCGACGCGAGCTCGTTCCCGTCAGGCGGCCTGCGCGCGACCTTCGAGGCCCGTGGCTACACAGGCTGGGACGTCACCAGCCCGATCTTCCTCCAGGTCGAGACCAACGGCGTCACGATGACGATCCCGACCGCGTACGTGTCGTACACGGGCGAGGCGCTCGACTTCAAGATCCCTCTCCTGCGCTCGCAGGAAGCGCTCGGCGTCCAGGCTCTGCGCGTGCTGCGCTGGTTCGACAACACGACCTCGAGCCGGGTCTTCACGAACATCGGCCCGGAGCAGGAGTACTTCCTCATCGACCGGCGGCTCGCCGAGCAGCGGCCCGACCTGCTGCTGACGGGCCGGACGCTGTTCGGTGCCCCGTCGCCCAAGGGCCAGGAGCTCGAGGACCAGTACTTCGGCCCCATCCGCGAGCGGATCCTGGCATTCATGATGGATCTCGATCGCGAGCTGTGGCGGCTCGGCATCCCGGCCAAGACGCGCCATAACGAGGTCGCACCGGGCCAGTTCGAGATGGCGCCGGTCTACGAGGCGACCTCCGTCGGGTCGGACCACAACATGGTCGTGATGAGCCTCATGCGCCGGCTCGCCTCGCAGCACGGCCTGATGTTCCTCATCCACGAGAAGCCGTTCGCCGGCATCAACGGCTCGGGCAAGCACAACAACTGGTCGATGGCCACGGACGACGGTGAGAACCTGCTCGACCCGGGCAACGATCCGCACGCCAACGCCCAGTTCCTGGCGTTCCTCGTGGCGGTCATCCGCGCCGTCAACGTCCACGCCGACCTCCTCCGGGCGAGCATCGCCGACGCCGGCAACGACCACCGCCTCGGCGCGAACGAGGCGCCGCCGGCCATCGTCTCCATCTTCCTCGGTGCCCAGCTCGTCGACGTCATCGCCCAGCTCGAGCAGGGCCCGGCCGCGGCGTCCAAGAAGGGCGGCGCCATCGAACTCGGCGCGACCTCACTGCCGGTCCTGGCGGCGGATGCAACCGACCGCAACCGGACCTCGCCGTTCGCCTTCACCGGCAACAAGTTCGAGTTCCGCGCGGTCGGCTCGTCCGCCCCGATCTACTGGCCGCAGACCGTCCTGAACACGGCCGTCGCCGACTCGCTCAAGCAGCTCGCCGACGAGCTGGACACGCTCGACCACGGCGACTTCGAGAGCCTGACGACGATCCTGTCGGGCATCGTCAAGGCCAACAAGCAGGTCCTGTTCGAGGGCAACGGCTACTCCGAGGAATGGCATGCCGAGGCCGAGAGGCGCGGCCTCCCGAACAACCGGACCACGGTCGACGCATTGCCGGCGCTGACGACCAAGTCCGCGAAGGCGTTGTTCTCGAGCTTCGGCGTGCTGTCGGAGCGGGAACTGGCGTCGCGTGTCGAGATCAACTGGGAGCGCTACGTCAAGATCGTCGACATCGAGGCGAACTGCGCGGTGGATATCGCCTCGACGATGATCCTGCCGGCCGTCGCCCGGTACCTCGGCGAGCTGGCAGCCGCCCCGTCGTCGAAGGGCATCAACGGCATCTGCGTGAAGGTGACCGGTCTGGCGGACGCGCTCGTGGACGCGATCGATGGGCTCCAGCACGCCCAGCACGACGCGCACGAAGCGGGCACCGTCCATGCCGAGGCCAAGGCTTTCGCGACGCGAGGTCATCCCCGCCCAGGCGGTGTTGCGCGAGGTCGTCGACGAGCTCGAGACACTCGTCGCGGACGACCTCTGGCCGCTGCCCAAGTACCGCGAGCTGCTGTTCCAGTACTGACGGGGATCGCCGCCTCGGCGACCGGCTGTTCCGTCATGATGTCGCGACCAATCCTCGAACCGTTCTAGAGGGGTCTGACACTCGATGGAGATCTACTACGCCGGCGGCATCATCCTCGGCACTGTCCTGTGGATCCTGTGCGCGTACTACTGCTACCAGGTCGCGCCGCGATTCCATCGTCGGGCTGCAGTCTGGGGGATCCTCGGGATCATCTTCGGCCCGCTCGCCTTGATGGCTCTGTACGTCCTGCCGAAGGGCAACGTCGTGTCAGACAAGGGTCGTGGTGCCCAGCCCGGCACGCCGGGAACGAAGAAAGACAAGCAGGCGGAGCTCTACGAGGTCCCCAAGAAGCACCACTGACCATCCGGCCCGCGATAGGTCTGCTTCGTGACCCCGCTCAGGTCAGGCGGTGGTGGACCCAGATGCACGGCTCGCAGTAGACCGCGTAGTCCTGGCTGACGTCGCAATACACCGGGATCAGGGCCTCGGGCACGGTCACGGGGCCGGTCGTGTCGAAGGCAGGCCGGTCCAGTCGCGCCACTGGTCGAGCGAGCCGGCGATGGCCATCGCCCGAGGCGAGACGCCGACGATGGTCCCGCCCGCCCGAACGTGGACGCGGAGCCACGGATCCACCGGCAGGCCGTCTTCCCGGCGCAGGGCGGCATAGTCGGCGATCGAAAGGTCCGGGTGCAGGTGCTTGCCGTTCGGCCTGACCGGGGCGACCAGGCTGGGAAAGCCGAGGGCCGCGGCGTTGTCGCGCATGGCCGCCAGCATGAGATCGGACAGGCCCCGGCCACGCTGGTCGGCCCGGATGGAGATCTCGAGTGCCGAGACGACATTGCCGCGCCGACCCGCCAGGCGGTCCAGGGTCGCCTCCAGGATGACGCCATCCCAGCCATCCTCCGGCACTGACACCGCCGGATCCTCGTCCCACGTGAATGGGACGCTGTAGCCCCTGGCGACCGACCGGCCGGGATCGTCGGCGTCGACCGCCACGAGGACGAAGTCAGGGTAGGCCGCGACCGGGTCGTCGTAGTACAGCCCGCCCACGGGATCCTGGCGCATGAACTGCGGCCAGGGATTGAAATCGCGCAACAAGGGGCGCGAGGTCCGGTCGCTGCGCCACCGTCGAGATCCGGATGTCCACGTGCAGCCCCTCCCTGTCGCTCAGCGCGAGGGATCGACCAGTCCGGCGACCGCGACGGCGACGGCTTCCAGGAGTACAAGACGCGCTCGAGCCACGGCTACTACAACCAGGGCTGGAAGGACGCCGGCGACGCGATCCCCAACGCCGACGGCTCGCTCGCCCCGCTCCCGCTCGGCGTTGTGCGAGCTGCAGGGCTACGTCTACGACGCCAAGCTGCGGCTGGCCGAGCATCTACCAGATCCTCGGGCAGCCCGAAGAAGAGCGCCCGGCTCCGGGCCGAGGCGACGCGCCCTGTACGAGCGCTTCAACGAGACGTTCTGGTGGGAGGCCGAGGGCACCTACTACCTCGGCCTCGACGGCGACAAGCGCCCGATCGAGACGGTCGCCTCGAACGCCGGTCACTGCCTCGTCGAGCGGCATCGTGCCCGCCGGATCGGGCCGAACGGGTCATCGACGCGGCTGATGGCGCCCGACATGTGGTCCGGCTGGGGCATCCGGACACTGTCGTCGGACCACGCCGCCTACAACCCGTTCAGCTACCACACCGGCTCGGTCTGGCCGCACGACAACGCGACTGATCGCCGGCGGGTTCCGCGCGCTACGGCCACGCCGCCGAGGCCGCCAGGGTGGCCCGCGGCCTGTTCGACGCGACCGAGCGCTTCCAGGCCAACCGGCTGCCCGAGCTGTTCGCCGGGCTGCCGCGCGACGTCGGGAGCTTCCCGGTCCAGTACCTCGGCGCGAGCGTGCCGCAGGCCTGGGCCGCCGGCTCGATCTTCCGGCTGATCGCGATCCTGTGCGGGATCCACGCGACCACGGACCTGGACGGCTCGCGGCTGTACGTGGATCCGGCCCTCCCCGACTGGCTGCCCGAGGTGACGTTCGGCAACCTGCGTGCCGGGTCGGGTGCGATGGGTCTGCGGATCCACGATGGCGAGGTCGACGTGCTGTCGAACACGACAGGCTTCGAGGTCATCCACGCTGTCGCCCCGCGCCCCGAGCCGTGGACGATCTCCTGAGCCGGACCAGGGAGCCGCCCAGCCCAAGGACATGACCGTGTCTTTTGGCCCAACCGGTAGGCCAACGTGCGGCACCATACGGCCGTGTCGCCCATCACCATCCACCCGATGCGGTCGTTGGGCCTGCTGTCCGTGGCCCACGCCATCAACCACGCACAGGCCGTGGTCCTGCCGCTCATCTTCATCAAGATCATCGATGAGTTCGGGGTCGGCGTGGAGACGATCGCCTTCCTCGCCGCCATCGGGGCCTTCCTGGCCGGGATGGTCCAGCTCAGCTACGCCGGGCTGACCCGGGTCGTCTCCCGGCGCCGGCTGCTCGGGTACGGCGGGATCCTGTTCGGCGGCGGGTTCGCGCTGACCGCGTTCGCGACGAGCTTCGTGACGTATGCCATCCCGAACATCGCGTCGCGCATCGGAGGGTCGCCACAGCACCCGGTCGGGAACGGCCTGCTGGCCGAGCAGTTCCCGCCCGAGCGCCGGGGGTTTGCGATCAGCGCGCACATCGCGGGTGGCAACGTGGGGACCGTCGTCGTCGCGCTCATCGGCGTGCCCCTCATCGCGGCGGTGGGGTGGCGCGGGGCGGCGATCGTGTTCGGGCTGCCGGCCATCGCGGTCGGCATCCTCATCCTGTTGTTCGTCCGCGAGCGCGGCACGGACCGGGCGGCCGCCGTCGCGAGCGGGACGGTCCGGTCCGCGTTCGGGCGGATCCTCCATGACCGCGACCTGATCTGGCTGTACATCACCTCGGCGCTCGGTGGCGGTGGGCGGGGCCTCGGTGTCGTCAACCTGTTCGCGCTGTTCTACATGACCCGCGTCCTCAAGCTCGACGACGGGACATCCGGGCTGATGTACGGCGCGCTCATCGTCTTCTCGGTGCCGATGCCCATCGTCGCGGGCTGGCTGTCGGACCGGATCGGTCGGAAGCCGCTGATCATCGGGGTCTATCTCGGCGGGGCACTCGGCTTCATCGTGTTCCTGGCGGCGGGCACGTCGCTGCTGCTCCTGTGGGTCGGGATCATCCTGATGGGGCTGTTCACCTTCTCCGAGAGCCCGCAGCTGCAGGCACTCCTGGGCGACATCGCACCGCCATCGACTCGCGATGCGTCGTACGCGCTGTATTTCGCGATGGCGTTCGGCGTGGGGTCGCTGTGGACGATCTTGTACGGCATCGTGATCGAGACGCTCGGCGAGGCCCAGGGCGTGCCGGTCGTGTTCGTGCTCATGGCGCTGACCTTCGTCCTCGCCGCGCTCGGGACCGTGCCCATCCGGGCCGAACAGCGTGCCCGGGAGAACGCTGCCTTCGAGGCGACGCTGAACTAGGCCGGGCATCGGGCCGATCGCGCGGGCCCGGGCCACCGACCGCGTGACGGGTCTCTGGCCATATGAACGTCGGCGAGCGTCAGCTGACGGCTGCCGCGCTCATGAATCCTGGCGTCGGCGATCGCCGATCAGGCCGTCGCGGCTTGAGGCCGATGGCCAGGCGGTCCGCCGCCGGGCGGTGCGTCCACGGGCGCTCAGCGCTCCGGCCAGCGTCGGCCGGCCTCGGCAGGCCGCGGCCCACCCGACCCCGGCCCGCGACCCCATCGCTGGCATACTGCCGCGGATGGACGCCCGGATCCTGCTCGTCGAGGACGACCCGTCGATCCGTGAGGTCACGGCGATCGGCCTTCGCAATGCCGGCTTCACGGTCGAGACCGCCGTCGATGGCGCGGCCGGCCTGGAACGGTTCGCCGTCGAGCCATTCGACCTCGTGCTCCTCGACGTCATGCTTCCGCGCGTCGATGGCCTCGAGGTCTGTCGGGAGATCCGCCGAACCTCGACCGTCCCGGTCGTGATGCTGACCGCACGGGCCGATACCATCGACGTCGTCGTCGGTCTCGAAGCGGGCGCCGACGACTACGTGAAGAAGCCGTTCGAGGTCCCGGAACTCGTCGCGCGCGTGCGCGCCGCACTTCGCCGCGCCGGCCGCGGCCCCGACGACGCCGATCGCCTCAACCTCGGCCCGATCAGCATCGACCTCGCCGGCAGGACCGTCACTCGAAACGGCCGAGACGTCGCGCTGACGCGAACGGAGTTCGACCTCCTGACCGAGCTGACCCGGCACGCCGGCCAGGTCCTCAGCCGCGACACGCTGCTCGACCGCATCTGGGGTTACGACTATCTCGGGGACTCGCGCCTGGTGGATGTCGCCGTGGGCCGGTTGCGCGCGAAGATCGAATCCGACCCGGCGACGCCGACCCTCGTCGTGACCGTCCGAGGCGCGGGCTACAAGGCGGTCCGTTGAGCCCGTGCTGAAGCGCCGCGGCATCCGGGCGCGCCTGGCGGCGACGCTCGTCGCGCTGGTGGCGCTGACCGCGATCCTTCTCGGCGCCGGGGCGTACGTCTTCGTCGAGACCAGCCTGCACGATCAGGTCCTGCGCGACGCCGCAGCCCAGGCGCGCTTCGACCTGTCCGTGACCGTTCCGAATCGGGGCCTGCCGGCCGATCCCACCCGCGACGACATCGTCGACAGCGGCCTCCGACAGACGTTCCTGCAGCGCGGCATCGACACGGTCATCGACATCGGCGTTGGCGAGCCCGTGGTCTCGAAGCCCGACCTCGTCGGCGCGGTCGGCACGCTGCCGGACGACTTCACGAGCCGCGTCGATGCGGGCGAACTCGCCTACACGTGGACGTCGATCGCCGGGCGTCCGAGCCTCGTCGTCGGCGGCCGGGTCGAGGGAGCCGGGCCGGCGTTCTACTTCATCCACGATGTCACCGCCATCGATGAGGCACTCGGCCAATTCCGGCTGGCCCTGACCGTCGGCACGATCGCGCTCATCCTCGTCGCACTGCTCGTCGCGCAGGCGGTTGCGCGCGGGGTCCTGGCTCCGGTGGAGGCCGCCAGCCGTGCCGCAGAACGGATCGAACACGGCGACCTCTCCGCCCGCGTCCCGGTCACCTCGAACGACGAGTTCGGGACGTGGGCCGACAGGTTCAACAGGATGGCCGAAGCACTCGCCGAGACCATCGGCCGGCTCGAGACGGCCGAAGCCCAGAACAGGCGGTTCGTCGCCGATGTGGCGCATGAGCTCCGGACGCCGCTCGCAGCGCTCGTGGCCGAAGCCTCGATCCTGCGCGAGCACCTGGGCTCCCTCCCGGACGAGAGCCGACGGGCGGGCGAGCTCCTCGTGTCGGACGTCGGACGGCTGCGTTCGCTCGTCGACGACCTGATGGAGGTCTCGCGCTTCGACGCCCGGGCCGAGCAGATCGCGGTCGAGCCGGTCGACCTCGGGCGACTGGTCCGGGCAGTGACGACGTCCCATATGCCGGCCGCGACCGTGTCCGTTCCGGACGGGCCGCTCGTGGTCGAGACCGACCCGCGACGGTTCGACCGAATCCTCGCGAATCTGCTCGACAACGCGCGCGAACACGCACCCGGCACACCGGTGGCCGTCGCGCTCGCCACCGACGAGGTCGAGGGCGAGATCGTCGTCGCCGTCACCGACCAGGGTCCGGGCGTCCCGCCGGACCGTCTGGCGCGGATCTTCGACCGCTTCTACAAGGCGGATCCGTCACGCCACGGCGGCAGCAGCGGTCTCGGACTGGCGATCGCGGCCGAGCATGCAGCCCTGCTCGGCGGCTACCTCACGGCCTCGAATCTCACCGAAGGCGGCCTCCGCATGGAGCTGCGTCTTCCTGTGACCGGATCGTTACCACCCGGCGATGCGATGGCGATCGGCGGGGCGGATGCTTGGGAGAGCACCCATCCCGCGCCAGGAGCCTGACCATGTCGCACGCCCTCCGCTTCCGCATCGCCGTGGCGCCCATCGTCCTTCTTGTCGTCGCGGCCATCGTCGCGGCCTGCAGCGGCCCGACCGGTGGGCTCGGGTCCGTCCCGATCTCCGCGCCGACCGCGTCCGCGGAACCGACCAGCCCGGACGAGACGCCCGGCCCGAGCGGCAGCGTCGTCCCCTCGACCGAGCCGTCCGTGGAACCGGCCGCATCGCCGGACGCCTCGGTCGCCCCGTCCACCGCCCCCTCCACGACGGAGAAGATGATCGTCCGGGCCTACTTCATCCTCGGTGGCGAGCCCGGCGTCGTCGGGCTCGTTCCCGTCCTGCGCGAAGTCCCGAAGTCCACGGCCGTCGCCACGGCCGCGATGAAAGCCCTCCTCGCCGGCCCGACCAAGGCCGAATCCGGCGACCGCCAGATCTCCACGGCGATCCCCGACGGCACGACCCTTCTGGGGATCAGCGCCAAGAACGGGGTCGCGACCGTGGACCTCTCCACTGAATACGACTCGGGCGGCGGGTCGGCGTCGATGCAGTATCGCCTCGCCCAGGTCGTCTACACCCTGACCCAGTTCAGCACCATCAAGTCGGTCGTGTTCCAGATCGACGGCGAGACCGTGACCGTGTTCGGCAGCGAGGGCATCGTCCTCGACGGCCCGACTGGCCGTGCCGACTACTACGATCAGCTGCCGGCCATCTTCGTCGACCGGCCCGCGTTCCGGGCAGCGTTCGCCTCTGGCGGCCGGGTCGCGGGCAACGCGAACGTCTTCGAAGCCACCTTCCGCGTCGCGGTGCTGGGCGCGGGCGGCAAGACCCTTGTGGACGAGCAGGTCATGGCGACCAGCGGATCCGGGACACGCGGGACGTTCAGCACGACCCTCGATTACGTCGTCGGCAAGGGCCAGTGGGGCACGCTTCGCGCCTACGAGCCATCAGCCAAGGACGGGACACCCCAGAACGTCCGGGAGTATCCCGTCTGGCTGACCCCAGGTGGTTGATCAGTAGCTGACGGCCGACGACGGGGCGGCAGACGGCAGGGCGCCATCCGGTGTCGCCACGAACCACTTCCCGCCCACGCCCTCGCCGGTCGTGTCACCGGCCTTGGTATCCGCGGCGAAGTAGTACAGCGGCAGGCCGTTGATCGTGACCTGAAGCTTCCCGTCCGGCCGCGCGAACGTCGCGAGCGTGCCGCTGACGCCGGTCCCACCCTTGAGCGTGTCATCCGCTGAGATCGTGAACGGCGGCCACTTGGCCGCGCAGGCATCGACGCAGGTGCTGGTGTCCTTCGAATCCGGCGTGAAGATGTAGAGCGTCTTGCCGTCTTCGCCGGTCAGGAAGGAACCGACCGCGCCGCTGGCGACCGCGACGGCGTAGACCTCTCCACCGGCTGCGGCACTGCCCGCGGCGCTCGGCGCGGCGACACTTGGCGCGGCCGCGCTCGGTGCAGTGCTCGAGCCGCTGCTCGAACACGCGGCGAGGACGAGGGCAAGCCCGCCTGCCGCTGCCAGGAACCGGATCCGATACGGACGGATGCTCGATCGCATGTGGTGACTCCTCCCAGGGTCGGCGATGGATGTACCTGCGTCCCTACGCCGGGGAAGGTCGGCCGGTTTCGCTGGGTCAGCCGGTCTGCGCTATCATCCGCAGGCCCTGTTCAACGGGCACACTCGGTCGGGGCGTGGCGCAGCTTGGTAGCGCGCATCGTTCGGGACGATGAGGTCGGAGGTTCAAATCCTCTCGCCCCGACCAGACTGATCTTCCTCGTGCGTGGAATCGCCCGTTTCGGCGTCCTTGTGGGCCGCGCCCAGGCCCCGAGAGTAGCCCCGACCAACATTCGCGTCGAGGCGCAGGACGCTTGGCCCGAAGGCCGCGTCCCAGCCTCGCGCCTTCGCCGCGGCGGTCAGTGTGAAGGTGAAGTCCCTCGCCCCGAGAACAGCCGGTCGATCCACGCATCAACGAGGCGCGGGAGCACGAAGCGGTCGAGCGCGCCGCCCATTACCACGCCGGCGAGGAACGCCAGCAGGAGTTCGACCCCGCTCATCGGGCCGCCCAGGAGATGTTGACGGCGCGGACGTACCCGGTGGGGGGAACCGGGAGTCGGTGTGGATCGGACCAGCGTGCCGTCATGCCCCGTAGCGTCGGGCCGCGGCGGGCGGATTCCAATTCGGCCGTTTGGGCCACGCTCTCGGGGGCAGCGGTTCCTCTATGGGACTAGCACTCTCGCCCCCACGATCTCGACCGCATCAGGTCCAAAGGCTTCGGCCAGAACCGAGTCGGGGCGCGATGCGTACGATCGGTCGGGCAGGTCACGTTCCGACCAGTCGCACACTGGGATCGCTCGGAGTGACCAAGGCGGTCAGGGCGTCGGGCGCAGGTCCGGATTCTTCCCGCTCGTGCTCGTCGAGATGAGCACCGGCTCACCGCCGGCTGCATCCACGAATCCCAGATGGACATCGGCGAACTCGAACGCCGGGCCGGTCGCGGTGAGGACGGAGACCGCGATCCGAGATCCATCCGGGTCCCAATGCGGTGTCCCGATCCGCATCAGGCCGTCGACCGATGAGTGGGTCAGTTGACGCAGATCGGACCCATCCGGTCTGATCAAGTAGAGGTTCGACGGCTTGGCGGTCGATTGGATATTGCCGAGGTCGTATGAACCCATGACGATCTCGCTGCCGTCCGGGCTCCAGTCGGGGTGGGACATGAATGTGTCTGGCCTCGTGAGCCGATGGATCTCACCGCCCGTGACGGGTACTGTCGCGACGACGGACCTATCGATGAAGTCGCCGGTCGGGTCCCAATGGAGGATGTCGAAGGCGATGGTCCGCCCGTCCGGCGACCAAGTCGGAGCGTTGTCCAAATGATCCGGGTACGTGAAATCGGCGAGTCGCCTCAGGGACTTGGTCGCAAGATCCAGGACGGCGACCGACTCCCGATCGCCGCCGCCGGGATAGCAGACGACGGCCAGCTTCGTTCCGTCTGCGGACCACGCCGGATGGAACAGGCCGACCGGACATTCGGTGCCCCCGGCAGACAGCAAGGACGCCTCGGTGCCATCCGCTTTGGCCGTCCAGATCGACCCCTCAGGGGTGTCGGCATCCTTGACGACAAACGCGAGGGTCAGGCCGTCAGGCGACCAGGCCGGGGCCTTGTGCTCGCCCGGGACATCGGTGACGATCCGGTGTGCATCTGACCCATCCGGGCGCATCAAAGACAGGTACCAGCCCTTGTCGTCGTTCCAGCCGTACACGATCCATGGGTCGCCGGGCAGGACCGCGATCGGGGTGGATGTGGGCGCGGCCGACGCCGTAAGCGGTGTCGGGGTCGAAGCTGGAGCGGGAGGCGCGGATGGACCGGACGAGCCGGTGCCCGCCGCACACGCGGCAGATGCGAGCATGCTCGCCGTGAGGAGGGCTGCCAACCTACGGGATGCAAGCATCATCTCTCCTCCTCCGGACATTCCAGAGGTGAGGGCGCGGTGTCGTCGCACCGTTCCGCCCTTGTTCATGGCGTGGCGGGGTCGAGTGCGGCGTTCCCGTCGCCCTCGCGGGGCCATGCGTCGGTTACGGGGGCAGGGACGAAGCCAACGAGGTTGCCCGAGTGGGCGCTCGACGTCGTATCGGACGTGCGCATCAGCGTCACCGGGGCGACAGTGGTCCCACCCCCGAGCGTGCCGGTCCAGTGGCCGATCGCGATCGTCGAGTCGTCCGGCGCGAGACCCCTGAACCACATCAGGGCGACATCCTCTCCGAGATCGGCGGTGCCCACGACCTTGACGTCGTTCGGTGAATCAGCGTGGGCGACGACGGCGACGTGCTTCGAACCTTCCATCCGATCGAGCAGCAGCCAGACCGAGCGCCCGTCGGCGGCAAAGCTCGCGTAGACGAGGCGCGCCGGAGCGAGGTCGCCGGCACTGTATTCGGTGACGCCCTCCGGGCCTGAGATCGACGCCGTACCGTCCGGAAGCGTGAGGCACGCCGTCAGGCAGAAGTCCATGCTCAGACCGCCCGGGGCGACCCAGCGCTCCTGCAGGCGCGGCGCGAGAGCTGGGACACCCGCGACCGCGGGGCTGCCGTCGATCTGGGCGACGGCGTAGTCCCTGAGCTCCGCGGTGTCGTTCGGCCCGACCACGAGGAGGCCAGAGCCATCGGCGGCCCAGATGAGGTCCGGCCCCATGCCCGGGAGGTGGAGTCCGGGGAGCGTGCGCGTCTCTCCCGTGGCGGCGTCCACGACATCGATCGTCCCCACTTCGCTGGGTGGGATGACGTGCTCCGTCGCAAACAACCCACGGGGGCCCCAAGCCCCGCCGATGACCGGCGCGTACGGCACGAGTCGCGGCGCCCGGGTCGGGTCGGCGAGGTCGATGAGGGCCCATGCGTCGCCCCCCGACGTCGAGGCGATCTGTGTCGCCACCGCGATCCAACCGTCCTGGGAAACCGAACCATCCGTCGAGAAGTTGCGACCATCTGGGAGTATCGAAGCCGTCAGGCGTTTCACCAGTCGCTCCTCGCCATCCGCGCGGACTGCGACGATGTCGACATCGGCACCTGGGGCTTCGGAGACGGCGCGGAGGAAGATCGCGTCGTAGCCCGAACCGGGCAGCGTCGGCGGCTTCGGGAGCACCAGCCGACTTCCGACAAGGAGGGCGCCTCCCACGAGGGCGACAAGAAGCAGGCCGACCAGGAGCGGAATGAGGACGCGGCTGCCCCGCATGGGCGCCAGGCCCCAGGCACGGCGCCAGCGGGGCATGGTCCGCCCGCCAGCGATCGTCTCCTCGGCGATCGCGAAGCGGTCGATCGGTCGGACGCCGGCCTCGGCGTACTCGCGGAGCTGGCCGGAGAGGAGGGTCTCGAAGGTCAGGTCAGGCATCTGCGAGCTCCGATCGGAGGCGCTCCAGCAAGCGAGCGAGGCGGGAGCGGACGCCGGACGGCGACATCCCGAGTTCACGACCGATCTCGGTCGCATCGAAGCCGGCCACGTGGCGGAGGGCCAGCAGCGTGCGGTCCTCGGGCGAGAGGCGACGAAGGGCGACCGCGAGATCGGTCAGGGCCGCGCGGGCGGCCGGGTCGCGGTGGTGGGAGCCGACATCGGCGACCTCGATCTCGACCACCTGATGGCGCCGCTGGCGACGCAGGATCTGGCGGGCCTCATTCGCGGCGATCGCCATCAGCCACGGCCGCAGACGCTCCGGGTCGCGCAGGGAGCCGAGCTTGCGCCAGGCGATCGGCCAGGCGGCCTGGACCGCATCCTGGGCCATGTCCTGATCGCCACAGATGACGTAGCAGATGCGGGCCATGTCGTCGTGATGAGCGCCCACGATGCGGGCGAGAGCATCGGCGTCACCGGCCGCGGCGTCGGCCACGGTCGTCGCCGCGATGCCTCCGGGGATCGTCAGTTCACCCACCATGCCCCATAGATGTCACGAGAGGGGCGAAGTGTCCCACAGCCCTCGTGCGCAGCGCGGCGTCGGGCGTCGCGAGTGGGATCAGAACCGACCATCAGCCGCCTGCGGGCGATTGTCCGATTGGGCCACGTCTTCGGGCTCCGGCAGCCGCGGCGCCAGGATCCACACGAGCTGCGCCGTGGTCGTCGCCCCGACCTTGGTCCGAGCATTCGCCAAGTGGTGCTTCACGGTCGAGTGCGACAGGCCGAGGCGGTGGGCGGCCGCCTTCTCCGAACCGGCGACCAGGACGGCCGCGACCACGCCGACCTCGCGATCGGTGGCGCGCTCGGCGGGGCGGCGGGTCGGCGCGTCATGCGCTGCGGAGCCAGTCGAAGGGCTCGGGCGGCTCGGCGAGCCGCATCGTGATCGGAAGGTCGGTGGTCGCGGGGCTATCCCTCTCGCCCCGACCATACCCAACAGTTACGTCGAGTCGGTCAGGGATGGCTGCCGCGAACCCGTGCGCCACGGCTTGATCGGTGAGATGTATCGTGGCCTCCGTCCCACCCAGGACCTCGATCCGGCTGAATAGGGCCTCGGCCAGCATCCTCCGACCCGGACCGCCGTCCGCCTTGCGCCAGGTCGTGGACGGCTCGCGAAGGTATCGGACCGCCACATCGGCAGGCACCCCGTCCGCCTCGCGAGGGCGACGCGCCTCGCGCTCTTCCGAGTCGAGCCGAGCCATCGTCTCATCGAGAACTCCGCTGTCCCGGTCCCGCCGGTTACACGATCCGGATAGCGGTGGCGCCGCGATCGCACGGTGGACTGAGGTCCGCGATCCGACCAGTGATGAGATCCAGTCGGTCGTCCGCGAGGCGAGCCGAGCCTACGGGCGAGCGGTCTGGGAGCCCGCTTGAAAGCGCGAGCGACATCCCAAGGTCAGGACCGTCGCCGTCTCAACGAGCGCCCCCGCGCCGAGTTCATCGCCGGTGCCTAGGAGGAGTGGCGCAAAGCGGACTGGGCGACCGATGACGGCCGAGGGGTTTGAGCGGGTCCCGCGGGCGACCTCCAGGGACTCCAATTCTGCGGTTGGCACCGATCGATCAGAGCCGACGGCGGAGCGGTGTCACAAGTCTCCGCATGGAGCGTCATGACGAAGTAGGACCCAACACCGAAAGCGAGACCCGTGAGCACGACCCAGCAACACAGCATGAGGCGCTCCTGGCCGACCCTGCTTGCGCTCGTGCTGCTCGGGCTCTTCTGGTTCGCCTACGGGTTGCTCGGAGTCCTGAACGCGTTCCGCCTTGCCGGTGTGGAACATTATCCAACCGCTTTCCTGGTCGCGGACCTCGAATGGACGGCGCTCTTCACCGGGTTCGGCATCGCCCACCTGCTGGCGGCATACGGCATTGAGAATTGGCGGGGCTGGGCCATCCTGCTCGCCGCGGTCCTGGCACTCCTCGGGCTGCTCGCCCTCGGCTCTGCGGCTCTCTCGGTGATCATGATGACGGCCGATGCCGAGGGCCACTTCGACATCCCGACCGTAAGCGTCTGGCGGTTCAACGGCTGGCAAGTCATCGGGATCTTTGGCCTGCTCGTCCTCGCTGACGTGGTCGTCCTCGTCTCGGTAGCCCGCGTCGGCCTCCGGCGGCTGAGGGCCCCCGTCGCAAGCGACAACGGGTCGGCGTAGGAGACGCATCCGTTCACCCCGGCTCCGGCCCCGGGCTCGCGATCCCGCGTCCATGTCGCCAGTCTGTCCGGGCCGACCGAGGTTACCAGCCGGGTCGGCGCGCCGCGCGCTCCTCGGCGATCACTCCCAGCCGACGTTCCAGTAGCCACGGTCCTTCGGCAGGTCGCTCCGTCGTGACAGCGAGACGGACGGCGACCGGGGACTTACTCGCCAGGCACAAACGGCCGTCCGGTAACGTCTCTGCCGGTACCCGCTTGGCATACGGCCGGGCGACCGAGAGGGGCTGGCATGGACGAACCAACGCCGCCGAGCGGTAAAGGCGACGGTCCGGTAGAGGGCTGGGTGCGGCCCGAGGCTCAGATCGCACCGCCTCGACGCGGATCGGAATTGACCCGGTACCGCGTCGCCGTGGTGGTCATCGTCATGGTGATTGTGGCTGGCGTCGGCAGCTTCGCTTACCTCTTGGCTGGCGGCGACCCGGGCGCGCCAGTCGTGCTCCCATGGGAAGCGGCCCCTGGGCCGATCGAGTTCGGGACCGGCGGAACCGGGTGCTCGTTGACGGACAAGGCGACCACGTTCCCATCGTCGGCCGGGTTCCGCGCGGTCGCGACGCTCAATCGTCCGCTGCGCGCGGGCGAGAGCAACATCAGCGTTCGTGGACGGTCCCGGCGGGAGGGTGGAGACGGCGGAAGAGCAGCACTCCGCCTTAACCAGGTGCATCTACAGCGACGTCGACCCTGGCCACACGCCTGGCCATTACACCGTTGAGATTCGTGCCGGGCTCGAATTGCTGTCGTACGGCAAATTCGACATCACACCCTGAAGCGCCGCTTGGCTCCACGCGTTTGATACGTAACCGGGGCGCTACGTCGCAGCGAAGCGACGACGGCTACGCTGTCATCGCCCCGGCTCCGGTCCCGGGCTCGCGATCCCGCGTCATGTGGCCAGTCTGTCCGGGCCGACCGGGGTGACCTTACGCGCGGGTTCCGGCGGGACTGGAACGCGTGGCTCGGGGTCTGCTGGCGATGGCGGGGACGACCACCAGCAGGCTCCCGACTAGAAAGCCGATCGGAAGAGGGATGAACGGGCCGCTGGTGTTCTCCCTCGCCACCGGCCCCGACGTGCCGTACCCGGTTTGCCAGGTTGTCATGACGGGTCGCGACTCGCCCGTCCACGGGTTGATGTAGCCAGGGTCAACGACGTGCTCGCCGACCCGGTGGCAACAGCCATCGTTGGGAACCGTGTGCAAGAACAGAGCGAGAGAGGTCACAACACCGACGACGATGGTCAGGAGAATGCTGCCGAGGAGTCTCATTCGCGCACCGTAGCGTCCAAGGGCCGTACCCCATATAGGCCATTTCACTGCCGCGGTAATCCCGCGTCACGCGGGCAGCCTGTCCAGGCGAACCAGGTCACTTGGATCGACGCCGCCGGTCAGACGGGCGGACAGGGCCAAGACTAGGGCGAGATCGGCAACTCGCCGCAACGTTGTGCCGAGGCTGGGCGCTCCGCCGCGAGGGCGGCGTGGGCTCCGAACATCGCGGACCACGCTGCAATGGCACCCGATCGCTCGAATGCGACCTGCGGGTCGACGGCGTTCGGGCTGCCCTTGGCCTTGGCTACCTTGGCGGCGGTCATCTTCTCGAACCCAACGAAGACCCGATCCATCTCGACCATGATCGGGGTGGCTGGAGGCCAACCGCCTCCGACTGCGACATCCTCCCGACCAGACGCGATCTCCTGGCTGATCTGTCCCGCCAACTGTTCGGCCTTTGTTTCGTCGTGTGAGGCCACCGCGTCATCGAGCGCCTTGCTGAGCACCGATCCTTCGCCTGTGTCGGGGTTGCCGACCGCCAGGAACAAGTGCTCCCACGCGGAGCAGAAGGCGACGGCGTACTCGTCGAACGAATCGGCGGCTGGCACCGCCGTCGCGTTCGGCGCGTGGCTTGGTGCAGCATCCACGCAGGCGGCCGTCGCAGCCGCGATCAGGGTGATCGAGAAGATCCGTCGCAGAAGTTGCCCCACCTGACTGCTCTCCCATCACCAAGTCGCGAATGCTTCATGGTGACGTCAGCTGCGCAGGAATTCGTTACCAACCCGATCGCTGGACTTGTGGTCCCGCGTCATGCGGCCAGCCCGTCCCGGGCCGACCGGGGTGACCGGTCCTTCATGTTCCCGGCTCGCTGCACGGCTTGTGGTCTATTTCGGACCTCTGGGGTGGTTCAGGAGGGGCGTCATACGAACGGCCCCTGGCGTCCCGGCCCAGGACTCGTGACGCCTCGCCACACGAGATACGGCATTCCCCCTAGTGCATCTCGACGACCGGAGGCGTACTGTCCGGCGCCGAGGAGGAGTGGCGCAAGCGGTCCGGGAGACCGATGACGTCCGAGGAGCTGGAACGGGTGCTGCGGCAGTATCCGGGGGATGCGTAAGCAGGGCCCGCCGCTGAACCATCAGCCGTAGATCAGCATGGCCGCCACGCACCCGGCGACGCCGAAGACGAATGACGCAACAGCGAGCAGGATCAGCACGTACACAGCCCATTCCCGTGAACCCGTGATCCCGCCGCGGATGCCGCCAAGCCAGATCCCCAGCACGAAACCCGCGAGGCCCAGGTATCCGCCGAATTGCTCCTTGCCGAGCACTTGGGCGACGACGTAGACGACCCCTACGGCCACGACCCATAAGCCGAAGGCCCACGCCATCGAGCGCACGTAGGGCGGCTCGCGGCGCCGCATGACAGCCTGTCCTGGTGCTGGCACGGTTCGGCCCGCCGGCTCGTCCTCCGGCGAGACCCATCCCGGGATGCCACCGGGTCGCTGGCCGGCCATACCGACACCTCCTGCAATCGCACGAGCCGCACGACTACCTCGTCGAGTCCTGCCGCACCATCGACACGCACGGTACGCCGAACCGTTACACCGACGAGGCTCCGCGAACGCGCGTCATGCGGCCAGCCTGCCCCGGCCGACACGCGTCCATCCCGGTCTTGCCCGCACCCACCACCGTGAAGTGGTCGAACCGCGCAGCGACCGCGGGCAGCCGACCGACCGGAACGCAGGTCACGTCGTCGGCCACGGCATACGGGGGTGGCGTCGTGGCCGGCGCCTGCATCTTGGAGTGCGTCGCGTCGACGAACCGTCCATATTCCACCCGGCGCCGAGCTCCGGACAACAGCGATGTCGCCACTCCGTCGTCATCGACTTCGCTCGACGACAGGAACGTGACCCGCCTCGACGGCAAGAACCGTTGCCGCATCACGGCGTCGAAATGGGCTACGACCTCTTGACCCGACGCCAATTCGTGGAACCCGGCATTGAGCCCGATCCGATCGATCGAACCTGTGCCGAGCGGTAGCGGCTGACCCCGTAGTAGCTGGCGGGCTGGTGCAGCTGTACGAACGGGTATGCCTCGTTCCAGTGGCCACCCGGTCGATCATGCCGATGGACGATCCCATCGTCGCCCCAGTGTCGCTGAACATCTGATCCGCGAAGGCCATCCCAACGGCGCCGCCACCCTGGATCAGGTAGTCGGCCTTGATCGTTGCACCATCGGACTTCGACATCACGCCTCCCTGGACACGCGCGCGGCGCACCATGACCAGACCCCTGCGCCTCACTTTACGCGCTACTCATGCAGGTTCGAGGTGATCGGGCGGGTGACCCCGCAGAATCAGCGGGCGGCGGCGACCAGCAACTAGGCAAGACGCTGGGGCTGCTCGCGGGTCGTCAGCGTCAACCAGTCCCGAGGCTGGTCGATGAGGGAGGTTCCATCGGGTCAAGTCCTCTCGCCCCGACCAAACTCAGCAACGTTGCCCTTGAGCTCCATGACGGGCGGCTAGTGCCGCGTCAAGTCCAGGACCGATCGCGTCCGCGCTGAGCTCGTACTCCAGGCGTCGAACCCCAGGACGTCGATCTGGGCAAGGATGGCGGATCTCGATCGGGCTGAGCCGCCGACCGTTGCCGAACTACCTGATGCCTGCGGCGACAACCAGCTGGCACGGCCCAACGAAACCGTCCGGACCCTCGAACGTGGCCAAAGCCGTCTCGATCTCGACCCAGGCCTCGTTGCGTTCGGACTCGGACAAGCCGGAGAGCATCTGGCGCAGCCCTCCGAACGACTCCCGCTCGAAGCGAACACAGTCGGCGGCCGACGTCAGCCGAAGTGGCGCGTCGACGAGGCGGGTCTCGACGTCGTGAAAGCCGGCGGTCTCGAAGGCGGCAGCGATCAGGCCCGGCGCCCCGAGGCTGAACAGCCCGGGCTGGCCCTGGAGCAGCGGCGGTAGCGCGGCGCGTCGCCGGATGATCGACATCGGGATCGAGTTGAACTGATTGCGTTCGGGCGTCGAGTAGACGATGGCCGCGACCCGTCCGCCGTCGCGCAAGGCGCGGCGCATGTCCCCGAGTGCCTTTTCCTGGTCGGGGAAGTAGGTCAATCCAAGGCGCGAGATCACGGCATCGAACGATCCGGGCTCGACCTCGAGGTCCTCGCCGTCCATCACTCGGGTCGTCACGTTCAACAGTCCGGCCGTCGAGGCCTCAGCCCTTGCATATTCGAGGATCGCAGCGGAGATGTCGGTGGCGAGAACGGTCCCGCTCGGCCCGACCCGTTGGGCCGCCACGAGGGTCTGCCCGCCCGCACCCGCGGCGACGTCCAGGACCTGAGCGCCGCCCTTGACGCCAGCCATGCCGAGCATCGCCTGGGTCGCGTCGCCAGCCAGGCCTCCAGCGTCGCCCCCCACCGGTGCCAAGCCTCGGCGGTCGTCTGCCATTGCTCGCGGGTCGTGCTCTTGTATGCGACTGGGTCGAAGACCCGAACCTCCGATGTCGACATCGACAGCGACCTCCTACCGCGAGGCGGTGATGCTACTCCCACGTCCCGAGCGGCGGGACTGGCAGCTTGGGCTCGGAGCGCATGGGCGATCCACTCGGGTAGCACGATCCGAGGGGTGGGACCTGCAGGGTCAAATCCTCTCGCCCGACCAGAACTCTTGTTCTGATTACCAAGCCCGGCTTCGCCGGTGACTTCAGGCTCATGCTGTTGCCCCCCGGCGCTCTCGTGTCCAGACCGTCGACGAGCACCTGCTCCCCGGCAACTGCTAGACGCCCCCCGCCGGCAACGTGAACACGAACGTGCTTCCCTCGCCGACCTCGCTATCGACCCAGATCCGGCCGCCGTGGAGCTCCACGAGTCGCTTCGAGAGTGCGAGGCCGAGCCCCTCCCGCTGTTGGACGGCCGCCTGCCCTGCTGGAACTCCTCGAAGATCCGCTCGCGATCTTCGGCCGCGATGCCCGGGCCCGTATCGGCGACCGAGATCCGGATCTCAGCGTCCGTTCGTGCCGTGGTCACGTGGACGGCGCCGCCCGAGGGCGTGAACTTCACAGGGTTCGAGAGCAGGTTGAAGATCACCTGCCGGATCCGGAGCTTCTGGCGGCCGATCACGGCGATCCGTGCGGCGGCAGATGACGGGAATCCGGCGACGGAAGCCGACCCGACGTGGGTCCCGCTGTTCGATCCGACCGTGCCGGTCTCCGGGGCGCCGCTCGTCACGCCCGGGTTCCCCGATCATCCGGCCGGTCACACGTGCATCAGCTCGGCGGCGGTGAACGCGCTTCAGGCCTTCTTCGGCACCGACAAGATCTCCTTCACGGCGGTCAGCAACAAGTGCTCACCGGCTCCGTGTCCGGCCCGGCACTTCGACCGGTTCTCGGTGGCACTCAAGGAGATCATCGACGCTCAAGGTGTGGGGCGGCATCCACTTCGAACGGCCGACGTCCAGGGCTCGGTCCTCGGCAAGAAGGTGGCGCACTACCTCG
>CAVZME010000005.1:0-465000 GCA_963776385.1 uncultured Chloroflexia bacterium
TTCGTGATTCTACGTGCGGGTCATGGCCACCAACCTGGCCGCAGGGAATTGCGGGCCGTTCGTGATGCTACGTGCTGTCGTGGCCCGCTTCTGACAGATGTTCGTCCACCCGGACGTTGGACTGAAGGTTCGTGCCATTCGCGCCGACAGCTGCTGAGTCCTCGCCACGCTTCTGGTTCACCCTCGGACATCCTGGCGGCTGCGCACCCGGTGACGAGCGCTCGTGTACTGGGCATCTGACAAGAACAGGACGCCGTGCATCGTCCCCTCTGGACGTTCGATCCATCGGCGAACCTCGACCGTCCGCGCCGGGAGCGCGGTTCGGAACGTGACTGCATGCCGTTCCACGCGGCGCCGTGCAGTCCGATCGTCCGGTAGCACCAGCAGGCGCGTGACGTTGGTGACGCGCCATCCCCGCTCCCTAGCGATATCCAGCGCGAGTCGTCCTTTGCGATCGATGCCGTGGAGCATCGCCTGCATGTCCGGGACGACCGACTTGACCTCGATGACAAGGAGCGACCCCGTCTCGGGATGGAAGCGCGAGGATGTCGATCGAACCGCGCTCGCCCCGGATGTTGAATGAGACCTCGGTCGCAACGATCCAATCCGAGGCGGCGAGGAGTTCGAGGGTTCGCTCGACGAGATCCGCGTGCCGTGCGTCGAGTAGGCGATCAAGACCCTCGCCTTGCCAGAGGAGCCGAAGGTCGACCCGTGCTCCGAGCGCTGCCGCGACTCCGACGAGGACGTGGACGGGGACGCGATCCGCACGGCCCCGCTCGATCCGCCAGATGGCCGCTCGCGAGATCCTCGATCTCGTCGCGAGTTCGCGCTGCGTCCATCCGCGCTTGCGCCTGAGTGCGCGAATGCCGAGTCCGAATCGGATGACATCCATGGCCACAGCATGTGAGTGACTCCTTCACGGGCCCTTATCTCGGCTTCGTTTCCGTCAGATGCTCACGAGGCGAGCGCTCGTCAGTTCGTCGTCGATCGTCTGCGCGTCAGGGTTGACGGTGGAAGCATGAGACTCGGCGGACGACTGGCATGGGTCGGCCAGATGATCACAAGGTGATGCAACCGTCCGTGATCGTCCGACCAACGCTCTTGTGGTGAGCGATTGTCGGGATCGAGGTCACGGAGTAGGGTCCGACACCATGTCGAGACTCGTCGCGCTGGTGTTCGCCGCGTCCGTGGCATTGAGTGGAGCCGGGTGCATGGGCTGTCCGACGGCGCTGCTCGAGGGAGTGCTGGTCGACGACGGTTCGGGCGGGCTGGCGGTGAAGGCACCCGAAGGAGCGGTCGTGCCGGTCCACTGGCCCGACGGCGTCGGAGTCGGAGCCGACGACGGCCATCTGGCACTGAAGAACCCGCTCGGATCCGTCATCGCGCGCGAGGGCGAGTTCGTCAGCATGGCCGGCGGCGTGCCGGGAGACGGCCCCGGGTTCGCCGCCTGCGGGCCGATCTCGGTGAGGGCATCGGGTCCGCCGACGCAGTAGGATGGCGACAAACCGACTGGTCGGTCGGTAAGTTGTGACGAGGCGATGGGCAAGAACGAGGGTCGGGCGCCGACGCAGGCGGAGCGGAGTCGGGCTCGGCGCGAGCAGATCCTCGATGCCGCCTTCCACACCTTCTCGCGCCGCGGCTATCGCGACACGGCCGTCGACGAGATCGCGGCAGCCGCCGAGACGAGCAAGGGTGGCGTCTACTTTCACTTCCCGACGAAGGAGGCGATCTTCCGCGAGCTCGTCAAGACGACGGCTGATCGGCTGGCGGCCAAGGTCGAGCGCGCCGTCGCCGAGCAGACCGATCCGATCGCGCGCGCCGACGCCGCGCTCCGCACCGTCCTGCTGACCTTTGCCGGCCACCGGACGATGGCCCGGTTGCTGTTCGTCGACGCGATGGGCGCCGGTCGGGTCTTCAACGCCGAGACGAACGCGCTCCACGATCGGTTCGCACAGATGATCGCCGGCTACCTGGACGAAGCCATCGTCGAGGGGGCCATCCCGCCGATCGACACGGGCCTGACCGGGGTCGCCTGGTTCGGGGCACTCAACGAGGTGGTCGCGCGATGGCTGCTGACCGACGACCCGGCTCCGCTCGAATCGACCTACCCGACGCTGCGAGCACTGCTTCTCCGAAGCGTCGGCGTCGACGAAGAGCGCATCGCCGACATCCCGAGCCTGTCGACGTGACCGTCGCCGACCGTCACACGACGGCCCGCCCAGCCGGCACGTTCGCGCCTCGACTGGCTGCTCTGCTCACGAGGGCGGCGGAGCGCCCTGATCGGCCGCTGGTGACGGTGACGTGCCCGATCGAGGACATCGATCCGATCTCGCTCTTCGCGGCTGCTCGCGGGCAGGGTCTCGAAGCGGCGTTGTGGCTGCAGCCGCGAGCCGGGCGGTCCATCGTCGGGATCGGTCGCGCATGGGCGTTCGAGGGTGGCGGCCCGAACCGGTTCGCGACGGCGACATCGGCCTGGCGGGCGATCCTGGCCGACGCGATCGGATCCGAGCTGCGGTCTGCCCGCCCCGATGCCGGTCCGTTGCTCCTGGGAGGTCTCGGGTTCACCGGCGCCACGCCTGCCGACGACGACGTGTGGGCTCCGTTCGGGCCTGCGTCGCTCGTCCTGCCGACGTACACGCTCGCCCGGCAGGGGACCGGATCGCTGCTGACGGTCGCGGTCGCGCCGGACCGCCTCACCGACCCGGACGCGGCCGAGGTCGAGGACGCCTGGACCGCCATCGCGGCCGCGGTGACCGAGGATGCGGCCCCGGCCCAGGGTCAGCTCCGGATCGTCGACGAGCGCCCGGACCGGGCGTCCTGGGAACGGACGGTCGGGATGTTCGCGGGCGCGGTCGGTCGCGGTCGGATCGACAAGGTCGTCCTGGCCCGGCGGGTCGCCTTCGAATCCTCGACAGATCTCGATATCGTCGCGGCGCTGCGCCACCTTGCGGCCACGGCTCCGGAGAGCACGACATTCGCCCTCAGCCGGGGCGGGACGACGTTCCTCGGCGCGACTCCGGAGAGACTCGCGCGAACGGTCGGTCGGTCGTTCGAGACGGTCGCCATCGCCGGGTCCGCGCCCCGCGGCGACGATGCGGCCGAGGACGCCCGGCTGGCTGCCGGCCTGCTGGCCAGCGAGAAGGATCGCGAGGAGCAGGCCGTCGTCGTCGAGACGCTGCGTTCCGGTCTGGCGCCGATCGTCGAGACGCTGCGTGTCGCGGAAGCGCCCGGGATCCTGCCGTTGCGCCACGTCCAGCACCTCGTGACGCCGATCACCGGGACGCTGCGCGAGGAGGCCGGCCTGCTCGCCCTTGCCGCGTTGCTGCACCCGACCCCCGCTGTGGGTGGCGAGCCGCGCGACGTCGCTCTCGACCTCATCGCCGAGCACGAAGGCTTCGACCGAGGCTGGTACGCCGGACCGATCGGTTGGCTCGGGGCGGATGGGGACGGCGAGCTCATGGTCGCGCTCCGCTGCGGCCTGGTCCGCGGTCGTGAGGCGGTCCTGTTCGCGGGCTGCGGGATCGTCGCTGACTCGGATCCGGCCCGCGAATGGGAGGAGTCACGGCTCAAGCTGCGGACGATGATCGGGGCGCTCGGTGGCGAGACAGGGGACGCTGCGTGACGGACGTCCTCGCCCTGCGGGCGATCCCCCAGGAGCTCGTGGAGGCCGGCGTGACCGACGTCATCGTCTGCCCCGGCTCACGGTCGACGCCGCTTGCGCTTGCTGCTCGCGCTCACCCGGGTCTTCGGGTGCGGGTGCTGCTCGATGAGCGGTCGGCCGGGTTCTTCGCGCTCGGTCTTGCCCGCGCGTCCAGGCGACCGGTCGCGGTCATCGTGACCTCCGGCACCGCAGTCGCCAACCTCCTGCCTGCCGTCGTCGAGGCGTCGCTGGCGCGCGTCCCGCTCGTCCTGCTCACAGCCGATCGGCCGCCCGAGCTGCGTGGTCGTGGAGCGCCGCAGACGATCGACCAGGCCGGGATCTTCGGGATGCATGTTCGATGGTCCCTCGACCTGCCGTTGCTCGATGGGGCGCCCGAGACGCGGCGGCACCTCCGGTCGGTCATCGGGCGAGCGGTCGCGACGGCTCGGGGAGGTCCGGCCGGGCCGGTCCACCTGAACATCGGGTTCCGCGAGCCGCTGATCCCGTCGAACGGGTTGGGACCCCTGACTCCCATCGACGGCGCGGATCCGGGGCCATTCACGTCGGTCGTCACCGGGAAGCCCGGCCTCGACGGGTCGGCCGTGCGGGACCTGGCCGAACGTCTCACCGGCAGCGACCGTGGGCTCATCGTGGCTGGACCCCACGACGACCCGGCCCTCCCGGCGGCCCTCGCGCGCCTCGCCGCCGCAACGGGATTCCCGATCGCCGCCGACCCGCTGTCCGGGGCCCGCTGCGGCGCGCACGACCGCTCGTTCGCGCTGTCTCACGCGGACCACCTCGTGCGCCCGGGTCCATGGCGCGACGCTCACATCCCCGATCTGGTCATCCGCTTCGGGGCCACGACGACCTCGAAGCCGATGCTGACCCTGTTCGAGAGCGAACGGCCCACCCAGATCGTCATCGACGGCGACCGAGGTTGGAGCGACCCGGCGATCATCAAGACGACCTTCGTCCAGGCTGACGCGACCGCGACGGCGGATGCACTGGCAGATGCGCTCCCGGGCACCGGCGATCGCGCGTGGGCGCGCGAGTGGTGCGACGCCGATCGGGCCGCCGAGCGCGCCCTCGCGACCTGGCTCGCGGATCTCGAGGCGCGCGGGGAAGCGTTCGAAGGATTGCCGTTCGCGGTCCTGGGCGGGTCGCTGCCCGACGGGGCGCTCCTGTGGGCCGGCAACAGCATGCCGGTCCGCGACATGGACGACTGGTTGCCAGGGACCGCCCGGGCGATCCGGCCGCTGTCCAACCGTGGCGCCAACGGGATCGATGGCGTCGTCTCCACCGCCCTCGGTGCGGCGGCGGCCGATGTCGGGCCGGTGGTGCTGGTCGTCGGCGACCTGTCGTTCCTCCACGACTTGAACGCCCTTGTCGCCGCCCGCCTGCACGACTTGTCCGCGACGATCGTCCTCGTCGACAACGACGGTGGCGGGATCTTCTCGTTCCTGCCCCAGGCACGAGCGGATACGCCCGCGGTGGGGCTGCCCGACCACTACGAGGAGTTGTTCGGGACGCCCCACGGCATCGATGTCGGACCGATCGTGAGGGCTCTGGGCGGCGACTTCGCCGAGGTCACGACGGGCGACATGCGCGACGTGCTGGCCGCCTCGATCGGCCGGCAGGGTGTCCGCGTCCTCCGTTATCGGACGGACCGCGCCCGGAACGTCGAGCTGCACCGCGACGCGGCCGCGGCGGTCGCCGTCGCCCTGGCGCCGGCATGACGGCCGTCGACGTCGACGGCCTGCGCTGGCAGGTCCGCGTCCGCGGCGCCGGCGCGCCGCTGCTGCTCCTCCACGGCTTCACGGGCCGCGGCTCGGGATGGGGAGCGCACGCTACCGCGTTCGCCCGGCGCTTCCGCGTCATCGTCGTCGACCTGCCCGGGCATGGTCGGTCCGGGACGCCGGCCGATCCGCGCCGGGCCAGCATCGAGCGTTCGGCCGACGACCTCGCGCTGATCCTCCGCCAGGTCTCGGTCGCTCCCGCGCACGTCCTCGGGTACTCGCTCGGTGCCCGGATCGCCCTGCGCCTCGCCGTCGCCCATCCGGGATCGGTGGGGCGGCTCATCCTCGAGAGCCCGTCGGCCGGGATCGCCGATCCCACCGAGCGCGCCGCCCGTGTCGCCGCCGACGAGGCGCGGGCAGCTCGCATCGAGCGCGACGGGATCGACGCCTTCGTCGCCGAATGGGAACGCGAGCCCGTCTTCGCGAGTCACGCCGCGATGTCGCCGGCGCGCCGCTCTCGCCAGCGTGCCGAACGCCTCCGCAATCGCCCGGGTGGCCTCGCAACGAGCCTGCGTGGGGCGGGACAAGGGGCGATGGAGCCGCTCCACGACCGTCTCGCCACGGTCGCTTCCCCGACCCTCGTGATCGCCGGCGCTCTCGACACGGCCGGTCGCACCCGCGCCGAGGCCATCACGGCCGCCATCGCGCACGCGCGGCTCGAGATCGTCGAGGGCGCCGGGCACACGCCACACCTCGAGAACCCCCGTCGTTTTCGAACCCTCGCCACCGACTTCCTGGAGGAGGACCCAGCCGCATGACCGCCGCCGTGACCTGGACATCCGTCGTCGACTACGAAGACATCCGCTACGAGCACTCCGGCACCGGCATCGCGCGCGTGACGATCGCCCGGCCTGAGGTCCACAACGCTTTCCGGCCCGAGACGATCAAGGAGATGATCGACGCCTTCGCCCGGATCCGCGACGACGCCTCGATCGGCTGCGCCTTGCTGACCGGCGCCGGCGACAAGGCGTTCTGCTCGGGTGGCGACCAGCGCTTCAAGGACCGGGGCGGCTACGTCGGGAGCGATGGGCTGGCACGGCTCAACGTCCTCGACCTGCAGCGCCAGATCCGGTCGCTGCCGATCCCGGTCATCGCGCTGGTCAACGGCTACGCCATCGGTGGCGGCCAGGTCCTCCAGGTCGTCTGCGACCTCGCCATCGCAGGCGACAACGCGATCTTCGGCCAGGTCGGGCCGCAGGTCGGCAGCTTCGACGCCGGCTTCGGGATCGGCCTGCTGGCGCGTCTGGTCGGCGATCGCAAGGCCAAGGAGATCTGGTTCCTGTGTCGCCGCTACGACGCCGCGGCCGCACTCGACATGGGTCTCGTCAACCAAGTCGTCCCGCTGGCCGAGCTCGAATCCGAGGGCGTCCGCTGGGCCGAGGAGATCCTGGCGATGAGCCCGACAGCGATCCGGTTCCTGAAGTCGGCGTTCCTCGTCGCGACCGACGGTCTGGCCGGGCTGCAGGAATTCGCCGGCAACGCGACCGGGCTCTACTACACGACCGACGAGGCGCACGAAGGCTCGACCGCCTTCCTCGAGAAGCGCAAGCCCGACTTCTCGCGGTTCCCGCGCCGCCCGTGACCGTCGCGACGACGCGCCCGTCCACGTTCCGGATCTGGCTGCTGGCCATCCGCCCGGCGACCCTGCCCGCCGCCTTGAGCGGGGTCGTGGTGGGTCTGGGTGCGGCGCTGGCGGTGGGGACGCCGTTCCGGCTCGATACCGCGGTCGGCTGCCTCGCGGTCGCGCTTCTGCTCCAGATCACGGCGAACCTGTCGAACGACCTGTCCGACTTCCGGAAGGGCGCCGATACGCCCGATCGCACCGGGCCGGTCCGGGTGGCGGCCGCCGGACTCGTGACGCCGCGCCAGCTCGAGATCGCCATCGCGATCGTCATCGCGCTCGCGGGCGTCGTCGGGCTGTGGCTGACGACGGTCGGCGGACCCGTTCTGCTCATCGTCGGGGTGCTCGCCGTCGTCGCGGCGCTGGCATACACGGGTGGGCCATGGGCGTATGGCTATCGCGGACTGGGCGAGGTCTTCGTGTTCCTCTTCTTCGGGTTCGTGGCGGTGGTCGGGACCGCGTACCTCCAGGCCGGCCGTGTCGAGGCCCTCTTCTGGGCCGCCGCCCTGCCCGTCGGTGCGCTGACGACCGCGATCCTCGTCGTCAACAACCTGCGGGACATCCCGACGGACACGGCGGCCGGCAAGCGGACCCTGGCCGTGATGCTGGGCGTGCGCAGGACGCGGCTCGAGTACGTGGCGCTCCTGTTCCTGGCCTTCGTCGTGCCCGTCGCGCTCGCGGCGGCCGGTCGCGGACTGGCGGTCCTCCTGCCCCTGCTCGCGCTGCCGATCGCCTCGCCGCTGTTGCGCACCGTCCGGACGTTCTCCGAGCCGCGCCAGCTCAATCTCGTGCTCAAGGGCACGGCTCGCCTGGCCCTCGTCCACGGATTGCTGTTCGCGGCCGGCCTGGCGATCGGGGGCGCCATCGCATGACCACGGTGCGCTCGCTCGTCGCCGACCGGGTACGGATCCCGTTTCGCCGACCGTTCGCAACCGCGACCGGGATGTGGGTCGAGCGCGAAGCGTGGATCCTCCGGCTGGTCGACGCCGATGGACGGGTCGGGCTCGGCGAGGCGGTCCTGGAGCCGGCGAATGGGGAGGTCGCAGAGACGATCCTCGCGGCACTGGTCCGGGAGGCCGTCGAGGGTGCAGCGGGCGGGTTGCCGTCGCTGGCCGACCTCGAGATGCACGGGGCGCCCGGACGGGCGCTGGCGGCGGCCCTGGAGGGCGCGAGATTCGACCTCGAACAGCCGGTTCCGGTCGAGGGAGACGTGGCAGACGGCGTCGGCGTCAACGCCACGCTCCCGTCGCTCGGTCCGGGCGCGGCCGCCGAAGCCGCTCAGCAGTCGGTCGAATCCGGGTTCGTGACCCTGAAGATCAAGGCCGGGGCCGAACGTGAGACCGAGGCGCTGGTCGAGCGTGTCCGGACGATCCGGGCGGCGGTCGGCCCGGACATCCGGCTGCGACTGGACGTCAACGGTGCCTGGGACCTCGCGACCGCGACCGACCGACTCGAGGCGATCGAGCGCTTCGACATCGAATTCGTCGAGCAACCGCTCGCCGGCCACGATATCGACGGGCTGGCCGAGCTGCGGCGTCGCGTCCGGGTCCCGATCGCGGCCGACGAGGCCGCAGCATCCGTGCGCGATGTCCGGGGCCTGCTGGAGGCTGAGGCGGTCGACGTCGTTGTCGTCAAGCCGGCACGTGTCGGCGGGGCCGACGCCGTCGCCGAGATCGCCGCGATGGCCGCGGGTCGGGGCGTGCCGGTGGTGGTCAGCACGCTCTTCGAGACGGGGATCGGCATCGCCGCCGCGCTGGCGATCGCCGAAGCCCTGCCGGACGTCGCATCGGCCAGATGGCCGGACCCGCTGGACCATGGTCTCGCGACGGCCGGCCTGCTCGAGCACGACCTGCTGGCACGGTCGCTGGTCGTCGAGGATGGCCGGATGCGGGCGCCCGGCCGCGGCCGGCTCCGGAGGGCTCGGGGTCGTGCTCGACCCGCGGGCGCTCGAACGGTTCCGGGTCGATGCCGTGGGGTCGCTCTCGTGAGGGCGGCGCCCGGCCTGGCCGCCTCGCTCGCCGTGTCCGCTCGCGTCGCGGCGGCAGATCCAGGGCGGGCGTCACGCCCGGCGGTCGCCGATGGGACCGTCCGGTGGACGTGGTCGGAGCTCGATCGGCGGGCTGACGCGGTCGCGGCGGGACTGGCGGCCACGGGGGTCGTGCCGGGCGATCGGGTGATCGTGCTCGCCGCGCCGTCGGCCGCGGTCGTGGCCGCGCTGCACGGGATCGCGCGGGCGGGGGCAGTTGCGGCGCCGCTCGGGAGCGGCCTGACGAGGCCGGAGATTGCCGCCGCCGCCAAGGTGCTCCGGGCACGGGTCGCCGTCGTCGGGGCGGGCGTCGACGATGTCGTCGACGGGCTCGAGGTTCGCGTGCTCGATCTCGCGAGACTCGTCGGTGGCGACGCGGACGCCGGCGTATGGACGCCGGCGGGTCCGGCCGCACCGGCCGTCGCGATCCTGACGTCCGGCACGACCGGTCGCCCGAAGGCGGCCGTCCTCTCGACGGCCGCGCTCATCGCCAGCGCCGAATCGTGGCTTGCCGCCCTGCCGCCGGCGACGGGCTGGCTCCTCGCCGTCGGGCTCGGCCATGTCGCGGGGATCGGGGTCGTCTGGCGGGCCGCCCTGGCGGGTGTCCCGCTCGTGGTGCTGGAGCGGCCGGGTCCGGCGACCGTCGTCGCCGCCCTCGCCGGCGACCCGGTACCGAGTCATGTCTCGCTGGTCCCGACGACGCTCGCCCGGATCCTCGATGCGACCGGTGACGCTCCGCCGCCCTCGACGCTCCGGGCCGTCCCGCTCGGTGGCGGACCGATCCCCGCGTCCCTCGTGCGCCGGGCGCTGGCAGCGGGCTGGCCGGTCGTGCCGACCTACGGCTTGACCGAGGCGGGCTCCGGCGTCACGGCGCTCCCGAGCTCCGACGCGGCGGACCACCCGGACAGCGCAGGCCCGGCACTCCCCGGAGTCCAGATCCGGATCGCGGCACCGGACGATGGCGGGATCGGCGAGATCGAGGTCCGGAGCGCTGCCCTGTTCGACGGCTACCTCGACGACCCCGACGCGACGACCGCCGCGATGACGGACGACGGCTGGTTGCGGACCGGCGACCTCGGCCGCCTTGATGACGAGGGCCGCCTGACCGTCGCCGATCGTCGCACCGACCGCATCGTCCGCGGCGGCGAGAACATCGCCCCATCGGAGATCGAAGCGGTCCTGCTCGAACACCCGGCCGTGGCGGACGTCGGCTGTCGTCGCACGACGCGATGCGACGTTCGGTCAGGTGCCCGTGGCCGCGATCGTGCTTGCCCCCGCTGCCGAGGATCCCGGTGACGAGGCTTTCGCCTCGTACGCTGGCGGCCGCCTCGCCCGGTTCAAGGTCCCGGCCGCGTTCATCCGCCTCGACGCGCTTCCGCGCACGTCCGGTGGCAAGCTCCGTCGGACCGAGCTCCGTGTTCGCCTGGACCCCGCGCCACCGCGTGACGGGCGGCATCGACCGACCCGACGGCGCGCACATCGCGTACCGGACGTTCGGTGAGGGACGGCGTCCACGTCCTGCTCCTCCACGGCACGCTGTCGACCGCCGGGCAACTGTCAGGGCTCGCGCGCTCGCTCGCCGCGTCGGGCGAGCGGACGGTCCACGCGATCGATCGCCGCGGCAGCGGCGCGAGCCGTCTCGACGAACCACGGCCCATCGACGTCGCCGTCCACGTCGACGACCTCGTCGCCGTCCTCGACACGGAAGGCGTCGCGGAGGCGGTCATCGTCGGGATCAGCTATGGCGCGTGCCTCGCTCTCGAATTCGCGGCGCGTCGGCCCGGCCGGACGCGTGCCGTCGTCGCCTATGAGCCACCGTACGGTCCGGTCGCCGACGCCGGGACGCGGGCGGACTTCGCTGCTGTCGCGGCAGCCACGGAACGCGCCTTCGAAACGCACGGCGCACCCGCCGCCGCGGAAGCGTTCCTGACCGGCGTCGCCGGCCCGGACGCCTGGACCAAGCTCCCGGACCGCGCCCGGGCGTTCCTCGCCGACGAGGGCGGCGGGGCGTACGCCGATGCCGCCCTGCTCGGGTTCGATCCCGACGGCCTCGCTGCGATCACTGCCCCGGTCACCATCCTCACCGGCGATGCCAGCCAGCCGTTCTATCGCCCGATCGCCGACACGCTCGCAACGCTCATCCCGGGCGCCCATCGCGGCCATCTGCCCGGCATGGCCCATGCTTCACCCATCACCGACCCCGGACCGATCGCCGACGCGGTCCGGTCCGCCCTGGAGGACCTTCCTGCATGACCCCAGCCAAGGACGACGCGCCGTCGGGTCGCGCGACCGACAGCGGGAACGCCGCCTCGACCGCCGAGGTGCGGGCGATGTTCGACAAGATCGCCCGCGTCTACGACCCGATGAACCTCGTCATCTCCGCGTTCCAGGAGCCGCGCTGGCGCAAGCGCGCGGTCAAGCTGAGCGGCGCGCGCTCGGGCGACCGGATCCTCGATGTCGCGACCGGCACCGGCAAGGTCGCCGCGGACCTGCACGCGAACGTCCAGCCTGGTGGCAGCGTCCTCGGCGTCGACATCTCGCCGGCGATGATCCGGGTCGCGCAGAAGCAGTTCGGCGACCGGGCGGGCCTCACGCTACGTCGTCGGGGACGCGCTCGCACTGCCGACCGAGGACGGCTCGTTCGACGCGGCGACCATCGCCTTCGGCATGCGCAACCTGCCCGACTACGGCAAGGGCTTCGCAGAGCTGGCGCGGTCGGTCCGCCCCGGCGGCCGGGTGGTCTGTCTCGAGATCGCCCGCCCGAAGAGCCGGATCGCCCGGATCCTCCAGTTCTGGTTCGATCGCATCGTCCCCGTCGTCGGTCGGGTCGCCGGCCAGGGCGGCGCGTACGGCTACCTCGTCCGGAGCGTCAAGGGCTACCCAGGCCCGGACCGCATCGCCGAGATCATGCGCGAGGTCGGTCTCGAGGATGTCAGCTGGGTCGGCATGTCCGGCGGGATCGTCACCCTCCACACGGGGACCGTCCCGCGTCGCTGAGCCGGTTCGCCTGCCGGTGTAGGATTCCGCGTTCATGCCGGAAATGCCCATCCCCTCGCTCATCCATGCCCGCGGACTGACCAAACGGTTCGGCGAATTCATCGCCGTCGACGGCATCGACTTCGACGTCGCCCCCGGTGAATCGTTCGGGTTCCTCGGCCCGAACGGCGCCGGCAAGACCTCGACGATGCGCATGATCGGCTGCGTCTCGCCGGTCAGCGATGGCGTCCTGACGGTCATGGGGATGGACCCCGGACGCGAGGGACCGAAGATCCGCGCGCGACTCGGCGTGGTCCCGCAGCAGGACACGCTCGACCTCGAATTGACGGTCCGCGAGAACCTGTCGATCTACGGCCGCTACTTCGGCCTGAGCCGCCCGGAGGTAAGCCGGCGGGCCGACGAGCTGCTCGAGTTCGCCCAGCTGACGGAGCGCGCCGACGACCCTGTCGAGCCGCTGTCAGGCGGGATGAAGCGGCGCCTGACCATCGCCCGGTCGCTCATCAATGAGCCGACCGTGCTGCTCCTCGACGAACCGACGACCGGCCTCGACCCGCAGGCCCGCCACCTGCTGTGGGACCGCCTCTACCGGCTCAAGCAACGCGGCGTGACGCTGGTCCTGACGACGCATTACATGGACGAGGCCGAGCAGCTGTGCGACCGGCTGGTCGTCATGGACAAGGCGAAGATCGTCGCCGAAGGCAGCCCGCGCTCGCTCATCGAGCAGTACTCGACCCGCGAAGTGACAGAGCTTCGCTTCGCGCCGGGGATCGCCGAGACCCTCGACGGCCAGCTCGAGGGCATCGCCGACCGAGTCGAGCATCTGCCCGATCGCGTCCTGCTGTATGCCGACGACGGCGAGGCGGCCGCAGTCGCCGTCCACGCTCGCGGCCTCCGGCCCGATACCGTGCTGGTGCGTCGGTCGTCGCTGGAGGACGTCTTCCTGCGACTGACCGGCCGCTCGCTGATCGACTGAGCCGGTGACCTCCCTGGCACGCCCGAACTCGACGGTCGGTCGGGTCTTCGAACACCGCCTCCTTCTGTATCGACGGACCTTCCGTTCCTCGATCTTCTCGTCGTTCCTGTCGCCGGTCCTGTTCCTGACCGCGATGGGCATCGGCCTCGGCGGTTACGTGTCGAACACCGCGTCGCTCGGCGGCGTCCCGTATCTCGACTTCCTGGCTCCTGGGCTGTTGGCCGCCATGGCGATGCAGACCGCCTCGTTCGAAGCGACATTCCCGATCATCCGCGGGTTCATCTGGAACAAGGTCTTCCACGCGATGGCCGCCACCCCGATCGCGCCGCGCGACATCGCCCTGGGCAGCCTTCTCTGGATCGCCGCCCGGCTCACCCTGACATCGGCCATCTTCACCCTGGTCATCGTCCTGTTCCGGGCATTCGAATCGCCGCTGGTCGTCTTCTGCATCCCGGCCGCTGTCCTGACCGGCATGGCCTTCGCGGGACCGATCGCCGCCTACTCTGCGACCCAGAAGAACCCGAACCGCTTCGCCACCATCTTCCGGTTCGGCATCACGCCGCTCTTCCTGTTCTCCGGCACGTTCTTCCCGGTCAGCTCGCTCCCGCCGGCCCTTCAGGTCGTGGCCTGGTTGACGCCACTCTTCCACGGGGTGGCCCTGACGAGGAGCCTGTCCCTGGGCACGATCGGCGAGGATCCCGCCGCGGCCGTCGTCCACCTCGCCTACCTCATGACGATGGCCGGCGTCGGCGCGTGGCTCGCGACGCGGACCGTCGAACGCCGGCTGGTCGACGGATGACGGCCTTCCGCGCCACGCCGACGTTCTCCATGGGCAGCCGCCGTTCGGCGTATCTGATCGAGCGGAACGTGTATCTCTACCGCCACGGCTGGATCATCATCCTGTCGGGCTTCTTCGAGCCGCTCTTCTACCTGCTCGGCATCGGTTTCGGCCTGGGCGCGCTCATCGGGACCATCCCAGGCCCGGATGGCCAGCCGATCAGCTACCAGATGTTCGTGGCGCCGGCGCTGCTCGCGACAGCCGCGATGAACGGCGCGATCAACGAGAGCACGTTCAACTTCTTCTTCAAGCTCAACATCAACAAGACGTTCACGTCGATCCTCGCGACGCCGCTGTCGCCCGGGGACATCGCGCTGGGTGAGCTCGGTTGGGCACTCATCCGCGCCGGGCTGTATGCCATCGGATTCCTCGTGGTCATCGTCCTGCTGGGTCTGTTCGCCTCGCCCTGGGCGATCCTCGCGGTCCCGGCGGCGCTGCTGGTGGCATTCGCCTTCGGGGCGGTCGGGATGGCGGCGACGTCGTTCATGCGCTCGACACAGGACTTCGACCTCATCCAGACGGTCGTCCTGCCGATGTTCCTGTTCTCCGGCACGTTCTACCCGATCGACCAGTACCCACCGGCGCTCCAGCTGTTCGTCCGGCTGACGCCGCTGTACCAGGGCGTCGATCTCATCCGGTCGCTGACCGTGGGAGCGATCTCGCCGGTCCTGCTCGTCCACGTCGCGTATCTGGCCATCATGGGCACCGTCGGGCTGGCCATCGCCTCGCGACGGATCGACACGCTGCTGCTCAAGTAGGTCGAGCGTGACGGACCGGGTGGCGCTGGCGCAGCTGACCGAGGAGATCGTCGCGTGCCGTGCGTGCCCGCGGCTCGTCGAGTGGCGCGAGCGGGTCGCGCGCGAGAAGGTCGCCCGGTTCCGCGACGAGGCCTACTGGGGCCGGCCGCTGCCGGGGTTCGGCGATCCGGAGGCGCGGATCCTGCTGCTCGGGCTGGCGCCGGCGGCACATGGCGGGAACCGGACCGGGCGGGTCTTCACGGGCGACGCGTCGGGCGACTTCCTGTGGGCCGGCGCTGCATCGGGCGGGCCTGGCCGATCGCCCCGCCTCACGGCGCGCCGACGACGGGCTGACCCTGACCGAGGTATACATCGCGGCCGCGGTCCGCTGCGCCCCGCCTGCCAACAAGCCGACGGTCGAGGAGCGCGACACATGCGCGCCGTTCCTGGCGCGCGAGCTGGCGCTGCTGACGGAGGTCCGGGTCATCGTCGCGCTGGGCGCGTTCGGCTGGGAGGCGGGGCTGCGCGCGCTGGCCGCGGCCGGTCACGAGGCGAAGCCGAAACCCCGATTCGGTCACGGCGCGGAGGCTGCGCTCGGGCCGTACCGTCCTGCTGGGCAGCTATCACCCGAGCCAGCAGAACACGTTCACGGGCCGTCTGACGCCGCGCGATGTTCGACGAGGTTGTGCGTCGCGCACGCGAGATTGCTGGGGTCACTTGACCGCAACCGGGCCTCCGGCCGCGGGGTCACGGTTCGGGCAGCCCGAGGGCCACGTGCAACTCGTGGTTGCTCTCGGACGTGTCAGCGCGTCTGGATGCCGCGGCCTTGCGCGTGTTGAACGTGCTCACCGTTGTCGCCTTCGAGGCAGAGAGGGCGCGGTCGCGGGCGATGCCGGTGGCTTTGAGTGCGCGGCAGCTTCGGCTGCGGCGACGTCCGGGAAGCGGATCGCCTTCAACTCGTCGACGTACGTACTCAGCACGGCTGCCTTGGCGGCCCAGTACTCCTTCCGGCCTTCACTCGGTCTTGCTGCAGGGTTCATCGCGTAGACACACGGTGTTGACAGGTACTTCTGGGAGAGAGAGTCCTCGGTCGGGACGCGGCGCCGCTCGGCGGCGAAGAGGGCCGTGCCGGCCTCCTCGACAGTCAGCGGGCCAGGCGTTGGCGAGGCCGATGCTGGAGCCAGCGGACTCGGCGTTGGCGAGGCCGATGCTGAGCCACGGGACTCGGACTGTCGGACGGGGTCGTCATCTGAGGGGAGCCGGACGGGGTTGCCGCCTGGACCTGCAGGGCCGGGTGACGTCGCGCACCCAGTGACCACCGCGCAGAGGAGCATGGCTCCGACTGCTCGGTAGCCTGCCGTACCTGCCATGCGCTCCGTCCTCCTGGGCGTGCCACTGAGACGGCTGTGCTCCGACTATGTTGCAGGAGCAGCCATTCGTCGGCGGCTGCGAACAGCTGCCTACTCCCTGCGAGACCGTCCATTGGACGCGTCGACTCGCGCTCCAGCCCGAGCACGGGTCTCGCAAGCAGCAGTGCTTCGGAACGCGGTGCATGTGCTGGGACTCGAGGCAGCAGAACACTCACGGGCCGTCTCACGCTCGGAGTCGCCGTCGGGCATTGCGATCGTCAGGGATGCGCCGCCGACCAGCGACTGACGACCGCATCGAGCCGTTCGAAGACGACGCCATCGAGCGCCGCCGCGGCATCGATGAAGCGCTCGAGCATGGCCATCCGGTGGCCGCGGCCGATGCATTCAGGGTGGACCGTGACCATGACGAGGCCGCCCGGGGCGTGCTCGTGGGCGTACCGGAGCTCCTCGGTCCAGATCTCGAGGACGGCGGACGGGGCGGCCAGGCCGGACCGGCCGGGGCCGGGCTCGAAATGCGGCCAGTCATCCATCGCCCAGTAGACCGGGCACCTCGACGAGCGCGCCCGGCTCGCCCCAGGACGTGCCATCCACAGTCGTGTGGCGGTCGCCGTGGCGGATGCGATAGCAGTCGTAGTCGTCGGCCATGAGCGAGCTGTCGTAGGCGAAGCCGGCCGCCTCGACCAGACCGAGCGTCGCGGATCCCGAGCGACCAGTACGGCGCCCGGAACCCGACCGGCGCGGCCCCGGTCACGGCGCGCACCGCCTCCACGGATCGTGCGAGCACGGCACCGGCCTCCTCGTCCGGCAGTTCGGCGAAGTCCTCGTGGAACCAGCCGTGGCAGGCCAGCTCGTGCCCGCCCGCCAGGATCGCGTCGGTGTCGTCGCTGAAGGTCGTCAGCGTATGGCCGGGCACGAACCACGTCGCCGGCACGCCCCGCGCGGCGAGGAGCGCCAGGATCCGCTTCGCCCCCACGCGTGGCCCGAATTCGGCATGACTGAACTTGACCGGCGAGTCGCCGCGGCGGACCGAATCGGAGATCGCGTCGTGATCGATGGTGATGGCGACGCTCAGGCGAGGCGTGTCCATGGGCCGCGATGGTAGCCGACTACTTGTCCGAGACGCCGGCCATCCGCGCGGTGAAGGTCGGCAGCCCGGGGGTCAGCGTCCCAGCGACGAGGCTGGTGACGTCGTCGTGGACGCCGACCCGCACGACGCGCATGGCGAACCGTCGCCCGGGGCTCTGGACGATGCCGCGCCCGATGCCACGGGCAGACGTGTAGCCGGCCTGCTGGACCAGGCCCTGGAGCGTGTCGTCATAACCGCCGCCGACGTACGCCATCGAATCGGGATAGACGCCGACATTCTGCCCGATGATCGTCCGGGCGCCGTTCACTTCGGCCCACATGACGTCCTTCGACGCCGGCTTCCGTCCGGGACCGAGCGCGGTCAGCTGGACGTGGTGCACGTCGTGAGCCCCGATCCCGTTGCCGGCCGCCGCGAGGCGCCGGACCTCGGTCCAGGTCAGGTTGCCGTTCTTGATCGCGGCGAGCGTCAGGTAGAACTCGGCGACCATCCCGCGCTGCTCGAGCATCGGCAGGACTCGCTTCACCCAGTCACGGGACCCGTCGTCGAAGGTGATGATCACCGGCCGCGCCGGGAGATTCGTCCGCTTGTCCCAGTGGTCGGCAAGGTCACGCGGCAGGATCGTCGTGTAGCCGTGATCCAGCAGCCAGTCCAGCTGGGCGGCGAATGCCTGCGGCAGGGTGTCGTACGTGGTGAATTCGGTCCGCTTCGCCTTCGAGAGGGACGCGTAGTCGGCGGGCAGCGGCTGGACGCGGTGGTAATAGAGGACCGGGATCGTCCCCGGCGGGACCCGCCGCCGGGAGAGCGGCGTGAACCCGGACGGCAGCGGCCGGGGAAGGGCCGTCGCTGATGCCGCGGGGGCGGACGAAGCAGACGGCAGGGAGCGGCGAGGCCTCCGGCACGGCGGCGGGGGCCGAGGCGGCCGGGGACGGCGCCCCAGCCGACGGCACGACCGCCAACGGACTCGACGCGGTCGGGAACGACCAGCTCGGCGATGCACTCGTCCCGCACCCGGCGAGGATCGTGGCAGCGATCAGGGCGGCGGCCACGAGGCAGACCTGCGCGTGCTTCACGTCGTCCAGTCTATGGGTCGCTGCCGCGGAGGGCTTCCGCCGGTATCCTTCTCGACCCATGGCCACCACCGAACGCGACTTCTACGCGATCCTCGGCGTCGAGCGGACTGCGTCCGACGCCCAGATCAAGAGTGCGTTCCGCAAGCTCGCCCAGCAATGGCACCCGGACGTCAACCAGGAGCCCGAGGCGCAGGAGCGGTTCAAGGAGATCAACGAGGCCTACCAGGTCCTGTCCGACCCGGAGCGCCGGTCGCGCTATGACACCTTCGGCCGGGCCGGAGTCGACGGTGGCCCGGGCGGGCCGGGCGGCGCCGGGTTCGAGGGCTTCGGAGGTTTCTCGGACATCTTCGACGCATTCTTCGGTGGCGGCGCGGGCGGAGCGTCCGCCCGGCGTGGCCGGCCGCAGCCCGGCGCGGACCTGCGCTACGACCTCCGGATCACCTTCGAGGAGGCCGTCAAGGGCACCGAGAAGGAGATCGAGTTCACCGTCCTGGGCGCCTGCGAGACGTGCGGCGGCAACGGCGCGGAGCCCGGCACCGAGCCGATCACCTGTCCGACCTGCAACGGCCGCGGCGAGGTCCGGTCGGTGCGCCAGACGATGCTCGGCCAGATGGTCAACGTCAACGCCTGCCCGCAGTGTCACGGCGAGGGCAAGATCGTCCAGACGCCCTGCCATACCTGCAAGGGCGACGGCCGGACCGAGCGCAAGCGGACGCTCCGCGTCTCGATCCCTGCCGGCATCGACGAGGGCCACCAGATCCGCCTCTCGAACGAGGGCGAGGTCGGGCCGCGCAGCGGGCCGCCCGGCAGCCTCTACGTGGCGGTCCACGTGCAGCCCCACCCGTCCCTCACCCGCGAAGGGACCGAACTCTTCTACGACGCCGAGGTGTCGATCGCGCAGGCGGCGCTCGGGACGAAGATCAGCGTCCCGACGGTCGAAGGCGAGGAAGAGGTCGAGATCAAGGCCGGCACGCAGCCGAACACCGAGATCCGCCTGCGCGGCAAGGGCGTGCCGCACCTCCGGCGATCCGGCCAGCGTGGCGACCTCCACGTGATGGTCGACGTCGTCGTGCCGACGAAGCTGTCCAAGAAGGCGCGCGAGCTGCTCGAGGCGTACGCCCAGGAGGCGGGTGAGCCGGTCGGGCACGGTGGCGGTCTGCTCGAGAAGCTCGGGCTCGGTTGAGCGGCGCCGTCGCGCCGAAGTCCGGCGCGGGCGAGGCGGGCGCCTGGCTCGAGCTGTCGGTCGAGGCTGACGTCGAGGCGGTCGAAGCCGTCAGCGAGATCCTGGGTCGGGCGGCGCCGGGCGGCACGTCCGTCGAGCCGGCCTTCGAGCTGGTGGACGAGGGCCTCGGTGCCCGGCTGGACCCGAGCCGGCCGGCCACCGTGCGGGCCTACCTCCCTGCGCGCGACCGGCCGTCCGCGGACAGGGTCGTGGCAGACGTGGCGACCGCCCTCGGCCACCTCCAGGCGTTCGGCCTGCGACCGATCGGGGAGTTGCGGACGCGCATCGTCCACGAAGCCGATTGGGCGGAGGCATGGAAGGCGTACTTCCCGGTCATGCGCATCGGTCGCCGGCTCGTCATCCGCCCGACCTGGCGCCGCCACCGGCGTCTGCCCCGAGGATGTCGTGCTTGCGCTCGACCCGGGGATGGCGTTCGGGACCGGTCTCCACCCGACGACCCGGCTATGCCTGGCTGCAGTCGAGTCGCTGGCCGATCGGGGCGCCCTTCGCGGCGCTCGCGTGCTCGATGTCGGGTGCGGCTCCGGGATCCTGGCGATCGCGGCGGTGAAGCTCGGGGCGACGACGGCATTCGGCGTCGACACCGACCCGATCGCGATCGAGGCGACCGCCGCCAACGCGCGGCGCAACGCTGTCGTGCGCCGGGTGCATGCTCGGGAGGGCAGTCTGCCGAGCGGCCAGCCGGTATTCGACGTCGTGCTCGCCAACCTCATCGCGGGCCTCCTGGTCCCGCTCGCGCCGGCCCTCCACGCGGAACTGCGTCCCGGCGGGACGCTGCTCGCCTCGGGCATCTTCGTCGACCGTGAGGCGGACGTGCGCGAGTCGTTCGAGGCGGCCGGGCTGGCCGTCGGGACCCGATCGGTCGAGGGGGACTGGGTCGCTCTCGAAGCGGTCCGGGGGTCGTGATGCCGCACGGCCCTACAATCGGCCGCGATGCCCGGTTACTTCCCGTTCCTGCTGGTCGCCCACATCATCCTGGCCATCAGCCTCGTCCTGCCGTCGATCCTGCTGCCGTTCACGCTGCGAACGCGGCGGGCCACGGTCGAGTCGGAGAACGGCGTCGTCCAGGCGCTCCTGTATGCCCAGACGCATGGGACGATCGCGATCGGGATCGGACTGGCGCTGACCGGCATCGGGCTCATCGCCGCGCTCGGTTCGTCGATGCTGCAGCAGCCCTGGCTCGTTCTCGCACTGACGATCTACTTCGTCAACCTCGGCATCGCGTTCTTCATCCAGCGCCCGAACCTGCGGCGGCTCATCGGCATCCGGGCGGCGCCCGATGACCGGACGTGGCTGGAGCGCGCCAAGCGGCAGCGCTACGTGTCGTACCTGATGGCCGGGCTGGTCGGCACGATCGGGTTCCTGATGAGTTCCAAGCCGGTGTTGTGGTGAGCGCGATGTCCGATCCGGGCTGCCTGTTCTGCCGGATCGCCGCCGGCACGATCCCGTCCGACCTCCTCCACGATGACGACCTGGTCGTCGCGTTCCGGGACATCGCGCCACGGGCGCCCACGCACATCCTCCTGGTCCCGCGTCAGCACATCGCCTCGGCCGCCGAGCTGACCGAGGCCGACGGTCCCCTGCTCGGCCGTCTGTTCGGCGTGGCGGCCGACCTCGCCCGATCGGCCGGCGATCGCGGACGGCGGCTATCGGCTCGTCTCGAATGTCGGGCGCTGGGGTGGGCAGACGGTGGACCATCTCCACGTCCATCTGATGGGCGGACGAGCCTTCGACTGGCCGCCCGGATGACGCCGCGCCGACCCACGTTCCTGCTCGCCCTCGTCGCCGTCGGCGCGATCTCGCTCGCCGGATGCGGGACGAGCGACGTGCCCGGCCAGAGCCTCGCGGCGGCCGAGTCGGCGGCTCCGACCCGGACCGTGACGCCGACCGTCAACCAGACGCGCGCCGCGCTGGTCGCGGCGCTCGGGAACGTGAACCTGGTCCTGACCGACAGCCAGGCGCCCGTCCGTCCCGCCGAGGCACCTCTGCTCGCGGCCGCGCCCCGGGCGATCTACCAGGTGACGCTGCCGAAGGATCCGGACAAGGGCTTCATCGTCGTCTACGAGTTCGCCGACGCCGCGCGTGCCGCCGCGGCCGCTGCCGAACAACAGGCGTACCTGGCGACCGGCCCGGGTCGTGTCCAGACGCCGCAGGGCACGGTCTCGGTCATCCGCCAGGTCGGGCCGACGATCGTCTTCTACCAGTGGCTTCCAGGGGCGGCGAAGGATGCGTCGGCGGTCGGCATCCAGACCGCGCTGGAGTCACTCGGGATCGGCTTCCCCGTCCCGAACTGACCGCCGCTTCCAGCCTCAGGCGACCGGCAGCGGTGTGTCGGCTGCGATCCAGGCGCGAACCTGACCGCGCTTCACCTTGAGCGTGTGTGTGCGCGGGAAGTCCTCTTCTGGCCACAGACGCCAGCCGGCGATGCGCTGGTTCGGACCGAGCGTGGCGTTGGCCGCCTTGATCGCGGCATCCAGACGGTCGTGGACGACCGCCGGGTCCGAACCGCCGGTCGGGCCGGGAGGTCCGCCCGCCGATGACCCGAGGACCACCGCCTCGATCCGGCCGGGCTGCGTCTCGAGCACGACCGAATCGCGGATCCCGGCGATCCGGAGCGCGTTCTCGATGTCCTCCGGATAGACGTTGAAGCCGTTGGGCAGGACGATGATGTCCTTGATCCGGCCGGACAGGATGAGCCGTCCCTCGGAGTCGAGGTGGCCGATGTCGCCGGTCTTGTACCAGCCGTCATCGGTGAACGCCTCGGCGGTCGCCGTCGGGTTCTGCCAATAGCCGTGGAAGACGGTCGGGCCCTTGAACTGGATCTCGCCGGTGTCGACGATGCGCATCTCGACGCCGTCGGGCGGGATCCCGACCGTGCCCAGCCCGTGGTCATGCAGTCGGGTGCTGCTGCCCGTGCCCGTCTCGGTCGCGCCGTAGCCCTGGAGGACGGTCACGCCAAGATCCTCCCAGGCCTGCTGCAGGGCCGGTGGCAGGAACGCGCCGGCCGACAGGAAGAGCCGGAAGTGCCCGCCAAGCTGCTTGTGGACGCTCCCGAACAGCCGGGGCCGCCAGGACATCGGGAGGCGGCGGGCGATCGCGCGCAGCCGGGCGAACGCGGTCTCGCGGTTGCGCTTGCCGACCTCGCGCTCGATGGCGTTCCAGAACAGGTCGAGCACCTGCGGGACGACGACCATCGAGGTGACCCGGTGGTCTCGCAGCGCATCGAAGATGACCCGCGGGTTGCGACTGCGGACGTACAGGATGTCGGCGCCGACCGACAACGCGTAGAACAGGCCGACCGACTGCTCGAGCAGGTGCGACAGCGGCAGCAGCGACACGATCCGGTGCTCCATCCGCGGCACGATCCGATGGAACGTCTCGATCGATGCGACGACGTTGGAATGGGCGAGCATCACGCCTTTCGGTGTGCCGGTCGTGCCGGAGGTGAAGACCAGCTCGAAGACGTCCGTCGCGACGGGGGCCGGCCAGGCCGCGACCTGCGTCTCCCAATCGGGCGGGAAACCGTCATCGGGCGGGGCGGCGATGACATCGACGGTCGTGGTCGGGAAGCGATCGAGTCGCGCCTCGCGAGGATCGGGTGCGTCCCGCCCGGTGCCGAGGATCAGGTGCCGCGCGCCCGAGGTCTTGACGATGGCCTCGACCGCCTCGCTCGACATGCGCAGGTCGAGCGGGACGAGGATCAGGCCGGCACGCATCGCGCCGAAGTAGGTCGCCGGCAGTTCCGGGGTGGACGGCGACCAGGTCAGGAGCCGGTCGCCGGGCATCAGGCCCAGGGCTCGAAGTCGCCACGCCGCCGCGAGCGAGCGGCGCTCGAGCTCGCGGTACGTCCGTCGCGTCGTCGACCCGTCGTCGAGGCGCAGGCTCAACGCCGTCTTGTCGCCGTTCGCCGCGACCGCCTCGGTGAGCAGGTCGAGCAGGGTGTCCAGGGTGGCCTCCGGTCGGTAGGGTCGTCATCGTACGACGCGGTCGGTCGAGGTTCGTGACGGAGAATGAACCGGACCCTCGCCTGGTGGCATCAGTACGAAGTGAACGTGGACGCGACAGTCCACCTTGCTGGAGACCATGGTGGAGCCACGGCTCATCGAGCAGGCACGGTCGGGGGATCGAGAGGCATTCGCGCGCCTCGCCGCGGAGGCCAGCGATCAGCTGTACGGACTCGCCCTGCGCGTCCTTCGCAACCCCGATGCCGCCGGTGAGGCACTGCAGATGGCGCTCGTCCAGATCTGGCGGGACCTGCCGAACCTGCGCGATCCCGATCGCTTCGACGCGTGGACCTATCGGATCGTCATCAATTGCTGCCGGGCCGACCGGCGCCGGGCCAGACGGTCGCTGGTCACCCTCGAACTGTCGCCGGAGGACTCGGTCGTCGGGGACGCCCAGATGTCGATCGCCCAGCGCGACGAGCTCGAGCAGGCGTTCGGGGTCCTCACGACAGACCAGCGCGCGGTCCTCGTCCTCCTGTACTACCGCGACTTGACCGTTCGGGAGGCAGCCAACGTGCTTGGCATCTCGGAGGGCACTGTGAAGTCGCGCGCCCATCACGCCCGCCAGGCGATGCGTGCTGCCCTCGCAGCGGCCGCCCGACCGAGATCTCGGGAAGGACACCCGGCATGACCATCGAAGCCGACTTCGACCGAAGCCTGCGCCGGTGGTTGGCGGACGGCGACGACCAGGCCCCCGCGCGCTACGTCGAATCGGCACTTGCCGAGGTCCGGGTGACGGCGCAGCGCCGGCCGACCATCCTTGGGCTGCCGCTCCGCTCGTCCGGCAGGCCTGCGAGTCGGTCACTGGCGGCCGGCATCGTCGTTGGGATGCTGCTGCTCGCCGCCCTTGTCATATTCGTATCGGGCAGCCGGGTCGACCCGTCGCCGTCGCCATCGCCGTCGGCGACGGCGCCGGTCGCGTCGGACACGGTCAACGCCGACCTGCGACGGGTCAGCTACTCCGAGCAGGCCGTCTCACTGGCGATCCCATCGGCCTGGCGAGAGATCGGGGCTCCGTGTTGTGAACTCCTGCGATTCGGCGGGAGCGAGCCCGAAGGCTTCCTCTCGGTCAGTCACGATTCCCCGTTCCGGGCCACCGTCTGCTCGCTGTCGTGCCAGGACATCGTGCTCCCCGAGTTCCTTCCGTATTCCGCGTCGGCGGAGATGGATGCGCTCGCCGAGCGCCTCGGAGGCTCCATCCCTGGGGCCACGTGGATCGAGCTGCCAACGGGGACGATCCCCGATCTCGACGAGGGCCGTCGCCTCGATGGGGTCGTCCGCGACGGTTCCGGCGTGGAGTGGCATCAGACATATGTCATCGGCACCCATCTCCGCCGCGTGGTGGCGATCGCCTGGCGCGAGCGAGCGGACACTTCGCAGCCAGACCTCTTCGAGCAGGTTCTCGCCAGCATCACCGTGTCGGCTGGAGCCGAGTATCGGTCGGGCGTACTCGAGTACTCGTTCGAACGGACTTCGGGTTTCATCCTCGGCGTCCCGGACGTGTGGCTGCCATCCGACCAGCCGTTGCTTGGGGATGGCCCCGCAAGCGGTGTCCGCCGGTTCGGCGACGGGATGATCGTCGTCAGCGTCGGCGACCAGGATGGGTCGATCCGGCTGTGCGATCCGGCATGCCGCGCCATAACGACCGCGGGGACGCTCGACGACCTCGAGCGCGTGATCCGAGAGGCCGGAGCAACGAAATCGGCGAGCGCGGCCACGCTCGATCACGAGACCGCCCGGTCGACCGAGACGGACGCGCGCAGGTGGGTGTTCGCGATCCATGCGGGCCGACCCGTCGTGCTGTCCTTCGACCTCACGACCGAGACGGTCGACCCGGCCATCTTCGACGTCATCGTCGGTGCCTTCTATTTCGACGAACCGATCGTCGAGACGCGCGCATATCGATCGCCCGATGAAACGATCGAGATGTCGCTCGTCGGCGAGTGGAGACGGATCGACGCCGGCAAGGATGCCGTCATGCACCTCACGATGGGGCGACAGCACATCTGGGTCCTTCGTGGCGACGCGAAAGGTCGATTCCGGCCGTGTCTGGCCTCGGCCGGCGCGTGGGAGGACTGTTCGGGGAAGCGAGCGACGACGCTTGACGAACTCGTTGCCGCGGTCGCTCCATCGAACGCAAGCGTCAACAGCGTGTCGCTCGGCGGCGAGCCCAGCGTCGCGACCGTCGTCAACGCCTACGAGGGCCCGGCACGCGGTCGGGAATCCGTCGCCTCCATCGTCGCGATGCATGACGGCCTGCCCATCGTGGTCCGTGTGTGGACCACGAACGATGCGGGAATCGGACGGCTCGATGACATCATCGCCGGATTCCGCTTCCTGGATTGATCTCAAGGCGGGACCGTCTCGGATGGATCGTAGTGTCGAAGCTGTCGCCAAGCGTTCCCGTAAACGTTTGACCGACCGGGGACCCTCGGCTATGCTCCGCCAGCCTTGGACGGGTTTGCCGTCCGGGCGCGTCAGGGCCGGCTGGCCGCGAGCTCGACGCAGCCGCACGACCCCTGGCCTGGGGAGGTGAACCGGGATTGGCAGAAGTCCGAGTGGGTGAGAACGAGACGTTCGAAAGCGCCCTGCGTCGCTTCAACAAGAAGATCCAGCAGAGCGGCATCCTCGCCGAGGCTCGCCGACGCGAGCACTACGAGAAGCCCTCTGTGAAGCGCAAGCGCAAGGAAGCAAAGCGCAAGAAGAACGCCCGAACGCAGGTCGGCTGAGCGGGCCCAGCCCGACCTTCCAGCCCCTGTTCCCCGCGGGCCCATCGACGGCCCACCGTGACCGCGGTGGTCCGTCCGCCCGAGGTGCCAGACCGGTGTCCCTTCACGATCGCATCCAGTCCGATATCGCCGTCGCGATGCGCGGCGGTGATGGGCTGCGTCGCGATGTCCTCCGCATGGTGGTGAGTGCCGCCTACAACGTCGAGAAGAAGCAGGGTCGGCCCCTGACCGACGACGAGTACCTGGTCGTCCTGAGCCGCGAGGTCAAGACGCGACGCGAATCGGTCGAGGCCTTTCGGGCGGGCGGCCGCGAGGATCTCGCCACCAAGGAAGAGTCCGAGATCGCGATCATCGGCGATTACCTGCCCGCCGCCCTGACCGACGACGAGGTCGCCGATCTCGTCCGCGATGGCATCGCCGCGACCGGGGCAACCTCCGCCCGCGACATGGGCAAGGTCATGGGCTGGCTCGCCCCGCGGACCCGCGGTCGCGCCGACGGCAAGCGCGTCAGCGAGCTGGTCGTCCAGACACTCGCCGCCGCCGATCTCGCCGCGCACGACGTCGGGACCCACTGATACCCCGCCCGCGATGACACGGCCGTGCTGACCCAGCGCATCGAGACCCCGAACCGCTTCACGCGAAGCGACCTTCCACGTCTCGCGATCGCGGCGGGCATCTTCATCCTTGCGCTGGCCGCGATCCTCGGCGCCGACATCCTGCCCGAGTCGCCACTCCAGGTCGCCGAGGGCCAGCTGGCGACGCGCGACATCCTGGCGCCGCGCGCCCTGGACTTCGAGAGTCAGCTGCAGACCAAGGCTGCGCGCGACGCGGCCAGTGCCGCGGTGCCGCCGCAATACGACTTCACGACCGAGAACGCCATCGCCATCGCGGCGGCCCAGCAGGTCGCGTTCGAGGACAGGGTCGGCAGGATCGATACGACCTTCTCCGCCGACATCAGCCCCGAGGGTCGCAAGTCGCTCCTCCAGACGGCCGTGGACGGCCTATCCGATCCGGCCAAGACCACCCTGACCGGGCTCGGCGCCGCGGGCTGGGCCGCCGTTCGGACGGAAGCCGCGCGGGTCCTCGACGCGACCCTCCGCACCGAGCTGCGTGACACGGAGGTCGCCGAGACCAGGACGCGCCTGGCCGGCAGGATGGCCGGCGGGCTGGACGAAGCACAGCGGATGCTGGCCGCGGAACTCATCTCACCACTTGTCGTCGCGAATTCGTCGTTCAGCGATGACCTGACGACGCAGGCCCGAGCGAAGGCCGCCGAAGCGATCCAGCCGGTGCGCGAGACCATCCGCCAGGGCCAGGTCATCGTTCGCAACGGGTCGCCGCTGACCGCCACGGACATCGAGAAGATCGACGCGCTCGGCCTTCGTCAGACGCTGCCCGACGTCGCGAGTTTCGGCGGCTGGCTGCTGCTGGCGGTGCTCATGGTCGGCATGCTGCTCGCCTGGATCTGGCGCTTCCGGCCGGGTCTCTGGCACCGCGACAATGTGCTGATCCTCATCGGGCTCCTCGTGGTCGGCGCGACGTTGGCCCTGAAACTCACGGCCGGTCGCCCGACACTGCCGTTCTTCCTGCCGACTGCGGCGATCGCGATCCTCGTCGCGGTCCTGCTCGATGCCTCGGTCGCGACCATCGTCATCGCCATCGTGGCCGTCATCGGCGGCGCCGTGAACGGCAACTCGCTGGAGTTCGCCACCTACATCTTCCTCGGCGGGATCGCCGGGGTCGTGGCCATCCGTCGCGGTGACCGCCTTCAGGTCTTCGTCCAGGCGTCGGTGGCCGTCTTCGTCGTCAATGCGCTCGTCGTGACGGTCTTCTCGTTGCTGGGCGCCCGCGACCTGCGTGGGATCCTCGAGCTGTGGTTCGCCTCGGCCGCCTCGGCCGCGGGATCGGGGATCGCGGCGGTCGGCACCTTCGCAGTCCTCGGTTCGGTGTTCGGGATCCTGACCGTCTTCCAGTTGCTCGAGTTGGCGAATCCGTCTCAGCCGCTGCTCCGGCGCCTGCTGGTCGAGACGCCCGGGACGTACCACCACTCGCTGATGGTCGGCAATCTCGGCGAGCGCGCGGCCGAGGCGATCGGCGCCGACCCGCTGGTCACGCGCGTGGCGGCGTACTACCACGACGTCGGCAAGCTGGCGAACCCACTCGCATTCATCGAGAACCAGGCCGGCGGGGACAACATCCACGACCAGCTCGACCCGGAAGTCAGCGCCCAGGTCCTCAAGCAGCACGTGGTCGACGGGATCGACCTCGCCTACAAGGCCAAGCTGCCCAAGGCCCTCATCGCGTTCATCCCGCAGCACCACGGGACCGCGATCATGAGCTACTTCTACGCTCGGGCGAAGGAGCTGGCGGGGCCCGGCGTCGTGGTCGACGATCGCAAGTTCCGTCACGCCGGGCCCAAGCCGCAGTCCCGGGAGGCGGCTCTGATCATGCTCGCCGACGGCGTCGAGGCATCCGTCCGGTCGCTGGCGGCGCGCGACGAGGCGGCGATCCGGGGCATGGTCGCCCGGATCATCGAGGAACGGACGGCCGATGGCCAGTTCGACGAGTGCGATCTCACCCTGCGCGATCTGGAGCGGATCCGCGAGGCGTTCGTCGGGCAGTTGCTCGGGATGTACCACACGCGGATCGCGTACCCGCAGAACACGGTCGTCGAGCTGGAGTCTCGCCGGGCGGCCGGTGGCGGGAGTACGGGGACCGGCTCCGCGTCGTGACCCGCGCCATCTACGTCGGGCCGTGGCGGGTGGACGTGACGGTCCGCGACGGGGTCCGCTCACCGATCAGCGAAGCGGGTCTGGCGCGTGCCATCGCGGCGGCCCTCGACATGGCCACAGCGGTGGACCGCGCGCCCTCGCCTGCCTCGATCGGGCTGATCCTGTCGGACGACGCGGAACTGGGCGAGCTCAATGGCCTCCACATGGGCAAGTCCGGGCCGACCGACGTGCTGTCGTTTCCCGTGTTCGACCCGACCTTCCCGCTGCCGCCCGGCCGGCGCCCGCACCTCGGCGACATCGTCGTGTCGGTCGAGCGCGCGACAGGACAGGCCGAAGGGGGCAGAGGCGGCCAGACGAGCGACGTCGCCTGGTCCCCGGCCGACGAGCTGCGACTGCTGGTCACGCACGGGACGCTCCACATCTGCGGCTGGGACCATGCGGACCCCGACGAGGAGGCGACGATGCGGGCGCTCGAGCGACGCCTTCTCGGGCCGGACTAGACTCGGCCATGCCCACGATCCGAATCGCGGTGGCATCGACGCCCTTGACCGCGACCCTCGAGGAAGCCGTTCCGGCGGCCGTGGCCGCGGTCGAGGAGGCCGGCCGGCTCGGTGCCCGGATCGTGTGCCTGCCGGAGACCACGTTGCCCGGCCATCGCGACCAACCGCGGACCGTCCCGGACGTCTTGGCCGAGTCGCTCGAGGAGGCGCTCGAGGTGGTCGGCGCGGCGGCCCGGCGGGCGGGCGTCATCGCGATCGTCGGAGCCGAGCGGCCGACGCCGGCCGGGCGAGAGATCCTGTCGGTCGTCTTCGATGCCGACGGGTCACGCCTGGGTGAACAGGTCAAGACGCAGATCGATCCATCCGAGGAGGCGTGGTACGTGGCCGGGTCCGGTCGGCACACGTTCACGGTCGGGGGCCTGACATTCGGGATCGCGATCTGCCACGAGGCGTACCGCTACCCGGAGATCACCCGTGCGCTCGCCCTGGCTGGGGCACAGGTCGTCTTCGTGCCGCATTACGTCGTGACCGCGGACGGCTCTCTGCCGGTACGGTGGTGCGACGCTGTGAACCCGTACAACGAGAAGTCGCTCATGGTGCGGGCCCTGGAGAACACGATCTACATCGCGGCGGCGAACGACGCCGGGCCCGCACAGGGCTCGATCACCGGCGTCATCGGGCCGGACGGGGATCTGGTCGCGAGCCTGCCGTACGGGGAGGTGGGCGTCGTCGCCGCCGACATCGACACCGAGGCCGCTGACCGTCTGATCGCTCGCCGCTGGGCACCCGAACGGAGCCTCCCCGCCGTCCGGTAGTCGGCCCAGCCCGGTCGCTGCTACCATCGTTTCGGGCCCTCCCGCGTCGGGATCGGGCCCTGTCGTGCTGTCTGCGGAGGGTCGGTTGAAGGTCGTCGTGGGTCTTGGGAACCCCGGGTCGCAGTACGCGGGCACCCGCCACAACATCGGCTGGCTGGTCATGGACAAGATCGCCGAGCGGGCCGGCTGGACCGGCAAGGGCCGCCAGCGCGACGCGTCCAATGTCGCCATGGGCCGTTTCCGGGGCCTCGACCTGACGCTGGTCAAGCCGCTGACCTACATGAACGATTCGGGCCTCGCAGTCCGCAAGGTCATCGCCCGCGAGCACGCGCCGCTGGCCGACCTGTTGATCGTCGCCGACGACTTCGCCCTGCCGTTCGGCAAGCTCCGTTTCCGCGAAGGCGGCGGCCCGGGCGGCCACAACGGCCTGCGCTCGATCATCACGGAACTGGGCACCGAGAAGTTCAGCCGGCTCCGGGTGGGCATCGGCGAGCCGGACAGGAGCGCCGTCGATCACGTCCTCACCCGGTTCGCTCCCGACGAGCAGCAGCGCCTCGAGGAGCTCCTGGACGCGGCGGCCGACGCGGTCGAGGAGTGGGCGCGAGAGGGCACGAACAAGGCGGCGAACCGGTTCAACATGTTCGAGCTCCGACCCGCCGACACGACCCGCCTGGCAGGCGCCGGCGAGGTCGACGGGCCTCCCGATGCCGATGGCGTGCGTCGCACCAGGACCGGCTGGCGGCGGATCCGACCACCCGACAAGGACGCCTGAGCGATGCCCGAAACGCCCATGCGCGGCCGTCGCGGCCGAGACCGTCGGATCGCCGAACGCGTGGCGACCGACTTCGCGGCTCGCCACGCCCCGCCGGCAGCCGACACTGAGGTCGATTTCGACATCGCCGCGGTCGACGCCGAGGTCGACGACGCCCGCCGCCCGCCCGTCGCTGTCCGGGCGCCCGCCACCCCGACGTCGCCCGCCTCCGCCGCGGGCCGAAAAGGCGCCGGCCACCGGCTCCCGGACCTCTCGGCATTGCCGCCGCTGCTCGCTGCCACCGGGACGTTCGCGGAGCTCCGTGAGCGGCTGGCGACGCGCACCGACGACGACGGCCCCCGCAGGACGGGTCGCCACATCGGGCTCGTGTCGGTGCCGCACGGGGCCAAGAGCTACCTTGCCGCGGCACTCGCCCAGGCGACCGGCGGGGAACGCATCGTCTGGGTCGCCCGCGACGCCGAGATCGGCGACCGGGTCGCGGAGGAGCTGGGTGCCTGGCTGGGCGACCCGGCCGCCGTGGCGGTCCTTGAGCCCCGGACGGCGCTGGCCTACGAGCGGAGCGAGCTCATCGCAGATGAGACGGCGGCCCGGGTCGCGGCACTCGCCGCGTGGGGGAGTGGCCGCGCCCGCGTCCTCGTCGCGAGCGTCCAGTCGCTCCTCCAGCACACGATCGCCCCGGCCGACCTGCCCGCCGCGCCGCGAGAACTCCGGCTCGGGTCGCGCGTTCGTCAGGACGCCCTCCTGCGCGAGCTGTTCGACCTGGGCTATGTTCCCGTCGCCGAAGTCGCCGGGCGAGGCGAATCCGCGCGGCGCGGCGGCATCGTCGATGTCTTCCCGCCGTCGCTGTCGCTGCCGATCCGGATCGAGTTCTTCGGCGACGAGATCGATTCGCTGCGCTCGTTCGACCCGACCGACCAGCGCACGGTCGGCACGCTCGAATCGGCGGTGCTCCTGCCCGCGTCGGAGTTCCTCCTGCCGGCTGACGGCGCCCAGGCCATCCGCGACCGGCTGGGCCGGGGCGCGGCTCGGCTCCCGGAACGACTTGCCGCGGATCTCGAGCGGTTCGACGCGGAACCAGTGACCGCCGCCGCCGATCGCCCGCCGGAGGCGTCCCGGGCGTTGGCCGTCGGCGACGCCGCCGAGGTCTGGGCAGCCCACCTCGCCCCGGCGACCGGCCTCGATCACATCGGCCCGGACACGCTGCTGGTCCTCGACGAACCAGGCGACATCGCCGAGGCAGCGGCATTCCTGTGGCGCCAGGCCGACGAACGACGGACTGAACTCGTCGCGGCCGGCGAACTGCCCAAGGACTGGCCATCGACCTACCTGCCACCGCGCGACTGGAAGGGCCGCCTCGTCGCGTCACGGACGCTCGAGCTCACCTGGGAGTCCGTCCCGCCCGAGGACGCGGCGATGGCACGCGGCGGACTCTCGTCAGGCGACCCATTCGGCTGGCGCGAACCCGTCCTGCCACCGGGCCGGGCGGGGCGCATCGCGGAGGCGGTCGACGCGTGGCGCGCGGATGGGACCCGGATCGTCCTCGCGTCGGACCAGGCGCCGCGGCTCGCCGACGTGCTCGGCGAAGCCGGCCACCCGGTCGCGGTCGTCGGCGGGGTGGGCGAGGTGCCGCCGCCGGGCGCGGTGGTCCTCATCGAGCGGAGCCTCAACGGCGGGTTCATCGGCGGCCCGGACGGCCTCGCCTTCGTCACGGACCGCGAACTGTTCGGGACCGTCCGGATCCGCCGGCCCCGGGCGCTCCGACGGGTCGTCCCCCGCGACATCCTCGACCGGCTCACGCCAGGCGACCTGGTCGTCCACATCGACCACGGCGTCGCCCGCTACGAGCAGATGCTGCGACGGGGCGGTGCCGGCGAGGACCGTGACTACCTCGAGCTGTCCTTCGCGGGTGGCGATCGCATCTTCGTCCCGGTCGAGCAGATCGGGCGCGTCACGCGCTACGCGGGCGGGGAGCGGCCGGCCCTGTCCAAGCTGGGCGGGACGGAGTGGCTCCGGGCGAAGCAGCGGGTCCGCAAGGCCGTCGACGACCTCGCCGAGGAACTCCTCGCGCTGTACGCCTCGCGTGCCGACGCGCAGGGCCACGCGTTCATGCCCGACACGCCCTGGCAGGCCGAGATGGAGGCGTCCTTCCCGTACGAGGAGACCATCGACCAGCTGCGCGCGGCCACGGAGGTCAAGGCCGACATGGAGCTGACCCGGCCGATGGACCGGCTCGTCGTCGGCGACGTCGGCTACGGCAAGACCGAGGTCGCGCTCGCGGGCCGCGTTCAAGGCGACCCAGGACGGCAAGCAGGTCGCCGTCCTGGTCCCGACGACCGTCCTCGCCGCCCAGCACGATGCGACGTTCTCGCAGCGGTTCGCCGCCTTCCCGCTCGAGGTCCGGCTGCTGTCGCGGTTCGTGCCGGCGGCGACCCAGGCCACGACGATCGCGGGGCTCGCCGACGGAACGGTCGACGTCGTCATCGGCACGCACCGCCTGCTGTCCAAGGACATCCGGTTCCGGGACCTCGGGCTGGTCGTCGTCGACGAGGAGCAGCGCTTCGGCGTCGCCGCCAAGGAGCGTCTCAAGCAGCTCCGCCGCGAGGTCGACGTGCTGACCCTCTCGGCGACGCCCATCCCGCGGACGCTCAACCTGGCCCTCGCGGGCATCCGCGACCTCAGCGTCATCGAGACGCCGCCCGAGGACCGGTTGCCGATCCAGACCCGCGTCGCGGAGGCCTCGGCCGGGCTGGTCCGCGACGCGATCCTGCGCGAGCTCGACCGCGGCGGTCAGGTCTTCTACGTCCACAACCGGGTCGAGACCATCGAGGCACAGGCCGATCAGCTCCGACGGATGCTGCCCGGCGTCCGGTTCGTCGTCGGGCACGGCCAGATGGCCGAGGGCGCGCTCGAAAAGGTGATGATCGCGTTCGCCGATGGCGCGGCCGACGTCCTCGTCTGCACGACGATCATCGAATCCGGACTCGACATCCCGAATGCGAACACCATCGTCATCGATCGAGCCGACACGCTCGGGCTGGCCCAGCTGTACCAGCTGCGGGGCCGGGTCGGCCGGTCGTCACGGCGCGCCTACGCGTACCTCCTGTATCGGCGCCGTGAACGCCTGTCGGACGAAGCGCGCAAGCGGTTGCAGGCGATCTTCAATGCCTCAGAGCTGGGTGCCGGGTTCCAGATCGCACTGTCCGACCTCGAGATCCGGGGCGCCGGCAACATCCTCGGCGGCGAGCAGTCCGGGCACATGGCGGCGGTAGGCTTCGACCTGTACTCGCGCCTGCTCGCCGACGCCGTCGAGACGCGCAAGGCGTCGATGGAGGGTCGGGCGCCGATCGTCGAGGCTCCGCAGGCCATCGTCGACCTGCCGGTCGAGGCCCACCTGCCCGACGACTACGTCCCCGACGAGGCGCACAAGCTCGAGCTGTACCGGCGGCTGGCCCGGGCGCGGACGAGCGGTGACCTGGCCGCCTTCCGCCAGGAGATCATCGATCGCTATGGGCCGATGCCCGACCCGGTCATCCGCCTGGTCGAAGTCGCCGAGCTGCGCCTGACCGCGGAGGCGGCGGGCGTCTCGTCGATCTCGCGCGAGGAGGGTTGGCTCGTCGTCCGCTTCGGGGCGAGCCTCACGCGGGCGACCGCGATGCGGCTCCTGGCGGGGCCGTCGCTGCCGGGTCTGCGGCCCACGGACGTGACCTTCGCCAGCAACCAGGTCCGGCTGCGCCTGCCGGCCAGCCCGCTGAAGGGCTGGACGCTGACCCGTGCCGTGGTCGAGCGGTTGTCCGCCACGGTCGGCTGAGCCGCCGATCGACCCGCCCGGGATCCGACCCTTGCCCGCTGGGCGTACCCTCGGACACAGGACCGCACACGCCAGCAAGGAGGTGTCCGATGCGTTCCTATCTCGTCGTCGGGAACCAGACCCTCGTGGGTCCGGAACTCACCGCGGCCATCGCCGAGCGCATCGCGCCGGATGGCCCGACACATTTCCACGTCGTCGTGCCGGCGACGCCGATCCAGGACGGTTTCACCTGGGATGAGGACAAGGCCTATGCGGCCGCCAGGGATCGACTTGAGGCGATGCTCGGTCACCTTCGGGTGATGGGCGTCGAAGCGTCCGGAGAGGTCGGCCACAAGGATCCGATCGAGGCGACCCGCGACGCGTTGCGGGGGCACCCGGCCGAGGAAGTCATCCTCTCGACCCTGCCACCGGGTCTCTCGCGCTGGCTGGGTCAGGACGTCCCGACCCGGCTCAAGGCGGCCATCGCCGTCCCTGTCACCGTCGTGACGGCCGCCCGCGAGCCAGCCGGCACCCGCTGAGCCGGTCTACGAACCGTCGAACGTGACGGACTTCAGGAGCCTGTCGGTGGTCGCCGTCAGGTCGTCCCAGGTCGTCCCATCGAGCGAGTCGGCGACGACCGCCACGACCGTGTCTTTCGCCTGCAGGAGATAGAGGCGCTCACGCTCCGAACTGGCGACCCCGAAGTCCCATTGCCAGGTCGGCTTTGACGACGGATCGCGACCTCGAAAGAAGGTGACACAGGTCACCACCGGGCAATCGCTCGGATGGCTTGCGGCACCAGGCGCGACAGCCAGGTCGACGCGGATCCCACGCAGACCACCGACGGACACGTCGACTGGCTCGCTGACGGTCAGGGCCGTATTCGCCGCCAGCCATGCCTTGATCGTCTCGACCTGGATCGGGACCGAGGTCTCCACGGAACCGTCGGGCTTAGTAGCCTGTGGGGCACGGAAGAAGAAGATCCCGTCACCCGGCGCGGCGATCGGAAGGAAGGCGAAGTCTCCGCCCGCCTGCGCGATGTTCTCCCAGCCGGTGACCGGCATGGTGAAGGCGAAGCCGGGTGCGAAGACGGCGGTGTGATGCTTGCTCGTGTCGAGCAGGCCCAGGCAGGTATGGCCTTCCTCGCAGGTTCCGTCGGCCGGGAGGTCCGTCGGACGGCTCAGCCGCGTCGGGTAGGTGGGGGTCTGTCGCGGCGTCCCGGCGACGGCGGACGACGGCGTCGCGGGGGCCTGTGTCGGGATGGCCTCCGAGGCGATGACCGGCGAGGGGGCCGTGCCCGATACGACCCGGGTTGCCTGACAGCCCACAAAGATCGAAGCCATGGCCAGGACGATGAACGGCAGTCTCGCGCGAGAATGGGGTGTCCCCGCCATCGAGTCTCCTACCGTGCCCAAGGGGGGTGGTCGTTCGCGAACCACGGCGCAGCGAGTCTAGCAGTCGGCCCGCCGGCGTCCGTCTACAGTGCGTGGATGACGAACGACCCTGATCACCCGTCCGGCATGACCGAGCACGCCGCGCGTAACCGCGAGACATGGGAGGGCTACAGCGACGAATACCAGGAGCGCCACGGGCATCAGCTCGCGGACAGCGGCGGTGCGGCATGGGGCACCTACCAATATCCCGAGACGGAGCTCCGGGTCCTCGGCGATGTCGCGGGCAAGGACGTCCTCGAGTACGGGTGCGGGGCGGCGCAATGGTCGATCGCGCTCGCCAGGCTCGGGGCGCGCCCGGTCGGGCTCGACATCTCGGCGCGTCAGCTCGAGCACGCCCGCCGGCTGATGACCGAGGCGGGCGTCGACTTCCCGCTCATCGAGGCCAGTGCGGAAGCGGTGCCCCTGGCCGACGCCTCGTTCGACATCGTGTTCTGCGACCACGGAGCGATGACCTTCGCGGATCCATACCGGACAGTGCCGGAGGTCGCTCGGCTGCTGAGGCCGGGCGGCCTCTTCGCGTTCAACCACGCGTCGCCCATCGAGACACTCGCCTGGGCGCCCGACGCCGAGCATGCCGGCGACCGGCTCGTCCTCGACTACTTCGGGATGCACGAACTCGACGAGGGCGACGTGACCACGTTCCAGCTCCCATACGGCGAATGGATCCGCCTGTTCCGTGCCAACGCCTTCGTCATCGAGGACCTGATCGAGCCGCGGCCCGGTCCCGATGCGACGAGTTCCTACCGCGACGCCGAGTCGATGGCGTGGGCTCGCCGCTGGCCATCGGAGTGCATCTGGCGCCTGCACCGGACGTGAGCTCAGAGCGACAGGGGCCGCAGGGGCTCGATCTCGGCGACGAGGCGATCGCCCGGTCCGTGCTCGAGCTCCAGCGCGCGTCGTACGCGGTCGAAGCCGCGCTGATCGGCGACGATCGCATCCCACCGCTGACCGAGACGCTCGACGGACTCCAGGGCGCCGGCCTCGACTGGCTGGGCACCCGGGACGAGGACGGGCTGACCGGTGCCGTCGCATGGACGGTCCTCGAGGACGGCACAGTCGACATCGACCGGCTCATCGTGGCGCCGCGGGCGTTCCGCCGCGGGGTCGCGACGGCGTTGCTCGATGGCCTCGAAGCGCTGTACCCCGGGCGGCGCGTGCTGGTCTCGACCGGTCGGGACAATGAGCCGGCCGTGACTCTCTATCGGCGCCGCGGCTTCCAGGTCGTGCGCGAGCACGAGGTCATCCCCGGGTTGTTCGTCGCGAACCTCGAACGCCCGGCGATCTAGGCGGTCGGCTCCTCGAGGCCGCGGAGTTCGCCCGAGCCGTGGAGCTCGACCAGCGTCTCGCGGCGGCCGCCGGCGCCCACCTGGCGATCCGCCACGATGGCGTGTCCTGAGAGTGAGCGGCCGTCGGCCATCCGCCCCGTCAGTTCGCCCTCGTCGATGGCCGGCCCGACCCGGGTGACGATGCGCGCGCTCCAGCGTGACGTGCCCTCGCTGTCATCCCAGCAGTCGACCGTGGCGCCCGGCAGGCTCACGCCACCGAACGTGACGTCATGGATGGCGAAGCGCAGATGTCGGGTGGTCACGACCCCACGGTAGCAGTACCAGGGCAAGTCCCCTCCGGGCGTTCACCGGGCGCGTACCATCGACGTCACGCCGGACCCCACGATGGATGCGCCCAGGAGCGAAGGACGGATGCCCCAGCGATCGAACGAAGAGGTCGTCAACGCGTACCTCCGCGCGTACATCGAGAACGACGCGCCGGCGATGGGCGCCCTCCGCCACCCGGGCTGGATCCTCGAATACCCGCAATCCGGCGAGCTGATCCGCGGCCACGCCAACGACCGGGCGATCGCCGACAACTATCCGGGTGGCGTCCCGGACGATCGCCCCCGGCGAGGTCATCGGGAGCGAGGACCGCTGGGTCGTCTCGCCGAGCTTCACCTTCGAACGGATCGCCGGCAGCGGTGACGTGTGGTTCGTCCACGGCAGCGCGATCTACCCCGACGGCTCGGTCTGGTACGTCGCGATCATCATGCGCCTGCGCGATGGGCTGATCTTCCACGAGACCACGTACTGGGCGCTGCCCTTCGAATCGCCGGCCTGGCGGGCCGAGTGGGTCGAACGCATCCGACCGGACTGAGCGAACGTTACCGGAAGAACCGGGGCAGATGGACCCGGTTGGCCTCCAGCAGCGTCTCGAGCAGCGGCTCGGCGATCGCCCACTCCTGGACCAGGGGATTCGCGATCAACGCCCGGAGCGCGACGCGACGGTCACCGCCAAGGGCAGCCTCGACGGCGAGCTCCTCGTAGGCCTTGACCTGCTGGACGAGGCCGCGCATCTCCGGTCCCAGAGCGGTCAGCGGCAACGGGTGCGCCCCATCGCGGTCGATCCTGGCCGGGACCTCCACCACGGCCGACGGAGGCAGATCGGGCAGGGCCCCGTCGTTCCTGACATCGACGACCTGGATGTCGCCCGCGCCGTCGTGGAGTGAGGCGATCAGCTGGGCGGCCGCTTCGCTGTAGAACGCTCCGCCTCGATCGTTCAGCAGCGTCGGCTTCTCCGTCAGGGACTCGTCCCGGTAGAGGTCGAGCAGGCGGGCTTCGATCTCGATCACGTCCCGTGCGCGTGTGTGGCCATCACGCTGCTCGGCGACGACCTGCGCCGTCTCGTAGTAGTAGCGGAGGTAGTAGGACGGGATCGCCCCGAGTGCGCGCACCAGGCTCGCCGGCAGGCCGACGTGTTCGGCCAGCCACTCCGCCTCGTTCTCGAGCAATCCCGGGAGCCGGTCGCGGCCATCGACCCGGACGGCGCGCTCCCAGCTCAGGTGGTTGAGGCCGACGTGCTCCAGTTCGACGCGGTCCGACGTGACACCGAAGTGCTCGGCCAGGGTGCGCTGGATGTTGATGGCCACGTTGCACAGGCCGATCGCCCGGTGCCCGGCGTCGATGAGCGCCTGCGTGACGATCCCGACAGGATTCGTGAAGTCGACGATCCAAGCGCCGGCCGCCCCGCGACGTGCGGTCAGTTCCGCTAGCTCGAGGACCGGTGGGATCGTTCGCAACGCCTTGGCGAACCCTCCAGCGCCGGTCGTCTCCTGGCCGACCAGACCGAACGTCGGTGGCAGTGTCTCGTCCAGGAGCCGGGCGGCCTGTCCGCCGACGCGCAGCTGGATCAGGACGAAGTCGGCGCCGTCGATGGCGTCGTCGCGATCGCCCGTCAGGACGAGACTCCCGCCCCAGTCGAGCCGCTGGAGCATCCGACTCGCGAGCCCGCCGACGACGGCGAGTCGTTCCGCATCGATATCGAGCAGGACGAGCTCGTCGATCGGCAGGCGCGCCGTTCGCCGCGCGAAGCCTTCGACCAACTCCGGTGTGTAGGTACTGCCGCCACCGACGACGGCGATCTTCACGCCCACGTGCCCTTCCCGTTGCGGGGGCTTGACAACTTGCTTATAACGTTATCAGCAATCGCGACACGCGCAAGACCCGAATCGCCCGACATCATCTGGAGGTCCGGACTCGCGAATGGCCCGTTTCCGACTCGAGCTGGGCCCGATCCCCCTCCACCACCAGGTCTATCTTGACCTGACGGCAGCGCTGGACGCGGGCGAGTGGCGACCCGGCGATCGTCTGCCGACAGAGCGCGACCTGGCGGAGCGCTACGGCTGCAGCCTGATCACCATCCGGCGCGCACTCGGCGAGATGGTGCGGGAAGGTCGCCTCGAGCGCACCCGCGGTCGCGGGACGTTCGTGCTCGCGCCACGCCTCGATATCGATTTCTCCGGTGCCCAGAGCTTCACGGAGGAGATGCAGACGCGCGGTCTCGATCCCGAGACGCGCCTGATCGCCGCCCGGCCCGAGGCTGCCGGTGAGGCGGTGGCGACCGCACTCGGTCTCGATCTTGGCTCGCCCACGCTGTACGTGGAACGCCTGCGCCTGGCCGGTGGCGAGCCGCTGCTGCTCGAACAGGTCCACCTGCCCGCCGAACGTTTCCCAGGATTGCTTGCCACGGACCTCGAGGCGGGCTCGCTGTACGAGGTCTTGACCGAGCGCTATGGCGTGTACGTCGCCCGTGCTCGCGAAGCTCTCGAGCCGGTGCTGTTGCGTGCGCGGGAGGCGCGTCTGCTTGGCAGCCGGCCGGGTGCCCCGGCGCTCCTGATCGAGGGGATCGCATCGACGGCCGAAGGGACCCCGATCGAATTCGGACGGACCTATGTCCGTGGTGACCGAACGCGCTACTACGTGGAACGCGTCGTCATCCGCCCGCGCTGGACGCGGTCACCGGGTGATGACCGACAGGAGGAGGAGATCGATGCGACCATCGCCGACCCAGCGCGCCGCTGACCGTCACAAGAGGTCATCGCGGCCGAGCGGGCTGAAGCCGTCCGCGGCCCTGCTTGCCGTCCTCGTGATCCTCCTCGCCGCCTGCTCGGCGGGGTCCGGCTCGCCCTCGCCCGCGGCGTCGGCCGCCTCGTCGGCACCGACCGCCGCCGCGTCCGCGGCGTCATCCGAGGGCGCGGCACCGTCCGATGGCGCGTCGGCCGCTCCGACCAAGATCCCCGACTCGGGGTCGGCGGCCAAGCCCGGTGATGTCGTCATCCGCTGGTACTGCTGCCTCGGCACCGGTGATGCAACCCGACCAGGTGGCGGTCGAGCAGCAGGTCGCGGAAGCGTTCAATGCCTCGCACCCCGGCATCCACCTCCAGTTCGAGGGCTATCCCTATCAGCTCGCCCGCGACGCACTGTCGGTCCAGCTCGGCGTCGGATAGCGGCCCGGACATCGTCGGCCCGGTCGGCATCGGTGGCGCCGAGGCGTTCCACGGCCAGTGGCTCGACCTGCAGCCGTACATCGACAAGAACCACTTCGACATGACGCAGTTCCCGGAGTCGACCGTCCATCTGTACAACGTCGGCGGTGACGGCCAGGTCGGGATCCCGTTCGCGATCTACCCGTCCGTCCTGTTCTACAAGGCCAGCCTCTTCAAGGAAGCCGGGCTGGCCGAGCCACCACATCAATGGAACGGCACCTACACGATGCCCGACGGCTCGGTCGTCCCGTGGGACTACGACACGGTCCGCAAGATCGCCCTGATCCTCACCGTCGACAAGAACGGCAAGGATGCGACCGAGGCGGGCTTCGACCCGGAGAACATCGTCCAGTGGGGCTTCGAGCCGCAGCGTGACGATCTCCGGCAGATCGGGCGCGTACTGGAAGGCCGGCAGCTTCATGGCCGCCGACGGCAAGACCGTCCAGATCCCCGATGCCTGGGCGGCGGCCTGGCACGCCTTCTACGATGGCATCTGGAAGGACCACATCAGCGTGACGGGGCCGCAGTTCCTGAACACGGACTTCAATCCGAACGGCTACCCGTTCTTCACCGGCAAGGTCGCGATGAGCTCGAACTACCTGTGGTCGACGTATGGCGTCAGCGATGCCGGCGACGACTGGAATGTCGCCGCGACGCCGTCGTACCAGGGCCAGACGACCGCCGCGTTCAATGCCGACACGTTCCGGATCCTCAAGTCGACCAAGCATCCCGATGAGGCGTTCACCGCGCTGCTGGCGCCTGCTCGACTCGAGCGAGCTGCTCAAGCTCTACGCCGGGATGCCCGCGGTCGAGTCCAAGCAGGACGCCTTCCTGCAGAGCCTGCAGGCCGACTACAAGCAGCCGATCGACTGGAACGTCGTCAAGCAGGGCGTCGCCTTCGCGGACGTCCCGAACTTCGAGTCGTACATGCCGGCGTACAACCAGACCCTCGATCTGATCAACACCTTCACCACGAAGTGGCAGGCGACGCCGGGACTTGATCTCAACGCCGAGATCGCGGACCTGAAGTCGCAGATGCAGGCGATCTGGGATAAGGGCGGCAACTAGATCGTGACGGCCCCCGGCGTCGCGCGCTCGCTCGGTCGGTCCCGGTTCTCGGGCCTGGCCTGGCGACGCGCGCGCTGGGGGTACCTCTTCATCGCGCCATGGCTGATCGGGTTCGTCCTGTTCACGGCTTTCCCGATGATCGCGACGCTCGTCTTCTCCTTCACCAACGTCAACCTGTCCCAGACCGAACCGCTCCGGTTCGTCGGGCTGCAGAACTACCAGGACCTGCTCGGCGATCGGCAGGCGTGGGACGCGCTGGCGGTCACCATCAAGTTCGCGCTCCTCGCCCTGCCGGTCGCGGTCTGCCTGCCGCTGCTCGTCGCGTTGATGCTCCATTCCCGCCATCTCCGAGGTTCCGGCGGATTCCGGGTCCTGTTCTACCTGCCTTACGTGATCCCGTTCGTCGCGGGCGTCCTCATCTGGCGCGACATGCTCAATGTCGACAGCGGCTGGGTCGACGGACTCCTGCGCGTCCTCGGTGTCCAGCACCCGCCCGACTGGCTCCAGGACCCGACCTGGATCTATCCCGGTCTCGTGCTGATGGGTGTCTGGAGCATCGGGGCCGGGATCATCGTCTACTTGGCCGGCCTGAAAGGCGTCCCGACCGAGCTGTACGACGCGGCGCTGATCGACGGCGCAGGCGTGATGGCGTCACTGCGCCACGTGACGATCCCGATGATCTCGCCGGTGATCTTCTACACGCTGGTCCTCGGGGTCGTCGAGGTGCTCCAATACTTCCTCGTGCCGCTCGTCCTCAAGAACGGGACCGGCGAACCGGGCGGGACGACCCTCTTCTACAACCTCTACATCTACAAGACCTTCTTCACGTTCCAGGACATGTCCTATGGGGCGACCCTGGCGTGGTTGCTCTTCGCGATCTCGCTCGTCGTCACGATCCTGCTATTCCGCTCGGCCCGGCGCTGGGTGTACTACGCCGGTGAGGCGCGTTAGGCGTGACAACGCTGGAGGGCAACGCCGATCCGCGCGACGTGGCCGCCCCGAAGCGGCGGTTCCGCGCCACCCGCGTGGCGAGTGCCCGTCAGCCACGTTTCCGCGGCGACGGGCGGCGGTCGTTCCTCATCACGCTGATCGCCGTTCTTGCGGTGGCGGCCTTCCTGTCACCGATGCTCCGGTCCGCCATGTACGCCATCAAGAGCACGGATCAGATCAGCCAGACCGGCACACCGATCTACCCCGCCGACCCGGTCACGTTCACGTACGACGGCAAGGAGCTGCCCATCCTGCGGGTCCCGATCGACGGCAGCGTCCGCGAGCTCGCCCTGTTCGAGCCAGGCCGCAAGCAGAGCACCTTCATCGACCCGTCGTCCCCCGGATCGGCCCCGATCGTCTGGGTTGGGTCATGGCGGACCCTCGAGAACGTCTGGGAGTTCGCCCCGCACTGGGACAACTTCGCCAAGGTCTGGACGCTGATCGACTACCCGAGGCTGCTGCTCAATACGACGATGATCGCCCTGATCGGGATGATCGGGACACTGCTCTCGTGCACCCTTGTCGCGTACGGGTTCGCTCGTTTCCAGTTCCCGGGCCGGACGTTGCTGTTCACGCTCCTCATCGCCACGATCTTCCTGCCGACGGCCGTCACGATCATCCCCACCTACACGATCTTCTCGAAGCTCGGCTGGGTCGGGACCTGGCTGCCATTGCTCGTCCCGACGTTCTTCGCCAACGCCTTCGACGTCTTCCTGATGCGGCAGTACTTCATGACGATCCCGACCGAGATGGACGAGGCGGCTGCGATCGACGGGGCCGGCCCGTTCCGCACCCTCTGGTCGGTCCTCCTGCCACAGGCCATCCCGGTCATCGTCGCCGTCGCGATCTTCCATCTCGTCTACAGCTGGAACGATTTCTTCGGGCCGGTCCTGTATCTGTCCGGCACACCCGAGCTGCAGACCCTCGCGCTCGGGCTGTCGCGCTTCAACGGCATCCACTACCGAGACCCGGGTCTCATCCAGGCGGGGACGCTGTTGACCCTCGTCATCCCGGTCGTCGCGTTCCTCCTCACGCAGCGGTTCTTCACCCGCGGGCTGGTCGTGACCGGCGTCGAGAAGTGACGGAGTCCCGGGTCGCGCTCACGTTCGACACCGAGCATCCCGATCGTCCGACCCGCGACGGGGTCATCGACGAGATCCTGGCGGTCCTCGAACGGACCCAGGTCAGGGGCACGTTCTTCCTGCAGGGGCGGTGGGTCTCGGCATACCCGGAGACGGCCCGGGAGATCGCCGCAGGCGGCCACCTGGTCGGTAACCATTCACACTCCCACGTGCCGATGACGCACCTCACCGACGCCGGCCTTCGCGAGGACATCGAGACGGCCGGGACGATCATCCGCGATGCGACCGGGCTGGACCCGCGACCGTGGTTCCGCTGTCCATTCGGGGCGGGCATGGACGACGCGCGCGTTCGTCGGGCACTCGAGGCGACCGGCTACCGGCACGTCGGCTGGGATGTCGATGTCGCGGACTGGGAGGTCGGTCGCGATGGGCGATCTGTGGCGGCAGACGTGGTGACGGGCGTGTTCGACCACCGTGGGGACACGGTCGTGCTGCTGCACGCGTGGCCGGTGGCGACCGGTGTCGCCCTGCCCGGCATCATCGACACCCTCAACGACCGCGGCGTCACGTTCGTCGGTCTTGACTCCTTCGGCGACATCCCGGATGGAGCGGGCGCGACCCCGTACCACGACATCGCCGCATCTCTCGTGAGTGCCGCCCACATGACGGCCTCGATCCTCGCGGTCGATGGCGGGAACTCCAAGACCGACCTCGCCCTGGTCGGTGCCGACGGACGACTCCTTGCCGCGCTCCGGGGGCCGACGACATCGCATCAACAGGTCGGCCTGGCCGATGGCACCGAGCGCCTGGTCGGCCTCGTCAGGGAGCTTCATGCGCCTGGCGGGTCTCGACCCCGATAGGCTGCTGCCCGAGGTCGGGGTCTACGGTCTGGCCGGCGCCGACACACCCGCGGACACGCGCCGGCTGCGCCTCGCCCTGGATGCTCGTCGGCTGGCAGCGGCCACGATCGTCATCAACGATGCCTTCAGCCCGATCCGCGCCGGCAGCGACCGGTCCTGGGGCGTCTCGCTCATCTGTGGATCCGGCGTGAATGCAGCCGGGATCGCGCCGGATGGACGGACCGCCCGCCTGACGGCGCTCGGGGACATCTCGGGCGATTGGGGCGGTGGCGGTGACATCGGGACCGCGGGCCTGGGTGCGGCTGTCCGGGCACGCGACGGACGCGGGCCAGCGACGGTCCTGGAGGCCATGATCCCGGCCCGGTTCGGACTGAAGCGGCCGGTCGATGTCACCCGCCGCCTGGAGGCGGGTACCCTCGGCCGCGAACACCTGGATGCGCTGTCACCGGTCGTCTTCGCGGCTGCGGCGGGTGGCGATGCGATGGCCCGATCGATCGTCGACCGTCAGGCGGACGAACTCATCAGCATGGCCGTGGCGATCATCCGCCGGCTGCGCCTCGCGAGACTGGCACCCGTCATCGTGCTCGCCGGCGGGGTCTTCTCCGCGCGCGACGAGCCCTTCGAGGCGCGCATCCGCTCAGGGAATCGAGGCCGTCGCGAGGCACGTCGACGTCAGGCGGCTCGACGCGCAGCCCGTCCTCGGCGTCGCGCTCCTCGGGCTCGATCACGTCCACCCCGCGGATCGTGAACGTCACGCGGCGGCCGTCCAGCGCCTGCGTTCCGAACTCGGGTCCTGGGTCCCCGGCTCCGATCCCGTCCTGTCGGGCTGACCCCCGACTGGCGACGAATGTCCGTGGGCGGACGCGACGGGCGACCGTGGCGGATCGCGTCGATCCCGGCCATCCTTGCCGGGTGAACCTGACCGCACGCGACCGAACGGACGGCCTGTGGCGCGCCGACCGGCGCGCGTTGACGCTCGGCCTCGTGCTGACCGTCACGCTGATCGGCTTCGAGGCGCTCGCGATCTCGACGGTCATGCCCATCGTCTCGGACGAACTCGGCGGGCTCGAGCTGTACGGCTGGGTCTTCTCGGCGTTCTTCCTGGGCTCGCTGATCGGCATCGTCGTCGTCGGCGGGGCGATCGATCGGGGTGGTCTCGCCGGTGCCGTACGCGGCCGGCCTCGATCCTGTTCGCGATCGGACTGCTGGTCGGCGGTCTGTCGCCGACGATGCTCGTCCTCGTCGCTGCCCGGTTCGTCCAGGGGCTCGGCGCGGGGACGCTGCAACCCATCGCCTATGTCGCCATCGGCCGGACGTTGCCCGAGGCGCTCCGGCCGCGGATGTTCGCCACGCTGTCGACCGCCTGGGTCCTGCCCGGGCTCATCGGCCCGGCCGTCGCCGGTGCGGTCGGCGAGCACATCGGCTGGCGCTTCGTCTTCCTCGGCCTGCTTCCGTTGATCGTCCTTGCCGGGGCGTTGACGCTGGGCGCCCTGCGCGCCGTGGCGCCGGCGCCGGTCCGGACGGACGACGCAGCCGCGGCGGCTCGTCGCGGCCGGCTCCCGCTTGCCCTGGCCGTGGCCCTCGGTGCCGGACTCCTGACCGTCGGGCTGACGACCGGTGAACCCCTCCCGACCGTCGTCCTGAGCGCAGTCGGACTCATCGTGCTGATCATGGCGCTCCGGCGACTGACACCCCCCGGGACGCTCGTCGCCCGCCCGGTGCTGCCGGCGGCGGTCCTGCTCCGCGGCGTGCTGACCTGCGCCTTCTTCGGCTGTCGACGCGTTCGTTGCGCTGACCCTGGTCGAATGGCGCGGCGTCTCCGCCACGGAAGCGGGGATCGCCCTGACCGCGGCCACCATCCTCTGGACGGCCGGCGCCTGGATCCAGGCCCGCGGCGCGACGCGCTGGCCGACCTACCGATTCGTCCAGGCCGGTTTCGCTGGTCGACGCTCATCGGCCTCGCCGGGATGGTGCTCGTGCTCCGCCCGGAGGTGACCTGGCTCGTCGCCGTGCCCGCCTTCGGCATCGCCGGGCTCGGGATGGGGCTCGCGTACTCGCCACTCGCGCTCATCGTCCTGCGCGAGGCCGCCGTCGAGACGCAGGGCGCCGCCACAAGCGCGCTGTCGTTGACCGACTCGGTCGGGACGGCGCTCGGGACCGGCCTCACCGGCGCGATCGTCGCCGCGAGCGTCCGCTCCACGGGTGGCCCGGCTGCCGGCCTCGCGGTCGGCTTCCTGGTCGCGATCGGGGTCGGGCTCGTCGGCCTCGCCCTGACCGGGCGGTTGCGCTCACGGACGGCGCCCGCCACGACGCTCTCGCTCGCACCCGCGTCGCCACCGTCGTAACGGGCGGGACGCCTGCGGTAGACTTCGGGCGCTCAGGCGGCCGCCCATCCGGCGCCCGCGGTCCCGACCATAGGAGGGCTCCGAAATCGTGTCTGCGGAGGAGCTGCGCGCGAAGATCCGCGAAGTCCCTGACTTTCCCAAGCCCGGCATCCTGTTCTACGACATCACGACCCTGCTCAAGGACGCGACCGCCTACAAGGAGGCGATCGACGAGATGCTCGCGCCGTACACCGGCGAACCGATCGACATCGTGGTCGGCATGGAATCACGCGGGTTCATCTTCAGCGCCCCGATGGCCTACCAGCTCGACGCCGGGCTGGTGCCCGTCCGCAAGCTGGGCAAGCTGCCCGCCGAGACCATCACCGTCGAGTACGCCCTCGAATACGGGTCGAACACGCTCGAGATCCACCGCGACGCCATCGCGCCCGGCCAGAAGGTGCTGATCGTCGACGATCTCCTCGCGACCGGTGGCACCGTCCACGGGACGATCGAGCTCGTCGAACGGCTCAAGGGCGAGGTCGTCGGGCTGGCGTTCCTCGTCGAGCTCGAATTCCTCAAGGGTCGCGACCGGCTTGACGGACGCCGCGTCACGAGCGTCATCAAGTACTGACCGTCCGCAGCGAGTCCGACGATTGACCGACCCCGCCCCCGACCCGACCGCGACCGCAGCGCCGACCGACCCGGCCGGCACAGCCGCGTCCGGGCCCGAGTCCGCCGGCGAGACGCCGCCGGTCCCGGCCGTCGACCTCGGGCGGCGCAAGTTCTTCCGGACCTTCGCGGGCGAGCTGGTCCAGACGGCGGCGACGATGGTCGGGGCCGCCCAGGCGCTCCAGCAGGTCTCGGCCGAGGCTGCCAGCGCGATCCTCAACCCGGCTGGCGCCGAGGCGACGACGGCTGCTGCGGCGGGCGCGACCCAGGACCCGGCGATGGCCGCCGGGCTGAACGGGCCGAGCGGGTTCCGCACCCCGTTCCGCGAAGACGGTGGGGTGCTCTATCTCATCGACCAGCGCAAGCTGCCGGACCAGCTCGTGGAGTACCCGGTGAAGTCGGCCGGAGAGACGGCCTGGGCGATCCGCGAGATGGTCGTCCGGGGCGCGCCGGCGATCGGCCAGGTCGCCGCGATCGGCCTCGCGATGAGCGCCGAGAACCAGCGTGACGGCCGGCCGTATGCTCGCAAGGCGACGATCCGCGGCTCGGCCAACGCCCTGATCAACTCGAGGCCGACGGCGGTCAACCTGCGCTGGGCCGTAGAGCGCGTCCTCGCCCGCTATGTCGAGCTCGACGAGCTGTCCGAGGATGGCGCGGCGATCGCCGATGCGATGCGCGAGGAGGCCGACCGGATCGTCTTCGAGGCGACGACCGACCACGGACGCCTGGCGACGTTCGGGCTGGACGTGCTTCCCAGCCCGGAGGATCGGCCGGTCCGGATCCTCACCCACTGCAACACGGGGCCGCTGGCCTGCGGCCAGTACGGGACCGCGCTGGGCGTCGTCCAGGCCGCCCACCACGCCGGCCGACCGCTGCATGTCTGGGTCGACGAGACACGCCCGTACCTCCAGGGGGCCCGGCTGACGACCTGGGAGCTGGCCCAGGCCGGCGTCCCGCATGCCCTGCTGCCCGATGTGGCCGCCGGACACCTGATGGCCCGCGGCGAAGTCGACGTCATCCTCGTGGGCGCCGATCGCGTGGCCGCCAACGGTGATACGGCCAACAAGGTCGGCACGTACACGCTGGCCGTCCTGGCGGCCCGCCATGGCATCCCGTTCTACGTCTGCGCCCCGACCAGCACGGTCGATCTCGCGACCGCCGACGGGCGGCCAGATCGAGATCGAGGAGCGACGCGCCGAGGAGGTCACGGAGATCCGCGGCGTCCGGATCGCACCACCGGGCACGGAGGTCCGCAACCCATCATTCGACGTGACACCGGCCGAGCTCATCACCGGGATCATCACCGAGGAGGGCGTCATCCGCGCCCCGTTCGAGACCGGCCTGCCCGCGGCCGTCGCCAGTGCCGCGGCGCGCTGGGCGGCGACGCCCGGTTATCACGCGATCCGTCCGACGATCGAGGCGGCCTCCGCCGAGCCGACATCGGTGCCCGGCTGATGGCCTCGGTCGCCGTCGGTCGACGCGGTGGGATCGTCACGCGCACGACGACCGACAAGGCGGTCCTGCGTGGCTTCCTCGAGCGCGACCGTCTGTATGCGGCATATGCCATCTGCGACCTCGAGGAGCGCGAGTTCGCGCGGACGCGCTGGGCGATGGCCTGGGACGGCGAGGCGCCGGTCGCCCTCGTCCTCGAGTACAACGGCCCGACCCCGCAGCCGCTCTTCGTGATGGGCCGCGAGGACGGAATCGCCGCGATCCTGCACGACCACATCCGGCCGCGCGTCGCGTACGTCGCGGCACCCGCGTCGGTGCTGCCCGCCATCGAGTCCGCCTACCGCGTCGACCAAGGTCCGTCGATGGTCCGGATGTGGGTCGACCGGGCCCACTTCCGCCCGTATCCGTCGAGCGTCCAGCGTCTGCTGCCGGTCGAGATCGGGGATCTCAACAAGCTCTATCAGCTCGGCTTCGCGTCGTGGCTGCCGTCATCCGCCATCGCCGACGGCATCTACTACGGCCTCCGCGTCAACGGCCAGCTGGTGTCGGCCGCCGGCACCCACGTCGTGAGCTCCGCGGCGCGCCTGGCGGTCGTCGGCAACGTCCTGACCCATGTCGACTATCGTGGACGCGGCTTCGCGACGGCCGTGACCGGCGCGGTGACCGCGGAGCTCCTGCGGACCTGCGACCAGGTCGTCCTGAACGTCCGGTCGGACAACCCACCGGCCCTCAATGCCTATCGTCGCCTCGGCTACGCGGACCACGTCCGCTTCGAGGAACGCCTGGTCCATCGTCTCGGCTCACCGTGGCCGGACTTCGCGGCGCCGTTGCGCCGCCTCTTCGCCCGCAAGGAGACCGACCCCCGATGACTGCCACCAGCACACCCCGAACGCACGACGTGACCGACCTCGGCCTGGCCGCCGAGGGCGTCCGGCGCATCGAGTGGGCGGAGCGCGAGATGCCCGTCCTGCGCCTCATCAGAGAGCGCTTCGAGCGGGATCGGCCGCTCGACGGCCTCCGCATCGGGGCATGCCTCCACGTCACGACCGAGACGGCCAATCTCATGCGGACGCTCAAGGCCGGCGGCGCGCAGGTCGTCCTTGCCGCAAGCAACCCGCTGTCCACCAAGGACGACGTCGCGGCCGCCCTCGTCGCCGAGTACGGCATCGCCACGTTCGCCCGTCGCGGCGAGGATCGCGACACGTACTACGCCCATCTCGAGGCCGTCGCCGACACGCATCCGCAGCTGACGATGGACGATGGCTGCGACCTCGTGTCGCTCCTCCACAGCACCCGGCCCGACCAGATCAAGGAGGTCCTGGCCGGCACCGAGGAGACCACGACCGGGGTCATCCGACTCCGGGCGATGGCCGCCGACGACGCGCTCGGTTTCCCGGTCATCGCGGTCAACGAGGCTCAGACCAAGCACCTCTTCGACAACCGCTACGGGACGGGCCAGAGCACGCTCGACGGCATCCTCCGGGCGACCAACATCCTCATCGCCGGGCGCAAGGTCGTGGTGGCGGGCTATGGCTGGGTCGGCAAGGGGATCACCTCGCGGATGGCCGGCCACGGCGCCCACGTCGCGGTCGTGGAGGTCGATCCGGTCCGCGCACTCGAGGCCCTGATGGACGGCTTCGCGGTCATGACCGCCGGCGACGCCGCTGCCTGGGGAGACCTGTTCATCACGGCGACCGGCAACATCAACGTCTTCCGGCGCGAGCATTTCGAGGCGATGCACGACGGCGCGATCATGGCCAACTCGGGGCACTTCGACGCCGAGCTCGACCTGGCTGCCCTCAAGGCACTGGCCGAGGGCCACGTCCGCGAGGTCCGCGAGAACGTCACCGAATTCGACCTCGGCGGCAAGAAGCTCAACCTGATCGCCGAGGGCCGGCTGGTGAACCTTGGGGCCGCCGAGGGCCACCCGGCCGCGGTCATGGACATGAGCTTCGCCAACCAGGCGCTGTCGGCCGAATACGTCGCCCGCCACCACGCGGAACTCGAACCCCGGGTCTACGTGGTGCCCGAGGCGATCGACGCGGAGGTGGCACGCCTGAAGCTGGCCGCCCTCGGCATCGTCCTCGAGCCGATGACCCCGGAGCAGGTCGCCTACGTCGCATCGTGGCAGCACGGGACGTGATCGAGAGACCGGAGCCGACGGTCGCCCCATACGGCTCCTGGCGTTCGCCGATCCGGATCGACGATGTCGTCGGCGACGTCATCCGTCTCGGTGAACCGTGGCTTGACGGTGACGACACCTTCTGGATCGAGCAGCGCCCGACCGAGGGCGGCCGGAACGTGCTGGTCCGGGCCGCGGCCGATGGCTCCACGATGGACCTCACGCCGCCGCCGTTCAATGTGCGGACAGGCGCCCACGAATACGGCGGCGGATCGTACGTGGTCGCCGGCGGGACGGTCGTCTTCTCGAACTTCGCAGACGGCCGGCTGTACAGGCTGGACCCCGGCGCCACGGTGCCTGAGCCGATGACGCCAGAGGGCCCGTGGCGCTATGCGGATCTCCGTCCCGACCTCGTCCGTCGCCGGTTCTACGCGGTCCGCGAGGATCATGAAGGGAGCGGCGAGGCGGTCAACACGATCGTGACGATCCCGCTCGACGGCGGCGACCCCCGCGTTCTGGTCAAGGGTGCGGACTTCGTCTCGTCGCCGCGCCTGTCGCCGGATGGCACGCGCCTCGCCTGGCTCGAATGGGACCACCCCGACATGCCATGGGACGCGACGCGCCTCCAGGTCGCCACGTTCGAGCCGGACGGGACCCTCGGCGAAGCTGCGCTCGCGGCCGGCGGGCCCGACGAGTCGATCGTCCAGCCGGAGTGGTCGCCCGACGGCACGCTCCACCTGATCAGCGACCGGAGCGGCTGGTGGAACCTCTATCGGATCGTCGACGGGCCGCGGCTCGAACCGATCGCCGCGACCGACGCCGAATTCGCCGACCCTGCCTGGATCTTCGATCGCTCGAGCTATGGCTTCCTCGCCGACGGCGCGATCGCGGCGATCGCCCGGCGTGCCGGGCGCGACCATCTCTACCGGATCGAGCCCGGCATCGTCCTCGGCGAGCTGGATGTCCCGTTCACCGAACTCGACGCCCTGCGGGTCACGCCGACGGCGATCGTCGCAGTGGCGGGAGACCCGGGCGATCCGTCCGTGATCGCGCGTTTCGACCCGCTGACGCTCGCGCCGGCGGGGGTCCTGCGTCGGGCCAGTTCGTTCGCCATCGACCCGGCGACGATCGCCCCACCCGAGTCGATCGAGTTCCCGACCACGGGCGACCGGACCGCGTACGCGCTCTACTACCCACCGACCAATCCGGCCTTCGTCGGGCCTGATGGGGAGAAGCCACCACTCGTCGTCCTGTCGCACGGCGGGCCGACCTCGAACGCGCTCACGTCGCTCGACCTCGCCAAGCAACTGCTCACCAGCCGGGGCATCGCCGTCGTCGACGTCGACTACGGCGGGAGCACCGGCTATGGCCGCGAGTACAGGCAGCGGCTCGATGGCGAGTGGGGGGTCGTGGACGTCGACGATTGCGTCGCGGCGGCCCGCTTCCTGGTCGAGCGCGGTGACGTCGATCCGGAGCGCCTGGCGATCAAGGGCGGCAGCGCCGGCGGCTACACGACGCTGGCCGCGCTCGCGTTCCGCGACGTCTTCGCGGCCGGCATCACGCTGTTCGGCGTCGCCGACCTCGAGCTCCTCGACCAGCACACGCACAAGTTCGAATCGCACTATTCGGTCCGGCTGGTCGGGCGGTATCCGGAGAAGGCGGCGCGCTACCACGACCGATCGCCGATCCATTTCGTCGACGACATCTCGTGCCCGGTCCTCGTCCTCCAGGGCCTCGAGGACAAGGTCGTGCCGCCCGCCCAGGCCGAGTTGATCGCGGAGGCCCTCGCCGCGAACGGCATCCCGTATGCCTACCTGCCCTTCGAGGGCGAAGGCCACGGCTTCCGCGGCGCCTACGCCATCCGGCGCTCGATCGAGGCCGAATTGTCGTTCCTCGGCCAGGTCTTCGGGTTCACGCCCGACGATGACATCGAGCCGGTGTCGCTGCCCGGCCTTGAGACGTGGGCCGAGCGACGGCCCTCCCGCCACGCGGCCGCCACCGAGGCGTCGACCGCCGGCTGATGGAGATCAGCCCCATCGAACTGGTCCTCGGACTGTTCGTCGTCGCCGTCGCACTGGCCTACGTTGCTCGCCGGATCGGGGTCGCGTACCCCATCCTGCTGGTGCTCGGCGGGCTGGTCCTCGGGTTCGTCCCGGGCGTGCCATCGATCGTCCTCGACCCGAACGTCATCTTCCTGCTGCTCCTGCCGCCCATCCTGTTCGGCGCGGGGTATTCCACGCCGATCCGGGACTTCAAGGCGAACGCCCGCCCGATCGGCCTGCTGGCGGTCGGCCTGGTGCTGTTCACGACCGTCGTCGTCGGCCTGGTGACCATCGCGATCATCCCCGGCATCAACGTCGGCGCTGCGTTCACCCTGGGTGCGATCGTCGCGCCGCCGGACGCGGTGGCCGCCACCGCCATCTTCCGGAGGCTCGGCGTGCCGCGGCGGATCGTCACGATCCTCGAGGGCGAGAGCCTCATCAACGACGCGACCGCGCTGATCGCCTACCGGTTCGGCGTCATCCTCGCGATCGAGGGCGTCTTCTCGTTCGCCGATGCGGGGCTGTCGTTCGTCTACGCGGCCGCGGTCGGGATCCTGGTCGGCGTCGTCGTCGGCTATCGTCCTGACCGAAGGCTGGCGGCGCACGGACGATCCGACGCTCGAGATCATGGTCTCGCTGCTCGCCCCGTTCGCCGCCTACCTGCCGGCCGAGGCTCTCGGCGCGAGCGGTGTCCTCGCGGCTGTCGTGGCCGGGCTGATCGCCGGCCGTCGCGCGGCGCGTGTCCTATCGCCGGACGGTCGGCTGATGGGCCGCGGCGTGTGGGACATCGTCGATCTTCATCATCAACGGCTTCGCGTTCATGCTCATCGGCCTGCAGCTGCCCTCGATCCTGGCGGGCCTGCACCTGCCGGCGCCGACCCTGATCGGCTACGCCCTGCGTCATCAGCCTGACGGTGATCATCGCCCGCTTCGTGTGGGTCTTCCCCGCGACCTACCTGCCGCGGATGCTCAGCGCGAAGATCCGGGCGCGCGACCCATCCCCACCAGCCCGGGCCGTCGTGGTCATCTCGTGGGCGGGCATGCGCGGCGCCGTCTCGCTGGCAGCGGCCCTCGCCCTGGCGCTCGACTTCCCGGATCGCGACCTGGTGCTCTTCCTGACCTTCTGCGTCATCCTCGCCACTCTCGTCGGACAGGGACTGACGCTGCCGTTGCTCGTCCGCCGGCTCGGGTGTCGTGGCATCGACGGGTCCCGACACGGAGGATGCGCACGCGCGGCTGGCCGCCGTCGAGGCTGCGCTCCAGCGGCTCGACGACCTCGAGATCGAGTACCCCGGTCACCGCGAGCTCGTCGTCCAGCTGCGCGACAGGTTCGAGCACGAGGCGAGTCATGTCTGGCCGCACGCCGAAGGCCCGCGCGACGAGGAGGAGCAGGAGCGTCTCGATCACCTCGAGATCCGGACGGCCGTCCTCGATGCCGAGCGCGAGGCCGTCATCCGGTTGCGCGACGACGGGGTCATCGGCGACGAGGTGCTCCACCGCATCGAGCGCGACCTCGACCTGGAAGCGTTGCGAAGCGGCGTTTGACGGCGACCAGCTGGGCGGCGCGGGCGCGCGTTGGCGCCTGCGCTCCTCGCTCACGCACCTTGAGGTGCGCTCGCTTCGGTGCTCGACGCCGCCTTCGCCGGCGCCGTCCGGCTGGCCGCGAGGCGAGACGATGAGCTGGGCGTGCTAGCCTTTGGGGCCATGAGCATCGTCGACGCAGCCCAGTACCTGTTCACCTCGGAATCGGTGACCGAGGGTCATCCCGACAAGATGTGCGACCAGGTGTCGGACGCCATCCTGGACGCGATCATCCGCGAGGACCCGAATGCCCGTGTGGCCTGCGAGACGGCCACGACCACGGGTCTGGTCATGGTCCTCGGCGAGATCTCGACGACGACCTACATCGATATCCAGGCCGTCGTGCGCGACACCGTGCGGGACATCGGCTACACCCGGGCCGACTACGGCTTCGACTACCTGACCTGCGGCACGCTCATCTCGGTCAAGGAGCAGTCGCCCGATATCGCGCAGGGCGTCGATTCGGCGCTCGAGGTCCGGGATGACGCGGCGTCGGCGTTCGAGCTGGGCGCCGGGGACCAGGGCATGATGTTCGGGTTCGCCTGCCGCGAGACGCCGGAGCTCATGCCGCTGCCGATCGCGCTGGCCCACCGGATGGCCCGCCGTCTGGCCGAGGTCCGCAAGTCGGGCCAGCTGCCGTACCTCCGCCCGGACGGCAAGACCCAGGTCACGGTCGAATACGAGCGTGGCATCCCGAAGCGGGTCCGGACGGTCGTCGTCTCCGCCCAGCACGATCCGGATGTCCGCGCCGAGCGCCTGCGCTCCGAGATCGTCGAGACCGTCATCCTGCCGACCATCCCGCACGACCTGCGCGACATCGACCCGGTCATGCACGTCAACCCGACCGGCCGGTTCGTGACCGGCGGCCCGATGGGCGACGCCGGCCTGACCGGACGCAAGATCATCGTCGACAGCTACGGCGGCATGGCGCGGCACGGCGGCGGCGCCTTTTCAGGCAAGGATCCGACCAAGGTCGACCGCTCGGCGGCCTACGCGGCCCGCTGGGTCGCCAAGAACGTCGTCGCCGCCGGCCTCGCCGATCGGTTCGAGGTCGAGGTCGCCTACGGTATCGGGATCGCCCGGCCGATCAGCCTGAGCGTCGATTCGTTCGGGACGGGCAAGCTCGAGGATGGCGCCATCCAGGCCCTCATCGAGCGACATTTCGACCTGCGCCCGGCGTCCATCATCGCCGCGCTCGACCTGCGCCGGCCGATCTACCGGCAGACCGCGAGTTACGGCCACTTCGGCCGGCCGGACCTGGACCTGCCCTGGGAGCGCACCGACAAGGCCGCGCTCCTCGCCGCCGACGCCGGTCTGCCGAAGCCCGAACCGCTCGCCGCCGCCAGCTGAGCGGGCCGGTCAGCGTCGCCACCGGCGCGGACCGTCACTCCCCGGCGAACGCCCGCAGACCTGCCAGCGCCGCCCGCTGATCCTGGGCCGAGTCGCCGCCGCTGACGCCGAGCGCACCGACGAGGATCCCATCACGCTCGAGTGGCAGGCCGCCGGCGAAGATGATCGTCCGCCCTCCCGCGACGGTGTGGTAGCCGAAGAACTCCGTTCCCGGCTGGACGATCGGCGGCAGGTCCGCGGTCGGCATGCGGTTGACGAGCGCCGTGAATGCCTTGTCGCGCGCCAGGGTGATGCCGACGAGGTCGGCGCCGTCCATCCGCTCGAAGGCGACGAGCTGGTCGCCCGGAATCGACGACCGCGCAGGTCATCGCCACGCCATGGACCGCGCCTCGTCCTGGACGGCCGCCATCGACCGCGCGTGCCGCTGCCAGCGTCAGGCCGCTCGCCTGCGAGGCGGTCGGGCCGCGCCAGCTGTCCACGTTGTCGATCCCGAACGGCTCGATCCCGACGGTCCTGGAACCTCGGACGTCATGCGGGCTCCTCCATGGTGGTCGCGGCCGGGGCCGGCTCGAGGCCGTCCGGCGTGCGGGCCTGGCGGGTCTGCCGCCGATAGATGAGGACGACGATGACCAGGGCGGTCACGGTCACCCCGAGCACGAGGCTCGCGATGGCGTTGACCTCCGGGGTGATCCCCCGGCGGATCGAGGCGAAGATGTACATCGGCAGCGTCGGCTGGCCTGGCCCGGCCACGAACGAGGCGATGATGTAGTCGTCGAAGCTGAACGTGAATGCGAGCAGCGCGCCGGTGATGATCGCGGGCCACAGCTGGGGCAGGGTGATCTGCCTGAACGTCCGGAAGGGTGGGGCGAACAGGTCGAAGGACGCTTCGGTCAGCGCCCGGTCCATCCCGGCCAGGCGCGCCCGGACGAGGACCATGACGATGGCCATCGTGAAGACCACGTGTGCCGCGACGATCGTGTGGATGCCGGTCCTGATGACCGGTGGGTCCGTGGCGCCGGCACTCGACCAGAGGTAGGCGATCCACGGGTTCAACCAGCCGAACGCATTCACGAAGAAGATCAGCGTGGCGATCCCGATGACGATCCCCGGGATGATGATCGCCACGTAGACGATCGCGTCGAAGACGGCACGGACGGGCCGCGGGGTGCGCTGCAGGGCCAGCGCCGCGATCGTCCCGAGTGACGTCGCCAGGATCGCGGTCCAGGTGGCCACGACCAGGCTGTTGCGCAGGGCCGCCATCGCGAACCGGTCATCGAGCGCATAGGCGTACCAGCGCAGGGACAGCCCGCGCAGGTCACCGGTCAGATCGCCCGAGTTGAAGCTGAACAGGACGACGAGGCCGATCGGCACGTACAGGAACAGGTAGACGAGCGCCGCTTGCGCCCGGAAACGCGCGATCGACCCATCGACCGGCGCGATCGATCGGCGGGCGGCCGGACGTGGTGCCGGGCGCCGTCCCGTAGCGTCACAGGATCGACACCTCACGACGCACCTGGCCGCGCGACCCCAGCCACAGGTACAGGCTGACCGCGACGAGGGTGACGAGGATCAGGACGATCGCCGCGGCGGAGCCGAACGGCCAGTCGCGCGACTGCAGGAAGAGGTCGACCAGCGCGTTGCCGATGAAGAACACCTTCCCGCCCCCGAGCATGGCCGGGATGATGTACTCGCCCATGATCGGGATGAAGACCAGGATGACCCCGCTCAGCAGGCCCGGGTGCGCTCAGTGGCAGCGTGACCTGGCGGAAGGTGGCCAGCCGCCCGGCTCCGAGGTCCTTCGAGGCCTCGAGCAGCCTCTTGTCGAGCCGTTCGAGGCTGACGTAGAGCGGGAAGACCATCAGCGGCAGGTAGTTGTAGAGGATGCCGATCAGGACGGCCGGCGGCGTGTTGAGGAGGACGACATGCCCGAAACCGGCACGTTCGAGAAGCGCCGGGATGCCGTTGTTCCCGAGGATCGTCAACCAGGCGTAGGTCCGGATCAGGAAACTCGTCCAGAACGGGACGACGACCAGGATGATCAGCAGCGTCCGCTTCGCGCCCGCCCGGGTCGCCAGGTAGTACGCGAGCGGGTATCCGACGACGAGGCAGAGCAGGGTCCCGCCGGCGGCCATCCAGATCGTGTTCGTGAACGCGGTGATCCGGGTCGGGAGTTCGAAGTAGTTGTCGAGCTGGAAGGCCGGCGAATACCCGCCTTCGGGCGCGCGCGCGCCGAAACTGAACGCCACGAGGATGACGAGCGGTGCGACGAGCAGCAGGAAATACCAGGCGCTCGTCGGGCCGAGCAGCAGGGCGGTGACGATGCTCGATCGCCGCCGCCCGGGGATCGGCTCGGCCGGGGCAGCGTCCACCGACGCCGCCCCGGCCTGGTCATCCATGTCCAGGGGATCCCGAGCGGATCCGGGTGCCGTCAAGCTGACTTGAACCGCGCCCAGAGTTCGGCTCGGGCCTTGTTGGTCAGCAGTTCGGCGGTCCCGAACTCGAGCTTCGTCAGCGAGCTCTGGTCCGGGTAGGTGATCTTGTTCGAGGTCACCGACTTCGGGAGCAGGTCGATCATCATGCTGTCGACGAGCGGGGCGCCATGGAACTCGGCATCCTTCGCGCCGACCTTGGGCGTCGCCATGTAGTCGAGGAAGGCGTAGGCGGCCTCACGGTGGGCCGTGCCGGTGACGACCGCGAAGAAGTCCGACCAGATCTCGCCGCCGTCCGAGCCGATGATGTACTGGATCTCCGGGAACGCTCGGTTGAGCTGGACGGCATCGTTCGTCCAGGTCATCGCCATCCAGGCATCGCCGGCCTTCATGGGCGGCTGGTAGTCGCTGGTGATCTGGAACAGGTGCGGCTTGACCTTGATCAGGAGTTCCTCGGCCTTCGCCAGTTCGGCCTCCGCGACCGAGTTGAACGAGTAGCCGAAGTAGACGAGCGCGTTCCCGATCGACGTCAGCTGGTAGTCATGGATCGTGACCTTGCCGCTGAGGTCGGTCTGGGTGAGGTCGAAGAAGTCCTTCCAGGTCGCCATCGGCTTGGTGACGTGCTTCGTGTTGATCGTGTAGCCGGTGGTCCCCCAGTCCTTGTTGAACCCATACAGGTCCTTCGAGCCCTTGGGGTAGTAGCCGGGCGACAGCAGATTCTGGTCGTAGCGGGTCAGATCCAGGCGCGGGATCTTCGTGAGGTCGAGCTTCTCGACGAGGTTCTTGCTGCCGTAGGTCTCGAACGTGTAGTTGGTCGGGACGAGGACGTCCCACCCGGTATTGCCGATGAGGAGCTTGGCCAGCATCTCCTCGTTCGATCCGAGCGGATTGAGCTCGACCTTCACGCCCGTGAGGTCAGTGAACTTCTGGATGGTCGCCGGATCGTGGTAGTTGGGCCACGTGGTGATCACGAGCTCGGTGCCGAGGTCGACGCCCTTCGGGGGCACCCAATCCGCTGCGGGGTCCGTCGTCGCGGCAGCGCTCGGGGCCACCGAGGCCGCCGCGGCAGAGGGAGCAGCCACGGACGCTGCCGGGGTGGTGCTCGGCGCCGTCGAGGCCCCGCTCGACGGGGCGCATGCGGCCATCACCGCCGATGCGAACCCCAGGCCCGTCACCTGCATGAACTGGCGACGGGTGATGTGGCCTCGCTGCCAGTCCGTGTAATGGCGCAGGAACTCGTTCCGATCCATCCGGGTTGCCCTCCTCCAAGCGCCGGCTTCGCCGGCCCACTTCGACCCACTCACGGGTTTCGCCTGTCTTCCTCCGTCGACGCCCGCCGTTCAGGAGGCAAGCACGAGGTTCGCCTCGTCCTGCCATCGGACGTCGACCGAGTCCCCCGGACCGATCGGGGCGACGACTTCGACGCCCATCGTGTTCTGCCTGCGGGTGACGATCTCGCCGAGATCCGTCTCCACGCGATACTCGCTCTGGTCGCCGAGATAGGTCGCCTGGCGAAGGCGGCCCTGGACCACCGTCTCCCCGTCGGCCGTTCCTCCATCGGCTCGGCGGGCTCCACGACGAAGCGCTCCGGCCGGGCCGCCACCGTGACCTGCTCGCCGAGCGCGGGGCGTGCGTCCAGGTCCGTCAGGCGACCGCGCAAGAGCCGGCCATCGGCGACCTCGACCGAAGCCCATCCAGTCGCCGCGTCATGTGCGGAGAGCCGTCCGGCGAAGAAGTTCGAGAGCCCGATGAACGAGGCGACGAACCGGTTCCGCGGCTGCTCATACAAGTCCGACGGCGGGCCCTGCTGCTGGATCCGGCCGTCGCGCATGACGACGATCACGTCGCTCATCGTGATCGCCTCTTCCTGGTCGTGGGTGACGTAGATGAAGGTGATCCCGACCGTCTGGTGGAGGCTCTTGAGCTCGAGCTGCATCTCCTTGCGGAGCTTCAGGTCGAGCGCACCGAGTGGCTCGTCGAGGAGCAGGACGGTCGGCCTGTTGACCAGGGCTCGGGCGAGCGCGACGCGCTGTTGCTGCCCGCCCGAGAGCTCCCACGTTCGCCGGCGGCCGTAGCCGGACAGACGAACCAATTCGAGCGCCTCGGTCACCCGGCGGTGCTCCTCGGGCCCCTTGACGCCGTGCTGTCGCAGGCCGTAGCCGACGTTCCGCTCGACGTCCATGTGCGGGAAGAGCGCGTAGTGCTGAAAGACCGTGTTCACGTTGCGTCGATATGGCGGGACGCCGGCGACCGGTTGGCCGGCGATCAGCACCTCGCCCTCGGTCGGCTGGTCGAACCCGGCGATCATCCGAAGCGTCGTCGTCTTGCCACAACCCGACGGTCCCAGGAGGGAGTAGAAGGCACCGCGGGCGATCCGCAGGTCCAGTCGGTCGACCGCGACGACCGGGCCGAACCGCTTCGTGACGCCGATCAGTTCGACGTCCGCGGGGGTGGCGGCCGGAACGGGCGCAGGCGCCGAGGCACGGCTCGGGTCGAGCCCGCCATTGGTGCGCCGATCCATGTCGGTTGTCGCGCCGGGACTGCTCATGTCGGCTACCCCAACGGCCTGAAGGTTCGGCACATGGTACGGGCCGTCCGAGGGTGGGTCAACGCAAATCCGCACGTCGCGACAGGCGCCTCGGGACCCGAACGGCAGGTCATCGCGCGCCCGTAGACTAGGGCGCATGTACGCCGTGATCCTGGCCGGTGGTGGTGGCACCCGCCTCCACCCCCTGAGCCGACCCGAACGCCCGAAGCCGTTCCTGCCGCTGCTCGGTGGGCGCTCGCTCCTGCAGGGGACGGTCGACCGCCTGTCCGGCCTGACCGAGGACGTGACGGTCGTGACCGACCGGCGCTATCGGGACATCGTCCTCGAGCAGGCACCGGGCGTCAGTGTCGTCGTGGAGCCGCTGGGACGGAACACCGCGGCCGCCATCGCGCTGGCGGCGCTGGTCATCGACCGCCCGGCGGACGAGGTCATGGTCGTCCTTCCGGCCGATCAGACCGTGCAGCGGACCGAGGTCTTCAGCCGGGTCCTCCAGGCCGCCGCCGACCATCTGGCGACCGGTGCCTTCGGGGTCGCGGATCCGCTGGTCACGCTCGGCATCGCGGCCGACCGGCCCGCCACCGAGTACGGGTATCTCATCCCTGACGTCGCACGGGGAGCCGATATCGACGGCCTGCGCGCCTATCCGCTGACCCGCTTCGAGGAGAAGCCCAAGCCCCAGCGAGCGGAACAGCTGGTGCGGCAGGAGGGCGTCGCCTGGAATGCCGGCATCTTCCTGTGGCGCCGGCGCACCATCACCGACGCGTTGGGCCGCTACACCGGTCTCCTCCAGTCTCTCGGTCCGATGGCGGGCTCGCCGGCCAGCCTCGAGCGCGCCTACGAGGCGATCCAGAAGCCCGTCTCGATCGACTACGCGGTCATGGAGGGCGCCGCCCAGAGCGGCCAGGTCGTCATGGCCTCGATGGACGTCGGCTGGTCCGATCTCGGGTCGTGGTCGTCGCTGCTGGCGGCACTCGGCGCACGAGGGACTGGCGCGGTCGTCCAGGCCGGCGAGCGCGTCGAGGTCGAACACGACGACCTGGTCGTCCGGCGGATCGGCGGGCGTCTCGGCGTCATCGCGCCACCCGAGCGCGGTAGCATGACCGCCACCCAGCCGATCGCGGTCCTGCGCGGGTCGGCCCCGGATCGTCCACTCATCGAGCAGCTCCTCGAACGCTGCTCCGGATCGGAGGAATGACGTGACGCTTCCCGGGCTGGCGCCTGCGCCGACCACGATCGTGTTCGGCACGGACGGCTGGCGCGCCCGGATCGCCGACGAGTTCACCTACGACAACGTCCGGCGCTGCGCCGACGGCGTGGCCGCCTACGTCGTCGAGCGGGGCGAGTCCGCCAAGGGCGTCGTGATCGCCTACGACCGGCGGTTCTCGTCCGAGTTCTTCGCGATGGCCGCCGCCGAGGTCCTCCTCGCCCACGACATCCCGGTCGCCTTCGCCGTCCACGCGGTGCCGACCCAGATGAGCTCGTACGAGGTCGTCGAGCGCGGCTCGGCGGCCGGCATCGTCATCACCGCCAGCCACAACCCGTGGGTCGACAACGGGTTCAAGGTCAAGGCCCCGACCGGGGCGGCGGCCGGTGCCGACATCATCGGCGTCATCGAGCGGCGACTGGCGGCCAACGGCGGGATCGGGCTCGATCGTCGGCCGTTCGCCGACGCGGAAGCGGCAGGTCTCGTCGAGCGATTCGACCCGTACGACGGCTACGAGCGGTTCGTCCGGCGCACTGTCGATCTCGATGCGCTGCGTGACGCCGACCTGTCGATCCTGGTCGACCCGATGTGGGGCGCGGGAAGCGGCTGGATCTCGCGGCTCCTGGCGGGCGGACGGATCCGGGTGGACGAGATCCACCAGGAGCGAAACCCGTATTTCGGGGGCGTGAACCCGGAGCCGATCCGTCCGAACATCGACGAGGCGCTGGCTCGGCTGGCGGCTGGCGGCTACGATCTGGGTCTGCTCCTCGACGGCGACGCGGATCGCGCTGGCGCGGCCGATGAGCGGGGTACCTTCCTCCACCAGCTCCAGGTGACGGGTCTGCTGATGTATTACCTCGCCGAGCACCGCGGCTGGCGCGACCCGGTCGTGGTCAGCGTCAACAACACCTCGATGGCGGCTCGGCTCGGCGAGCACTACGGGATCACCACCCACGAGACGCCGGTCGGGTTCAAATTCATCGGACCGAAGATGATCGAGACGGGGGCGATGATGGGCGCCGAAGAATCGGGCGGGTTCGGGTTCGGCATGCATCTGCCCGAACGCGACGGCGTGTACGCCGACCTGCTGCTGCTCGACCTGTTCATTCGTGAGCGCGAGGCCGGACGCTGGCCGGTGTCGCGCGCGGTCGAGCACTTCCACGCGTTGGCCGGGCAGTCGTTCTACCTGCGGATCGACGTCCATGTCGAGCGGGCCGCCTATGCCGAGACGAAACGCCGGCTGCTGGTCGACCTGGCGGCGTCGCCGCCGACCGAGCTCGCGGGCGAGCCGATCGCCCGGACCGTGCCGCTCGAGACCGGTGATGGCTTCAAGTTCTTCCTCGCCGATGGGTCGTGGCTGCTCATCCGGGCGTCCGGGACCGAACCGCTCGTCCGGGTCTACACGGAAGCCACCTCGGCCGAGCTGCGCGACGCGCTGCTGGTCGCCGGCGAGCGCCTGGTGCGCGGGTCATGAGCGGGGAGGGCGACGCCCGGCGGGTCGACAAGCCGTGGGGTCACGAGCTCATCTGGGCGCATACCGATCGGTATGTCGGAAAGGTCCTCGTGATCGAGGCGGGCAAGCGGCTGTCGCTGCAGCGTCACGAGATCAAGGACGAGTCGATCCTGGTGACGTCGGGACGCCTGCGCCTCTACCTCGAGGATGACGACGGGGTCGTCCAGGTCGAGGAACTCGGCCCAGGCGAGCACCGCCACGTCGCGACCGGCCGGATCCACCGCTACGAGGCGATCGAGCGGACCGAACTGATGGAAGTCTCCACGCCCGAACTGGACGACGTCGTCCGGCTTCAGGACGACTTCGGGCGCGAGGGGACCAGCGCGCCCTGACCGCCCCGTGACGCCGAACGGCGGTCGACATAGGCACATTTGCCCGGTTCCGTCGCCGGCCGACGGGTGTACCCTTTGGCCAGACGCGACCGCCATCACCGGTCGAAGGTGCTGACCGGACGGCGGCCCCGCGAGCGCCCGATTGCGGGCGACGGAGGTAGCGCTGCGATGCACAGCTCCCTGATCGGCAAGGTCGAGAAGGCGAATCGCTACGCGCGAGAGCTCGATCGGATCACGATCGACCGGCTCTCGCTCACGTTCCGTGGCGATAACGACACCCACCACATCGGGCTCGACGGCGGTCAGTGGCGATGCACCTGCCACTACTTCGAGAGTTGGGGGTCGTGCGTCCACCTTCTCACCCTCCAGAAGGTGTTCGGAGTGATGCTTCCCGAAGATGCTCAGGTGTCCATCTTTGCAGCCGCGGAGCCAGTCTCCGCCTGACTCCCCGGCTGGGCGGAGCGCGGGACGGCGCGGGCGCGCGTTGGCGCCTCCGCTCCTCGCTCACGCACCTTGAGGTGCGCTCGCTCCGGTGCTCGGACGCCGCCTTCGCCGGCACCGTCCGGCGCTCCGATCTTCCGTTCCTGAACCCGGTTCCTGATTCGCGGATCGGCCGACTAGCGGCGCCAGGCGACGACTGCGCCGCGGGCGGACTTGCCGATCGACGGTTTCGAGACGCGGCGCCAGCCTGATCGGCCGTCGTGGACGGCCAGGGTGACCGAGCCGTCGCTGGCCGCCCAGGCGACCGCCAGGCGCTGACCCGTGGTATCGAGCGCGAAGGTGATCGCCGTCGTGGAGCCGTTCGGTGGCTCGATCGACGCGATCGATGACCCGTCGCCGGCGAGCCAGCCGGCCATGTCACGGATGACGATCGGGGCGCCCTGGTCCGCCATCGTCGCGACGCGCTTGCCGTCGACCGAGGTCGCCAGCAGCCGGTCGCCCGAGGGACCCTCGGTCTGCTCCCCGGTCGTCGTGTCGATGATCGAGGCGATCGGGCGCGCCGGCATCGCCCGCCACGACCACGAGGCGTTCGTCGTCGAGCCAGACCGGCGGGGCGGCCACGACGGTCCCGCTCGATCTCGATCTCGAATGCCGTCGACACTGCGGGATCGATGAGCACGGCCCGGATGCCCTCGCCGGCCAGGAGGTCGCCGGCGAGCATCGCGTAGCGGCCACCACCCGGTTGCCAGGACGCGAAGAACGCCTGGCCCGGCGGGTGGCTTGCCGCTCGGGTCCGTCGCCGCCACGTTCCGCCAAGCGAGCGGCTTGCCGAGATGGACCGGGTCACTCGTCGCGGACGACCCGTCGTCGCGGACTGCCGCCAGCACGTCCTGGAGGCCCGTCGCGACCCACGTCACGTCACCCTTCGGCAGCTTGATCGGGATGGCCACCCCGTCGCTGCCGTCCCAACCGACGAGCGTCGTCTTGTTGCCATCGGCGACGAGCGCGATGAGCCCATCAGGCGCCACCCCGGCGTCGCCGGAGCCTTGTGGGTTCGTGCAGGCGGTCGCGAGGACCACGAGTGCCGCGCAGATCGCTGCGAGTGAGGGCCGGCGGCGTCGCGTCGAGGTTGGCATCGGCGTGGGAAGTGTGCCACGCCGATGCCTCGAGTCACCGTGCGGTGACCGCCCAGTAGTACGTCGCCGATCCGAGATCGTCGCCGAAGGTGATCGTCACCTGGACCGACCATGAGCCGGAGTCCGGAGCGGGGAATGAGATCGGGGCGACCCCGCCTTCGGCGATCGCGACCGCCCCGACGCCGTCGGTCGTCCCGGCGGGGACACGTTTGGCCATCCAGTCCTTCACCGCCAGCGGCGCGGCGAGCGTGACCTTGAGCGGCTCGCCGGACCCGACCGCGATAGGCGCCCCGGGCAGCCACGGGCTGTCCGAGCCACCGTCAGCCCCAGGTGAAGGACCCGAGCGATCCGGTGACCGGGTCGCCGCCATCCGCCGAGAGGGCCGCGCCCGGCGGTTCCGACAGGGAGGTCGCGGCCGTGGCGGTCGCCGTCGCGATCGCGGTGGCGGTCGCGATCGAGGGCGCGGCCGACGCGACCGTCGTCGCCGTGGGAGTGGCGCCCGGGCCTGCGCACCCGACGAGCCCGAGCCCGATAGCGAGAGCCACGACGATCCGCTCCATGACGACCGAGCGGGACATGCGATGGCTCCCTTTCGGATTCACAGGCATGGAGCCGTGGGAGTGTCGATGGCGGCTGCGAGAGTCGCGACCGACGCGCTGCAGGCGGCGACCGTGACCTTGACGACACCCGAGGGATCACCGTTGATGCCCTCGTTGGTCGGGGTCTTGAAGACGGCCCGATATTCGGTCGTCGACGCCAGGCATCTGCGTGAGGACGTACGTCCCGGCGCTCGGTCCGGCAGCCATCGTCCCGACCGTCGTCCATGTCGTCGCGCCCGGCGGGCGCCGCTGGAGCGTCACGGACCGACCCGAGACCGGATTGTTCCCGAGCCGGAGATAGGCGTCGTCATCGACGACCCGGAGGGTCGCCGTGAGCGTGACGGAGGAGCCGACGACGATGGACGTCGGCGACGCCGCGATGGTCAGGACCGTCGCGAGATCGAGGCATGTCGAGTACTTCGCGGTCCAGCTCGTCATGTCGTACAGCTTCTGAAGCGTGGCCGCGTCGCATCGCCCGAAGACGTGCATGTTGTAGCCGCTGTTCGGCTTCGTCCGTGAGTAGGTCTGGACGACGGCGTCGCCGTAGTCCGAATCATCGGAGTAGTTCGCGTGGTGACCGAGGCCTTCGACGTGCCCGAACTCATCGAGCGCGATGGTCTCGGCGTCGTAGCATCCGCTCGGTGGCGTGGTGTACGTCTGGCACCACTTGAGCGTGCCCCAGTCGAAGACGTGGCCCTGTTCACGCAACCACATCGTGAATCCATTCGGAGCGTCGCGGGTGAAGCAGGCGAGTCCGTTGACGCCGCACGTGGCCCCGACGCCGTAGCCGATCGGGTTGGCGCCGCTCGAGTCGTAGGCGAACAGGGCGGCCCGTCGAACCGCGCGATTCGCCGACATCGGTCGCCGCCGCCTTGATGGCCGTCTTGATCACCGCGATCGGCTCGGATCCGGACCGCCACCGAAATCGGAGCGTCGCGTCCTGGCCGAAGGCACCACCACCGAGCACTGGATCGGGGCCGTGCGCCAGGACACCACCGGGCGTGGGGATCCCGAGACAGATCACGGTCAGGAGCGCCACCGCAAGTGCCTGCCCGGAACGGATTCGCGTCGTCATCGCAGGACCTCATCGAGCTGGACGGCCGCGCCGTCGGGGAGATGGCGGAGCTGCAGGCCGCGGTCACCCTTGTCGATCGGCAGACGGCCGTCGGGCGCGATGAGGATCCAGCCGGACGGCAGTCGGGTCGCGGATCCGCCGAAGAGTGGAGTCGTCAGGCGGGTCCCGGCACCAGTCGGCGCGAGGTCGGTGGGACGCCCGCCATCGAGCGAGATGGACCGGAGACCTGCGCCCATGACGGGGCGCGTCTCGTGGATGAGCCGGGCACCATCGGGACCGCGCGTGAGTGTGGCGAACCCGGCGGCCTCTGTGAGGACGTGACGCTCACCCGTCACCATATCGGTCGAGACGATGGGGCAGGGGAGGCCACGGCAGCTCTCGTACGTCACGACCCGGTCGCCGTCGACGCCCACGAGCAGACCGAGGTCGGGCGACGCAAGCGACGCCACCAGCCGGTCACGCTGATCTATCAGCCGCGTCCTGCAAGCGACCTCCCCACACGATTGGACCGCGAGTCGGTCGCCCAGGAGGTCCCAGGTGAATTCGGTCGAGAAGGTGCGTCCGAACCGCACGTCGGGTGCGATGGGGGCAAGGACGCGCACGGCCGGCGCGTCCACGTCGATCCGACGTCGCCAGATCCCGAGGTCGGCTCGCGACGCGCGATCGACACGCATCTCGAAGACCGTCATCCCGGCACGGTCGATCGTCGCCCTGCGGATGACGTCGGTCTCAGTGGCGAGCGTCCAGGAGCAGCCGCTCGCGATGTCGACAGCCATGAGCCGCGAGGTCGTGCCGTCATCGGCGCCGACCAGGACGGCGCGACCGAATGGCCCTGCGGCGAACGACTCGCCGGGCAGGTCGAGACTCCTGGTGATCGGATCGCCGAACCGGCCGACGACGAGGCGCTGGCCATGCAGAGCCCCGTCGTTGCCGACGACCGGGTCCAGGCGGTACCACGGAGCCGCGGAGAGGTCGGCCGGGCCGTCCGGCGCCGCGTCCCGGGCTGCGCTCACCCGATCCGACGGTTGACCCAGGCATGATCGTGGTGTCCAGGCTCGCGGGCCGGCGCCGACCGCCGTCGACGCGACGAGTCCCATCGCGCCCAGCGCCACAAGACCCGGTCCGACCCAGCGCAGCCATCGTGACTCCACCATGAGGTTGACCTCCTCCGGCGGAAAAAGAACGACTGGCGGGAGGAGGGCGAGGCGGCCATGGTGCCCAACGACCCTTATCCGCCACTTATCCGGAACGACTCGTCGGCGGCTCCGGCGTCCTATGTGAAGCGACCTGTGACGGCACGTCGACGAGTGGCGGCGGCCCTCGGCCGCACCTCGTCGTGTGGCGAAGCGGGCGGCGCGACGGGCGAGGCGAAGGCGGAGGCGAGCATGCGAGCGAGCGCACCCCAAGGTGCGTGAGCGAACACGCGCAGCCGACAACGCACGCATCGGCCGCCCCGCCGCCCGCCGTGGTACCGTGCCACTGAACCCCGTGTGGTCGCGAAGCTGGTGAGATCCCAGCACAGTCCCGCTACGGTGAGCGCTCCCCCGAGAGCGCGAGTCCGGTCGCCGGCCATACGGTCCATGCTCGAACCTTCGAGAGAAAGGTAGGCAGGACCCGTGCGCAGTTCCGGTTAGACCCCTCCTTCGGCCTGTTCGAAGCGAGGGGTTTCGCGTCTTCGTGCGCGGCCCCTCCGACGCCATCAATCAGCCTCGGAGGTTCCCGTCCCGTGTCCCCGTTCATGCCCACGCCCCCGACGTCCCGGGCAGTCCGCCGTCACGCCCTGCCAGCTGCCCGCATCGGCGCCCTGCTGTCCGTCATCCTCCTCGTCCTCGTCGCCTGCACGGGCGGGACCGCCTCGGTCGCCCCGAGCGCATCCGCGGTCGCCGTCGCCAGCGCGACCGCAGCGCCCACGTCGACCCCTGTGCCGACCCCGGCGCCGGCCTTCCCGGCGGCGCTGACCGATGACGAGGGAACGGCCGTCAGCCTGAAGGCGGAGCCGCAGAAGATCGTCTCGCTCACCCCCGCGACGACGGAGATCCTGTTCGCCCTGGGTGCCGGGCCGCGCGTCGTCGCGACGACCGACTTCGACGACTATCCGCCCGCAGCGGTCGCCCTGCCCGATGTGGCCAGCTACACCTCGGTCGACGTCGAGAAGATCGTCGGGCTCGGGGCCGACCTCGTCATCGCCGGCGGCAACTCGTTCAACGATCCCGCTGCGATCGCCAAGTTGCGTGAGGTCGGCGTTCCGGTCCTCGTCGTCTACGCACCGGATACCGCTGGTGTGCTCAAGGACATCGAACTCGTCGGGAAGGCCGTCGGGCTGTCCTCGGAGGCCGCCGACATGACCGCGACCATGCAGGCAGGCTTCGATGCGGTCTCGGCCGCGACGGCCGGCCTGCCGAAGCCGCGCACGTTCTACGAACTCGACACCTCGACCGGGCCGATCTACACCGTCGCCGACGGGTCGTTCAGTGCCGAGATGGTCGCGCTCGCCGGCGGCGACCCGATCACGACCGGCAGCAAGACCGATTTCGCGATCCCGCTGGAGAAGCTCATCACCGCGGATCCCGAGCTCATCCTGCTCGGTGACGGCGCGTACGGCGTGACAGCCGACCAGGTCAAGGCACGGTCGGGCTGGAACGTCATGACCGCGGTCAAGAACGACGCCATCCGGCCGGTCAACGATCTGATCATCACCCGGCCCGGTCCGCGGCTGGTCGATGGTCTCCGCGAGCTCGCGACGGCCATCCATCCGGATCTCGTGCTGCCGTCGGCGGCGCCGATCCCACCTGTGCCGTGACCTGCCGGTGACGACCCGCGGCGGCGTGCTGGAGACTGCCCGGCCTCGCGTCGGCTGGTCGGCGGCCCTGCGCGACCGACCGGTCGTACTGGTCGGTCTGGGCATCGTCGCCCTCATCGTCGCCCTCATCCTCGGGGTCGGGGTCGGCACCGTCACCATCGATCCCGGCGATACGCTGCGGATCCTCGGTCATCGGTTCCTCGGCCTCGACATCCCGAAGACCTGGTCGGACGCCACCGAGACGATCGTCGTCGACCTCCGGCTGCCGCGGATCCTGACCGCGATGCTCGTGGGTTGCGCACTGGCCGTGGCCGGGGCGACCTTCCAGGGACTGTTGCGGAACCCGCTTGCCGACCCGTATGTCCTCGGGACGGCGTCCGGGGCGGCACTGGGCGCTGCCATCGCGGTGATCATCCCCGTCCGCTTCGTCTTCCTGGAATTCGGCCTCATCCAGGCCTTCGCGTTCGTCGGGGCGCTCGTCGCGATCACGGCGGTCTACAAGCTTTCACGGATCGGCGGCCTGTCACCGCTGACCAGCCTGTTGCTGACCGGCTACGCGGTCGGGTCGCTGCTCGCGGCCGGCCTGGCGATGGCGATGTACGTCTCGGGCGCAGCGCTTCGCCAGATCTTCAACTACCTGCTGGGCAGCTTCGACGCGGCGACCTGGCCGCGGTTCCTGGCGACGCTGCCGATCATCCTCATCGCGAGCGTCGCGATCATGCTCCGGGCGCGATCGCTCAACGGACTCCTGCTCGGCGAGCAGGCCGCTGCGCACCTCGGCATCGACGTCCGGCGCGAGCGCCGCATCCTGCTCGGACTCGCGTCGCTGGTCACAGCGGCGGCTGTCGCGATCAGCGGGCTCATCGGCTTCGTCGGACTGGTCGTGCCGCACGTCGTGCGCCTGCTCGTCGGGCCATCCGCCCGGCTCGTCCTGCCGCTCTCGGCCATCGGCGGCGCGGCGCTCCTGGCCTACGCCGACATCCTGGCGCGGCTCGCCGGCGGCATCCCGGTCGGCGTCGTGACGGCGATCATCGGCGCGCCCTTCTTCCTGCTCATCCTGCGTCGGGCGCGCACGGGATACGAGGTATGACGAACCCGATCGTCGTCCTGGACCACGTCACGGTCGCCTACCGGGGCCGCGAGGTCCTGAGTGACGTGTCGCTGGCGATCCGGGCCGGCGAGCGGATCGCGCTCGTCGGTCCCAATGGCGCCGGGAAGTCGACGCTGCTCTCGGCGATGACGGGCTTGCTCCGACCCGTCCGCGGACAGGTGTGGCTGGCCGGTGCGCCCGTCGAGACGCTCGACCGGCTGGACGTCGCGCGGCGCATGGCCGTCGTTCCCGGGGCGGCGAACCTGCCGTTCGCCACTCGCGTCGAGGAGGTCGTCGCGCTCGGCCGGCTGCCGCACGAGGACCCATTGCGCGGCGCCCGGCCAGCCGACAAGGCCGCCATCGCGGCCGCCATCGAACGTGTCGGGGTCGGCCACCTCCTCGGCCGCGACGCACGAGAACTTTCGCTCGGCGAGCGGCAGCTGGTGCTGATCGCGCTCGCGGTGGCCCAGTCCGCTCCGGTCCTCGTCCTCGACGAGCCGACCGTCCATCTCGACCTGCATCATCAGATCGGCGCGATGGAGCTCCTGGTCGATCTCAACGAGCGCGACGGGACGACGGTCATCGCGGTCCTCCACGACCTCGCCCTGGCCGCCCACTTCTTCCCGCGCTTGATCCTCCTGGACGCGGGCCTGGTCATGGCCGACGGCCCGGCGGCGGAGGTCCTGACGCCGGAACGGATCCGCGAGGTCTTCCGGGTCGACCCGTCGTTCGTCCGCCTGCCGGTCGGCGCCTGAGGCCGAACGGGCTAGCGGTAGCCGCCTTTGCCGTCCTTTCGCTCGAGATCGATCTTCATCGCTGTCGTGTCGGCCTCGTTCGGCCGGCGGCCGTCGATGTCTGGCGGCCCTGATTCGTCGGACGGTGGGCCCGGCAGCAGGTCCGCGAAGAAGGAGACCGCCTTGCGGAACGCGACGCTCGCGGCATGGAGGATGGACCTCATCGGGGCCGTCCACCGAGCGCCGCTTCTGACAGGCGTGTTACACCATCCACGGTCTTCTGACCGTCCCCATTCGCGAGCGTGACTCCGGTCGACCCGAAGCCGACGACCGGCATCGCCGCGGCAAGGATCCGGATCGCGGCCAGCGCCGTGTCGAGCGCCAGTCCGTCGGGCTCCGGCATCGTCACGGCCCAGCCGCCGCTGCCGTCGAGGCAATCCATGTCGAAGGCGATGTAGATGCCGTCGACGCGCGAGCCGACCGCCCGCGCCCAGCCCTCGACCGCGCCGCGGCCGGCCTCCGTCGCGAGCATCCCGGCCCCGAAGTGCGCGATCCGCGACGCCGCGAACATCCGCGACTCCGTCTCGTCCAGGACCTGCCCGCCGAACAGCGCCGCGTCCTGCTCCATGACCGTCGGGCCGTCGGCGGCCGCCACGAGGTCGGGGTCGCCGCGCCCGAGGAGCATCGCGAAGGGCATCCCCCAGACGTTCCCCGACGGCGTCGTGTCGGGCGTGTTGAAGTCGCCGTGGGCGTCGAACCAGGCGATCGCGTAGCGCGATCCCGGTCGGGCCGCCCGCAACCCGGCCAGCGCGCCCGCGTGGGCCGTGCAGTCGCCACCAAGGATGAGCAGCCGTGCCTCGGGCCCGGCGGGACCATCCGCCGCGAGGGTCGACGCCACCAGATCGCGCTCCCGCGACAGGAACTCGCAGATGGCCGCCCGGTTCTTCGCGCGCGGGTCCTCGTCGGGGATGAACCCGGGCGCGATCCGCAGGTCGCCCGCATCGTGGAGGGAGACCCCGGCGAGACCCGGTCGCTCGCGCAACCGGTCGATCAACCCGAGCGCGCGCATCCCGGCTGGGGCGTGCTCCATCCCGGAGAGGTGGCCGCCGAGGGCCGTCGGCACGCCGATCATCGCGATTGGCGAATCCATGGACCGCATCGTGCCGCATCATAGGGACGTGCGCATCGCCGACTTCACCCTCGAGCGCTATTTCGCCCAGTGGGAGTTCGCCGCCAAGCACCTGCTGTGCGCATCGGATATCGAGGGCTTCCCGATGTCCGAGCTGCTCGCTCTCGCCGACACCGAGACCCGCGCGCTGTGGAAGGGCCTCCAGCTCGGGTATACCGAGTCGACCGGCCATCCCCTCCTGCGTCGCGAGATCGCCGCGACCTACGAGACCATCGAGCCCGACGAGGTCCTCACCTTCGCCGGAGCCGAGGAAGCGATCTTCTGCCTGATGAACGTGATCGTCGGAACGGGCGACCACGTCATCGTCACCTGGCCGGGCTACCAGAGCCTGTACGAGGTGGCACGTGCGACGGGCGCCGAGATCTCCCTGCACGGCCTGCACGAGTCGGACGGCTGGGCGATCGACATCGACCGGCTCCGCTCCGAGATCCGTCCGACCACCCGCCTCATCGTCATCAACACGCCCCACAACCCGACCGGGATGATGGTCGACCGGACGACGTATGACGGCCTCATCGAGATCTGCGAGGACAACGGGATCCGGCTGTTCATGGACGAGGTCTACCGTGGCCTCGAATACGACGAGACCGACCGACTCGCGGCCGGGGCGGATGTGCTTCCGACGGGCATCTCGCTCGGTGTCATGTCGAAGGCGTACGCGATGGCGGGACTCCGGATCGGCTGGCTCGCGACCCACGACCGCGACCTGCTGGCGCGGGTCGCCGCGTTCAAGGACTACACGACGATCTGCTCGTCGGCTCCGTCCGAGATCCTGACGATCATCGCGCTCCGGGCGCGCGACCGGGTCCTCGAGCGATCGCGCGGCATCCTGGCCGCGAACCTCGAGCTCGTCGACGGGTTCTTCGAGGACTACCTCGATCGGTTCACCTGGATCCGGCCGAGCGCAGGGTCGGTCGGCTTCCCGCGGCTGACCGTGCCGGGTGTCACGATCGACGACTGGGCAGCCGACCTGGTCGCGGCCGAGGGGGTCCTGCTGCTCCCGGGATCGGTGTTCGGCTACGCGGGCAACCATTTCCGGCTCGGGTTCGGGCGGACCGACCTGCCCGAGGCGCTCGCCCGCCTCGAGGCCTTCGCGGCAAAGACGCTTCGATGACCGTCCCCGCTCGTCTCGGCATCGTGACGCTCGGCGTGGCCGATCTCGCCCGCTCGATCGCGTTCTACGAGGCGCTCGGCTGGGAGCGCTGCTCGGCGTCGAGCGACGAGATCGCCTGGTTCCGGACGGCGGATACGCACATCGGTCTCTTCCCGCGGCACGAACTCGCGGCGGACGCCAACCTCCCGGACGAGCCGCGAGCGCCCTTCGGAGGCATCACCCTGGCCATCAACGTGGACGCCGCCGCGGAGGTCGCGCCGGCGCTCGCCGCCGCGGTCGCGGCAGGCGGCTCGTTGCTCAAGCCGGCGACCGTCGCCGACTGGGGCGGGACCTCCGGCTACGTCGCGGACCCCGACGGGTACCCCTGGGAGATCGCCCACAATCCGCACTTCCCGATCGGCCCGGACGGTCGCCTCCGCATCCCGTAGATCGGGCGCCGCCTCAGTCGAGGCGACGAGCCGCCCAGCCGACCGCGGCCCCGACAGCCGCGAACCCCAGCGCGAGCACCGACCCCGTGTTGCCCGTCCGGAGGGTGTCGAGGACCGGCGTCGGCAGCCCGACCAGGATCGCCCACAACCACGGCCTGTCGCGCCCGATCCAGGCGACGACGGCTGCCGTGAGGAAGAGCGCACCGGCGGTGATGCCCGTCGAGTCCCAGCCGGGGCTCGAGTCGACCAGGCCGATCGCGACCCCGGCGCCGAGCGCGACCAGGGCCAGGGCGCCCCGTTTCGCGATGTCGTTGCTAGGCGCATCGCCGGATGGGAGGCGCGGTCGCAGCGGATCTCCGTCGATGCTCATGCCCCGACACCACGACAGGAGGCGCCCGATGACCGCGCGACCAGCGTCCACCCACCGCAACGGCCGCAACCGGACCACTGCATCACCCGATCCCCGTCTCGACGCGAGCGCGCCGGAGATCCAGGCGTTCGGGTCGCTCCGGTCGCTGCCGATCGGCCTGCCCGACAAGGCGAAGACATCGAGTTGCACCGCCCTCAATGGGATCCTGGCCAATTCCATGGTGCTCCACGCGCTGTACAAGAAGCACCACTGGCTCGTCGCCGGACCGACGTTCTACCAGCTCCACCTGCTGTTCGACAAGCACGCCGAGGAGCAGACCGAGATCATCGACATCCTCGCCGAGCGCGTCCAGAGCCTCGGTGGTATCGCAGTCGGCGATCCGCGACATGCCGCCGAGCTGACGACGATCCCGCGCCCGCCCGACGGCGCCGAGGAGGTCGCGGTCATGATCGACCGGACGCTGCGGGCCCACGAGACCATCATCAAGAAGGTCCGGAAGGCCATCACGACCACCGAGGGATCGGAGGACTGGGGCTCGAACGACGTGCTCATGAGTGACGTCCTGCGCCGTCACGAGCTTCAGGTCTGGTTCCTTGCCGAGCACGTCGTGGACGTGCCGCTGGTGACCGATTGACCAGGCCGATCACCAGCTGACGGTCACTCGCAGGGTACCCGCGTTCAGCGGCCCGAGGCGTTTGAAGGCATCGCTGTACAGGTCGATGACGTGGCCGCCGCCGCAGGCGCACCAGTCGATCAGCCGGACCCAGATGCAGTCCGTCCCAGCGCACACGCGGACCTGGCGTCCGCGCCAGGCGCCCACGCGCAACTCGGAGCCGGCGGCCGCATACATGCCGCCCGGATAGGAGTGGTGGCAGGCGCTCACACCGGTCAGGCAATACCAGCTGGCGCTGCCGCTGACGCGGTGGCCGGTGAGCTTCGGGTGCGGGGGCACCCTCAGCTGCACCTCGACGGTGTTCGGCAGGATCACAGCCGGGCGTGCCACCTGGAGCGATGGCGCCGGGAAGTCGCGGATGAGCTCATGGCTCGGCGCCGGGCTGGGCCTTGCGCCCGCGAGGGCGCCGGCAGGTCCGGACGGGAACTCGATCGGGTGGAAGTCGGCTGCGCTCAGCGGACGGATCTCGCCGGGCGGGCGAGCAGTCGCGATGGTCGAGATCCACAGGCTGGGGACGATGCAGAGAAGGACCAGGGCTGCCGCTCGGCGGCGACTCAGAAAACGACGCCCGTGACGAAGGATCCGTCCGGGCGCCCCGTGTTGGATGGGGACATGGTCGGCCGATGGTCGCCCGGGAGGGGTTTCAGCGACTCCGCCCGGGGGTGGAGGTCACGTTGCAGCGGGGCGACAAGTCAGAGTCGGCCGGCTGCAGCCTCCCTGCTGGGCCGGATCAGCTTCTCGACCGGCCCTGCCGCCGCCGTCCGTCATCGGAGCGGAGGTCCTCCGTCAGACCTGGCTCGCGGACAAGCCCGACGACCTCCTGTTCCGCGGTGAGACCGGTCCACGCCGGCTGTCGCTCGTCTTCGACCCCGACGGCGCATCCATCACGGTCAGTGCGTCGCCATCCCGAGGGTCGCTGCGGCGACGACGGCCAGTGGCGTCGATCTCCTCGATCTCACGGCAACGTCGGGGAAAGACGTGATCGTCGGAGGGCGGGCCTGCAGGCCTGCCCGATCGGCGCAGTCGGGACGTACCGATGGACCCTGTCGGATGACGGTGCCACCCTCACCCTGGCACCAGTCACGGAGGTGTGCCCGGCCCGCTCTGCCGTCCTCGCTCGCTCGTGGGCGCGGTCGCTCGGTGCCGACAGCCGCGGTGGCCGCGGCGTCGTCGATGCCTTCGCCCCGGGGTTCCTCGCGACATTGCCAGACGGCAGGTATGCCGCCTCGCGGTCCTCGGACGCCATCGAGATCTGGGCCTCGGACGAGAGGATCGGTCTCCTCGCCTGGAAGGATCCCCAAGGGTTCATCGACCCCTGCGACCAGGCAAAGGGCCGCTACGACATCGCGCCGACGACCGACGCGTTCGTCGCATATTTCACCCAGAACGCGGGCTTCGAGTTGATCTCAGCCGATCCGATGCGGATCGACGGTCGTCCTGCGGTCTTGCTCGTGGTCCGCGCCGAGTCCACGGTCCGCTGCCAGACCGGCTTCCTCTCCGAGTTCCAGCCGAAGGCCGAAACGTCGGACCTCAGCTGGCACCTGGATCCCGGGATCATCGATCGCCTGGCACTCGTCGAGGTCGACGGGCACCTGGTGATGCTGGAAGTACTCCCGCTCCAGCCGGCCGCCGAAACCACCGTCCTGCAGTCCGTGCGGTTCATCGGTGCGGTGCCGCCGGACGGGTGATGCCGCCCTCCGCCGATTTTGCGATCACCCTCGACTGCCCACGCTGGAGGCATTCGGATGCACAGGTCACTCGCCACGCCGTCGGGCTCGCCCTCCTCGCCATCGTCATCGCGGCCAGCAACGCTGCTCGACTGGATCGAGCGCCAGCGATGTCAGCTCGGCGGTCGTTACGACGGCGTCGCCGCGGCCGGCATCGACCGCATCTGGTCCGTCGGCCGAGCCAAGTGGTTCGTCCTCCACGCAGGCAAGCCCGCGTCCGTCGACGATCCCGCTTCTCGGGGACGCTCCCACGAACGAGCTGGGCGGCCCGGTCGCGGATCGTCTCCAGGCCGTGCTCGATGAGACGGTGAAAGGAGGAGCGCCGGACATCGTGGCCGCGGTCGTCACCGCCGACGGGACATGGTCGGGAGCGGCCGGCGTCGTCGGCCCAAGGGCAAGCCCGCCGGCGCGGACGACGTCTTCTCGATGGCCAGCGCCACGAAGCCGATGGTCGCGGCTCTGATGCTGCGACTCGCCGAGCTGGGCAAGGTCGATCTGGACGCGCCGCTGGCCTCCTTCGGCCTTGACGCGGGCGTGACGAACGGGGCGACGATCCGCCAGGCGCTCGAGATGCGTGGTGGTCTTGGCGAGACCGACGCGATCGGTCATCGACCGGGCGCTCGCGGACTGCGCCCACGCGTGGACGCGTGACGAGGTGATGGTCGCGTTCCCGAAACCGGTGTCGCAGCCGGGGAATAGGTGGTTCTACTCGAACCCTGGTTACAAGCTGGTCGGCTACGCAGCCGAGGATGTGACCGGTGGGTCGCTCGCGAAGGCGATCCGGACCTACGTGCTCGACCAGCCGGCGTGGAACGGATGGTGCTGCAAGGCGAGGACGAGATCACCCCGAAGCCGTGGGCGCTGCCGATCGACGGCCATGCCGGTCCACTCGCCGCAGCCGCCTACGGGACCGGAGGCACGCTGCCGTGCTTGTCGGATTCGACGCTGTCCGGAGGGGGAACGGCCATGGCAGCTGATGCGCTGAGCCTCGCCACTGGGCCTGGGCGCTGTTCGCCGGCACGATCATCGACGCCGAGTCGCTCGCGACGATGACCGAGACGACCGGGGATCTGTACGGACTCGGGATCTGGAAGTTCGACGACTTCTCACCCGACACCGCCTATGGACACGCGGGCAACAAGCCGGGCTATGCGCCGATCGTCGTCGTCTTCCCCAAACGGCAGGTCGTGATCGCCCTGTGTATCAACGATCAGGACGCCGATCCATTCGCGCCGGCGAGGAGACTGCTCGCAGCCCTCGCCGGATAGACGGGCGTCGCGATCACGGCGGCCCGCGGGCGGCTCAGGCCCGCTTGCGCTCCAGGTCGAGGAACGGCAGGTCGACGACGGTCGCGGCCACGCGACCCCGACGCCCCTCGACGGTCCACTCGACCGCGAGCTTCGACCCGACCACCTCGTAGGCCGGCGGGACCGATGCCAGCGCGATGGCCTGCTTGAGGATCGGGCTCCAGCCATGGCTCGTGGCACGCCCGACCTGCCGGCCGCCGGCGAAGACCGGCACCGGGTCACGGCCGACCGTCGGGCTGATGGCCGGCGGCAGGCCTTGCGCGTCGTACAGGCCCTCGATGTCGTACCAGTCGAGCTGGAGGCCGACCAGCCTCCGCTCCGGTCCGCCGGCTTTGGCCTCGCGCTCCAGCGCCAGCCTGCCGACGAAATCGCCCTTGTCGAAATGGACCAGCCGACCGAGCCCGATCTCGGCCGGCGAGTAGTTCTGCTCCGGGTTCATGGCGTGCCGGGCGGACGTGTAGTCGACCTCGATGAGGATGAGCCCGGCCTCGAGCCGGACGACGTCGAGGGCAAGCATCCCGGCCGGCCGGATGCCATACGCGGCGCCAGCCTTCATCAGCGCATCCCAGACCTTGACCGCGCCTGCGGTCGGGATCCACAGCTCGTAACCGAGGTCGCCGGTGTAGCCCGTCCGCGAGACGTCGATGGCGATCCTGCCGACCTTCGACGCGCGTCGTCGGAAGTAGCGCAGGTCGTCGAACGACTCGCCCGTCGCCGCTTCGAGGACGTCCCGCGAGAGCGGGCCCTGGAGGGCGAGCGCGGCGGTCGCCTCGGTCTCCTCGGTGACGGTCACGTCGAGGCCCGCGCTGTTCTGGCGGAGCCAGCGGAGCTGCGGGTCGGCGGCCGTCCAGCGGTACAGCCGCTCGTCGAGCCGGTGGACGGTTCCGTCGTCGACGACCTTGCCGTGCTCGTCGCACCACGGCGTGTAGATGACGCCACCGACCGAGAGCTTCGTCGCGTCACGCGTGACGACGCGATCGACCAGGCGCAGGGCGTCCGGCCCGGACACGAGGTACTTGTAGAGCGGTGACACGTCGATGAGTGCCGCGGCCTCGCGGATGGCGTTGTACTCGATGTCGTGGGCGTCCGCGTAGACGCTCGAGGCGTAGTAGCCGGACCACTCCCGCCACTGCATCTTGCGATTGAGGGGCGAGGTGCGTGGATGGAATGCGGTTCCGACACTCATGCCCCAAGTATGCAGGATTCGTATGCAGGCTGGATGGCGGTCGACCGGCGCCGGCCCACCCGCCGGACCCTCGGTATACTCCGCGGACTTCGACCTGGGCGAGTCGACTCCGTGCCGGCGCCGACCGGCCGGTCTGGCGCGTCGAGGTGGGCTATCCTTGCATCAAACGTATGCAGTCTGGATAACCGTCGGAGGTCCGATCCCTTGGCCCAGTCCTATGACGCCATCGTGATCGGTGGCGGTCACAACGGGCTCATCAGCGCCGCCTATCTCGCCCGGGCCGGTCTCAAGACGGTCGTCCTCGAGCAGCGCCACGTGCTCGGTGGCGCGGCCGTGACCGAGGAGATCTTCCCCGGCTTCCGATTCTCGGTCTTCTCCTACGTCGTGAGCCTGTTGCGACCCGAGATCATCCGCGACCTCCAACTCCCGAAGCACGGCCTCGACATCCTCCCGCTCGATGGGACGATGACGCCGCTGCACAAGGGCGACGGACCGAAGGCCGGCGGCGGCGACTACCTGTGGCGGGTCAACGATCACGGCCGGACGATCAGAGAGCTGCGTCGCTGGTCGGCGAGCGACGCCGAGGCGTACGAGGAATACGGCCAGCTGATGGTCGAGATGGCCCGCTTCATCAAGCCGATCCTGGCCATCACCCCGCCCGACCTGACGAGCATCGACCCCCGTCCGCTCATGCCCCTGGCCGGGCTGGCGCGTCGGTTCCAGGCGCTTCCGCAGCGCCAGCAGGCCGTCTTCGTCCAGCTGATGACGATGAGCGCCTCCGAGTTCCTCGACCAGTGGTTCGAAACGGACCCGTTGAAGGCGACGATGTCCGCGTCCGGCATCATCGGCACCTACCAGGGCGTCAAGAGCCCGGGCACGGCGTACGTCCTGCTCCATCACTACATGGGCGAGATCGACGGCGCGTTCCGGGCGTGGGGCATCCCCAAGGGCGGGACCGGCGGGGTCAGCAACGCGATCGGCAGCGCGGCCAGGGCCCTCGGCGCGGAGATCCGGACCAACGCTCCCGTGGCCAGCATCATCGTCAAGGGTGGCCGGGCCGTCGGCGTCGCGCTCGAATCGGGCGAGGAGATCCACGCCGATTCGATCCTGTCCTCGCTCGACTCGAGCCGGACGTTCCTGGGGCTCCTCGAATCGGGGACGCTCGACCCGACCTTCGAGGAGGAGGTCCGCCGCTTCAAGTTCCGCGGCTCATCGGGGAAGGTCAACCTCGCGGTCGACCGCTTGCCGGACTTCACCAGCCTGCCCGGACCCGGTGAGCACCTCCGTGGCGCGATCAGCTTCAGTCCGTCGATCGACGACATGGAGACCGCCTACGACGACGCCAAGTACGGCCATTTCAGTCGCAAGCCGTACATCGACATGATCATCCCGACCCTGGTCGACCCGACGATGGCGCCGCCCGGCAAGCACGTCATCAGCTGCTTCGTCCAGTACGCGCCGTACAAGCTGGCGCCCGAGCTCGGGACCTGGGACGACCAGCGCGACGCCTTCGGTGACGCGGTCATCGATCGCATCGCCGAGTTCGCTCCGAACATCCGCGACATCATCCTCCACCGCAACGTCCAGACCCCGCTCGACATCGAGCGCACGACCGGGCTGACCGAGGGCAACATCTTCCAGGGCGAGCTGTCGCTCGAGCAGCTGTTCTTCAATCGGCCGGTGCCCGGCTATGCCCGATTCAGGACGCCGGTCCGCGACCTGTGGCTGTGCGGCTCGTCGACCCACCCGGGCGGCGGGATCATGGGCGCGAACGGGCGCATCGCCGCGCTCGAGGTGCTCAAGTCGCGCGGCCGGAAGGTGGCCTAGGCATGGCCGTCATGAGCGACACCAAGGTCAACGAGTACGACGCGATCGTCGTCGGGGGCGGCCACAACGGGCTCGTCACCGCGGCATACCTCGGCAAGGCGGGCCTGCGAACGGTCGTCCTGGAGCGGCGTGACACGGTCGGTGGCGCGATCGGCACGTCCGAGCTCGCGCCCGGGGCGCGGGTGCCGACCCTCGCCCACACGGTCGGGCGCCTCCGACCGTCGGTCGTCCGCGACCTCGACCTCAAGCGTCACGGGCTGTCGCTGGTCGGCCCGGACGTCCGGGCCTTCGCGCCGGGACCGGATGGCGACGCGATCGTCCTGTGGGGCGACACGGCCAAGACCGCCGATGGGCTGCGGGCCCGGTCCGCTGCCGATGCCGAGCAGTACGCCGCCTTCGATCGGCTCGTCCGTTCGCTCGCCGGGTTCCTCGGCGAGATCGCCGGGCAGACACCGCCGGACATCGAATCGCCCGGTCTCGGTGACGCCCTGGCCGGCCTCCGGCTCGGGCGGACGTTCCGCGGCCTCGGCAAGCACGACGGCCGGACGATCACGCGCGTCCTGCCGATGGCGATCGCGGATTTCGTCGCCGAATCGTTCGAGACCGACGCACTGCAGGCGGCGCTCGCGTGGCGCGGCGTCCAGTACACCTCGATGGGACCGTGGTCGGCGGGAACGACCGCGGTGCTGCTCATCGACGCCGCCGGCAACGACGGCGGCGCGGCCGGCCAATCGGTCTTCGTCCGCGGCGGCCCAGGCGCCCTGGCCACGGCGCTGGCGGCAGCCGCCACCGCGGCCGGCGTCGAGATCCGGACCGGCGCCGACGTGGCGCACATCACCTCGCGTGACGGGCGCGCGACCGGCGTCGTCCTTGCCGACGGCGAGGAGTTCAGCGCACGGGCGGTGATCGCCGGCATCGATCCCGAAGCGAGCCCTGACCCAGCTCGCCGACCCTGTCGCGGTCGGGCCGTCGCTGCTGTGGCGGGCGGGCAATATCCGGACGCCGGGCACGGTCGCCAAGGTCAATCTCGTGCTCTCCGGCCTGCCGCGGTTCACGGCCGCCGGCGACGACGCCCGGGTCCTCCGCGGCCGGATCGTCATCGCGACCGGGATCGACGCGATGGAGCGGGCCCACGATGCCGCGAAGTTCGGCCGCCTGCCCGACGCGCCGATGCTCGAGGCGACGATCCCGTCGCTGGCCGACCCGTCGCTCATCGACGGGGCCGAACCGGGCACCCACGTGATGAGCATCATCGTCGGAGGGATGCCGCACGCGCTGCGGGACACGACCTGGGATGCGTCGCGCGAGGCACTGGGCGATCTCGTCGTCAAGACCCTCGACGGCTATGCGCCGGGTCTCGCCGCGTCCGTCGTGGCGCGCCAGGTCATCACGCCGGTCGATCTCGAGACGCGACTACGGCCTGACCGGCGGTCATCCGATGCACGGCGAGCACGGCCTCGACCAGTTCTTCCTGTGGCGGCCGTTGCTCGGCCACGCCCGCTATCGGTTCGGGCTCGACGGGCTGTACCTGGCCGGGGCCGGGTCGCATCCGGGTGGCGGGGTGACCGGCCAGAACGGCCAGAACGCTGCGCGCGAGATCGTCGGCGACCTGAAGCGGCGGCGCCGCGGCGGCTGACGCCGGCTAGAGCGAACCGGACGGCAGCGCCCTGGGACGGCCGAAGCCGTCGGTCAGCTCGCGCAGGCCCCTCCCGAACGGCGCCCCGACGCGTCGGAGGACGGACGGGCGGACGCGAACGGGCGGGACGATGCGTGGTGTCGGCACCAGCCGACGCCCCGAGGCCATCGGTTCGCCGGTGGATGCGTCGGCGGCGTCGCGGCGCGGTTCGGCGATCGAGGCACTCGGGGCACCCGCCAGACGGACGCTCTGCGGCGTCGACCGGCCGTGCCAGGCCAGGAAGTCGCTCGGGACGATGCGGATGACCTGCGAATAGATCGCGGCATAGCCGGCGGCATCGAGGCCGATCGCGGCCAGCTGCTCGGCGTACTTCTCGGGCAGTCCCGCCGGCAGGACCTCCGCGGTCGGTCGGTCGAGCAGCTCCGCCCGGCCCTCGATGAGCCCGATGTCGAAGTCGTCCTCGGCGTCGCCGAGAGCGAGCATCACCGACGGGTTGGCGCGCAGGTTGCGGACCTTCTGGGCGTCCGGCTTGGAGAAGACGAGGAGCGCCTCGCCATCCCACGAGAACCAGATGGGCACGATGTGCGGTGCCCCGCTCGGGCGGACGGTGGACAGCCACACGACCGGCTCCCGTTCGAGGAACCGGCGGATGCGTGCGCTGGCGAGCGTCTGGTCCATGCCTGGAAGGGTGTCCCAGCCGGGTCCGTGCGACAGCCGACCTCGGTCGCGTGCCGGCATGGACATCCGACGGTGCGGCCGGTCGCCTTGCGGCCGCCTCCGGATTGCGCCACGATCGGTCCGATGGAGAAGCCGAACGTGTCGTCTCCTGAGAGCACAGCCGGGGACGACGAGCATCGCCTGTTCGCGTTCACCCTCGAGCGGATCGTCTTCTTCTCCGACGCCGTGTTCGCGATCGCGATCACCCTGCTTGCGATCGAGCTCCGCCTGCCGGACCTGCCCGACGGCCAGACCGATGCCTCGTTCCTTGCCGCCCTGGGCGAGCTGGGGCCGTCGATCTTCGCGTTCGTCATCAGCTTCGTGGTCATCGCCGCGTTCTGGGTCGGCCACTACCGGACGTTCCGCTACGTCGTCGACGCCGACGGTCGCCTCGTGGCCATCAACTTCTGCCTCCTCTTCTGCATCGCGATCCTGCCGTTCCCGACCTCGATCATCGCGAGCCATGGCGACCTGTCGAGCGCCGCCATCGTGTACGCGATCTTCGGCGTGGCGACGGGCACGTTCTCGACGGTCCTGTGGGTCTACCCGTCGCAGGTCGCCCACCTGGTCGCCCCGTCGGTGACCCCATCGATCGCGCGCTACGTGACCTATCGCGCGGCGGTCATCCCGGTCGCCTTCGCGATCTCGATCCCGGTCGCACTCGTGTCGCCGGCGCTCGCCTGGGCGTGCTGGTTCCTCGCAGTGCCGATCCAGGCGGCGGTCACTCGCCGCTTCCGAACGAAGGGCGTGATCGGACTGGGCAAGGTCGGGCGGACGTGAGGCCACCTGTCCAGGGATGCGTCGCGGTCATTCGCCGGAGGGCACATCCGGCGCCTCGGGCGAGGCGGGCGCTTCCGGCATCGTCCAGTCCCAGGTGCGCAGCCGCTTGAGCAGGCTCCGACCGGTCAGGTCGAGGTGGATCGGCGTCACCGCGATGCGGCGGTTCACCACGGCATGGAAGTCCGTCCCGGGAACGGCCAGCCCGGACGGCGGCGGACCGCCGATCCAGAAGTAGGGGATGCCGCGCGGATCGAGCCGTTCGATGAGCTGGTCCTGGTAGACGCGCTTGCCGAGCCTGGTGACCTCGAACCCGTCGAAGAGCTCGGGCTCCACTGCCGGTACGTTGACGTTGATGAGCTCGCCCGGCGACAGGCCGTGCTCGAGGATGTTCTTGGCGACCGCGGTCGCCGCCCGACCGGCCAGCGTGAAATCGGGATGGGCGTAGTACTCCTGCGAGATCGCGAAGGCCGGGCAGTTGTTGATGACTGCTTCCATCGCCGCGCTGACCGTGCCTGAGTAGGTGATGTCGTCACCGAGATTGGCGCCGTAGTTGATGCCGGCCGCCACGAGGTCGAAGCCGTGCCCGAAGTAGCCCAGGAAGGCGAGGCTGACCGCGTCGGTGGGGGAGCCGTCGACGGAGTAGGCGAGCGAGCCGTCGGCCAGCGTCCGCTCGCGCACGCGCAGCGGGCGCATGAGGGTCTTCTGGTGCCCGACCGCACTCTGGTTGGTGTCCGGCGCGACCACCGTGATCTCGCCCATGCCCTCGAGCGCCTGCTTGAGCGCGAGCAGCCCGCGCGACTCGACGCCGTCGTCATTGGTGACGAGGATCCGCGGCCGGGTCGCCCACTCACCGAGCGGGGCCGCAGTGGCCCGGAGTGCCCGCGGTCCGCCCCGCGCCGCCCCGCCGGCGACCGGTTCGCCGCGTTCCTTGTCGAGATCGCGCCGCTCGGTCCGGGCCCGTTCCCGGGTCATGTCCGGGGCATCGCCCTCGTCGTTCATGTCGGGAGAGTGGCGGAGTCGGCGACCGGCGGTGGGTCGCCCTCACCTTCGTCGATGTCCGTGGCGCTGCCGGGGGTTGGCTCGCGCGGGATGCGCACCGGGCGACCGTCACGTTCTTCGAGCCGGCGCGCCGCACGGCCCGCGACCGTCCGGTCGCCCGACGTGCGATGCAGGAACTCGAGCACGAATGCGGACACGACCGCGGCGATCGGGATCCCGAAGATCGCCCCGGGGATGCCCGCGATCCGGCCGCCGATCAGGACCGAGCCGAGGACGACGATCGGATGGATGCCGACGGCGCCCTGCATGATCCGCGGCTGCAGGACGTTCATGACGACCAGCCAGCCCGCGCCCATCAGGATGATCGCCGGGACGACGGCGTCGGGTGCGAGGACGAGGGCGACGATGACCGGCGGCGTCCACGACACGAACGGTCCGAAGAACGGGATCATCTGAAGCAGCCCGGCCGCGACCGAGGTGAGCGCCACGAGCGGCAGCCCGAGCAGCGTGCTGGTCCCGAGCGCGACCAGGAAGTAGATGAAGCCCATGAGGGCCTGGCCGCGCAGGAAGCCACCGAACGAGCGCGAGACAGACGTCTCGAGCAGGCGCGCCTCCTCGGAGTACGACGGCGGGACGATCCGGAACAGGAACTTCAGGACGGCGTCGCGGTCGACGACCATGTAGATCGACAGGAAGAACACGATGAGCATCGTCCCGATGACGCCCAGGCTGGCGACGGCGATCTGCTGGAGCGGCTGGACGAGGGCTCCGGCGATCTGGTCAAGGTTGCCCAGGGCGGCCTCGGCCTGCGCCACGAGGTCGACCTGGCCAGGCCGATCGAGTCGAGCCACGCCTGCCACGGTTTCGAGGATCGTCGGCAGGTTGGCCTTGATGTCGGGCAGCTGTTCGGCGAACTGGGTGATCGACGTCGCCAGCGCCCCGGCCGCGATGACGACCAGGATGATCAGGATGATGACGACGGCCGAGTAGACGAGGATCGTCGCGACCGCGCGCGGGAGCCGCGGGATCACGTTCACGACCGCCGTGACGATCGGGCTGATGATGAACGCGAGCAGCCAGGCCAGGAAGAACGTCAGGAGGATGTCGCCGAAGTAGAAGAAGAGCGCCGTCAGCTGGCTGACGATGTAGAACAACACCGCGACGACGCCCAGGATGAGCAGGGTGCTCAACAGGCGGCGATCGCGCGGACCTGGTTGCGCGGTCAGCATGGCATCAGCGCAAGCCCATCTTCTCCCTGACTTCGGCCATCGTCGCCTCGGCGATCGGACGGATCCGCTCGGCGCCGGCGGCCAGGATCTCGTCGACCTGGGCCGGGTCCGCCATGAGCGTGAGATAGCGCTCGCGCGCATCGGCGTAGCGGGCGATGATCCGGTCGGCGAGGACCTTCTTCATGTCGACGCAGCCGGTCCGGGCCGTTCGCTCGCCCTCCCACAGCGACTCGTAGTCGTCCCCGAACGAGCGCTGGAGCTGGCACACGTTGCAGACCTCGGGCCGGCCCGGGTCGGTGCGCAGGATGCGCTTCGTGTCCGTGACCATCGACATGACCTGCTTGCGGATGACCTCCGCGGGCGCCAGGACGTCGATGGTGTTGCCGACCGACTTCGACATCTTGCGGACGCCGTCGGTCCCGAGCACGGTCGGGGCCTCGGTGAAGACGGCCTGCGGCTCGGGGAACGTGTCGCCATAGCGGGCGTTGAAGGCGCGGACGATCTCGCGCGACAACTCCAGATGCGCCGCCTGGTCCTTGCCGACGGGGACCAGCGACGCCTTGTAGATGACGATGTCGGCGGCCTGCAGCACGGGGTAGGTGAGCAGCCCGTGATTGATGTCGTCGGACTGCTGCTCGCGCTTCTCCTTGTAGGTCGGCGTCCGCTCCAGCCAGCTGACCGGCGTGACCGTGGCGAGCAGCCAGGCGAGCTCGGTCACCTCCGGGCGATGGCTCTGGACGAACAGGGTGCAGCGCTCGGGATCGAGCCCGAGGGCCAGCAGCGAGGCGGCCATCTCGCGCGTCCGCGTGCGCAGGACGTGGGCGTCGTGCGTGCTCGTCAGGGCGTGGTAGTCGACGATGCAGTAGATCGCCTCGTATTCGGATTGGAGCCGCACGTAGTTGCGCACGGCGCCGAGGTCATTGCCCAGGTGGACGATCCCGGATGGCTGGATGCCCGAGAAGATCCGCGGCTTGGCGCTCGGTCCCTCGAGCGGCGCAGGAGCAGGGGCCAGCTCGGTCGTCATGGCTCGCGAGTGTAGCGGACGCCGCTCACCCGGCGGTCGTCGCGGGCGGTCGGCTACCATTCGGACCGATGTCACCGCTCGCCCGTCGCCCGTCATGAGCGGTGCCCGTCTGCGCGTGGCGGTCCTCGGTGCGGGGACCGTCGGGCGCGAGGTCGTCGCCGCGCTCGTCGACCGGCCCGACGACCTGCGCCCGGCCGATGGCGCCGCGCTCGAGCTGGTCGCCGTCGGCGTCCGTGACCCGGGACGGGCGATCGCCGCGGGCGTTCCGGCCGAGCTCCTGTCGGACGCACCGGCCCATCTCGTCGCCGACGAGCGCATCGATGTCATCGTCGAGCTGATGGGCGGCGACGAGCCTGCCCACACGCTCATCGCGGCCGCCTTGTCGATGGGCAAGAGTGTCGTCACGGCCAACAAGCACGTCATCGCCCATCACGGGCCGGAGCTCGAGGCGATCGCTCGTCGCACGGGGGCGGCGCTCCGTTTCGAGGCGGCGGTCGGTGGCGGGATCCCCGTCCTCGGGCCGCTCGCGGCCGACCTCGCCGCGAACCGGATCGAACGCGTCCGGGGCATCGTGAACGGCACGACCAACTTCATCCTGAGCTCGATGACCGACGAGGTCGCGCCGCTCGACTACGACGCCGCGCTGGCCGAGGCCCAGCGCCTCGGCTACGCGGAGGCCGACCCATCGGGTGACGTGGAAGGCCACGACGCCGCGAACAAGCTGGTCATCCTCGCCCGCCTGGCATTCGATCGCTGGCTGGATCCGGCGGCCATCGCCACCCGGCCCGAGGCGATCGACGGACCGGCCGGTCCCGGCATCACCAGCGTGAGCCTCGCCGACCAGGCCGACGCGCGGCGGGCCGGCCGGATCATCCGGCTGGTGGCGACCGCATCGCTCGACGACGAGGGTGCGGTGACGGCGGCCGTCCTTCCGACCGCGCTACTCGCCGACTCGCCGCTCGGGCGGACGGCGGGTGTCCGGAACCGGATCGAAGTCGACGGCCGTCCGGTCGGGCGGGTCGGCTTCGATGGACCCGGCGCGGGTGGCCCGGCCACGTCGTCGGCGGTCCTCGGCGATCTCGTCGCGGTCGCACGCGAGGCGGGCTCGACGTGGGGGCCCCGACGGCCCGCAGGCGGACCGGCCCAGGCGATCGTCGACCGACCGTCCGCGCCGGTGCTCCAAACAGCCAGCGGTATCCGGTATCCGCTCGATGACTGATCAGCGGGCGACCGAGGCGGTCGTCGGCCGGCCGCGCCTCACCGAGCGCTACCGTCGATTCCTGCCGTACACCGACGCGACCCCGCCGCTGACCCTCGGCGAGGGGTTCACGCCGCTGGTCCACGCTCGACGGCTCGGCTCTGCCCTGGGCCTCGCCAACCTGTACCTCAAGGTCGAGGGCCAGAACCCGACCGGCTCGTTCAAGGACCGGGGCATGGTCGTGGCGGTCGCCAAGGCCGCCGAGGACGGCGCACGGGCGATCGTCTGCGCGTCGACCGGCAACACCTCGGCTTCGGCCGCGGCATATGGCGCGGCTGCCGGGATGGAGGTCATCGTCATCCTGCCCAAGGGCCACATCGCCGTCGGAAAGCTGCTCCAGGCACTGATCGCGGGGGCCAAGGTCATCGCCATCGACGGCAACTTCGACCAGGCGCTGGGTATCGTCCGGGCGCTCGCCGAGCAGGACGACCACCCGGTCACCGTGGTCAACTCGATCAATCCGTTCCGCCTCGAGGGCCAGAAGACGGCCGCCTTCGAGATCTGCGACGACCTCGGTCGCGCCCCGGACGTGCTCGCCATCCCCGTCGGCAACGCCGGCAACATCAGCGCCTACTGGGCCGGCTTCTGCGATTACGCAGCGGCCGGCATCGTCGCCACTCGACCCCGCATGTTCGGCTTCCAGGCGGCTGGCGCCGCGCCGCTCGTCGTCGGGCACCGGATCGAGCATCCGGAGACCATCGCGACCGCGATCCGGATCGGCGATCCTGCGTCGTGGGGCCTGGCGGTCGCGGCCCGCGACGACGTCAGGCGGCCGGATCAGCGCGGTGACCGACGACGAGATCCTCGTCGCCTACCGCGCGCTCGCCCGCTACGAGGGCATCTTCTGCGAGCCGGCCTCGGCGGCCAGCGTCGCCGGTATCACCAAGGCGGCGGCCGGTGGCGAGCTGGACCCGGACGCGACCATCGTCTGCGTCCTGACCGGCCACGGCCTCAAGGACCCGACGACGGCCGAGCGGCAGGTCCCGCCATTCCTCGAGGCCGAGGCGACGGTCGGCTCCGTCGCCGTGGCGCTCGGCTGGTAGGGGGCTGACGATGGCCGGGAGCTGGCTCGCCGAGCTCGATGGGACGCGGGTCACCGTGGAGGTGCCGGCGTCGTCGGCCAACCTCGGGGCCGGCTACGACTGCCTCGGCGTCGCGCTCAAGCTGACCAACCGGATCGACCTGGAGGTCCGCGCCTGGGGTCGCGGCGAGATCGAGCTGACGGTCGAGGGCGAGGGCCGCAACGAGCTGACCGAGGATCACGACAACCGGTTCGTCCAGGGCCTGGAGGCCGCGCTCCGCGCTGCGCGTGGCGACCTGCCCGAGGAGGTCGGCTGGCGGATCGCGATGCACAACGATATCCCGCTGGCGCGCGGGCTCGGGTCGTCCGCGGCGGCCACGGTCGGCGGCCTGCTGGCGGGGAACGCCCTCGTCGGCGAGGCGCTGTCGATGGCGGAACTGCTCGGCCTCGCATGCGCGATCGAAGGCCACCCCGACAACGCTGCCGCGTCACTCCTCGGCGGGTTCGTCGTGTCGGCCGCCGCCGCCGGGACCGATGGCGTCGACGCGATCCGGTTCGATGCCCCGCGCGACCTGCGGGCCGTGCTGTTCATCCCCGAGCTGCGGTTGTCGACCGACGACATGCGGGCGGCGCTGCCGGCCACCGTGCCGCTGACCGACGCAGTCGCGAATCTCAGTGCGGTCGCCATCGGCGTCGCCGGCCTCGCCATCGGGCGCTACGAACTCCTCGGTCGGCTGACCGTCGACCGGGTCCACGAGCAATACCGGGCGGCCGTCTACCCGCAGCTGCCGCAGATGGTCGCGGCGGCCCGTGAGGCAGGCGCGATCGGCGCGTTCCTGTCGGGAGCCGGGTCGACCATCCTCGCCTTCACCGATTCGATGTCCGGGATCACCCGGATCGAGTCCGCGTTCATCGCGGCGGCCGCGGATTCGGACCTGCCCGGCTCGGTCCGGGTCGTCGAGCCTCGCAACGCCGGCGGGCGGGTGGTCACCAAAGCCTGACGGCGGGCCATTCCGCCATCCGGCACGGGATGAACGGCACTCGACCCGAGGCGCTCGAGGTCGGATGCTTTCGTCGAGAGGATCTCGCCCAGTCCGTGTTCGAGGCTGCCCCGCCATGGCCATCGCACCAGCTCCGACGCCAGCGTCACCAGTCCCGTCCCCAGCCCAGGTCCCGATCGAGCCGGCGGTCGGGCCGCCGGCACCGGAGCCCGCCGTCGCGGGCGTCCCGGCCCCCGAGCCCGTCCTCTCGTGCGTGGGCCTGCGCAAGCGGTTCGGCGAACGCCAGGCCGTGGACGGGGTCGGTTTCAGCATCGGCCCGGGTGAGACGTACGGGCTGCTCGGTCCGAACGGGGCCGGCAAGACCACGACCATCTCGATGATCTGCGGGATCCTGCGCCGCGACGAGGGCGAGGTCCGCATCGCCGGCCGGCCGATGGAACCGGGCTCGACGGCACTCAAGGCCGAGATCGGTTACGTGCCGCAGGACCTGGCGATCTATCCCGACCTGTCCGCTCGCGAGAACCTCGACTTCTTCGGCCGCCTCTACGGATTGAAAGGGCCGGAGCGCAAGGCACGCATCGCCGAGGTCCTCGACGTGGTGGATCTCACCGACCGTGCGACGGACCGGACCGGGACCTATTCGGGCGGGATGAAGCGCCGGCTCAACATCGCGATGGGCCTCCTCCATCGACCCAGCCTGCTCGTCCTCGACGAGCCGACGGTCGGCGTCGACCCGCAGAGTCGCAACGCGATCCTCACCAGCGTCGAGGCGCTCAGCGCCGCCGGGATGGGCATCCTCTACACGACCCACTACATGGAAGAGGCCGCACGGCTGTGCGACCGGGTCGGCATCATGGACGAGGGCCGGATCATCGCGGAGGGCACGCGACGACAGCTCGTCGCGCTGGTCGGCGAGCTCGACCGGGTCAGCCTCGTCGCCACGGGCGACCTCGCCGCCGCAGCGATCGCCCTCACGTCCATCCCCGGCGTGCGCGAGGTGACGACGTCCGACGGCCGGATCGACGTCCTCGTCACGGAGGCTCGCCGGCTCCTGCCCCGGCTCCTCGATGCGGTCTCGAACGATGGGGTGACGATCCGCTCGGTCGAGGTCATCGAACCCGACCTCGAGAGCGTGTTCCTGCACCTCACCGGCAAGGCCCTGCGGGACTAGGAGGCGGGCCGTGCTCCGCTCAGCCCTGGTGATCGCCCGCCGGATCCTGCGGCAGCGGCTCCGCGACCGGTCGGCGATCCTGTTCGCGGTCCTGACACCGCTCGGACTTGCCGTCGCCTTCGCGGCGATCATCCCGGACTTCAGCCCGACCTTCCACACGACCATCCTCGTGGTCGACCACGATGGCGGGCGCCTGGCCGGGATCCTGCAGACCGAGGTGCTCGGGCGTGTCGCCGAGACCGGCATCGCGACCATCGCATCCGCCGCCGACGAGACCGCCGCGACGACCGACATCGAGGCGGACCGAGCGGGCGCCGCCATCGTCGATCCCGGCGGGCTTCACCGACGCAGTCAACCGTGGCGAGGCGGCCGAGATCCGCATCCTCGCCGGGAGCGACCCCACCGCCCGGGAGGTCGCCCGGGCGATCGTCACCGGGTTCGCGGCGGACGTCGGCGCCGTCCAGCTCGCCGTCCGGACCATCGCCGCGAGCGGCGGGCAGGTGGACGAGGCGACGGTGGCCGCGGTCGCCCAGGCCGTCCATGCGAGTCCGATCGCCGTGACCGAAGCCGGCGCCGACAAGCGCCAGGCCTCGATGTCCACCTTCTACGGGGCCGCCATGGCGATCATGTTCGTCTTCTTCGCGACCCAGTACGGAGCGCTCGCACTCCTCGCGGACCGGCGCGACGGGACGCTCAACCGGCTTCTCGCCGCGCCGGTCGCGCCCGCGGCCATCGTGCTCGGCGGTGGGATCGCCGGGATGGTCCTCGGCCTCGTCGCGATGACGACCATGGTCATCGCCACGACGATCTTCGTCCACGCGAGCTGGGGCCCGCCGGTCCTCCTGGCCGCCCTCCTCATCGCGGCCGTCGTCGCCGCGACCGGCATCTCGACCCTCGTTTCGACGCTCGCGAAGACCGCCGAGCAGGCCGGTGGCCTCAATGCGATCGTGGCCCTCAGCCTGGCCGCCATCGGGGGCGTCTTCATCCCGTTGAGCCAGGCGCCCGAACTCCTCGGCCAGATCGCGCTGATCACGCCGCACGCCTGGTTCCTGCGGGCGATCGACACGATGTCGGTCGCCAACGTGGGCGCCGCCGAGATCCTGCCATCGGTCATCGTCCTGGTGGCGATGGGCATCGTCACCGGCGCCATCGGCCTCGCTCGCGCCCGTCGCGCGCTGGTGCCGGCATGAAGGCACTCGCCATCGCCCGGATCAACATGGTCCGGACCTTCCGCGACCGGATGAGCCTGTTCTTCATCCTCGTCCTGCCGATGATCCTGATCATCGTGCTCGGGATGACCTATGGCGGGATGAGCACCGCCCGGATGGGCGTCGCCGATCTCGACGGCGGCCCACTGGCGACCGATCTGGCGGGCTCGATGACGATGACCGACCTGAAGCTCGACGTCCGTCGCTTCGCGACGGCCGATGACCTGCGCGACGCGGTCGAACGTGGGTTCGTCGAGCTGGGGATCGTGATCGCGCCGGGCTACGACGCCGCGCTCCGGGGTGGCGGCACGGGCGCCCTCGAGTACGTCATCCAGCCCAAGAGCTACGCCAGTGCCGTCAAGACGGCCATCGATGCGGCGATCGCCGATCAGGCTGCGCTCGTCTCGGCCGCCCGGTCGGCGGCGGGCGCGACCGGCATCTCGTTCGACGATGCCCTCACCGTGGCTCGGACGCAGGGCGCGACCGCCGATCGCGTCTCTGTCGCGCTCCAGGACGTCGGCGAGGTCACCACGAACCCGAACGGCTACGCGGTCGGCGCCGAGAGCCAGGTCATCCTGTTCATGTTCCTGACCTCGATGACCGGCGCAGTCGCGCTCATCACGACCCGCCTGTACGGCATCTCACGGCGCGAGTACTCGACCCCGACGAGCGCCGGGACGATCGTGCTCGGCGAGACGCTCGGCCGGTTCGCGTTCGCGCTCTTCCAGGGCGGCTTCATCGTCCTTGCCTCGGCGGTCCTGTTCGGGGTCGAGCTGGATCGACCCGCTCGCCACCGGCGCGATCATCGTGCTCTTCGCGCTGGTCGCCTCGGGCGCGGCGATGCTTCTGGCGACACTCGTCTCCAACGAGCACCAGCTGAGCGCGCTCGGCCCGGCGCTCGGGATGACGCTCGCCCTGCTCGGCGGCGCGATGGTCCCGATCGAGGTCTTCCCGCCGGTCATGCAGACGCTGGCCCACCTGACGCCGCACGCCTGGGCGCTCGACGGCTTCCACACGCTGCTGCTCGACGGCGGGACGGTCGTCACGATCCTGCCCCAGCTCGGCGCGCTGGTCGCCTTCGCGGTGGGTCTGCTCGGGCTGGCCACGTTCCGGTTCCGCCGCCAGGTCACAGGCGGCGCGATCTAGCGGGGCGGCTCGGGCGCCGGGCCGGTTCGGGCCCGGATGAAGCCCAGGACCTCGCTCCAGGCGGCTGCGCTCGCGTCGGCGAACTCGGCTGCCTTGCGGTCGAAGAAGCTGTGCGGTGCGCCCTCGTAGGCGACGAGGCGATGGTCGACGCCCGCGGCGGCGAGTGCCGCGTCGAACGCCGCGATATCCGCCGCCGGGATCCCGTCGTCCGCGCCACCGAACAGCCCGAGCACGGCGCCATGCACCTGCGGGGCGATCTCGATGGGGATCGGCGGGATGTTGGCCCGCGGCAGCGTCGGCGATCCGTAGAAGCCGATCGTCCCGGCCAGATCGAGCCCGAGGGTCGGGGCCACGAATGCGGCCCGCCCGCCCATGCAGAACCCGACGGTGAAGAGCGACCTGACCCGCGCGCCGTCGGTACGGATCTCGGCGGCGGCTGCCCGGATGTCGGCGGCGAGGCCGTCCCACGTCATCCGCTCGACGTGCGACCTGTACTCGAACGTGTCGTCACGTGGCGTGTCGGTGCCCGCCGTCCGCCCGAAGTAGTCGATGGCGAGCGCATCGAAGCCTGCCTCCGCGAAGCGCAGGGCGAGCTCCTCGTAGTACGGGTGGAGGCCGCGGACATCGGGCAGGATGACGACGCCGGCGCCCGTCGGGTCGGCTGCGCGGGCACGGAACGCGAGGAACCGGTTGGCGTCGGCGCCTGTCAGCGTGAGTCGACCCGTGGTCGAGGGACCCTCCGGCGATCGGCGCGATGGGCGGGCTGCTGTCGAGGTCGAAGCACATCGGACGTCTCCGCAGGCGGGTCTGAGCGGCCATCGTCGCAGAGTCCCGCCCGGTCCGCAGCCACGGGCTAGCTCCTGCGTCGCGAGGATGGATCGACCGCCCTCGCCGGACGGCGCGGATGCGCACGGTAGAATGCCCCGGCCTATGGCTGTGCAGTCCGCTCCCCTCGTCGTCCAGAAGTTCGGCGGCTCGTCCGTGGCCGACGCCGACCGCATCAAGCGAGTCGCCCGGCGGATCGCGCGTGAGCGTGCGGCCGGGAGCGACCTCGTCGTGGTCGTCTCCGCGATGGGCGATACCACTGACGAGCTGCTCGGCCTCGCTGCCGCCATCACCGACGAGCCGGACCCGCGCGAGCTCGACGTCCTGCTCGCGACCGGCGAACACCAGAGCGCGACCCTCCTCTCGATGGCCCTCCACGGCCTGGGCGTGCCCGCGATCAGCCTGACCGGCCCGCAGGCGGGCATCACGACGGACGGTCGCTACGGCAAGGCGCGCATCGCGGGCATCGAGCCGCGGCGGGTCCAGGCCGAGCTCGGTGCGGGCAAGGTCGTCATCGTCGCCGGTTTCCAGGGCCAGAGCGCCAGTGCCGCCGCCGACGACGAGATCACGACCCTCGGCCGCGGCGGCAGCGACACGACGGCCGTCGCCCTTGCGGCCAGCCTGGGGGCCGACCGCTGCCAGATCTTCACCGATGTCAGGGGCATCTACACGGCCGATCCGCGACTGGTCGCACGCGCCCGTCAGCTGCCGGTCATCGGCTACGAGGAGATGCTCGAACTGGCCCACCAGGGCGCCCAGGTCATGCAGGTCCGGGCCGTCGAGCTCGGCTGGGTCAACGGCGTCGTCATCGAGGTCCTGAGCTCGTTCGAGGACGCGCCGGGCACGCTCATCAAGGAGGATCCGTTCGTGGAGCAGCGCAACAAGGTTCGCGGGCTCGCCCACGACCGGAACGTGGCCAAGGTCACGGTGGTGGCCGTGCCGGACCGGCCGGGCGTCGCGCGGTCGATCTTCGATCCACTGGCCGAGGCCGGGATCAACGTCGACATGATCGTCCAGAACGTCGGCCACGGCGGCGAGACCGACCTGTCGTTCACCGTGCCACGGGTCGAATTGGCCGCCGCGAAGAAGGCGCTCGAACCGCTCGTGCGCGAGCTCGGCGCCCGCGAGCTGACCACCGATGCCTCGGTCGCCAAGGTGTCGATCGTCGGCGCCGGGTTGCACAACGCACCGGGCTACGCGGCCCGCATGTTCGGGACGCTCGCCGACGCAGGCGTCAACATCGAGATGATCTCGACCTCGGAGGTCCGGATCACCTGCATGATCGCCGAGGCCGACCTCGAGACGGCTCTCCGGGCGCTCCACGACGCCTTCGAGCTCGAACGACCCGAAGCGGTCGACACCGGAGCCGCGGCCGCCGGATGACGTTCCTCGCGCGCCTGGAGCGGTTCGATCGCGTCGGCTCGACCAATGACGTCGTCCGCGGCTGGCTGGCCGACGCGACGCCGGAGGTCTGCCTGGCCGTCGCCGACGAGCAGACCGCCGGGCGCGGCCGTGACGGCCGATCCTGGGTCGCGCCGGCCGGCGGGGCGCTGCTGCTCTCGCTCGGCTTTCGACCCACCTGGCTGGAGCCGGACGCGGCCTGGCGGCTGGCGGCCGTCGTGTCGCTTGCGATGGCCGATGCCGCCGAGGCGACCGCCGGCCTGGCGGCCGGCTCGGTCCGGCTCAAGTGGCCGAACGACCTCGTCATCGACGCCCCCGGTCGGCTGCGCAAGCTGGCGGGCGTCCTCGGCGAGACCGACGGGCTCGGGAGCGCGGATCCACGGGTCGTCGTCGGGCTGGGCATCAACACGGACTGGGCCGCGGCCGACTTCCCGGCGCCGCTGGCCGGCATCCATGACCTCGTTGCGCGAGGCCGCCGACGGACGGTCCATCGACGACGCCGAGCTCCTCGGATCGTTCATCGCGTCGCTGGAGGCGCGGGTGGACGCGCTCCGCGGCGGGCGATTCGACGCGGGTGGCTGGGTCGACCGCCAGGTCACGACCGGTCGCACGGTCCGCATCGAGCGCCCGGACCGCACCGAGACCGTCCGCGCCACGGGCGTCGACCCGGCGACCGGCGCGCTCCTCGTCGCCGACGACGCGGCGCCGAACGGTGAGCGCCAGGTCCTCGTCGGCGAGATCACCCACGTCCGTCTCGCCGATCCCGTCGCAGGGGCGGTGTAACACGATGGCCCGACCGGCATTCTGGAAGGTGGACCGTCCGGAGGAGGGAGGTCCGCGCCTCATCCATCTCGATCGCGATCGCGCGCTGGTCGAGGCGGCCCAGGCGGACCCGGCCCGGTTCGAGGCCCTGTATCGGAAGTACCTGGCCCAGGTGTACAACTACGCGTTCTACGAGCTGCGCGACCACCACGACGCCGAAGACGTCACCGAACGGACATTCCTGGCCGCCCTGACCAACCTCGGCCGGTTCGAGGAGAGGGCGCGCCCGATCGACGGCGACGGCGCATCGACGTTCAAGGTCTGGCTCTTCCAGATCGCCCGCAACGCAGTGGCCGAGCGCCGTCGCACCGCCCAGCGCCACCCGGAGACGGTCCTGGAGGCGGCGGCCAACGTCGCCTCGGCCGTGGATCTCGAGGGCGACGCAGCCCGCGATGATGACGCAGCCGCGGCCTGGCGGGCCGTGGCGCGGCTGCCCGACGACCGGCGGCGAGCGATCGTCCTGCGCTTCGTCGACGAGATGTCGACGGCCGAGATCGCCGGCGTCCTCGGTCGGTCGGAGGGCGCCGTGCGCGTCCTGATCCACCGAGCGCTGCGGACCGTTGCGCGCGACCTCGACGACTCGACCCGGTGACCGGCGCGTTCACCGGTCGTGACGCCAGCGAGGTCGACGCCCTCGTCACCGACCGGTATCTCGAGACCCTCCTCGCGGCCCACGCCCGGGGAGTCGACGGCGCCCCGACCGGCTCCATCCCGGCCGGCGCCATCCGCTCCACCGCGGAGCGCCTCGCCCGCGACCTGCCGCGGCTCCATCCGTCGTTCCGCTTCGAAGAGGCCCTCGCCGACCGGCTCGCCGATGTCGCCTGGCGGATGCGCGCCGCAACGGCCGCCGGGGCGGAGGGCATCGTCGTGCCGCTGCCGGCCCCGGCCGAGATGCACGACGACGTGGACCCGAGTGACCCGCGGTTCCTGCTCGGTCGCCCGCTGCTGATCGGCGGCGCCCTGACGTCCGCCGCGCTGTCGCTGGCCGGCGCCGCATATGTCGCCTGGCGTCTCAACCGGCCCGCCGCGGGGCCGATGGCCCGTGCCGCCCGAGCCGTCGCCCGGACGAGGCCGGTCTGATGCCGATCAAGCTGCCGTCGTTCCGTGCCCGTCGTGACGTCTACCCGGCGGACCTGTGGACCCAGTGCCCGTCGTGCGAGACGATGGTCTTCAACAAGCAGCTCGAGAAGGCGCTCCGGGTCTGCCCGACCTGCGGCCATCACTTCCGACTGTCAGCGGCCGCCCGCCTCGGTCTGCTCCTGGACCCCGGGACGTGGGCCGAACGCGACGCGGGCCTGCAGTCGGTCGACGTGCTCGGGTTCGTGGACCAGAAGCCGTACCCGGACCGGCTCGCGGCGGCCCAGACGGCGACGGGGATGCGCGACGCGGCGGTCTGGGGGACGGGTGCGCTCGGCGGCACCGCGGCCGCCCTGTGCGTCATGGATTTCGGGTTCATGGGTGGCTCGATGGGGGCGGTCGTCGGCGAGAAGGTCACCCGCGCCGCCGAGTTCGCCCTCGCCAGCCGCACGCCGCTCATCATCGTCAGCGCCTCCGGTGGTGCCCGGATGCAGGAAGGGACGCTCGCGCTGATGCAGCTGGCCAAGACGATGGCTGCGCTCGAGCGGCTGCGGGCCGCCGGCGTGCCGTACGTCTCGGTCCTGTCCGACCCGACCACGGGCGGCGTCTTCGCCTCGTTCGCGGCCATGGGCGACGTCAACGTCGCGGAACCGAATGCCTTGATCGGGTTCGCCGGCTCGCGCGTCTCGGCCGGCACCATCGCCCAGGAGCTGCCCGCCGGCTTCCAGCGTTCCGAGTTCCTGTTCGAGCACGGCTTCATCGACCGCGTCGTGACCCGCCTCGAGATGCGCGCCGAGCTCATCGAGCTGCTCCACGCGCTTCCGCCGCGCGACCTCGACGCCGCGACCAGCGTCGCGGGCGACCTCGATGCGCCCGGCTTCCGACCGCTGTCGTTCCTGAGCTCGATCGCCGAGCGGGTCGGGGAGCGGGGGGCGACCGCCGACGAGCCGCCCGTCACCGACCCGACGCCCGTCGACGGTGATCCCCGGGACGCCGTCTGGGCCCGGGTGCAGCTGGCCCGCAACCTGCGGCGTCCGCGCACGCTCGAGTTCGTCGCGGCCATGACCGACAGCTTCATCGAGCTCCACGGCGACCGCTTCTTCGGCGACGACGACGCGATGGTCGCCGGGCTGGCCCGGATCGATGGTCGTCGGATCGCCGTCATCGGCCAGCAGAAGGGCGCCGACACCGAGGAGAACATCCGGCGCAACTTCGGGATGCCGCACCCCGAGGGCTACCGCAAGGCGATGCGCATCATGGAGCTCGCCGAGCGGTTCGGGCTGCCGATCGTGACCTTCGTGGACGTGCCCGGCGCGCATCCCGGTCCGGAATCCGAGGAGCGCGGCATCGCCGAGGCGATCGCCCGGTCGGTCGGCTTGATGAGCCGCCTGCGCACGCCGATCGTGACCGTCATCACCGGCGAGGGCGGATCGGGCGGGGCCATCGCGATCGCGATGGGCGATGTCGTCATCGCCCTGGAGAACGCGGTCTACTCGGTCATCTCGCCCGAGGGCTGCGCGTCGATCCTGTGGCGGACCGCCGACGAGGCCGCGACCGCGGCTCTCGCGATGAAGATGACGGCCGCCGACCAGAAGGCGCTCGGCGTCGTCGATATCGTGGTCCCCGAGCCCGGCGAGGGCGCCCACACCGACCCGGCAGAGACGGCTCGACGGCTCAAGCCGATCATCGTCGACCGCCTGGCCGCACTCGATGCGCTGAGCATCGACCAGCTCCTCGACACGCGCTACCGCCGCTATCGGGCCCTCGGGTCCTACACTGAGACGGAGACGCCGGAGCTCGCCCCACCCGTCACACGCGGGCTGGGGGACCGGCTGCGGGACCTGCTCGACCCGGGTCGCCGAGCGGTCGGTGCGGCCGTTCCGGCCTGGTCGCGCGACGAACCGCCGGCCCGCGAGGAGGTCTAGCGAGTGCCCGAATCGATCCAGCCCGCCGACCCCCGGACGGAGCGCACCGACGCGGAGCGATCGGCCGACCATGCCGCCATCGATCGCCTGAGCTCGGAGCTCCTGCCCGCGCTCATCGCCAAGCTCGGCTGCCACCGGTTTGGGTGAGCTCGAGGTGCGCGAGGGCTCGTGGCGAGTCCGGCTCCGCCGGCCCGGGCTGGCCACGGCGGCGACCAGCACGAAGGAGCGTCGTCCCGGCGAGCGCGAGCGAGCCGCTCGGGCTGGGGCGGCCGCTGGCACCGCGGCCGCGGCCAACCTGACGCCGGTCGGTCCGGGTCGCGATGGCCGGGATGGGACTGGAGCGGGCCGCGAGTCCCGCCAGGACGGTCCGATCGTCGCGAGCTCACCCGCTGTCGGCATCTTCCAGCCGCGGCCGGAGGCGAGGGCCGGGACCAAGGTCCGTGCCGGTGATCGGCTCGGCTCGGTCGACATGCTGGGGATCCCGCAGGAGGTCGTCGCGCCCACCGACGGCGTCGTCGGGGCAAGCCTCGTCGAGCCGGGCGACGCCGTCGAGTACGGCCAGGACCTCATCGTCATCGAATTCGCATCCGCCAGCGTCCCGGAGGCCTGAGGTGTTCCGCAAGATCCTCATCGCCAACCGCGGCGAGATCGCCCTTCGCATCCTGCGTGCCTGCCGCGAGCTGGGAGCCGAGGCCGTCGTCGCATACAGCGAGGCGGACCGCGACTCGCTACCGGTCCAGCTGGCCGATGAGGCCATCTGCATCGGCCCGGCCGACGCCCGTCGGTCCTACCTGTCGGCTCCGGCCGTCATCTCGGCCGCGCTCGTCGCCGGCTGCGACGCCATCCACCCGGGCTACGGCTTCCTGTCCGAGGACGAGGGTTTCGCCGAGGTCGTCGCCGCCCACGACCTGACCTTCATCGGGCCGCCGGCCGCGGTCCTCGAGCGCTTCGCCAGCAAGGCCGGGACGCGCCAGATGCTCGGGGCCCACGGCCTGCCGACGATCCCCGGTTCGGACGGGATGCTCCGTGACGAGATGCACGCCCTCGATGAGGCGAATCGGATCGGCTACCCGGTCCTCATCAAGCCGTCGGCGGGTGGCGGTGGCAAGGGCATGCGGATGGTCCGCACCAGCCGCGAACTCGAGTCGGTCCTGCGCGTCTGCCGGTCCGAGGCAAAGGCCGCCTTCGGCGATGATTCGCTCTACCTCGAGAAGTGGCTCGACGAGAACCGCCATGTCGAGATCCAGGTCGCCATCGACCGCTATGGCCATGGCGTCCACCTCGGTGAGCGCGATTGTTCGGTCCAGCGCCGCCACCAGAAGATCATCGAGGAGGCGCCGACACCGGCCCTGTCCGACGCGGCGCGGGCCGACCTCGCGGAGCGTGCGTTGCGGGCGGCCATCGCGGCCGGCTACGAGAACCTCGGCACTCTGGAGTTCCTCGTCGACAGTGCCGGTGACTTCTACTTCATCGAGATCAACTGCCGCATCCAGGTCGAGCACCCGGTGACCGAGATGCTGACCGGTGTCGACATGGTCACGACACAGATCCGGATCGCCGCCGGCGAGCCGCTCGGCTTCGCCCAGGCCGACGTGGCGATGATCGGTCATGCGATCGAGTTCCGGATCAACGCCGAGGATCCCGCGCACGAGTTCCGGCCCGGGGCCGGCGTCGTCGAGCGCTATCACGCTCCCGGCGGGCCGGGCGTGCGGGTGGATTCACATCTGTACAGCGGCTACGAGGTCCCGCCCTTCTACGACTCATTGCTCGGCAAGCTCATCGTCTGGGGCCCGGACCGGGCGACCGCCATCGCGCGGTCGCGGGTCGCCCTGGACGAGCTCGTCGTCGAGGGGCTCGTCACGAACGTTTCGATCCACAAGGCGATGCTCGCCAACGAGGCATTCCTGACCGGCAAGATGACGACCAACCTTCTCGACCGCGTCGGGAGCGAAGCCTTCCTGGCCGCGGCGGCGCGATCGTGATCCGGGCTGCTCTCGAAGGGCGGTCGTGCATACCTGCACAGACCGTGACCCTTGCCGTCGTCCCGACCCGCCACACTGACCCCGACCCGACCTGGAGCTGCCCGTGACCGAGACCATCCACACGACCCACGAGATCGAGGCGTTGATCCCGCACCGCTGGCCGTTCCTGCTCGTCGACCGGATCGTCGAGTACGACCCGGACGCCAAGCGGATCGTCGGGATCAAGGGCGTCACCGCGAGCGAGTGGTATTTCCAGGGCCACTTCCCGGGCCTGCCGGTCATGCCCGGCGTCATCCAGGTCGAGGCCCTTGCCCAGACAATGGCGGTCTACGTCGCGAAGCAGCCCGGCTTCGGTGAGCGCATCGGTCTCTTCGCCGGCATCGACGACTGCCGTTTCAAGCGAGTCGTCAGCCCCGGCGACACGCTCCGCCTCGAGGTCACGATGGAGAAGCTGGGCGGCCGCTTCGGGCGCGGCCACGGCGTGGCCTCCGTGGACGGGGAAACAGCCTGCGACGTGTTGCTGAGCTTCATCATCCCCAGCGAAGGTGTGTTGCGATGACATCGGCGGCTCGCCACGAGGCAGTTCTATGACCCGCATGATCGTCCTGTCCGATGTCCACGGGAACGCCATCGCCCTCGCGGCCGTGCGCACGGCGATCCGGGCGGAGAAGCCCGATCTCGTCGCGGTCGCCGGCGACCTCGTGCTCAATGGTCCCGATCCGGCCGGCGCGGTGGACCTCCTGCGCGAGATGGAATCGGACGGCGCCGCCATCGTCTCCGGCAACACCGACATCGCCGTGGCGGACTTCGACTACGCGGCGGCCTTCCCGTGGATGTCCGACGGTGTCCCGGACATCTTCCGGGCGGCGACCGAGTGGGCCCACGACGAGCTCGGTGACGAGCGGATCGCCTGGCTGCGACGGCTGCCCGCCGAGCGGCGCCTTCGGGCCGAGGACGGCACCATGGTCCTGGTCGTCCACGCCTCGCCCGGCTCGCAGACGGCGGGCTTCGACAAGGAGCTCGACCCCAACGTCGTCATCGAACGCGCATCGCGCACCGACGCCCGGGTCATCGCCTGCGGCCATACCCATCTGCCCGAGGTCCGCGACCTCGGCTGGAAGCTGATCGTCAACGACGGGTCCGCCGGCTACATCTTCGACGGCGACCCGACCGCGTCGTGGGCGCGGATCGACATCGACGCGGGCGAGGTCACCGCGGAGATCAAGCGCACCGAGTACGACGGGCTGGCAGTCGCCAACGCGATCTCGGCGCGCGGTCTGCCGGGCGATGTGTATCGGGCAGCGACAGTCCGTACCGGGAAGTTGGTCCGATGACAGCGGCCGCCCGCCATGACCACCCCTTCGCCTCCCCCGCCCGCGCTGATCGCCGACGCGTGGTCGTGACCGGGATGGGCATGGTCACCGCGATCGGAAATGACGTGCCGTCGACCTGGGCCGGCCTGCTCGCCGGTGAGAGCGGCATCCGCCCGATCACGTCGTTCGATCCGTCGCGGCTGACGGCCAGGTTCGCGGCCGAGGTCCAGGACTTCGATGCCAGCGGCATCCTCGACCGCAAGGAACTGCGCCGGACCGATCGCTACATCCAGCTGGGCCTGGTGGCCGCCCGCGAGGCACTCGACCAGGCGGGACTCCCGGACCGATTCGAGGGTGAGCTGGCCGAGCGGACCGGGGTCATCCTCGGGACAGGTCTCGGTGGCGTCGGGACGCTCATCGACGGCTTCACGACCAACGCGCTGCGCGGGCCCGACCGGATCAGCCCCTTCCTCATCCCGATGGGCATCCCGAACATCGGGGCGGGTCAGGTCGCCATCCAGTTCGGCATGACCGGCCCGAACTTCACGACGGTCTCGGCCTGCGCCACGGGCGGCCATGCGCTGGGGGAATCCAGTGAGATCATCCGACGCGGCGATGCCGACGTGATGGTCGCCGGCGGCGCAGAGGCGGCGGTCTTCGAGGCGACGGTGGGCGGGTTCGCCGCGATGCGCGCGCTGTCGACCCGCAACGACGATCCGGCGGGCGCGTCACGTCCGTTCGATTCGGCGCGCGACGGCTTCGTCATCGGCGAGGGCGCGGGCGTCGTCATCCTCGAGGAACTCGAACACGCCAACGCGCGTGGAGCGACCATCCTGGCCGAGCTCGTCGGATACGGTGCCACGGCCGACGCGTCGCACATCACCCTCCCCGCGCCGGGCGGGATCGGGGCCGTCCGAGCCGCCCGACGGGCGATCGAGAAGGCCGGCCTGACGCCCGCCGACATCGATCACGTCAACGCCCACGCGACGTCCACGCCCGAGGGCGACAAGGCCGAACTGCAGGCGATCCGGACGATCTTCGGCGACGGCGCCGGTCGCATCTCGGTCACGGCCAACAAGTCGATGCTCGGGCACACCCTGGGAGCGGCCGGCGCGATCGAGGCCATCGTGTCGATCCTCACCATCCGGGACGGCTGTGTGCCGCCAACGATCAACCTGACCGAGCCCGATCCGGAGGCGGCCGGTCTCGACCTGACACCGAATGTGGCGGCTGCCCACCCGATCCGGGCCGTGCTGAGCAATTCGTTCGGGTTCGGCGGCCAGAACACCGCCCTCATCTTCGCGGCGCCCGGCCGATGACCGACGACGTGCGCGGGCCCGCAGCGGCGACCCCGGAGCCGCGCGACGGTGGCGATGTCGAGCTGCTCGGGCTCATCGATCGCCTCGCCGAGCTCCTGGAGCGGTCCGACCTGTCGGAGCTCGAGGTCGAATCGGGCGGGACCGGGCTCATCCTTCGCAAGCCCGTCGCGATCGCCGCAGCGCCGACCGCCGCTCCCACTCCGGCGCCCGCCGTCGCGGATGCCGCGCCGGCCGCGGGCGAGCCGTCCACGGCGGGTCGGGATCCGGCCGCCGGCGCGCGTCCGTCGATCAAGGCGCCGCTCACCGGGATCTTCTATGCATCGCCGGCGCCCGGCACCGCCCCGTATATCCAGGTCGGGGGCGAGGTCGCCGTGGGCCAGATCATCGGGCTCATCGAAGCCATGAAGCTGTTCAACGAGATCAAGTCGGACCTTGCCGGTCGCGTCGTTCGCGTCGTCCCCGAGAGCGGCGCACTGGTCAAGGCAAAGCAGCCACTCATCGAGGTGGAGCCACTGTGAGCACGCCCGCACGCCATGCCCATGTGACCGGCTGGGGACGCTACGCCCCGAGCCAGGTCCTGACGAATCACGACCTCGAGAAGATGGTCGACACCTCGGACGAATGGATCGTGTCGCGCACGGGGATCCGTGAACGCCGCGTCGCGGCCGCCCACGAGACGACCGCGTCGATGGCGGCGGTCGCCTCGATGCGCGCCATCCGCACCGCGGGTATCGACCCCGACGACATCGACCTCATCCTGCTGGCGACCCTCACGCCCGACTACTGGATGCCCTCGACCGCGGCCCTCGTCAAGGAGGCCATCGGCAACACCCGGGCGGCGGCGATGGACGTCGCGGCGGCGTGTTCGGGGTTCGTCTACGCCTACGCGACGGCCCAGGCGTACATCACCAGCGGGATGGCCAGGCACGTCCTCGTCATCGGCGCGGAGCTGCTCACGCGCTTCCTCGACTACACCGACCGCAACACCTGCATCCTGTTCGGGGACGGTGCCGGTGCGGTCGTGCTGTCGGCTTCGGACGAGCCCGGCGGCGGCCTTGGCATCGAGATGACGACCGAGCCGCAGGGCGCCTACATGATCTGGCTGCCGGCCGGCGGCGCGAAGAGTCCGCCCTCGGCCGAGACCGTCGCCCGGGGCGAGCACTATGTCCGGATGGAAGGCCGCGAGACCTACCGGTTCGCGACGCGGACCCTGGCGACCACGGCGCTGACTGCCATCGAGCGCGCCGGACTCCAGCCGTCGGACATCGACCTGTTCATCCCGCACCAGGCCAACATCCGGATCATCGAGGCCGTCGCCAAGGGTCTGGACCTGCCGATGGACCGCATGTTCGTGAACCTCGACAAGTACGGCAACACCTCGGCGGCGTCCGTGCCGATCGCCCTGGCGGAAGCGGTCAACGAGGGCCGGGTCAAGGTCGGCGACAACATCGTCATCGTAGCCTTCGGGGCAGGGTTCACCTCTGGGGCTGTCGCCATCGAGTGGACCGCCGACCCGGCGCGGGGCATCGCAGGCGACGCGGCGGTCAAGCCCGAGGACGTGTCCGTCCGTCTGCCGGTCGACTGGGACTCGGTCGACCCGATCCCGGAGGCACTCGCCGAGATCATGCGCCAGCCCGGCGTGGTCGACGTCCCGCTCGACGATGTCGTTCCGGGAGAGCCCGCCCCGGCCCACGAGGAGGTCCGCGCATGATCGACCTGACCGGCAAGGTCGCCCTGGTGACCGGCGGGTCGCGCGGCATCGGGCGGGCCATCGTCGAGCGGCTGGCGACGCAGGGCGCCGACGTCGCGTTCACCTACAAGGGCAATTCGGCCGCCGCCGCGACGACGAGCGGGATCGTCGAAGGGCTCGGCCGGCGCGCGCTGGCCATCCAGGGTGATGCCCGTGCCCCGGAGTCTGCCGATGGCGTCGTCAAGCGTGTCCTCGAGGAGTTCGCCAGGATCGACATCCTCGTCAACAATGCCGGCGTCACGCGCGACGACCTGATCATGCGGATGACCGAGGAGATGTGGCGCGAGGTCATCGAGACGAACCTGTCGGGCGCCTTCTTCATGACCAAGGCGGTCACCCGACCGATGCTCAAGGCCAAGGGCGGCCGGATCGTGAACATCACCTCCGTGTCGGGGCAGGCGGGCCAGATGGGTCAGGCCAACTACTCGTCGGCCAAGGCCGGGCTCATCGGGCTGACGAAGGCCACCGCGCGCGAGCTGGCGAGCCGGACCATCACCTGCAACGCAGTCGCTCCCGGGTTCGTCGATACGGAACTGACCCGGGACCTGCCCGAGGCGCTCAAGGAACAACTTCGGGCGGCGACGCCCCTCGGGCGGTTCGGCGAGACCGAGGAGATCGCGGCCGCGGTCGCCTTCCTCGTCAGCGACGAGGCGGCGTTCATCACCGGCCAGGTGCTCGCCGTCGACGGCGGCCTGGTGATGATGTAGTGATGGGCAAAGAGGAGGACCGAAAACGGGCCTTGGGGGGCTACCGACCGGCCATCTCTCAGCGTCTAACCGTCGGCCCGATACCCACCTATCGCGCTCAACCTGTGAGACCGGGCCGCCGAACGAACGCACCTGACCGCTCCTCACTTGCCGCCGGCATCGACCTACTCGAGGCGGCTTTGGACCCAGCTGACGCTGCCACCGCGCACGGCGGCCCCGCGGCTGTGTTGTCGACCTCGATCGTGTCGTCGTCTCGCTGGCGGTCTACCACCATTGTCGCCACCACGGGACCGGCCGCACTCTATGGACTTCCACGCTTGGCTGTTCGAGCAAACCGCGACTGGTCTCGCCATTCAATATTGCTGTTGCGCATCGTTATGGCCGGCTTTGTCGTGCGGTACTGATGATCCCCGTCGCCAGAATACGACAGGCTAACGCTCGAATTCGCGGTCATCCTAGTCTCCCGCGAGACGCCGACGGGTGGCTGTCCATGACATCGTCTTCGGCGACCCTTGTTCAGACTTGGGGGTCGGATCTTGTGATCGAGTCGATCCGACATTGAAGGTCGGGCTCCTTGGAACGCGAGGCGTGCCCGCCCGATACGGCGGTTTCGAGACCGCCGCTGAGGAGATCGGCGCGCGTCTCGCCACGTACGGCCATCGCGTCGTCGTGTATTGCCGGAATCCGGGCCAGCGACTGAGGGCGTATCGCGGGATGGAGCTCGTCAACCTGCCCGCGATTCGGTCGAAGTCGCTCGAGACGCTTCCCATACGGCTGTCTCCACGATCCATGCCGTGATCCTCAGCCGCCCCGACGTCGTAGTGATGTTCAATCCTGCGAATGGACCGTTCGTGCCGATGCTGCAGGCGGCCGGGATCAGGACGGCCGTGCATTTCGACGGGCTGGACGCCGAGCGGGCGAAGTGGGGTCGGTTCGGCCGAAGCGTACTTCCGTGAGGCGGAGCGTTGGAGCGTCCGGCTCGCGGATGACGTCATCGCGGATTCCGAGGCGATCGCCGCCCACATCCGACGCGCCTACGGTCGCGAGGCGACGCTACATCCCGTACGGCGCACCGATCGTGTCGCCTACCGCGGATCGACTGTCCGAGCTTGGACTTGATCCAAGGCGGTTCCATCTCGTCGTCTCCCGCTTCGAGCCCGAAAACAACCTCGCAATGGTCGTCGACGGGTATCGCCTGTCGGGCGCCTCATTGCCGCTGATCGTGGTCGGGTCGGCCCGCTATGCGTCGGCTTATCGAGACGCAGGTCGTCGGGTCCGCGGGACCGAATGTGCGATTCCTCGGAGCCATGTGGGACCAGGTGCTCATCGATCAGCTGTACGGCAACTGCGCGTCCTACATTCACGGGCATTCGGTCGGTGGGACCAATCCCTCACTGCTTCGTGCGATGGGTGCTGGAGCGCCCGTCAGCGCCTATGACGTGGTGTTCAATCGCGAAACCGCCGGAACGGCCGCGGGATACTTCGTCGATGCACGCGGGGTGGCCTCTCTGATCGCAGCCGACGAGTTGGATCCGGTCGGAGCAATGGCCCGTGGCGACGAGGGCCGGCAGCGCGCTGCTCGACGTTACGTCTGGGACGATGTAGCCCGCGAGTACGAGCGGTTGTGTCAGCGTCTCATCGAGCACGCGCCGCGATGAATTCGGCGAGGAACGCGGTCGAGTAGAGCTCGAGGGCGGGCTTCGGCGATGAACTCGAGACGTTTTGGGTCGTCGAGGGCCTCGCGCAGGGGTCGCGTACCACTCGGGCGCCGTCGCCAGGAACCGCATTGGTGGACTCGTTGTCCCGGCCTGGGACGACGTCCAGCTCGACCTCACCGATGTTCTCGCCGTGCCTGATCGTAGCGGCGAAGCCTGCTCGAGCAGGCTACCATGGGTCTGCTGAAGGAACCGGCCCTGAAGCACCAGCCCGAAGCAGAACCAGCAGATTGCCAGCCCTAGAAGCGGGCGGAGCAGGATCCAGCGACGCCCACTGTCTTCGGTGCTTTCCCGGTACCAGTCCCGCCCGGCTCGCACCGTAACCGGAGCGTCACGTTGAACGAGCTTTCCGATCGCCGGCTGGCCTGGCAGCCCGACATCTATCAGCGCTACTCCTTTCTCGCGAGGCTGACCGACATCCTGTGCGGCGAAGGCAGCGGCGCCCTCACCCTGCTCGATGTCGGAAGCGGTCCGGTTGCGCTGACCGAAGCCTTCGTTTCACCGCGGTTCGACATCGTTCGCGCCGACGTCAGTCAATTCGACGATCCCTCCATCGTCCTGCTGCAGCCAGGCGAGCCGCTGCCCTTCGAGGACGGCGCCTTCGATGTCGCTGTCGCGCTCGATGTCCTGGAGCACGTGCCACCGGCGCAGCGGCCGAGCCTGATTCGTGAGCTGCAGCGGGTCTCGCGGCAGGCCACCATCGTGTGCTGCCCCGTTGACACGCCGGAGGTCGTCGAGGCCGAGCGTCAGTTCTCGGCGTGGGCGCAGGCCGTGTCCGGGCGCGACGTCGACTTCCTCGTGGAGCATCGCGAGCACGGGCTGCCGGATGCGGCGCAGGTCGTGTCGTGGTTCAGCGATCCTGGGTCAGCGCTGGTCGCCGACAACGCCCCGCTGGACGAATGGCTCGCGTTCAACGTGCTCGACTTCATCTACGCGTGCGATCTGGGCGACCACGAAGCGAAGGGTCGCTTCGCGGCAGCCGTCAACACGCGAGTCCCTTGGCGCGCCTGGGCGCGGCTCACTACCGCCGCTTTTTCTGCGCGTTCACGTCGCCCGCGCACGCCGCGACGGCCGCCCGCGTCATCGACGCGGCGAGATCCCCGGATCCGACCGAGCCGCAGCGGCTCGTGCGCGAGATGGTCACGGGCATCCTCGGTTGGCGCAAGGAGCTGCGCGAGCGCTCCACGCGCGAAATCGAAGCGACTCACCGGCACATCGGTGAGCTGGACGCCGCGCTCGTGCGCTTCAAGGAGGCCGTCGCCGAGAAAGACGCGCACATCGGCGAAGCTCGTGAGTCAGGACGCATCTCGCCGACGAACCAGCCAGAGTCTGCAGGAGGCGCAAGGGGCGCTTGCCCAGAAAGATCTGCGTCTGCTCGAGCTCGAGGCAAACGCGAACGTGGCGGCCGAAGCGCTGGCGAGCGCACGAGCTGAGCTGGAAGAGCGCAGCGGCAAGCCGATGGGTTGCGAGACGAGGTCGCTGCGACTCGCGACATGCTCCGGCAGCAGGCCAGCGCCGTTTCGGCGGCGCACGCGCGACTCGAGGAGACCTCACAGCGAGCGACAGCCGTCGAGCGAGAGCTGCAGGTCATCCTGACGTCCCGTTCGTGGCGGCTGACGGCGCCGCTACGGCGATTCACGGAGGCTCTCCGGCGCCGCACATTCAACATCGCTCCCGTCGGCGCCTTGGCGCGGATGCGCCGATGGGTGCGGGAGCGCGTCACCAGACGCCGCAACTATGCGCTGGCTGCGAGGGCTGTTCGACACGAGTGGTACGGGGAGCCTTCCCGATGTGGGCCGCGCCAACGTCGATCCGCTCGTGCACTATCTCAAGCGAGGCGGATCGAGACGCGCGATCCGCATCCGCTCTTCGATGCGCGCTACTACGTGGCACAGACGGGCCCGCTTCCGTGGGACACGAGCCCGCTACTCCATTACATCACGAGCGTGCGCTGGAAGGACGCGATCCGCATCCCCTGTTCTCCTCGTCGTTCTACCTGGAGCGGAATCCCGACGTCGCGGCCGCGGGCGTCAACCCGCTCGCGCACTACCTCGCGACCGGCGGGTTCGAGGGCCGCGATCCGCACCCGTACTTCGACTCGTCGTTCTATCTCGAAGGCAACCCCGACGTCGCCGCGGCAGGCATGAACCCGCTGTTGCACTACGTGTCGAGCGGCGCGTCCGAAGGCCGGGCCCCGCATCCCGCGTTCGACGGCGCGTTCTACCTGGCTTCGAACCCTGACGTTGCCGCGGCCGGCGTGAATCCACTGGTCCACTATGTGACGGCCGGAAGAGCCGAGGGGAGGGCGGCGTTCGCCCCTCCGACGCTCGCATCAGGAGGGTTCACCGGATTCGTTCCGCCGCAAGGCCGCTTGCCGTGGTTCAACCCGCTCAACCTGGTCGTGGCGCCGCAGCTGGGCAACGAGCCCCGGCTGAACGTCCTCGTCCCGGGCTTGGCGATGCGGCACCTGTCGGGAGGGCCCAACACCGCGCTCGAGATCGCGGGACGGCTGGCCCTGTCAGGCGTCCGGGTCCGCTTGATCAGCACGGATGCGGCGTTCGATGAAGACCTCGCGCCATTCAGGGCGCACATGCGGGGCCTCCTCGGCACCGACCTGCCGGCGGACGTCCAGCTCGTGTCGGCGAACGACCGCGCCGTGCCGCTGGCGATCGGCGCACGCGATCTGTTCATGGCCACGGCGTGGTGGACCGCCCAGCAGGCCAAGTATGCGGTCCGCCAGACGCAGCACTCGCGCTTCGTCTACCTGATCCAGGACTACGAGCCGCTGCTGCACCCGGCCTCGACGCAGCAGGCGCTCGCGACCGAAACCTACTCGCTCGATCATCTTCCGGTCGTCAACTCACGATGGCTGCACGAGTTCCTCGTTCGCGAGCGCATCGGGCGCTTCGCTGACCCGGCGTTCGTCGAGCGAAGCCTCGTCTTCCAGCCGGCCGTCGATCGCACGCTCTTCTTCCCGGAGTCGGACCGCCCCATTCGGGCACGCAGGCGCCTGTTGTTCTACGCACGGCCCACCAACGGCCTGCGGAACCTGTTCGAGCTCGGCGTGGCCGCGCTCGAGAAGGCGGTGAACGACGGCACGCTCGACCCCGAACGCTGGGAGATCGTCGGCATGGGTGAGTCGTTCCCGGCTGTCTCGCTCGGCCGCGGCGCCACGCTGGTGCCGGCGCCCTGGCTCGACCTCGCGGATTACGCGCAACAGATGCGCGAAAGCGACATCCTCCTGTCGCTCATGCTCTCTCCGCACCCCAGCTATCCGCCGCTCGAGATGGCGGCCTGCGGCGGCCTCGTGGTGACGACGGCGTTCGCGAACAAGACGTCGGAAGCCCTCGCCGAGCTCTCGGCCAATATCATCGGCATTCCCCCGACACTCGAAGGCATCTCGGCAGGGCTCGAAGCCGCCGTGGCACGCCTCGACGATGTGGAGGGCCGCCGGGCCGCTGCCGCGATCAACCTGCCGGCGAGCTGGCGCAGCAGCTTGGCCGACGTCGTGCCAAGGCTGTTCGACGAACTGGCGCTGCTCCAGGGAAGTCCCGTGCGGGAAGGCGAGCGAAGCCTCGATGACGAAGGCACGTCGATCGTCGCGCCCGGCTTCCGGAACTGGCCCCGAGACGAGTACGAGGTGCATCGTCTCCAGGCGTTCGCGCGACGCCGCGGACGATACCCGTTGCGACAGGAGCCGGGACTCTTCAGCCTGCTGACCACCGTCTGGAATACACCGCCCGAATACCTCGATGCGTTGGCCGACAGCGTTCTCGGCCAGGATGCAGATCCGACGTTCGAGTGGGTGCTCCTCGACAACGGCTCCCAGGATCCGGCCACTCGGCGGTCGGTCGAGCGCCTGGCGACGGAGCCAGCGATCAGGGTCTTTCGCGTCGGAGACAACCTCGGGATCATCGGCGGCATGCGCTTCTGTCTCGAGCGTGCGACGCACCGATACATCGTGCCGGTCGACTCAGGACGATCTGCTGACGCCCGACTGCTTGCGTGTCCTGTCTCACGCGCTGCGGCAGGCCGGCTATCCCGCCTTTGCCTACACCGACGAAGACAAGCTGGAAGGCAGCCACTTCACTCAGCCCTATTTCAAGCCCGCATTCGATCCCGTCCTCTTCGCGAACTCGTGCTACACGGCGCATCTTGGCGCCATCGACCGCGAGCTGGCGATGGAGCTTGGTGCCTACACCGACCGGCGGGCCGAGGGCAGCCACGACTGGGACACCTTCACTCGGTTCCTCGCCGCCGGCCACACGCCGCTGCACATCCCCGAGGTGCTGTACAGCTGGCGCATTCACGAGACGTCGACTCAGCAGGAAACGTCGACTCAAAGCCCTTCGTGTACGACTCTCAGCGCTGCGTCTTGACGAAGATGCTCGAGACGCTGGCGCCGACCGGAGCGATTTCGCGTGGAGCGCCTCCCCGCTTGTTCGGCGGTATGCCGGACTGGTGGATGCGGCGAGACGCGACGGACCCGCGCGCGGTTACCACCGTGGTCCTGGCATCGTCTCGCGACCGTCCACCTCGCCTCGAGGTGCCGAAGGAGATTCCACACGAGGTCGTCCATCTGGATCCGGCGGACGGCGTGGCGGGGCTGGCACGCCTTGCGGCGCGAGCGGCCGAGAGCGGCCGCCTGCTGCACGTTCTGTGGCACGACACCCGGATCGTGGACGACGTCTGGGCGCTCGAGGCCATGGGTCTCTTCGAGCTGTTTCCAGATACCGCCATGGTGGGCGGTCGCCTGCATCAGAACGGCCGCATCGTCGACGCCGGCGCGTACTTCGGGTTCGGCCGCGGATGCGATGCGCCCGATCGCGGCCGGCCGCTCGAGGATCCGGGGTACCACGTCCAGGCGTGGAAGCAGCATTCGGTCAGCGCGGTGTCAATCGACCACTGCGTGCTCGACTCTCATTTCGCCGCCGACGCGCTCGTCACTCTCGTGCCGTCGGGCATGTCGCTGGATCAACTCGGCGCCTGGCTGGGTGCCGCGGCGCGTCGCCAGGAGCGGCGGGTCATCTACACGCCGTTCCTCTCCGCGATGCCAACCGTCGACCGCGGCAGCAATATTCCCGCCGTGGCACGCAGGGCCTTCAGACCGCGCACGGCGACTCTGATGCCCGACGCCCTCCTCTGGCCGCCGCACGTCGGGCTCACGCCGGCCGGCCGTTTCGTTCGATGCGGCCAGACGCGGCTGCGGCCGTGCCCGGGGAGCCGGAAGCGACGCTGTCCTACGACCAGGTGCTCGAAGCCGATCGGTTGGCGCGCGCCTTCCTGGCCGCCGGCTGCCCGGACGTGTCGTTCTCCGTCCTGACCAGCGTCTACGCTCGTACTCCGGTCGAGCCCTTCGAGCGACCGCGATCCGCTCGGTGCTCGAGCAGACGCCATCAGCGCTTCGAATGGATCGTGTTCCGGGAACGGGCCCGTCAGCGACAGGCGTGCAGGGACTGCTCGATCGATCTCGGCTCGCGAGCCACGCGTGCGGGTGATCGAAGGAGAGACGTCCGGCATCCTGGGCGGATGCGCCAGTGCCTCGCACGGCGGCCACCGCGAGTGGTTCGTCCCGATCGACGCAGACGATGTGCTCGAGCCCGATGCGCTGGAGGTCCTGGCCGCGACCATCGCGAGCAGGCCGATTTCGTCTTCTCGGACGAAGACCACCTGGTCGACGGGCAGCTGCGATCGCGATACGCGAGGCCCGGGTTCGATCCGGTCCTCAACATCGAGAGCTCATACATCTGGCATCTGTCGCGCGTTCAGCCGCGAGCGGGCGCTGGAGCTCGGCGTGTACTCGGATTCGGGCGCCGAGTACTGCCACGACTGGGACACGATCATGCGTTTCGCGAGGCCGGCGCGGGATGGCGCATGTGCCGCACGTGCTCTACCACTGGCGGAGCCATGACGCGTCGTCGAGCAACGTCCCGACGCAGAACCCGGGCACCATCGCCTCGACGCGCGCCGTGCTGGAGCGCATCGTGGCGGGGCAATCCTCACCCTCACGCTACGAGATCGCCGAGTACCCGATCTATCGCGGCGCCGTCGAATGGTGGATACGACGCCGCCCGATCGGCGATCCGTCGTTTGGCGTCGTGGTGCTGGGCGCAGACGAGCGATCGCGCGCGGCCGCGGCCGCGTGCGACAGCCTCGCCCGTGCACGGAGCGTGGTCGCGATGCCCGGTCGAATGGAGACCCTCGACGACTGGCGGAGGCTCGGCGAAGCGCTTCCGGGCGATGTCGAGTACGTGGTCGTTCTCGGGGAGCCGTGGCGGCCGGAAGGAGAGGACTGGCTCTGGGAGGCGATCAAGTGGTTCGAGCTGCAGCCGGATACGGCCATCGTCGGCGGCCGCCTCGTCGATGACGACGGCGTCGTGGTCGACGCCGGGCTGGGAAGAAGGGGACACCAGGTGCTGCCGGTGTATCGAGGCCTGCGGCGAAACGATCCGGGCGCGTTCGCGCTCGCGCTGAAGGCACAGACCATTCACGCGCCTGCCGAGGGCTTCTTCGTCGGCCATCGGGCGTTCCTGCAGTCAGCCGTCGAGTCGGTGCTGCGCGACGGGTTCAGCGCGCCGTTCGCCGCCACGCTCGGGGCGCTGGCTCGCACTGCCGGCCGACGCGTCGTCTACAGTCCGCTCCTGGAGGCTCGACGGCAAGGTACCGTCCGCCCGGCCTGGTCCGGGGCGGCGGCCGATCGACCGGCCTCTGCGCCCGGTGAGACCAGCGGTGGAGTCCGGTGGAGTCCGCGTGGCGAGCGCACCAGTCGACAGTGTTGGCGAGGGGACTCGAGACGGGGACGGGACGAAACCAGCTGGCCGCGAAGAATGTCGACGACGCGGCGAGCCGCGGTGGCTCATTGGGACGGTTCGTGGCGCCGAACCGTATCAGGTCGGACGCCTGGAGGAGTGAGCCGAGAGTCGCGACGACGGACCGCACTGGTACACCGACGCCGACGCGATATTGACCGGTCGTGACATCGCTGTAGAATCGCGGCGAACGCACGCCACATCGGTACGTGCATGAAGTCGCGCTGCTGAGTGCCGTCGAGCAGTGAGCCTCGCGCCGCTCGATCAACGACTGGATCACGTCGCTGACGAGACGGCAGGCGCCTGGTGGGGCCGTAGAGAAAGAAGACGCGCCCCAGGCCATCCGAACCGACGTCTGAGATCCACCTGTTCGAGCAATACGCGCAGCGCATGCTTGGACTGGCCGTACAGTGTTCGCGGCGCGAGCGGCGTCGTGGCCTCGTAGTTCGGCGTAGGACAATCGTACTCGGCGCACGAGCCGCATCACGGCGCGGGTGGCGGCTTCGGCAAACGCGAGATAGAGGTTGAGGCTCGCGCCACCATCGCAGGTTTTCCAACGACGTAGAAGAGACCGGGCCTGGCATACCAGCAAGATGAAGGAAGTGCGTTGGAGCAACGCGCGCATCAGAAGCGTCGCAGCACCGCTGTCGAGCACGTCGCACTCGTGAAACGTGAGACCTGCCGGAAACGCCGCGGAGGGTCTCGAACGTCCGCGACGTGCACGTCGAAGCCGCGCGCAGTAGCTCGGGGAGCGTGTGGCGCCGATGAAGGCCAGTCGATGCCGAATGCCGGGTCGTCCCAGCGCACGCCGCGCCCCGCCTCGGGCACGTAGGGCTGCCCATCAGGTAGAGCACTGGTGTCGTCGGTCGAGCGTCTGGAAGCCGTGCGCGAGCCCGGCGGAACGTAGAGCGCGCGCCGGTTCTCCGCGGTGAGCTCGACGCGCGAACCAGCGGAGAAAGGTGGTCGGCGAGGGCCGCAGGTCGACGACGACGTCGTAGACCGCGCCGCGCGTACAGCGGACGAGCTTTCGCCTCCTTGCGGGGGCGCCTGGAAGTGCATGCCGCGCAGCGTGCCACGCCGCGTGTTGAACGAGACGCTCGACTGCACGACCGGGTTCAACCCGGCGGCCGCGAACTCGTCCTCGCAGAACGTCCGCGCGAAGAGACCCCGCGCTCGTCGTCGTGTCCCTCGACCTCGACGATCACGGTGCCGGGAAGCTCGAGGGCGTGAAGCACATCAGAACACGGTGAGCTCGGGGATCGGGACGACGAAGCGGCCGCCCCAGTCGCGGATGGCGGCCATCTGCTCGTGATCTCGTCCCTCAGGTTCCACGGCAGGATCAGCACGTAGTCGGGCCGCGTCGCGAGCAGATGCGTCCGGCGCGTGGATCGGGATGTGCGTGCCCGGCAGGAAGCGGCCCTGCTTGTGCGGGCTGCGGTCGACCGTGTAGTCGATGCAGTCCGGGCCGATGCCGCAGTAGTTCAGCAGCGTGTTGCCCTTCGCCGGCGCGCCGTAGCCGGCGACGCGTCTTGCCGCGCCGTGCGCCTCGCGATCAGGAATGCGAGCAGCGTCGCACTTCGTCGCGCACGACCTGCGCGCGAAGCCGTCGATAGGCCGGCGAGCCGGTCGAGCCCGGCCGCGCGCTCGCGCGTCGAGCACCGTCGCGACGGCGTCCGCTGCGCGACCGGCGCCGCGTCGGCGTGGCGCGCGTAGACGCGCAGCGAGCCGCCGTGGGTCGGCAGCTCCTCGACGTCGAACGACGCGCAGGCCGTGCGCGGGCGAAGACGCGCGTCGACCGCGAGCAGCGAGAAGTACGAGAAGTGCTCGTGGTAGATCGTGTCGAACTGGTTCTCCTCGATCAGCCGCAGCAGGTGCGGGAACTCGACCGTGACCACCCCCTCGGGCTTCAGCAGGATCTTGCAAGCCGCCGACGAAGTCGTTGAGGTCGGGCACGTGCGCCAGCACGTTGTTGCCGACCATCAGGTCGGCGCGTCGCCCGCGTCGCGCGAGGCGCTGCGCGGTCGCGGTGCCGAAGAAGGCCGACCTCGGTCGGGATGCCCTTCGCGATCGGCCACCTCGGCGACGTTGGCGGCCGGCTCGACGCCGAGCACCGGGACGCCGCGCTCCACGAAGTACTGCAGCAGGTAGCCGTCGTTGCTCGCGACCTCGACGACCATGCGACTCGGCGCCGAGGCCGAAGCGCGTCGCACCATGCCTCGGCGTAGGCGCGCGGCAGTGCTCGAGCCAGCTGTCGGAGTAGACGAGAAGTAGGCGTAGTCGCAGAAGATCTGCTCCGGGCGTCTCGAACTCCTCGAGCTGCACCAGGAGGCAGCTCGCCGCAGACGCAGAGCATGCAGCGGATAGAACGGCTCCATCGCGCCGCAGCTGCTCGGGCGGCAGGTAGGCGTTGGCGAGCGGCGACAGCCCGAGGTCGACGAACGGTCTCGCGCAGCGGCGCGCCGCACAGAACGGCAGGCAGGCGGTCATGGGTCCGGCTCACGGCCGCGTCCAGCGCCTCGAAGCGCTCGATCTGGCCGCAGCGTCGAGCGCGCCGCATGTCGCTCGCCGGCCGAGTGCGCCGGTACCAGTCGACGGTCCAGCGCGAGGCCGCTCGTCGAGCGCCAGGCGCGGCGCCCAGCCCAGCCGCGCGCGGGCCTTCGAGGCGTCGAGCTGCAAGAGTCCGCGCTTCGTGCGGATGCGGGCCGCGTCGGCCTGCCACAGCGCGCCTCGCCGCCACAGCTCGGCCGAGCCGGTCGACGACCCATGCGACCGGCCGCACGCCTCGTCGGTCGCCGGGCCGAAGTTCCAGGCCTCGCCGAAGCCCCGGCGGCTCGCTCGACAGGCGCTCGGCGAGCAGCAGATAGCCGCGCAGCGGCTCGAGCACGTGCTGCCAGGGGCGGACCGCGTCGGGTTGCGGATCGACGACGCGGCTCGCCGCGACGCGAAGCGCCGCATGATGTCGGGCACGAGCCGGTCGTCCGCCCAGTCGCCGCCGCCGATCACGTTGCCGGCGCCGCGCCGATCCCAGCCGACGGCGCGACGCCGTCGGTGCGAAGGAAGCGAGCGCCGGTAGGCCGCGGTGACCAGCTCCGCGCAGCGCCTTGCTAGCTGCTGTACGGGTCGTGCGCCGCCCAGCGGCGTCGTCCTCGCGGTAGGGCCACCGCCACTCGCGGTTCTCGTAGCACTTGTCGGTGGTGACGCACGACGACCGCGCGCACGCTCGGCGTCGCGCGCACGGCCTCGAGCACGTTGACCGTGCCCATGCACGTTGGTCTCGTAGGTCTCGACCGGATCGCGTACGACCGGCCGCACGAGCGCCTGCGCCGCGAGGTGGAACGACGACCTCGGGCGCGACCGCGCCGACACGCGCGTCGACCGCGGCGGGGTCGCGCACGTCGCCGAGCTGCGATAGCCGATCGCCGCTCGAGCGCCGCCGCGTCGAAGAGCGATGGGCGCGGTCGTCGGCGGCACAGCGCGAGAGCCGGTGACCTCGGCGCCCAGCCGCGCCAGCCAGAGCAGCAGCCACGCGCCCTTGAAGCCCGTGTGCCCGGTGACGAGGACGCGCCGGTCCCGCCAGAAGCTCGTCGACGCAGCGTCACCACATCTTCCACGGCGCGCGTCGCCGGCGCTCCAGAGCTCTTCGAGCTGGCGCTTGTCGCGCAGCGTGTCCATCGGCTGCCAGAAGCCGTCGTGGCGATAGGCGCCGAGCTGGCCGTCGCGCGCGAGGCGCTCCAGCGGCTCCTGCTCCCAGATCGGTGTCGTCGCCGTCGATGTAGTCGAGCACCTCGGGCGACAGCACGAAGAAGCCGCCGTTGATCCAGCCGCCGTCGCCCGCGGCTTCTCGCGAAACGCCGCTGACCGCGGTCGCCGTCGAGCGTCCAGCGCGCCGAAGCGGCCCGGCGGCTGCACGCGGTCACCGTCGCCAGCTGCCCGCTGCGCCGCGTGGAACGTCGATCAGCGCGCGTCGATGTCGACGTCCGCGACGCCGTCGCCGTAGGTGAAGCAGAACGTCTCGTCGCCGAGGTAGCGCGCGCACGCGCCGAAGCCGGCCGCCGGTCATCGTCGTCCTCGCCGGTGTCGACGAGCGTCACCCGCCAGGGCTCCGCGCGGCGCTGGTGGACCTCCATCGTGTTCGTCGCGCCGAGGTCGAACGTGACGTCGGACATGTGCAGGGAGTAGTTCGCGAAGTACTCCTTGATCACGTAGCCCTTGTAGCCGAGGCAGACCACGAAGTCGTTCGAGCCCGTGAGCGCGAGTAGATCTTCATGATGTGCCAGAGGATCGGCTTGCCGCCGATCTCGACCATCGGCTTGGGGCGGACTGCCGTCTCCTCGGCGAGGCGCGTGCCGAGGCCGCCGGCGAGGATCACGGCCTTCATGGCAAGCGGAGGCGGATCATGCATGTGCCGCAGTGCTCTACCACTGGCGGAGCCATGACCCGTCGTCGAGCAACGTCGAGAATCCAGGGGGTTCTCGATCCGAACAGGATGACCCCGCGAGGGAGAGGGGCGAGATGACGAACATCGCCCTTGGTGTGACGAAGGGATCCAGATCGAGAACGATCGACCCCTCGTCGAGCGGCTCATCGACGCGTTTCTGCGCGCGAACGAGAGCGCAGCCTATAGCGACGACTCGCAGTGGTCCACCATCAGGCGCATGCAGGTCCGTGGTCGAGGCCATTCGTGCGCGGGACACCGCAGCCGTATCGAACATCCTGCATCGGCCGCACGAGGGCTACCTGCTGTACGGCTTTGAGGATCTGGGGGTCTGGAGCGTCGAGGCATACAAGAGTCCGGAACGGCGGACAGGCTATGCCGCGCACTGCTACGAGCTGCTCCAACGACTGGCGCAGGCGACGGGCGTCCTCGCCCTGCCGAATCCGGAAGCGCCAGACAGAGAGACGTCGGTACCCGAGTTGCCGGTTCTCCTTGACCGCCTCGAAGCCGCGCTCGGCTTCTCGATCCGACCGACCGAGCCCTATCCCTTCTACTACGGCCTCGAGACTGATCGCGGCGTCCTCGGGGAGCGCGTGCTGAATGCGGTGTACTGCGCGTGGCGCATCCGTCAACTCACTGCGGGCATCGCCTCGCCTCGCATCCTCGAGGTCGGCGCCGGGGTCGGTCGCCTGGCCGAGTACGCGCACCGTTCGGGCCTAACCGACTACTGGATCGTCGATGTTCCGATGACGAGCCTCGTACAGGGCCATTTTCTGGCTTGCGCGCTGGGTGAGGACCGGGTCGTCCTCGACGGCGAGCCGGACGGACATGCGCGCGACGATGCCGTCAAGATCCTCAACCCCGAGCGATTCTTCGCGGACGAGCGTCTGAAGTTCGACCTCGTGATCAACAGCGATTCGTTGACCGAACTCGGCAGGACCGTGGCGACGAGCTACTTCCGCCGCGCCGCGGAGCGCTCGCCAGTCCTCTTCAGCGTCAACCACGAGGTGAACGCATTCCGCGTGATCGACCTGCACCAAGAGCTCGGTGTCTTCGATTCGGTCGACCGACGTCCCTATTGGATGCGAGACGGGTACGTCGAAGAGATCTTCACGCATGCTCGGCCGCAGGCTGCTCTTCACATCGTCTGCATCCCGGCGCTGGTTCCGGACGGACGCGACCCTCCCTCGGACGCGATCACCCGTATGCGACGTCCCGGACGGCCTGGAGGAACGTCGATCCGAACCGGTCGCTTGGCTCGAGCACGGCGCCCTCGGCCCATTCGTTCCAGGCGTTGATGAACACCAGACGATGTTCAGGATCGCGGTGGGCTACCGACGCCACCGCGGCCGCCAGCCATCGTCGAAAGGTATACGGGTTCGACCCGAACCAGACATCCGGCGACGCCTGCCGCCGGGCGGTGTTGTCGAAGTTGACCATGACCCCGGGGTAGTACCGATCGGGCGTCCCTCGCTCGAGCTTCCCGATGGCGTCCCGGACCAGGGACTGGTAGCTCAGGATGTTGCCGCCAAATCCCGGCACCGCTCCGACGTGCTGATGCGGCAGCCAATCCCAGAGCGCGTTGTGAGGAGGAAAGCCAAGGCTCCCGTCCAGGCCCCATTCGGCGTGGGTCGCCGGGCCGACGCCGTCGAAATCCTTGACGACATCGACATTCATCACGAACAAGTCGCCGATCCCCTCGCGTCGGGCAGCATCACGCCACGCGGCGATGGCCTTCGCCGTGTCGGGGATCTGAGCCGGCCAATAGATGGCCATCAACGGCCGTCCATCGATGCGCATGTATCGCGGATCTCGCAGGATCGGCATGACATCGTCGATGAGGGCCGCGGCGGGTACCTCCTCGTAGTGCTGGCCGATCAGGACGTCCGATTCCCGCCCGTCCCATCGCTTGGTCCAATTCTCGTTGGCCCACATCAGGCAGAACGGCAGGTCGACGTTCCCGGTCAGTCGCGATCGGATCGGTCCTTCCAGCAGCTCCTGGCCGGCGAACCAGTAGTGGTAGTACATGAACCCGCTGATGCCGGCGTCCCGGGCCAAGGTCGCCTGCAGCTGAAGCGTCTGCTCCAGGCGCAGGTCGTAGAAGCCGGTGTCCGTCGGTAGCTTGGGCTGATGATGACCGAGGTAGACGGGACGGGCAGCAGCGACGTTGCTCCACTCGGTGAACCCGCGTCCCCACCATCGGTCGTTCTGTTCGATCGGATGGAACTGGGGCAGGTAGAAGGGGACCAGTCGCGCTCGCGGACGCAGCGAACGACCGGGATCGAATCTGGTCCAGTCGACCGCCGCGATGGCAGAGCCGGGGATCTCGGACCGCTCCAGCGCGGTCAGGCCCGCTTCACGTGTCACGATCCCGACGATCCGCTCCACGGCATGGGCGGTCGTTGCGTTGACCTGACCGGTCTCCGCCTCGAAGTCGAGTCCCGTCAGGTTGAGTGCCCGCAGTCCCTGGAGGACGAAGCCCCGGATCCAGTACATGGACCCGGCAGCGAACGCGAGATCGTCGGGCCGCAGGTCCAGCTCCAGGCGACGCAGGAGGTTGGCCGTGACGGCCTGGTTGTCGCCCCAGAACTCGGCATGGAGGAGGCTCCCATCCCCCGTCACCAATCCCAGGTCCGGTCTTGTCGCGAAGGCATCCAGGATCGCGCGGACGTTGGCAGTGTCACCGAGCAAGTCGTCGAGGAGCCGATTGCGCCACGCCTCCCCGGTACCGGGCAGGTCCGGATGGTCCTCGCGCCAGACGCTGCGCTTGGTGTGCACCTTGAGGATCACGTGGTATGGGTCGAGCAGGCCCGCGTTGACCAGGGAGATGAGCGGGAGGATGTCCCGACCGCGGTTCTCGACGTCGAGCACCACGATGGCGCCCGCGCCGGGCACCCGCTCCCGGTCGATGGTGATGGGGATCTTGGCCGACAGGGTGACGATCAGGTCGAAGGGAACCGGGATGGACCGGAGGCCATCGAGGATGTCGTCGACAAGTTCCGGGTAGTGCACGTGCAGCACCACCGCCACGCGAGCCGGAGAACGAATCGGGATGTCGTCGCGCCTCCGCCACGCATCCGGAGCGCTACCGGTCCGGCTGACGCCGCGCTCGGCCCAGGCCGCGAAGTCGGCGGGCGAGCCGGTACGACCCGAGAATGCGGCCGGCTTGACGACGAGGACGGCGTGGTGCGCCCGGGTACGAGCGCTCGCGCGCCAGCGAGACAGAACCGATCGGAGGCGCGTGCGGCTCAGTCGCGGCGGCATCGTCGACGCGACTTCAACCGTGCCCGGCGACGGAGGAAAGCACGCTCAGACCCATTCAGCGACGTCGATGGCGAATCGGCGACGCAGCTCGATGGGGACCATCTCGCCGTCGGGCGCGACCTGGGATCCGTCAAGAGCTCGCGTTTGACGAACGGGAATCCGCGATCCAGGAGACCCTGCCAGCCGATGATCGCGGGATTCCTGCCCTCGGGAACCAGATGCCGCCATGGGACGGCCACGTCCAAGCCATACCGCTCGCGTCGTAGCAGGCGGCTGAGTCCGATCTCATAGCGCCAGATCACGTCGTCCTTCGATGCTTCCACGCACACATCGCGCCAAAAAGCGTGGAGCGGCGCTTCACGCAGGCTCTTGCCGGTAAACCCCAGGACGTAACTCTGAAGGTGGTATTCGAATTGCACCGTGTCCGTGACCGCCCACACGTCGGCCGTGGATGCTTGGAACTTCTGGAGCAGCGGCTCGATCGTCGTGAACGGCCCGACGATGCTGTCGTTGAGCAGCAAGACCCGTTCGGCATCCGCGATGCCTGGATAGCGGTAGAGCGCCGTCGCCCATGAGCCGAAGTCGTAGCCGACGTTGGGCCGGCGCATAACCGTCAGGCCGGTCGGACGGTCGACCCCCAGTCGAGCGGCTCCGGCGACTCGGCTGTGCTGACGAGGACCACCCGGTAGCCCGCATCGACGAGGGCCATCACCGTTGTGGTCACGGACTTGCTCAGGCGCGGGGACCGAGACCAGTGAGCAAGGACTGCGACCTTTTCGAGGGCCGCGACCGCCGCCAGGTCGTCGTCGCCCTCGACCGAAACCGACGATCCATTCGCATCGAGGACGCGAGGACCGCGCGCACCAGAGCGGCGGAGCAGGGCCTTCATCGTCGCCGGATGAGCGACTTGGCCTCGCGCAACAAATCACCGCTCAGCAAGTCCGTCCCTCCCTGTTGACCCCAACGGGGTGATGCCCGATGGCGACTCGAACACAGGTCCGATCCAGGCGCCCGGCATCCTGGTCAGACCCGGCTCCTGCTCGCCGGTCGCGCGGACCCGCACGTCGAATTCCCGATCAGCGTAATCGTAGGTGTGGCCGCGGTCCACGATGGCCGTGCTGACCTCGTAGGTCGCAGGTTGCAGAAGCAGCTCCGGGACCACGAAATCGACATATCCGTCGCCCTGCGGCACCGGACGGGCACCCGTTCGTCCAGAGTTGGGACCCGCCACGTTGACACCAGATTCGTGGAGAAAGCCGATCCCGAAGACCGCCTGGTCGATCGCCATCGCGGCGGTGTAGTGGAGCCGGAAGATGCACGGCGCGCCAGCCATCAGGATCGGCACCGGGTTCGAGTCTGCGTCGAGCGTCTCCATCCGTCGGACCCGGATCTCGCCGGTCCCGAGCCGGTCGAGCCCTCGGGCATCGCGGCGATCGCCGCTTGAGCCTCCGTCTCGTCCCGGGCATGGGCCTCGTGCTCGTTGACGCTGCGAAGGTAGCTGTCGACCACCTCGCGGGCGGGTCCGATCTCCCGGACGACGCCGTGATCGAGCCAGGCGGCCTGGTCGCACAGGTCCGCGATGAGGCCCAGGGCGTGCGTGACGAGGACGATCGTCGTCCCCGCTTCCGGAGCTCGTACAGGTGGTCGAAGCATTTGCGCTGGAACTCCTCGTCGCCGACGGCGATGACCTCATCGACGATCAGGATCTCCGGGTCGAGCGAGACCGCGACCGCGAACCCGAGCCGGACGAACATCCCGCTCGAGTAGACCTTGACCGGCGAATCGATGAAGTCGCCGATGCCCGCGAAGTCGATGATCCCGTCCATCGCGGCATCGATCTGCCGCCCCGACATGCCCAGGATGGCGCCGTTGAGCCGGATGTTCTCGCGCCCGGTCAGCTCCCCGTGGAACCCGGCTCCGAGCTCGAGCAGCGCCGAGACGCGACCATTCACGCCACCCGACCCTGGTGGGCCGGTAGATGCCCGCCAGCACCTTCAGGGTCGTCGACTTCCCCGAGCCGTTGTGACCCGACCAGGCCGAAGGTGCTGCCGCGCTCGATCGCGAACGATGCGTCGCGGAGCGCCCAGAACTCGCGGGCCTTCGGCGGCCGCCGCGGACGAGCCGCTCCTTGATCGACGTCCGGCGCTCGCGTCTGCAGCCAGAACCGCTTGGACAGGTGGTCGGCCTGGATCGCGATCTCGGTCATATCGACTCGCCGATGTCCTGCCCGCGGCGCTGGTAGACGAACGCGGCGACCGAGACCGAGACGAGGGTCCAGAGGAGCATCTGGACCCAGAAGGACGGATCGGGCACCGCAGCCCATAGACGAGCGCTCGCAGGCTCTCGATGAACACGGCCAACGGGTTCGCCTGGACGATCGCCCGCAGCGGGATCCCATGCCAGTCCTCGGGGACGAGGGCGATCGGGTAGATGATCGGCGTCAGGAAGAAGAGGAGCTGGAGGGCCACCGCGTGATGTGGGCGAGTCCCTCGCGTAGACGTTCAGGATGGCGAGCGTCGTCGCGATCCCGTCCACGAACAGGACGAACAGGCACAGCCACACGGGGAACAGCAGCCAGGTCGGGGAGACCTCCCCGAAGATCAGGAGGATCACGGCCAGGATGCCGAATTCGATCATCGTCTGGACGAGGATGGCCAGGGTGGCCCCGAGGACCGGGGCGAATGCCGGGAAGTAGATCTTCTGGAGCAGCGGGCCGGTGGCCAGCAGGGTCGGGATCGCGATGTTGATCGCGACCAGGAAGAACGTCCATGGGACGAGGCCGACCATGAGCCACACCAGGAAATTCCCGGGACGCCCGCTTCCGAAATCGGGCGGCACGGCACGGAAGATCACCGAGAAGACGATGCTGTAGATGATCACCGTCGCGAGCGGGACCATGAGCGACCACGCCCACCCGAACGCGGTGCCCTTGTACCGGGACTTGAGGTCGCGCTGGGCGAAATTCCAGATGAGCGACCGCTGGGACCAGACGGTCGCCCGCGGCCGGGGCTCCCGCGCCTTCACCGGGCGACCCTGGCCCGGCCCGGGTGCACGATCGACGTCATCGCTCACGACGGTCGCCGGAGCGCGGGATCGGTCCGCTCCATGCGCTGCCTTGGCCAGTGAACGCCACGACAGCTCGTCCCGGATGGTCGCGTCGATCGCCATGGGCTTGATCCGATGGACGACGTCATACGCGCGCACGGCCGCCTCGAGGGGACTGGCGCCCCGAGCGAGCACCTGCCGCCAGCGTCGGGTGCCGACCGGTCCCACCGCCTGTCGATCGCCGAGCAGCTGATCCGGATGGATCCGATACCGGATGACGATGTCCGGCTGCAGGACGAGTCCATCCCGTGCCGCCGCGACCAGCGTCGCCCATCGATCGAAGAGCCAGCGCCGGGGGACCGGCGCCATCATCGGATCAATTCGCGCCGGATCGCACACGTGGCCCCCGTCACGAACGGGCGGCGGATCGACGCCCGGACTCGATCGCGCGCGCTCGATCCGTGCCAATCCTCGGGTGACGGGAACCGGTCACGCAGTCTCCCGCCGACCTCGGCCCCGGACTCGTCGATCAGGAGGCCGTCGCCTGCAACGACCAAAGCATCCGTGTCGTCGAGCAGGATGTCGCGCTGGCGCTAGCAGTCGGCCGGGAAGCCACTCGTCGTCCTGGTCGGACAGGACGACGAACTCGAATGACGCGACCGCGGCCATTCCTTGCATGATCGAGGCGGTGATCCGACTCTTCGGGTCCGTTTCGCCCGATCCGACAGCCGCCACGATGTCGATCGGGATCGGCGATGTCCGGGCGATCTCGCGGATCAGGTCGGCCGTCCCGTCCCGTGATGCGTCGTCGACGATCATGACGACCGCCGGGAGGAGCGACTGGGCGAGGATCGATTCGATCTGGCTGGCCAGGAACCGCGCTCCGTCGTGGGTGGCCATGACGACGGCGGTATCCGCAGCGACCTCCATGTGGCCGGAGCATACAACCCGACGGTTCAATGGCCCTGCCGGCCCAGGACGGCCGGGATCGTCCGGAGCAGGATCTTCAGGTCGAGCCAGAGCGACCAGCGGTCGATGTACTCGAGGTCGGGCTCGACCCAGCGGTCGAAGTCCGGGCTCGCGGCGCGCGGTCACCTGCCAGAGGCCGGTGATCCCGGGCTTCATCGACAGCCGGCGGCGGTGCCAGAGGTCGTAGCCGGCGACCTCGCCCGGCAGCGGCGGCCGCGGCCCGACGAGGCTCATCTCGCCGCGCAGCACGTTCCACAGCTGGGGCAGCTCGTCGAGCGCTGTCCGCCGCAGGACGCGCCCGGCGCGCGTGATGCGCGGGTCGTCGGTGATCTTGAAGGCGGGCCCGCGGATCTCGTTCAGCTCGAGCGAGCTCCGTCGAGCGCGCCTCGGCGTCCGGCGACCATCGTCCGGAACTTGACGACCTCGAACGGCCGCCCGTGCAGGCCGACGCGGCTCTGGCGGAACAGGATCGGCCGGCCGACGTCGAGCACGATCGCGAGCGCGATCGCCAGCAGGGAGCGGGCTCAGGAGCGACGAGCGCAGCGACGCGCCGCCGACGATGTCGATGAGCGCGCTTGGTCGACCAGGGCCAGCGCCGGTCCGGGCCGGCGACGAGGAGAAGACCGGGGTCCCGTCGAACTCCTCGACCTTGCCCGCCGCGATGGCGTGGTCGAGGACGTCCATCGGGATCCGGACGATCTTGCCCTCCTCCTCGCACAGGCGGGCGATGGCGTCGATCCGGGTCCACTGGGCGAACGGCAGGCAGATCGCGACCTCGTCGACGACGTGGCGCGTGGAGGACGTCCTCGATGTCGTCGAGCGTGCCGAGCGTCGGCCGGGTGAGCCGAGCGTGGTTCGGCTCCTGCGGCGAGATGTCCGATGACCCGCAAGCCGAGCGTCGGGTGCGACTCGACGAGGTCGGCGAAGGCCTGCGCGCGGCGTTCGTCCCGAGGACCAGCATGAACCTGGTGTTCCGGCCCTGTGGCGCAGCCAGATCAGGAGCGTCGAAGCAGCAGTCGGGTCACAGCGCGCCACGCCAGAAGCGGGAAGAGGACGAACAGGACCAGGCGGCTCGCATCCGCGTTCCTGGACGCGAAAAGGAAGCTGAGATGATCGCGGCGAAGAACACCATCGCCCGAAGGATGTCGCTGATCTCGCCACGGAACGTCCATCGCGCTCGGTGCCGATAGAGTCCCTGCGTCCACAGGACGAAGGGCCAGAGGACGGCATAGCACCGATCGCGACCAGCGGATCCGTGAACGGGGACTCGACCTCCGAGCGGACGAAGGCCGGTGCCGAACCGGAACGCCAGCACGAGGACGAGAAGTGCGACCGCGGTCGCACTGTCCGCGAGGGCGAGGAGCACCCGGAATGCGATGCCGTACCGTCGGATCATCGATCCGCCTCATTCGCGATCGTTGGGCGGTGTTGTCCGTTCGCGGGCCGCCAATCCATAGTAGCCGACCCGTGTCGGGCAAACACCGTTCAACGGGCGATCCGCGTGACCCGTGCTATCGTGGCGCCGCTTTGAGCGATCCGACCCCCGAAAGCTCCCGCCTTGCCCCGAGCCCCGGGTCACCGGCGGTTGCCGGGTTCCTGTCTTTCCTGTTCCCGGGCCTCGGCCAACTCTACGTTCGTCGGCGACGGGCAGCGGCCGTCTTCGCGATCCCGGTCCTAGTCCTGATCGTCGTGGTCGCGCTTCAATCCCTGGGCGGGATCCAGTACTTCGCCGCGCAACTCATCGATCCGACGTTCGCGCTGGCGGCCCTCATCGTCTTCGGCTCGCTCGGCCTGTGGCGCCTCGCATCGATCGGTCATGCCGCGATCATCGCCGAGCCGCCAGGCAGACGACTGCGGCCGCAGGTGGTGGCGGTCGTCCTGATCCTCGGCCTGGCCGTCGTCATCCCGCACGGCGTTGCCTGGTATTACGCGTGGTCGTTCTACGACGCGGGCACCCAGATCTTCCGCGGACGTGCTTCCTCCTGCGGCCGTCACCTGGACCGCTTTCGAGCGCGAGTGCGCCCACGGAGCGCGTCGCCATCACCAAGCGACAATGCGGACCTTCGTAGGCGCCGCCGACCGCCCTGCCGTCACCGACGGCGGAGCGCGTCACCTTCCTCCTGACCGGCGTGGACTCAGGCCATGACAGGGCGCATGCCTTGACTGACACGATGCTGGTCGCGAGCATCGATCTTCAGTCGAAGAAGGCGGTCATGCTCAGCATCCCACGCGACATCTCGAACTTTCCGCTGTACTCGGGCGGTAAATTCCGCGGGAAGATCAACTCGCTCATGAGCGCTGCCGGAAACAACCCGAAGCGATTTCCGGACGGACCCGTTCTCACCCTGACCCGCGAGATCGGTTACCTGATCGGCGTCCCGATCAACTACTACGCGGCGATCAACCTCGACGGCTTCCAGAAGATGGTCGACCTAGTCGGAGGCGTCGACATCGACAATCCGAAAGCCATCAACGACCCGCGCTACGACTGGTTCGACGGCACCTCCGGGTTCAAACTGTCGCCAGGGCGTCATCACCTCAATGGCCGGAACGCGCTTGCATATGTGAGATCACGACAGGGCGTCGGCGACAGCGATTTCACCCGCGCGGCTCGCCAGCAACAGGTCCTCGTCGCACTCCGGGCGAAGCTGGGCACAGCTGCCCTGCTGGAGAAGCTGCCGGACCTCCTGAAGGTGGCGGCCAAGACCATCCGAACGGATTTTCCGCCTTCGCAGGTCCGTGAGTATCTGAAGCTCGCGAACGACGTCTCCGACAAGTCGATCGTGCGTCATGTTCTCGGGCCGCCGTACGCGGTCCATCCGCCGACGAGCCGGACCGGCGGAGTCTACACCCTCGTCTTCGACTTCAAGAGGCTGGCGAAGCTCTCGATCAAGATATTCGGCGAGGCGAGTGCCTACAAGAGTGGGCCACCCGGGTCGGCCCCGGCGGTCCCCAAATGACGAAGGGGACCCCAGGGAGGGGCGCGGTCGCCGGTGACCCCGCGCGGGTGCGGTCCGGTGGGGTCCTGTCCGGCAGGCTGACGTTTGGGGGATGCCGCGGCAGTCGGTAGCCGACGATCGTTGGCGTCCCGGACTAACCGGGATCGATCCCGAGGGGCCTGAATTCGATGACATCCCCGCCTCGGACGCGTCAACACACCGGCGCGGCGCTGATCGCCTGTCTCGCCCTGGCCGGTTGCGGCAGCACCGCGCCGACGCCCAGTCATCTCGCGAGCGTCATCGCAGTCGCGTCGGCGATGCCGTCAGCCGCGACCGCCCCGACGCCCGATGTGACCCCGTCCCAGTCGGCCCTTGTCGCGGCGTCGCCCGACGCGAGTCCCGCCCCGCCGCTCCCCGCGACCATGGCCGGCATCGACGGCGTCGATGCGGCCGGCCGCGCTGGCATTCCGGACGCCGCTCGCCGTCCTGATCGACGACAACGTCGCCGCGCGGCCGCAGGCGGGCTTCAACGCGGCCGCGCTGGTCTACCAGGCGCCGGCCGACGGCGGTGAGGACCGATACATGTTCGTCTTCCAGGGCGATGAGGCCAAGACCATCGGCCCCGTCCGTAGCGGGCGCCCGTTCTTCATTCGCTGGGCGGCCGAGTACCGGGCCGGACTGGCGCACTACGGCGGCGACTACATGACGCTGGGCCAGACGATCCCCGCGCTCAACGGGCAATACATCTACGACATCGACGCCCTTCGAGGCTCGAGCGGGGCCTATCCACCGGATCAAGACCCGATCGGCGCCCCACAACGGCATACACGAAGACCAAGTCGCTGCGCACGGTCGGGCTGCGCCACGGGATGCCGGCGATGCAGCCGCCGGACTTCGGACGTTCGCGCCTACGTGGACGACGCGCCGCTCGCGGATCGGCCCGGCAGCGCGAAAGATCAGCGTCCCGTATCCACGCGGCGTCAGCCGGCTACACCTACGATCGCGCGAGAAACCTGTACCTTCGCTCCGTCGCCGGGAAGGCCCAGATCGATGCCGGCGACGGCAAACGGGTGACGGCCCGGAACGTGGTCGTCCTGTTCATGCGCAAGTCGATCGACCCGCATTCCGAGCCCGGGCACGCCCGCATCGTGCTCGACCAGATCGGTTCTGGGCCGGCCCTTGTCTTCCGCGAGGGGCGTTCGTGGAAAGCGACCTGGCGCAAGGCGTCGGCCGGCGACATCACGCGCTTCTTTGGTCCGGATGGGGCAGAGATACCACTTCGTCCGCGGCCGGACCTTCTTCCAGATCGTACCGACGGGTACGAAGGTGACGTACAGATCCGCTTCGTAGGCAGGAAGGCCTCCGCCTGCGTCCACGCCGGGCCGCCAGATCACGCGATCGTCGTTTGGCCTCGAGTTTGCCCGGCCGCGAGGGCGGGCGCAGCGGGCTCGGCCCGTCCGTCGCCGAGCTGGATGACGCGGTAGCCGGCCGCGCGCAGCGCCGGCGCATCGAGCAGCCGCCGGCCGTCGACGATGAGCCGCGGCGCGCCCACGAGTCGCCCAGGCCCCCCACGGCAGGTCACGGAACTCGGGCCACTCGGTCGCGATGACCGCGATATCCGCGCCGATGACGCGGCCTCGGCGGTGTCGGCGATCTCGAGGCCGGGCAGTCGGGCGGCCGCGTTGGGTCCGGCGGCCGGATCGTAGGCGCGGACGGTGGCGCCCCGTGCGAGCAGCCAGTCGGCGAGGCGCAGGGCAGGCGAGTCGCGGGTGTCATCGGTGCCGGCCTTGAAGGCGAGCCCGAGGAGGGCCACCGTCCGCCCGGCCGGACCGCCGAGCGCCGACGCGATCCGTTCCGCGAATCGCTCCTGCGCGGACAGGTTGGCCGCCGACGCCGCCGTCGTGACGTGCATCGGCAGGCCGAGCGTCTGGCCGGCGACCGCGAGCGTCGCGAGCTCCTTGGGCAGGCAGCTCGCCGCCGAACCCGTAGCTCGGTTGCATGTACGTCCGGCCGATCCGCGGGTCCGCGCCGATCCCGTCGAGGACCTCGTCCACATCCGCGCCGGCCTCCTCGCACAAGGAGGCGATCTCGTTGGTGAACGACAGCTTGAGGGCGAGGAAGGCGTTGGCGCCGTTCTTGATGATCTCGGCGGCTTCGACATCGACGATCTGACGCGGTGCCTCGATGGCGTCGTACAGCGCGACGACGTCCGCCAGGGCCTCGGGGTCGGCATCGGGGAAGCGCCCGACGACGATCCGGCTCGGGTCGCGCGAAGTCCTCGACCGCCGTCCCCTGGCGGAGGAATTCGGGGTTCGTGAAGACGCGCGCGTCGGCAGGCCGGTCGCCTCGATCGACCGTCGCGTGCCGCCGACCGGCAGCGTGCTCCGGATGACGAGGATGTCGTCCGGGCCGAATCGCTCGCGGATCGCGGCGAGTGCGCTGTCAAGCTGGCTCAGGTCGCTCGCTCCGAAGTCGTCGATGGGCGTGCCGACGCAGACGAGGAGCATGCCCAGGTCGGCGTCGAGAGCGCCGCTGACCTCGAGCCGGCCGGCTGCCACGGCCGCGTCGAACGCCTCCTGGAGGCCGGCTTCGTGGATCGGGATCCGACCGGCCCGGAGCATGCCGAGGCGTGCCGTCCCGGTCTCGACGAGGCGAACGGTGTGGCCCAGACCGGCCAGGCCGACTGCGCTGACAAGACCGACGTAGCCGGCGCCGATGACGGTGACCGAGTGCGTCGAAGCAACCATGGCGCAGAGCGTACCAGTGGCGCTGCGGGTCGGTGTAGGCTGCTGCCGTGCGCGTCACCCAGTATCGGATCGAAGGTCTCGGCCACCTGTCCACGCTCGTCGCCGACGAGTCGGCGGGCGTCGCGGCGATCGTCGATCCGCGGCGGGACGTCGACATCTATCTCGACGCGGCGCGGGCCGCAGACCTGCGCATCACCCACGTCGTCGAGACGCACCTCCACAACGACTATGTCTCGGGCGCCCGGGACCTGGCGGCCCTCACCGGAGCGGCGCACGTCATCGGGGCGGGGGCCCGGCTCGGTCATAGCCACGTCCCCTCGAGCGGTGGGGATGTCTTCGACGTCGGCTCGATCCGGTTCCGGACGCTCGACACGCCCGGTCACACGCCCGAACACGTCAGCTACGCCGTGGCCGACACCGCGCGGGCGGACGAGCCGTTCCTGCTGCTGACCGGCGGATCGATGCTGGTCGGCGCGGTCGGGCGGACCGACCTGCTCGGCGCGGAGAATGCGCGGCCGTTCGCCGCGGCGATGTACCGGTCCCTGCATGACGTCCTGCTGCCCCATGAGGACTCGGTGATGGTCTACCCGACCCACGGCGCGGGATCGCTGTGTTCGACCGGGATCTCGTCGACGTCGTGGTCGACCATCGGCTTCGAACGACGACACGATCCGCTCCTCGCGCCGATGGAGGTCGACGCCTTCGCGCGAGCACTGCTCGCAGGACAGCCGACATTCCCGCGCTATTTCGCGCGGATGCGACCGCTCAACCAAGCGGGACCGCCATTGCTCGCCGGCCTGGTGCCCGAGATCGAGGCACTGGCGGGCGGCGAGCTGGACGATGCCCTGTCGCGCGGCGCGATCATCGTCGACGCCCGATCGCCGGAGGCGCACGCCGTCGCGCGCATCCCAGGCTCGCTGTCGATCCCGTCCGGTTCGTCGTTCGGGACATGGCTCGGCTGGGTCGTCGATGCCGACGCACCGGTCGTGCTCCTGGTCCATCGGCCGGACGACCTCGACGACCTCGCCCGCCAGGCGCTGCGGATCGGCTACGAGGGCTTCGTCGGCTACGTCGACGGCGGTTTCGAGGGCTGGCGTCGATCCGGGCGGCCGGTCGAGGTCGGGCGACCCTACGATGTCGATTCGCTGGCCGGAGCCATGGCCGCCGGGCTCACGGACGGCCCGTTCGTGATCGATGTCCGGCAGGCAGCCGAGTTCGAGACTGGTCATGTCCCGGGCGCGGTCCATATCGGTGCCGGCGAACTGCCCGAGCGCCTTGACGCGCTGCCGGCCGACCGGGACATCGCCACGATCTGCGCCAGCGGCTACCGCTCGAGCGTGGCGGCGTCGCTGTTGCGTGCCCGCGGCTTCCAGCGCGTCGTCGCCGTCCGCGGCGGACTTCCCGATTGGGAGGCCCGTGGCTATCCCGTCGCCTACGGGACCCCAGCAGCGGCGACGGGCCGGCGCCAGCCGGCGGAGCTGAACGGCCGGCGCGGGGCACCGGCCACGACCACGGCCGGGCCACGCCCCCTGCGCCGAGCCGCCGCAGCGGAGGACATCCGCGGTCACCGAAGCGCTGGCCTCAGGGGCCGACGTGGACGCCGAATGCCTCCGAGCGCCGCGACGCCGAGCAGGACCGCATCGAGACGGCGACCCGCCACCCCGATGGCCGCCGACACGCGAGCAGGTTAGACGCCCGATGAGCAATGCCGTCGCTGTCAGCCGATGGTCAGGAGCAGGCGGCCGCTTGCCAATGGGCCGAGCAGTCCGATCGCCGACAGGACCATAGAACACGAGGACGACCGGCAGCAGCAGCCCCTGGAGGTTCTGCGAGGCGATGATCACGGAGCAGCGGCAGGCCCGGGATCAGGACGACCAGCGTCCGGCGACGAGCAAGAAGGTGAGAGCGCGAAGAACGACCGGGCGCTCCGCGAACCGCTTGTCGACGCCCGATTCCCAGCCGAACGCCTCGCAGATCGCGAACGCGGTCGAGGGGGCATGACGTCGCGGCCAGGCACGCTGGCACCGAACAGCCCGACCGCGAACAACGCCTCGGCCGGCGTCCGGCGACCGGTTCCAGGGCCTTCGCCGCATCGGCGGCCGAGGTGATGGTCCCGCCGACCGGACGCCGATCGTGGTCGCGGCGCGGCGACGACGATGAAGATCGCGATGACGTTGGTCAGAAGGCCCGCCGGGACGGCGTCGGCCTGCTCGAGCCGCAGGTCGTCGGCCCCGATGCCCTTCTCGGCGACCGCACTCGTCAGGTAGAACTGCATGTACGGCGTGATCGTCGTGCCGATGACCCGACGAGCAGGAGCAAGTCGGCCGGGCGAGGTCGAACGACGGCGTGACGAGCAGGCCGCGGAACCTCGCCCCAGTCGGGGTCGGCCAGCACGGCCGACACGATGTACGCGCCGAACACGAGGATGCCGATCAGGAAGACACGCTCGACGGTCCGGTAGCTGCCCGTTGATGACCAGCGCCCAGATGGCGACCCCGACGATCGGCACGACCAGGTAGCGCGAGATGCCGAAGATCTCCAGCGCGGCCGCCGCCCCGGAGAACTCGGCGACCGTGTTGGCCACGTTCGCGACGAGCACGGACGACATCGCGAAGGCGGTCGGGCGGACCCCGAAGCGGTCGCGGATGAGGTCCGACAGGCCCTGGCCCGTCACGACCCCGAGCCGGGCCGCCATCTCCTGGACGATGGCCAGGATGACGATGGTGATCGGGAGGATCCACAGCAGGGTCAGCCCGGTCGACGCGCCCATGACGCTGTAGGTCGTGATGCCCGCCGGCGTCATTGCCGGCGATCCCGGCGATGAGGCCCGGGGCCCATGACCGCAAGGAAGGCCACGAGGACCGCGCCGGCCGCGGAACCGGCCCCGCAGGCGCAGGACGTCGCGCCCGGCGAGTCGCTCGCGGGCACGGCGGAACGGCCACAGGCCGGTGCGCACGAGCCGCCTAGCCCGCTTGCAGCCGAGCTGGCGCCGCGCGGCGGCGCTCCAGGCCGCGGGAGGATGGTATCGATGGCGTCGTCGACCGTCACGATGCCGACCAGCCGATGCGTCTCGTCGACGACCGGGACCGCCAGCAGGTTGTAGCGGGCGACGACCCCCGCGACATCATCGCGATCGGCCAGGACCTCGACGACGACGGGCTCGTCGATCATCACCTCGCCGATCGGCGTCGTCGGTCGCGCGACGATGAGGTCGCGCAACGACAGCACGCCGACGAGCCGGCCGTCGCCATCGACGACGTAGACGTAGTAGATGGTCTCGGCGTCGGGCTCGAGCTCGCGCAGCCGGTCGATGGTGGCGCCGGCGGTCAGGTCGGCCGGGACGGCCACGAACTCGGTGGTCATCATCCCGCCGGCCGTGTCCTCCGGGTAGGCGAGCAGGCCGCCGAGCTCGTCGGCTTCGTCCTTCTCCATCAGCGCGAGCAGTTCCTCGCGGGTCGAATCCGCGAGGTCGGCGACCAGGTCGGCCGCGTCGTCGGGCGACATCTCCTCGAGGATGTCGGCGGCGCGTTCGGGCGCCAGCCCCTCGAGCACCTCGACCTGGGTCTCGGGCTGCATCTCCTCGATCGCGTCGGCGACCGCCTCGTCGTCGAGCGCGGCCAGGACACCGGCCCGGTCGCGTGGCGCGAGCTGGTCGATGATGGTCGCCAGGTCGGCCGGGTGGAGCTCGGTCAGGCCAGCGTGCGGGACGCGCAGCCGGATCGACGCGATGCTCGTCTCGACCGGGTCCACGTCCTCCCAGTCGATGTAGCGCTCCGGCGTCGGCAGGCGCAGGTTCCGGGCGAGGATCCGGTAGGCGCCCTCGATGCCGAGCCGGCGCAGCAGGCCCGCCGCGCCGACGTCGACCGCGACCAGGTGCAGCCGGCCGTCGACATCGTCGAGCCGCAGGTCGTTGACGCGGACGACCCGGCGGCCGTCGATGTCGACGATCTGCTTGTCGAGCAGGTCGGTCCGCAGCAGGATCTCGTCCGGGCGCTGGGCGAACCGGGTGATGTCGATGGTCGCGCCGGACAGGCGGGCCCCGGACGCGTCGAAGCGGGCGACCTGCGACCAGGGCAGGAAGATGCGCCGGCGGTCGGTCACGACGACCAGGCCCGGTGACGGGTGGATGGCTGTCGCCGACGGCGACGATGAGGTCGTCGACCTTGCCGAGCGGATCGCCGTTGGCGTCCAGCACGGGCCGGCCGATGGCCTGGCTCAGGTAGAGCATGGGTGCCACCTCGCAGGCGGGACGTCCCGCCGCCGGTGGCGCGACCACGGTGGGTCGCGGTCAGCCGTCAGGAGGCGGGACGGACCGGATTCACGGTATGGACGGCGCGATCGCCGCCATCGGGACTGGGACCGTCGTCCACGGGGATGTGTCGGCCTCGGATACGGGATCTGACGGTCGTGGCCCCACAGGGACCCCGACGCTCGGGGAGTGTAGTCCGACCGTTTCGAAAGGGTCAACGGAGGGTGGACCAGGACGATGGTCACCCCCCGACCCGGTACTCATGGCCGCTCCGCGCATGCCCGGGACGATGCGACCATCGGACCGTGCGCGCGCGTGTCGGAGGATCAGGGAAGCCGCTCGTCTGGGACGGGTCATCCGCCGCCGCCCCCGGGGTGACCGCCGCATCCGGTGCGACCGGTTCGATCTTCCGCCGGTTCGTCGGCAGCGACCGTCCGCCGCGCGATGCGCCCCCCGGCAGCGACACGCCACCCCATCCTCAGCCCGTGGAGGCGGAGCTTGCCGAATCGCTCGACAGCGTCCTCGGGATCGTCGGGCGGCTGGCTGCCTCGCACGATCGGTCGGAGCTCGTCCGGATGATCGTCGACGAGACGAAGCGGGCCCTCGCCGTCGATGCGACCGTCATACGGCTGGCCCGCGAGGATCGCCTCGAGATGACCGCCTGGGCCGGCCTGTCCGAGCTGGCGATCCGCGACATGCCGACGCTCGGCCGCGACGAGGGCCTCATCGGCGAGGTCATCCGGGCGCGCCACGTCATGGCCTGGCCGGACATCCATGCCGACCGGCACGTCGAGGATGAACGCTATCCCGAGGCGATCGACTTCACCGGCCATCTCGTCGCGCCATTGGTCCATGGCGATCGCGTCATCGGTGCGCTGTCGGCAGTCACCCGCGCTGCGCGGACCTGGACGAGCGGCGAGGTCGCGTTCATGGGCACCCTCGCGACCCACGCCGCCATCGCCCTGACCAACGCCGAACTGCTCGAGCAGACCGTCGCTCGCGCCGCCCAGCTCGAGGTCCTCCAGGCAGCGTCGGCCCGGATGAGCCGGGCAACCACGATCGACGGGATCGGCGCGACGATCGTCGACGAGACCGCCCGGATCATCGACTATCACAACGCCCGGGTCTACGTCGTCGAGCCATCGAGCGACGTCGTCCCGATCGCGTTCAAGGGCAGGATCGGCGCGTACGAGCATGTCGACATGAGCCTGCTCACGTGCAAGCTCGGCGAGGGCTTCACGGGCTGGGTCGCCCAGCACGGCGAACCGATCCTGGTCAACGACGCCAACCGCGATCCGCGCGGAGCGACGATCACCGGCACCGAGGACGTGGACGAATCGATGCTGGTCGTCCCGATGCGCTACGACGGCGCGACCATCGGGGTCATCACCCTCTCGAAGCTCGGCCTCGACGGGTTCGCCGCGGACGACCTGCGGATCCTGACCATCCTCGCGGACCGTGCCGCGACCGCGGTCGGGTCCGCCCGCTTGCTCATCCGGACCCAGGATCTCGCGCGCGAGATGCGTCGCCTGCTCGACATGAGCGCCGAGCTGTCGGGGAGCCTCGACCCTCGCCAGGTCGCCGACCTGATGGCCGGCCACCTGACCAAGGCCATGGGCGTCGACGAGTGCATCATCAGCTACTGGGACCGGCCGGCCGGACGGGTCGAGTCGCTCGGCTATTTCCCGGCGCACCGGCTGCAGGAGATCGAGCCGGTCTACGACGTCGCAGGGTTCCCCGAGACACTCCGCGTGCTCGAAGAGCAGATCACCGTCATCGTCGATGTGGACGACCCCGGCGCCGACCGCGCCGAGGTCGAGCTCATGCGCCGGGACGGGAAGACCGTCCTGGCCATGCTCCCGCTCGTCGCGAAGGGCCAGTCCATCGGCCTCGTCGAGCTGATCTCGAACGGTCCGGTCTCGTTCGACGACGAGCGTCTCGGCCTGGCCCGGACGATGGCCAACGAGGCGGCGATGGCGCTCGAGAACGCCCGGCTGTACGAGGACGCCCGGGCCCTCGCCGACCGCGATCCACTCACCAGCTTCTACAACCACCGCTTCCTGCACGAGCGTCTCGGCGAGGAAGTCGTCCGCACGCAGCGAGCGCGGCGACCGCTCAGCCTGCTGATGCTCGATCTCGACGATTTCAAGCTCGTCAACGACACGTTCGGCCACCTCTTCGGCGACCGGGTCCTGACCTTCACCGCCGAGCTCATCCGCTCGACCCTGCGTGCCTCGGACATCCCGGCCCGGTATGGCGGCGACGAGTTCGCGATCATCCTGCCCGACACCGACGGCGAGGACGCCCGCCGGGCGGCCGAGCGCATCCTCGGGGCGTTCCGCGACCACGCCTTCGTCGGCGAGCAGCGAGGACCGGTGCCGATCGGCGCGTCGATCGGGGTGGCGACCTTCCCGGGTGAGGGCCGGACCGCCACCGAGCTCATCGCGGCAGCCGACGCCGCCCTCTACCGGGTGAAGCGCGACGGCGGCCACGACGTGGCAGGAGCCGGCGACGCCGCGGCCTGAATCGCAGCGGGGCCGGTCGACCGATGGACGTCGGTCGACTTCTCCGCCATCCTCTGTCGCTGACGTGACCGACCCCAGCAAGACCCCAGGAGGACCCGCCCTGAGCCCGGAGCGTCGGATCCGACGCGCCTGGCTGATCTTCGCCGTGTCGTTCTTCGCGCTCGGCCTGATCGCGGTCCTTCGGGTCATCACGGACGTCGCCCGACCGATCGACGTCGCGGTCGTCGGCCTGGTCCTCGTCGTCGGTGCAGCGGCGATCCACCATCGCGAGGCGGTGGCCGCCCAGGAAGTCTCTCGACGCGAGGAAGCCGAATCGTTCGCACGGATCCTGTCGAGCCTGTCGCGCTCGGTCGCGCCCGATGCGATCCTCGGCGCGATCGTCGACGAACTCGCCGCCGCCACCGGCGCGGACCACATCGTGGTGGCGCGGCGTCGTCCGGATGCGCCCGTCCTCGAGGCGACCCTGGTCAGCGCTCGGCCGGGCGTGCCTGACTCCACGACGCGACTGCCGATCGGCGATCTCGAGGACCCGGTCCGTGGGGACGGTCCGCCCGATCGAGAGCCGGTCGCCGTGCCGATCGTGGCCGGTGTCGCACAGCCCGTCGCCGCCGGCGGACTCCGCGGCCGGTTCGACGAATGGACCACGCGGCTGGCCGCGGCGACGCCGGTCACCGTCTCCTCCGGGCCGCTGGCGGTGGCGGCGCGCGTGCCTCGTGACCGGCAACTCGTCGCCGAGCGGATCGCCGCCCGGGCCCGCCAGGTCTATGGGCTGTCCGACACCCTGGCCGCGCCGCTGACCGTGGACGACCGCGTCATCGGGGCGATCGTCCTGTCCCATCGAACGCCCGGCTCGTGGTCGGAGACCGACCGGCGGCTCCTGACGGGCGCGGCCGGCGAAGCGTCGTCCGCCCTGTCGCGGGCGTACTCGCTGCGGGCGGCCGAGGCGCAGGCCTCGACCGACGCGCTGACCGGGCTCCCGAACCGACGCTACTTCGACGAGTTCTGCGGCCTGCTGGCACGGCGTCGACGGTCGGGCGACGCGGTCGGCGTCTTGATGATCGACATCGACAAGTTCAAGGTCCTCAATGACACGTACGGTCACACGACGGGCGACGAGGTCCTCCGCGCGGTCGGTGGTGCCATCGTGGCGGCCGTCCGCGAGGACGACGTGCCGGCGCGCTACGGTGGCGAGGAATTCGTCGTCCTGTTGCGCAACCCGAGTCCCGAGATCGCGCTCGAGGTAGGGGAGCGCGTCCGGGCGTCCGTGACATCGCTCGACCTGTCGCGGCTCGGTGTGCCGGGCGTGAGCGTCTCGGTCGGCGTGGCCGTCGCCCGCCAGGCGGACCAGCCGATCGCCGATCTCATCGGCCAGGCCGACACTGCGCTCTATCGCGCCAAGCGGGCGGGTCGCGACCGGGTCGTCGCCGCCTGACCGACTACCATCGGGCGGTGACCGATGATGTGCCCGACCTGACCAACGGCGATCTCGCCCGCATCTTCCACGAGATCGGCGACATGCTCGAACTCAAGGGCGAACTCGTCTTCAAGACCGTCGCCTACCACCGCGCCGCGGACGCGATCGGTCGCAGCCCGGTCGACCTCGTGTCCGCCTACCGCGCGGGCGACCCGCCGACGATCCCGGGGGTCGGCAAGGCCATCTCGGACAAGATCCGGGAGATCGCGACGACTGGCCACATGGCCGTCTACGACCGCCTCCGGACCGAGGTGCCGCCGAGCCTGATCGAGATCCTCCAGATCCCGGGCCTCGGGCCGAAGACCGTACGCCAGCTCAACACCGAGCTCGGCATCGAGACCGTCGACGACCTGCGCCGGGCCGCGGAGGAGGGCCGGCTCCGGACGGTCCGGGGCATGTCGGCCCGGACCGAGGCACTCGTCCTCGAAGGCATCGCCCGGCTCGATCAACGTTTCGACCGGATGCGCCTCGATCGTGCCGAGGACCTGCTGACCGGGCTCATCGATGGTCTCGGGGCCACGCCGGGCGTCCGCTCGCTCGAACCGGCGGGCTCGTTCCGGCGCCGCAAGGAATCGATCGGCGACCTCGACCTCCTGGCCGAGACCGATCAGCCGGCCACTCTGATCGATGCGTTCACCTCGTTCGGGATGGTCGATTCGATCATCAACCGGGGTGGCTACAAGGCGGCGATCCGGATCCAGCGTGGCCCGCAGGCGGATCTCATGGTCATGCCGCCCGGTGAGGCCGGCACGTACCGCATCCACTTCACCGGATCCAAGGAGCACAACGTCCGGCTCCGGGCGATGGCCCGCGACCAGGGTTGGAGCCTGTCCGAGAAGGGCTTCCTGCGGATCGGCGAGGATGGCGAGCCATTGGTCGGTGCCGACGCCGAGTTGCGCACGTTCGCGACCGAGGCCGACGCTTACGCCTTCCTCGGACTGCCATTCATCGAGCCCGAGCTGCGCGAGGACGGCGGCGAGATCGAGGCCGCCTTGGCCGGTCGACTGCCGCCCCTCGTCCGTCTCGACGACCTGCGCGGCGACCTCCACAGCCACTCCGACTGGTCGGACGGTCACCACGCGATCGAGGTCATGGCCGAGGCCGCCCGGGCGCGCGGCTATGCCTACCAGGTGCTGACCGACCATTCACAGTCGCTGGCGATCGCGCGCGGCCTGACGCCGGACCGGGTCGCAGAGCAGGTCGGGATCCTCGCCGCGCTCAACGCCAGGTTCGCGGCAGAGGAGGCTGCCGGGACCGCGCCGACCGCGACCCCGGCCGAGGGCTTTCGGCTCCTTCACGGCTGCGAGCTCGAGATCCGTGCCGACGGGACCCTGGACTTCGAGGACGAGCTGCTCGAACGGTTCGACCTGGTCGTCGCGTCCGTCCATGTCGGCCGTCGCCAGTCGCGGGCGGAACTGACGCAGCGGACACTCAACGCCATCCGCAGCCCGCACGTCGACGTCATCGCCCATCCGTCAGGCCGGAAGATCGGTGAGCGTGACGACCTCGACCTCGACTGGGATGCCGTCTACACCGAAGCGGCACGGACGGGGACCGCCCTCGAGATGAACGGCTCGCCACCGCGACTCGATCTGGCCGTCGAGCGGGCGCGGCGCGCAGTCGGTCTGGGCTGCCTCGTCTCGATCGACTCCGACGCCCACGATATCCGCGAGCTGGACTACGTCCGCTGGGGCGTCAGCCAGGCGCGCCGGGCGTGGATCACGCCGGACGCCGTCCTCAACACGCGCTCACGGGCCGACCTGCTCGCCTGGGTCGCGGCCAAGCCCGGTCGCGTCTGATGGCCCGATGAGCGGCTCACGTACCATCGCCGGCATGGACGACCGACCGGCCCGCCGCGACCTCGCGTTCGTGGCGGTCACGTTGGTCGGCCTGTCACGCCTCCTCGAGCCGCCGCTCATCTGGCTGTGCGCCGCTGCGCTGCTGGGGGCGATGCTGCTGGGCACGCTCCAGGTCCTTGCACGATGAGGCCGCTCCCGTCCAGGCCTGGTTCGGCGTCCCGATCGAGTCGGTCATCCTGCCGTCGGTCGCGGCGGTCGCCTGTCTGGGTGCCATCCGGTTGGTGCCGTTCGGGCTGTGGCTGGCGCCCGCCCTCGCGGTCACCTGGCTCATCGTCGAGCGGACGCTCGAACTCGAGAGCCGGATCAACCACGGCCTCACGAAGCTCACGACGGACGATCGGACGTCCGTGCTGGTCACGCTCCTGCTCGTCGCGTTCCTCGCCTTCACCGGGGTCGCCGCGATGGTCCCCGGTGGTCTCGCCCAGTCGGGTAACGCGCTGAGCGAAGTCAATCTGCTGATCCTGGCCGCGGCCGACGCACTGGTCGCCGGCTTGTTGGGGTACCGGGCCGCCTCGCTGCGCACCTCGGATGTCCGTGACGCGCTCTGGGCGGCGCTGACCTATGCGGCGGCGATCGCCATCGCGGCGGCCGCGCTGCGGGCGATGGGCATCGCACTGCTGGTCGGGCCCGCCGTGCTCACGCTCGTGTTCTATCTGTGGGATGCCTTCATCAGCACCACGCCGTCGCGACGACGCGATCGCCGCTGGATCGGCCGGGTCGCGCTGCTGGCCGGACTCGGGGCGATCGTGGTCGCCTGGAACCTGTTGCTGCGGGCCGTGCCCGTTTGACGTCCCGGCCGGACGGTGCTAGAAAGCATGTCCGCCCAGCGGTGCCGCGTGACCGCGCGCCCATGAGCCTTCCGACCTCGCTCCGAACCCCGCCGCGCCCCGAAAGGACGACCGCCTCGTGACCTTCCCCGACGTCGAGACCCAGGCCCAGAGCCCCGTCAACCTGAACCGACAGAAGCGGCAGCTGGCGGATCTCGCGATCGCCCAGGCGACGGCCGCCGAGTGGGCGGAGTCTGCGGCCACGAACCGCCGACTGCTCGAGCTCGGACCGGATGCCGAGGCCGAGAATCGCCTCGCCAAGTCGCTCTGGGAGCTCGGCGAGCTCGGGTCCGCGCGTGAGCATTACCAGACCGCCCTGGCGCTCGACCCGACGAACCGGATCGCCGAGCGGAACATCGACCGGCTCAAGATGCTTCTCGTCGCCGCCGGCGAGCAGACCGTCCCGGCCCAGGCCGGCAGCAAGGCGCCGGTCAGCATCTTCGTCGAAGAGACCGGCAAGACCGGCTTCGCGTTCCTCACCGACCTCGCGTCCCCGCGTGAACTCGCACAGGTCAATCCCGGCGACGCGGTCGAGCTGACGCCCGAGGGCAACCGCCTCATCGCGCATTCGAACGGCGTCCGCATCGGTGTCGTCGAACCGCGGGTCGCCGCGCGCCTGCTCAAGCTCATGGCCGACGGCAACAAGTACGCGGCGGGCGTCACCTCGCTCGGCGACAAGGACGTCCGGATCATCGTCCGCGAGATCTTCCAGGACCCGGCGAACTACGGCAAGGTCAGCTTTCCGACAGCCGCCAAGTCGACCGACCTGCGCCCGTACACCAAGGGCACGCTCGTGCGCGAGGAGATGGACCTCGAGGACGACCTCGAGGACGACGAAGAGGACGACGAGATCGAGGACCTCGATCGCGTCCTGCCGCCCGAGTCCACGACCGACGAGGCCTTCGAGGACGAGCCCGACGAGCTCGACGAGCCGTAGGCCTCCGGGCTAACTCTCAGCCTGGACGCTCCCTGAGACGTCCGATACGGATATCCGAGCGTGGCTGGCAGCTGATTCCGACAGATCCCGCGGGACCTGCCCTCGGCTGTTGCGAATGTGTTCCCGCGAGGAACGAGCGCGACGGTCAGCCTCGAGCCGCCGCCGTGACGCTCGAAGCCGTCGCGTCGGCGGCGGCCACGGCCGCAGCAAGTTCGTCGATCGCGCTGGATCCGTCCGCGAACGCCCGATCCAGCTCGGCCGCAGGCCGCGCGACGACCAGCGCTTCGAGCCGGCCGTAGGTCGCAAGGACCAGCCTGACGAGTCGTTCCGCTTCGGTCGGCTCGCGGCCGAGCATGGCCAGCGTCTTGTCCACCTGGACCGTGTGCTCGCGGACGTGCGAGCCGTAGCGGCCCAACCGGAAGCCGATGGTGACGGGCAGCCCGGCCCAGCGCGCGCCGACCTCGAGCGATGCCGCGTCGAGCGCCGCGTTCGCGACGATCGAGGCATCCGCGATCTCGTCGAGCCGGGCGGCGACCTCGGCCGGTGTTCCTCCGCCCAGCTCCTCCTCGGTCGGTTCGGGCGGGAATACCGTCTCAGGCGGCCGGACCACCACGCCGACGGGCAGGGGCTTCGCGAGGTACCAGGCGTTGTACCAGCCGTACGACAGCTGCCCGCCGAGGACGTGCCCGAGCGTCGCCCGGATCGTCCATTCGCCGCCGCCGGGATCCGCGTCGAACGCCGTCCCGTCGAGGCCGGCGAGCGCCCCATGAAGCTCCCAGCGCGCCGCGGTCAGGGCACGCAGGGCCGGCACCGCGGGTCCCAGCGGGTCCGTCCCGGACGAGTCGCCGATGGCGATGGCGCCGATCGCGCCCTCGATCCGCTCGTGGATGGCGTAGAAGCCATAGCGCAGCTCGAGGTCGTCCGGATCGGTCGGCCGCCAGCGCCACGGCCGCTCCAGGGTGGCGTCGTCGATGGGCGACAGGTCGGCGGCGATCCGAGTGATCGATGAGCGCGCGGCGATCACGGCTGGATGGATGGGCGTCGGGGGGACCGTCGCCAAGTCGGTCACTGGGTCATGCATCGATCAAGCCTACCGTGCGTCGGCTAGCATCTGTCCGATGACCGGTCGCGGACCCCATGACGCCCAGCCGGGCTTCGCGCTACCCGTCTTCGACCGCCTCGCGCCCGCGCCGCCGGCCGGCCTCGTCGCGGCCCGGATCGAGGCCCACACCGGCCCCGGCGAGGTCGTGGCGGACCTGTTCGGCCGGGGCGGCTGGGTCGCTCGCGCCGCCATCGACCGCCAGCGCCGGGCCGTCTCGCTCGAGGCGAGCCCGCTCAACCGGATGCTCGCCGAGGTGGTGCTGCGCCCGCCGGACGTCCGTCACCTCGACGCGGCCTTCCAGGGTCTGGCCGCCTCGCCACGCCGCGAGTCGAGCCTGAAGGTGTCCATCGGTGAGCTGTTCGCGACCCGCTGCGCGACCTGCGGCCGGACCCTCGTCATCGACGAGGTCGTCTGGGCGGTGGACGACGACGCCGGCATCGCCGGACGGATGCGACCCGTCGCCCGGCACTACCGGTGCTCGGTCTGCCGCGATCAGCGCGGCGGCTCGGAACTCCGCCAGGCCCCGCTCGACGCGGACGACATGAAGCGGGTCACCGCCGATGCCGGAGCCGAGGCGATGCGGACCTCGCTCCTCGCCCGATTCCCGGAGATCGCCGGCGCCGACCGCCTGCCCGACGAGTTGCTCGATCTGCACACCGGCCGCCAGCTCGTGGGCCTCGGCGCGATCCTGGAGCGGATCGAGAGCGACCTGCGCGCCGCGCCCGTGATGGCGGCCCTGCGGCTGGCGCTGCTCCACGCCATCCTGCCCGCCAGCCGCCTCGGGACCGGCCCCGGCCGCAGTGCCGCTCTCCGTGTCTCGTCCGGCCATGTCCGGCCCCAGACCGGGACGCAGTTCCGGGAGCGCAACCCGTGGCTCGCCTTCGAGGACGCGTTCCGGGGCGTCAGGGGGTTCATCCAGCGGCTCGATACGGCGACCCAGGGACCGATCCAGGCACGGCTCGGTGAGGATCTGCGAAGCCTTGGCGAAGGTGCCGCGACGGCCTTCCTGGGTCTGACCGGTCCGGCCGGCTTCGTCGCCCTTCGCGACGACCCGAACGCCTACGGCCGCACGACCGAGACGCCGAGGGTCCGCCTGGTCCTCGGCCAGCCGCCGATGCGCCCGAGTCTCGAGCGCCTGGCGGCGGCGTATCACGCCACCGCGTGGGTCCTCGGGCGGGAGGCCGCATCGCTCCTGCCGGTCGATGGGCTGGCCGGGGCGTCGTTCCGCGTCCCGTGGAGCCGTCAGGCGACCGCCATCGAGACCGCTCTCCGGGCGGTGGAGCCGGCCCTTGCCCGCGACGGACGCGTGGTCCAATTCGTCGATGGCGGTGCGGAGGGCATCGTCGCCACGGTCCTCGGTGGGGCGAGCGCCGGCTACCGATTGCTCGGCGCACGACTCGCCGACGCCGGCGAGGACGCGGCATCCATCGTCGAGCTCCTGCCACCCGGCGGACGCCTGCCACCCGGGGCCCGGACGCGGGCGAACGTGGGCCTCGACCCGATCCCGGGCGGCGCGGGCGACCCCGACGTCGTCCCCAGTGGTCGGTTGTTCGCGCCGCCGGAACATGTCGACGACCGACCGTTCTCAGCCATCGACGCGACCCGGGTGGTCGTCGACACGACGATCGAGACCCTCCGCGCTCGCGGCGAACCCGCGACCGCCGAACGGCTCCTCGGCGAGATCCTGGTCGGGCTGGACCGTGCCGGACAGCTGCGGCGTCACGCGCTGGCGGATCTCGGCGAGAGCGTCGACCGCGTCGAGCACCTCGACGGGCTCATCCACGATGCCCTCGCCGGTGCGCGGCCCCGCCGCCTGACCGAGATCGAACCCGGCCGCTGGTGGCTGTCCGATCCGGACGATCTCGCCGCCGCCGCCGCGCCGCTCGCGGACCGGGTCGAGTGGGCGGTGTACAGCCTGCTGTCCACCGCCGGGCCGATCTCGGAGACCGCGTTCCACGAGCGGATGGCGACGATGTTCACCGGACACGACCTGGCCGATGACGCCCTGATCCGCGCCTGCCTGGCGAGCTATCGCAGTCCGACGAGCACGCCCGACCGGATCGTCACCGACGACGACCTGCTGGCCCGCAGCCAGGAGCATACGGAACTGCTCGCGACGATCGCGACGGCCGGCCATCGACTCGGGATGAAGATCTGGATCGGCCAGCGCGAGCAGACCCGACGACACGACGGCGGCTTGCTCGGCGATCTGCTCGAACCCGGCGAACGGCGGCTCTATCTCGGTGGGATCGGCCCATCGGCCGAGGACCTCGCGGAGGTCGACGGGATCTGGTACGTCCGGAGCAAGATCGCGTTCCTGTTCGAGGTCGAATGGACCGCGATGCTCGGGGAGCCCCTGCTCCGACGGCACGTGCGGATCCCGCCCGACGACGCGCTCATCCGTTTCCTCGTCGTCGACCCCGCCCGGACCGATCTCGTCCGCTTCAAGCTGGCGCGCTCGCCCTTGCTCCGCGCGGCGCTCGACGCCGGGACGTGGCACATCGTTCGATCCGACCAGCTCCGGGCATTCCTCGCCCGCGACCCGCTCGACCTCGCCGACCTCGAGCCGTACCTCGGCCTCGACCCGACCACGCAACGCGGCAACGAACAGATGCCGCTCTTCGACGGCTGAACCGGGCGACCCGGACGCGCGAGCGCTAGGCTAGCGAGCACAGCACCGTCGCGGCGCGAGAGCGCCCGCCATCCCGACAGGAGACCATCCGTGACCCTGCCAGATCCCGATCCCGCGTCTGTCGACGCGCTCGCCGAACGATTCTGGGAATCGATCCTCGCCCTCCAGCCGACGACCGCGACCTTCTATGGCGACGAACGCTACGCAGACCGACTCGACGATCCGGGACCCGCCGGCCGGGCGAAGGCCCGGTCGCTCATGGAGCAGACCGGCGCGGACGCGTCCGCGATCGAGACCGACGGGCTGTCGACCGAGGAACGGATCACCCGGGACATGCTCCGGGTCATCGCCGACCTGCACATCGAGGAGGACGACCAGGGCCTCTATCAGCTTCGTGTGGTCGACCAGATGGGAGGCCCGCAGCAGCTCCTGCCCCAACTGACCCAGTTCCAGCCGGCGGACACGCCCGAGCGACTCGAGGCGTTCCTGGCTCGCCTGCATGCGTATCCGGCGTTCATGGCCGCCAACGAGGCCATCCTGCGCGACGGGCTCGCCAGCGGCCTGACGGCGCCGCGCATCGTTGCGGAGCGGACCATCGCCCAGATCGAGCGGATGCTCGCCGTCCCCATCGAGTCGGCGATCGTGCCGTCGATGGTCCAGGTGGCGACAGACGCGGACCGCGAGCGCGTCCGCGAGGTCGTCCGCGATGTGGTCTACCCGGCCGACCGGTCGTTCCTCGACGCGCTCAGCGGCGACTACCTGGCCGGCACGCGCGACGACCCCGGGCTCTGGTCGGCGCCCGACGGCGAGACCCTCTATCGGACGGCGATCCGGAGCTGGACGACGCTCGATCTCGACCCCGAGGCCGTCCATCGCATCGGCCTCGAGGAGCTCGAGAACGATCGAAGCCGAACGCCGCGTGATCGCCGCCGCCGCGGGGTTCGGCGACGACACGGCCGCCTATCGGGCCGCCCTCGCGATCGACCCGGGCAACAGTCCGAAGACCAAGGACGAGCTCGTCGCACGCGCGAGGGAGGACATCGACGCGGGCGATGGCGCTCGCGCCGCGCTACTTCGGCGTCCTGCCCCGGGCGGCGCTGCGAGGTCCGGGCGGTCGAGGAGTACAAGGAGAAGGACGCGCCATTCGCCTACTACTACCCGCCGGCTCCGGACGGGTCGCGACCCGGGATCTACTACGCCAACGGCTACGACCTGCCGAGCCGGCAAGTACACGAAGCTGGCCACGACGACGTACCACGAGGCTGCGCCGGGGCACCATTTCCAGATCACCCTCGAGATGGAGAACCCGAACCTCAACACCTTCCGACGGCTCGGGGCCCGGATGGTCGGCGGCGCCTACGTCGAGGGCTGGGGCCTCTACAGCGAACGGCTCGCCGACGAGATGGGCCTGTTCCGCGACGAGCGCGAGCGGTTCGGGATGCTCGACGCCCAGGCCTGGCGGGCGGCTCGACTCGTCGTCGACACCGGGCTGCACGCCCTGCGCTGGCCGCGCCAGCGCTCGATCGACTTCCTGCAAGACGTCCGGGCTGTCCGAGACGGACGCGGTCATCGAGACCGACCGCTACATCGGCTGGCCCGGCCAGGCGCTGACCTACAAGATCGGCCAGCGCGAGATCGAGCGGCTCCGCGCCGAGATTGACCGCCCGTGACGGCTCGGGCTTCGACCTCCGGGCGTTCCACGATGCCGTGCTGGGCCACGGATCGCTGCCGCTCGCCACGCTCAGCCGCGAACTGCCGACCTGGTTGGCCACGCCCGTCTGACCGCGGTCTCGACCCAGGCTACGAGTCGAAGCCGATCCCGAGCGCGTCGAGCGTCTGCAGCAGGATCGAGCGCGCGGCCCTCGTTGCGGTCCGCGCGGTCGAGCTCGTGGCGGACGAGGTTCGACCGCCACCGAGCGGAGCGGCTCGGGCGGGAAGGGGATGGGCGGGCTCGCGACGAGCCGCAGCTGACAAGCGGTCCTCGTCGGGGCGGAGGATGAAGTCGCGGACGACGCCGCCCGCCCAGCGGCTCGCCCCGACGCCCAGCCCCGTGTAGCCGAGCGCGTAGGTCACGCGGCCGCCCATCGTCTGGCCGAAGGTGACGGTGAACCGCGTCGTCGTGTCGATCGCGCCGCCCCAGCGGTACGGGAAACGCAGTCCCTCGAGCTGCGGGAAGGCCCGGAAGAACTGCGCCTCGAGCTTCTCGAACGTCGCCGGCCGCCGGTCGAGCTCGGGGCCGACCCGGCTGCCGAAGTAGTGGATCGCGTCGTAGCCGCCCCACAGGATCCGGTCGTCGGCGGTCAGCCGGAAGTAGTGGAACTGGTTGTTGGCGTCGGACAGGCCCTGGCGCCGCGGCCCAGCCGATCGACGCCCGCTCGTCGGGCGTCAGCGGCTCGGAGACGAGGACGTAGTCGTAGACCGGCACGAACAGCGGCCGCAGCCGGCGCAGCCAGCCGGAGTAGGCCGACGTCGCGACGACGACCTGGTCGGCCCGGATCGTGGCGCCGCTCGCCGGTGCGACACGACGACCCCGCCGGCGACGCCGCTCGAGGCGCGTCGACCCGCGTGCGCTCGTGGATCCGGACGCCTCGCTCGCGCGGCGACGCGGGCGAGGCCGCGGCACAGCTTGGCCGGGTCGAGCAGGACGTCGCGGCCGGGCGGCCGGTAGCAGGCCGGCCTGCCAGAGCGGGGAGTGGACCTCGGTCGCGGACGCGGTCGCGGTCGAGGAACTCGAGCGTCCTCGCCGTACTCGGCGGCCTCGTCGACCCAGGCCCGGAACTCGTCGACCTGGTGCGGCTGGTCGGCCAGGGTGAGCGTGCCGGTCTCCTCGAGGTCGCAGTCGATGCCGTGCGTCGCGCGTGAACGTCGATCGAGGCCCGTGCAGATTGGCCACGCCCTCGGCCTCGAGCCGCTCCAGCTCGTCGGGGAAGTGGCGGATCCCGTTGGCCAGGCCGTGGGTCAGCGACGCCTCGCAGAAGCCGCCGTTCCGCCCGCTCGCCCCGAAGGCGACGGTCTCCGCCTCGAGGACGATCGACCCGCAGCGCCGGATCCGTGTCGGTCAGCGCGATCGCCGTCCACAGCCCGGTGAACCCGCCCCCGATGATGACGACATCGGCCGTCGCTCGAGCCGTCGAGCGGCGGATCGACGCACGGGCCGATCGCCGCGCAGCCAGTAGCTGATGCGGTTCCGACCGCGATCCGGCACGTCCCTGGCTCCCAGCACCCAGGCATGGTGACATGCCCGCCGGCGAACGGTTCACGCGCTCACGACGCCTCACGTGTGCGGGATTCGTACGTCGTGACCTGTCGATCGGGACGAAAATCGCGTTGACGAGCGTCAACGGCGCTATGGCACGATGCGGGCGTCCCTGTCCCACTGTGCGCAACGCCCGTCCCGCGGACCGGGCCGCCGACTCCCCAGACTCGAGGACAGATCATGGCCACCGAGCCCGCCGCCACGCCCCGCCCCGCGACTCCGCCGCGAGACGCCAGTCCGCGCTGTACCGCGCGCGCGCTGCGAGACGATGCCGGGTGGCACGGACTCGAACTTCCGAGCGTGGGGCGAGGACACGATCTACGTCGATCGTGGCAAGGGCGGCATGGTCTGGGACATCGACGGCAACGAGTTCGTCGACCTGCGGATGGGCTATGGGCCGGTCATCCTCGGCCACGGCGACGACCGGGTCGACGACTACGTCAACGAGCGGATGCGCCGCGGCGTCAGCTTCTCGCTGACCAGCGAGGACGAGGTCCGCGCGATGGAGCTGGTCAAGGAGCTGACCGGCTGGGTGGACAAGGCCCGCATGACCGTGTCCGGCACCGAGGCCACGATGCACGCGATGCGGGTCGCCCGGGCCTACACCGGCCGCGACAAGATCGTGAAGTTCGAGGGCCAGTACCACGGCGTCCACGACTACGCCCTGATCAGCGTCGGCACCCGACGACATGTCCGAGCTGGGCGACGCGGACGCGCCGGTCGCGCCTGGCCTGGGGCCGGGGCATCCCGGATGCCGTCGCCGACACGATCATCCCGGCCCGCTACAACAACATCGAGCGCGCTCCGGACGCTGTTCGAGGCACGCGGCGAGGAGATCGCCGCGATCATCGTCGAGCCGGTCCTCGGCAACGCCCAGGGGATCATGCCCAAGCCCGGCTTCCACCAGGCGATGCGGGCGCTGACCGAGGAATTCGGCATCCTGCTGATCTTCGACGAGGTCAAGACGGGCTTCCGCTTCGCCAAGGGCGGCGCGGCCGAGTACTTCGGGATCACGCCCGGACCTCGCGACGTACGCCAAGGCGATGGGCAACGGCTATCCGGCCGCGGCGTTCGGTGGCCGCGAGGAGGTCATGAGCGTCCTGCCCGACAAGGTCAGCCACGGCGGCACGTACGCCGGCAACCGGGTCGCCGCCGCGGCCGCGGTCAAGACCCTCGAGATCCTGCGCGACACGAACGCGCTCGAGACGATCCACGCCACCGGCCGGCGCGTCCAGGACGGCCTGCGCGAGGTCCTCAACCCGACCGGGCTGCCGTACCACTTCACCGGCCACCCGTCGATGTTCGGGATCATGTTCCCGAGGTCGAGGCGTCCGAGTACCGCGACTGGGCGACGACCGACCACGAGCTGTACGACGCGATCGCGGTCGGGATGCACGCTCGCGGCGCGATGCCCGAGCCCGACTCGCGCGAGCCGTGGTTCATCTGCGAGGCGCACGCCCAGGGCGACATCGTCGACCGCGTCGTGTCGATCTTCTCCGACTCGCTCGACGCCGCCCTCGAGGCGCGGGCCCACGGCGACGGTCGGTCCCGAACCGACACGGCGGCGATGTCGCATCCGGGCGCCGGCTGAACGGCCCGGGCGGGATGGTCCTCGACGGCAACGCCGTCCGCTCGGTCGACCGGGCGGCGGCGCTCCTGCTCGCCCTCGGCGAGACCCAGGGGGAGGCCGGCGTGACCGAGCTGGCCCGCCGGCTCGGGCTGCACAAGTCGACCGCGTCCCGCCTCCTCGCCACGCTCCAGAAGCGCGGCCTCGTCGAGCAGGACGAGGAGACCGGCAAGTACCGGCTCGGGCTCGTCGTCATCCGCCTCGCCGAACGCGCCGAACGGACGCTCGACCTGCGCGGCATCGCCCTGCCCGGAACTCGAGCGCCTGGCCCGGCTCACCCACGAGACGACCGGGCTCGGCATCCTCGACGGCGACACGATGCTCGCGGTCGCCCAGGTCGACGGGCCCGAACCTCATCGCCGTCGGCGACTGGACCGGGCGCGCGACGCCGCTCCACTGCGTCGCCTCGGGCAAGGTCCTGCTGTCGTCGCTCGCCGAGCGCGAGGTCCTGCGCGTCGTCCGTCGCGGCCTGGTCAGCTACACGGAGCGGACCATCGTCGAGCTCGAGCCGCTGCTCGAGGAGCTGGCCCGCATCCGTCGGCGCGGCTACGCGACCGCGATCGGCGAGTACGAGCTCGGGCTCAACGCGGTCGCGGCGCCCGTCCACGACGCGCGGGGCAACGTCATCGCCGCGGTCGACATCTGGGGGCCGGCCTTCCGGCTCACCCCGCGGCGCATCCCCGAGCTGGCCGCGCAGGCCCGCGAGGCCGCCGCCGCGATCTCCGTCCGCCTCGGCGGCGCCGCCGCCTGACGGCGCGGCGGTCACATCGGCGTGGCGCGGGACGACCCGGGCGCGCGTTGGCGCGCTGCGCTCCTCGCTCACGCACCTTGAGGTGCGCTCGCTCCGGTGCTCGGCGCCGCCTTCGCCGGGGCCGTCCGGCGCCACGCTGGGCATGACCTCGATCGGGCCGCACGCTAGGCTGTGCTGCGATGCCCGATTTCGAAAAGAAGCCCTGGAGTGACCTGCTGCCGTTCCTGCGCCAGGAGGTGCTGCCGGTCCTCGTCATCGTCGTGGCCGCGTTCATCGCGTTGCGGCTCGCCCGCCTGTTCGTCCACGGCATCGTCAAGACCCTGCTCGACCGCGAGGCGACCGAGGGGACGGCCCAGGAACTGAGCGCGGTCGAGCTCAAGAAGCGGATGGACACGCTCGACGCGCTGGGGGCCAACACCCTCCAGTTCTTCATCGTGATCATCGCCGGGCCTGATGATCCTCGGCCAGATCGGGCTCGACATCGGTCCCGCGGTGGCGGGGCTCGGGGTCGTCGGCATCGCCGTCGGCTTCGGGGCCCAGTTCCTCGTCCGCGACTACCTCAACGGCTCGCTCATCCTCATCGAGAACCAGTTCGGCCGGGGCGATGTCGTCCGGGTCGCGGGCGTGGCCGGGACCGTCGAGGACTTCACGCTGCGGCGGACGACCCTGCGCGACCTCGACGGCGTCGTCCACACGGTGCCGAACGGCGAGATCAAGGTCGCCTCCAACATGACCCGGGTCTGGGCGCGCATCAACCAGGACGTGACGGTCGCCTACGGCACCGACGTCGACAAGGCGATCGAGGTGGTCGACAACGTCGGCCGCGAGATGGCCGGCGACCCGGTCTGGAAGCGGCGCGTCCTCGAGGCGCCGCGCGTCGAGCGGGTCCAGGCGCTCGCCGAGAACGGCATCACGCTCAAGATCCTGGGCACCGTCCGGGCGGCCGACCAATGGGCCGCCGCCGGCGACTTCCGCAAGCGCCTGCTCGCCGCCTTCAAGGAGCACGGCATCGAGATGCCGCGGCCGCAGCGGGTCGTCCTCGCCCGCAACGATAACGGCGACCTGCAGCAGGACCTTGGCCCCGACGAATCGGACCTGGCCGCCGACACCGACTGAGCCCGACCGCGACGGGGGCGGCGCGGTAGGATGACCCCGCCAGTCGGCTTCGACATCGGAGATACCCCGTGAGCGTCGAGCAACCCCTCCCGCCGCCCGAGATCGAGAACCTGATGGCGGAATCCCGGCTCTTCCCGCCGGATCCGGCCTTCGCTGGCCCAGGCGAACGTCACGGCCGACCTCTACCTCGAGGCCGACGCCGACTTCGAGGCGTTCTGGGCGAAGCGGGCGCGCGAGCGGATCGACTGGTCGACGCCGTTCGAGACGACGCTCGAATGGGACCTCCCGTTCGCCAAGTGGTTCACCGGCGGTGAGCTCAACGTGGCCTACAACTGCGTCGACCGTCACGTCGAGCGCGGCCTCGGGGACAAGGTCGCCTACCACTGGATCGGCGAGCCGGGCGACACCCGGACGCTCACCTTCGGCGATCTCCAGCGCGAGGTCAGCAAGGCCGCCAACGCGCTCAAGGAGCTCGGCGTCGGCAAGGGCGACCGGGTCGCGATCTACATGCCGATGATCCCGGAGCTGCCGATCGCGATGCTCGCCTGCGCGCGGCTCGGCGCCCCGCACACGGTCGTCTTCGGGGGCTTCTCCGCCGAGGCGCTGTCCGGCCGGATCAACGACTGTGGGGCGAAGGTGCTCATCACCGCCGACGGCGGCTACCGGCGCGGCAAGGCGGTCGGGCTCAAGGAGCACGCCGACGAGGCTCTCGCCGACACCTCGACGATCGAAGCCGCGATCGTCGTCAGGCGGACCGGCCATGACGTCGAGATGGTCGAAGGCCGCGACCATTGGTGGCATGACATCGTCGACCGCCAGTCCGACGACTGCCCGGTCGTGCCGGTCGAGTCCGAGCACATGCTCTACCTGCTCTACACCTCCGGGACGACCGCCAAGCCCAAGGGCATCCTCCACACGACCGGTGGCTACCTCGTCGGCACGTCGTTCAGCCACTGGGCGATCTTCGACATCAAGCCCGACGACGTGTACTGGTGCGCCGCCGACATCGGCTGGGTCACCGGCCACAGCTACATCGTCTATGGCCCGCTGGCGAACGCGACGACCAGCATCATGTACGAGGGCGCGCCGGACACCCCGGCCTGGGACCGCTGGTGGCAGATCGTCGAGGACTACAAGGTCTCGATCCTGTACTGCGCGCCGACCGCGATCCGGGCGTTCATGAAGCAGGGCACCGACTGGCCGGCCGGCCACGACCTGTCGACACTCCGGCTCCTGGGCTCGGTCGGTGAGCCGATCAACCCGGAAGCCTGGCTGTGGTACCGCGAGCACATCGGCCGCAACGAGGCGCCGATCGTCGACACCTGGTGGCAGACCGAGACCGGCCAGATCCTCATCTCGCCACTCCCCGGCGTGACCGCCACGAAGCCGGGATCCGCCACGTTCCCGTTCCCGGGCATCGACGCCGATGTCGTCGACGCGGACGGCAAGTCGGTCCCGCTCGGAGGTGGCGGATATCTCGTCCTCAAGCGGCCGTGGCCGGCGATGCTTCGCGGCATCTACGGTGACCCCGAGCGCTACCGGCAGACCTACTGGGCGCGATTCCCGGGGATGTATTTCGCGGGCGATGGCGCCAAGCGCGATGAGGACGGGTATCTCTGGTTGCTCGGCCGGGTCGACGACGTCATGAACGTGGCCGGCCACCGGATCTCCACGACCGAGGTGGAATCCGCCCTGGTCGACCACAAGTCGGTCGCCGAGGCCGCCGTGGTCGGCAAGAAGGACGAGATCACCGGGCAGGCCATCTTCGCCTTCGTCATCCTGAAGGCGGACCAGGAGCCGTCCGACGCGCTGGCCATCGCCCTGCGCGAGCACGTGGCGACCGTCATCGGCCCGATCGCCCGCCCGAAGTCTCTGCTGTTCGTGCCGGACCTGCCCAAGACGCGATCGGGCAAGATCATGCGCCGCCTGCTGCGCGACATCGCCGAAGGCCGCGTCCTCGGCGACACCACCACCCTCGCGGATGCCGGCGTGGTCGAGACGATCCGGGAGAATTCCGGATCGGCGGAGGAATGACGTGCCGTTCGATTTCCTGAAGCGGAAGAAGACCCCGGAGGCGTCGGTCGAGGCCGCGCCGTCGGCCCCGGTCGAGCAGGGGACCCCGTTCGAAGGTCTCACCGAGGAGTGGCGCCTCCTCGGCCGCATGCTGATCGACGGGCGGATGTCCGACGCGCTCAACAAGCGTGAGCCCATCACCATCCTCGATGTCCAATGGGCACCGGTGGACGATTCCGAGGCGCTCGCGCCGGCCCCCGGCCTGAAGTCGGTCGATCCGTACGACCTCGTCCTCGTCCTGGCGGGTGGCGGGCCGGCGCCCGACATGAGCGAGGAGGAGCGGACCGCCCATCGGGTCCACAAGGTGTCCTACGAGGTGGCGCTCGAGGTCCCGCCCTTCCGCGTCGTCGGGACGGTCTTCCTCTATCCCGGGTCCGAGCCAGACAGCCTGCTCCAGCGCTCATCGGACATGTTCGTCCCGATCGTCGAGGCGACGGCTTGGTTCGGCGACCGGCCGGTCGGCACATTGCCTTTCTCGGCGATCCTGGTCAACCGCCAATACCTGCGCGGCGTCGAACAAGTCGATGTCCGGACGGGCGAGCGCCACGCCCCGCTGCCGGGCTCACCGCTGGGCGGGACCAACTGGACCGACAGGGCTCGCTAGGGCCCGTTCGCGGCTCCTGACGGATCAGGCGCGCGCCGGCTCCTTGCCGCGGACCGGGAACCGGAAGCCGGTCTTCGGGGCCGGGTCGTAGTGGGGCGTGCCCGAGGACGCGATCAGCCAGGACGTCGAAGTCCATCGTGATCTTCTCCTTGGGGAACATCTCGGTCACCGTGCGTCCCTCGTTGGCGGCCCGCACGAAGAGCAGGCCGGCCGACCGGATGAGGGCGAGCGCCGGCATCCCGACCGTGCGCTCCATGTCCTCGACGCTGACCCCGCTGTTGGCGCGGTTGACGACCATCGCCAGGCGCTCGCGGCAGCCGAGACCGACCGACACGTCGCGCATCTGGACGGCGGCCCGGATGGCGGGCACGTCGGGGGTGACCGGGACCAGGATGCGGTCCGCCTCGTCGAAGATCGCCTGGTTGAGCGTGCTGTACGACGGGTGCATGTCGAGGACGATGACATCGACGAACTGGCGCGCCGCGATGATCGCCGTCGCGATCCGGGCTGGATCGAGGATGTCCGTGTTGAGCGGCGAATCGGTCAGGGCGACGACCTTCATGCCGGACGAGTGCGCCGAGGCGATGCCCAGCAGATCCTCGGCCGGGCCGCCTTCAGCCTCGTCGCGCCAGCTGTCGGCGACCGTCCGCACCGCGTCGATGGCCAGCGACATCGTCACGTGACCGGTCACCGTATCGGCGTCGATCAGCAGGACGGACTTGCCCTTGCGGGTCTGCAGGGTCGATGCCAGGTTGGTCGCGACGGTCGTCTTGCCGACGCCGCCCTTCGGGTTGAAGATCGCGATCGTCGTGGCCCGCGCGTTCCAGCCGCCAAGACCGGCGTCGCCGCCGCGGAGGACGGGTCCGCTGCCGTCGTCGACGGTCTCGCGCCGGATGCACATCGCCTCGACCCGCCAGCGGATCGAATCGGCGCTGTACGGACGGGCGAAGTACTCGTCGTCCGAATCGCCGACGTCGAGCGCGGCGAGGCGTTCGAGCGCTCGTGGTGAGACGACGGTGAGTGACGCGACATGGTGGGATGCCGCACGGAGCGTCGCTTCGAAGGCGCGCGCCTCCTCATCGCCGATCTCGCCATCGAGCACGGCCAGGCCGATGTCGCGCCGGCTGTCGAGCGCCCGCTTCATGTCGGCCGGATCGAGGACCTCGATGACGTCGAAGCCGGCTCCGGCCAGTTCGGCGCAGACGTGGGCGGATTCTCCGGGGGGCAGGGCGACGATGACGGCGGGACGGGCCATACGGGTCTCCTAGGGACGGGGCGCCGTCACTCGCCGGGATCGGGGTCGTGCGCGGTGACTTCGAGCGTTCCGTCGGACTCCGCCGTGATCTGTGCCTCGAACCCGGGCAGCCCCGTGACCGTGTCACCGATCCGCAGCTCTGCATCGTGGGCGACCGTGAAGACGAACTCGCCGTCAGGACCGGATGCCACGCCGACCGAGGCGACCCCGGCGGAGCGCGTCAGGCCACGCTTGAACGTCGCGATGCTCGCCACGCTGACGAGACCGAGGACGACCACGCGGGTCGTCTTGCGAGCCGTCGCCGGGCCGATCGAGAGCGTGCCGCCGTCCGCATTGGCCAGGTCGTTGGTCAGGTTCTTGCGGCCGGTCGTCGGTTCAGCCGGCTCGGGCGCCTGTGCGGCCGCGCCATCCTCGTCGTCCGCGTCGCCGGTGAAGGCGAGCGCCTCGGCCTCGGCCGCAGCGAATTCGAGGCGTGCGGCCATCGCTGCTTCGGCGTCGGCGGCCGGATCGGACGCCGGCTCGGGCTCCGGCGCGACAGGGTCGGTCGCGGCCTCGGGCTCGATGGCGGCCGGCGCTTCAGCGAGACGGCTCTTGCGTGGGTCGAACGGGGCGACCGTGGGCTCGACGATCGAGGCGGCCACGCCGGCCAGGTCGGGCGGGTCGGGCATCGCCTCGGCCATGGTCGCGATGCGGGTCGGGTCTTCCTCGGCCAGCAGCCGCGCGAAGAACTCGTCCATCTCTGCCTTGAAGGCCTCGACGGTGGCACCGACGCGCTGGACGCGTCGTTCGACGACCCCCTCGTGGGCCTCCACCTCGCCATCGAGGGCGGTCTTGCGGGCGGCGATCCGTGCCTCGGTCTCCTCGCGGATCCGCGCCATCTCTGACTTGGACCACTCGCGGATGCCCGCAACGTCGTCGTCGGCCTGGCGCCGGAGCGCGGCGGCCTCGTCGGCCGAACCGGCCTGGATGCCTTCGATCGCGGCCTTCGAATCGGCGAGGAACCGCGCCATCGTCTCGTCGCGCGAGGTCTCGGCAGCGGTCTGCATCGCCCGACTCAGGTCGGCCATGAACTTCGTCGCCCGGCGGGCCGGGACGGGGGTCGTCGTGTCGATCATGTCCTGCGTCACGGGCTCCTCAGCGATTTGGGGTGCGTCAGGTGGTCCGCTGCTGTTCACGTCCTCGGCGGGCGGGTCGTCGTGGGTCCCGCCCGGAGTCCGGGGAAGCGTGAGCGCCGGGCTGGTTTCGGTTTGAGCCATAACTGCGGGTCCTTCACACACGTGAGATCGGGCGGGGTCGCCCCGACTTCAGGAACGTGGGTGCATCGTGGCAACAAGGGTCGGTACGGTGTAGTCGCCGGTGGTACCAGAGGTCCGCGCCGGTGGTACCGCCGGGCGGCCCATGCGTTCCGGGCTACCATGGCCGCGATGGACACCGCCCACGCCTTCGACGGCCGCCCCGGACCGACCGATACGCTCGGCCGGGCGATGCGCGACCTGCGCATCTCGGTGACCGACCGGTGCAACTTCCGATGCACCTACTGCATGCCCAAGGAGGTCTTCGGGAAGGACTTCGCGTTCCTGCCCCGCGACCAGGTGCTGTCCTTCGAGGAGATCGAGCGGACGGCGCGGGCATTCGTGTCGCTCGGCGTCGAGAAGCTGCGGATCACCGGCGGTGAGCCACTCGTCCGGCGTGACCTCACCGACCTCATCGCGATGCTGGCGGCCATCCGGCGTCCCGACGGAGGTGCGATCGACCTGACCCTGACGACGAACGGCTCCGCCCTCCGCGCGCTGGCCGGTCCTCTGGCCGAGGCAGGTCTGCGCCGGGTCACGGTCAGCCTCGATTCCCTTGACGATGCGGTCTTCGGGGCGATGAACGGGATCGACTTCCCGGTCGCGCGCGTGCTCGACGGGATCGACGCGGCGATCGAGGCGGGCCTCGCCCCGGTCAAGGTCAACATGGTCGTCCGGCGGGGCGTCAATGAGGCAAGCATCCTGCCGATGGCGCGCTGGGCGCGGGAGACCGGGGTGATCCTGCGCTTCATCGAATACATGGACGTCGGCCATTCGAACGGCTGGCGCCTCGACGAGGTCGTGCCGGCCGGAGACATCGTCGATGTCCTGGCCGAGTCGTGGCCGGTCGAGCCAGCCGAACCGTCGTACCGGGGCGAGGTCGCCGGGCGGTGGCGCTACCTGGATGGTGGCGGCGAGTTCGGGGTCATCTCATCGGTGACCCAGCCGTTCTGTCGCGACTGCACGCGCGCGCGGATCTCGGCCGAGGGGAAGCTGTACACGTGCCTCTTCGCGGTCGAGGGGCACGACCTTCGGGCGGTCCTGCGATCCGGGGCGTCCGATGCCGACCTGGTCGACACGATCGCCTCGATCTGGCTGCGTCGTGGGGATCGCTACTCGGAGCTCCGGTCGGCGGCGACCTCGACGCTGCCGAAGATCGAGATGTTCGCGATGGGCGGCTAGCGGCCGTCCACGGCGTTCTCCACAGCCTGTCCACACGGGCGGACAAGTCGTGGACGCGGGCGACGCGGTCGGTGCGGAAGTCGTGGATAACCGCGTTGACCCATCCGCGGACCCGACCGTACCGTAGGTCTTGCCCGAAGGGGCCGACAGGATCGAAGGACCCGAGATCGCATCAAGGACCTCCGCTCCGCCGCCGGTCGCTTCGGGCGCTTCGTTGCCACGGCGCCACCGCCTCACCGCGGTCGTCGCCGAGGACCGCCCGACGGGTCGTGATCGACATCCCGGTGTCGAGACGCTCGTCGGGCCGGCGAAGTCCGGCCCCGACCATCGCGTACGATGCGTGCAGGAGGCCCCATGACCCACCCTACGTCCGAGCTGGACCCGTCACGCCCCATCCCGCCCGTCGAGCAGCCGGCTCGCATCGCCGCACTGGCGGCCGCCGTCAGGGCGCGGACGGCACTGGTGCCGGAGATCGGCATCGTGCTCGGATCGGGTCTCGGCGGCCTCGCGGACGACCTGGCCGACGTCGTCGCCATCCCGTTCGCCGAGCTGCCCGGCTGGCCGCCCGCGACCGCCCCCGGCCACGTCGGCCGGCTCCTCCTCGGTCAGCTCGCCGGTCGCCCGGTCGTGATGCTCCAGGGCCGTTTCCACATGTACGAGGGCAACGACCCGGGACTGGTCATCCAGCCGGTGCTGCTGTTCAAGGCACTCGGTGCCAGGATCGTCGTCCTGACAAACGCTGCCGGTGGCCTCGATCCGACCTTCGGCCCGGGCACGCTGATGGTCATGCGCGACCACATCAACCTGACCGGCCGGAGCCCGCTGATCGGTCCGAACGCGGACAAGCTCGGGCCGCGTTTCCCGGATCTCGTCGACGCGTGGAGCCCGCGCCTGCGGACCGCCCTCCATGCGGCCGCGACCGAGGAGGGGGTCTACCTCGAAGAGGGCATCTACGTCGGCCTGACCGGGCCAAACTTCGAGACCCCGGCCGAGGTGCGCATGCTCGCCGCGTTCGGCGGCCACGCCGTCGGGATGTCGACGGTCCTCGAGTGCATCGCTGCGCGTTGGGTCGGCCTGGAGGTCTGCGGTGTCTCGCTTGTCACCAATGCCGGCGCGGGCTATACCGGTGAGCCGCTGACCCACGAGGAAGTCCTTGTGTCGGGTCGCGAGGCCGGTCCGCGCTTGGCCCGGGTCATCCGCCGCTTCGTGGCGGACCTGCCGACCGCCTGATCCGGCGGGTCAGGTGACCGGCAGCTCCCGACCGGCGGCCTTGGCTGCGGCCGCCTTTTCCGACCAGGCCGCGAGGACCGCGTCCTTGTGGGGCCGGATGGGGCAGTGGCCGTCGCGGTTGTTGAACTCGTCGCAGTAGCCCAGCGGGACGCACTTGGGCGCCAGGAACGACCCCAGGAACGGCGAGACTGCGAAGACCTCGTGCCGGATGAGCTGGAACAGCCGCCGGATCTCCCACTGGGCCATCGTGCACAGGCGCAGCCCGGACATGTGGATCAGGGCGCGCAGGTTCGTCGTCATCACGAGGTTGGTCCGGGTGGCGTTCGGGAACACGAACCGCGCGTCCTCGCCCGGCACTCCGGCGCCCAGCAGGTCGCCGTACAGCCCGAGCGCGCCATCGACCTGCTCCTCGTACCGCTCGCGCAGGTCGGGATCGCCTTCGGCGATGGAGTGGGGGAGCATCGTCGCCGCGCCCTTGAACTTCACGTAGCGCTGGCTCTGCTGATCGAACGCGACGCCGGCCCGGTGGCGCACCAGCTGGTGCGACAGCGTCCGCGAGACGCCGCTGATCGCGAACGTGAACACGACGTGCTCGATGGTCGAGCCGTGGCCGGATTCGATGACGGAGCTGATGAGCTTCTGCATCTTCAGCGGGTCGAAGTCGCCGTCGACCGCGCGCCGGAAGATCTCGTCGGGATCCTGCTCCGAATAGCACGTCCGGCAGGCCGTGTAGATGATCGGGACGTAGATACGTCTCGACGATGTCGCGGTTCGGGAAGACGAGCGTCGCCTTCATGCCGAGGTCGCGCCGGCCCGGGTTCTTGGGGATCCCGGTCTTCTCGCGGGCCGGCTCCGGGGTCGTCGTCGGGGTCGTCATCTCAGGGGCAGTCTAGCCCAGGTGACCCGGTGTATCTTCGACCGGCGCTGCCGACCGACCGCGCTCACCCCTCCGCCAGGATCGCGGCGAGATCGTCCAGATAGCCCGTCCAGTAGCCCTCGTGGTCGGCACGCGTCGAGGCGTCGGCGCCCGCCGCGGACCAGCCATCGTGGACGATCCGGACGATGCTCCCGCCGTCGGGTCGTGGCTCGACCGACCACGCGACGAGCGTCTCCTGCCGCGGGTCGGCATCCGCCCAGGCCCAGGTGTGGGCGAAGCCGTGACCCGGATCGACCTCGCGGATGACGCCCTCGACGACGCTGCCCTCGCCGAAGTCGAGGCGGTAGGGCGTGCCGACGGCGCCGACCGGCGACGCATCCGTGAACCACAGCACGACGCGATCGGGGTCGGTCAGGGTGAGCCAGGCCTCTCCGGGGTGGCCGATGTCTCGATCTCGATGACGATCGGGGGCAGTTCGTCCATCGGACGCCTCGGTGGGCTCACCGGTGCGGTCAGTAGTAGTCGGAGCAGGACAGGAAGTAGCCGCAGCGGCAGATGAGCTTGCATTTGCGCTCATCCATCTCGGCTCCGCAGTTGGCGCAGGTGCGCATCAGCGAGCCCCGGATCCGGCTCGAGCGATGGGTCTGGCGCGTCATCCAGCCAGTGGACCGGGACCGGGTCGAACGGGACCTGCTCCGCTGTCATCCGTCGATGCTACGCCTTCGTCATGCCCCCGGCTCGATCGGCGGGGACCCCTCGAGCGCGTAGGCCACGGCCTCGTCCAGTGTCAACGCGGCACCTTCGGCGCCATAGCGGGCCAGGTCGGCGCTCGGCATGTGGGACCGGACGCCCGGGCGGACCCCGGTCTCGAAGGTGTCTTCGACATACTCGGCTAGCTCCGCACCCGTCTCCGTCGTCAGGTTCCGGGCGGCGCCGCGGAGCCGGGCGGCGCGCGGGAGATCCTCGTCAACGACCGCGATCGCCGACATGTCGTTGAGGGTCAGGGTCAGCCCGGCGGCATCGCCCGAGGCGTGGAAGTGTCGGATGGCGTGTGCGACGTTCTCGCGCGCCCCGTCGATGTCGCCGTTCCGGAGCAGGCCGGTCCCGAGCATGTGCAGCGACCAGGCCTCCATCGTCAGATCGCCGATGTCGCGGAACATCTCGAGTGCCGCACGGAAGTGCTCGACGCCGTTGCCCGGGCAGCGCGCGGAAATACTCGTAGTTGCCGATGCCCCAACGGGCACTCGCCTCGCCCCGTCGGTCGCCGATCCGGTGAAATGTGTCGCGCGACCGTTCCAGGTACGACAGGCCGATCCCGTCCGGATCCGATATCGCGCCGGCGACGATCGCACCCGCATCGGAGACGGCGTACTGGAACGAGGCGTTGTAGTAGGCGTTGGCGATCTCGGCGTCGCTGCCGATCTCGAGCCACAACGCAAGTGCCTCCTGGTAGCAGGCCGACATCCGGGGCAGGTCGCCCATCCACCAGCAGGTCCCGCCCAGCGCCTCGACGAGCTGGGCCCGGAGACGGGGATCGTCGCGCGACCAGGCCGCCGCCGCCATGGCCTCGAGGCGCCGGCGGGCCTCGGCCAGGTGGCCGTGCTTCTGCCAGAAGCGCCAGATGTGGAAGGCCAGGCCGATGGCGACCGGCGGGTCGGGTGCCGCCACAGCCCGGTCGAGGACCGCCCGGATGTCGTCGTGCTCGATCTCGAGACGGTCGAGCCAGCGGCGCTGCTCGTCGCCGGACAGCTCGACGGCCGCACGCTCCACGAGCGAGACATACCAATCGCGATGCCGCGCCTGGATGCGATCCGTCTCGCCGCTCGCCTCGAGCTGCTCCGCGGCATAGGCCCGGATCGTGTCGAGGAGCCGGAAGCGGGGCTCGCCGTCGGCCATCTCCTCGGCCTTGAGCAGACTCTGGTCGACGAGCGCCATGAGGCCATCGAGGATGTCGCCGTCGAGCTCGGTCGCCGGGCCGCAGATCGCCTCCGCGGAAGCCAGCTCGCAGCCGGTCGCGAAGACCGACAACCTGTCGAGGAGCCGGCGAGCCCCGGCGTCCAGCAGATCGTAGCTCCAGGCGATCGCGCCACGGAGCGTTTGCTGGCGCTCCGGAAGGTCGCGTGACCCGGCCGCGAGGACATCGAGCTGGTGATCGAGTCGGGTCAGGATCGCGTCGGGCGACAGGATCTTGATCCGGGCGGCGGCGAGCTCGATGGCGAGCGGCATGCCGTGGAGCCTGGCGCTGATGGCCGCGACCGCCGGGGCGTTCTCGGTGGTGACCGCGAAGCCGGGGCGGACCGCGACCGCACGCTCGACGAACAGGCGCACTGCTGCGTACTCGCCGAGCGCGATCGGGTCGAGATGGCTCCGCTCGCCGCCCAGCCGGACGCGGTCGAGCCCGCTCAGGTGGCTCGGATCGGGCGGGGTCGGCAGGCCGGGGACGGGGTATTCCTGCTCACCGGAGACATGGAGGACGGCCCGGCTGGTGACGATCACCGAGATGCCCGGCGCGGCGCGCAGGAGGTCAGCCACGATCGGCGCCGCCGCGACCACCTGCTCGAAGTTGTCGAGGACGAGCAGCAGCCGCTTGTCGCGCAGCCAATCCGCGAGCGACTCCGCGATCGGCCGCGTGGTCTCGACGATGCCCACCGCAGCGCCGATCCGCGGGGCGACGAGCATGGGGTCCCGGACCGGTTCGAGCGGGACGAAGAAGACGCCGTCGGGGAAATCGTCAGAGGCACGCGCCGCGAGTTGCAGCGACAGGCGGGTCTTGCCGGTCCCGCCCGGTCCGGTCAGGGTCAGCAGACGGGTCGTGGCGAGGAGGCCGGCGGCCTCATCGAGCTCGGCGTCGCGACCGACGAACGTCGTCAGCTGGGTCGGCAGATTGTTCGGACGAGTGTCGAGGGAGCGCAGGGCCGGGAAGACCGTCGCCAGGCCGTCGGCCTCGACCTGGAAGATGCGGACCGGCGCGCCCAGGTCCTTGAGGCGATGCTCGCCCAGGTCGCGCAGGGTGACGCCCTCGATCGGGTTATCCGCATACAGGTCGCGGGTCGTCCCCGACACCAGGATCTGGCCGCCGGCGGCGACCGCCGCGATCCGGGCGGCCCGGTTGACCCCGAGCCCGACATAGGTCTCGCCGGCCTGGTCGGCGTCGCCGGTGTTGATCCCGATCCGGATCCGGATCGGCGCGTCGCCCGGCCACGGCTCCGCCGCAAGAGCTCGCTGGGCGGCCACGGCCGCGGTGACGGCCTGCCAGGTCTCGCTGAAGACGACGAAGAAGGAGTCGCCCTCGGTGCCGAGTTCCCGGCCCTGGCCAGCCTTCCAGGCCTCGCGAACGATGGCCCGATGCCGGCCCAGGAGATCGGCGTACCGGTCGCGGCCGATCGCTCGCTCCAGGGTCGTCGAACCCTCGATGTCCGAGAACAGGAACGTGAATGTCCCGCGCTGCAGCGGCTGCGGGTCGGTCATCGACGGCCTCTGGGTCCCGGTCGAGCGGTCAGTGCTGGTGCGCTTCGGTCAGGTCGCGCAGCCGTCGCGCGACGCCACGCAGGATGGCCAGCGTGACGCGTGGCTCCTCGAGAAGGACCGCTTCGAAGTCCCAGGTGGCGAGGGCAAGGCAGACGGTCGGGCCATCGGCAAGGACCTGTGCCAGCCGGGGCTGGCCATCGAGGACGGACAGCTCGCCGAAGAAGTCGCCAGGGCCCAGCCGGGCGATGACCGCACCGTCGCGCACGACGCGCGCCGCACCCGACACGATGACGAAGAATCCCGTCCCGATGTCGCCCTGCCGGGCGATGACGTGATCGGCCGGGAATTCGACCTCGACTGCCACCGCGGCGATGCGATCCATCCCCTCCGCATCGACACCCTCGAACAGCCGTGCGGCGGACAGCAGGTCGGCCTTGCGGTCGCGGGTCAGGGTCATCCGGTCCTCCGTATCCGATGGGTGCCCGGTCATGCTGCGCCGCTCGGCGGCGGGCCGTCAACAGCGCGGCCCGCCGACGGCATCCCGCGTTTTCTCCCTTCCGCGGCGGCCGTCCATCTGGCACCATCACGCCATGGTCGATCGAGCCCAGCTAGTTGACGCGATCGCCGGATTCTCGCTCTTCGCGGACCTGTCCGGCCCCCAGCTCGAAGGGATCGTGCACCTCTTCGAGGAGGCCGTCTTCAGTGACGGCGACAAGGTCCTCCGCCAGGGCCTGACCGGCTCCGGGTTCTACGTGATCCTCGATGGCGAAGCGGCGATCGTCGTGGACGGCACCGAGCGGGCGCGACTCGGGCGCGGCGAGTTCTTCGGGGAGGTCTCGATCATCCTCGGTGAGTCACCGATCGCCGACGTGGTGGCAACCCGGCCGCTGCGCTGCCTCGTCCTCCCCGGCCCGAACGTCGAGCCGTTCCTGATCGCTCATCCGCGGGTCATGTACCGCATGCTCCAGTCCCAGGCGCGCCGACTGCGCGCGGCGAACCGATGGCGGAGCTGAGCACGCAGGACGCGCCCTTCCCGCCGGGCGACTACCCCGCGCTCGTCATCGGCAGCGGGCCTGGTGCGCTCCAGGTCTCGTCGTCGTTGCGCGCGCTCGGGGTCGAGCACGCCGTCATCTCTGCCGATCCGTCGCCCGGCGGGATGTTCCGCCGCTGGCCGTTCTTCCAGCGGCTGCTGTCGTGGACGAAGCCGCATGCGCCCGTCCCGCGCGGGTCGAGGGCGTACGAGCGGTACGACTGGAACAGTCTGCTCACCGACGACCCGGCGGCCCGGGCCCTCCAGCCAGGGTTGATGGACGGCAGCTCGTACTTCCCGTCCCGACCGGAGATGGAGGCCAACCTCGTGGCCTTCGCCGAGAGGGCGGGCATCGCCATCCGCTACGGCTGCCGCTGGACGGCAACGCGACGCGTGGAAACGTCCGACGGCGACCGGTTCGAGGTCGAGACGACCGATGGCAGTCTACCGCTGCCGCGTCCTGGTCGTCGCGGTCGGGGTGGCCGAGCCGTTCACGCCGCCTGGTGTGGGCATGGAGTACAGCCACCACTACGCCGACGTCCGCCCCGTCGAGCAGTATGCGGACCATCGCGTGCTCATCGTCGGCAAGCAGAACTCGGGCTTCGAGCTTGCGACCGGGATGCTGCCGTGGGCCCGCCAGCTGATCCTCATGTCGCCGTCGCGGGCCAAGCTGTCGGTCGAGACGAAGACGCTCGTCGGCGTCCGGGCGCGCTACGTCCAGCCGTTCGAGGACTTCGTCCTGGGTGGAGGCGTCAGCGTCCTCGACGCCGCCATCGACCGGATCGAGCCGGTCGGCGACGGAAGGCTGACCGCCCACCTGCGCCGCACCGACGGCGGGCCGGACCTCGCGCTCGAGGTCGACGACGTCATCTCGGCGACGGGTTTCGTCACGCCGCTCCTTGACCTGCCCGATCTCGGGGTCACGACCTTCGGGGCCAGCCGGCTGCCCGTCCAGACGCCGTGGTGGGAGAGCGCCACGGTTCCGGGCATCTACTTCGCGGGCACGATCGGCCAGGGGTCGAAGGGTCTCCAGAAGCACGGCGTGCCGTCGAACTCTGGCGCGGTCCACGGCGCCCGCTACAACGCGCGAGTCCTCGCCGCGCGGATCGCGTCGATGCATTTCGGATACGAGCCCGATCGGCCGCACCTCGCGCCTGGCGAGATCGAGGGCTTCATCTCGCGCGAGCTCGCCGAGGCACCCGAGCTCTTCCACCAGCGGGGCTATCTCGCCCGCGTCCTCACTGCCGATCCGGCTGGCGGGATGCGTGACGACGGTGTCCAGCCGCTGGCGCACGTCCTGGACGGCGGAGGTCCGGACGCGATCGCGGCCACGCTGGAAGCAGACGGGACCGGGGCGATCTACCCGGTCGTCTACACCCGGATCGGCGGTCGCGTCGTCGAGCAGGCGATCGAATCCGACCCGCTCATGCGCTTCGACACGACCGACGCGCATCGCACCATCGCCGACGCTCGCCGGCCGGGTGATGGCCCGCTGACCCCGGCGGTGCCTCAGACGGGGGCGGCCAAGACGCGCCAGGCGCTCCGCCGCGGCCTCAAGGGTCTCGCGGCGTTTCGGGAACGCGAAGCGGAGCTTCGTCCGCCCGAGCTCCGGCCGCGAGAAGAACGACGAACCGGGCACGGCCGCGACACCCGGATCGCGGATGAGCCGGAGAGCGAACGCGACGTCGTCCTCGCCGTCCTCGGCGAGATCGCTGATGTCGGTCATGACGTAGTAGGCGCCGGCCGGCTGGTGGACCCGGAAACCAGCCGACCGCAACGCCGGCAGGAGCAGGTCGCGTCGGGCGCGATAGCCGGCCACGAGGTCTTCGTAGTAGCCGTCCCCGAAGCCCATGGCCACGACGGCCGCGGCCTGCAGCGGCGCGGCCGCCCCGACCGTCAGGAAGTCGTGGACGCGGCGGATCCCGACCGACAGGTCCGGCGGCGCGATCGTCCAGCCGATCCGCCAGCCCGTCACGGAGTACGACTTCGACATCGAGTGGATGGACACGGTCCGCTCGGCCATCCCCGGCAGCGAGGCGAGCGGGATGTGCTCGCCATCGAACACGATGTGCTCGTAGATGTCGTCGGTGAAGGCGAGCGCATCGAACTCCTGGCACAGCCCGGCGATGAGCTCGAGCTCGGACCGGTCGAAGACCTTGCCGGTCGGGTTGTGCGGCGAGTTGACGACGATCGCGCGGGTCCGTGGTCCGAACGCCGCGCGCAGCTCGTCCGGATCGATCGACCAGTCGGGCTCGTGGAGCGTCACGTAGCGCGGCGTGGCCCCGGTCAGGATCGCGTCCGGGCCGTAATTCTCGTAGTACGGCTCGAACACGACGATCTCGTCGCCCGGGTCGAGCAGGCCGAGCATCGCGGCGATCATCGCCTCCGTCGCGCCACAGGTGACGGTGACCTGGGTCTCGGGATCGATCGCGCCCATGGCCGGGAAATGGCGGGTCGTCGCCTCGGCGATCGCATCGCGCAGGGGCTTGCTGCCCCAGGTGATCGCGTACTGGTTGATGTCGGCATCGACCGCGGCGGCGACCGCGGCCTTGAGTTCCGGCGGGCAGGCGAAATCCGGGAAGCCCTGGGCGAGGCTGACCGCACCCGCGGCGACGGCCAGGCGGTTCATCTCGCGGATGACCAATTCGGTGAACCGTTCCGCCTTGGCGGAGATGCGGGGACGCGTCATGGCCGGAAGTCTAGTCGGGGCGTCGACCGTGGGGCCGCTCAGACCAGCCGTCGTTCGATCGATTCACGCCACGTCCGTCGGAAGAACGACTCGCCGTCGACATCGACCTCGAGATCGACGCTGAGGTGGAACGTCTCGGCGTCGCTGGTCTGGATCGACCGCGCCCTGATCTCGGTCTCGACGGCGTGGTCCTGCCAGCGATAGACGACATCGGCGTCCATGCTCGCGTGCGCCGGGTCGGCGTCGGACGCGGTCAGGGTGAGCGTCTCCGCGGAATACAGTCGCCGTCCGTCTTCCAGGACGTCCTCGCCGCCGTCATGGATCGTCACGGTCACGGTGCCCGCGATGACATCGTCGGTGATGCGCCAGACCGGATCGTCAGCGACTCCCTCGCCACCGACCTCGCGCAGGCTGGGTGGCGTCGTCTTGAACGCCGGCACGGTCGTGTCGCCCGGGCCGCCGGCGGGCGGCACCACCGGCAGGACGAGGCGGGATGGTGTCGCCGGCCCGTGGTGCAACGCGAACTCGGCTGGGAACGGCGACGGCCAGATGACCGGCCACGCGGACGAGGCCACCGTCACCCGGATGCGGTGACCGGGCAGCCAGCGGTAGCCGGCCGGTCGCAGGTCGACCACGACGACCTCGACCTGTCCGGGGACGATCGCTTCCGGTTCGACATGGGATCGCCGATGGGTGAGGTTGAGGATGCCGGCGGTCACCTGTGCCGACGACCCATCCGGCGCGACGTCGGTCAGCCGGACGACGGCTGTCGCGACCGGCGCGGAGACGGCCAGGTGCAGGACGACCCGCGGCACGCCCAGGATCTCGACGGCGTCGGCGAGCGGCTCCGAGGTGAACGTGGGACCGAGCGCCTCGTCGGGTCGGAGGTCGCGGGCAAGGCCGTTCGGTGGACCGCCGGCGCCCCACGACAGCGCTGCCCGTGTCCCGACCGTCGCGCGATGGCGATAGAGTTCGACGCCGTCGGCGCGCCGTCGCGTCTGCCTCCGCGGGACCGATGAGTCCGCCGACGAGGGGCCGCGGACCGCCGACGAATCGCCAGTCGCTCGGGACGACGGACGGGTGCGGGTAGGCCGTCGCCGCTCGCCACCGCCCGGGGAGTCCGGTCGGGAACGGTTCGGGCTCGGCATATTCGCGCTCGAACCAGCTGATCGCCGCCTCGTCGTCCGCGCCATTCGGGATGTCCTTGAGCCAGCGGTCGAAGAACCGGACGACCTCGTGGAGTTCGTCGAGGTGCGGACCGGGATCGGCCGACGATGGCCAGCCATGGACCCAGTTGCCGACGATCGTCCGACTCGGGGCGCTGCAGGACGCCTGCATCCGCAGCGCCGCGTCGACATACGAATCCATCCAGCCACCGACGTTGAGGATGGCGGCTTCGACCTCGTCGTAGTCGGGCGCCAGCGAGCCCGGCCGCCAGTACGGCCCATCGTGCTGCTGGCGGAGCCAATCGATGAGCCACGGCGGGGTGGCGTCCAGGCGCGCCAGCCAGCGAGCGCGCCAGTCGGGGCCCCAGAAAGCCGGGTCGGGCGGCATCGCGTTCATCGCGACCTGGCTCACGGCGTATTGCGAGAGTTCGCTGACCGTCACGCAGCCACCGATGTAGTGGACGTCGGTCAGATACCGATCGTCCGTGCCCTGGACCGGCACGATCGCCCGCAGGTGCGGCGGCTGCAGCTTGGCGACCTGGATCGACGTGAACGCCCCGTAGCTGATGCCCCACATCCCGATCGCGCCGTCGCACCACGGCTGCGCGGCCAGCCATTCGACGGCATCGTAGCCGTCCAGCGTCTCGGCCTCGGTGTATTCGTCGAGGGCGACGCCGCCGGACGATCCGGTCCCCCGGACGTCGACCCGGCACAGGGCGTAGCCGCGTTCCGCGAAGTAGGTGCCGCGCGCGATGTCCGCGTTCCGGCGCCAGTTGTCCTTGCCGTACGGGATCATCTCGAGGATCGCCGGCACTCTCTGACCCACAGGCACCCGGGGGAGCCACAGGTTCGCCGACAGCTCGACGCCATCGCGCGCTGTGATCCGCGAATCCCAGAGCGTCTCGACGTCGTGGACCCGCTCATTCGCCGCAGTCATCGTCGGAGTCTACGAGCGGGTCAGCACGACCGGACGCCCGTGACCGCCTCGTGCGACGATGCAGCGATGGACGACGACCAGACCGTGACGAGCGGCCCGTGGAGGCGGCGCAGCCGGCGGATCGGCTACGAGAACGCCTGGCTCACGGTCTGGCACGACGAGGTCACCCGGCCGGACGGGGCGCCGGGCATCTATGGCGTCGTCCATTTCGCCAACCTGGCCGCCGGCGTCCTGGTGCTCGACTCGGACGATCGCGTCCTTCTCGTCGGACAGCATCGCTACGCCCTCGACGCCTATTCGTGGGAGATCCCCGAAGGCGGTGTGCCGGCCGGGGAGACCGCCCTCGAGGGTGCCCGACGCGAACTCCGCGAGGAGACCGGTGTCGAAGCGGCAGACTGGCAGGAACTCGCACGCGTCCACCTGTCCAACAGCGTCACCGACGAACTCGCGGTCCTGTTCCTCGCGACCGGCCTGACCCATGGTGCCGCGACCCCGGACGGGACCGAGGACCTCGCGATCCGCTGGCTGCCCTTCGAGGACGTCCTCGGCATGACCCTGGACGGCTCGATCAGCGATGCGATGACGGTGCTGGCCGTCGAACGCTACGCGCTCCGGCGCGCGAGGACCGCCCTCGATCAGTAGGTTCGATGGTGACGACACCGCCTTTTCAGGCGGAAGGCCGCGGCCACGATCAAGGCGTCGGGCCGTCCGAGGGTGCATCCCGGCCGACGCGCAGTCTCGCGCACCGAACCCGAGCCGACGAGCGCTCTCTCGCCGCCGTAGCATCGGCCGGTGGATGACAGCCGCCGCGACTGGGACGCCATCGTCGTCGGCCTCGGCGCGATCGGGTCGGGCGCCGCGTATTGGCTGAGCCGATCGCTCGGCTCAGGCGTGCTCGGGCTCGAGCGTTTCGAGATCGACCACGTCAACGGCGCATCCGCCGATCACAGCCGGATCATCCGGCTGTCGTATCACCGGCCGGACTACGTACGCCTGGCGAGGCGCGCCTACGAGAGCTGGGACGTCGTCGAGGCGGAAGCGGGTGTGCGGATCGTCACGACGACCGGCGGCCTCGACCTCTGGCCGGCCGACCCGGCCATCCCGAAAGCCGACTACACCGACAGCCTCGCCGCCGAGGGCGTCCCATTCGACCTGCTCGACGGCCCGGAGATCCGGCGTCGCTGGCCGCAATGGCACGTCGACGACGACGTCACCGGGATGTGGCAGGCGCGCGGTGGCCTGGCCGACCCGTTCAAGGGCAATGCCGCGCATCGGCGCCTGGCGTCGGGCCACGGCGCCACCCTCCGCGACCGCTCCCCGGTGACGGCGATCCGTGACGCGGGCGGCGGCGACATGGAGGTGGTGACACCCGACGCCACCTACCGGACGCCTCGGGTGGTCATCGCGGCCGACGCCTGGACCAACGAGCTCCTCGCGTCGTTCGACCGGCACCTGCCCCTGACCATCACCAAGGAGCAGGTGACCTACTTCGCGTGCCCGGACCCGGCGGCGTTCGCGCCGGACCGCTTCCCCGTCTGGATCTGGATGGACGAGCCGTCCTTCTACGGCTTCCCGACCTATGGCGAGGCCGGCCCCAAGGCCGCCCAGGATTGCGGTGGAGATCCGGTCGATCCGGATCGACGTACATTCGCCCGGGACGAGGCCGCCTTCGCTCGCGTGGAGGCGTTCATGGCCCGTCATCTCCCGGGGGCGGTCGGACCGCCCATCTATACGAAGACCTGTCTCTACACGCTGACGCCCGACCGGGACCTGGTCGTGGACCGATTGCCCGGCGAACCCGGGGTCGTGGTCGCACTCGGTGCGGCCCATGGCTTCAAGTTCGCATCCGTGCTCGGCCGCATCCTGGCGGAACTCAGCGTGGACGGTTCGACCCCGTCGGCCGTCGATCTCGACCGTTTCCGCATCGATCGACCCATCCTGCTCGAGACCGACCCCGCCACATCGTGGATGGTCTGACCGGCAGGTCGCGCACCGTGGGTCGGCGTTTGCGGTTATCCCATCCCTGTGCCACCGTACCGCCAGTTCCGGGCGGGGGCCAAAGCAGGAGGAGAAACTCGAATGCGACTGCCCGTGCGGCGTCAACTCCCTCGCGTCCTCGTGGCGCTCGGTCTCGTCACGATGCTGGTGCTCCCGGCGGCCGCCCCGGCTGCCGCGGCCGACCCGGTCGTGCTCCGGGTCGGGACCGTCCAGGATCTGGACGCGATGAACCCCTACCTGACCGAGTACTACGTCGGTTGGGAGGTCTTCGGCCTCAACTACCAGGGACTCGTCGACTTCGGCGTGAACGCCGAGCCGATCGGCGGCTTCGCGAAGTCGTGGACCCAGGACGGGAACACCTGGACCTTCAAGATCGACCCCGATCTCAAGTGGTCTGACGGCACGCCCGCCACGTCCGAGGACGCCCGCTGGACGCTGCAGACGCTGCTCGACCAGCAGAAGAGCGATCGCGGCTACGCCGGCGTGGGATACCTCGACCTCTATCTCACCTATGCCGCAGTGAACAAGGTCGAGGCGCCTGATGCGCAGACGCTCGTCCTGACGACCGACTATCCGAACTCGCAGATCCTGACCTCGTACCTGCCCATCCTCCCGAAGCACATCTGGGAGAAGCGCGACATCAACACCGACCCGAACAAGGTGCCGGTCGTCGGCACCGGTCCGTACCAGGCCACCGAGTGGAAGCCCGGCGAATACGTCCGGATGGTCCGCAACCCGAACTACCAGGGCCCGACCCCCAAGTCGTACCAGGATGAGACGTTCATCCAGTTCTTCAAGGACGAAGGCGCGATGGTCGAGGCGCTCAAGTCCGGCGACATCGACTATGCCCGGAACGTGACCGCCGACCAGTTCGAATCACTCAAGGGCCAGAAGGACATCGTCGTCGCCGAGTCGGCCGTCGCCGCCGAGGCGAACGCGTTCACGCACCTTGTCTTCAACACCTACAGCAAGCCGATCAAGGACGGCGGGGCATCGACCAGCGCGGTCCGTGATCCGGCCTTCCGCGACGCGCTGGGCTACGCCATCGACAAGCCTGCGCTCGTCGACAAGGTCCTCGGCGGCCACGGCGTCGTCGGCAGCACCATCATCCCGCCCGCCATGTCGGGCGGCCTGTGGCACCTCGATCCGCCGAACCCGCGGACGTTCGACCTCGAGGTCGCGAAGCAGAAGCTCGACGCCGCGAACTACAAGCTCGATGCGAGCGGCAAGCGGCTCGACCACGAAGGCAAGCCGATCAACCTGAAGATGGTCGTGCCGTCGTCCTCGAGCACCTACAGCCAGAGCGCCGAGTTCATCTCGGCCTGGTGGAAGGAGCTGGGCATCGGCGTGACGGTCCAGTCGCTCGATCAGGACGCCGTCTCGGCACTCGAGAAGCCGCCGGAAGCCGACCCGCCCGGCAAGGCCGACTTCGACGTCGTCATCTGGAACTGGGCCGGCGATGTCGATCCGAACTCGCTGCTGAAGAACGCGACCACGGATGCCATCCCGAGCGGCAACAGCGACAGCTTCTTCTCGAACCCGCGCTATGACGAGCTGTTCGCTCTCCAGGGCAAGGAGAACGACCCGACCAAGCGCAAGGCTGAGATCGACGAGATGCAGCAGATCCTGTACGACCAGGCCCCGTACCACGTCCTGTTCTACGACGCCGCCCTGTCGGCCTGGCGAACGGACCGGATCGGTGGCTGGAAGCTGTCGCCCGAGAAGGACGGCCTGCCGTTCTTCGCCTACGGGACGGCCGGCTATGACTACCTCGCGGCTCCGGGCGCAGCGGCCCCGTCGGCCTCGGCTGAGGCCTCGGCAGCAGCATCCGCGGGCGCGTCCCAGGCAGCGGTCGCCACGCCGGCCCCGAGCGCCTCGACCGACGGCTCGAACACGAGCGGCAGCAACAACAGCCTGCTGCTGATCGGTGGGATCGCGCTCATCATCGTGGCCGTCGTCGTGGTCGTCGGGCTCTCCCGGCGGCGCAGCGCTGCCGGCGAGGAGGAGTGATCGGGGAGCGGCGCGAGCTCGCCCTCGCATCGCGCTAGCGCGGCCGGTCGATGGGGTCTCGATACCTGCTGCGCCGGATCCTGCAGGCGATCCTGACGATCGTCGGGATCGTGGTGCTCAACTTCATCCTCTTCCGCGCGATGCCCGGATCGCCGGAACGGATGTCGCACAACCCGAACCAGACCGCCGCCGCGCGCGCCGACCTGCGCGCGCGGTGGGGACTGGACCAGCCACTCTTCCCGGACCAGTTCGCCCGGTATGTGTCCACGACGCTCCAGGGTGATTTCGGGCAGTCGTACAAGTACAAGGGCCAGGACGGTCACCGACGTCATCGCCAACCGCGTCTGGCCGACCCTCATCCTGTTCGGGCTCGGCGAGCTCATCGCGATCGTGGTCGGCCTGGTGCTGGGCGCCTACAGCGGCTGGAAACGCGGCGGGTTCGTCGACTACGGCGGCAACGGCATCTCGCTGATCCTCTATTCGATGCCGTACTTCCTGCTGGGGATGATCCTCCTGGTCATCTTCGCCACGACCCTCGGCTGGTTCCCGACAGCGGGCATGTTCACCCTGGGCGAGACGTACTCATCGTTCGCCGACCAGGTGCTCGACTTCGGCCATCACCTCATCCTGCCGCTGGCCGCGGTCAGCCTCGGGCTCATCGGCCAATACTCGATCCTGATGCGCTCCTCGGTCATCGAGACGCGCGGCGAGGACTACGTCACGACGGCCAAGGCCAAGGGCCTCTCCGAATCGCGCGTCCTGCGCGGTCATGCCGTCCCCAATGCCCTGCTGCCGACCGTCTCGCTCATCGGCATCAACCTCGGCTTCATCATCGCCGGGGCGATCACGGTCGAGGTCGTCTTCAGCTGGCCGGGGCTCGGCACCCTGACCCAGGAGGCGCTCGAGGCGCGGGATTACCCCGTGCTCCAGGCGATCTTCCTGATCCTGGCGGTGACCGTCGTCATCGCGAACCTGGTCGCCGACATCGTCTACGGCCGACTCGATCCGCGGGTCCGCACGTGAGCGCCACCCCGCTCGTGGTCGATCCCGTCCGCCGTCCGCGCGGTCGCTGGGCCATGCGCCTCGCCGGCTGGTGGTCGTTCCTCGGGCAAGCTCGTTCGTCGTCCCGAGGGCTTCGTCGGGCTCGCGATCATCGTGTTCTTCGCGGTCCTCGCCCTCGCCCCGTCGCTCTTCGTCGGGCCGCTCGAGACGGTCACCAACGCCAGCGGCCGAGCGGCTCGAGCCGCCGTCGGCGGAGCATCTCCTGGGGACCGACAACCTCGGCCGTGACGTCCTCAACCTGACCGTCCACGGCGCCCGGATCTCGATGCTCATCGGCTTCCTGGCCACCATCGTGACGCTCGTCATCGGGGCCCTGCTCGGGATCGTGTCGGGGTTCGTCGGAGGCCGGACGGACACGGTCATCATGCGGATCACCGACTTCTTCCTCGTCCTGCCGACGTTCGTCCTCGCCTTGATCATCGCCCCGATCGTCCTCGACATCATCGGCACCGGCGAGATCCTCGGGCATCCGGACGACCCTGTTCGTGATCGTCATCGTGATCGGCATCACGAGCTGGGCGACGACGGCCCGGATCATCCGGTCGCAGACGATGTCCGTGAAGGAACGTGCATTCGTCGACCGCGCTCGCGTCATCGGTGCAGGGCGCTGGCACACGATGCGTGTCCACATCCTGCCGAACGTGACCGGTCTGATCGTCGCCAACGCGGTGCTGATCTTCGCCGGCGCGATCCTGACCGAGACGACGCTCGCATTCATCGGCCTGGGCGACCCGTTCGCGCCGTCGTGGGGCCAGATCCTCGGTTCGTCGCAGGACGCCGGGGCACCGGGTCTCGGGGCCTGGTGGTGGTACGTCTCACCGGGTGTCTGCATCGTGCTCGTCGTGCTCGCCTTCACGCTCATCGGCGGCGCCCTCGACGACCTCCTCAACCCGAAGGCGCGGAGGCGGCGATGACCCTGGCGACACCACGTCAGCGGACGCTCCCGAAGCAGGCGGACCCGACGGCGCCGCTGCTGGTCGTCGAGGACCTGAAGACGTACTTCGCGCTCGAGTCGGGCACGGTCAAGGCCGTCGACGGGGTCAGCTTCCGGCTCGACAACGGCGAGGCGTTGGGTATCGCCGGGGAGTCGGGCTGCGGCAAGACCACGACCGCGCTGTCGCTCGTCCGGATCCTCCCGTCCAACGCGACGATCGTCGGCGGCAGCGTCAAGCTGATGGGCATCGACCTCGTGCCGAAGTCGGAGGCGGCGCTCCGGCGCTACCGCTGGCGCGAGATCTCGATCGTCTTCCAGGGCGCGATGAACGCACTCAATCCGGTCCAGCGCGTGCGCGACCAGATCGCCGAACCGATCGAGGAGCGACTGGGCGTATCGGAGAAGGGCGCCCGGAAGCGGGCGGGCGAGCTGCTCGAACTGGTCGGCATCCCGAAGGCGCGCGGCGCGGGCTATCCCCACGAGCTGTCGGGCGGGATGCGCCAGCGGGCGATGATCGCGATGGCGCTGGCCTGCGATCCGGCGGTCGTCATCGGCGACGAACCGACGACGGCGCTCGATGTCATGGTCCAGGCGCAGATCCTGAAACTCCTCGAAGACCTGCGCGAGCAGCTCGGGCTGTCGCTCATCCTGATCACCCACGATCTGTCGGTCATCGCCGAGACGTGCGACAGGGTGATGGTCATGTACGCCGGCCGCATCGCGGAAGAGGGTCCCGTGTCCGAGGTCTTCACCCGGCCGCGGCACCCGTACACGCAGAAGCTGCTGGCCGCGTTCCCGAACATCCACGCCGACCGCCGGACGCTCGAGGTCATCCCCGGCTCGCCGCCGGACCTGCGCGATCCTCCGCCGGGCTGCCGGTTCGCGCCGCGCTGCGCATTCGCGATGGATGTCTGCCGGGTCGAGGTGCCGCCGGACGTGACGTTCGGGGACGTGCGGGTCGCCTGCCACCTGTATCCGGCCGGCGGCGAGGGCGGCGGGGTGGCGTCGTGATGGCGTCGGAACCCGCATCCGAGGCGACGTCCGAGGTGGTCGCCGAGGCAGCGGCGGCTCCTGCTGCGCGGCCCGAGCCCATCGTCAAGCTGACCGGACTCACCGTGCATTTCCCGATCTACGGCAGCATGTTCGACCTCATCCGGCGGCGGCCGCGGGGCGTCGTCCGGGCGGTCGACGGCATCGACCTGACGCTGATGCAGGGCGAGGTCCTGGCCCTGGTCGGTGAGTCGGGCAGTGGCAAGACCACGACCGGCCGGGTCATCGTCAAGCTGACCCGCCAGACGACCGGCCGGATCGACTTCGAAGGGATCGACGTCAGCGCCTTGTGGAGCCAGAAACAGCTCCGCCGCTACCGTCGACGGGTCCAGCTCATCTTCCAGGACCCGTACGAGACGCTCGACCCGAAGCAGACGATCCGGGATTTCGTCGCCGAACCACTCGATGTCAACCACATGGGGACGCGCGAAGAGCGCGACGCGAAGGTCATCGCCGCCCTCGAATCGGCGGGGCTTCGGCCGGGCGCGGACTTCGCGGCGCGGTTCCCGCACGAGCTCTCCGGCGGTCAGCGCCAGCGCGTCGTCATCGCCGGCGCGCTCGTCATGGACCCGGAAGTCATCGTCGCCGACGAGCCCGTCTCGATGCTCGACGTGTCGATCCGGACCGAACTGCTCCGGTTGATGCTCGACCTGCGCGTCGAGCGCGGCCTGACCTACCTGTTCATCACCCACGACCTATCGCTGGCCTGGGTCATCGCCGACAGGATCGCGGTCATGTATCTCGGCAAGATCATGGAGATCGGCCCGGCCGAGGCGGTCATCCGCTCGCCACGCAACCCGTACACGCAGGCGCTCGTGTCGGTATCACCGTCACCCGACCCGCCGACCGCCGGCACGCGCGCGTCCCGGACCATCCTCGAAGGCGAGACGCCCGATGCCGCCCATGTCCCGCCCGGCTGCCGGTTCCATCCGCGCTGCCCGGTCGCGTTCGATCGCTGTCGGACCGACGAGCCGCCATTGTTCGACCTGGGTGGCGGCCAATCGGCGGCGTGCTGGCTGGCGGAACCCGGCGGCGAGTCGGAGTCGGTCGCGGAGGTCCCTGCGTGACCGAACCTGACCCCGCCTTGGACGTGGCGGCGCTACCGCCGGCGCACGTCGCCGAGCTCCTCGCCGCATCGGCCACGACGGTCGTCGCCGAACTCCTGGCGCTCGGTGATCAGGGCGGCTGGCGGCCGGAGCCGGGTGAATGGAGCGCCAATGAATGCGTCGGGCATCTCATCGAGGCCGAGCGCCGCGGGCTTCGCCGGCCGGATCCGGACGATCCTGGCCGGCGCCGCTTCCGGGCGGACCCCGACGCTCGAGGCGTGGGACCAGACCGCCGTCGCCGCGGCGCGGCGCGACGACCTGCGGGCCGGCGCCGAGCTCGCCGCAGAGTTCGACGCGCTGCGGGCCGACGCGCTCGTGCTCGTCCGCGGCCTGCGTCCCGGACGACCTCGAACGGGCCGGCAAGCACCCGCACGTCGGCCTGCTCCGCGTGGACGAGCTCCTCGGCGAGTGGGTCCATCACGACCGCAACCACGTCCGCCAGATGCTGGCCGTCAGCCAGGCGCGGGTGTGGCCCCAGATGGGGAACGCCCGGCGGTTCTCCCTCGAGGATCTCTAGATCGGTCGCTCTAGACGAGCGGCTCCTCCGCCGCCGCCGTCCATGACCTTGTAGATGCCGTAGCCGATGATGCCGCCGATGGTCGGGCCGACGAGGTAGATCCACAGCTGGTTCAGGTCCCCGCCGACGACCGCCGAACCGATCGACCGGGCCGGGTTGACCGACGAGCCGGTGATCGTCGCGATCGCGAAGTGGATGGCGACGAGCGTCAGCGGGATGGCCAGGACGGCCATCGTCGCCGATTCCGCTTGGACACGATCAGGATGACCGTCAGGAAGATCGCCGTGAAGATGGTCTCGAGGACCAGCGCGCTCACGTCGCTGATGCCTGCGCCCGGCTTGGTGATGCCGTCGGCGACCGCGTGTCTGGCTGACCGTCAGCATGACCACGACGGCCGCCGCGATGGCGCCGATGATCTGGGCGACGATGTAGGCGACGCCCTCGACCGCCGGGCGGCGTCGGTCGAGCAGCTCGGCGACGGTCACGGCCGGGTTGAAATGGCCGCCCGAGATGCCCCCGAACGCGAAGATGGCGGCCAGCAGGCCGAGCCCGAACGAGAACGGCACCACCAGGAGGTTCGGCGCCGCAGGTACCGCCGCGTGCAACGCGGGGACCGACATGTAGCCGACCATCATGAACAGGAACGTGCCGAGCAATTCGGCCAGGTACTTCCGGGCGTTCATCGTCCCTCCTCTGGTTGCGATGCCTGGGCTGACGCGCGACGCGTCCACGATACCGAGTCCGGCCCTGGCCGCGCGAATCAGCAACGCATCGCGCCAGGTGCGGCAGAGCACCTCGACGAGCTCGAGGCGGTCGACAGCCTGACCCGGGTCGCGCCCGACCGCGCAGGCGCCGTGGCGTTCGAGCAGGACCGCGGCCGCGAATGGCTCCGGCGGTTCCGTCAGGGCCGTAGCGATACGTTCGGCGAGCCGCTGACTGCCCGGCTGTTCGACCGACAGGAACGGCAGGCGCGGCAGGAACAGCGCGGTCTCCGGCAAGGCGGCCGGATCCGGCACCTCGCCCGCGAGTGTCAGTGCCATCGCGGCGGGCAGGTGGGCGTGGGCGAACGAGCCGATCTCGGGCCGGGCGGCGTGGACCGCGAGGTGGATGGCCAGGTCGGACGTCGGGCCGAGGCCGGTCCGCGACGTGGCGTCGCGGTCGGGATGCCCAAGCCACACGACCACGAGGTCGTCGGCCTCGAGTTCATCCTTGCGCCGGCCGGCCGGCGTCACCAGGATCCGGTCCGCATCGAGCCGGACCGAGACGTTGCCCTCACCGGCGCTGATCAGCCCGCGCGACCCAAGCCGCCGGCCGGCGCGCAGGATGGCGTCGGCCGCGGTCGTCAGGGGATCCACCGCCACATCCTACGATGGTCTCGCGGGCCGCCCTTTCCCCGTCCCGCGTCGCGCGTCGGGCGACCGTCGGCCTCACGTACCATCGGCCGATGCCCGCTGACGAAGTCGACGAACCGCTCGTCCGGAATCGCGACTTCAAGGTCCTGCTGTCGAGCCAGGGGGTCTCGTCGCTCGGCGACGGCGTCAGCTTCACGGCCCTGCCGCTGCTCGTCTTCGCGCTGACCGGGTCGGGGATCGCGATGGGCATCGTGGGCGCGCTCCAGACGATCCCGGACTTCTTCGTCGGGATGGTCGCCGGTGCGATCGCCGACCGGAGCGACCGGAAGCGGATGATGTTCCTGGCCGACTTCGGGCGGGCCGCCCTGACCGCCCTCATCCCGATCTCCATCGCGCTCGGCGGTCCGACGATGGCCGTCATCCTGCTCGTGGCAGCTCCGATGGCCATCCTCCGCTCGTTCTTCCTGGCGGGCTATACCGCGTCGATGCCGACCCTCGTCGGGCGGAGCCTCGTCGGACAGGCGAACTCCTACTTCGAGGCCGTCTACTCGATGGGCTACATCATCGGGCCGGCCCTCGCGGGGATCCTGGCCGCGACCATCGGACCCGGACCGACGCTGGCCATCGATGCGGCGTCGTACGTGGTCTCGGCACTCGGGCTGGTCCTCGTGCGACGCGAGCTCCGAGCGGCCAGTGGATCGGCCACGGCAGCGGCTCGTGACGGAGATCCGCGAGGGCATCGACTACGTCGTCACCAGCCCCGTCCTGCGCAGCGCGATCCTCTTCTGGAGCGCGACCTCGATCCTGCTCGCGCCCCTGGTCCTGGCCCTGACCGTGCATGTCACGCGCGACCTCGGCTACACGCCGTTCGTGCTCGGCTTGATCCTCGCGTCCTACGGCGTCGGGACCGTCGCCGGGTCGCTCGTGAGTGCCAGGCGGATCGGTCGGGGGCGGGTGGCCGAGATCCTCATCGGCGGGAATCTCGTCCTTGGCCTGTCGCTCGTCGTCGTGTCCGTGGCCGTCGAGATCCCCGTGCTGCTGGCCGTCGCGGTCGTCGCCGGCGTCGCCCAATCGATGATCCTCGTCATGTACATCACGGTCCGGACCGCCTATTCCCCAGATGACCTGCTGGGGCGCATCGGCAGCACCGCCCGGACGGTGTCCCTCGGCCTGCAGCCGATCGGACTGCTTCTGGGCGGGGCGCTCATCGACGCGACCAGCGGGTCCACGACCATCGCCGCGATCGGGCTCGGGATCTCGCTCGTCAGTCTCGTGTTCATCCCCGTCCGGGCGCTCCGCGGCGCGACCCTCGCGCCGCGCTGAGGACGACGTCAGGCGGCGCGGGCGATCGGTACGGTGACCGGATCGGGCGCCAGCTCGACCACGATGGAGCAGGCCGGGCAGGCGAACAGGTCACCCGCGCCTTCGATCGTGTCATCGCTGGACGCCATCGTCCCGGCACACCAGGGGCAATCGAATTCGGTGTCGGTCTTCATGCCCACACGGTGATCCCGATGCGTGACAGCTAGCGTGTCACGCCTCGCCGGCGTATCGGAAGCAGCCGGGCAGGTGGTCGTCCACCAGCCCGACGCTCTGCATGAACGCGTAGACGATGGTCGACCCGACGAACCGGAAGCCACGCCGCCGCAGGTCGGCCGACAGCACGTCCGAGGCCGGCGTCGTCGCCGGGATATCGCCCGCTCGTGCCGTCCGTGGCAGGCGCGCCGGCGGCGGTGGCACGAGGGCCGCGAGGTAGGAATCGAATGTCCCGTACTCGGCCGCGGTCGCGAGGAACGCGATCGCGTTGCCGATCGTCGCGTCGACCTTGGCGCCGTTCCGGACGATCCCTGCATCGGCCATCAATCGGGCGCGATCATCTCCGTCGAACGCCGCCACGATCCGGGGGTCGAAGCCGCTGAACGCCGCGCGGAATGCGGGACGCTTGCGCAGGATCGTCGACCACGACAGGCCGGCCTGGAAGGATTCCAGCGCGAGGCGCTCGAACAGGTCGGTGTCGTCGTGGACGGGCGTGCCCCATTCATCGTCGTGGTAGGCGACCATCATGGGATCCGCGTTCGGCCCGTCGGCGCCGGCCCATGAGCAGCGTGCGCGGGACTCGATCATGGCCGGAGGATAGCCGTTCAGGGGATCGGCGCGGTCCCGAACAGCGTGCTGCGCAGCATCGGGTCGCCGGTCGGCCGGCCCGCATTGAAGACCGACCGGAAGACCTCGCCGGAGACCTTCTTCGTCCCGCCCGAGCCGATGAGCGTCACGCTGATGAGCCGGCCCGAGACACCCGTGTCGCGCAGGTCGAGCGCGGTCAGCGCCCCGACGTTCGTCCGCGGATCGGCGCCGAACCAGGCCGACAGCTGGGCCGTGGTGTACGAGCGGGTCGCCCAGGTGGCGTACGGCGAGTCCGCGTCGTACGACGTCCCGTCGGCTGCGCGATCGCTCGACCCGCGCAGGTAGCTGACGGCGCCCGCGACCTTGGCGCCAGTCGATGACGTGTAGACGTTCTCGTTGTTCTCGGTCGCGCCGCCACCCGCCGAGTGGTAGAGCGCGTTCGCGATCGAAGCGCCACTCCGCAGGACGATGCCGGGGTTCGCCTTGATGATCGCGTTCGTGGTGGCCCGCTCGCCCTTCGCGCCGTGGTAGACCTGAGCTGCCGACGTATCGACGATGTCGTAGTACGAGACCCCTGGTCGCAGGCGACGCGCGGCGTACGAGCGCGATGCGATCGCCTGGGCCTCCAGGGCCGCAGCCGGCCAGGCTGACGACATCTCGGCCGGGACGACACCGCGCAGGTAGGTCTCGAGCGGCAGCTCGTTGACGACCGTGGCCACGGGGGCAGTGGACGAGGCCTTGATCCGGAGGACGCCGCGGTACTCGTCGTAGGTGCTCGGCTTCGACCACAACTGGAGACGGTTCGCGCCGGTCGTGCCCCGGATGACGAACGACTTCGGCTTGGCCCCCGCGTACAGGACCGATCCGTCGAGCAGCGGTCACGCGGATGCGCCAGGTCGTCGTCGACCCGACCGTCTTCGGGTAGACGCGCAGGGCAGCGTCCGCCGGGAACGTCCGGGCCACGCCGTCGATGGTCCACGGCGCGCGACGACCGAACACGACCAGCGGCCGGGCCGCGGTGGCCGCCCAGTGATACAGGATCCGCACCCGGATCCGCGTCCCGGCCGGGACCGTGCCCAGCGTTGCGCCCTGGTAGTAGTGGGCCAGGATCGTCGCGGCATCCTCACCGGCCAGGGCCCGACCCTTCGCGCCGTATTGCGACATCCCGACGCCGTGCCCGTAGCCCCGACCGAAGAAGGTGACGCTCGGGCCGAGCACGGTCGGACCGGTCGGGATCGGGGTCGGTTCGACGCCGAGGGCCGTTCGTGGCCCGCTGCCGAGGCCGCCGAGCAGGACGACGAGCAGGGCCATGACGACGCCGATGACGACCGGCGACCGGTGGTGGGAGGTGCGGTGGGTGGCTGGCGTGCGCTGCAAACGGTCCCTCTCGTGCGGTGGGACGAGGAGGATGCGCTGCTGATGCACGCCGGGACCATGACCCGACGGGGCCATGACCGATGTACCCCGCTCGCCACCGGGTGCCTCGCCGCGGCTACCCTGTCGCGCATGGCGATCCGATGCTTCCTGGGTCACGGCGCGAGCGGGACGGCCGCGAGCATGGCCCCGTTCGTGGCGGGTCTCCGCGCCCGCGGCGTGGACGCGACGGCGATCGACCTGCCGAAGCGCAAGGCCGAGGACGCCGTGCCAGCGTTCCATCTCGTCGTCCCGGCCGCCGCCGATGTCGCCGTCGGCGGCCACTCCTACGGCGGTCGCGTGGCCAGCCTCGCGGCCGCCGAGCCCGACTCGCCCTACGCCGGCCTCGTGCTGTTCAGCTATCCCCTCCATCCGCCCGGGTCGCCCGAGCGGACCGATGCCCGCATCTCCCACTGGCCGGCCATCCGGTGTCCGGTCCTCCTGCTCTCGGGCGAGTCCGACCCGTTCGCGAAGATCGACCTCCTGCGGGCCGCAGTGCCGCGGCTGGCGCGTGCGGAACTCGTCACCTACCCCCGCCTTGGCCACACGCTGAAACCCGTCCTCGATGACGCTCTCGACCGCGCGGCGGCGTTCCTGCTCGGGCTCACCACGGCCTAGCGGACGGCCGTGACCTCGATCTCGACGCGGAAGTCCTCGGCCAGGGCGGTCACGCCCACCGTCGCCCGGGCCGGGGGCTCGCTCGGGAAGTACGTCCGATAGACGGCGTTCATCGCCGCGAACTCCGTGAAGTCGCGCAGGTAGACCGTGCATCGAACGACGTCCGCGTAATCGAGCCCGACCGTCTGCAGGAGACGGCCGACGTTGTCGAGCATCGCTCGCGTCTCGGCTTCGATGCCGCCCGGCACGGCGCCGTGACCGCCCGGCGCGTCACCGACCTGGCCGGCCAGGAAGACGAAGCCGTTGGCCTCGACGACCTTCGAGAACGGATAGCTGCCGGGCTCGAGGCCGGGCAGGTTCGGGACGGTCTTGGGCACGGGGGCTCCTTCGTTGCTGGTCGGTCGTGGCGCTAGGGTAGGCCGCTCAGAGGCGCCGTGCCGCTGCCTCGGTCGCGCGTTCGCACCACCAGGCGAGGTCGTCCGAGGCGGCCACCCCGGACGCCAGGACGGCACCGGCCTCGGCGTCGAGGCCCTTGCGCCAGCCACGCAGCACGAGGCCGACGATCCAGGTCAGGTCGACCTGCGCGTCCCAGTCGCCGATCGTCGCCGCCAGGCCGCGCGGTGGCAGGACCCCGTGGCGGGTCGGGTCATGCTCCATCGGCGGCCCGACCGGCGGGCCGTCCGGCCACGATCCGCCGAGCATCAGCGATGCTGTCGCGGCTCGGTCCGCGGCGCGCGCGGTAGCGCGCCAGGACGGCCTCCGGCTCGAGCGGCAGGCAGCCAGAGTTCGAGACGAGCAGCCAGCCGAGCTCGACCGCGACCGGCGCGAGGGCCATCATCGCCCAGTCGATGAGGGCGACCCGGCCGTCGTCGAGGAGCGCGACATTGGCGAGCTTGAGATCGCCATGGAGGCCCGTCGATGGAAGCCGGTCGAGGGCGGCCAGCAGCGGTCGCGGATCGGCCGACAGGTCCGCGATGAGCGTCCGGGCCGATGACGTCGCGCGCCGATCGAAGGCGTCCCAGCCCTCGATGAACCGCGCCCCGACCGCGAGGCCCTCGGCTCGATAGCCCTCTGCGGCCGGTCGTGACAGCAGGAACAGCCGCTCCCGCACGCGGGCACCACGGCCAGGCCCAGTCCGAGGTCGTCGGCGCGGTAGTCGGCCCAGGGCATCGCATGGAGCCGCGCGACAGCGTCCAGGACGCGGTCCAGGGCGGGCACGGCGACGACCGGATCGTGGCCGGGCCTCTCCCAGGCGATGAGGTCGCGAGACAGGTCGGGCATCAGGATGGCGATCGCCCGGACCGTCGGCCGCGACGCCGAGATATGGCGCCACGAGCGGTTCGGCGAGATGGAGCTGGCTGCCCGCGACCAGGCCTTCGCGCAGGGCGATGTCGTTCGTCGCCCGGACGATCCAGTCCGACCGCCCGGGACGTCCGCTTGAGCACGAACCGCTCGTCGCCACGCTCCAGCGCGGTCAGCGTCGCGCCCGACCAGCCGTCGTTCGGGAAGGCCGCCTCGGGGACCCCGGTCAGGCCGGTCTGCTCGAGGAGCTGGCGGAGGGAGCGCGTGGCGCGACCCTCAGCAGGGCGCCGGGATGTCGTCCGCGCCGTCGGGGCCGCCGTCGAGGTAGACGACGTGCGAATCGGGACAGTTGCGCGTCAGGACGACGACGAGCGGCTCGGTCGGCGAGGCGTTCGCCTCGACGTGGATCTCGCCGGCCGGGATGTAGATGAAGTCCCCCGCGTTCGCTTCGAAGCCGTGCTCCAGTCCGGTCGGACCGTACGTGTAGGACGCGGCTCCGGACAGGATGTAGATCGACGTCTCGCACTCGCCGTGGTGGTGGATCCGGGTCTTGTCGCCGGGCGCGGTCGACACGATCGAGGAGTACAGCCGGACCGACCCGACGGTCGGCGTCGAGATGGCGATCGACCGCTCCATGCCCGGGTGCTGGCCGATCGTCGTGTGGCGGTCGGACGGGGTGATGCGGACGGCCATGGCGGGGATGGTACGCGAGCCGGGTACCATCGGGTCGGTGCCCGCCTGGACGCCCGATCCGGCCCGGTTCCCGCGGTTCGCCCTGTTCGACGGGCCGTCGCCGCTCGCCCGCCTGCCGCGGTTCAGCGCCGCCCTGGGCGACCGGGCCGAGATCTGGATCAAGCGCGAGGACCTGCTGCCGCTGGCGTTCGGGGGCAACAAGCTGCGCAGCCTCGAATACCTCGTCGGGGCCGCGCTGGCCGATGGCGCGGACTGCCTCGTCACGACCGGTCGGCGCTGGTCGAACCATGCCCGGCTCACGGCGGCAGCCGGCGCGCGGGCCGGCCTGGCGGTCCATCTCGTGCTGTCCGGCCCGCCGACCGACCCGCCCAATCCGGGCATCGGGCTCGACGGATTGCTCGGTGCGACGATCCACCAGACCGCCACCGCGGACCGTGCCGAGCGGACGGCCCTCCTCGATCGGGTCGTGCGCGGAGCTGCGTGCCGGCGGTCACCACCCAGCCGTCATCGCGACCGGCGGCGGCAGCGTCATCGGCGCGATCGGCCAGGTCATGGCCGGTCTTGAGCTCGTCGCGGATGCCGAGGCACGCGGCGTCGCGTTCGACGATCTCGTGGTCCCATCGGCCACCGGCGGCACCCAGGCGGGCCTGCTCGTCGGGCTCCGGACGGCCGGTTCGCCCATCGTCGTCCATGGCGTCGCCGTCACGCCCGGTCGACGAGCTCGCGCCGATCATCGGGAACCTCGTCGCCGGCCTGGCCGAGATCCCCGGGCTGGCGCACGTCGACGCCCGCGACATCGTCCTCGACGGGTCGCAGCTCGGCGACGGCTACGGCCGGCGGACGGAGGCGGCCGATGAGGCGACCCGGCTGCTTGCCCGGAGCGAGGGCATCCTCGTCGACCCGATCTACACCGCCAAGGCGCTTGCCGGGCTCGTCGCCCTGGTCCGGTCGGGCCGGCTCGACGGTCGACGGGCGGTCTTCTGGCACGCCGGCGGGACGCCCGGCCTGTTCGAGCCGCTCGAGACGTAGGGCACTCCCCGGCCGACCGCCACGCGTCGCGGATGGCATCCGGGGCCGGCGACGACGCATGCGAAACCCCCGGCCACGGCCGAGGGTTTCGTGATCGCGCGGGTCAGGGACCGGTCACTGGACGGTGAGCGTGCCCTTCATGTCGGGATGGACCTCGCAGATGAAGGAGTACGTGCCGGCTGTCAGCGCGGGGACCGCGTAGTCGACCTTCTTGCCGGACACGATCTCACCCTTGAAGACGTTCGCGCCGGAGGCGTCGGAGATCGAGATGTTGTGGGGTGCGCCGTCCTGGTTGTCGAAGGCGATGGTGAAGGCGGCGCCGGCCGTCACCGCGATGGACGGGGTGGCGAACTTGATGTCCTTGGCGACGACGGCGACGGTGCCGCCGGCAGGGGCCGGGCTGCCGGCGGGCGCCGGGGTGCCGGTGGTCGGAGCCGCCGACGCGCCCGAGCAGGCGGCCAGCACGGCGGCCAGCGTCAGCAGGCCGAGGGTCAGGGTCAGGCGCTTCATGTCGTTCGGACTCCTCGTGTCGGGGGACTGCGTCAGGCGCCGGCGGCGGCCACGCCGCGGCGGGCGACGAGGTTGCTGAAGGCGGCGAACTCGCGGCGGACGACCGAGATCGGGCTGCCGTCGTGGCGGACGAAATCGATGGCGACGAGGACGATCAGGGCGACCTCGATGGCCTTGGCGACGTACGCGGTGGAGTAGTACGGGCCCATGATCGCCCAGCCGACGATGGCGGTCGCGGCGTAGCCGATGAGCCCGATGCGGACGACCCAGCGGAACCGGACGGCCAGCGCGAGCGGGATGACCATGGCGACAGCGGCGACCACGTAGCCGACCGAGTTGAGCGTGAACAGCAGACCACCCAGGGTCGAGTGGATGTAGGCGGTGCCGAGGATGAGGGCGACGATCACGGCGCGGACGACCACGTCGCTGGTGCGGAGCGAGGTGCGTGAAGCGAACATCGTGCGGTAGACCTCTCTGGACTCTCAGGCCGGTCGTGTCGCCGGCGTCGGGCCGTATCGTCGGTGCGGGTGGCCGTCCGCCACGGTGGGCAAGTGCCCGCTTCTCGCCGGGCCGGTCGTCGTCAGGTCCCCGCCTTCTGCCGACGATGGCCGCATCGGCCGGATGACGTAGGCGCCATCGGCGAACGGCGATGCCGTCGCTCGCGGTCGCGTCGTATGCTCGGCCGGTGACGACGCCGACACGGGCCACGCGCGCTCGGCGACCTGCCGCCGACAAGCCCGACACCGCCGAACCGCACGATCCGCACGGGCGCGATCCCGATGGCGGCGTCGGCGACGTGCACGAGCTGCTCGTCGCCGCGGTCGACGAGGCCGCGCGCCTGCTCGAAGCCGACGGCGCGATGGTCTACCTGGTGGACCCGGCGACCGGCCACCTCCGCTTCGCCCATGACGCCGGCATCCGGAGCAAGCGCAGTCGCGAGTGGATCCGCTCCATCGACCTGCCGGTCGGGACCGGGATGTTCGGTCGAGCGGTCGAGACGCGGGCCGTCGTCCTGACCCGCGACTACATGGCCGACGAATCCTTCTTCCACGCCGCCGATCCGGATCGGGTCGTCCGGGATATCGGGATCCGGTCGATGGTCGTGGCGCCGCTGGTCGCCGGCGAGACGGTCTACGGTGCGCTCGGGACGTACTCGTCGCGACGCGATGCCTTCAGCGAATCGGACATCCGGCTCGTCCGCGCGCTGTCGGATCACGCGGCTGCCGCGATGGCCAACGCCCGGTTGATCGAGGCGCTCGACGCGTCGCGCAGCGAGGTCGCCGCTCGGGTCGACATCGAACGATCGCTGCGCGAGATCGCCGCCCGCATCAGCGCCGCGACGGACCTCTCGGCGGTGATGCAGCTGACCGTCGAGGAGGCCGCCCGGCTGATGCGCGCCGAGGGCTCGCGGATCGACCTCGTCGACCCCGACCTCGCCCAGCTGCGTGGCGCGTACGCCGCCGGGACGCTGAGTTCCAAGGAGGATTTCGTCCCGGCCGCAGGGGAATCGGAGACGCTCGATCAGGGCGTCGCCGGCCAGGCCGTCGTCCACGGTCGACCGTTCTGGACCGGTGACTACGTCGCGGACCAGCGCTTTCCGCACCTGCGCGGGGTCGACCGATACATCACGGACGCCGGGATCAGGTCGGTCATGGCCGTGCCGCTCATCGACGAGACCGGCCCGTTCGGTGCCCTGCTCGTCTCGAGCGCCCGTCGCGATGCATGGACCGAGGACGACGCGGGCCTGCTCCAGGCCATCGCCGACCAGGCGGCCATCACGATCCGGACCACCCGCCTCATCGATGCCCTCGGCCAGTCTCGGACGGCCCTGGCGCGGCGCGCGGACGCCGAGCAGGCTCTCCGCGAGCTCGCCGCCCGGATCACGGTCCTGCGCGAACCCGGCGAGATCCTGCGCGATGTCGTCACCCAGGCCGGGCGGCTCGTCGACGCCGACGGCGTCATCCTCGACCTGCTCGACTCGGCGACCGGAAACCTCCACTGGGCCGTCGACGACGGCTTGTCCGCGATGTTCACGGCCGAGGAACGGGCGCAGCTGTGGATCTCGGTCGGTGTCGGAGCGACCGGGACGGCCGTCGCCGAGGGCAGGGTCGTGGTCGCCGACGATGACCTTGCGGCCCAGTTCCCGCCATCGCCCGAGTCGACCGCGTTCTACGAGCGGACCGGCTTCCACTCGATGATCGCGGCGCCGATCACCGGCGACGGCGGTCCGATGGGCGTCATCGAGGTCTACTCGAAGACGCCGGGCGCGTTCGGTGACACGGACGCGAGCCTCGTCGGGGCGCTGGCCGGTCAGGCCGCCATCGCCATCACCAACGCACGTCTCATCGAGGCGCTGGACAGCTCGCGCGATGAGCTGGCCCACACGGCGGACGCGGAACGCACCCTGCGCGAGATCGCCGGCCGCGTGAGCGCCACGCACGACCAGGACGAGATCCTCCAGGCGGTCATCGACGCGGCGGTCCGCCTGATGGGCGCGGCCGGGGCGATGATCGACCTGGTCGGCAGCTCGGCGATGGCCGAGGCCTGGACGAGCCGCGACTCGATCGACAGCCCGGCCGAGCATCTCGGGCTGCTGTCCAACGCGTCGCTGTCGCCGGACGCGGGCGTGTCGGGCCGAGCGATGAAGACGCGCCAGGTCGAATGGACCGGCGCGTATCTCGAGGATGACCGGTTCGTGCACACCGAGGAGCGGGATGCGTTCGTCCGCGCCAGCGGGGTCAGGTCGGTCATCGCGGCGCCGCTCATCCATCGCGACGTCGTCGTCGGCGCGATCACCGTCTATGGCGACCGGTCGGACGCCTTCGACGCCGCGGATGCGGCCCTGCTTGCGGCCCTCGCCGACCAGGCGGCGGTCGCCATCGCCAACGCCCGGCTCATCGAGGAGCTCGAGCGCTCGCGCGCGGAGGTCGCCCGGCGAGCGGACTCGGAGCGGACGCTGCGCGAGATCGCGGCTCGCGTCTCGGCCATCCTCGAACCCGCCGAGGTCCTCCAGCAGATCGTCGACGAGGCAACCCGGCTGCTCGAGTCGGACGGCGCCCGGATCGACCTGTATGACCCCGACATCGATGCCCTGCGCTGGTCGTATGCCGCGGGCGACGCGATGGCCAAGGTCCCCGAGTGGGCCCAGGACGGCGGCCTGAAACCGGGACAGGCCGTGGCCGGCACCGCCTTCGCCGAGCAGCGACCCGTCCGGACCGACGACTACCTCGCCGACGAGCGGTTCGTGCATGACGATCTGGCGCATACCTTCGTCGCGGAATCGGGCATCCGGTCGGTCATCTCCGTGCCGCTCGCCGGGGACGCGCTCCCGCTCGCCCGCGACGCGACCCCGCTCGGCACGCTGTCGGTCGTGTCACGCCAGGTCGCCGCCTATGACGAGGCCGACGGCGAGATCCTGACGGCGCTCGCGACGCAGGCGTCGATCGCCATCCGGAACGCGCGTCTGATCGACGAGCTGGCCCGCTCGCGGGCGGTCATCGAGCGTCGCGCCGAGGCCGAACAGGCGCTTGCGCGAGATCGCCGCCCGGATCACCGCGATCCGTGAGCCGGGCGACCTCCTCCAGCGGATCGTCGACGAGGCATTCCGGCTGTTGCGGGCCGACGGCGCGGTCATCGACGAGTACGAACAGGACGCCGGCGTCCTCATCCCGGCCTACGATGCCGGGCTGACCGCTGAGCAGCGGGCCTCGGTCCAGGCGACGCGCCTCCGGATGGGCGAGGGCCTGTCCGGCCGGGCGATGGCCGAGCGGCGGGTCATCGCGGCCGGCGACTACCTCGTGGGCGAGTTCACCCACCTCGCGTCGACCGACGACCTGGCGCGGACGACCGGCATCGGCGACCTGATCGTCGCGCCGATCATCGGCGACGAAGGACCGCTCGGCGCCATCGAGGTCTACCGGCGCGAACGGCACGCGTTCGACGAGATGGACGCGGCGATCCTCGGCGGCCTCGCCGACCAGGCAGCGATCGCCATCACGAACGCACACCTGATCCGCGAACTCGAACGCTCGCAGGCGGCCGTCGCCCGACGCGCGGACACGGAGCGGGCATTGCGCGAGATCACTGCCGGCATCGCCGCGCTGCGCGAGCCTGAGGTCATCCTCGACCGGGTCGTCGAGGAGGCGCGCCGCCTGCTCGGGACGGACGGCGCCCACCTGACCCGGATGGGGGAGGACGGCACGTATCTCGTCCCGATGGTCGTGACCGGGGCCCGTGACGACCAGACGAAGGCATGGCTGCTGGAGATGCGCTTCCCGCTCGGTGGCGGGATCAACGGCCTGGCCGCCGAATCCGGGACGCCCATCTGGACGAGCGACTACACCGCCGACCCACGCATCCCTCACGAGGGCAACGACGACGAGGTCGCCGAACGCCTGGGCCTGTGCGGGATGGCCGCCGCTCCGTTGCGTGCCCCCGGCGGGGAGGTCATCGGCACGCTGGCGATCTCGTCGAGGACACCCCGCACCTTCGACCCGGAAGAGCTCGACCTCCTCCAGGGTCTTGCCGATCAGGCCGCGATCGCGATCACCAACTCGACCCTGCTGACCCGGCTGCGCGAGTCGGAGATCCGCTACCGGACGCTCGCCTCGTCGTCGCCCGACCTCGTCTTCGCCACCGATGCGGACGGCAACTGGACGTTCCTGAGCGACCGGGCCCGGACGATGCTCGGCTGGGATATCGAGCGCATCGTCGGCCGGCATTTCAGCGAGGTCGTCGCCGACGACTGGGTCGAGCGATCCTTCGCCCAGTTCGCCGAATTCGTCGCGAACCCTGGGTCCGTCTATACGGCACGCCTCGACTTCAAGGGCGGCGACGGCCGGCCGTCCGTCCCCGTCGAGATCAACGTCATCGGCCACCTCGAGGACGGCCGCCTGTCGGCTATCCACGGCGTGGCCCGCGACATCTCCGAGCGCGAACGGCTCGAGCGCGATCTGCAGGCATCCGAAGCGCGCTTCCGTAACCTCGTCCAGACGACGCCGGACGTCATCTACCGCTGTGACGCCGACGGTCGGTTCCTGTTCATGGCCGAGGGCGCGGAGGCTCTCTTCGGCTGGTCGCCCGCCGAGATCGCGGGCCTCACCTTCGCCGACCTGACGGCCGAGGAGTCGCTGGCGGAGGCGCTCGCGAACTTCACCGAGCAGCACGTCGAGCACGACGTCGTCCGGCGCTACCACTACCAGCTGAAGCACCGCGATGGCACGACGTTCCCGGGCGAGATCTCGTCGGTCGCGGTCTGGGAGGACGGCCGGTTCGCCGGTGTCCAGGGAACGGTCCGCGACATCACCACCCAGGAACGCCTGGAACGCGAATTGCGCGAATCACAGGAGCGCTACCGGTTCCTGGTCGAGAACGCCCCGGATGTCGTCTTCTCGACCGACGCCGAGGGCAACTTCACGTTCATGTCGGAGTCGATGGAGCGGATCTCGGGCTGGAGGCCGGACGAGGTCATCGGCGGACATTTCTCGCGTGTCATCGACGAGGCAAGCGTTCCGCTCGCCGCCTCGCGCTGGGAGGCGCTCGTCACCGATCCGGCCACCGAGCTGGTCACGCTCCTCAAGCTGCGCGGCCCGGACGGCCGACTGACGCCGGTCGAAGTCAGCGCCGTCGGCATGCTCGACGCGGGCGGGACGTTCGCCGGCATCCACGGCTCGACACGCGACATCAGCGAGCGGGATCGCCTCGAGCGCGAGTTGCGCGAGTCCGAGGAGCGCTACCGCTATCTCGTCGCCTCCTCGCCTGACCTCGTCTGGCTGACCGACGCCGCCGGCACGCTGACGTTCATCAGCGACGCGGCCCGGACCATGCTCAGCATCGAGCCGACGGAGCTGATGGGCCGGCCGTATGCCGACATCTTCGCGCCGAGCGCGCGCCGCGACGCGACCATCCGGTTCCGCTGGCTGGCCCGCCACCCGGCCGCGGTCCACCGGATGCGCCTGCCGTTCCTGCATGCCGACGGACACGAGGTCCTCGTCGAGATCAACGGCACCGGGATGACGGCCGACGGGCGGTTCATCGGGGCGCATGGTGCCGCCCGCGACGTCAGCGAGCGGGACCGGCTGGAGCGCGACCTGCGTCGCCAGGCGGGCGAGCTGGCCGCGGGCGAGGAGAGGGCCCACCTTGCCCGCGAACTGCACGATTCGGTGACCCAGGCGCTGTTCTCGATGACGCTCGTGTCGCGATCGGTGGAGATGCTGCTCGATCGCGACCCCGCCGCCGCCCGGACCCAGCTCGTCCAGCTGCGCGACCTTCAGCGGGAGGCGCTCGCCGAGATGCGGGCGCTCATCTTCGAGCTCCGCCCCGGCAATCTCGAACAGGACGGGCTCAGCCGCGCGCTGCGGACGCACACGGCCGCGCTCCAGGGCCGGATCGGCCTGCCGGTCGTCGTCGAAAGCACGCTGGACGAGCGCCTGCCGCTGCCGATCGAGGAGGTCCTGTACCGCATCTCGCAGGAGGCGCTCCATAACGTCGTCAAGCACGCCGGCGCCCGCCAGGTGCGGCTCGAGCTCGGCCGGATCGCCAGCGGCGTCCGCTTGCGCATCACCGATGACGGCAAGGGCTTCGACCCGGGCCGGGTCCCCGACGGTCATCTCGGTCTGGCCGGGATGCGGGCCCGTGCCGACAAGATCCGGGCGCGGTTCTCGGTGAAGAGCGTGCCCGGCGAAGGGACGACCATCGAGGTCGTCGTGCCCAACGCCGTGATCGAGGCCGGCGGCGCCACCCCCGCCGCACCAGAGGCCGCCTCGATCCGCGACGGATGACGTAGGCGAGGTCGTCGTTCGGCCGAGTCAGGTCATCGCCGGAGGTCCGTGGTGGATGCCGATCCCGTCGCGGCCACCATGGTCGCATGCAGTCCGACCCCGGCCAGCGTGCCCCCGTTCGTGTCGTCCTCGTCGATGCGGATGACAGGGTTCGGGAGAGCCTGTGCGGGCTGTTGTGCATCGGTGACCGGCTCGAGGTCGTCGGCTCCACCTGCGAGGCCGAGCCCGCCCTCGAGATCGTCCGCGAGACCCGCCCCGATGTCGTCGTCCTCGACCCCCGCCTGCCGGATGTCGATGGCGGCCTGTCGTTCATCCGTCGCCTGCGCGCGATCGCGCCAGATGTCCGGGTCCTCGTCATGAGTGGCACCGATCAGGCCCATCAGGCCGACCTCGCGGCCGCCTCGGATGGGTTCATCCGCAAGACGTTCCGCCCGAACGACCTCGTCGCGGCCGTCATCGCCGCGGCCCTCCCGCTCGCTGGCTGATCCAGCCGGCCACTCTCCGGAGGATGGTCCTTTGCTAGACTCGTCCGCGTCCTCCCCGACCACGCAACCACGTCATGGCGCTGCCGCGCCGGGAGCCACCGTGACCGACTCGACCAGGATCCGCGTCCTCATCGTGGACGACCACTCGGTCGTCAGGATGGGCCTCCGGATGTTCTTCGAACTCCAGGACGACATCGAGGTCGTCGGTGAGGCGACGGACGGCAGCGAAGGCGTCGCCATGGCGCGCCGGCTCGAACCGGATGTCGTCCTGATGGACCTGCTGATGCCGAATATGGACGGCGTCACCGCGATCGGCCGGATCAAGGCCGAGCGACCGGTCACGGAGATCGTGACGATGACCTCGTTCATCGAAGAGGAACAGGTCACCGCGGCACTGGAGGCCGGAGCCTCCGGCTACGTCCTGAAGGATGCCGAAGCCGAGGAGGTCGCCGCTGCGGTCCGCGCTGCGTACAACGGCGAGGTGCATCTCGACCCGGCCGTCGCCCGTCTGCTCGCGCAGCGGATGCGCAACAAGACGGCCTCGGCCGACTCGCTCGTGGAACCGCTGACCGATCGCGAGAAGGACGTCCTGAACTTGCTCGGGCAAGGCATGAGCAACAAGGAGATCGGAGCCGCCTTGTTCATCACGGAACGGACGGCCCGGACATACGTGTCGAACATCCTCGGCAAGTTGGGCTTGGCGTCCCGGACGCAGGCTGCGCTCTACGCAGTCGAACACAAGTTGGTCGAACCACCCAAGTAGGTCCGCCGCGACTCAGGGTGGTCATGAGAATCGCGTCGCCCGGCGGCGCCGGCGAAGGCGGCGTCCGAGCACCGGCGCGAGCGCAGCCCAAGCCGCGTGAGCGAGGAGCGCAAGCGCCAACGCGCGCCGACGCCGTCAGGCGACGCGCCGAGTGCTACGCAATGTCTAGGATCGTGTAGTGCCTGACGCCCGCAGGCGTCTGGACTGCGACGTCGTCGCCCTGGTCGCGGCCGACGAGGGCTCGGCCGACCGGTGACGAGGATGAGATGCGGCCGCGCGGGGGATCGGATTCGTCGGCGCCCACGATGGTGTAGGTGACGGTCTCGCCGTCGTCCTCGACGGTCACCACGGACCCGAGTCCGACGCGCGACCCGGCGACCGGAGCGGCCACGATGACCGCCGACCGCAGGCGTGCCTCGATGGCCTGGACACGTCCCTCGAGGAACGACTGCTCCTCGCGAGCCGCGTGGTACTCGGCGTTCTCCTTGAGATCGCCGTGCTCCTTGGCGGTCCGGATGCGGGCGATGATCTGTGGCCGCTTGACGAGGGTCAGCTCGTCGAGCTCAGCCCTGAGGCGTGCCTCGCCATCGGCGGTCAGCGCCTCGGGTGGCACGACGGCGGCCACCGCCGTCGGGACGTCGGCCGCGATGGTCGTGGCGCGCGTTGCACTGGCGCGGGTCGCCCGTGGCGCGGCGGGTGCGCGTCGCTTCGGCGCCGGCGCCGCACCATCGGCACCGTCTGCCGCTCCATCGGGGACCTGGACCACGTAGGTCGGTGGCGCGGGCGGGGCGGCCGTGTCGGGCAGCAGCGCGCCGGTCAACCCGGTCGCCTTTCGCTCCCCGGTGGAACGCCGAAGGTTCGCCCACGGCAGGACGACCGAGCGATCGGGGAGGCTCGCCATGTCCGACTCCGGGACGCTCTCGGCGAAGGCGGAGAAGAGCGCATCCTCGTACTCCTCGGTCGCCTCGGTGGCGGCCCACCAGACGCGGACCCCGTCGAGCGATCGCAACGTTCGCAGCCAGTTGCCGCCCGGATTCGGCCGCCTGTCGCCGAGCTCGGTCCGGGCGATGGCCGCGACCCGCCGGGCGACCGACTGCTCCGATGCACCGACATACAGGATGGTCTGCGACGGCAGCCAGAACGATCCGAGTCGGGACGCGAGGACGCGTGAGGTCGGTCGCTCGCCATCGAGACGGAGCGTCTCGACGCGCTCGATCCATTTCCCGATGCGTGTCAGTTCGAGCGGTGCGGTCGCCAGCGGGGCGGGCAATTCGACCACGAACACCCCTGGGCCGGACGCGGGAACGGGCCGTCCCCAGACCGTCGGGCCGTCGGCCATCAGGCCGATCGAGCGGAGCAGCGAGGCGGCGTCGGCGGGCAGGGTCATCGGCCGATGGTACAGGTGACCGGGTCGCGCTATGGTGCGGGCGACATGACGCCCCTCCCACCCTCGTGAATCGCGCCGTCCGACGGGTCCTGATCGCGTTGGTCGTGGCGAGCGTCGCGGTCGGTGGCTGGCTGATGTCGCCCCGTCTCGACGAGGCTCTCCATCCAGTCGGGGCGACCGCGCCGTCGCCCACTCATGGGACCGCCGGTGCGACCGCGACCCCGGCCGTGACAGCCAGTCCATCGGCGACGGCGACGGCCGGCCGCGTCCGGGCCGAGCCCGTCTCCGTCCCTGGATCCGTCGGCGGTTCCCTCTCTCCCGGTCACGCCCCTGCCCCCGGCACCGTGGCCAAGGCGCCTGGCCAGCCCGAGCGCGACACCGATGCTCGCGATGGCGCTCGACCGACGGCTGGAGCGCCTGCGCGCGAAGTACGGCATCCCGGGCATCTCGGCCGCGATCCTGTTCGCCGACGGCTCGATCTGGCGTGGCGTCGACGGCGACGCGGACGTCGCGACCGGTGTGCCCGTCACGCCGGACACCTCGTTCTCGGTCGCGAGTGTCTCCAAGACCTTCACCTCGGCACTCATCCTCGCGCTCATCGAGGACGGCCGGCTGTCGCTCGACGGCGCGGCCAAGGGCTACCTGCCGTCGCTGCCCATCGACTCGCGCATCACCGTCCGCGAGCTGCTCGATCACACGAGTGGCCTGCGCGACTTCTACTTCGGGGCGGGCGTGGACCATGCCCTCCTGAGCAAACCGGCTCGCGTCTGGGATCCAGCCCGGTCGCTCAAGTACCTCGGCAAGCCCTTCGCCAAGCCGGGCCGCGAGTGGCACTACTCGAACACGAATTACCTCGTCCTCGGGATGCTGGCCGAAGCCGTCGGCGGGGCACCCCTCGCCGATCAGCTGCACGACCGGTTCTTCGCGCCGCGTCGACTGGACGACACCTTCTACCAGGTCCCGAGGAAACCCTGGCCGGGTCCCCTCGCTCACGGCTACCGCTTCCTGGGGGTGGACCCGCAGCTGCCTGCGATCGACCTGTCGGACGGCAGCGCGATGGTGCCGTTCACCTCGGTCGTGACCGCGGCGGGGGGCGCCGGCTCGATCGCGACGAGTGCCGGTGACCTCGCACGGTGGGCCGAAGCCCTGTACGGCGGCGACCTGCTCGACAAGACGTCCCGCGATGCGATGGTCGCGGACATCGCCCGGACAGCGCGCTATCAGCCGGGGATCCCCTATGGGCTCGGCGTGCAGGCGGTCACCATCGACGGCCATCCGACACTCGGTCACTCCGGCCGGTTCCTGGGTGCCCGGGCGGCCGTGCGCTGGCTTCCGCGCGAGCGCATCGCCATCGCGGTCCTCACCAACCAGAGCCGGACCGACCCGAATCCGATCGTCGCCTCGTTGCTGAAGCTCGCGTTCCAGCCCCAGCCGGACTGTCGCTCCTGCACCGACGTTCCCTGAGGTGCCGCTGTAGCGATGTGCGCGGGAACCGGATCTTGCGTGTCGAACGGGACCACCGCCGACGCCTGGTCGGTACTGTCGGGTCTGGCACGGACAGGTCGCGTGAGGGACACTCGCACCATCACCCAGGAAGGGGTTCCATGGCGATCCGTGTCGATGCCTACACGAGCGGGGGAATGGCAAGCGGCATCCTGGCGCGCCCCGGGCCGCTCCGCGACGCGCTCGAGGAGGGCGGGACGCTGCCGCTCGATGGCGCGGCCTGGCAGGGTCTCGACGACGCCGCCGCCTCGGCAGCCGGCTCGCTTGCGATCCCGAGTGACGACGTCCTCGTCGCGGTCGCCGATGACGACCCGGGCGTCCCGGTCCACGCCAACTGGCACCACATCCAGCTCGAATCGGGGCCGTACACCGTCGAGGGCCAACTCGCGACGCTTCCGGGTTTCGACCCGGGTCGTGCCCTGACCCGACCGTCCGGCGAGTTCCTGATGTTGCGCGATATCCGCTTGTCAGTCCGGGCCCGGCCCGAAGCGGGGATCGCCATGGGCGACCACGCCCTGGTCAATCGCTACGCGGTCGAGCGCATCCGCGCCGACCTGATGCTCGGCTTCTTCTTCCCGGGCGCCACTGTGGACGCGGCGAGCTCGACCTAGCGGACCGGCTGTCTCAGCCGGGCGCGCTCCCCGCGCCGGCGCGCCGGCGGACCGGCTTGCGATGGGCGTGATGCTCCGGGCTCGTCCGGGCGTGACCGGCCCGTGCCCCGAGCGGCCGGGGCTCCGTATCGCGATCCGGGATGAAGCCGTCCTCGACCGTCCATGGGATGGCGTGGCGAAGCATCCGCTGGACGCCCCGCAGCAGGTCCGTCTCGTCGATGCACACGAGCGAGATGGCCTCGCCTGTCGCTCCGGCCCGGCCCGTCCGGCCGATCCGATGGATGTAGTCCTGCGGGTTCCACGGCAGCTCGAAGTTCACGACGACCGGCAGGTCCTCGATGTCCAGGCCGCGGGCGGCGACATCGGTCGCGACCAGGACCCGGATCTCGCCTGTCTTGAAGCCCTCGAGCGCACGCGTCCGCTCGGGCTGCGAGCGGTCGGAATGGATCGCGACGGCGTCCAGGCCTTCGCGATCGAGTCGGTTGGCAAGGCGCGTCGCAGCCAGCTTGGTCCGGGTGAAGACGAGCACCTGGCGGAGGTCGTCCTTGCGGATGAGGTGCGCCAGGAGGGCTTCCTTGCGGTCCCGATCGACCGGGTAGACGAGCTGTCGAACGGCCTCCGCGGCGGTGTTCCGCGGGGCGACCTCGACCGTGGCCGGGTCGCGCAGGATGCCGCCCGACAATCGCCGGATATCGTCCGAGAAGGTCGCCGAGAACATCAGGTTCTGGCGCTTGGCCGGGAGCAGCGCGATGATCTTCTGGATGTCCGGCAGGAAGCCCATGTCGAGCATCCGGTCCGCCTCGTCGAGGACCAGGATCTCGACCTGGCCGAGGTTGGCGACCTTCTGGCCGACCAGGTCGAGCAGCCGGCCGGGCGTGGCCACGAGGATCTCGATGCCGCCACGGAGGGCCTTGATCTGGGGGTCCATCGGGATCCCGCCGTAGACGACCGTCGACCGCAGCGGGACGGTCCGGCCGTATGTCCGGACGCTCTCATCGACCTGCATCGCGAGTTCGCGGGTCGGGACGAGGATCAGGACGCGGACGGGGTGGCGCGCGGGCGAGAAACTCGTGTTGGCCTGGTCCCGAAGGCGGTCGAGGATGGGCAGGACGAACGCAGCGGTCTTGCCCGTCCCGGTCTGGGCGGCGGCAAGGACATCACGGCCCTCGAGGACCAGTGGGATCGCAGCGGATTGGACGGGGGTCGGGGTCTCATACCCCTCCTCGGCGACCATGCGCACGAGGTCGGCCGACAGGCCGAGTAAATCGAAGGTCAAGCAGTCGCTCCTGAAGTCGGTTTCCGCCGCGGGCACCGATCAGGAGCGCGACGGCGGCTCGCGACCGCGCGTCGATGGACGCGGACGGCGACGGGCCGCCCCGAGCATAGCGGAAATCGCTAGCATCGGGCCGTGGCCGCCCGAGGAACGCCCGCGCTCGAGTTGATCGCCCGGGCCCGGGTCGCCCACCGCGTCCATGCCTACGAGCCACCCGAGCGCCACGGACAGGACCGCGATCGGCGGCCGGCCTACGGTGCCGACGCTGCCGCGGCACTCGGCGTGGACCCGGCGCGCATCCACAAGACGCTGGCGGCCACCGTCGATGGGCGGCTCGTCCTGGCGGTCGTCCCGGTCGATCGCGAGCTCGATCTCAAGCTCCTCGCGGACGCCCTGTCCGGTCGTCGCGCGGTGCTGGCCGACCCCGCCGAGGCGCAGCGTGCGACCGGCTACGTCGTCGGTGGGATCAGCCCGCTGGGGTCGCGCCGGGCGCTCCCGGTCGTCGTCGATGTGGCGGCACTCGCTCTCTCGTCGATGTACGTCTCGGCCGGCCGACGGGGTCTGCAGGTCGAGCTCGCGCCGGCGGATCTGGTCCGTCTGGCAGACGCGATCGTCGCCCGCATCGTCCGCGCCGGAGGCGGGCGATGACAAGACGACGCGATCGCTGGCATACTGGCGCCGCTCACAGGCAAGCACTGTAGACAGGCACAACAGAAGAACGCCGCCCCCCAACGGCAGACACCTGTCCCCTGCGTCGGGCTCCCCCAGACCCGACCCGACCCGGACCGTCCGGTCCGATCCCCTCCATTCGCGACGCTCGTCCGCGCGCGCCGTGCGCGGACGACGACGCGCTCCTCCCAGCCTGCCGTCGGCGGCACCACCCACCGTCACCGCGTGCCACCACGCGGTGTTCCGGCGGATCAGGAGGCACGAGTCTTGACATTCCAACAGAACGGCGCCCAGCGGGCGTCCAGCCACCGGTCAGTCCAGCTGACCGTCATCGCCATCGCCATCGCGCTCGCCGCGGTCCTCGGCGCGGCCGATCCCCAGCCCGCGGCGGCGGCAGGGATCAAGGTCGTCGTCATCGTCGGACCGGTCGAATCGAACACAGCCAGCTACATCACGAGCGCCAAGCGCTACGCCGCCCAGGCCCGCTCGTACGGTGCCACCGTCGTCGAGATCTACAGCCCCAACGCCACCTGGTCGAAGGTCAAGGCCGCGGCCCAGGGCGCGAAGGTCGTCATCTACCTCGGCCACGGCAACGGCTCGCCCAGTCCGTACGGCGCGTTCTCGAAGTACACCAAGGATGGCTTCGGGCTCAATTCGTCGGCCGGCCGCGGCAACTACAACCGGAAGTATTACGGCGAGTACTACATCAGGACCGGCATCAAGCTGGCCCCGAACGCCGTGGTCATCCTCAACCGGCTGTGCTACGCGTCGGGCAACTCCGAGTGGGGGTCGCCCAACCCGACCAAGTCGACAGCCAAGAAGCGCGTCGACAACTACGGGGCCGGGTTCCTCCGGGCGGGTGCCCGGGCGATCTTCGCCGACGGCATCACCAGCGCCTCGTATGTCCTGTACGGGCTGTTCAAGACCAACCGCACGATGGGCGCGATCTTCACGGAGCTCGTCGAATTTCGTCGGGGCCTACGACTTCAAGTTCACCTCGGTGCGGACACCCGCCTACACGGGCGTGGATGGCCCCCAAGGCGCCGGGCCGCTATTACCGGTCCGTGATCGGCAACCTGGGCCTGACCGCAGCCACGTTCCGGGGGAGCTGACCGACTCGTCCACCTGATCACCGCCGGGCAACGCGGAGGCCCCGGTCCGGGACATCGTCCTGGCCGGGGCCGTTGTGTGCGTGGGGAACGGGGACCGTCAGGCTGCCGCGACGTTGGCCACGATGCCGAGCATCGCGAGGATCGTCATCAGGACGACGGCGAGGGCCGGGATCGTCCAGTCCTGGTCGCTCCCGAAGATATCGATCTGGGTGGTCATCGCGGTAGCTCCGTTCGGTCTCGGCCGGGTGGCGGGCGTGTGCGGCCATCCGGTGCTCCTCAGTCTCGTCCCTGGACTCGGCCGATCGAGTCGGCGACCGTCGTGAGGCGCCGCCGCCGTCCGTCGCGTTTCTGGCTGGACGGATGACGATGCCGCCGCTCGACGGCTGAGTGAGAAATCATAAAGTGAAAGTCACTCTTGACAAAGTGCAAACTCCTTTGCTATAACATGCGCATCTGGACCCAATAACGTAGCCGCAAGGATGCGCGACATGTTCGATCTCAGCCTCGCCCCCATCGTCCACCAGGAGCGCGAACGCGACCTCACCGCCGACCTGCGCGGCCGACGGCTGCTGGCCACGATCGCCGAGGAGACCGCCCTCGAGCCGGCGTCGACCCGGCGGCCGCTGCCGCAACGCGCGGCCACGACGCGCGTGCGTGCGGCCGGGCGCTAGGCGCGACTCGATGCCACACGACGTCATCTCCACCTGTCCGGTCTGCTCGAACGAGCTGGCCGTGACCCGCCTCCAGTGCCGCAGCTGCGGGACCACCCTCGAAGGCGACTTCAGCGTCGGCCGTTTCGGGCGGCTGACCCGCGAACAGCTGACCCTGCTCGAGAGCTTCCTGCGTTCGCGCGGGAACCTGCGCGAGATGGAGCGCGAGCTGGGGATCAGCTACCCCACCGTCCGGTCCCGCGTCGAGGCGCTCGTCCGTGCTCTCGGCTTCGGGCCCCGAGCCGACGCGGACGATGTCGACGACCCGACCCCCGACCCGGCTCCGGCGCGGACACGCGAGGAGATCCTCGAAGCCGTCGGCCGCCACGAGATGAGCGCCGAGGACGCGGCCGCCGCGATCCGCGCGCTCGGGAGGACCGCGCGATGACCGCGACAAGCACCGGAACGGACCTCGCTCACGCCATCGGTGCCGACGGCATCGTCACGATCCGGGTCCGCGATGGCGACGTCCGCGTCCGGGCCATCGAGGGCGACACGCTCCGCGTGCGTGATCGGCGCGGCCGGGACCTCCGTTCGCATTTCACGATCGACCTCGGGGAGGGCAGCGCCTCGCTCTCGACACGGTCGGGCGACGCGACGTCGCACCGGTCACGCCGCGGAACTCGAGCTCGAGATGCCTGCCCGGGCCACCATCGTCGTCGAGACGGTCAGCGCCGACATCGAGGTCGACGGTCTGCTCGGCGACCAGCGCTACCAGACGACGTCGGGCGACCTGGCCCTCCGCGCGGTCAGCGGACGCCTCGTCGTCGAGGCTGTGTCGGCCGACGTCGACATCCGTGCGACCGGCGAGGCCGATATCGACGCCAGGACCGTCTCCGGCGACATCGAACTGCGCGCCGGGACCCTTCGATCGCTGCGACTCACCACCACCAGCGGCGATGTCCAGGTCGCCGGACGGCTCGCCGGGCCGGGACCGTTCGCGATCGAGACCGTCAGCGGGGATGCCAAGCTGGCAGCCGCCGGCGACGTCCAGGTCGAGATGACGACGATGTCGGGCGATCTCCACTCCGAGGTGGGCGGCCGGACCGAGGGCCGTCGCGGCCATCGGACGCTCGTCGATCGGGTCGGCCGGACAGCTGGTCACGTTCCGCTCCATGTCCGGCGACCTGAACGTCGTCCGTCCGGTGGCGGTGCCGCTCCCGCCCGTGGCGCCGCTCGTGCCCCCGCCGCCGTGCCCGTGGAACTCGCCCCACCCGCGCCGGTCGAGCCGCCCCGCCCCCGCCATCGCCCGCCCAGAACGGTGCGATCGCGGCCGCCTATGAGGACGCCCGACTCGGCATCCTTCGCTCTCTCGAGCGTGGCGAGATCGACGTCGCGGAAGCCGGTCGCCGGTTCGAGGCGCTCGATGGCGGGGAGCCGCTCGACCGCGCCACCGAGACCGCGGAGCGGCCGGTCGATCCCGCATCGGACACGACGCGCGTCCCGAACGTGGACCCGGACGATGCCTGACGAGGCGCTCGAGGGCGTCCTCCGGCTCCTGGCCGAAGGGCGACTCACGGCCGAGGAGGCCGGCCCGATCATCGATGCCCTGGACGGTCGCGGGTCTGGCTCGCGATCCGGTTCGACCGGCGTGCCGGGTGGGACCGCTGCCCGATCGGGCGATGCGGCAGGGTCGGAGCCAGGCGATGACAGCCGGGCGGCACGGACCCTGCGCGTCCAGGTGACCGAGGCTGGCCGGACGGTCATCAACCTGCGCATCCCGCTCTCGCTCGGGCGCGCCGCGATCAGCCAGGTCCCGGGCCTCTCCGAGGCGACGTCGGACCGGATCCGCGACGCCATCGAGGCCGGCGTCAAGGGCTCCATCCTCGAAGTCGACGACGCCGGCGACGGGGTGCGGATCTCGATCGAATGACCGAGCTCGACGCGGCGACACCGACCGGTCGGACGGGTCGTCCGCGTCCCGCTGCTGGCGCCGCTCGCGATCCGCGACTACCGCTTCGTCTGGCTGGGCGAGAGCATCTCCCTGCTCGGCGACCAGTTCAACACGGTCGCCCTCGCCTGGCTCGTCATCGGCCTGACCGGGTCGGGCTTCGCGCTCGGGGCGATCCTCATCGCGGCGGCCATCCCGCGTGGGGCTTTCCTGCTCGTCGGTGGCGTCCTGTCCGACCGGATCTCGCCGCGCGACCTGGCCCTCGCGTCCAACGTCATCCGGGCGATCCTCACGACCGTCGTGGCCGGCCTCGTCATCGGCGAGCGGGTGGAGCTCTGGCAGCTCGCCGCGGTCGGAGTCGTCTTCGGCACCGTCGACGCCGTCTTCCTGCCGGCCATCAACACCCTCGTCCCGCGCCTCGTCCCCGTCGAGCGGCTGGCCGCCGCAAATGCGGTGATGCAAGGGACAGGTCAGCTGGTCGGGACAGCCGGACCGGCCATCGCCGGGTTCGCGGTCGCCCTCGTCGGTGTCGGCGCCGCGTTCGTCGTCGATGCGGCCTCCTTCGCGATCGCCGCGGTGATGCTCTGGTTCGTCCGCTCCGGCGCGACCGCGACGCCCGAGGCCGCCGCGACCGCCGCGGATGTGCCCTCGGAGCGGCCGTCCATCCGCGCCGCGCTCGTCGAGGGTGGACGGATCGTCCTCGGCGACCCGGTCATGCGCTCGATCGTCATCCTGTCGACCGCGGCGAACCTCGCCTTCACCGGGTCGACGGTCGTCGGGCTGCCGTGGCTCGTCCTCGTCCGGTTCGGCGGCGATGCCCTGTCGCTCGGGCTGCTGTTCGCCGCCTACGGGGCCGGCTCCCTGGTCGGGGTCCTGGCGGCAGGTTCGCTGCCCCGGCCACGCCGGTTCGGCTCGATCGTCCTGGCTTTCGTGCTGCTCGCCGGCGTCGGTCTGGGCGCGATCGGGATCGCACCATCGCTGGCGGTCGTCGGGGTCATCCTGATGGTCATCGGTGCGCTCAACGGTTGGGTCAACATCGTGGTGATCGCGTGGGTCCAGGGCCGGACCGAACCGGAGATCCTGGGCCGGACGATGAGCTTCCTGATGCTGGGCTCGGTGGTCGCGGCGCCGTTGTCGCTCGCCCTCGCGGCGGTCATCGTCGATACCCATGCCACAGCACTGTTCCTCGCCGCCGGTGCCCTCGTGATCGTCTCCGGCGCCGTGGCCCTGACGAACGGCCTCCAGCGGCGGATGACCTGATCCGGATCAGACGACGATGCCGCCCTTGACGACCGCAAGCGGCGTCCGCAGCGTCTCGATGTCGAGCAGCGGGTCGGCTGGCAGCACGACAAGGTCGGCGAACCGCCCGACCTGCAGCGACCCGACCCGGTCGTCCCAGCCCATCATCTCGGCCGCCTCCGACGTGGCGGACCGGATCGCAGCCAGCGGCGATTGCCCGAGGCGGACCTGGTAGCCGAACTGGATCGCGTTCATGCCATGCGGGTAGACCCCGCTGTCCGTCCCGAACGCGATGCGCGCCCCGGCCGCGACGGCGGCCGCGAAGCCCTGGCGCTGGGCCTCGGTGGTCGCATCGTTCTTGGCCAGGGTCTCCGCGGGCCACCCCGCCCGGCGCCCCTCGTCGGCGATCCAGTCGCCGCAGTAGACGTCGGCGACCAGGAAGGTCCCGTGCCGGACGAGGAGCTCGATCCCTTCGTCGTCGATGAGCGAGCCGTGCTCGATGGATCGGACGCCGGCACGGATGGCGACCTTGATCCCCTCGGTGCCGTGCGCGTGGGCCGCGACGAAGACGCCCTGACGGTCGGCCTCCTCGACCGCGGCACGAACCATCGGTTCGTCGAGCTCGAGCGACCCGAGCCGCGTGCCTCGGGCGAGGACCGCGCCGGTCACGATGACCTTGATCAGGTCGGCCCCGCCACCGACGATGGCACGGACCTTCTCGCGGACGTCGTCGGGCGTTCGCACGACCCCGAACCGCAGGTCGTCGGGCAGCGTGATGTCGCGGGCGAGGCCGGTCACCTCGCCACCTCCGCGCGGCGCGGTGATGTACGCGCCGGCACAGCGCATCCGCGGTCCGGCCACCCAGCCTGCATCGATCGCGTCGCGCAGCGCGACGTCGACGAATGCCCGGAACGTCCCGACATCGCGCACGCTGGTGAACCCCGCCCTCAGCGTGACGCCCGCGTTGCGGACGCCGAACAGGGCTTCCTCGGCGGCCGACGTGACCGATCCGGCCACGCCCGACGACTCGCTGTCACCGACGAGATGGCTGTGACAGTCGATGAGCCCGGGGATGACCCAGCCGCCCGGGAGATCGAGTGGGCGCGCGTCCGTCGGGGCCGCGTCGTCCGGTCCGAGGACCGCGGCGATGCGGTCGCCCTCGACCAGGATCCGGCGATCGTGCAGCCAGTCGCCGCCGATCACGTCGAGGAGGTGGCGGACGGGGATGAGGGTGCGGTCCGGCGCCATCGGGCGAGACTAGCAGGCGACGAACTGCGAGTGAGCGGCGGGCTACCATGACGCGATGACGAAGCCAGATTCGCTCCCGTTCACCGGCGATGACGAAGCCGACCGACTGCTCGCCGACGACCCGCTCGCCCTGCTCATCGGGTTCGCGCTCGACCAGCAGGTCACGGTCCAGAAGGCGTTCAGCGGCCCGGCCGAGCTCAAGCGCCGGCTCGGTCACCTCGACGCCGCGCGGATCGCGGCGATGGACCCGGCCGAGCTCGACACGGTCTTTCGCACGCCGCCGGCCCTCCATCGGTTCCCCGGGTCGATGGCCGGCAAGGTCCAGGCGCTGTGCGCCGCCATCGCCGAACGACTACGGCAACGATGCCGCGCGCGTGTGGACCGAGGCGCAGGACGGCCGCGACCTCGAGGCGCGCCTCCGCGGGCTGCCCGGTTTCGGCGAGATGAAGACGAAGTCCGTCATCGCCGTCCTCGGCAACCGGTTCGGGGTCCGGCCGCCGGGCTACGACGACGTCGCGCCGACCTGGCCGACGCTCGGCGATGTCGATTCGGCGGAGGCGCTCGCCGCGTACCAGGCAGGGAAGCGGGCCAAGAAGGCGGCGGATCGCGCGGCGAAGGGCTGACCGGGGCCGGCCGCCCGCGCCGGAGAACAGTGTCGACAGGACGCACCATTCGCCGCCCGCTCCGGGGTCAGAAGCCGTGACCGACGGTAGACTTGACGGCCAGTGCCCGAAACAGCCGACTCTGCCAACCCGACGCAGCCGAAACGGCCTCGCCGGTCGAGGAAGTTCGTCCTTCCGGAACACCACCACGACGAGCTCGAGGACGAACGGACGGCCGAGCACATCGAGGCATTCCTCGATGGCCCGGTCGCCCCGCCACGCCGTCGCGCCGAGACGGAAGCGCGCGTCCGCCGACCGATCCGGCTCGATACCCGTCCGGATTGGATGGCGGCCTTCCACCACGAAGCGGCCAGGCACGCCCGATACGGCCGGCCGGCGTCCGTCCTGCTCATCGAGCTGCGCGGCCCGGCGCCCACTGGCGTCCAGGATCGTGTCGCCAAGGTCGTCGGGGATGCCATCCGCGCCCAGGCGCGCGAGACCGATCGTGCCGTCCGGATCGATGCGCGCAGTTTCCGGGTGCTCCTGCCCGAGACCGGCGGGCGCGCAGCGCGGACGCTCGTCGAGCGGCTCGGGCGGACGTTCGCGGCCGACATGAACGGGTACGCGGATGACGTCGACCTGCGGATCGAGGTCGCGACCGCGAGCCGGACGGGCACGCTCGAACAGGCCATGGCGGATGGCGAGGCGCGCCTCGCGAGTCGGGTGGCGACGGCGGGAGCCGTGCCCGCGCCGCGCTGATCGTCAGGGGCGGCCGGTCTCGACGAGCGTCGCCACGAGGTGGTCGAGCTCCGCGGCGGGGTCGTCGCACAGCCCGGAATGGACGTCGGACGCCTGGATGATCGTGCTCGCCGGAGCGACCAGCCAGTGGAATCGCTCGGCCTGCCCGAGCCGGGCGATCGGCCCGGCCGTCGGGTCGCCCGCGGCGATCCGTTCGATGGCGTCGAGGTGGGGCCGGATGCTCGCGGGATCGAGGTCCGGCGCGAACGCCGGCCAGGCGCATCTCATCGAGGGCGATCCGCGCACCGAGGAACCGTCGCGGCCGGCAGAGCAGGATCACCCCGACGTTCAGGCACTCGCCGCGCTCGACGCGCGGCAGGACCCGGATGATCGCGTACTGGAACGCGTTACGCGGCGGCTCGGGCACGATCCGCCTCCTCGACGAAGGGACGTGGCGCCGCAAGGCGCAGCGTCAGGTAGCGGACGTAGGCATCGCGCTGCGCCGCGGCGGACCCGGCGCCTCGGATCGTCCGGGAGCCACGTGTCGGGGATGCGCGCCGACGATCGCCGTCAGTAGCGCTTCGTCGATCCGGGCCGCGTGGCGCGCATCGGCCGCGTCGATCGAACCGGCGTACGGCAGCAGGACGTGATCGCGGATGCGCTCGAACGGCCTGCGCGCGTGCTCGTCGGGGTCGCGCCACGTGTGGTGGATGTAGAGCGCCGCGCCGTGGTCGATCAGCCACGGACGTCCGTGCCAGACGCAGCAGGTTCGGGTTCTGCGGCGAGCGGTCGGGGTTCGTGACCAGCGCCGTCGAACCACACGACGTCGGCCGCGAACTCGGGCGTCGATCGATGCCGGCGCGGTTGAGACCGCAGGGTTGAAGGCGAGAGCGCCAGGCAGGAAGTCCATCCCGAGGTTGAGGCCCGCGCTCGCCCGGACGAGATCGTGGATCTCCTCGTCGGGTTCGGCGTCACCGAGCGCCGCGTCCACCTCGATCGCGACGAGATCCGGGACCGGCAGTCCGAGCGCACGTGCCAGCTCGCCCGCGAGCCACTCGGCGACGAGCGCGCGCGGCCCCTGGCCCGCCCCGCGGAACTTGACGACGTACAGGCCGTCGTCGTCGGCCTCGACGAGGCCGGGCAGCGATCCGCCCTCGCGCAGGGGCGTGACGTAGCGGGTGGCGAGGACGGTCCGGATCATGGCGGAGAGCGTAGCCGAGTCCCGAGCCGCGCCGCGAGCGTGGCCGCTCGGCCGATGCCCCCGTGCATGCGCGCACATGTCCCACGATGGTCCCGACGAATCGAGATTACCCTTCACCGATGACGGATTACGACCAGCGCTCGCTGTTGAACGAGCTGGAGCCGGAGGCGGGGCGGCTCTACGACCGACACGCATCGGTCGCCCAGGAATGGTTCCCCCACGACTTCATCCCGTACCGGCTCGGGCGCGACTTCGACAAGGAGCCGTGGACACCCGACCAGCCGCGCCTGACCGGCGTCGCCCAGACCGCCTTCGAGATCGGTCTCCTGACCGAGGACAACCTGCCCAGCTACCACCGCCTCATCCACGGCATGTTCGGGAGCGGCGACGGCGCCTGGATCAACTGGGTCGGGCGCTGGACCGCCGAGGAGGGCCGCCACGCGATCGTCCTGCGCGACTACCTGACGGTCACCCGGAACATCGACCCGGTCATGCTCGAGCGGGGGCGGATGACCCAGCTCCAGCAGGGCTACGACCACGAGTCGCCGGACACGCTCCGCGGGCTCGCCTACGTCGACGTTCCAGGAGCTCGCGACCCGGATCGCCCACCGCAACACCGGGCGCTACTCGAATGACCCGGTCGCCGACAAGATCATGGTCCGGATCGCCGCCGACGAGAACCTGCACATGGTCTTCTACCGGGACATCATCTCGGCCGCGCTCGTCATCGAGCCGTCGGCCGCGGTGTGCGCGATCGTCGACGAGGTCCTCGCCTTCCAGATGCCGGGCGCCGGCATCCCGGGCTTCATCCGCAAGGCGGCCCAGATCGCCAAGGCGGGCATCTACGACATCCGCGTCCACCGCGACGAGGTCCTGATGCCGATCATCCGCCACTGGCGGATCTTCGAGCTGACGAACCTCGACGCTGCCGCCGAGGCTGCCCGGGCCCGTCTGGCCGAGCACCTGGCCAAGCTCGACGAGGCCGCCAAGCGGTTCGAGGAGCGGCTGGCCACATCCACCGTGCCGCGGATGACGATCGGCGGCTGATTCGCCCTCGGACGACCATTCCTGACAGGTTCTGGCAGGTATCGCTGATAGGGTCGTGGGACCGCGATCGAGATGATCGCGACTCGTCCACGAGGGCTCCGCGATGTACCTGGAACTGTCGGCCATGGTCCTGTTCGAACACCATCTCGCCCTTGAGCGTTCAGAGGTCCGCGGCGTAGCGTTCGGCCACCGCGCGAGCCGTCGAGGCGACCTTGGCGCGGACCTCGGGAGGTCCGAGGACCTCCACCCAGCGACCCGCGGCGAGAAGGACACGCGGCGCCTCGTCCGGCCAGTCCAGTCGCAGCCGAAGGCGTAGCCAGCCGTCCGGGTCGGGGCCGTCGAGTCGTTCGGCGGCCGAGACCACGCGGTAGCCGACGGCGTCCTCGAGGTGGCCCAGGTGGTCGGGTCGACGCGGACATCGACGGCGATGCGGGGCACATCCCGCTCGTAGGCCGCCGCCGATTCCGCCCAATACGAGCCGAGGTCGAATCTCGCCGGTCGCTCGAAACGCTCGCCCGTCGGCTCGGCGGCCACGACCCGCGAGACGCGGTAGGTGCGGATCTGGCCGTCGACCGCGGCGACCACGTACCAGATGCCGGCCTTCAGCACGAGGCCCAGCGGGTCGAGGACCCGGCGCGTGGCGCCCTCGCCGCGGTCGTAGTCGATCGAGATCCGCGTCGCGTTCCAGACCGCCTCGGACAGGGCCGCCAGGTGGGGGACTGGTTGACTGGTGCGGAACCACTCGCCCGCGTCGAGATGGAATCGCTCCACGAGGCGCGAGGCCCGGACCCGGAGCTCCGGCGGCAGCGATGCGAGGACCTTCAGTTGCGCGGCGGCCACGACGGTCCCGAGTCCGAGCTCCGCGGCCGGGCCGGGCAGCCCGGCCAGGAACAGTGCCTCGGCCTCGTCGCCGGTCATCCCGGTCAACCGCGTGCGGTAGCCATCGACCAGCCGGAAGCCTCCCCGCGAGCCGCGCTCAGCGTAGATCGGCACACCCGACGCACTCAGCGCCTCGACATCACGGTGGATCGTCCGTTCGGAGACCTCGAGCTCGGCCGCGAGCTCGGCGGCGGTCAGCTGGCCGCGAGCCTGGAGGAGGAGCAGGAGCGACACGAGGCGGGATGCGCGCACCCCGCCACGATACGCTGATTCATGACAGGAGCTGTCATGTTGTCAGATCGCGCCGCTCGTATCGCAGCCGGCCGGATCGCCGCCCTTGTAGCCGATGACGAACCAGTGCTGGCGCTGGTCGGACGAGCCGTGGGTCCATGAGTCCGGATCGACCTGGCCGCTGGTCGCCTCCTGGATCCGGTCGTCGCCGACGGCCGCCGCGGCATCGAGCGCGTCCGCGATCTGGGCATCGGTGATCGGTTCGAGATAGCCGGTGCTCGCCGCATGGTTCGCCCAGACCCCGGCGAAGCAGTCGGCCTGGAGCTCCGTCCGGACCGACCGGCCGGTGGCGCCGGCGCTGCCCCCGCCCTGGGACAGGGGCCCGAGGAGGTCCTGGACGTGGTGGCCGTATTCGTGGGCCAGCACGTACCCCTGCGCGAGCGAGCCGCCCTGCGCGCCGAAGCGATCGCGCAGCTCCTTGAAGAAGTCCTGGTCGAGGTAGACGAGTTCGTCCGGCGGGCAGTAGAACGGCCCGGTGGACGCACTGGCGGTCCCGCATCCGCTCTGGGTCGCCCCCGAGAAGAGCACGGTATCGACCGGGCGATAGGCGTTGCCCGGACGCCGAGAACTCCGACGTCCAGTAGGCCTGGATGCTGTTGACGTAGCCGAGGATCCGGCAGTCGTCGCGCGTCATTGGCATCCTGGCCCGTCTTGCAGTCGGTCGCGAGGGCGGAGCTCTCGGGGTTGGTCACGGCGCCCGGCTGGATCACGCTTCCGAGATCGTTCGGGTTGCCGCCAAGGAAGACGTAGGCGAGAAGCAGGAGCAGGCTGACCGCGCCGCCGCCACCGATCGCGAGGCCGCCACGCGCCCATGCCGCGGCGGTCGGACACTTGGCCGGGATCGAGCTGGGTACCTGGGTTGAATGTCATGGGGACCTCGAACTGGGCTGGGGGACGATGGTAGGCCCGGGCAGGTAACGGCGCCGTCGGACCCTCGACATCCGTCCATGCCAACTTCATGACGGATGGCCGGTGTGACCGGTCTGGACCGGCCATATCGTGTGGTCATCGCGAACGGACCGCCGGACACCGAGACTCTCGCCCGGCGGCGCGTCGACCCTCCGGCGGGATGTCGGGCGGCGGCGGAGCCGGCATACCTGCCGTGACGGCGGTCCGTCGACGATGAGACCCAGGCACCGACGGCCATCACCCTCGGGTGGTGGCTGTTTCGTCGTTCCGCTCAGTTGGGGAGGCTGCCGCCGGGCATGTTGTTGCCCTGGTCGCGCAGGAATCGCTCGATGTCGGAGATGAGGTCGTCGCCGGACGGCAGTCGCTGCTCGTCGTACATCGCCTCCAGCCGCTCGACGTACGCGCGCGTCGTGTCGTCGAGCCCGGCCGCGGTGTCGAGCCTGGCCCGCAGCTCGCGGGCCTCCTCGGTCAGCTCGCCCGCCGCGATCTCCGTCCCGAAGTGCGTTCCGACGGCCCGGAGCAGCTCCAGGGCCGCGGTCGCATAGGGGCCGGAGACGTAATGCGGCACCTGGGCGAAGTAGCCGAGGGCCGGGATGCCCGCCGCGGCGACCTCGAGCTCGAGCGCGGACACGAGCGCGGACGGCACCCGCAGCGTGCCGGCCGGTCCGGCCGACACGGTCCCGCGCAGAAGGCCGGGCGTCGCCTCCGTCCCGATGATCGGGACGGCACGCGTGTGCGGGACGGCCGCCGGGATCGCGCCCAGGCTGATCCACTCGACCACCCCGAGACGGCGGGTCAGCTCGATGACGTCGGCCGTGAGGGCCCGCCACCGGTAGTCGGGCTCGGGGCCGACGAGGATGAGCAAGTCGCGTTCATCCACCCGCGTCCGGCGGAGGACGAGTTCCGGCCAGGTCAGCTCGGTCAGCCGCCCGTCGACGATCTCGAGCGGCGGCCGGCGTGCCCGGTAGTCGAACAGCCGGTCGGCATCGAACGTCGCGACGACCTCGCCGTCGTCGGCCAGGATCCCGAGTGCGGTCGTGGCAGCCGAGCCGGCATCGACCCAGCCGTCGAACGCCGCGAGGACGACTGGTTCGATCAGTTCGCCGGTGTCGTGCAGGGTGTAGAGGCTCACCGGCGAAGGATAGGCGACCGGCGGCGGGCGGTCGCGGGGCAGGGTCGGGACCGTGCTCGGGTACACTCCCGGGACGCACCGAGTGACGGTGCATCGAAAGGACAGGTTCGTGGCGAGACATTCCAAGTTCGAACGCGAGCGCCGGCAGGCGGAGACGGAGCGCGTCAAGCAGATCGAGGCGGCCTGGATGGGCAGCCTGCCGACGGCGACCGCCAAGGCATTCGCCGAGTCCGTCGCGGTCGCCCGCGCACGCGGACCTGAGGAGAAGCGACCGGACATGGCGCCCGGCACCGCCCCGCGCCCGCCGCGCCCCGGCCATGAGCCGAAGCCGCCCAAGGACGAGCGCCCGCGCCGTCCGAGTCGCGACTAGGCCGTCGCCACACCTCGGTCGTGGCCGCCGAACGACTACCACTTCGTCACGACCTGGCGGATCCACGCCACGCCAGATGAGATCACGCGGTCCTCGGTGACGCACCGGCCGTGGCCCGCTGGTGGCCGTCGGTCTACCTGACGGCGTCCGAGGTCGCTCCGGGCGACGAGCGTGGCGTCGGCAAGGGACCTGACTAGGGTGCCGGCGCCGCCGATGCGGATGCCGATGGGGCAGCGGATGCTGAAGACGGCGGTCTGGTCGACGCGCCGGGCGCAGGAAGCGCCTTGATCGCCGACGCGACGAGGTTCTGGTCGTCTGTCGTGAAGTTGTACACGATGCCGTTCCGGACGAACAGGAAGCTGCTCGACGCCTGCTCCTCGACGTTGACGTCGACCCGCACCACCTTCTGATCGCCGATGGTGAGGTCGCTGAGCTTGAGGTCGGGGTAATCCGTCTTCCAGGCGGCGATCAGGCGTCTCCTGCAACTTCGCCGGATCGGCGTCCGCCAGCTGATACGCCTCGAAACTGCCATTCAGTGAATCGTTCGGGTCGTAGGCCTGTGCCCATTTCAGGTCTGGCGGCGTCTTGCGCGACGCTGGTGAGGAAGGCCGTGACGGTGGTGCTCCACGGGTCGTCACCCATCAGCTGATCGCCGGTCACGCTCTGGAGCTGGAGGTCGACGCCATCCACGGACGACGGAAGGGCCGCCTCGAGCTCAGGCGCGTCGTGCGAATCCGCGACCGGGACTGCGACTCGGCTCGTCGCTGGCGCCCGGATCGCTCGAGTCGGTCGGGGTCACGACCGCGGATGTCCCCGGATCACGCAGCGCGATGACGGCCACCGTGGTCCAGCCGGCGGTCGCCGCCAAGAGGGCGATGATGGCGATGACCTGCCACCCGTTGACCCCGGTCGTCGCCGGAGCCGGCCGGCGGCTCTGCTCCTTGCTCTCACGCACCTGGCGCGATTGGACGCCTCGTTCGCGCACGTTTCCTCCTGGGCGGGCCGGACCTCGGCCATCCTGGGCAGCCTGGGGCGACATCCTGAGATGACGCTGACAGCCGCCGTCTGGTCGTAGGTTAGCCCGGATCGCCCGATGGCCAGATCGGCGCGACCCCGTCGTGGATCGGCAGCCCATCCCAGTCCGCCCGGACCGGGGCGAAGACGTCGATCACGACCGCGCCCGCCGGACCGGTCGTCACCTGGTGGGGCGTGTCGGACGGGATGCACCACGTCCCTCCCGGTCCGAGGTCGCGCGTCTCGTCGCCGATCGTGAACGTCACGCTGCCGGTGATGACCATCCCGAGCTGCTCGTTCTCGTGGCGATGGCCGGGCACGACCGAATCCGGGGCGAGTTCCACCACCGCGAGGGTGAGCCGATCGCCCTGGACGCGGCGGGCACGGACGGTCTCTCCCCACAGGTCGATGAGGGGGTGCGTGGCGATGTCCGTCAGGTTGCTCATGGATCCTCCTTCGATTCCGTGACATCGGCTCGGGTGGCTCGTCGCCGTGTCTCGGGCGGCGTCGCGCAGATCCCGGCATCGGGCGGCACGCCGGGCACCGTGCCTCGGAATGCCGGGAGAGGTCGCGGCCCGACGGCCGTCTCGAGGTCGAAGGCGAACGCCAGGAGCGTCGGCTCCGACAGGAACCCCCCGGAGAGCCAGACCCCGCCTGGGCGTCCGTCGTCGGTCAGCCCGGTCGGGACCGAGATGACAGGGTAGCCCGAGATCGCGGGCCCGCTCGAGTCACCATACGCCGGGGCGACGATGGCATCGAGCCTCCCGTCGGCCAGGATCCGGTCGATGCCGTTGACCCGGGTGGTCGCGAGGCAGCGCGCGCGTGCATCGAGATATGCCGGATCGTCGAGGCCGCCCGACGCCTCGGCGATCTCGAGCAACTCCTGGCCGAAGAAGCGAAGCTCGGCGTCGCAGTGCTCGTCGTTGAACGCGATGATGTCGGCCAGTGACCGCACCGGGCTGTGGCGCAGGCCCCCGAGATACGCGCCGATCCCGGTCTTGAACTCGGTGAATTCGACCGTCCACTCGTCGTCGCTGATCGATGGTGTGTCCACGGACTCGATCGGGTCGAGGAGCGTCGCTCCGAGGGCCGCCAGCGTCTCGAAGGCCCGCTCGGCGACGCGGTTCAGGCCGTCGTCCGCGTCGTCGCCGGAGAAATGCCGGCGGTCCACGCCGATGCGGGCGCCGCGCAGGGCGCCGGGTCGCAGCGTCGATCGGTAGTCGCGCGGCAGCCGCCTGCCCCGCACCTCGCCGAAGGGCGAGCGCAGGGCGTTCAGGAGGATCGCCGCGTCCGTCACCGATCGGCTCATCGGGCCGGCCGTGTCCTGGCTGTGCGAGATCGGGATGATGCCTGCCTGCGAGACGAGACCGACCGTCGGCTTGAGCCCGACGATCGCGTTCCGTCCCGACGGGCAGACGATCGAGCCGTTCGTCTCGGTGCCGACGGCGACCGCGCACAGGTTCGCGGCGACCGCCACCGCCGATCCGGAGCTCGACCCGCACGGGTCCGCTCCGAGGTCGTACGGGTTGCGGGTGAAGCCGCCCCGAGCGCTCCAGCCGTTGACGTGGACGCCGGCATCGGTCACGGCCGCCGGGTGGTTCCCTCGGAAATTCGCCCACTCGGACAGGTTTGCCTTGCCCAGGATGACCGCACCGGCCCTCCGAAGACGTGCCACCACTGTCGCGTCGCGCGCCACGCGGCTGCCGACCAGGGCAAGCGATCCGGCGGTCGTCTGCATCGCGTCGTTGGTCGCGACGTTGTCCTTGACCAGGACGGGGATGCCGTGGAGCGGGCCCCGGACGCGGCCGGCCCGACGCTCGGCGTCGCGCCGAGCGGCGATCTCGAGGGCGGCCGGGTTGGTCTCGATGACCGCGTGGAGGATCGGATCGAGGCGGTCGATCCGACGGAGATAGGCCTCCGTCAGCTCGATCGTCGTGAGCTCACCGGACGCCAGGCACGCGCCGAGCTCCGCGATCGATGCTTCGAACCACGGAGCGGACGCGTCCCCGTCGACGGCTGGGATCAGCGAGGTACCGATGGACGCATCGTAGCGACCACCGGTCCTCGCCGCGGCCGGATGTGCTAGCTGGTGCGCCCGATCGTGAACGGGTTCGACAGCGGGTGGACGCCCGCTCGACCGATCCAGATCCGCGTCAGCGGGAGCTTCACGCCGGACATCGAACCCTTGATGTGCAGCGTCGTCGCGCAGGCGGTCCGGAAGTTCAGGCCATCGACGTTGCCGTAGTTCAGGAAGCGATAGGTGAGCGTCAGCTTGTCGGCACTCAGGGTGAAGGTGTCACCACGCTCCAGCCTCACGCCGGTCACCGTGAGCGGCTTGTCCGAGACGATCCGTCCGCTGAACACGACCCGGCTCGCCGAGACGTGCGTCGTCCGGAGGTGCCAGCCGGTGTCGCTGTGCCAGATGTAGTCGCCGGCACGCCCGCCGGAATGGTAGGAGACGGGCACGCCCTGGGTCGCGGCCGGCCAACGGCCTTCGTCGCAGGTCGCCGCCGCGGCCGTCGCCGGGACGATGAACGCCGCCCCGAGCAGGGCGAGGCCGATGATGGGTCCGAGCATCCGCAGTCGTGTGTGTCGCATCGGTTCGGGCTCCTGTTGCGCTGACTGGTCGTCCCAGACGATGGTCGCCGCCTGTGAAGACCATATCAAGGCAGGTCCCGGCCGGCCCCGCCGATGGTTCCCGGAATCGAACGACCCGGGTCGACTGACGACCCGGGTCGGGGATCTTCGCTGGTTCGGCGGGCCGTGGGCCGGCCCGCACCGAGAGGACTAGGTCAGCCGCCGCGCTGGCTGCGGAAGCAATCGCTGCAGTAGACGGGCTTGCCGCTCGTCGGGCGGAAGGGGACCGAGGCCTCCTTGCCGCAGGACGAGCAGGTCGCGGTGAACATCTCGCGAGGACCGCGATCGTAGCCACCGCCACCGCCGCCGCCGTAGCTGCCGGCGCCGCTCGAGTAGCCGCCGGAGCTGTAGCCGCCGCCGGAGCTATACGAGCTGCCGCCGCCTTCGCTGTTGCGGGCAGCCTTGCGGCTGGCGCGACAGGAGGGGCAGCGGCGCGGCTCGGTGAAGCCGCGCTGCGAGTAGAAATCCTGCTCGGAAGCAGTGAACACGAATTCCTGTCCACAGTCCGCGCAGGTCAGATTCTTGTCGTTGTACACGAAAACGAAAACTCCTCTCGGTAGCCAACGCGATCCCGCCGTCTCGCGTCAGTCGTGAGAGGAGTCCGAGTGTGCGTCGTCTACGTTCCTGACCACGGACGATTCCATGGCCTTTACGCACTCAATGGTAGACCACATCGGCCGATCTGCATACCCATGATTTCGCGAATGCCGCGGCAGGAAGGCACGGCCATCGCTCGCCGCCGGTCCGTGGGACGTGCGACGATGGCATCGACGCCGGCCGGCCCGCCGGTCAGATCCATCCAGGGAGCCTGTCGATGACGCTGCTCGACGACTACATGTCCCGGACCCCACGCTCGCGCGCGCTGTTCGACCGGGCGACCGCGTCACTCCCGGGCGGGTCGACCCGGACGACCGTCTACACGGCGCCCTATCCGCCGTACGTGGGATCCGGGTCGGGCCTGTGGGTCCGCGACGTCGACGGCAACGACTATCGCGACTTCCTGGGCAACTACACGTCGCTGATCCTCGGTCATGCGCATCCCGACGTGGTGGCCGCGGTCGAGGCGCAGGTCCGGCGCGGCTCGGCATTCGCCGCACCGACCGAGACCGAGGTGGAGCTGGCCGAGGAGATCCGTCGACGCGTCCCGTCGATCGAGCGGCTGCGCTTCACGAGCTCGGGGACCGAGGCGACCATGTTCGCGATCCGCGCCGCCCGCGCGTTCACGGGACGACCCCTCTTCGCCAAGTTCGAGCGCTCGTACCACGGGACGCACGACGGGGTCATGACCGGGACGGCCGGCGTGCCTGATGCCATGGACGAGCTGGTCGTGGAGCTGCCGTGGGGCGACATCGACGGTATCGAGGCGGCCCTGCGTGGGCGGCTCGACGAGCTCGCGGCGATCATCATCGAACCCGTCCAGGGCGCCGGCGGCGTGCGCGCCCCCGAACCCGGCTTCCTCGAGTCGCTCCGGGCGCTGGCGGATCGGACCGGCGCGCTGCTGATCTTCGACGAGATCATCTCGTTCCGGGTCGCGCCCGGCGGCGCCCAGCAACGGTTCGATGTCCGGCCGGACCTGACGACCCTCGGCAAGATCATCGGCGGCGGCTATCCGCTGGCCGCCTTCGGTGGACGGGCGGACGTGATGGCCGTCTTCGACGCGCGGCGGCAGGGGGCGATCAGCCACGGCGGGACGTTCAATGGCAATCCCGTGGCGGCGGCCGCGGGACTGGCGACCCTGCGGTCCCTGACGCCCGGTGTCTACGGCCGCCTCGACGATCTCGGGGAGCGGCTCCGTGCCCGGGTCGCCGCCTCGATCGAGCGCGGCGGCCTCGACGCCCGGGTGACCGCCGTCGGCTCGCTGTTCCAGGTCTTCTCGGGTTCGGGCGCGACGGCCTTCGCGACCGGTGTCGCCGGCGGCCCGACCCTGTTCCTGGCACTCCTGCTCGATGGGTTCTATCTCGCGCCGCGCGGGATGGGCGCCATCCCCGCCGTCGCGACGCAGGATGACGTCGACGACCTCGCGGATGCGATCGGGCGTGCCCTCGTCACCCTGGCCGACGCCCGCGCGAGCCAACCTGCCACCGTCTGACCATCCGCTCTGCGACGATGGCGGCGATGACCATCGAGATCTCCGCCACCACCGCGCGCCGCTACGTGATGGGGCGCGGCGGACTGTGGCCGGGGCGCCGCTGGCAGGGCCTGGACGGAGCCGGTGCGGCGATGCGCGCGATGGAGGACCTCCAGCTCGACCCGCTCGTCGTCGTCGCCCGCGCCCACGACCTCGCCCTGCACTCGCGGGTCGTCGACTACACGATCGACGACTGGGCGATCCTCACCTACGAGCGGCGCGAGTTCTTCGAATGGGGCGGCTGGCTGGCCGTCCGGCCGATGGAGGAGCTGCCCTATTTCCGTGTCCTGATGCGACACGAGCGAGAGCAGGGTCACTGGATCGAGGTCGAACGCGAGCACCACGAGGCGATCGAGGAGATGCGCGCCGTCCTGCGTTCCGGGCGCGAGGTCAGCAATCGCTCGTTCGTGATGAGCGATCGCACGCGCATCGACCACTACCGGGGCCGCAAGGACAGCGCGCTCGCCTTGCACTACCTCTGGCGGGTCGGCGAGGCGATGGTCGTCCGGCGCGAGCGATTCGAGCGGGTCTACGCGATCACCGAGGCGGTCGCACCGGCCTGGGCCCTGCGCGAGGTCGACGAGGCCGAGGCCGATGACGTGCTGGCCCACAAGGTCGTGGCGGCTCACGGCCTGACGCGGCTGAACGGACTCAAGGCCGCCTATGTCTACGCACACAAGGCCACCCGTGCCGAGGAGGCCGAGTGGCGCCAACGCTGGCTGGCGGACGGCTCCCTGGTCGAGGTCCGCGTCGAGGGCTGGCGAGCGACCCAGGTCGCGCTGGCCGAGGATGCCGCGATCCTGACCGAGCTCGAGGCAGGCCGGTCGCCTGCGGCGTGGGCACCACTCGGGGCGACGACCGACGAGGAAGCGACCTTCCTGTCGCCACTCGACCCGATCAGCGCACGAGGCCGCGCCAAGCCGCTCTTCGGCTTCGAGTACACGTGGGAGGTCTACACGCCCGCGCACAAGCGCAAGTTCGGCTACTACGCGATGCCGATCCTGTGGGGTGAGCGACTGGTCGGGCGGTTCGACCCGAAGCTCGACCGATCGACCGACACGCTGCTGATCCTGGGGCTGTGGCTCGAGGATCCGGCCCTCGCCAAGGATGCGGCCTTCGCAGACGCGATGGCCCTCGGGATGCGCCGGTTCATGGCGTTGCTCCGGGCTCGCCGGATCGATGTCAGCGCGGTCAGCCAGCCCGCCCTTCGCCGGCGCCTCGCGCAGCTGGGCCGACGCCGCTAGGCTCAGCGCGTGGCCCTCCCGATCGCGCGCCGGGCGACGCGCGTCTCGCTCCCGCTGGTCGGTGCGTTCATGGTCGGTGCCATCGCGTACGGCGGGCTGTATACGTTCCCGGCGATCTCGATCGCGTTCGCCGACGAGTTCGGCATCAGCCGGACCCTCGCGGTCACGCCCTGGACGATGTTCCTGCTGGTGACCGCGCTGGCGAGCCCGTTGCTGGGCCGTGCCTACGACGAATTCGCTGACCGCGATCTCCTCACCGCGTCGATGGTCCTGCTGGCCGCGGGCTGGCTCGCCGTCTACCTCGCGGGGGACATCTCGCTGGTGATCCTCGCCTACGCGGTGTTCATGGCGATCGGCCTCCAGCTGGCGTTCATCGGGACCTCGACCGCGGTCGCCCGACGCTACGCGGGGATGTCCGGGCTCGCGCTCGGGATCGCGTACGCAGGGCCGGGGATCGGGGTGGCCGTCGCACTGCCCATCGCGGCCGGCCTCATCCAGACCGCGGGCTGGCGCGAGACGGCGCTCGTGTTCATGGCCTCGAGCCTGGTCGGTGTCGTCTTCGTCTGGATGATGACGAGCGGCCCGGCCATCGTCGTCCCGGCACCCGGGGCGCGCCGGGTGCCTGCGACCAAGGCAGCCACCGGCAAGTCGCCGACCCGCTCGGGCCGTCGCTACGGCGAACCGGTCAGTGCCGGCCAGTCGACGATGCGCGCCGCCGAAGCCGGCGTCGCGACCCGGGCCAGCGGTCTGCACGAGACGTCCGCGCCGGGGGCCGTCTCGGCTGCTCGCGAGATCCGCCCGGCCGGCAGCCACGACCGGCCGCGGAGCGTCCGACGCACCGTCCGGACGCGACGTTTCTGGATCCTGTTCGCGGGTGCGGCCGCGATCGGCGTGTTCGACGAGGGCGTCCTCCAGGCGTTCATCCCGAGCGCTGTCGATGCCGGCATCCGGGCCGAAGCGGCCGCCGCGGCGCTCGGGATCCAGGCACTCACCTATGTCGCGGGCCAGGTGCTCGGTGGCTGGCTGTCGGACCGGTTCGGGCGCCGGGTCGTCGGGCTGGCGGCCGCGGTCATGGTCGGTGGCGGGGTCGTCGCCGCGATCGGCCTGGTCGCCTCGAACCCGACCCTGGCCGTCGTCGGCATCGCCGTCCACGGTCTCGGCACGGGCGCCACGATCGCGGTCCGGTCGGCCGCGTTCAGCGACGTGTTCGGTGGCGCGAACTTCGGCACGATCTTCGGGCTCCTCGCGGTCGCCTATCCGATCGGGGGCACGCTGGCGGTCTACGCCGGCGCGGCCGCGTATGACGCGACTGGCACGTACCTCGCGCTGATCCCGCTCGTCGTGGTCGCGCTCGTGACCTGGTCGGTGGCCCTCTGGGTGGCCGGGCCGCGGCGCTCCAGGTCGGCGGTCCCGGCCTAGAGGGCGGGCGCGATCCGCTCGGCAGCCTCGGCTGATGTGATCACCGGGTGGACCTCGAACTCGACGAGGTCGTCCCACGCCGCGATCCATGAGTCGAGCAGCGTCCGGTCGTCGGTCTCCATCAGCTGGAAGCAGATGCGCATGTCGTCGTCGACCCAGCTCGTGAGGTACGTGAGGCCGGCTGGAGCGAGGCGGCCGTGGTCCCGGAAGCGTCGATAGACCGGGATCGCGTCGCCGTCGCGGAAATGCTCGACGACCATGAACACGGTCATGCGGTCGCGACCTCCGCGCCCTCCGCCACCGGTCGCCGCGCGACCGCGACGAGGACGAGGCCGCACGCGAAGACGAGAGCCGCCGCGCCGAGCATCGCGGCACCCAGCCCGGCCCCGACCGACACGAAGCCCATGACCGGCGGGTAGATGATCGCGCCGATGACCGCGGTTCCGGACAGGAAGCCGCTCACTGCCGCAGACCGGGCGGGGTAGCGGTCGCCGGCCACGGCCATGATCAACGGGTAGACCGGGCCGAAGGCGAAGCCGACGACGCCGAACAGGATGATCGATGCCGGCAGTGACGGCACCGCGACTGCCGCGACGAGCGCGAGGGCCGCGGCGATCGACGACGTGGCGGCGAACCAGGCGTGATCGAACCGGTCGCCGAGGCGGGCACTGACGAGCCGCCCCAGCGCCAGGCAGCCCCAGAACAGGGCAAGGGTCGAGGTCGCGAGCGTCAGTGACGCTGTCTCGAGATAGCGCACCAGCCAGTTGCTGACGCCGATCTCGGACCCGACGTAACAGGCGATCGCGACCGCCAGCAGGATCAGCGGGAGGGCCAGGCCTGTTCTGATCGCACTCGCGCCAGGTGCGTGCTCGTGGCGGCCGGATGGCAGGCGCACAAGCGCGAACAGGATCGCCAGCGGGACGCCCGCGAGCGCCGTGCCCAGGATGACGGTCTGCCACGCCGCCCCCGCATCGACGAGCCGACCGACGAAGAGAGGTGACGCGAGTGCGCCCAGGCTGAAACTCAGGTGGAGAAGGTTGAGCGCGCGGCCCCGGCCGGCCGGATACAGGTCGAGGACGAGGCCGTTCATCCCGCCATCGATGGTCCCGAAACCGAGACCCAGCGGCACGGCTGCCAGGAGGAACAGGGTCCACGTCGGCACCAGGGCGAGTCCGGCGAGGCCGATCGCCATCAGCATGACCCCGGCCGTCACCACCGCGCGCCGCCCGATCCGCTCGGTCAGCAGCCCGCCGCCCACCGACCCGCCGACGGACGCGACGGCATTGACGAAGAAGAAGACGCCGACGCCCGCGTCGGTCTGCCCGAAGGCCGGCTCGATGGACCGGATGAGCGACGGCACGAGCAGGCCCGCCCAGCCGAGGAACGCGAGCCCGGCCGCGGCAAGGGCTGCGGCGGGTTCCATCCGGGGCAGGGCTCGGGAGGTCATCCGGAGATGCTAGCGGCCGGGCAGGCCGTGTATGGTCCCGGGATGGCAGCAGGCACACCGCGTGGCGTCCTCTTCTTCGTCCACGGTGCGAACGAAACGTCGGCGGGCCACGCCGCGACCGTCGCCCGGATCGAAGACCAGGTGCGAGCCCGCCGCTGGGACGTCAGCGTCGTCGCGCCGGAGTGGCGGCGTGCCTCGGACCTCCGGCTCGGCAACTGGAAGTCGGCCATCCACCGCCGCGGCCGCCCGTCGCCGATGCCCATGCCGATCCTCCGGGCCGGGCTGCGGCGCGACGCAGTCATGAAGATCGTGACCAACTACTTCGAGGACAGGCGCGAGGCCCTGTTCGACGTCATCGGCCCGCAGATGCTCGCCGACGTCATCGGCTACCACGCCCACCGCGACTCGATCCAGCGGGTCCTGCGCCACGAACTGGAGCGGACTGTCGCGGGAGCGCGGGGCAAGGCGGTGTTACCGGTCGCGCTCAGTCTTGGCGGAATCGCCCTTGTGGACCTCCTCGCGGCATGGCCCGAGGCCCCGGTCGAGGCGTGCGTGACGATCGGATCGCAGGCGCCACTGCTCTATACGTTCGATGCGATCCCGGCGCTCCGCTACGACGAGGCCGACCCGCCGCATCTCGCGGTGCCCTGGCTGAACATCTACGACACCCGCGACTTCCTGTCGTTCCTGGCCGAACCGCTCTTCCGTCGGAGCGATGGGCTGGCCAGCGTGGTCGATCTGCGCGTCAGCTCCGGCAAGGACTTCCCGAAGTCCCACGGCGCGTATTGGGAGCTCGCGCCCGTCTGGGATGCGATCGCGACGGCATTCACCTGGAAGCGCACCGAGCCGCTGACCGTGCGCGAGGCGCGCCGGCTCGGCTTCGAGGCGCGCAAGGCGCCAGACCCGAAAGGCTGATCGCGGCCGCCGAACGTGCCCCGTTCGGCGGCCGCCCCCGTCAGCGGTGGAAGTCGGCGGCTGCCGCTAGCAGCACTCCGACGACCACCGCCAGGGTCGTGACCGCATGCAGGGCGATCCGCGCACGCGGGAGCTTGAGGACCTCCACGGTCCACCTCCTGTTCGGCAGCCCGGCTACCTGCGTGAGGCCCGTGGCTTTGCGTCCCCGCCTCGCGACGGGTTTGCCATTGTCGATCGGTCCCCGCCGGGGTCGACGTTGACCGACGGCAACAGGCTACGGCGCTCGCCGCGGTCGGCGCCAGAGGCCTACTCGGATGGGCCATGACCGTACCTCCGCCGGTGGTCGGCTAGAATCCGTCCGTGCTCGAGACCGACTTCCGCGTCAGGGCGCTGGATGCGTCCACCTGGCCCGATTTCGCCGCGCTCGTCGAGAGACACAACGGTGTCTGGGGCGGCTGCTGGTGCCTGGGCTTCCACCCGGAGTCAGCCGACCGCGGCCGGACGGTGGCGTCGAACAGGGCCGACAAGGAATGCCGGGTCCGGGAAGGCCGGGCCCATGCCGCCCTCGTGTATGACGGTGCGGCGTGCGTCGGATGGTGCCAGTTCGGCTCTCCCGTCGAGATCACGCGGATCAAGCATCGCAAGGAATACGAGGCAAGCCTCGTCACGCTGCCGGACTGGCGGATCACCTGCTTCTTCGTCGACAAGGGCTATCGGCGGCGAGGGGTCGCCGCCGCCGGTCTGGCCGGTGCCCTCGCGGAGATCGGGCGTCTCGGGGGCGGCACCGTGGAGAGCTATCCCGAGGACGTCGAGGGTCGATCGGTGTCGGGGTCATTCCTCAACAACGCGACGCTGGCGATGTTCGAGAGCCAGGGTTTCGAGCGGACCCGACGGCTCGGGAAGAACCACTGGGTGGTCACGAGGACCATCCAGGCATCTACGCGGCGGGGCGCCTCCGACCTCCGACGCGTCAAGGAGTGACCGATGACCACATCCATCCCCCAGCTGTCCATCCCCGACCTGCGCGACACCATCTCGGGTCGCGTCCTGACACCCGACGACAGCGACTTCGACCGGGCCCGCGCGGTGATGCTCGGCGGCGTCGACGACCGGCCGGCGGTGATCATCAAGGTCGCCGACGCCAACGACATCGCCCAGGCGATCGCCTTGGCCCGGACGACGGGTCTCGAGCTGGCCGTCCGAAGCGGCGGTCACAGCGCAGCCGGTCACGGCACGGTCGACGGCGGCATCGTCATCGACGTGTCCGACATGAAGGCCATCGACATCGACGTCGACGGGCGGACCGCCTGGGCCGACGCCGGCTTGACCGCCGGCGAGTACTCGGCCGCGGTGGGGGAGCACGGCCTGGCGACCGGATTCGGCGACACCGGGTCGGTCGGGCTCGGCGGCATCACGCTCGGTGGCGGGATCGGCTATCTCGTCCGTCGGTTCGGCATGACCATCGACGATCTGCTGGCCGCGGAGATCGTCACCGCCGACGGCAAGCTTCTGCAGGTCGATGCCGACCACCATCCGGACCTGTTCTGGGCGATCCGCGGCGGGGGAGGCAACTTCGGCGTCGTCACCCGGTTCCGCTACCGGCTGCACGACGTCAGCGAGTTCACCGGCGGCATGCTGATCCTGCCCGCCACGGCGGACACCGTGGCCGGTTTCATCGCCGCGGCAGACGCCGCACCGGACGAGCTGTCGACCATCGCCAACGTCATGCCGTGTCCGCCGATGCCGTTCGTCGCCGAGGAGCATCACGGCGAACTCGTCATCTTCGCCTTGGTCGCCTACGCGGGTGACGCGGAGTCCGCTGCACGCGCCATCTCGCCATTGCGAGGGCTGGCGGCGCCCCTGGCCGACATGGTCCGGCCGATGCCCTACGTCGAGATCTACCCGCCCGAGGACCCGGACTACCACCCCAACGCCGTCGCCCGGACGCTGTTCCTCGATCGTGTCGATGCCGCGACCGCGTCCATCATCATGGACCGGCTCACGGCGTCGGACGCCACGATGCGCGTCGCCCAGCTGCGCGTCCTGGGTGGGGCGATGGCCCGCGTGCCCGCCGACGCCACGGCGTTCGCGCACCGCGCGAGCCACATCATGGTCAACCTCGCGGCGTTCTACGAGGGGTCCGACGACAAGGCACTGCGCGAACGCTGGGTGACCGACTTCCAGGCCGCCATCGAGCAGGACGACCGAGGCGCCTACGTCAACTTCATCGGGATCGAGGGCGAGGCGCGCGTCCATGCCGCCTATCCGGGCGCGACCTGGGACCGCCTCCGCGATGTCAAGCGCCGCTACGATCCCGACAACCTGTTCCGGCGCAACCAGAACGTGCCACCCGCGGAGGGCTGACCATGTCGTACCCGGAGCCGGTCTACCTCGGCGAGCCAGGGCTGGCCAACGCCACCTTCCGGCCGGCCGGCCACGCCCCGGAGGTCACCTACCGCTCGGGCGGGACAGCGCACTATCTCGCGACAGGGGCATCGACCGGCGGCCACTTCGGCCTCTACCGCTGGGAGATGCCTGAGACGCCGGGCGGGCCTGGACCCCATTTCCATCGCAGCATCTCGGAGTCGTTCTTCGTCCTGTCGGGGATCGTCGGCCTGTACGACGGCACGGCCTGGACCGAGGCGACCGCCGGTGACTTCCTGTACGTCCCGGAGGGCGGCATCCACGCCTTCCGGAACCAGCACGGACCGGCCTCGATGCTCATCCTGTTCGCGCCCGGCGCCCCGCGCGAGGACTACTTCGAGACGCTCGCACGGGTGAGCGAGGGGATGACCATGACGGACGAGGAGAAGACCGCGTTCTACCTGCGTCACGACACCTTCTGGGTCTGACCGGCCCTCGGCTCATCCCAGGGTCGTGGCCGCGAATCCACCCACGGGACGATGTGGGCGCCCGGGCCGGCGCCTAGGCTAGGGGTGTGATCACCCAGATACGGGCCCGGCTGGCCGCGAACCCGCTGCTGGTCGATGCCGTCATCGCGATCGGCCTCAGCCTGCTCTCACTGTTCGCCGTCGCATCCGGCGCCACGGACACCGGCAATCGCGAGCCGATCAGCGTCGCCCTGCTCCTGATGGAGAGCCTGCCGCTGGTCTTCCGCCGGCGCTGGCCACTCCCCGTCCTCGCCGTCACGTTCGGGGCGACCCTGCTGCACGCGAGTCTCGCGACCGGCCAGCCGGTCAACGAAGGGATCGGCTCGCTCGTTGCGTTGTTCACGGTCGCGGAACGGTACGACCGCCGCGTGTCGGTGCCCGCCGCCGTCGCCGTCGCAGTCGGGTACATCCTCGTGACACTCTCGAAGGCGGACCTGCAGTCGGCGCTGTCCGGCCTGATCTCGACGAGCGTCGGGGTCGGCGTCGTGTGGGCGCTCGGCGATTGGGTCAAGACGCGCCGCCGCTACTCCGACGCCATCGAACAGAGCGCGCGGATCCTGGAGGCCGAACGCGAGGACCGCTCCCGGCGCGCCGTGCAGCAGGAACGCGAGCGCATCGCCCGCGAGCTTCATGACATCGTGACCCACCACGTCAGCGTCATCGTCATCCAGGCCGGCGCCGGTTTGACCGCGCTCCGGGATCGGCCCGACCAAGCGCGGACAGCGCTCGAGGCCATCGATCGGACGAGCCGCCAGGCGCTGGCTGACATGCGCCTGATGCTCGGGATGCTCGGCGACCCGATGGCGACGGATCCGGGCCGCGAGCCGGTGCCTGGTCTCCAGAGGCTGGGCGAGCTGATCGAGGAGGTCCGGGCAGCGGGCCTGCCGGTCGAACTGTCGGTCGATGGTGATCGCCGGCCGCTCGACGACGGCATCGAGCTCTCGGCCTACCGGATCGTCCAGGAGGCGCTGACGAACACGCTCAAGCACGCGCGCGGGGCCCGCGCCCGGGTCCGCCTCGCCTACGAGCCCCGTGCCCTCGACATCGAGGTGACCGATCACGGCGGCACCGGATCGCAGGATCTGGGCGAGAGATCCGGCGGCGGTCGCGGTCTCATCGGGATGCGCGAGCGCGTGACGCTGTTCGGTGGCGACCTCGAGACGGACCCGATCCCGGGCGGCTTCCGGGTCCATGCCCGGCTGCCGATCGAGCCGCGGGCCAGTACGGCCGGGGTCGCCGGATGACCGCTGCCATCCGAGTCGTCCTCATCGACGACCAGGAACTGGTCCGGACCGGTTTTCGGATGATCCTCGCCGGCCAGCCTGACATCGAGGTGGTCGGCGAGGCGAGCGACGGCTTGCGGGGCGTCGAGTCGGCCGCGCGTCTCCGCCCCGATGTCGCGGTCATGGACATCCGGATGCCGATCCTCGACGGCATCGAGGCGACCCGTCGGATCGTGCGCGACGGTCTCGCGCCAGAGACGCGCGTCCTGGTCCTGACCACCTTCGACGCGGACGAGAACGTCATCGAGGCGCTCCGAGCAGGCGCGAGCGGGTTCCTGCTCAAGGATGTCACACCGACCGATTTCGTCGCGGCCATCAAGGTGGTCGCGGCCGGCGAGGCCCTGCTGGCGCCGACCGTCACGCGCCGTCTCCTTGACCGTTTCGCCGACCGCCTCCCACCGGTCAACGACGAGCGGCACGCGGCCCTGCGGGAACTGACCGACCGGGAGCTCGAGGTCCTCAAGCTCGTGGGCCGAGGCCTGTCGAACCGCGAGATCGCAGACCAGCTCGTCCTGGCCGAGCCGACCGTCAAGACCCACGTCTCGCACCTGTTCGACAAGCTCGGCCTGCGCGATCGCGCCGGCGCGGTGGTGCTCGCGTACGAGGCTGGCCTGATCCGGCCGGGGTCCGTCGAGGGATGAGCAGACGGCGATACCCCGGGATGACCCGGCCGCGGCCGACCGAGCCCTGAAGCGCGCACGGTTCGAGCCTCCGGACCGACGACAGGCGGCGCCGCGGCCCGAGAGTGATCCCAGAGCGAACACAGTCCCGTTCGCCGGACACTGGAGACATCCTCGATGACGCACGACTCGGCCATCTCGACGGTCGGGCTCACCAAGCACTTCCCAGGCGTGGCGGCATTGACCGACCTCAGCCTCGACGTGCCGGCGGGCTCGATCTACGGCTTCCTCGGCCCGAACGGCGCCGGCAAGACCACCGCCCTCAAGATCCTTGCCGGTCTGACACGGCCGACGCGCGGCACGCGCCTCGGTCGCAGGCGTCCCCGTCGCGGCGGTGCCGGCTACCGCCGCAAGGTCGGCTTCCTCGCCCAGGAGCCGCGCTTCTACGACTGGATGAGCGGACGCGACACGCTCCGCTTCGTCGCCTCGCTCTATCCGGAGGCCGGCCGCGCCGGCGCGGCGGCGGATCGACGCGGTCCTGACCCGGGTCGGCCTCGCCGATGCGGCCGACCGTCGAACCGGCACCTATTCGGGCGGGATGCGCCAGCGGCTGGGCATCGCCCAGGCGCTCATCGGCGAGCCGGCCGTCCTGCTCCTCGACGAGCCGGTCAGCGCCCTCGACCCGATCGGCCGGCGCGAGGTCCTCGACCTCATGCGCGAGCTGCGCGGCGAGGTCACCGTCTTCTACTCGACCCACATCCTCGACGACGTCGAGCGCGTCAGCGATCACGTCGCCATCCTCGACGGCGGCCGGCTCGTCCGGTCCGCGCCGACGGCCGAGCTCCTCGCGAGCTTCGTCCAGGACCAGCTCCGGGTCGTCCTCGGCGGCGCCGACGACGCCACGACCGTCGCCCTCGACCACGATCGCGGGGGTCGAGTCGGTCGAACCGGCCGACCGCGACGCCGACATTCGCGCCTACGTCATCCGCGTCCGCCCGGGCGCGACCACCGCCGTCCAGGCATCGGTCACGCGCTTCGCCGCCGACCACGGCCTGACCGTCACCGAGAACCACCTCGTCCGCCTCGGGCTGGAAGACGTCTTCCTCCGCCTCGTCGACACAAAGGAGCGTGCGGCATGACCGCCTCGATCGTCACCGTCCCCGGCCGCGCGGCCGGTCCGTCAATCGCCGGTCGCCTTGCCGGTGTCCGTCCCCTCCTCCGCAAGGACGTCGGAGAGTGGCGTCACGCCCGCCGCGGCTGGGTCATCCTCGCCGTCACGGCCACGTTCATGGTCCTCGCCGCGGCCAACGGGGCGCTCGCGACGTGGGTCCTCGCCAACGTCCCGGACGCAACCACCGGGTCGGCCAAGGCGACGATGGATCCGATGACGAACTTCCTCGCCGCGGTCTCGTCGCAGATCTTCATCGTGGCCGCGATCTTCGGGTCGATGGGCCTGCTCGTCACCGAGCGCGACCACGGCACCCTCGCGTGGGTCGCCTCGAAGCCGGTCGCGCGCGGCTCGATCTGGATGTCCAAGTGGGTCGGCGGGTCGGTCGCCATCGCTCTGGTCGGTGGTGTCCTGCCGCTGCTGGCGACGGTCGGACTCGTCGCTCGTCCTCTACGGCGCGCTGCCGGCCGGTGTCGTGGTGATGTCCGCGGTCGGGATCGTCGCGGCGGTCGCGTTCTTCGTGGCCGTCGTGCTCGCCGCCTCGACCGTCGTCTCGAACCAGGCCGCCGTCGCGGCCATCGGGTTCGCGGTCTTCGCCCTGCCGACGATCGTCGTCGGCATCCTGCCGGTCGACATCTCGGCGTGGCTGCCGACCTCGATCGCGGCGTGGGCCGTCGGCCTCGGGGCGGGCGCCGACGTCGGGCTGGTCACACCGATCGCCTGGGCCGTCGCGACGACCGCCATCGCCGCCTTCGCGATCTGGCGGATGGAGGCCGCGGAGCTGTAGTCCGATGCGTTCCAGGGGAAGGCCGCCGGCGATGCCGGCGGCCTTTCGCCGTCCCTAGGACCTCGGTTCGAACAGGACCCGCTCGATGCTCTCGCCGTACCAGCGTTCGAAGCGGTCCCCGCTCCAGCCCCGGTCGACGACCAGCAGCCGATATGTCTCGGGGCTGCCGAGCGCGTAGACGATGTCCGCCGCGGTCTCGAACGCGATGCCGGGACGCAGGCGCGCATCGCCGATGACCATCCCGAGCAACTCGCGCTGGCCCGCGAACCGCTGCGCCTTGCCCGATTCGTGGAGCGCCGCGATGTCCGGATCCGACGCGGCGGCGCTGCGCACGACCTCGTCGATGGCGTGCCGCCGCTCGAGGATCGCCCTGCCGTTGGCGGCCAGGATCAGGACGCGACGATGTGGATCAGGCGTGTCACGCAACTCCTGGACCCATGCCTGGGCCATGAGCGGGACGTCCGCTGACTCGCCCGAGATCGACCGACCGACGACCTCGGCCAGGAGGGCGCGCTTGTTGCCGAAGCTCGCGTAGATCGTCTCCGGTGCGACATCGGCGTCTCCGGCGATGGCCTCGATGGTCGTGGCCACGTAGCCACGTTCGATGAACAGGCCTCGCGCGGTCTCGAGGACACGCGCGCGCGTCGCCTGGGCCCGCTGGCGTCGACGCGGATAGGCGGGCACGCTCGATGGCTTGACAGGCTCGCTCATGTCGCTACAGTAGCACTTGATAGATACAGTGACACTTTAGTTACTGTGTGTACCGGCGCGAAGGAGACCATCATGCACATCGTCCAGATCGAGCATCCCGTCCGCGATTACGACACGTGGAAGGCCGCCTTCGATAGCGATCCGGCGGACCGCCAAGCGTCAGGTGTGCGGCGCTACCAGGTCGTGCGGCCCGTCGACGACCCGAATGTCGTCGCCGTCGAGCTCGAATTCGCGACGCTGACCGAGGCGGAGGCCTTCAAGCGTTCCATCGAGGGCATCTGGCGTTCCCCGCGGGCGCAGGCCGCGCTCGGTGGAGCACCGAAAGCCCGGATCGTCGATATCGTCGAACAGCGGGCCTACTGAACCGGGCCATCTCCGGCGCGCACGCTGGCCGCGACCTCGCCCCAGAACTGGACGGCCGCCTGCTCGTAGAGCAGGCCCATGCGCAGCGTCACGCCGCGCCAGTGCTCCATGCTCCGGGTCACGCCCCGGCCGCCCTCGAGTCGGTCCTCGATCCGCTGGTCGGCCTCGTAGCCGGCGAGCTGCGCCCGGTGCAGGGCCAGCTGTTCTTCGGCGATCGCACGCGTGGCCGCGGTCGATTCGAGGTCGGCGAAGAAGAGCTGCAGCAGCGCCAGGTCGCGCAGTTCCGTCGGGTGTCGGGCGGGGCGACCGAGCCAGGCTCGGAGAGCCTCCTGACCCGCTTCGGTGATCGTGAACAGCCGACGTCGCCGGCCCGATTCCTCGCGCTCCTCGGTGAGCAGGCCGAGGCGTTCGAGTCGGGCCGGCTCCTTGTACAGGAGCGCATGCGGGAAGGACCAGAAGTGTCCGATCGTCGTCGCAACGTGCCGCTTCAGCTCGTACGGCGTCGACGAGCCCTCCCTGGCGAGAAGGCCGAGGACGAGATACGACGTCGGGGTCAGGACGGTCCCGACACCCTGCTGTTCGATTGACATCATCCACAAGATACCATACGCTGTAGATGGTTTCACAGGTATGATTGCCAAGTCGGCGGTGTGGTCTGCGACGCCCCAGAGGACTGCCTGACATGACGATCACAGAAGCCAAGAACTACCGCGGTCGACGCGGTCACCGGCACGGCCAGTGCCGCCAAGGACGCCGGGAGCGACCTCGTCGGCGGGACCCGTTCCGCGGTCGGCCAGGTCCGCGACGGCGTCGGCGACGCGATGAGCCACGTTCCTGCTGTCCTGGACTCCGCCAAGAGTGGCGTCGACCAGGTCGCCGAGCGCATGCCGGCCGCCGTCGAGACGACGCGTGTCGCCGCGGTCCGGACCAACAGCCAGCTCCAGACGCTGCCCGATCAGACCCTTCGATTGCTGGCCGTGGCCTCGATCGGCCTGTCGACCGGCCTGACCCTTGCCCGCGCACCGCGGATCGTGGCATTCGCCGCGCTCGTGCCTGCGATGTTCGTCGGTGGCGCCCTCGCCACCCGCCCGCGGAACGACTTCGGCTCGCACTGACCGACGGGCCTCGGCCGAGTCCTCTAGCGAGGCTCGGCCAGAGCCGTGATCAGGAGGACGCCGATGTCGACGATCTCCGGATCATCGAGACCCTGACCGATCGCAAGGGACCGCCAGGTCCCGAAGTCGCACAGGTGACGAGCGGCCGCCGTCACTGACCGACCACCGCCAGATTCCGTGAAGCCTGACACCAGGGCATCGCCGAACTGGCGGTTTTCGTTCGCCCTGGCCTGTTGCGCCGTGACCGGCAACGACGCCCCGTCGCGATGGATCGGATAGAGCTCGTCGCCCCGGTCGCGATACCACCCGTACAGCTCGGTGAGCCCCTGCCGGACGCGCGACTCGAGGTCGACGATCGCGAGCCAGGTCCGGGGATCGGGCGGAGGCTGTCGAGCCAGCCAATGCGCCCGGCACGCAACGAACAGGGCGTCGAGGTCCGCGAAGTGGCGATAGACCGTCAGACGTGTGACGCCGGCTTCCTCGGCGACGGCGGCGATCGAGGTCTGCGACGGCCCGACCGTGGTGTGGAGGCGGACCGCCGCCTCGGTGATCCTCAGCCGGGTCTCGTCGACCTGTGCCGCGCGGCGTTGCATCCGGTATGGGCGAGGTTTCGTTGAACGCATCTGTGTACTCATATTGACAGGCGGGCTCGCCTGCGTTCAGTATACAGCCCTGTTCACTCGAAATCGTCCGGAGGTCGATGACTATGCTCGCGCAGCAAACCGCCGCAGCAGCCAAGGTCAAGGTCGTCCAGCCCGGTGCGGGTCGTGCCGGAGGTCTCGCGCCCGGCGTGGGCGTCGTGTTCAAGATCGATGGTGCCGACACCGGCGGAGCATTGTCGATCGTCGAACACCCCTTCGCGGTCGGAGCGCTCGTCCCGCCGCACGTCCACACGCTCGAGGATGAGTACTCGATCGTGCTCGAAGGCGAGATCGGCTTCCGGTCGAACGACCGCGAGGTCGTCCTCGGAGCCGGTGGGTACATCATCAAGCCACGTGGCGAGATCCATGCCATGTGGAACGCCGGATCCACTCCGGCCCGCATGATCGAAGTCATCTCGCCTGCCGGCTTCGAGGGTTTCTTCCGCGAGCTGACCGACTTGACCGCCATCGGCACGCCCGACCCGGCCGACATCGCCGAGCTCGGCGCTCGCTTCGGCCTGCCGTTCGAGCGACCCGACTGGTTGCCCGACGTCATCGCCCGCTACGGACTCACGCCGCCGCGCGGGATGTGAGCGGCGCACTGGCTGCCTAGAGCGTGGCCGGCAACCCGAACTGCGGGAACAGGGCCGGCCCGAACGTCGTGATCTCGGTGATCTTGCCGTCGACGACGCGCAGGACATCGAACTTGAAGGCGCGGTGGATCGTGTCGCCTGGGGCGCGCAGGTAGCTGGCCGCGGTCGGCATCCGGTTGGCGATCGTCGGCAAGCAGCCGCCAATCGCCTTCGGCCGGAGCGCGTTCTGGAGCAGCGGCTCGATGACGTCGCCAGCCCCTCGAACAGCATCGGTGCGGGCGGCATCGTGATTCGCAGGTCCTCGGACGCGATCGACACCGCGAGAGCCGCGTCGCCGCGTTCGTGGGCATCGATGAACTTGTCGAGCAGGGCGCGCTCCTCGGCGCTCGGCTCGCCGGCCGACCAATCCGCACGACGCGGCCGGCAGGTGGGCGCCTGCATCGTCGCCCGCGCCCGCTGGAGGGCGCTGTTCACGGCCGGGACCGACGTGTCGAGCGCCGAGGCGGTCTCGCTTGCCGGCCAGCCGAGCACGTCGCGTGCGATCAGCGTCGCGCGCTGCCGCGGTGGCAGGACCTGGAGCGCGGCCAGGAACGCCAGCTCGATGGTCTCCCGCTCGACGACCACCGCGTCGGGCTCGTCGTCCGCCGGCGCGACCTCGTCGAGGAGTCGGTCGGGGTAGGGCGTCAGCCACGGCACTTCGGCGAACGAGTGGATCGCTGTCAGGCGACGCGCCGTGCGCCGCAGCGTGTCGAGGCAGACGTTCGTCGCGATCCGGTAGAGCCAGGCGCGGACCAGCGAGCTGCCGTCGAACGTCTCGCGCGCCCGCCACGCCCGCAGGAACGTCTCCTGGACCGCGTCCTCGGCCTCGTCGAACGAGGCGAGCATCCGGTAGCAGTGGACGTGGAGCTCGCGCCGGTATCGCTCGGTGAGGGCCGCGAAGGCGGACTCCCCACCGGCGAACACGCTGGATCCGACGGCTGCGGCCGGCTCCGTCACGCGGCGACGTCCTCGCGCTTGACCTGCCGAACGACCCAGTCGCGCTTCACCTCCTGGACGAGCCAGGTGTTGCCGTCGGGATCCTGGAGCGTCATGAACGTCGAATAGCTCCGCCGCTCCGGGTCGACGCCGGGCGTCTGGCCGTCGGCACCGAAATGGAACGGGTCGCTCGACCTCGGCGCCGCGTCCGACCAGCTCGGCTCGCGCAGCCTCGATGTCGTCGACGCACAGGTGCAGGCCGTGGAGCGTGCCCGGCGCCATCTGGCCGATGCCCGGTGCCGATCGCGATCGAGCAGGCCGAACCCGGCGGGGTCAGCTGCACGACCCGGAAGTCCGGCCCCTGGCTGGAGTCGACCTCGAGCGTCGAAGCCCATCTGGTCGATGTAGAACGCCTTGGCGCGGTCGACGTCGCTGACCGGGACGACGATCAGTTCGAGGGTGTAGTCCATGACGTCGAACCTCCTGTGGGTCACCGGCCGGGGTGGCCGATCTGGAGGTGTAACGACGGCACCTCGCGAAACTCATCGGTCGACCGATGATCGCACGGGAGGTGGGCAACCAGGTCGTCGATCAGGTCGAGCGCCAGGTCTTGTAGATCGCCTTGAACGTGGCCTTGTCGGGCGTGGCCGTCTCGTAGTCGCCCTCCATGTCGATGAAGTAGCCGACGTGGCCCTTCGCCAGGATGATGTGCTGGAAGAGGATCGTCCGGCCCTCGTGCTTGCCCTTGAACATGAGGATGCGACCCGACCAGCCGTCGAGCTTGATCGGCTTGTTCGAGAGCAGCTTCGCCCGGTAGTGGCTCTTGTAGTAGGCGGTGTCGCGGCTCACGGTCAGGCTGACCGAGGCGGTGCCCGAGACGGTGTCCCGAAAGACATAGACGTATGGCGGGCCGAACCCGTCGTACTCGTCGGACAGCTTGGCCGACCCCGGGGTCACGACCCAGTCGGGCGGGTACTTCATCTTGTAGTGGAAGCGCTTCGACGTGTAGGACTTCCATGGGACGGGCGTCGGCTTGGGGGTCGGGACCGGGGTCGCGGTCGGGAGGGGCGTCGCGGTCGGCTCGGCGCTCGGCGTCGCCGATGGCGACGGCAGCGGGCTGGAAGACGCCGAGGGCTCGCTGCTCGGGGACGGATCCACGTCGGCCAGCGCGGTGGACGCGGTCGGCGTCGGTGTCGGGGTGTCCGGGCTGCATCCGGCGATCAGGACGATCGCCAGCAGGAGGAAGATCGCTGTCGGGTCATCCTGGTGCTCCTCCTCACGGTTGGCGTCGGTGGTGGAGGCGGCGCGGTTCGGCGAAGGATAGTGCCGCGGCGTCACGCACCGTCTCGCGATTCCGTTGACGCGCTGGATCCGCAGTCGTGACAGGCGCGGGGTCGTGCTGGAGGATCGAGGGCCGGAGTCGCAGTCGCGAAGCGCCTGCCACCACCTGGCCGCACGCGGAGGGTCAGTCGATCTCGTAGTCGAGGTGATACGCGACCGTGGCACCGCCCGGGGCCTCGAATCGGCCCTCGCCGCGGATGCCGGCGAGGGCTCCCGTGCCCGAGCCGTCGACCACGTGCCAGGCCGCCTGCGAGGCCTTCCCGTCGTGGTCGCCGACAACGTCGATGGTGACCGTGCCGGGGCGGCCGCCGATCGTCCCGCTGATCCGCTGGAGGCCGACCATCCGGGCCCCGCCGGCCGGCAGGTAGCACATCAGCCAGTCGACGGAGCCATCGCCTTCGATGTCACCGCTGAACCGCTGGGTACCGCTGGCGTGCGTCGATCGCGGTTCTCCCTCGGCCTCATGGATCGGGGTCTCATCCCCCGACAGCACCTCGAACGTGCCGGTCGCGGTCGCCATGTCGTCTCCTCGTCGACGTCGTCTCAGCCAACGATGCCACGCTGCCAATTCGGCCGCGTCACCTGACATGGAACGGCGCATCGCAAAGACGCGACGGTGCGCCCCGACGGCCGATTTCGATACCCTTCCGGGACCCGACCGACACGCCCGCCTCGAGAGGAGACCCGATGGACTGGACCCTGGAAGTCGTCATCCTGCCCGTCAGCGACATCGACGCGTCGGTCGCGTTCTACCGCGACAAGGTCGGGTTCCACCTCGACCATGACACCAGCAACGAGCACATGCATGTCGTCCAGCTGACGCCGCAGGGCTCGGGCTGTTCGATCGTCATCGGTGACCTGCCGGCGCAGAGCGAGATGGCGCCAGGCTCGATCCGTGGCCTCCAGCTCGTCGTCGCCGACGCCGCGGCCGGGCGCGCCGAGCTGATGGGCCGCGGCGTCGAGTGCAGCGAGATCATGGTCTTCGACGAGCGCGACGGCGGCACCTTCTTCGGGTTCAGCGACCCGGACGGCAACACCTGGAGCGTCCAGCAGCTCAAGGTCCGTGGCGAGAAGCCGTTGATCCCCCTCGAGTACCGCGACCGGTTCGGCGAGGGGGTCGGGCTGTGAGCGAGGGCCATATCGTCCCGTTCGACGAGCTGTCGCCGACCGATCACTCGCACGAATTCGTGGGTGCCGAGCACGGCGACGTGCCCTTCTCGATCATCCTGGTCCATTCCCGGCCGGGCGTCGGACCGAAGGTCCATCGTCACCCGTACCCGGAGGTCTTCGTCGTCGAGTCGGGCGAGGCCACGTTCCGGATCGGGGAGCGGACCGTGGTCGTCCAGGGCGGCAACGTCGTGGTCAGCCCGGCGGGGGAGGCGCACGGCTTCACGAACACAGGGACGGGGGAACTCCGCCTGACGGCCATCCATGGCGCCGGCCGGTTCGACACAGAATGGCTGGCCGGCGACGACCCGGTCTGGACCTCGCAGACTCCATAATGCGGCTCGTCAACCGTCCGGGATGGCGACGACCATATCCGCTGATCCGGTATGGCCGCTGAGGCTGGGCGACGAGCCCGACCGTGGGGCTGCCACGGCGACGCCAACGAATCACGCGTCACAGGAGCCGAAGACAGGCCATGAGCCGAGTCGGTCGCAGGTCATCGGGCGCCTTGGCGCTGTGCCTGGCCGCGGTGACCGCGTGCACCAGCGCTCCACATCCATCAGCGACCCCGCAGCCCTCGCCTGTGATACCGACGGGCGGGACGCTCCGCGTCGCGCTGGACATCGCCGACTACGAACGGTTCCAGGTCAACGATGAAGGGACCTTCAACCACGTCTGGGACCCTCAGTCGACCTGGGCACCGGAGCCGTTCGAGCTCTTCCGGTGCTGCCTCCTGCGTACCCTGATGTCCTACAACGGCAAGTCGATCCGCGAAGGCGGCGCGGTCCTGCAGCCCGATCTGGCGGCCGACGATCCCGAGATCTCCGCCGACGGGCTGACCTGGACGTTCCATCTCAAGGGTGGCCTCCACTACGCACCGCCGATGGCCGACAAGGCGATCGTGTCCGGGGACATCGTTCGAGCGCTCGAGCGCGCCCTCCGCCACGATCCGTTCGCGCCCGCGGGCGAAACGCAGACCTTCGGGCCGTACGCCGCGTATTTCAGCGACGTGATCGTGGGCGCGGAAGACTTCACGAAGGGTGCGGTCGACTCGATCTCCGGCCTGGAGGCGCCCGACGAGGCCACGCTCGTGGTGCACCTTCTCCGGCCAGCTGGGGATCTGGGGGCTCGACTCGCGATGCCTGCGGCCGCGCCCCTGCCACCTGGAGCGGCGGACGGCCACGATGCAGGCTACGGGCGGTACCTCGTGGCGAGCGGGCCGTACATGATCGAGGGATCCGATCTGCTCGATCCGGTCCTGCCGCCGGCACAACAACCCACGGTCGCCGGCTACGTTCCGGCGAAGCACCTCTACCTCGTGCGCAACCCGTCATGGGATCGCGCCACGGACTCGCTTCGAAGCGCGTTCGTCGATCGCATCGAGCTCACGCAGAGCGATGGCTATGACGCGGAGCTCGCCGCGATCGCCGCCGACCGGCTCGATCTGTCATTGCTCAACAGCCTGGACCCGGTCGACCTGGCGAAATATCGGCAGGGCCCTTCCGGCGGTCCTTCCGTCCATACCTCGGCGCGGTTGGTCAGCGACTGGATCACCATGAACCTGGCGGTGCCCCCGTTCGATGACATCCACGTCAGGCGCGCGCTCAACTACGTCGTCGACAAGAAGGCCCTGGTCGATCTCCTGTGGCCGGACTCGCAGATCCAGAAGCACGCCATCCCGGACGCGTTCGAGAACGGACTGTTGACCGACTACGATCCATTCGCCACGCCGGACGCGGCCGGCAGCCTCGATCGTGCGAAGGCGGAGATGGCGCTGTCGCGTTACGACACGAACCACGACGGCATCTGCGACGACCCGTCGTGCGCGAACATCGCCTTGCCCGTGCGCGACGACCCGACCGAGTACCCGGTCGCGGCTCAGGCGTTCGCCAAGCAGACGGCCCCGCTCGGATTGACCCTGTCCGTCCGGGTCGAAAGTCCAGACGACGTCTTCGTCGACTCGAACAACCCCGATACCAAGATCGCCCTGGGATTCACACTCGGCTGGGCGTCCGACTATTTCAACTCCTCGGCGTGGTTCGCGCCGCTCGCGACCGGGCCTGCGATCGGGACCTACTGGGGCGCCAACCAATCCCTGATCGGCGCCTCAGGCGAGCAGCTCACAAACTGGGGCTACGCGATCGGCGCCGTTCCGAGCCTCGCACAACAGATCGACGCGTGCACCGCGCTCACCGGCAGCGCGCAGTTCTCCTGCTGGGCGGAGACCGACCAATACCTCATGGAACGTGTCGCGCCGTGGGTGCCGCTGGGTAATCGACAGACGTCGCGGCTGACGTCGTCGTCGGTCACGGACTTCGAGTTCGACGCCTCCCTGGCCATTCCGGCCCTCGATCAGATCTCAGTGTCGGTTTCCCCGTGACCTGCGCCCGATGATCAACCGCAGCCGGCAGCCCGAGCGATTCCTGGCCACGATCCTGTTCATCGACATCGTCGGTTCGACGGATCTCGCGGCACGCCTGGGCGACCGTGAATGGCGCAGGGTCCTCGGGGCCTACTACGACGCGGTCCGCCGGCAGCTCAAGCAGTTCGGGGGGCGCGAGGTCGATACCTCCGGCGACGGCTTCTTCGCGTCGTTCGAACATCCGGCGCAGGCGGTCCGGGCCGCCGACGCGATCCTTGCCGACGTCAGCCGTCTGTCGCTCGGACTGCGCGCCGGGATCCACACCGGAGAGTGCGAGATGATCGGCCGCAAGGTCGGCGGCATCGCGGTCCACATCGCCGCGCGGGTCATGGCAGCCGCCGACTCCGGCGAGGTGCTGGTCTCGAACACCGTCCGTGAGCTCGTCTCGGGGTCGGGGCTCGAATTCGGCGATCGCGGCACGCACGAGCTGAAGGGCGTGCCGGGCGAGTGGCACCTTTACGCGCTGGTGCGACAGCAACCGGACGCAGCCCCGGCCGATGGCGGCTCGGCGGTCCCAGCCGCGGAGGCGGGTGCGTCGCGCGGCCGCAGTCGCAGAGGCGTGTTGGTCGGCGCTCTGGCCATCGCCATCGTCGGGCTGGTCGGCCTGGCCGCCGTCGTGGCGCTGGCCGGTCGCGGAGGGTCCGCGGCCGCCATCCCGCCCGGCCCGGACACGGTCGTGACGCTCGCCGGCGATTCGGGGGCTGTCGTGGAGGTGCGCCAGGTGCCGGCCGGACCGGTCACGATCGCGGCTGATACGGATCGCCTGTGGGTGGGTTCGCTCGATGCCGGCGTCGTCAGCTCGCTGCCGACCGGCGGATCCGGCGGCGCCGGCCAGCAGATCGGCCGTGTCGGCCTGCCGACCGGTCTCGCGGTCGGCAACGGCCAGGCCTGGAGCGCCGACGCATTCGATCAGACCATCACGCTGATCGAGACTGCGACGGGTGCTGTCAACAAGACCATCAGCGGCGTCCTGGCGCGCCAGATCGAGTTCGGTGGCGGCTCGGGCTGGGCTGCCGACGACCTGTCCGACTCGATCCACCGCCTGGATGGTCAATCGGGAGACTCGGCCGCCACGATCGCGCTGGATGCCGGAGCGTTCCCGCGGGCCCTCGCCGTCGGCCCCGACTCGGTCTGGGTGGCGAATGCCGGGACGAGCACGGTCGCCAGGATCGATCTGAAGACGTCGGCAATCACGGCTGAAGCCATCCCGCTGCGGTACGTGCCCGACGCGATCGCCGCCGGTCCGAAGGACGTCTGGATCGCCTCCAGCGCGTCGGACACGCTCCTGCGCCTGGACCCCGCGACGAACGCTGTGGCTGCCACGACACCCGTCTGCGATCAGCCGACCGCCGTCGCTGCGGACGGCGGCGGCGTCTGGGTGGCATGCCGTGGGACGCACGAGGTCTGGCACCTCGACCATGCGGGAGCCGTGCTCAGCACGACGGACGTCGGCGGCGAGCCGACCGATATCGTCGTGCTGGGAGGCCGCGTCTTCGTCACCGTTCGTCGGTGACGATCGACGAGCACATGCCCTCCCTGCGCAGGTCCGGGGCTCACCGGTCTCAGGCCCAGACAAGCACGATCGACCCGAGGAGGAGAGCCGCCAGGACGACACTGACGACCTGACGCGCCCGCGGGCTCGTGATGACTCGCCCGATGACATCGCCGGCGCCTGCCCACAGCAGAGCCGATGGCACGATGATGACCATCATGGTGACGACCACGAGCAGGCTGCCGGCGATGAGCGGGAGGTCGGCCGGTCGGAACGTCGTCACCGCGCCCAGCGCGAAGATCCATGCCTTCGGGTTCAGGAGCTGGAAGGCAGCCGCCGAGACGAGCCCGAACGGACGGGCGACATCCGTTCGCTCCAGCGCTCCGGCGCGGACGACCTGCCAGGCCAGCCAGGCCAGGTAGAGCGAACCACCGATCTTCATCGCCGTGGCAAGGCCCGGTAGCGCGGCGAGGATCACGCCCGACACCGCCGCCACCGCGAGGGTCATCAGCCCGATGCCGACTGCCGTCCCGAATACGTGTGGCAGCGTCCGGCGCAGCCCGAACGTGGCCCCGGACGCCCACAGCAGGATGTTGTTCGGGCCGGGGGTGACCGAGCTGGCGAACGAGAAGCCGACGAGGCCGAGGAACTGCTCCACACCCGGACGGTAGGGAAGCCGAAGCCCCGCGTCTTGTACGATCCTGCGGTCGTGGACACTCCGAACGACGCCGTCCTGGCCTGGAAGCCGCCCGTGGCAGGCATCCGCGAGGTGCTGCATGCCCGGTTCGCCGAGCATGCGTATCCACCCCACACGCACGACGTCTGGACGCTGTTCGTCGTCGACGAGGGCGCCGTCCGCTACGACCTCGGTCGGCACCAGCGGTTCGCCGATCGATCGACGGTCTCGCTGCTCCCGCCCGGCGTCGTCCACGACGGGCGCCCGGGTCGCGACGGCGGATATCGCAAGCGGGTCATCTACCTCGAGTCGGACGTCCTCGGTGAGGCCATCGTCGGGCCATCGGTCGACATGCCTGCGATCGCGGCGCCCTCGGTCCGGCGCGAGGTCCTCGCGCTCCTCGATGCGCTGACCGATACCGACGATGCGCTCGAGGCGGAGACACGGCTCGCGTTCGTCGCGGACGGGATCCGAGCGTCGTACGGCCAGGCCGCCGAGTTCGTCGATCCTGTCCCTCCCGACCTCGGTGAGGCACTCCGGGCATATCTCGACGAGCGCTCGTTCGACGCGATCACGATGGCCGATGCCGCAGCCGCGTTCGACACGACGACGAGCCGGCTCGCTCGCGCTTTCTCGGACGCGTTCGGGATACCGCCCCATGCCTACGTCGTCGGGCGCCGGCTCGAGGCCGCTCGAGAGCGGATCATCGACGGGGAGTCGCTGGCCGACGTCGCGGCCGCGGTCGGGTTCTGTGATCAGGCCCATCTGACTCGGCGCTTCAAGCGGTTCCTCGGGGTCACGCCGGGCAGATTCGCCCGCTCGTAGGCGCACGCCGGAACCGATCCGGCCCGGGCGGTGTATCCGGACATGGACCGGATCCGCCTCATCGGCCTGCTCGGCGGGCTCATGCTCGTCGTCGCGTGCGGCGGCGCGGACCCTGTCCAGCGTGGCGTGCCCTCGTCGACCGCCATCGCAGCCCCCACCTCGATCGCCGCCTCGCCCGTCCCATCGCAGCCGGCGTCGGCAAAGACGTCCGATGTCCCCATCGACCTCGCGGATCTCCACGGCACCATCGCCTTCTCGTATGACGATGGCATCTGGGCGAGCAACGCCGATGGAACCGATCGGCGGCGCCTGGTCCGACCCGATGGCACGGATGACCACCGGATCACCGATGACGCCGTCGAGGACAGCTTCCCCGTCTGGTCGCCGGATGGGCGCTACCTCATGTGGTCCCGGCATGGGGAGCTCGTCGTCGCGCGCCCGGATGGCTCGGGGCTGATCCGGATCGGTTCCGGCAACTTCCCGACGTGGGTCCCCTAGTCCGGGCGGTTCTGTAACGTGCTTGCGAGGCGGGGCGCCTGGAGGCGGGCGTGCCTGCACCTGGTTCGGGCCTACGGTGGGACTCCGCACACAGCCACGCACGAGAGGACCGACCGATGCCGACCCTGACCACCCCCGATCTCACGAAGCTCGAACGACCGAAGATGGAGATGCCCGACTTCGACCTGTCCAGGATCGACCTGTCGAAGATCGAATTCCCGAAGATGGACGTCGGAAAGGCCGTCTCCGACGCCGCCACCTCGGTCGGCCTCATGGAGCGACGCCGCGCGCGCTGGCCGTACCTGCTCGGCGCGGGCGTGGCCATCGCCGTCGCCGGTTGGGCATACATGAACGCCGGCATGATCCGCGAGCGTCTCGAGAACGTCGCCGCATGGGCCACCGCGAAGGTCAACGGCCTGTCCGGCCAGACCGCGGAGGACGATGACGCGGTCGCCTTCACCGCGGCTCAGCCGGCCGGCACGGACGACTACCCGAACGGCTTCGGTGCCCCGGCCGACATGGCCAACACCTCCGGCGAGGACATCCTCGCCCTGGACAAGGTCACCGCGAAGGCCTGACCCGCGATCCCGGGATCTCGCCGGGAACTGACAAGGGGGCCCGTGACTCATAGGCTGTAGCGCGACCAGATCGGTCACGCGACCGAGCCGGAGACCCCCGATGCGACGGGACCTCATCGAGCGAGCGAGGCAGGGCGATCATGACGCCTTCTCCGAACTCGCCATCGACTCGGTGCATCACCTGTTCGTCGTCGCCCGGTTGATCCTGCGCGACGACGCGCGTGCCGAGGACGCGACCCAGGAGGCGCTCGTCTCCGCCTGGACGCACATCGGTGCGCTGCGCGACCCCGACCGATTCGATGCCTGGTTGCGTCGGATGCTCGTCAACGCCTGTTATCGCGAGGCACGGCGTCAACGACGAAGGGGTTCGATCGAGATCCAGGTCGATCCTATCCGGATGGCGGAAGCTCCCGGGCGGATGGACGTGGGCCTCGATGTGGCCCGTCGCGACGAGCTCGAGCGCGGCTTCCGACGCCTCGACACCGATCAGCGAGCGGTCCTCGTCCTGCACTACTACCTCGGCCTGAGCCTCGATGAAGCGGCGGAGGTGCTCGGCGTCCCGCCGGGTACCGTCCGGTCGCGCCTTCATCGGGCGATGGTCGCGTTGCGCGTCGCCCTTGCGGCGGATGCCGAGACTCCATTGCGGAACGAAGGATGGCCGGCATGAGCACCCAGCGTCAGGCCGACGACCTCGACCGCATCATCTCCGCCTGGTTCGAGGCGGACGCCGATGTCCGCGAGTCCGATGAGCTCATCCCGAGCATCTTCGCGCGCACCCAGCGGACCCGACCCCGCCCGGCCTGGCTCCTGCCAGAACGGTGGATCCCCATGCAGCTTTCGACCCCGATGCGCCGCGTCCCGAGCGTGGCGCCGGTCCTTGTCCTCATCGCCCTGCTCCTGGCGGTCGCCATCGCGATCGCCTACGTCGGAACACGGCCGCGGGTTCCGCCGCCGTTCGGTCCGGCCGCAAACGGCCGCATGGCCTACGACTCGGGCGGCCAGATCTGGACCGCCGATGCCGACGGGCAGAACGCCCGCCAGATCACGTTCGGCGCGACCTCGGCCTTCTCACCGATCTTCTCGCGCGACGGCACCAAGATCGCGTATCGCCGCCAGATCGCCGAGGTCCCACAGACCGACCCAGGCTATGGCATGGAGATGGTCGTGGCCGACGCCGATGGAGGCAACCCGGTCATCATCGGGAAGTCGGCGAAGGCTATGACGAACGCGTCGTGGGCGCCGGATAGCCAGTTCATCGCTTACACCCGGGTCAAGTCCTCGCCGTCGGACATCGACCGCGTCTTCATCTCTGCCGCCGACGGCTCGTCGACGACCGATCTCGGCGACATGGGCGGCGACGCCTGGGGGCCCACCTGGGCGCCGGACGGCCGGTATCTCGCCGTCGGCATCGCCGACGGGACCCTCGCCGTCGTGGATCGCGACGGGTCGAACGCCCCCCGGAAGCTCAACGCAGGGACGTACCAGGAGATCGGCCAGAAGGGCGAGATCGCTGAATGGTCGCCCGACGGGACGTCGATCCTGTTCTCGGCCGGCGTTCCCGAGGTGTCGTCACAGACCTACATCGTCGGTCTCGATGGGCGGCCCGAGCGGCCGTTCGCGCCGTCCGCTTTCCGCCAGGAGGACGCCGTCTGGTCGCCTGACGGGTCGATGGTGGCGTTCCTGCGCGACGACCCACTCGGTCCCGTCGTTGTCATCGCCGACGCGACCGGTCGCGAGATCCGGACTCTTGACGAGCATGTCGACTGGAACGAGCCCGTCTGGTCCCCGGACGGCACGAAGATCATGACCGCCATCGCCAAACCCGGCCAGAAGGAACCCACCTACGTCGTGATCCTCGATGCCGCGGGCGTGGCGCCGCCGACCAAGCTGACGTTGCCCCCGATCGACCTCGAGCAGCTGGCCCCCGACTTTGCCGGAAGCTGGCAGCGGCTCGCTCAGTAGTCAGCGCCTACACCAGGAGACGTCAAGAAGGCCCGCCGAGAGCGGGCCTTCTCATGACGATCAGGAGCTGCGCCGAACGGTCAGTGGCCGACCGGCTGGAAGTAATTCGCGATGCCGTAGGCAGCGACCTTCCGGCCGAGCACCTGGCCCTGCACGTCCGAGCTCCGATAGTGGAGGCCAGCCCAGATGCGTGCCACGATGAGCTCGGCGAGTGGCTGCGAGAACGAGTCGAACGAGCGCACCGCGTCCCCTCCGGGACTCGGGAAGGTGCTCGTGATATGGAAGGTGCCCGGGGTATCGCCGAAGAAGAGCCGCAGCACGCTCACCATCGAGGCGTCGAGGCAGTTGTGCCCGGAGACCCACTCCGGATATGGCGCCGTGATGAGCGCCGTCCAGGTCGAGTCTGTCGTGGTGCCATCGTTGTGATCATCCAAGGTCGTGGTGATCGCGTTCCACGGCCGCCAGAAGTCGAAGTGGTACTTGTCGTTCCAGCAATTGATCGCCGCGTCCGCCCCGCTCAGGTTCTGCAGCGCGAGGAGTCGCGCGGCGTCGGCGGCGTCGAGGTCGTTGCGTGCGATGAGCTGCCGGGCGACTTCGTTCCAGCTCAGACCGGGCGCGCTCTGCCACCACTTGGCGATGTACGTCTCCTCGTCCGTCCGGGTCGCGCTGTCGGCTCGGCCGAGGTCCTTGACCTCGTTGTACTCGGTGGCATATTGCGCGCTCTCAAGGTCAGGCGGTGGCACGCTGCGGAACTGCGACGAGCTCTGGATGAGGAACGGCGTCACGCCGCCCACCCATGGGGTCGGGTCGAGGATCGGTGCCCCAGAGGAATTGAGGAGCGGCTGCCACTTTCCGAGGCCGGTCTCCTGGCTCCATTGAGACGGCCCGAACCGCCCGTCGTCCATCCGCGCGTCGATCATGGCCTTCGGCCGCCAGGTGGCCCACCGCGACGCCCTGCATCTTGAAGGCGTTATCGGCGACCGCACCGAGCGATGTGCCGTACTCCGTGGAGAGATTGGTCAGGAGTCCCGCACGACCCGGGAACGGAACCCGCTCGGGTGCGGTCGTGACGAGATTCGCGAGCACGTCATAGGCCGCCGTCGCGACGGCGGCGTCGATCGACGCCTTTGCACCCGTCCGCTCATCGAGCAGATACGCGCGATGCTTCTTCGGCCCGATGGCATTGACCGCGTCGTACACGGCGCCCTGCACCATGCCCATGTTGATCTGGAATGCGACGGGCGAACCGCCGTCCGGTGGGGGAAACGCGATGAGGGTGGTCGCCGCGACCTGGTTCCAGTGAGACACCTCACTGGCGTCCGTCCCCGTCGGTGGTGCGGCTGAGACGCTGACGGTGCCGAGCGCTCCCAGGAGCGCACCAAGTGCCACCGGGATGAAGGCGGCGGATCGTCTGCGCGACACAGACGTCCGCAACGTTGTCCCCGACAGAATGGGTCGCGTCATGGCGTCCCTCCTTCATCGTCGAGGGCACCGCCCTGTGGGCATACAGATGCTCGCGGCCCTCAGATATATAGACGCTGCCGGGACCGATTTCGTTCGAAAATCGCCTACACGGGCTCCGAATTGAGGAAATCGAGCACGGCCGCCGCCAGCACCGGCGACCAGAACACGTCGTAGTGGGTCGTCCCGGGGATGATCGCGAGGGCGTGCCCACCGTCCGGGCGGCCCTCCCGCATCCAGCCCCCATCGCGCTGGCCGCCCCCGAGGGCCTCGAAGACCTCGACCGCGTGGCTGGGCGGGAACATGTCGGCGTCGGCGCAGGCGAACAGGGTCGGGACCTTGAGGCCCCGGACCTCGTCGATGAAGTCGAAATCCACGGCCATCGAGGCGCCGATCTTGTCGAGGAGGTGCCCGAAATCATCCGGTCGCGGCGCGACCCGCTGGTAGAGCTGGTACATCGGCGTGTCGACCATGTGCTCGGCGGCAGCGGCAGTGACCTGACCCTGCTGGACGAGCATGTCCGGATAGATCGCACTGCGTCGCGTATTGGCCGAGACCATGACCATCCGCCGGACGAGATCCGGGTGGTCGACCGCCGTCCAGAAGGCGACCCCGCCACCCAACGAGTAGCCGACGACGTCCGGCCGGTCCAGCCCGAGGTGCCCGATGAGCGCGGCGATGTCGCCGGCCATCAGCCTGGTCTCGATGGGGCGGTCGATGTCGGCGGTCCGGCCGTGCCCCTGGAGGTCCACCGCGATGACCTGGTGGTTCGCGGCGAGGATCGGCAGGGTAGGCCCGAACATCTCGCCGGATCCGAGACCGCCATGGAGCAGGATCATCGGGCGCCCGCTGCCACGCGTCTCGTAATAGAGGTTGATCCCGTTGACGTCGGCATAGGCACCGACGCCGGCTGTCTCAGCGGACCAGTCGGTCGTGGTCATGGGTCTGACTCCTCCCGTGGCGTGTCCGGTGATGGTAATTCCGCCATCTTGTAACGGTCTTGTGCCTCTCCCCGCGAGGGACGCTGATGCGTTTTGCGGGGCGGCCCATGCGAGGCTGGAGGTCGCGTGTGGGCGTCATGTGCGCCCACCGGAAGGAGGCTCGACCATGTTCGAGAACCGCAAGGTCTTCGGCGGCTTCGCCGTCCGGGACACCGAAAAGGCACGGGAGTTCTACGGCAAGAAGCTCCGCCTCGACGTCCGCGACGGCGAGCAGCCTGGGATCCTCGAGATCCATGGCACCGGCGGCACGCCGGTCCTCGTCTATCCCAAGCCGGATCATCGGCCGGCAACGTTCACCGTGCTGAACATCGATGTCGCCGATATCGAGCGGGCGGTCTCCGATCTCAACGGGGCCGGGGTCCAGATGGAGCGCTACGACACGGAGCCGATGAAGACCGACGCCCGAGGCATCCTGAAGGGTGGCGGCATGGCGGTGGCCTGGTTCAAGGATCCGTTCGGCAACATCCTCTCGGTCATCGAGAACGATCACGCCAGGACGGGCAGCCAGACGGACGACCGCCAGATGGCCTCGTCGAGGCGCTGATCACCTAGCCCAGACCTCGTCGACGCGGCCGCGAGCGTCCTGCCTTGCCAGGTAGGCCCCGCGGTCGCGTCACGTTTTCGCGCGTAGCCCATCATTGGCCGATGCACGACCTCGCCGCACGCCGGGCGGCCCTCGAGTACTGGTTTTGGAAAGCGCACTGGCCGGGCGGAGGCGCCATCGTCGACTACATCGTCCGACGCGAGCGAGGCGACGCGGAATTGCGGGTCGGTACGTGGGACGCGGCTGTCGGGCCCGTCATCCACCACATCAGCCGGACCTGGACCGAGGAGCCTGATGGCGTCCGGATCGGCGACGCCACCTTCTCCGAGGAAGGGGCGCACGGCGCCGTCGAGGGTGTCCACTGGTCGATCGATTGGGACCTCGGAAGCGATCGGCTGCTCCCCCGGCCGGACTGGTTCGGCCCGATGCATCCGTTCGACCTGGAGACCGTCGTCCGGCCCGGGGCGACCTTCCGCGGCACGGTGTCGATCGGCGGACGAGAGGTGGCGCTCGACGGCCCGGGGGCCGTCACGCACTACTGGGGTCGACGACTCCCGGATCGCTGGACATGGATCTCGGCGACCGGGTTCGACGACGATCCGTCCGCACGCCTCGAAGTCTTCCTTGGCAGCAGCCGGCTGTGGGGTCGCATCCCAGGCCCCTCGGCCGGCCTTGTCTGGGTCCGCTCCGGGGGCGAGGCGGCGATGGTCGTCATGCCGCTGACCGGCGTCATCACCGCCCGCCGCGACGTTTTCGAGGCGCATCTCAGCAGTCTCCGCGCGGACGGTCGACGGCACACGATCGTCTGTTCGGCACCGCCGGAGACGTTCAACGACATCGGCGAGGGGATCCGCCAGTCGGTCCTTGCCGATCTGTGGCTCGACGGTCGCCGACGGGCCACGGGGTCAGTGGGTCTCGAATTCCGACCCGGCGGCGAAGACTAGGCCGCCCATCCAGAACGGAAAGCGCCCGAACCTACATCTCGAACGGCGTCTGGAGCTGGAAGTAGTTGCCGTCGGGGTCCTCGAGCGTGGCGATCCAGGTCGTCGGAAACCCTTCCATCTCGAGGGCGTAGGGCTCCGCGACGACGATCGCACCGGCAGCCTTGAACCGCTCGAAGACCTCTTTGACGTCGGGCGTCGCGATGTTCCAGATCAGGCGGCCCGGGGCGGTGTTGCGCCCGTGGACCTCCGAGTGCGCCCCGACGGCGATGAACCCGGACCCGATCGCCCATCCCGTGTAGCCGCCATCGGACATGGCTGGCTCGCCCAGGAGCTTCGTGTAGTAGTCGACGAGCTTCTGGGGGTCCTCGGATCCGATGAGTATGTTGTTGAAGTCCACGGTGCCCTCCTGTCCGATGCGCTGGATGTCGATGGTAGCCCCGTCAGGGTTGTGGCGACCCCTACCGATGACTGCGGGACTTAACACGGGCGGATGCACGGTGATGCGATCGGGACGCGACGCGCGGCAGAGGTGACGGCCGGATGCCAGTTCGCCCCCGTGTCCAAGTGCGGTCCCTCGAGCCGCTCGCGAAGGTGACGGAGAGCCCGTCTCGTCCTGGTCTTGACCGTCCCCATCGGCCAACCCAGCTGCTCGGCGATCTCGGACTGGGAGAGGCCGGTGTCATAGGCGAGCTCGATCACGCGCCGCTCCAGCGGTGACAGGGAGGCGAGCGCGTCATGGATCGATTCGCGAGTCTCCTTGTCGGACAACGCCATCTCCGGGCCGGGCTCAGGTCCGGCCACGCCGATGAGATCACCAGATGACGTGAGCCATTCGGCCGTCGACAGATCGTCAGCCGAGTCGCGGCCGAACGTCGAGAAGGTGGCCGCCCGTTCGTGGCGGGCCGCGGCCCGCAGACGATCGATCGCGCGGTTTCGCGCGATCGCCAGCAACCAGGTCGACAGGGCGCCGCGCGACGGGTCGAAGAGCTCCGCGCGGTTCCAGAGGGTGAGAAACGTGTCCTGGACGATCTCGGCGGCGGTCCCGCGATCCCGGCTGACCCGCAGGGCGGCCGCGAAGACCGTTTCAGCATATCTGTCGTAGAGGCCTGCAAGCGCGTCCTGGGACCCTTCGATGAGCTGGCTCATCAGCCTCGAGTCACGGTCCGGGTCTGAGTGCGCGTCGAGCGCGAGACTTTCGATCGCCATCGAACTTACCCCTGGGTACTCGCTAGGACTGAGATAAGTAGTTCGCGAGTAAGATACTAATGTGAAGGACTTTAGTTGGGCTACAATGGACAAATGTCAGATGACACGACGGATCGAGTCCTCAGCGGTTGGGACGAAACGCGCCCCGACCTCGAAGTGGGAGCGATGCAGGTGACGGCTCGCCTCAGCCGCATCGGCCCCCACCTCGCCAGGCGGCAGGACGAGGTCTTCAGCCGTTTCGGCCTGAGCCGTGGGGAGGTCGGGGCGCTCAGCGCCCTGCGGATCTCGGGGCATCCCTATCGACTTTCCCCGACTCGTCTCTCCAGGGGACTCATGCTGTCGTCGGCGGGCGTGACCAGCCGCATCGATCGACTCGAACGGCGCGGCTTCGTGCGTCGACTCGCGGACCCTGACGATCGGCGGGGAGTGATCATCGAGCTGACCGATGAGGGGCGCGAGGTCGTGGACGCGGCCGTCGCCGCACTCGCGATCAGTGATCGCCAGCTTCTGGACCGGCTCGATCCACAGGAGGTCGAGCAGCTTGAAGGCCTCCTGCGCAAGCTCCTCGCCCTGCTCGAGCCACCCGCCTAGGTCGCCCGGGATCCCGGCGAAACAGGGTGAAACCTGTCGGGACCGCACCGGCGTATGGCCTTGGCACGGTCTTCCCCGATCCGGTCATTTGCGGCCGCAGACTCGAAGCGGAAGCGAAGGCAGGAGAAGGACATGACCAGGAAGACATGGCTTGGAGGCGTCGCGCTTGCCGCCCTCGCAGCCTCGATCGCGGCGCCCGTCGCGGCGGCGGCGCCCGCCGTCAGGGCCACAGTGACTGACGGCACCCTGCACATCGTGGGCAGCCCGGCCTCGGACAAGATCGCGCTTCGCGTGAGTCCGCTCGACCGGACCCAGCTCCAGGTCGACGTCGGGGACGACGGCTCAGCGGACGAGGCATTCGACCTCAACACATTCGACGCCATCGATGTCAAGGCCGGCAACGGCGACGACACCGTCCGGATCGATCAGGCCAACGGCACCTTCACGACGACCAAGACGACGCGGATCTACGGCCAGAACGGCGATGACACGCTCATCGGCGGGAGTGGCAACGAGGTCTTCGTCGGTGGTCGCGGCAACGATCTCGTCGACGGCAACGGGGGCACCGACACGGCGTTCCTGGGCAGGGGCGACGACACGTTCGTCTGGGATCCGGGCGACGGCTCCGACGTCATCGAAGGCGGCAAGGGCTCGGACACCATGGTCTTCAACGGGTCCGGTGGCAACGAGATCATGGCAGCGAACGGTTTCTTCGGCCGGGTGTCGTTCACCCGGAACCTCGGCGGCATCGTCATGGACCTCCACGGCGTCGAAGCGATCGACGTCAACGCCCTCGGCGGGACTGACTCGGTCACGGTCAACAACGTGAGCGGGACGGATCTCAGGCGCGTCGATGTCGATCTGGCCGCTGCGCTCGGCGGCTCGGCAAGCGACGGCGACGCCGACACGGTCACAGTCGCCGGCACGAAGGGGGACGACTCGATCTCCGCGGATGCGAACGGGAATGCCGTCGACGTCAGCGGGCTGGCTGCCTTCGTCCGGATCACCCACGCGGACCCCGACAAGGACACGCTGATCATCGACCCGGTCACCGGTGACGATCACGTCGCGATCGACCCGGCGCTTGCGGCCCTGATCCAGGTCACGACCCCGTAGCACGACGGCTCGAGATCGGTGGGGGCCAGGCTAGGCTCCCGCCGATCTCGTCCCGTGGATCACATCTACAGCGTCAGCCGGTAGAAGCGCAGCGTGTCGCTCGAGGGCTCGTCGAGGCGTTCGATGCTCGCGAAGCCCGCCTCGGACCCGAGTCTCTGCATCGTGTCAGCCCGCATCACCGTCCCGATCGCGGCCGTCGGTCGTTCGGTCATGGCTGCCGGCAGACACGTCAGGATGCTGAACCCGTAGAAGAACCGCTCGAGCTCGTTGCCCGGGGCCGTGAACGCGTCCTCGGACTTCTCGTCTGCGACGAGCAGGGCACCGTCGGGCCGCAACATGCGCCGGACCGAGGCCAGGACAGCGACCGGCTGGGTCATGTCATGGACCAATTCGATGATGACCGCGAGGTCGTAGGCACCGGCCTCGGCATCGGCGACATCGAGGACGCGGAAGGTCACCCGGTCGCTGACGCCCGCCTCGCGGGCATGCCGGTTGGCGAGGTCGATCGACGCTTCGTCGATATCGAAGCCATCGACGCGCACGTTCGGGAACGCGCGAGCGACCGCGATCGCCGCCCAGCCGACGCCGCAAGCCACGTCGGCGACGCGAGCCGGAGGGTCGGCGGCCAGCCGCTCGGCGATGCCCGGGATCGCCGGCAGCATCTCCGTGCCGAACGAGCCCATCAGCCAGGGCCGGTTGAAGTCGCCCTGGGCCTCGATCATGTCCGGGCCGTAGTCGGACCACTCGACGCCGCCGCCCGTGCGGAACGCCTCCATCAACTGCGGCATGACGCTGGCGTATGCGACGGCCGATCGTGCCAGCGGCACGATCGACGGGTTGTCGACATCGAGCAGCGGATCCGCGTACGCCTCCGGCAGGGTGTAGCGTCGCTGGTCCGCCGTGGCCGAGACGTCATCGACCTCGAGGAAGCCGGTGACCGCCTGCTGCTCCAGCCACTCGAGGGCGTATCGGCGATCGATGCCGGCTCGCGTCGCAAGGTCGTCGGCGCGTCGCTGGTCCACCGTCGCGGAGAGCCCGATACAGGCCCAGCCGATCGCCCAGGTAGATGGACAGGATGTCCATCATGCCGAGTGTCGCCTCGAACACTCGGCCGACGACCTCATCCGCGGTCTTCTCGGTCGCGACGCCTTCCTCTGTGGTCATGCCCGTCTCCCTCATGGCATCGGCTCGGCAGTGTCCGATGCGCTGGAGGCGGATGGTAGTGCGCGCCACAAACCGGTCGCGTCTCGTTCCGTCAGGAGGGACTGACGTGGATCCGCGGCCGACGGGTGGCTTGCAGAATGCAAGCGACCCACGTATCGTTGACTGATGAACGAAAAGATCAACGCGTCACTGGCGCGTGGCCACACCATCGACATCACCACGACCGGGCGCCGGACCGGCCTGCCCCGGCGAGTCGAGATCGTCTTCCACAACATCGACGGCCGGCTGATCATCTCCGGGATGCCACGCTCGGATCGCAAGCGAGCCTGGCTCCTCAACCTCGAAACCGACCCCACTCTCACGTTCCACCTCAAGGGCAGCGTGAACGCGGACCTTCCGGCACGGGCCCGGGTGATCACCGACCCGACCGAGCGACGGGCCATCGCCGACTGGATCACGGCGAATGCCTGGCGCAACCAGGATGTCGAGGCCATGACGGCCTACGCGCCGATGATCGAGGTCAACCTGTTGGATCTCGCCGCCTGACCGGTCAGGCCGACCCGGTCACCAGTCGCTCGCGATCGAACATCGGTGACACCACCCGCCAGCCGACGACGTCGGCGACGAGCAGCGCGGCCGCGAGGCCAAGCGCCAGCGGGAGGCTCACGCGGGATCACGTCGAACGCGATGAGCGACGTCACCACGACCGCGGGGATGCTCCCGAGGAGCGTGAGCTGCTGGGCGACGCGGACGTCGGTCGTTCGTGTCGAGATGGCGATCCCGACCCACGCGAACAGGCAGGCGAGCAGGGGCGTGTACAGGAACTGGGCCACGATGTCCGGCGCCTTGATGATCGCCGATGCGACCGCGGGCTCGGCGAAGAGCATGGTCCAGGCGAGGAACGCCGCGTAGACCACGTAGGCGACGGCGATCGACGGGACGAGCACGGCCAGCGCCTTGCCGACCAGGAATTCCTCGCGGCGGATGGGAGTCGTCAGGACCGGTTCGAGGCTGCCCTGGGCCCGCTCGCCCGCGACTGCGTAGGCGGCGAGCATCGCGGGCGTGAACACCGGGATGGCGAGCATGTACAGCAGGAGATGCATCTCGCCCAACGCCGTCGATGACGAGGTCGAAAGCCGGTTGACCACGATGACCGGCTGGATGAGGAAGATGAGCGGGAAGATCGCCATCGTCACGATGATCGACCGGTTGCGACGGTATTCGCGGAACTCCTTCCGGACGATGGCGCGGATCCGCCGCCAGCTCAGCTTCATCGCGGGGCCGCCTCGACGTCCTCGTCGATGAGCTCGAGGTAGACGTCCTCGAGCGAGTGCTGGGACTCGGCGATCGACAGCACGTCGGCGCCGGCGGCGACCAGCGCCCGGGTGATGGCGGGCGCCGCGAGGTTCTCGTCGGACACGGCGATGATGTAGGTGGCGAGCCCGTCCACGTGCCAGCCATCGACCCCCGGCAGGCCACCGAAGACGCTCGCCGGCTCGGCAAGCGGCGCGAGCGTCCGGACCGTCAGGGCCTTCGCGAAAAGCGTGTCGCGGAGCTCCGCCGGCTTGCCGATCGTGCGCAGGGTCGTGTTCAGGATCGCCACCCGGTCGCACAGCCGCTCGGCTTCCTCGAGTCGATGCGTCGTCAGGAAGATCGTGACGCCCTGCTGGCGGAGCCCGTCGATCAGCTCGTGGACACCGCGCGTGGCGACCGGGTCCAGCCCCGAGGTCGGTTCGTCGAGGAAGAGGATCTCCGGGTCGCTGAGCAGCGCCCTCGCGAGGGCGACGCGCTGGCGAAGGCCCTTGGACAGTGCACCGCACGGGTCGTGCGCCCGGTCGGCGAGGTTGACCGCCTCGAGGGCGCGCCTGACTCGATCGGCTCGCGTTCGGAACCTCGTACAGCTCGGCGAAGCACTCGAGGTTCTCGATGACGCTCAGCCGAAGGTAGAGGCCGGGCGATTCGGGCATGACCGCGATGCGGCGACGGATCTCGACCCCGTTCTCGGGCGCCAGCCGGATCCCGGCCACCGTAGCGGAACCCGCTGTCGGCGCGATGAGCGTGCCGAGCGTCCGGACCGTCGTCGTCTTGCCGGCGCCGTTGGGTCCCAGGAAGCCGAAGACCTCGCCGCGCCCTACCTCGAACGAGACGTCGTCGAAGGCGAGGCGGTCGCCGAATGCCTTCGACAGGTGGCTGACCGACAGCGCGGCATCCCGGCCGTTCCCGGCCGACGGCGGCGGCGTCGGCCGGCTCGGTCATCACCTCGGCACTCTAGTCCCGATCGGCGTTGGGGACGGTGGTTGCGCGGATCCGGCCGGCGGGCCCCGAAACCTGACAGCTGGTGTCCGGTTTCCGGCGTACACCTTGGGGCGACGGATCCGACGAGGAAGGAGACCCAGATGACAACGAGCACGGCGTCAGGGATCGCCCCGAGGACGGTCGAACCGGGCCCCGCCGTCCACGACTTCGACTTCTACATGGGGACCTGGTGGGTGCGCCACCGCCGCCTCAAGGAGCGCCTCGCGAGCAGCGACGAGTGGGAGGAGTTCGAGGGCACCTCGCGCGCGTGGCCGCTTCTCGATGGCGCCGGCAACGTCGACGACAACGTCCTGGAGATGCCGAACGGCACCTACCGCGCGATCTCGCTCCGGACGTACGAACCCTGGTCCGACCGCTGGTCGATCTGGTGGCTCGACGGTCGCAGTCCGGGCCGCCTCGATCCACCCGTCGTCGGCGGGTTCAAGGACGGCGTCGGCACCTTCATCGGGCCGGACACCTTCGAGGGGCGGCCGATCCTCGTCCGCTTCCTCTGGTCCGACATCACCGCGACGACGTGCCGGTGGGAGCAGGCCTTCTCGGTCGACGACGGCGCGACGTGGGAGGTCAACTGGATCATGGAGTCGACCCGGATCGAGTGACGCGGCGCCTCCGGGGTCTCCGGTCCTGTCGATTCGCTCGATGGCATTCGTCGCCTCTTCGAGCGGGCGAGACGGATGGTGTCAACGCCCTCGACGGGAGGACCGGCCATGGATCGGCTACGGAACACACGACCGGGGAGGGGAGCGGGGCCCGGAGCCACGGGACGGCAGCACCGCGGGTTGACGGCGGCGATGGCGGCGGTCCTCGCGGTCGCCGCGTTCGGTCCGAGCGGCGGCGTCCTTGCCGCCGGCAACGGCCAGCCCGTGTTCGGGGATGTCTCGGTCTTTGCCAGCGTACCGGCGCCCGGCCATCCATTCGGGATCGCGGTCGACGACAACGACCGCGTCTATGTCTCGACCAGCGCCGGCGATTTCTTCGCGGGACACCAGAACTCGGACGACGAGCGGGTGTTCACGTATGACGGCGACGGCAACCTCGTCAACACGACCGTCATCGACACGGCGACCGACTCAGACATGGGTCTGTTCGGCCTCGCCCTCGATGGCAACTCCGGCACGAACCACAAGCTGTACGTCGCAGACATGAACGGCCGGATCCTGCGCCTCGACACGAGCAAGAAGCAGGCTGCGCCGGAGGTCTTCTCGCGCGTGCCCGAGTCGAGTGGCCTCGCCGGCGACTGGATGCTCTCGATGTGGAACGACCTCGTCTTCGATACCAAGGGCAACCTGTACGTCCCCGACGACAAGCCCCGGATCTGGAAGGTCGGCCCGGATGGGACGGCATCGATCTGGGTCACCGACCCGCGGTTGACCGGTCTGTTCGGATTCGCCGGCGGACCTCTCGGTGGGCGGATCGACCCGAGCGGCCAGTGGCTGTACGTCTCGATCACGGTGGCGCAGGACCCCGCGTGGACGTCGCAGATCTGGCGGATCCGGCTGGTCGACCACCCAACGGCATCCGATATCGAGCTCGTCCACGAGTTCCCGTTCGACGGGAACATTGCGACAGCGCCACAGGCGACGGGCCTCGCGTTCGCGAAGTCCGGCAACCTGTACGTCAGCCTGATCGGCCCGAACCAGATCGCCGTCCTGGACCCGTCCGGCAACGAGATCACACGGATCTCCGACCCGCGGTTCCACTCCCCGTGGGGCCTCGCCTTCAGCGGTAAGTCGCTGCTCGTCACGAACGGCGACCTCGAGCCCGGCGACAACCCGGAGGCCTGGAAGATCTTCAAGGTCTACGTCGGCGAGACGGGCCTGCCGCTCAATCGACCGAAGACGTAGGACGGGCCCGGCGCTCGCCAGACCTGCATCTCCGGCGCCGAGCCTCGGGTTAGCGGGGCTCGGCGCCCGATCGCGGCTAGACCTTGCCCAGCAACTGCGTCCGCAGGGCGGACGCCAACCAAGCCTCGTATGCGTCGGCCGACCATCCTCTGGCCTGCAACTCGAGGTAGATCTCGAGGAGTGTCAGCGCCAAGCACGAGGTCGTGTGCCTTCTCCACGGTCAGGCCCGCGGCGAGGTGCGGACCAAGCGGCCGCACGACCTCGAACAATCCCCGCGCACGCGTTTCGAGGATGGCGACGACGTCGGCTGCCGCGTCCGGGTCGACGCGCAGGGCGTCACGCTGGATCGACAGGGCGGCGGCGCCCGACTCCCACTGGTTGCGCATGAAGCCGGCGAAGGCATCGAGGCGCGCGACGGGGTCATCGATCGCGAGGACCCGGCCCATCCGCTCGCTCGTCCGTGCAGAGGCGAACCACGCGTCGCGGATCTCGCGGACGAGCCCCGCCTTCGAACCGAACGCCCAGTAGACCGTCTGTGGCGCGACGTCCGCCGCCCGCGCGATGTCGGCGATCGTCGTCCGCGCGTAGCCCTGCTCCATGAAGAGGTCGCGCGCGGCATCGACGATCCGGGTGCGCGTGGCGTCGCGGTCGCGTTTGCGAGTGGGCTTGACAGGACTCACAGAACTAGAGTATCACTCCAGTATCAACTAGAGTCACACTCCAGTAGCGAGGTTCCGAGGCATGACCACCGAGATGACCACGAGCGCGACGAACGAGCAGATCTGTCGAGCCGTCATCGAGCGCGGCTTCAACAAGGGCGACCTCGACGGTCTCGAAGCATTCGTCGCCCACGACATCGTCGAACACCAGGAAGGCTCGAACTCCGGTATCGATGGCCTGCGTGCGCTCATCACCGAGCTGCGTACCGCGCACCCGGACCTGCACCTCGAGATCCAGGACGCCGCGACCTCGGGCGATACCGTGTGGTTCCGGATCCGCGCGACCGGCACCAACGATGGCCCGATGTGGGGTCGTCCGCCGACCGGCCGCCCGATCGACATCACCGTCATGGACGTGATGCGGGTCGCCGACGGCCGCATGGTCGAGCACTGGGGCGTCGCCGACCGGCTGGCGGTGCTGAAGCAGATCGGGGCGATGGGCGGGCGCGGTTGATGGTCGCCGGCTAAGCGGGATCGAAAAGCGAACCGCCCACCATTTGGTGGGCGGTTCATCTCGATCGCGACGAGTTCAGCTGCAGCCGCTGGTGCTGCCGCAGTTGAGGCACTTGTAGCAGGACCCGTTGCGGACCATGATCGAGCCGCAGTCCATGCAGCTGGGGGCGTCGGCCTGGGTCTGGAAGCTGACCTTGGTGGCGCCGAGGTTGAGGGTGATCGGGGCGGTGGAGCCGCCGCCGCTTCCGTTCGTCGTCTTGCCGTTGCCGTTGGCGGCGTGACCATTCGTCACTGAGCCGTTGGTGGCGATGACCGCCAGGGGCTCGGCCGCGGGCGTGGGCTCGGCGGCGACTGCGGTCGCCTTGGGTGCGTCGGATTCGGTTGGCTGGGTGTGCGCGGGTTCTGAGACTGCGGGTGCGGGCTCGGCGGTGGAGGAGATCGCCGAGCCCGAGGTCCCGCCGGTGAATGCGAAAGGATTGGCAGCGGCCGGGGCCTCATCGCCCGTGACCCGCTCCTGGAGGCCGAGGTTGATCCTGTCCTCGGCGGACAGGAACCGCGAGCCGAGCCAGCGGAAGATGTAGTCCACGATCGACTTGGCGATCGGGATCTCCTGGTTGCCGGTGAAGCCCGACGGCTCGAACCGGACGTGGGCGAACTTGTTGACGAGGTCCTTGAGCGGCACGCCGTACTGGAGCGCCACGGAGATCGTCGTCGCGAGCGTGTCCATCAGGCCGGAAACGGTCGAGCCTTCCTTGGCCATCTTGAGGAAGATCTCGCCGGGCTGGCCGTCAGGGTAGAGACCGACCGTGATGTAGCCCTCGTGACCGGCGATGTCGAACTTGTGGGTGACCGCCGAGCGCTCGGCCGGGAGCCGGCGTCGATGGGGGAGACCGGCTTCGATCTGGGCCTTGGCGAGTTGCTTGCGCAGCTTCTCGACCTCTTCGGAGTCGATGGCGTCCGCGCCGGACTCACCGGTCTTCTTGCCGGTCGACAGCGGCTGGCTGCGCTTCGAGTTGTCGCGGTAGACCGCGATCGCCTTGAGGCCGAGCTTCCAGCCTTCGAGGTAGACCTTCTCGATCTCCTCGGCCGTGGCGGCCTCGGGCATGTTGACGGTCTTGCTGATGGCGCCGCTGATGAACGGCTGGATCGCGCCCATCATCCGGACGTGGCCCATGTAGTGGATGGACCGCTCGCCGTTGGCCGGCTTGAACGCGCAGTCGAAGACCGGCAGGTGCTGCGGCTTGAGGTGCGGCGCACCCTCGATGGTCTCGTGCTCGGTCAGGTAGGCGAGGATCTCGTCGACCTCTTCCGCGCCATAGCCGAGCTTGCGCAGGGCGGCCGGGACGGTCTGGTTGACGATCTTGAGGAAGCCCTCGCCGACGAGCTTCTTGTACTTGATGAGCGCGATGTCCGGCTCGACCCCGGTCGTATCGCAATCCATCATGAAGGCGATCGTGCCGGTCGGGGCGAGGACGGTGACCTGGGCGTTGCGATAGCCGACCTGCTCGCCGAGCGCCAGCGCCTCGTCGAAGACGACGGTCGCTTCCTTGAGGACGGTCTTCGGGACGCCGTTGGTCGGGATGCGATAGGCGGCGTCGCGATGCTTGGCGATGACCTTGAGGAACGGCTCGCGGTTCTCCGGGTAGGAGGCGAACGGGCCGCCGTGGTCGCGGGCGATCTCGGCCGACTGGCGGTACGCCTCGCCGTGCATGATCGCGGTCAGGGCGGCGGCGAAGTTGCGACCCTCGTCCGAGTCGTAGGCGAGGCCACGGCTCATGAGCAGCGCGCCGAGGTTGGCGTAGCCCAGGCCGAGCGGCCGGAACTTGTGGCTGTTCTCCTCGATGCGCGGCGTCGGGTACGAGGCGTTGTCGACGAGGATCTCCTGCGCGGTGATGGTCACCTTGGCGGCGAACCGGTAGGCCTCGACGTCGAACTCGCCGTCCGCGCCGACGAACTTGAGCAGGTTGAGGCTGGCCAGGTTGCAGGCCGTGTCGTTGAGGAACATGTACTCGGAGCACGGGTTGGACGCGTGGATCCGGTCCGTGTTGGCCGAGGTGTGCCACTCGTTGATGGTCGTGTCGTACTGGATGCCCGGGTCGCCGCAGAGGTGCGCGGCGTCGGCCATCTTGCGGAAGATGTCGCGCGCCTTGTAGGTGTCCATCACGTCATGCGGCGCGACGACGGCGTGGGTCTGCCACTCCTTGTCGTCGACGACGGCCTGCATGAACTCGTCGGTCACGCGGACCGAGTGGTTCGCGTTCTGGAAGAAGACCGAGCCGTAGGCCTCGCCCGTGAAGGAGGGGTCGTAGCCGGCTTCGATGAGCGCCCAGGCCTTCTGCTCCTCGTGCGCCTTCGAATCGATGAAATCGAGGACGTCCGGATGACCGGCATCGAGGATGACCATCTTGGCCGCGCGGCGGGTCTTGCCGCCCGACTTCACGACGCCGGCGAAGGCGTCATAGCCCTTCATGAACGAGACGGGCCCGCTTGCCGTGCCGCCGCCGGCCATCTTCTCCCGCGAAGAGCGGATGGTGGAGAGGTTGGAGCCGGCGCCCGAGCCGAACTTGAAGAGCATGGCCTCCGTCTTGGCCAGATCCATGATCGAGGACATCGTGTCCTGCACCGAGTTGATGAAGCACGCGGAGCACTGCGGCCTCTCTTCGATGCCGACGTTGAACCAGACCGGCGAGTTGAACGCCATCTTCTGGTGGACGATCAGGTGGGTGAGCTCGGCCTTGAAGGTCGCGAGGTCCTCGTCGGTCGCGAAGTAGTGCTGGGTCTCCGCCCAGGCCGTGATCGTGTTGACGACGCGATCGATGAGCTGGCGGACCGAGGTCTCGCGCTCGGGCGTGCCGAGGTGGCCGCGGAAGTACTTGGACACGACGACGTTGGTGGCGAGCTGGGACCAGAAGTCCGGGACCTCGACGTCCTTCTGCTCGAAGACCGACTTGCCGGATTCGTTGGCGATGCCGGCGGTGCGGTACTCCCAGGTGATCTCGTCGTAGGGATGGACGCCCGGGCGGGTCCAGCGGCGCTCGAAGGTCAGGCCCTTGACCGGGGTCGTGCCGTCCCGTTCCGTGCCGTCGAAGCTGGCACCGTACGGGCCGGCATGGCGACCCTTACCCGCCTTCGCGGTGTGCGTGGCGTGGTCCTTGGCTGCGACGGTGCTCCCGCTGGCTCGAGCCATGTGTCGTGCTCCTCCATCCCTGGTTCCTGATGCGACAGCTGTAGCTGCGCATCCGATGCGTCGTCGGTAGGTCCGAGTGGATCCTGGGGGCCGCTCACGGACCGGCGGGTCGGGCCGGTAGGGAGCGTTGTGGGCGTCTCGGTTCGATCAGGCGACCCCATGAACTTTACCCGGGTCGAGGACCGCCGTCAAGCGAAAAACACAAGATGTAGTGGTTCGACTGGGTCGCGTGCCGCTAGATGTGGTGGTTTGGCGGTCCACGCTCATTCCACGCTCCGGGGGTGGTTGTCCACGCTCAGGGCGGGGTCGTCCACGCGGGATGGGCCGGTTGTCCACGGGCCGTGGCGGGGTTGTCGACCCGGTTTCCACGGATATCGTATCGAACGGGCGTGCTGTTTGTGCGCTGGTACCGGTGGTGGCGGACGTGCCTCTGGCCACCTGGAGATAAGCCGTCGTGCAGCGGCGGCCGACATCATCGAGGTCGGGATGGATGACCAACGGGTGGGCGCCACGTTCCGGGCGGCACGGATCCGGCGGAAGCTGCGGCAAGAAGATGTGGCTCGTGCTGCGCGCGTGTCGCGCGGGACGGTGTCCCGCGTCGAGCGCGGACACTTCGACACGCTCTCCCTCCGCGCGATCCGGTCGGTCGGTGTTTCGCTCGACATCCGTCTCGAGCTCCTCCCCCGATGGCGTGGTGGCGACCTCGACCGGCTGCTCAACGCTCGACATTCCGCGCTCCACGAATTGGTCGCCAGAACGTTGCGGAGCGCCGTACCCGAATGGATCCTTGCGCCCGAGGTGTCGTTCTCGATCTGGGGCGAGCGTGGCGTCATCGACATCCTCGCGTGGCATCCCGGCGAGCACGCGCTTCTCGTGATCGAACTCAAGACCGACATCGCAGATGCGAACGAGCTGGTCGGGACGGTGGATCGAAAGCAACGGCTGGCCGCTCAGATCGCACGGGAACGCGGATGGCACCCAGCGACCGTCTCCGTGTGGGTCCTCGTCTCCTCATCTCGAACGAACCGGCGACGGGTCGCCGCCCACGGCGCGATGCTGCGCGCGGCGTTCCCGGACGACGGTCGCTCGATCCGAGCCTGGTTGCGTCGGCCGGTCCGACCGATGGCGGCGTTGTCGACCTGGTCCGATGCATCAACCCTCGGCCGGGTTGCGCCAGTCAGACGTGTCCGAAGGCCGACGAGCCTGTGTGGTGGCCAGATGAACGCCGGGGGAGCATAAGGGTCGGTTCAGCGCCGTCCAGGCATCCACGGACGGCTCCGCCTCGACGCGCTGAGCGTGGATCGAGGCGTTTTTGGGCGGCCCGATCGGTACCAAGGGTCGACGAACGAGCCTAACGTCCCGGGGGTGTGCATTTGGCCATCGCAGCCCAGGCTCCGGCCTCGGCAGCGGATCGAGGCCCGTCACCCGACCCGCACCGTGGATACCGGCCTGGCCCAAGGCACCGGCCGGCCCGGTGCTTCGCGTCCAGCGCCCCGCCCTGCCCGCGCCCCGCCCGCGCCCCGCCCCGCGAATCTTTGTACGAGGTATGGACAAAGTCCGCCACGGTCGCTAGAGTCCGGCTTGCGACCGGCTTTGCCAAGTCACTGGACAAAGTCGGTGGAGGAGTGGAGGACCTCGCGCGGGCATGGCACGCACCGAGTTCCCGACGAAGGCGACGCATGCGCAGACCCGGGCCCACAACGCCGGTCTCGTCCTGCGGGCCGTCTACGACCTCGGTCCCATCAGTCGTGCCGAGATCGCCCGACGCACCGGCCTGACCCGCACCTCGGTCGGCGAGCTCGTCGCCGATCTCGAGCGTGACGGCCTCGCCCAGGACGTCGGTCGGGGGCCCAGCACCGGTGGCAAGCAACCGACCCTCGTGTCCCTCGTCGACGACGCCCGCCATGTCGTCACCCTCGACCTCGGCGAGCGCGTCTTCACGGCGGCCCTCCTCGACCTCCGCGGCCGCATCGTCCGGCGCTCGATCACGTGACCTCGAAGGCGCCGATGGCGACGCGGCCCTCGCGCTCGTCCACGACCTGGTCGACGAGATCCTGGCCGGCCCGCACCAACCGATCCTCGGCATCGGCGTCGGCACCCCGGGCATCGTCGACGCCGAGGGCACGATCCGCTGGGCGGTCAACCTGTCGTGGGCCGACCTGCCCCTCGCGCACATCCTCCACGAGCGATTCGGCCTCCCGACGGTCGTCACCAACGACAGCCGGGCGGCGGCCATCGCGACGCATCTGTTCCGCGACGAGCGCGATGTCCGGCCGGCCAACCTCGTGGCGATCAAGGTCGGGCGAGGCATCGGCGCGGGCCTCGTCCTCGGCGGCGAACTGTTCGGCGGCGACGGCGACGGGGCGGGCGAGATCGGCCACATCGTCGTCGATCCCGACGGCGCCGAGTGCCACTGCGGCAGGTTCGGCTGCCTCGAGACGGTCGCGTCGGCGCCGGCGATCCTCCGCGCCGCCACGGCCGCGGGCGTCCACGCCGACACCATCCCGGAGGTGGCCGCCGCGGCCGCCCGTGGCGACGATGACGCCCTCGCCGTGGTCCGCGGCGCGGGCCGGGCGCTCGGCACGGCCGTCGCCAACCTTATCGGCATCCTCGACGTCGGCGAGATCGTCGTCCATGGCTCGGTCACGGCGCTCGGCGAGCCGTGGCTCGCCGCCATCCGCGACGAGGCGACGCGCCGAAGCCTCGGCCCGCTCGCCCGCGAGACCAGCATCGTCGACGGCGGGGTCGGGGAGGACCTGACCCTTCTCGGCGCGTGCGCGATGCTCCTGACCAGCGAACTCGGCCTGACGGTGCATCGATGAGCGACGGGCGAATCGCGCCGTCCGGCCGTCCGCTCCTCGTCGGCGTCGACGTCGGTGGCACGAAGATCGCCGCCCTCGTCGTCGACCGTGACGGCCACGTCGTCGCCCGCCATGTCGCCCCGACCGAGGCCAAGCCGCAGGACCGCGCGACCGACATCATCGCCGGCGTCATCGAGACGACCCTGGCCCACGCCGAAGCGAGCGTCGACGACGTCCACGCGATCGGCGTCGGGGTCCCGGGTCGGGTCGACCCGCTGACGGGAGCCGTGACCCTCGCGGTCAACCTCGGCTGGTCCGACCTGCCGCTCGGTGCGCGAACTCGAGGCCCGTCTCGGTCGCCCGACCGTCGTCGAGAACGACGTCCGTGCCGCGGCCCTCGGCCTCCACCGCCGTCGCGTCGTCGGCGAGATCGACGACCTGGCCTACCTCGCGGTCGGCACCGGCGTGTCGGCCGGGGTCATGCTCGACGGACGCCTCCACCGTGGCGCTCGCGGCCTTGCCGGCGAGATCGGCCACGTCGTCGCCGACCCGGGCGGCGCGCGCTGCGCCTGCGGCCAGGACGGCTGCCTCGAGACACTCGTCGCGGGCTCGGGCATCGCCCGCCAGGCGCGCGCCGCCATCGCGGCCGGCCGCTCGACCGTGCTCACGGCCACCACTGACGCCCCGACCGCGGTCGACGTCTATCGCGCCGCCGCCGACGGCGACCCCCTCGCCACCGAGATCGCCGACTCGGTCGGCCGTCGGCTGGCCTGGGCGATCCATCTGCTGGTCATGGCCTACGACGTCGAGCGTGTCGTGCTCGGCGGCGGGGTCAGCCACGCGGGCGAGGCGTTCATGCGCCCGATCCGGCGCGAGCTGGACCGGATGCGTGCGACGTCCGCTCTCGCACGGGAGCAACTCACCGACGGGATCGTCGAGTTGCTGCCACCCGGTGCGGATGCCGGGGCATGGGGCGCGGTGATCATCGCCGGCGCCGCCCATGCCGGGCTCGGCACCGGTCAGGGATGGGAGGAGGTGGGCCACGTCCGTGATCCGTGAGACCCGCCGCCAAGGAGGAGCAACGAATGCAGCATCGAAAGGAGCACCCTCGAGCATGAGAACGCATCGAACCATCGCCCTGACCGCGCTATTGGCGCTGGTCGTGGGAGCCTGCTCAAGCAGCTCGTCGTCACCGAGCAGCAGCACCGCCGCCGCCTCGACGGCCCCGACCGCGGCCGCCTCGGCGTCCGCCGCCGCCTCGGCGTCCGCCGCCGCGTCGGCCGCCCCGACCGCGCTGGCAGTCGACCCGAACGAAGCCGTCATCCCGAACGTCGAGCCGGGCGCGTCCATCACGTTCTGGACGTTCTACCTGTCGCCGACCTTCGACCAGTACATCAAGGACACGATCGACCGCTTCAAGCTCACCTACCCGGGCGTCGAAGTGAAGTGGGAGGACCACCAGGCCACCTTCCAGCAGGACCTCAACAACGCGTTCGCGGCGAACAGCGCACCGGACGTCATCAACCTGTCGGTCAGCGAAGGCTGGGTCAGCGACTACGCCGGCCAGGGCCTCCTGCTCGGCCTCGACAACCTCGTCCCCAAGAGCGTCCAGGACGTCTACTTCCCCGGCCTCTGGAACGAGCAGCTGGTCAACGGCGAGAACTTCCAGTTCCCGTGGTACCAGGGCCTCAACGTCGAGTTGATCAACAAGATCCTGTACACGGACAAGGCCGGTCTCGACGTCGCGAACTTCCCGAAGAAGTGGACCGAGCTCCCGGCTCTGTGCAAGACCCTCAAGGAGAAGGCGTCAACGCTGTGCGCCCTTCGCCTGACGGTCAACGACATCCTGTCGCAGATGGTCTACGAGGGGAATGTCGACGTCATCAATGACGCCGGCACCTCCTTCACGTTCAACTCTCCGGCCGGGGTCGCGTGGCTCCAGCAGTACGTCGACATGGTCGCCGACGGCACCGTCGACAACAGCATCCTGACGACGACCGACGACCGCGTCGGCCTGCTCCTCTTCTCCGCCGGCCAGGCGCCGTTCTACCAGACCGGCCCGAACCTCGCCCGTGAGGTCAAGGCCAACAACCCGACCCTGTACGACAATCTCGCGATGCAGCCGGCGCCGGTCGGTGAGTCCGGGGTGCTCGGCAAGGGCCTGATGTCGATCTCCGTCAACAAATCCACCAAGTACCCGAACGCGTCGATGGCCCTCGCGCAGTTCTTCACGAACCCGCGGAGCATGGTCCAGTTCGCCAAGCAGGTCGCGGTCTACCCGTCCTCGGGCGTGGCCTATGACGATCCGTTCTTCACGGAGACGCCGTCGACGATCGAGGACAGCGCCCGTCCGCTGGCCAAGGGCATCATCAGCACCTACCAGGACATCGTCCCGACGATCCCCAAGAAGAAGGATGTCAACGACATCGTCCTGAAGGCGGTCCAGTCGGCGCTGTTCGACAAGGTCCCGGCCCAGAAGGCGCTCGACGACGCTGTCGCCGCCACCAACAAGCTCATCGCCAAGTAGTCAACCCCGGGCCCCGATCCTCCGGGCCCGGTCCACCGCCGGCTCGTTCCCGAACCCCCACGGGAACGGGCCGGCACCACCCTTCGAGTGGACGAACGACACGATGACCCGACGGATCAGAGCCACCCCGTACCTGTTCCTCGCGCCGGCCTTGATCCTCCTCGGGATCTTCGTGATCTACCCGATCATCGCGGTGGTCTGGTACAGCTTCAACGACTACAACATCGTCGCGGCCGCCGGTCTTCGTCGGGCTCGACAATTACGAGCACCTCATCAATGACCCGGTCTTCTGGCTGGCCCTGGGCCATTCGATCGTCTACCTGATCGTCACGCCGATCCTGATCGTCATGTCGATCGCGCTGGCCATCGTCGTCAACCGCCAGTTGCGCGGGATCCACATCTACCGGGCGCTGTACTTCGTGCCCGCGGTCAGCGGCAGCATCGCCATCGGCCTGTCGTGGCGCTGGCTGTTCGAGCGGACCGGGTTCATCAACAGCATGCTCGAGACGCTCGGGCTGATCCAGGAGCCCATCCAGTGGCTCGCGACGCCGGCCCTGACGCTGCCGATCGCGATGGCTCTGACGATCTGGGCCGGCTTCGGCTATTACGCGGTCATCTTCCTGGCGGGGCTCCAGAACATCCCCGAGGAGCTGTACGACGCGGCCGTCATCGACGGCTGCACCGACTTCCAGAAGCATCGCTACGTCAGCATCCCCGGGCTGCGGCCGCAGATCGTCTTCGTGTTCATCATCTCGTCCCTCGCGGCGCTCAAGGTCTTCGATGAGATCTACGTCCTGACGAACCACACGGGCGGGATCCTCGACAGCGGCACGACGATGGTCTTCTACCTTTGGAAACAGGCGTTCGTGCTGAGCCACGCTGGCTACGCATCGGCCGTCGCCATCGCGCTGCTCGCCGTCACCCTCGTCTTCTCGATCGTCAACGTGCGCATCATCGAAGGCCGCCAGGAAGGCGGCGAGGCGTGAGCAACGCCGGGATGATCCAGCTGGCCGAACCGGTCGCCGCGCTCCAGCGGGCCCGGAGCCGCCGCCGCCGCCGATTCGTGTCGAACGGACTGTGGTACATCCTGCTGACGGCGATCGCGGTCATCACGGTCTTCCCGCTGTTCTGGATGCTGTCGACGTCGCTGAAGGGCCCGCTCGATCCGATCACGTCGGTGCCCCCCCAGTTCATCCCGAGCGACCCGACCCTGGCGAACTACGAGAAGGTCCTGGCGATCCTGCCGATCCCGCGCTTCTTCTTCAACAGCGTGTTCGTCGCGATCGCGGTCGGGGCGCTGAACGTGCTCGTCGCCGCGCTCGCCGCGTATCCCCTGGCCAGGATGCGTTTCCCGGGCCGCGACGCGATCTTCTACCTGCTGCTGGCGACGCTGATCGTGCCGGCGCAGCTGACGTACATCCCGTCATTCATCCTGGCGGTCAACGTCTTCCACTACTACGACACGCTGCCCGCGTTGATCTTCCCGAACCTGGTGAGTGCCTTCAACATCTTCCTGTTGCGGCAGGCGTTCCGCGGGGTGCCCCAGGACCTGATCGACGCGGCCCGCGTCGACGGGGCAGGCGAGTTCCGGATCTGGCGGTCCATCCTCATGCCGATGATCCGGCCGTCGTTGGCCGCCGTCGCGATCTTCACGTTCGTGACGTCGTGGAACGACTTCCTGTGGCCGTCGCTGATGCTCCACACTCGCGACGGGATGACACTGCCGGTCGGCCTCGCCGCGCTCCAGGGGTTCTTCTCGTCCGACGCCCGATCGATCGCGGCCGGCGTGTGCATGACGATCGTGCCGATCCTCATCTTCTTCATCTTCGTCCAGCGCTACTTCGTGCGCGGCCTTGCGGGCGCCGTGAAGGGGTGACGGAGGACTCGATCCTCGGACGGGTGATGCTCGCGTTCGAGGGCGAGCGGGTGCCCGACTGGGTGGCCGAACGACTGGCCAGCGCGCCGGTCGCCGGGCTGACGCTGTTCGTGGCGAACAACGTGCGCTCGCCCGGGCAGGTGCGGGCGCTGACGGAGGCATTCCAGGCGGCGGGCGCCGACCGCAACGGGCCGGCTCCACTGCTCGTCGCCGCGGACCAGGAGGGCGGCCAGCTCATGGGGCTCGGCGGCGAGACGACCGGGTTCGCGGGGAACATGGCCCTGGGCGCTGCAGACGATCTCGTCCTGACGGAGCGGGTCGGGGCCGCGATCGGGCGCGAGGCACGGGCCCTGGGCGTGAACGTCGTGTATGCCCCCGTGGTCGACCTGGCCACGGAACCGGCGAACGCGGCGATGGGCGTCCGGTCGTTCGGTGACGACCCGGCTGCCGTCGGGCGGCACGGGGCGGCCATGGTGCGCGGGTTGCAGTCGGCCGGGGTGGCCGCCACGATCAAGCACTTCCCGGGCTTGGGGGCAGCGGCCGACGACACGCATCACGGCGGAGCGGTGATCTCGGGGAGCCAAGCCGAGCTCATGGCGCGCGAACTGGCTCCGTTCCGGGCGGCGATCGCGGCCGGGGCCAGGGCGGCCATGTCGGCCCATGTCGCGGTGCCCGCGCTGACCGGCGACCCGGCGCTGCCGGCCACGTTGTCGCGAGCCGTGATGACCGGCACGCTGCGGACCGACCTCGGGTTCACCGGGATCTCCATCTCGGACGCGCTCGACATGCGGGCGCTGGCGCAGGGAGCCGCCCAGGCTGTCGATATCATCGCCGCGGTCCGCGCCGGCATCGACCTGCTGCTCGCGACCGCCGATCGGACCGCACTGGCACGGATCGAGGCGACGCTCGTCGCCGCGACGGCCCGCGGGCTGTTCGACGCGGACGACCTCGCGGCGTCGAACGCCCGGCTCGCCTCTGTGCGGGCCTGGCTCGCGGCGGCCGGTCCGGCGCCGTCACTCGACGTCGTCGCGTCCGCCGAGCATCGTGCGCTCTCACGCGAGCTGGCGGAGCGGGCCCTCACCCGGACCGACGACGGGCCACCGCTGGCCTGGGCCGCCGACACCCGCCTCCTCGCGATCATGCCCCGGCCGACGGACCTGACCCCGGCCGACACCTCGTCACTCGTCGCACCCGGTCTCGCGCGGGCGCTGCGGACGCGGTTCGCATCGGTCGAGGAGGTCGTCGTCGAGGCCGCGCCGTCCGACGCCGACATCGCCGCGCTCCGGGAACGCGCGGTCGGGTTCGATGGCGTCGTCGTCGGGACCATCGAAGGGCACCGCCAGCCGGCCCAGCTGGCACTCCTCCACGCGGTCGCCGGGACCGGGCGCCCGGTCGTCGCCGTCGCGCTCCGGACGCCGTGGGACGTGGCCGGCTATCCAGCGGGCGTGCCGGCCATCTGCACGTACGCGATCCTGCCCGACTCGCTCGAGGCGTTGGCACGCGCCCTCCGCGGCGATATCGGATTCCCCGGCCGGCTTCCGGTGGCGATATGACGCTCCGCGACGAGATCCTCGAGCAGCCAGAGGTCGCAGCCCGCTTCCTCGCCGACCAGGCGGACACGATCGAATCGATCGCCGCGGACCTGCGGGCACGTCTGCCGCGGCACGTCGTCATCGCCGCGCGGGGGACATCGGACAACGCGGCGATCTACGCCCAGTACGTCCTCGGGGTCCGGCATCGGATCGCGGTCGGGCTCGGGACGCCGTCGATCGTGTCGGTCTATGACGTCGCGCTGGACTTCAGCGACACGCTCGTCATCGGGATCAGCCAGTCGGGCGCCTCGCCGGACATCGTGTCGGTCGTCGCCGCGGCGGCGGCGCAGGGCTCGCCGACCATCGCGATCACGAACGCGCCCGAGTCCGCACTGGGCGCCGCCGCGGACCGGACCATCGCCCTCGGCGCGGGACCCGAGCGCGCGGTCGCGGCGACCAAGACGTATACCGCAGAGCTGCTGGCGGTCGCCGCGCTGTCGGCGGCCGTGGCCGACGATCGCGGCCGATCGTCGCGCCGTTGCGGCACTCCCCGAGACGCTGGCCGCGGTCCTCGAGCTCGAACCGGATCTCGAGCGGATCGCCGCCGACCAGTCCGCCGCGACGCGCGCGCTCGTCATCGCCCGCGGCTACGAGTACGCGACGTCGCGGGAATGGGCGCTCAAGCTCAAGGAACTCGCCCTGGTCTTCGCCGACCCGTATTCCTCGGCCGATTTCCAGCACGGACCGCTCGCGCTCGTCGAGCCGGGGGTTCCGGTCCTCGCGGTGGCGCGGGCCGGCGTGACGGCCGACGCGCTCGTCACGCTGCTCGAACGCCTGCGGGTGGACCTCGGCGCGGAGCTCATGGTCGTCTCGGATGTGACCGCGGCCCTGGACGGCGTCACCTGGCCGGTCCGGCTGCCGGGCGGGACGCCCGAGTGGCTCGGCCCGGTGGCCTCGATCGTGGTCGGCCAGCTCCATGCCCTGCACCTGACCCGCGCGCGCGGCCTCGATCCGGAGCGCCCGCGGAACCTGATCAAGGTGACCCGGACGACGTAGAGTGCCGGCGCGGGGCTACGGCTTCGCCTCGAACGTGACCTCTAGGTCGAACGGCGCCTGGCCCTCGACGTAGGCGGGGTTCCCGGAGGCATCGACCGGCGTGATCGCATCGGTCCAGCGCAACCCCGTGCACGTCGCCGTCCCGGCGAAGCCCGTCCTGTCGGCCGTCGTCACGGTGACCTTGCAGGTGGACGGATCGGCTGACGTCCAGTGGTGGGTATCGACGATCCGTTCGACCTGGACGAAGCCGGCCTCGGTGTCGATGACCGAGTCACCGGTCTTGGCTCCGAACACCCGCACGTAATGCCCCCGGCCGTCCATCCATGTCGCATTCGCGCCGAAGTCCGCGATGAGCGCAGCGGAGCCTGTGAGCGTGTCGTACGTCGCGGGCGTGCCGTTGATCTTGACGGTCGCGGACCCCGTCTTGTAGATGGCCTCGGGCGGTGGCAGGGAGAAGCCGGGATCGCTCGGATCGAACGACCCGAAGCCCCCCGGATCGAACGAGCCGCCGAGCGGCGGGAGGTTCGGTCCGCCCATCATCGGGCCGAGCAGATACTGGCAGCCGCCGAGCACGAACGCGGCGCCGACCAGCAGGCCGGCGATCGCGCCGCGCATCCGCTACAGGCCGCTGTAGGCGTGGAGTCCGCTGAACCAGAGCGACCCGGAATACGTGACGAGCACCATCCCGAACCCGACGACGAGCAGCAGCGCTGCCGGTCGGCCGGCCCACGAGCGCTGGTTGCGCGCGTGCAGGTAGATCGCGTACGTCAGCCAGGTCACGAGGGCGGCCGTCTCCTTCGGATCCCAGCCCCAGTAGCGCGACCAGGCGATCGACGCCCACCACGACCCGAGGATGATCATCGTCGCGAAGATCGGGAAGCCGATGATCACGGCGCGGTAGGCGACCTCGTCGAGGACCTTGTGCGACGGCAGCCAGCCGAAGCGGTCGTTCGGGCCCTGGGCGAGATAGGCGACCCCGGCCGCGAAGCTCGTCGCAAAGATGCCGTAGCTGATCACCGCCATGCCGACGTGGATGGTCAACAGCGGCGCGTTCTGGAGGGCGGGTACGAGCGGCGTGATCTCGGACGGCAGGCTCGACGCGTAGAGCAGGATGACCAGGGCGACCCCGAGCGGGATGAAGCCGATCGAGCGGATCGCGTAGCGCCGTTGCAGGTAGAGGTAGCCGCCGATCATCGAGAACGCGAAGGCGACGCTGAACTCGAACATGTTGCCCCACGGGCCGCGCCCGACGACGTACGCCCGCAGGAGCATCGACGCTCCCAGCGCCAGCCAGCCGATGAACGACAGGCCGATCGCCGCGCCCGACAGGGGGCTCGGGGCGCCGAAGGTCGCCGGACCACTCGCAGCGGATCGGGCCTGCTCGGTGACGAAGGAGCCGGTGACGACGCCGGCATACGCGGGCTGCCGGGCGGTCTGCGCCGCGAGACTCGGCAGGCGACGGCGGCCATTCGCCAGCATCACCGCGTGGCCGACGTGGGCCGCGAAGCCGAGCGCCACGAAGATGACGCCGATCGAGAAGAGGGTCGAGGAAAGGGACGCGAGGCTCATGCCGCGGCCGCGCCGCCGGGCTTGGGTCCGGGTGTCGACCGGACCGCGATGGCTCGCGTCTTGACCTTCAGGACGAGGCCGCAGTTCGTGCAGGTGTCGATGATCGCGGCCCGGCCGAGCCCGCACATCGGACAGATCACCGCCAGTTCGTCGCGGCACCGTTCGCAGACGACGGTCCCCGACGGGTAGACCAGTCCGTCGCGCCGGCAGTGGGGGAGTCCGACCGGGAAGACGGGCTCACCACCCGGGCCGATCTCGGCGACCCGCGGGCCCTCCTCGAAGACGACCTTGGTGCGCGGCTTCCGCGCGACGTAGATGAGCGAGCCGAGGGCGAGGAAGGTCAGGAACGGCATCACCACGCCGAGCAGGATGATCACCGGCAGCCAGCCGATGACGACGCCCCAATCGGGCATGACGAAGGCGGAGGTGACCTCGAGGATGCTCGTCCAGATCTCGTTCAGGACATCGACGATGTTCACGGCCGCATCCTATCAGCACCGCCCGTCTTGGGAGCCTTCCGCGGGTTGCCTTTCTTGGTCGTCGCACCGCGCCCCGGCTTCCACGACGGACGGTCCATCTCGGCCTGGTCGCCATCCTGCTGGCTGGCCGCCGTGACCGGCTTCGGGCCGCGCGCCGGCCGCGGGTTGCCCACGGACGGCGAGGCGAGGCGCCCGCTGCCCAGCCGACCCAGCAGCCAGGCCGAGCCGGCCGTCCGGGCGCCGCGCAAACGCGCTCCGTGGCGCAGGTCGCGGTCGTCGGTGACGACCAGCAGCGCCGCCGAGCCGTCGGCCCCGTCGAGCATCCGCACGTCGTCGATGATGGTCAGGATGATCGCGTCGGCCGTCCGGCCGCCGCTGTAGCGGACGACCAGGCCAGCCGCGATCCGCTCGTTGCGCAGGCCCCGTTCGGGCGGACCGTCGAAGACGAGTTCGATGGTCGTGGCGGCCGGGATCGCGCCACGCAGGCGGCCGATCAGCGCGGTCGGTGGCGCCGCCCCGGCGGCCTTCTGCATCGCGTGGAGCAGGTTGGTGCCATCGACCAGGAGGCGTTGCGTGGCCGCGAGCGGGTCGCGGTCGTAGTGGGCCGGCATCGGCGCCATCGTACGCGCCGGAAGGCGCACCGCTACGATCGGTCGATGGGCCTCCTCCTGCTCGTCGATCTCGACGGCGTCGTCTACCGCGGATCGGACCCGGTGCCGGGCGTCGCCGCGGTCCTGGCCGATCGAGCGGCCCGCGGCGACGACATCGTCTACGTCACGAACAATTCGATGCACTATCGGACCGACTACCAGACGCGCCTGGCCGCGATGGGTGCACCGGTCTCGCCTGACACGGTGGTCTCGAGCGCACGGGCGACCGCGGCCTACCTGCGCGAGCACGATCCGGGGATCCGGCGCGTCCTCGTCCTCGGTGCCGGCGGACTCGAGCGCGAGTTGCGCGATGAGGGCTACGACGTCGTCACCGCGGCTGCCGCCGCGACCCGGATGAGCCAGGAAGCGATCGACGGATACGTCGCCGCCGGGGCGCCCGAGGCGGTCGTCGTCGGGCTGGACCCGAACCTGACCTACGCGCGTCTCGCGGTCGCCAACGACTGCATCCGGGCGGGAGCCCATTTCATCGCGACCAACCGCGACCCGGTCTATCCGACCGAACGCGGTCTCCGGCCCGGGGCGGGGTCGATCGTCATCGCCCTGGAATACGCAACCGGGGTCGTGCCGGTCTCGATCGGAAAGCCCGCCCCGTTCCTGCTGCAGACCGCGGCCCATGCCGTCGGTCGCCAGGCCGCCGAGGCGATCATGATCGGCGACGTCATCGCCACGGATCTCGCCGGCGCCCGGGCCGTCGGGGCGCGCTGCGTGCTCATGCTGACCGGCGTCACGACGCTGGCCCAGGTCGAGGCGCTGCCGCCGGACGAGGCGCCGACCGCGATCGCGGCGGACGCCACCGAGTTGGCCGCGATCCTCGCGGCGTTCGCCGCGGGCTGAGCCGCCCGTCACGGGCTGAGCCGCCGGTCAGCCGACGCGCGGCCCTTTGAGTTCGACACCGATCACGACCAGGTCGTCGTCGCCCGTGTTCTCGATCGTATGCAGCGGTGTCGATGCCGCGTACAAGACCCTCGGGAGAGCGACATCCGCGCTCGCGCGTGTGTCCATCAGCGTCCCTCCATGCTCGTCCCGCCGGACGAAATGCGACCCGGACACGACGTACATCACGGTCGGCGCCAGGTGGGTGTGGAGCGGCGTGACCTCACCGACCCGGATCGTGGTCTCGAGGACGCGGACCTCGTCGTTCTCGAACAGCACCACGTGATTGCCCGGGGCGGCGATCACGCCATCGAGGTCATCGACCGTCATCCGGCTCCCGCCCCGAGCTCGGGGATCCCCGCACCCCAGGCATCGAAGTCGGCGCGCAATGGGGCGAGGACAGTCTCGTCCGCGAACGCAACGTCGAGCGCCCGACGATCCAGCGCCCATAGCTCGGGCAGGGTCAGCCCGATCTGTTCGACCGCCCGGACGTACTCCTCGGACAACGTGATGTCGGACACCGTGGTGTCATCGGTGCTGAGCGTCACCGGGACGCCCCGACGGGACAGCCGGGCGAGCGGATGGGCAGCCACGGACGGCACGATCCCGGCCTGCCAGTTCGAGGTCGGGCAGAGGTCGAGGGTGACCCTGCGTGACGTCAGCTCGGCGCACAGGTCGGGGTCGTCGATCGCTCCCGGCCCGTGGGCGATCCGTTCCGGTTCGATGGCCAGCGCCCGTCGGACCTGCCCGGCACCGCCCCATTCGCCGGCGTGGATCGTGATCCGGAGGCCGCCCTCACCCGCGGCCTCGTAGGCGTCCAGGTGCAGCAACGGGTCCGGGTACGCCTCCTCCGGGCCGGCCAGGTCCCAGCCGGTCAGGCCCTGGTCGCGGAACTGGACCGCCACGCGCGCCAGGTCGAGATTGGCTGCCGGCTCGTGCGACCGGAGAGCCGTGCAGATGAGCCGGACGATCGTGCCCGTCCGGAACGCGGCATCGCGGGCACCGGCGCAGACCGCCCCGATCCCGTCGGCCAGCGACAAACCGCCCGTCACGTGAAGAAGCGGTCCCCAGCGGATCTCGACGTAGCGCACGCCGTCGGCGGCCTTGGTCTCGACCAATTCGGCGGTGATCCGCTCGAGCGCCTCGGCATCCTGCATCAGCGCGATCGGCAGGTCGAAGGCGCGCAGCAACTCCGCCTGCGAAGCGCAGGGCATCGGTGCGATGAGCGCCGCCGACATCCCGGACCAATCGCGCGGGGCATCGATGTCGCGCGTACGCGCGAGGTCGAGCGCCGTGTCGACGCGGAGCGAGCCATCGAGGTGGAGGTGGAGTTCCGCCTTGGGCATGGCCTCGACCAGGCGTCGCAGTGGCGCACCGGACAGGGTCGGCCGAATCTGGTCGGTCATGGTGTCGATGCTACGATTCCCGCGCCATCACGGTCCGACGCATCCGCAACGGCGGTCGCCACCGAACTGGAGATGGCGCTGCCCGTGTGGGTGGCCGCGAACCACGAAGGATCACCGACATGTCCACCATCCTCGTCACCGGCGCCAGCGGGTTCGTCGGCAGCCACCTCGTCCCGACCCTCCTGGCCTCGGGCCATCGCGTCGTCGCGCTCGCGCGGAGCGAGGATGCGGGCGACCGCGTCAGTGGCCGCGTCCCGGCGGCGCAGCGCGATGCGCTCGAGATCCGGCGCGGCGATGTCACCCGGCCGGAGACGCTCGGCCCGGCGCTCGCCGGGGTCGACGCCGTCGTCCACCTCGTGGCCATCCCGCGTGATTTCTCGGGCGGAGCCGACCTGCGCCTGGTCAATACCGAGGGGACCCGGGCGATCATCGTGGCGATGCAGGCAGCCGGCGTCCAGCGGCTCATCCACATGGGTGCGATGGGCGTCGAAGACGTGCCCGACCTGCACTACGCCAGCTCGAAGGCGAAGGCCGAGGCGCTCGTCCGCTCGTCCGGGCTCGACTGGACCATCCTCAAGCCGTCGCTCCAGTTCGGTGAAGGTGACGGATTCTTCAACATCATCGCGGGCCTTGTCCGGATCTCGCCCGGCCTGGTCCCGGTCCCGGGCCGGGGCGACGCACGCTTCCAGCCGATCCATACCGGCGACGTCGCGACGGTCGTCGTCCGTGCCCTGGCGGACCCGGCGACCATCGGTCAGTCCTTCGATCTCGGCGGTCCGCGCTACTGGACCTACAAGGAGATCACCCACGAGGTGCTCGGCGCGCTCGGGAAGCGGCGCGTCATCGTCCCGATGCCGGTGGCATTGATCCGGCTCGTCGCCGGGGCGAGCGAGCTCGTCCACATCCCGTTCCCGGTCGCCACCGACCAGCTACGACAGCTGCGCCTCGACAACATCGGCCCGCTCGACCTCATCCCGAGCCGGTTCGGGTTCGAGCCACGACCGATGGAGGGCGCTCTCGGCTACCTGCAAACCAGGCAACGTGACCAGGTCGCCGCCATGGTCTCACCGTGACCGACGGGTTGCGCCGGTTCCTGGGCGCCGCGGTCTGGCTGCTCATCATCGTCGCCATCGCGCTCGGGGCGGCCGGGATCGTGACCGGGCTGGACCATCCGCCCGGCAGCGCCGGCCGGACCGACAACACGACGGCCGCCGATGCCCAGGTGACCGCGCGACTGGACGCCGCCGAGGCCGATCTCAAGGCGCTCGCCGATCAGGTCGAGGCGCTCGGCACGCAGGCACGCGCGGCGCTGGCCGCCCTCAACGGCAGTGACGCGACGGCGAGCGAGGCGGCCATCGCCGCGGGCGATCGCCTGGTGACGGATGTGATCGCCCGGACCGCGACGCTGCGCGGGGAACTCTCGACGGTCCCGTACATCGGATCGCCCACTGCGGGGCTGTTCGTCAGCGACGCGGTGGTCCAGCGGCAGGCCATCCTCGCCGCCGCGCTCGCCGCGACCGACGGTCTGGACACCGATTGGGCGCGGCTGTCCGCCGGCTCCGTGTCGGCGATGAAGATGAGCGGCCTCCTCTCCGAGCACGACCGGATCATGGGCGAGGCGGTCGCCAAGGGCCGGCTGGCCAAGTACGACGCGGCGATGAAGCTCATCGACCAGGCCGCGCTCCAGATCACGGCTGCGCGGGACGAGCGCAACGGGCTCGTCCAGACGGTCGACGTCTCGGTGCTCGATGAATGGCTGAACCGCAATGCCGACTACGACGTCGCCCTGAAGAACCTGTACAAGGCCATCAAGAAGGTCGGCAAGAAGGTCACCGCGAGCACCCGGGCCGCGGTCAAGGCCGAGGCAGATGCTCGGGCCCGTCTCCCGGCAGACACTCGCGGCCTGGTGGTCATCATGGCCGACATCGGCCGGTCGGGGATGAATGGGGCGGTCATCGATATCGAAGAGGCACGTGCCAAGCTGGCAGACGCGATCGACGCCAGCACGCCGACGCCGAGCGGGGCACCCGGGGCGACGGACGGTCCCTGACGCGGGTCCCGGTGGCTACACTGAGCCCTCTCACCCACGCCGGTCGGTTGAGTCGGGACGCCTCAGTCGGCCGAGCATTCCGGAGGACTCGACGCCCGTGCAACTTCGTGTGGCCATTGATCAGCCGTGGGACGTGCCCGCGGATGTCCTCGTCATCCCGGTCGTCGCGAGGCCGACCTTCGAGGGCGCTCTCGGCGAGCTCGACCGGCGGTCCGGTGGCGAACTCCAGGCCCTCAAAGCCTTCGGCGAGCTGCGCGACAAGCGCTATGCCACGTCGCTCGCGGCGGGGGGCGAGACGAAGGCCGGCCGGCTGCTGACGGTCGGGCTGGGCGACGCGGCGACGGTCGACCGCGAGATCGCGGTGCGCGTCGGGGCGGCGGCGGAGCGACGTCTCGGCGGTCGCGAGGTCCATCGCCTGGCGTTCTGGCTCGATCCCGTGGCGGACGCCCTGGGCGGTGACGCGGAAGCCGCGGCGGAACTCGTCGCTCGTGGCCTCGCCGAAGGCGCGTACGACCCGCGGACCATCTACCGCGACGAGGTCGACCTGGCACTGCCGGTCCTCGACGAACTCATCCTCGTCGCGCCGGGCGGCGACCTCGCCGCCCTGACCAGGGCAGCCGAGCGTGGTCTCATCTTCGCCGAAGGGTCCGAGATCGCCCGCACGCTCTCGAACCGCGCCTCCAACGACGTGAGCCCGGCGGTCCTCGCCGACGAGGCCATCGCCATCGCCGAGAAGCACGGCCTGTGGGTCGACGTCATCGGCCCCGAGCAGGCGACCGAGATGGGCATGGGCATGTTCATGGCCGTCGGCCGGGGCAGCGACAACCCACCCCGGATGATCGTGATGCGCTCCGGCGGGGAAGGGGAGCGTGACGCACTGGGTCGCCACCTGGCCCTCGTCGGCAAGGGCGTCTGCTTCGATTCGGGCGGCATCAGCATCAAGCCGTCCGGGCACATGGAAGAGATGAAGATGGACAAGACCGGTGCGTGCACCGTCATCTCGGCCATGGCCACCGTCGCCCGGCTCGCCCCGGGGACCCCGCTCCTCGCGCTCGCACCCGCCGTGGAGAACATGCCCGGGCCGCACTCGACCCGGCCGGGCGACATCGTCACCGCGTTGAATGGCAAGAAGGTCGACGTCACCAACACCGACGCCGAAGGCCGGCTGATCCTGGGCGATGCGATGACCTACGCGGAGAGGCTCGGGGCGACCCACATCGTCGACATCGCGACCTTGACCGGGGCGGTCTCGCGGGCGCTCGGCCACCTCGTGACCGGGGCGTTCGGGACGCCCCAGGCGTGGTATGACGAGGTCATGGCCGCGGGTGCCAAGGCCGGCGAGCGCTACTGGCAACTGCCGCTCATCGACGACTACGTGCCCGAGATGGACAGCTGGTACGGCGACCTCCAGAACTCGGGCTCGCCCGAAGGTTCGCTCGTCAAGAGCGGTCTGTTCCTGCGCGAGTTCGTGACCGTGCCGTGGGTCCACCTCGACATCGCCGGGACCGCCTACTACCGCAAGGCGCTGCCGTTCGCGCCGCGCGGCTCGACCGGCGTCGCGCACGCGACCCTGGTCGAGCTGGCGCTGGCCGGCGCGACGGCCGGCTGACCGACCGACCGGCAGGCACAGGCAGGCGCGGGCACCGCCGACTCGATGGAGCCGATCGCCTGGGTGCTGGGCGCGGGCGGTGCCGCGCTGGGGATCGTCGCGGACAGGTTCGCGACACGCTGGCCGGAGCACGACGAGGAGCACCCGCCGGGGCGGGCCGCCGACTGGCGGACGGTCGTCGTCGCGGTCACCGGCGCCCTCGCGTTCGGGCTGCTGACCCTTCGCTTCGGTGGCGACCCGCTGGCGGTCGTCATCTTCGGCGCGTGGTTCGCGACGCTCGTCGTCGGCATCGCCACGGACCTCGACCAGCGGCTGCTGCCGGACATCCTGACCCTGCCGGTCATCCCGGTCGCCCTGGTCTACGCGCTCAGCGGCCGGAACCCGCTGGTCGGCGACGAGATCGTGTTGGCCATCGTGGCTGCCCTCGTCATCCCGGCCGTCCTGTACCTGCCGTCGATCCCGTTCGGGGCCGGCGCATTCGGGATGGGCGACGTGAAGCTGCTCGTCGGCGTGGGCCTGCTCGCAGGCGGGAGTCGCGCTCTCGGATCGGTCATCTTCGCGCTGGTCTTCGGTGGGATCGTCATCGTGGCGTTGCTGGCCACGCGCCGGATCGGGCGCAAGACGTACATCCCGTTCGGGCCGTTCTTCATCCTCGGGGCGCTGTGGGCGGTGCTTCTCCGGCCCTGACTGGTTCCGGCCGGACTGGGACCATCGGGTCAGGCGTCATCGCGCGACACGCCGCCTAGACTTCGAGGGTATGATGCCCTCCAGCCGGTGTCGTCCAGAGTACGTGCCACTTCGGACGGCGACTCACCGGCGGGCAATACCGTGTCGGCCGAAAGGTCGAGGCGAACACGGAGTCACGCTCGCACGATGAACTCGCCTACGTGAAGCGCCACAAGACCGATCTGGTGAGCGCCCCATCCGCCAGCGGATGGAGCCACTCCGACCGATCGGCATCTCAGCGACGGACCCTCGGCCGACGGCTCGGGGCCCTCCTACTCCTCTTCCCGCTCATGGTCGGGCTCCTTGGCGTGCCCGCGTCCCCGACTGCCCCCGGCATCGTCCGTGGCGATGAGCTGGCGGACGCGAAGGCCAAGCAGGCGCAGCTCAAGAAGGACATCGCGGCGCAGAAGGCCCAGGTCGATCAGCTCAACGCGCTCCAGCACGACCTGTCGGACGGGATCAAGCAGACCGCCGACCAGCTCAAGGGCATCAACACGGACCTCGCCTCGGTCAAGGTCAAGATCAAGGGCATGGAGACCAAGATCGCGGTCGTCAAGACCGACTACAACGCGCTCGTCGGGGAGCTCAAGGGGCTCGACGCGCAGCTCGTCGACATCGAGGCACGCGAGACCGCGAAGCGTGCCGAACTCGCCGAGCGCAAGGCTCTCCTCGCCGACCGCCTGCGCAGCGCCTACGACACCGATCGGACCTCGCTTCTCGAATCCTTCCTGTCGGGCGGGACCTTCACCGACCTGCTGGCCGAGATGAGCTACTTCATCGATGTCGGCGAGCAGGACAAGGCGCTCGCCACCCAGGTCGCCAAGGACCAGGAGACGCTCGCCTCGCTCCACCAGACCACGCTCGACGCGCGGTCGCGCACGGATGACCTTCGCCAGCAGACCGCCGCCGCCAAGCGTGCCCTGGACAAGAGCCTGGCCAGTCTCAGGGACGCCAAGGCGGCGCTCAAGAAGCTCGAGAAGCGGGTCGCCGCCGCGCTGGCCCAGCAGAAGCGCGAGTACGCCCAGCTGGCCCGCAACAAGGCCGCCGCCCAGCGAGCAATCAACAAGGCGAGTGCGGCCCAGAAGAAGCTCAAGGGCCAGATCGCGGCGCTCATCCGCAAGCAGATGCAGGGCGGCAACATCCCGTCGCAGTACAACGGGACCCTCCAATGGCCGATGGTCGGCGACGTCACCCAGAACTTCGGCTGCACCGGCTTCTCGTGGGAACCGCCGAAGGGGTCGTGCGATCACTTCCACAACGGCATCGACCTGGTCGCGCCGTACGGCACGCCGGTGAAGGCCTCGGGCTCCGGGACGGTCGTCTATATCGGCTGGAACTATGCGGACGGCGCGGACCCGGCCTGGATCGTCATCATCGCCCACAGCGAGGGGCTCCAGACCTGGTACGCCCACATGCAGCCGCGCTACCCGAACGGGATCCACGCGGGCAGTCAGGTCAGCCGGGGCGATCTCATCGGCTACGAGGGCAACACCGGCCACTCGACCGGGGCGCACCTCCACTGGGCGGTGATGTTCAACGGGGACTTCGTCAACCCGCGCCTGTTCCTGTAGTCGGTGTGCCGGCCACCGCTGACCGAACGGCAACGGTCCGTTGATGGCTCGTGACCACCGCCCGTGCTAGCATCGGTGGCGTGAAACGGACGATGGCGGTCATCCTCGCGGGCGGCGAGGGCGAGCGCCTCTCGATCCTCTCCCAGGAGCGGGCCAAGCCGGCGGTGCCGTTCGGCGGCAAGTACCGGATCATCGATTTCACCCTCTCCAACTGCGTCAACTCGGACATCGACGACGTCGTCGTCCTGACCCAGTACAACCCCCGGTCACTGAACGACCACATCGGCCTCGGCCGGCCCTGGGACCTCGATCGCAACCGGGGCGGTGTCAAGCTCCTCCAGCCGTACATCGCCCGGGGCAGGGTCGCCGAGTGGTATCGCGGAACGGCCGACGCCGTCCTGCGCAATATCAACGTCCTCGAGCACGACCCGGCCGACACGGTGGTGATCCTCGCCGGCGACCACATCTACAAGATGGACTACCAGCCGTTCGTCGCCGCCCATCGCCGCCGCCGTGCCGACGTGACCATCGCGGTCCGTCGCGTGCCGCTGGCCGAGGCGTCGCGGATGGGCATCCTCGCCCTCGACGAGAACGACCGGGTGACCGAGTGGCAGGAGAAGCCGAAACAGCCCAAGAGCGACCTCGCATCGATGGGCGTCTACGTCTTCTCGAAGAAGACGCTCCGGCGCTGGCTGTCCGAGGACCTCGTCGACTTCGGGGCGAACGTCATCCCCGCGATGCTCGACGCCGGCGCGCGGGTCTTCGGTTACCGCTACAACGGGTACTGGCAGGATGTCGGGACGATCCAGTCGTTCTGGGAGACCAACATGGCTCTCCTCGACGACAACCCCGAGCTCGACCTCTACGACAAGGACTGGGTCATCCACACCCGGTCCGAGGAACGCGCCCCGGCCAAGGTCGGACCGACGGCCCAGGTCCACAAGAGCCTCATCAGCCACGGTTGCGTCATCGCGGGGACCGTCGTCAACTCGGTCCTGTCGCCGGGCGTCCGGGTCGACGTCGGGGCAGTCGTGCGCGATTCGATCGTCATGTTCGACGCGGTCATCCGGTCCGGCGCGGTCGTCGACCGGGCGATCCTCGACAAGGAGGTCGTCATCGGCCAGGGCGCCATCGTCGGCGAGGGCCCGTACGACGACCGGCCCAACAAGCAGGAGCCGAACCGGCTCAACACGGGGATCACGGTCATCGGCAAGCGTGCGGTCGTGCCGCGTGGCGCGCGCATCGGTCGGAACGTGAAGGTCGCCGCGGATGTGCGCTCGTCGGACTACTCGGGACGCGTCGTTCGGAGTGGTGAATCGATCGAGATCCGGCGGGTCCCGCGGGCGGCGAAGGCGGTGGCCCCCATCAGCCGGGACGACCGCCCGGCGGAGCGCGTCGTGGTCGGCGCTGTCGGTGGCGGGACGGCTCACGGCAAGAAGGTCGTCGGCGCCGACTGACCGGCCCGGGGCTCGCCTCGGCGTTCTCGGCTAGACTCCCCGGGCCATGTCATCCGCCGATTCGGGCGCGCCGAGCGTGCGCCCGGCCGATGTCGAGGACTGGCTCGCGGACCTGGGGATCACGCCCACCGAACGAGCCGACCGCGATGGGATCACCAGCTGGGATCTCGTCCTCGATGGACGCCGCCGCTTCGATCTCCGCGTCACGGTCATCCTCGATCCGGAGATGGCGATCATCTGCTGGGCGCAGTACGCCCCGCCGATCAGCGACTACTTCCGCAAGTCGTACCGCAAGCTCCTGCGCTGGAACGACGAATTCCCGTTCGCCAAGTTCTCGGTGTCGGAGGACGAGCGCCCCGTCCTCGCGGTCGAGATCCCCACTGCCGACGCCGGCGCCGATGCGCTGGGCATGGCCATCGCCCGGATCCTCGGCATCGCCGACACGCTGCTCGACGAGTCCAGGGACTGGCTCTGGATCGGTGGCCGGATGCCGGATGTCGGCGATCGCACGCCGGCCAACAGCGCGTTCCTCGATCGGTTCGCCGGACGGCTCCCGGAGCTCCTCGGATGATGAGTCGCCGATTCGCCGCCCTGCTCCTCGCGATCGTCGCCGCGACCGGCCTCCTGGCATCGCCCGTCGGCAGCGCCGAGGTCCAGGCCGCAGGCCCCGGCCTGTCGATCGTCACCGACACCCGGTACGTCGTCCAGCCCGAGGCGCACCGCGTCCGGGTCACGGTCGACATGGACCTGAAGAACCGCCTGTCCGACACGAAGACCCGGCGCTACTACTTCGACCACGCGCTGCTCGCGGTGCTGCCCGGTGCCTCCGCGCCGAAGTTCACATGGACCGGCTCGGGCTCGCCCAAGGCCTCGGTCACCAAGACGACAGCGGCGTCGACGACGCTCCGACTGGACCTCGGGGCGCGGCTCTACAGCGGCAAGTCGGCGCGCTATCGGCTGGTCTTCGACCTCGTCGACAAGGGCGGGGCACCCGGCCGCCAGTTCCGCGTCAGCGATGCGCTCGTGTCGTTCTCCGTCTGGGCGTTCGGCAGCGAAGCGACCCCCGGCAGTACCGTCCAGGTCGTCTTCCCGGCCGGCTACACGGTCTCGGTCGCGTCCGGAGACATCCCGGCACCGACCACTGCCAGCGACGGCACGATCGTCCTCCAGACCGGCAGCCTCAAGTCGCCGCTGACGTTCTTCGCGTACCTCGTCGCCGACCGGCCGGGCACGCTCGCCGACCGGGTCGTGCCGACGACGGTCGGCGGGGTCGCCGTCGACCTGACGATCTCGGCCTTCGCGGATGACAGCGCATGGGCGACCCGCGTCGGTGACCTGGCGAGCCGGGCCCTGCCGGTCCTCGCCGAGCAGACCGGACTCGCCTGGCCGCGCCGCGATGGCCTCGACTTCCGCGAGACCGTCGGCCGGTCCAGCGGCGGCTATGCCGGGTTGTTCGATCCCGCGACCGGGAAGATCGATGTCGCCTACAACGCGAGCGACGAGGTCGTCCTGCACGAGGCGGCCCACAGCTGGTTCAACGGCAACCTCCTCGCCGACCGATGGGCGGCCGAGGCATTCGCGTCGTACTACGCCCGCGCGGTGGCACCAGAGTTGAAGGTGACCGTCGCGAAGGCCGCCGAGACCGACACCATCGCCCCTGCCCTCGAGGCCGCCCGGATCCCGCTCAACGCGTGGGGCGCCCTCGGCGCCGAAGCGCGTCCGACCGAGGACTACGCCTACGCCGCCTCGCTCGTGCTCGCCCGGGCGATCGGCGAGCGCGTCGGTGACGCAGGGTTGAGGGCCGTGTGGGCGGATGCCGCGACGCGGACCGGTGCGTACCAGCCCGTGACGGCCGGAGCGCCCGAGACCGTGGATGGGGCGCCGGACTGGCGACGCCTGCTCGACCTGCTCGACGAGCACGCGACCACGTCGCTCGACGATCTGTGGCGGACGTGGGTCGCCCGTGACGAGGACCTGGCATTGCTCGACGCTCGACGCGCGGCCCGGGAGCGCTATGCAGCGGTCGTCGCATCCGCCGGTGACTGGATGATCCCGCGCGCGCTGCGCGAGGCGATGCGTGCCTGGCGGTTCGACGACGCCAACCGGCTCATGACCGACGCGGAGACGATCCTCGCCCAGCGATCGGAGATCACGGCCGGTGCCGCAGCATCCGGGCTGACCGTGCCGGGAACGCTCCGGACGGCCTTCGAGAGCCCGGACGGCTTCGCGAGCGCGACGGCCGCGGCGCAGGCGGCGCTGGAGGCTATCGCCCGGTACGACGCCGCGGTCGCGGCCCGCCCGACGACGGCCGGTGACACGTTCCAGGAGATCGGCCTGTGGGGGACATCGCCCGGCGCGGATCTCGAGGCGGCTCGCGCGCAGTTCGCGTCGGGCGACCTGGCTGCGGCGGCGACCTCGGCGGGCGATGCCGCGACGGCCTGGACCCACGCCGGCGACATCGGCCGGGGCCGTGTCATCAGTCTCGGGCTGCTGCTGGCGGCCCTCCTCGCGTTGGTCGTGGCAGTCATCTGGTATCGCGGGCGGCGCCGGGCACGACATGGCACGATGACGGCGGGCGACGTCGGCGCCTGAGGCCGACCCGGATCCGGACCACGGAGTGATCCAGATGGCAGCGAACGAGCCGGGCCGTCCCCGCCGCCTGCTGGCGATCCTCCTTGCGGTCCTCGCGGCCACGCTGCTCGCCGGGACGATCTCGATCACCTCCGTCAGCGCCGCGTCGGACGACCTTCGACTGGCCGTTGCCGCGACGTATCGGGTGGATCCCGCGAAGCAGGCTGTCCATGTCACGCTCGACATCAGCGCGACGAACCTGAAGCCCGACAGCGCGACCACCGTCTATTACTACAACGCGGTGTCGGTGGCGGCGCCGCTCGAGGCGCGGACGATCAGGGCGACCTCGGGTGGCTCGCGGTTGACCGTGACGACCGAAGGGCATGCGACCTTCCGAGCGGTCACGGTCCACTTCCCGAACCTCTACCACGACACGACCAGGAAGATCCGCGTCACCTGGGACTTGCCGAGCGGAAAGCCACGCTCCGAGAGCCCGATCCGCGTCGGCCGCGCGCACACGGCGTTCACCGCCTGGGCATGGGGCGACCCGGGCCTGGGCGACGTGCGGATCGTCATGCCGCCGCATTTCATCGCCAAGGTCCAGACGGTCCCGGCCGACGCCGACGCCCAGCTCGCCACGTCGTCGGTCGACGGCCGGACCGTGTACACGGTCAAGCACATCGGCGACCCACTCGCCTGGTACACCTCGATCGAGGCCTCGAACCGCGGACGCCCTGACCGACGAGTCGATCACGGCGGCGGGTGAGCCGGTCGTCATCCACGCCTGGCCCGAGGACGCCACCTGGCTGAAGCGGGTGACGACGGTCCTCGAGGACGGCCTGCCGGACCTCAAGGCGGCGATCGGACTGCCCTGGCCCGTCGACAAGGACCTCGACATCATCGAGGTGAGCGCCTCGGAGATCGAGGGCTACGCCGGCTTCTTCGACTCGAGCCACGACTCGATCACCATCAGCGAGGACCTCGACGACCTGGTGATCATCCACGAGGCATCGCATGCCTGGTTCGGTGGCGACCTGTTCCAGGAGCGCTGGATCGGCGAGGGTCTGGCCGACGAATACGCGTCGCGGATCCTCGCCGCGGACCACCCGGACGCGCTGGTCGAGGACCCGGGACCGGTCGCCGCGACGGATGCGGCGGCCTTCGATCTCAACACGTGGCGGCCACCGAACCGGATCGACTCCGCCTCGGCCGCCTACGAGCGCTACGGCTACGACGCGTCGTGGACGGTCATGCGGGCGATCGTCGAGGACGTGACCGAGGCACGGATGCGCGACGTCTTCAAGGCCGCCGCGGCCCGGACGCTGACCTACGTCGGGGCAGGCCCGGCCGAGCCATCGGGTTTCGTCGCCGACTGGCGCCGATTCCTCGACCTCGTGACCGATGTCGGCGGCTCGACGAAGGCCGAGCACCTGCTCGAGACGTGGGTCCTGACGCCCAAGGAGGATGCCGAGCTGACCGCCCGCGATGCGGCCCGTGCGCGCTACGCCGCCCTCGTGACGGCCGGCGGCGACTGGCTGCCGGGCATCCTCATCCGAAAGCCGATGAGCAACTGGCAGTTCGCCGATGCCGAGAGCGCGATCGATGAAGCGGACGCGGTCATCGCGGCCCGGGATGCCCTGACGACCGCCACGACCGACCTCCGGCTGCCGTTCCCGGCCGGTCTGGAGGCTGCCTACGAGACCGCCGACACACCCGACGACCTGACCGGGCTCGCGACCCGGATCGTGGATTGGGCCGCGGCCGCTTCGGCGATCCGGACAGCCCGGGACGACCTGGCCAAGGAGCGACCGCCGCTCGTCGCCCTCGGGCTGTTCGACACTCGCCCGAGCGACGGCTATGACGCGGCGCTCGCCGCGTTCGCGGCCGGCGACGACAAGGCGGCGATCGCCGGGGCCGCCACCACGGTCGCGGCGCTGGCCGGTGCCGAGGAGATCGGTCGCGGCCGCGCGACGATGGCCGGAGCGCTCATCTCCGTCGTCCTGGTGCTGCTCATGCTGCTGGTCGCCGGGTTCGTCATCCGGCGACGCCGGCGACGCCGTCGAGCGGCACTCGTGCCGGCTGCGGCGTCCGCCGCGACGGACCCGTACGCTACACTCGCCGCCACTCCGGACCTCGTCGAGGACGCCCAGGCCGGAGAGCCAGGCGCGAGAGGAGCGGAACCGGACTGATGGGCCTGTCTCGCTCGCGGCCGTCGCACGAGATCCTCTCGGGCGATTCGGCCGACGTCTATTTCGCGCGCGCCGAGACGATCCTCGCCCAGGAGGGTCGCGACCCCCTGGTGGCCATGGAGGTGTTCACCCGCGAGGAAGCCGTCCTGTGCGGCATCGACGAGGCGCGCAACCTCCTCGGCCACGTCCTGGCGGGCGCCGATCCGACCGAGACGCGAGTCGAGGCGTTGTCCGACGGCGACGTCATCGCGCCCAAGGAGATCGTCCTGCGCATCCGGGCGCGCTATCGCCGGTTCGGGCTGTACGAGACGGCGTTCCTCGGGATGCTCGCGCAGTCGACGGGCTGGGCGACGGCCGCCCAGCAATGCGTCGAGTCGGCGGCGCCGGATCCGGTCATCAGCTTCGGGGCGCGGCATATCCACCCGGACATCACCGACGTCCTCGACTACGCCGCCATCGTCGGTGGCTGCGTCGGTGCCTCGACACCGGCCGGAGCGCGGCTGGCCGGCCTGGCCCCGACCGGGACGATGCCCCATTCGCTCGTGCTCATCTTCGGCGACACCGTCGAGGCGGCCCTCGCGTTCGATCGGCACGTGCCGCCGGAGGTGCCACGCATCGTCCTCGTCGACACGTTCAAGGATGAGGCCGAGGAGGCGCTCCGGGTCGCCCATGCACTCGGCGACCGGCTGTACGGCGTCCGGCTCGACACGCCGTCGGAGCGCGGCCGCGTCACCGCCGAGCTCGTCCACGAGGTGCGGGCCCGGCTCGACCAGGCCGACTTCCACCACGTCAAGATCACCGTCTCGGGCGGCCTCAACCCGGAGCGGATCCGCTACTTCAAGGACGCTGGGGCGCCGGTCGATTCGTACGCGGTCGGGTCATACATCAGCGGCGCTACGCCGATCGACTTCACCGGTGACATCAAGGAGATCGACGGACAGCCGATCGCCAAGCGTGGGCGGATCCCGGGGCTCACGGACTCGCCGCGCCTCAAGCCGGTCGACCTGGCGGCCTACCGCGAGGGGTAGGGAGTCGCGTGGAAGATCCGTCCCGGCATGACCCCGCGGAAGCCGAGACCGCGTACGAGCTGCTGCAGCGCGGTCAGGCGTTGCTCGAACAGCGCCATCACGCGCAGGCGGCAATCGTCCTGGAGCGTGCCGACCGGCTGGAACCGGGCAAAGGCTCGATCCTCGAGGCCCTCGGGCGTGCGTACTACAACTCCGGTCAGGCCGAACGCGCCGCCACGACCTTCGAGGCGCTCCTCGAGATCGACCCGTCGTCGCACTTCGCGCACTACGCGCTCGGCCAGAGCCTGAAGCGGCTCGGCCGGCGGAACGAGGCGGCGACGCACCTGCGGCTGGCGGTCGCGCTCAGCCCGGACACGCGGCTCTACCGCGACGCGCTCGCACGGCTCGGATCGGGGCCGCCGGCGCCGGACGCGGGGTCGCACTGACCCTCGGTCAACGTCGTCGGCGGTTCGACGTTCGGATCGGAGCCGACCGAGTCCGACGTGACTCAGGCGTCAAGCAGTCGGGCCAGCCAGAGCAGGGCCAGGAGCGACTTGCCGTCGCGGAACTCGCCGCGTTCGGCGGCGGCCAGCGCGTCGCGCCAGGGGATCCGCTCGACCTCGAGGTGCTCGTCCTCGTCGGGCTGCAGCCGTTCGCCGTCCGCCGCCCGCAGGTCGGTGGCCAGATACAGGTGCATCAACTCGGAGGCGAACCCGGGCGCCGTGTAGAACGTCGCGATCTTGCGCCACGAGCCGGCGCGCGTCCCCGTCTCCTCCTCCAGCTCTCGTCGCGCCGCATGGTCGGGATCCTCGCCCCTGCCGTCGGCGGCCACGTCGAGGGTCCCGGCCGGGATCTCGAGCAGCGCCTCACCGACGGCGACCCGGTACTGCCGGACGAGGAGGACGCGGTCGTCGTCGTCGATCGCCAGGATCGCCACAGCTCCCGGGTGGCCGACGATATCGCGCGTCCCGCGGCTGCCGTCGGCCCGTTCGATGGTGTCGACACGAAACGTCATGTATCGACCGCGATGGACGATCCGCGAATCGATCACGCGCTCGACGAGATCGGCCCCGGGAGGATCCCCCGGGGCCGATGGATCGCGTGGTGGCTGGTGGTGGGTCAGGCGACGAGCGCGACGTCCGGGGCGAGCGTCAGGCCGGTCTCGCCGTCGAACAGGTGCAGCTTGTCGAGCGGGAGGACGAGGTTGACGATGTCGCCGGGTCGGATGCGATGCTCCGAGCCGACGATCCCGACCACGTCCTGATCGGCGGCGGAGATGTGGAGCAGCTCCTCGTTGCCGAGGTACTCGACGACGTCCGCGCGGGCCTGGAAGGAGCCGCATGCCATTGCCGCCCTCGCCGATGTCGAGGTGCTCCGGCCGGAAGCCGGCGACGAGCGTCTTGCCCGCCTTCGGCGTCGCCGCCTCGCGGTAGCGGTTCGGCAGCGGGATCGACCAGTCGGCAGGGCCGACGAGCCGGGCGCTTTCGCCGGTCCCTTCCTGGTGGACCTCGACGAAGTTCATCGACGGGCTGCCGATGAAGCCCGCCACGAAACGATTGATCGGGGTGTCGTACAGCGTCTGCGGCGACCCGACCTGCTGGAGCAGCCCCTCGTTCATGACCGCGATGCGGGTGCCCATCGTCATCGCCTCGATCTGGTCGTGGGTGACGTAGACCATCGTGGTCCCGAGCCGCTGGTGCAGTCGGGCGATCTCGGCACGGGTCTGGACGCGCAGCTTCGCGTCGAGGTTGGAGAGCGGTTCGTCCATCAGGAAGACCGCCGGCTCACGGACGATCGCGCGACCGAGCGCGACGCGCTGGCGCTGGCCACCCGAGAGTTCCTTCGGCTTGCGATCGAGCAGCTTCTGGAGCTGGATGGTCTCGGCGGCCTCATTGACCCGGCGCTCGATCTCGGCCTTGGGGACCTTGCGCAGCTTGAGTCCGAAGGCGAGATTCTCGCGGACCGACATGTGGGGATAGAGCGCATAGCTCTGGAAGACCATCGCGATGTCGCGATCCTTGGGCGGGACGTCGTTCACGACGCGATCGCCGATCCGCAGCGTGCCGCTGGAGATCTCCTCGAGACCGGCGATCATCCGGAGACTGGTGGTCTTGCCGCAGCCCGATGGTCCGACCAGGACCATGAACTCGCCGTCCCCGATCTCCAGGTTCAGATCCTTCACGGCGTGGAAATCGCCGTAGATCTTGTTGACGCCTTCGAACGTCACGGTAGCCATGCGGGTACCTCCGCTCCGGCGGTGCATCGCGGGCCCATGCATCCTGTCGCCGAAGCGAACGAGGACGGGCCCCGTACGTGCGCTGCTCGGGGTCATGCCATCGTAGAGCGGGCGATACCCCGACGCAAGGTTTCCGTCAGGCGCGCCCGCGGGTGAGGTCGATGAGCCTGCCCAGGACGCGCTCGCCGTCCGCGCGCAGACCGTTGTGCACGAACTCGTCGGTGATCCATGGCCGCAGACCGCGGATGGCGGCAGCCGTCTCCTCGGCGAAGGCTCGCTCGACGTACAGGTCGTCGACGTAGATCGTCGCCGCCACCGGGACCTCGTTGACCGCCAGCTGGGCCGGATCGAACAGGCGCGGCCATTCGTGCTGGGCGAGGATCTCCGCCGCGGCCTTGTGCGGCCGCAGTCCGGCGTAGTCGTCGAACATCCACGGGTAGACATGTTCGGCGGTGAAGTGGTCGCCGTCGCGGATCTCGTCGGGCAGCAACCGGTCCGACGACCAGCGGGTCGCGACCCCGTCGGCATACGACGACTCGTGGAGGGTGGCGTAGAGCGGGTTGCGGCTGAAGTGCTCTGCCGCCGCAACGTCGTGGCGGAACGCCGGCGACTCCATCGGGAGCTCCAGCAGGTGGTGCAGGTACTCCCAGCCCGCACTGTCGCCGAGCCACATGCCGACCTGCCGGAACCGCCGCCGCGTCAGGCGCTCGCCGGTCGCGAGGAGGTACGGCTCCTCGTCGAGGCGGCGGTGGATCTCGCGGATCCGCGCCCGATCCTCGGGGTAACGCGCGAGGTATCGCTCGTTCCGTTCGAGGACGCGCACGTACGTCGCGGCGTAGATGTCGTCGACCGACCGTCCGATCGGTGCCAGGCCGCCGGTCAGGAACGCCTCGCGCAGGCCGTCCGGCGCGATCGACAGGTAGGTCATCGAAGTGAAGCCGCCGAAGCTCTGGCCGAGCACGCTCCAGCGATCGAGCCCGAGCTCCCGCCGGATGGCCTCGGCGTCGTGGACGATCGAATCGGCGCGGAAATGGGTCAGGTACTCGGCCTGCTGCTCGGGTGTCTCGCCCGGGATCTCGGTCCCGACGGGGGTCGAGCGACCGGTGCCCCGCTGGTCGAGCAGCAGCACCCGGAAGTCGCGCAGCGCACGGGCCATCCAGCCGGTCGGCGGGCTCGTCGGACGGGTGGCCTCGATGCCGGGCCCGCCCTGGAGGAAGACGAGATATGGCAGATCGGACGGTGCGTCCGGGGCAGCGACTTCGCGCGTGAAGACGCTGATCGTCGGCCCGGCCGGGTGGGCATGGTCGAGCGGCAGGGTGTGCTCGCGTTCGGTGAAGACGGCGCCGGGGACGCGGATGGTGGTCGTCATCCGCGGATGGTAGCGGGACCGTCCCGGCCCTCGTCAGGGGATGCGCGACGGGTCGAACACTTCCGCGAAGGGTGGGACGGGCTCGGTCCGGTCCGGTGAGACCCGCTCGCCGCCGAGGATCAGGATCCGCCCGTCGTCAAGGGCGATCACGACGGCATTGGATCGTCGCCCGAGCATCGGCCCCACGTCTCGGGATGCGCCTGTCGTCGGGTCGATCTCGACCACGTGATCCGACGGCGCCTCGTCCGTGCCACCGAAGGCGAAGAGACGACCGCCACTGGCCGCGACCACGGGGCCGACCGGGAGGTCCGTCGTGACCTCCGTCACCGCGCGAGCGACCGGATCGTAGACGCCACTGACACGGGTGGCGTCGCCATTCGGCCCGAAGCCACCCGTCGTCAGCGCGATGCGCCCATCGCCGAGTCGGATGCCGCGGTCGAAGCGCAGCCCCGTCCCCTCCGTCGTTCGGGCCGCGAGGTCGATGACCAGGGCATCGGCGTTGTTGGCACACGCCATGAGGACCCGATCCCGGTCGAGTGGCACGATGTCCACGGGTGACTCGCAGGCGGGGATGGGCGGCGTTGTATCTCCGGTCCCTGGGTCGAGCAGTGTGACGGAGGAACCGTCGGAAAAGATCAGTCGGCCATCGTCCAAGCCCGAGACACCGACGAGATTGCCACCACCGAGAGCCTTGGTCACGGCCGGCGCTGCCGTGAACAGGGTGGACGACGGGTCGTAGTACGAAGCGACGGGTGACCCATCGTCGGCGGACGCGATGAAGAGGACACGTCCATCCCGAAGCTGCGTCGACGGGTATCCCGACCGCGGCAGCCGGCCACCGACAGCCGTCGTCCCGATCGCGGGGTCGAAGATCTCGACCGCTGCCGCGGGATCGTCGCCGGACTCGGCGTCGCTGCCCACGATCAGGATGCGGCCGTCTCGCAGGCGGAGCGCCTGCGGAGATCGTCGCACGGCCGAGGTGGCGATCGGGCGGAACGCCCCGGTTGCGTCCGGACGGGGTGTCGTGACTTCGGCACCGTTCCCGATCAAGCGTAGATCGAACACCTCCGAACCACCAGGCCCCGATCCCGCCGCCAGGACTCGACCGTCGGCCAGGAGCGGTGCGACGGTCGCCTGATGCGCCACGGTGGCCGTCGGACCGCGCTCGAATCGGTGCGTGTCCGGGTCGTAGACCTCGGTCGTGAGCGGGCCGCCTCGCTCGTTCGCGCCACCGATGATGAGGACGCGACCATCAGGAAGCAGGGTCGCGCTGTGACCCGCTCGTTCGGTCACCAGCGGATCGACCCGCGTGAACGTTTCGGTCTTCGGATCGAACACTTCTGCTGCGCCGGTGTAGGAGAGTCTTTCGCCGCGCGGGCCGTAGCGGTCGGCCCCACCGACCAGGAGGACCTGCCCATCCTGGAGCACGGTGGCCGTGTGGTGGCCTCGCGGCGAGACCATCGATCCGATGAGCCGGAATGTGTCGCTGCCGGGGTCGAAGATCTCGGCAGCAGTCGGCATGCTGAGGCGGCCGGTCTGTGTCGTCGAGTACCCGCCGGTGATCAGGACCGTGCCGTCCGGAAGCCTGGTCGCGGTGTGTCCGGCGCGCGGGACGTTCATCGGACCGATCTCGGCGAAGGTGCCGGTCGCAGGGTCGTAGATCTCGGCGGAATCGAGTGCGACGACGGACTGGTTGGCGACGGGGCTGCCGTTGCCAGGGTAGTGGCGACCCCCGAGGATGAGGACGCGACCGTCGTCCAGGAGCGTCGCGGTGTGGTCTGACCGTGCGACAGTCAGGTGGTTGGTCTCGGCGACCGTCTGCGACGCCGGGTCGAACAGCGAGGCTGTGAATGAGGCCGCGTCACTCTGCCCGAATTCGCCACCGGCCAGCAAGATCAGGCCGTTCGGTAACGTCGTCGCCGTCCCGCCCCGGCGGATGACGCTGTCGAAGATCAGGTGGCCGTACGTCTCCGTCGCCGGATCGAAGACCACGCCCGCGAGGATCGAGTCACCGGCTCCCGCGAACAGGATCCGGCCATCGGGCAGGACAGCGACGGCCGGCTGGACGAGGCTTCCCGCGAGCGTGGGGATGTCGCCTGTCGCCCGGAAGAGACCGTGAAGGGGTTCGTGGTTCCGCAGCAGCCGAGCCCCGATCAGCAGGCCGGCAATCACCGCGATCGTCAGGACCAGGACCGTCGCCGCGGCCAACCCGAGGCGCCGCCCGGCGAGCCAGCCGTCGCTGACGACGGTCGATCGCCGGTTGCGGCGAGGGACCAGCAGGCGTCGGCGCTGCCGTGACGTGCGCGTGGACCGGACGACGCTGTCGTACAGCGGCGTCAGGTCGGGTGTGCCCGCGCCGGTGGCCATCCAGGAACGGAGTCGTCGCTCGACGTCGTCGATGTCGGGTCGCTCGGCGGTGGTCATGCGATCTGCCCGTCCCAGATCCGGTCGACGCGTTCGTCGGCGGCCATCGCGGCGCGCAGGGCGACGAGGGCCTGATGGAGGCGAGACGTGGTCGTGCCCAGCGGGATGCCGATGGCGACCGATGCGTCGGGCAGACTCAGGTCGGCGAAATAGACGAGGGTCAGGACCGTTCGCTGGTCCTGGGTGAGCCGCTGGAATGCCCGCTGGATCTCGTCCCGGTCCGGCCGGGCTCCGGTCGGATCCGGCCTGCCGTAGTCGTGCACCGGCGCGAGCGCGATCTCGGTCACGGTGCGACGCCGCTCCCCTCGCGCGATCGTGTAGCACGACCGGACGAGGATCCGGTTGAGCCAGGCATCGAGGCGATCGGGCTCGCGCAGGCCGCGGATGTCGCGCCATGCGAGGAGGAGCGCCTCCTGGACCGCGTCCTGGGCCTTGTCCGGATCACGCAGGATCAGCCGCGCCGTCCCGTACAGGCGGACGAGCTCATCACGGACGAGCGCGGCGAACGCATCGTGGTCGCCGCCCTGCACTTGTCGGACGAGATCCCCTCGCATGCCGCTCCTTTACGTCGGACCGTACTCGGTCAGCGTCTTACCAGCATGGAGACGATCCGGGAGGTCATGGTTCAATCTTCATGCGATGCCGACACAGGTGACACGCCGCACGTTCCTGGCCGATCTCGGCCGTGGGTCGGCCGCGCTCGCCGTGCTCGCGATCGCCGGCTGCGGACCTGCCCTGTCGAGCGCCTCCCAGCGGCCGTCGAGCGCCGCGGGCCGATCGCCGGCGTCGGCGCCGTCGGATCAGGCCGCGACCGCGGTCCCATCGAGCACGCCCGGATCGCCAGCCTCGCCCGCATCGTCCGGCGCAGGGTTCGCCTGGACGCGGGTGAACCTCGGCTTCGTCTCGGCCTACATCCTCGTCCGGGGCGGCGAGGCGATCGTGGTCGACACGGGCGTGGCGGGCAGCGACGACGACATCGCGACCGCCCTGGGCGGCATCGGCCTGGGGTGGGCTGACGTCGGTCACGTCATCCTCACCCACAAGCATCAGGATCACGCGGGCAGCGCTGAAGCTGTCCTGACTGCCGCGGCCGCGGCGACCGGGTATGCGGGTGCCGCCGACCTGCCCGATATCACGGCACCGCGCCCGCTGACGTCGGTCGGCGACGGATCGACGGTCGCCGGCCTGCGCATCGTCGCCACGCCCGGTCACACGGCCGGCCACGTCGCGGTCTTCGACGAGCCGGGCGGCATCCTCGTCGCCGGCGATGCCCTGGGCACGGTCGGCGGGACGCTGGCCGGATCGAACCCGCAGTTCACCGAGGACAAGGCGGTCGCCGCGGCCACGGTCGTCAAGCTCGGCGGCCTGCACTTCGAGACCCTGCTGGTCGGTCACGGCGACCCGATCCTGACCGGCGCCAGCGACCAGGTGCGGACGCTAGCTTCGCGGTGAGGCGTGTGCCCTCAATCGGGGTGACGTGATGCTTGTGACCCACGGTTTCGGTCGCTCCCCGCAGACCCGAGCAGGAACCGGACGAGCGGCCCGAGCCAGGTCTCGCGTGTGGCATCGATGACGGCTTCGGCCTCTGCGAACGTCATCGCGTGAACGGGCTCGCGCTCGACGCGGGGCAGGCGCACATCAGCCGGGTTGTCGATGAATCTCGCTCGCGATCCCGGCGAGGTCACCGCCATGCGGTGCCGTTGGTTCGGTGGGCGGATGGTCCCTGGATAGCCGGCCGTAGTCGCTAATCGTCCACGTCATCACGGTCCGTATCCTCCACAGTGGACGACGGTGTGGACAGGGGACCGGACGGTGGGCGGCGTGGACGACCAGCGATCACCCAGAGCCCACGCCGATCGGAAACGCCGCACCCGTCTGAACCAGCGCCTCCGTCAGGGGTTCATCCGTTCGACCCCTCGTTGGCGCGGATCAACTTGGCAAGGATCCGCTTCAAGACGGTCACGTCACGGTCGGTCAGTGGCGCGGAGAAGGAGCGCTGGATCCCTTCAAGATGGCCGGGCCAAACTCGGTCGAAGACCTCTCGGCCCTGGTCGGTGATGGCGACGTCGAACTGTCGCCGATCATCACGACTCAAGCTTCGTTCGACGAGGCCGTCTCGTTCCATCCGGTCCAGGAGGCGGGTGAGCCCACTTCGACTCAACTGGTAGCCCGAGACCATGGAGGCGACCAATGCACGCAGCGGCAGCACGCCGTCCCGAGCCCACGCCAAGTGGACCACGACGTCAAACTCCTCGAGCGTCAGGCCCTCTTCGGCGAGCTCGTGCGCGAAGCGGCTCATGATGAGACTCGTCGCCCACTGCAGATCCCGCCAGGCCGAAAGGCGTTCGTCGTCTCCGACGCGGCGTGTAACCAGGAGTCGCTCCTCTCCGCGATCGGGTTGCGTCAGGCTCGGCTGCGAGGCTGGGCGTCGTAGAAGGACCTGCCCGTGACCTTCGCCAGCTTGGTCGCGGCCCTGAAGGTATCGGACTGGAACCATCCCATCGCCCGGTCGACGTCCTCGGTCCTGATGTGGAACAGGGCGGCGTTGGGATTGTCCATGTCCCGATACGCCGGTCCGTCCTCGATGCCGTAGGTTGCCCGGTTACCCGCGTGGAGATAGTGCTGCTCCGCCCAGGCGGCAAAGTCGTCGGTCTCGATCCGGATGAGGATGTCCTGCACGTCCGTGCCTCCGTGATGGTGCTTGCCCCGTCGACGTCACGATGACCCTATCTATGTGACTTGTCAATATATGCGTCCGCACATAACAGGTGCCGCCAACTTCTCCTTCTCGAGGGACAGCCAAGTCGGACCCCGGGGCCATGGGTGTTGCCCGGCCGCTTTGCTGTTCCTCGGCGTTCATCGCGAAGACTGATCCGACCGTCACTTCGAAGGGATCGTCCGGGTACTGCACGTTGCGTCGTGGGTCGCCGATCGCTGAGCTCGACCCGGGCGGTCGCTCGCCGTCTCGGGGATCGGCCTTACCGTTCCGTCTCGACGATGCTCAGGCCCTCGGCTTCGAGTGCCTCGATGAAGACACTGGCCTTGGGCTCGACTCCTGCGATGGCGGCTCGGTTGAACCGGTCGAAGGCTGCCTCGACTCGGGGTCCCAGCAGTGATGCCGACGCTGGTACCACCCGAACATTGCTGCTAGCCGTGGGCGTGGCGCCCATCGCGAAGGCAGTGCTCAGCATCTGACGGCCACCGTCCGGGCTCGCCGGATAGTGACGGGTCGTCCCGTCCGCGAACTGCTGGCGGGCTATCCCCGCCCTTGAACTGAAGAGTCTCATCGGGATCGTTTCTTCCTACTTAGCCCATGGTCCCGGCCGAGGAGGCCAGACGCATCACTCAGGGTTGACCGGGTCCCTTTCACCATGCCGAAGCCGAACACGTCCGTCATCGTCCACAAGGCGTAGTCCGAGACGCCCTTCGTTGCCGCAACCATGCAGTTCGGTCGACCGGCGAGTTGTCTTTCACCTAAACCGTCGGACGAGGCTCTCGAGCTCGCATTCCGCGAGTCCCCGTCCGGTCGTCTCACGTGACCACGACGCGGCACCCTCGAGGTACGCCAGCCTGATCCGTCGCTCGCGTTCCGCCATCGGTGACCCGTCAGGCTGCGGCACGCCGCGGAGGCGGTCGTCCAGATTGCGTAGAGCCGCTGCCTCGCGGTCGATCATGGGGTCATTGTGCGATGGAGACGTGACGGGCTCGGGTGGCGAGTACGACGGCCAGCGGCTATCACCGACGCTGGTCGGGCCGCTTCTACGTTGCGCTGCGAGCGACGATCCCGCGACGTGCGATGACCAACAGGGCGATCGCAGCGATGAAGAGACCGCTCAGGATCCCGGCTTCGATCATGTCGTCGACCCACGGCCCGCCCGTGCCGAAGCCGTCCATCGCGAGCCACAGCCAGGCGGCGCTCGACATCAGTCCGAGAACGCTGATCAGGAGTCCGATCCGGATCCCCGGGCGGCCTCCCGCGAACGCCGCTGCCGCCCCGATCCCCACGACCAAGCCGGACGGCGTAGACAGCCCGTTGGGCGAGTCCAAGTAGACGGGCGTCAAGATGATCACGACCACGCCGGTCGCCAACGCTGTGGCGGCCAACACCGACGCGAAACGGCGCACGTTCCCTTCCTCTGCCTGGCGATCCGGTGCCCTTCGCGAGCGCCGCTAGCCTCGCCGCCTTGTTGACGCTCGACGAGCTCCCGCGTGACTTTGCCAACGCCGAGCACCTCCAACCTACAACGCGAGCCTCAACGTCCGGTAAGGCGGAGATCGGGCCTGCACTCTCCCGCGTCATGCGACGAGTCCGTCCGGGCCGACCGGAGCTTCGTGTGACCGCGCCCTAGCCTTTGTGGGCCGATAGGCGCATCCTGATTGGCGTAATGCGCCAGAAGGTCCGCCCCCGTCACCGCGCCGAGGCCAAGGTCCGGGGCGATCCCTCGCCGATCGACATGGGTGACACGGCGCGCCAGCTCGCCCTCTTCGAAACCGGCAACGGGTGGCAGCACGGCGTCACCGGCATCGTTGCAGCCTTGGTTGCCGCCCTGTTTTGGCTGCCGCTTCGCTCGTTCCTGAGGTCCGGGTCCAAGGATCGTCGCTGACCGTGGCCGGCGATGTAGCGAGATGAGCGGATCGAAGCGCATGGCTGCCGAGCCGCCGGCGAAACCGTCGAAGCGGCCCGACCAGGACGCGCCCGGCCCGACATCGGGCTCGCGATCGAGGGACACGGGCGGTCTGATCGATGACATGCCTGGCGCCATCCGGCGCAGTGGCAGTGGCGTTCGTCGGGCGATCGTTTCGATCCTCAAGCGCTGGTGATCTGACCCGCCGCGGCTCCGGTCCCCGACTTGCGATCCCGCACCAGCGCGGCCAGCCTGTCCGGGCCGACCGGGATTTTAGGCGCAGGCCACTCCGGGACCGGCCCGCCGGGCGTCGGTCAGTCATGGACGACGACCAGGCGTCGCCGACGATGATCGAGGCGTTAACGCCTGATGAGGAACCGAACCGCGGCTGCCGCCACGATGATCGTCCCCATGATTACGATGGAAGCGACGCCCCGTGATCAGCCCCAGTGCGGCGAGGTCGCGACGCACTTGCGGGGGCCGCACCTCGTCTTTGTTCCAACGACGAAGCATCCGTCGCGAGCGCTGTCACCCTCGTTCACCCGACCCACCTGGTCGTGTCAGCCCTGGCTGGGCTCGATCCTGTAGCAAACCAGAGCAAGACCCGGTGCAAGAACCGACCACCCGCCAGCGTGGAGGGCCGACGATCCGACCGAGAACCCGAGCATATTGTGCTCAAAGCAGAGCAGTACCCGACCGCAAAGCAGAGCAGGACCCGAGCACTCGCAATCCACGGGTCGGGTCCGCGACCGCGAGGGCACGACGCATCGGTGGCGCCTGAGGGTGAATCGGCGATAGGCGACGCCGCCGAGGCTCGTGGAACCGTCCAGGATGTCTATGGGACCGCTCACGGCGGGGGTGAGCTCTACTCTGCCGTGCCGCGTGCCTGCGTCATCGTCGGCGTCCGCACGATCGTCGGATCGAGGAGGTAGGTGCGCAACATGCCGAGGCCTTTGACATCGACGTCTCGGGGCATGAATGGGAAGCGGTCGCCGCACATCGACCAGGTCGAAGCCGCAACCTGGATCGCTCCGGGGACTCCTGTTGACTCCATCCGGCTGGCGAGATTGACGGCGTCGCCCCAGACGTCATAGCTGAACTTCCGGTGACCGATGACGCCGGCCACCGCGGGCCCGGACGCGACACCGATCCTTAGTCTCAGGGGGGCCCCGGGAGCCGGTTCGATCGAAGCCGCGACGGCCTGCATCTCGAGCGCCATGTCCACGATGACCTCGGCATGGTCGGCGCGCTGTTCAGGCGCGCCGGCGACCACCATGTACGCGTCGCCGATCGTCTTGATCTTCTCGAGGCCATGTCGCTCGGCAAGCGTGTCGAAGAGACTGAAGACCTCATTGAGCAGGTCGACGACTCGGGCCGGAGTTTCATGAGCCGCGAACGGCGTGAAGTCGACGACGTCGGCGAACAGGATGGTCACTCGTCGTAGTGGTCAGCGATGACCCGTTCGCCGCGCTTCAGCCGATCGGCGATCGAGCGGGGCAGGACATTGAGCAGCAGGGCGTCGGACTCCGCCTTTGCGCGGACGCGCTCGCCGTCGATGAAGACCACGAGGACGAGCGCGATCGCGGCCGGGCCGATCAGATCGACGGCCGCCAACAGGAGCCCTGGCGAGCGATGGTTCTGGCGGCGCGGACCGGATGAATGGATCGATGACCACGCCCGCCACGACGACCACCACCACGCCGGCAAGGGCCAGCGGCCCGGCTCGTGCGCCCAGGAAGAGCACCGCCGCGATCGGGACGAGGATGATCCAGATGAGATTCGCGGCGCCCCACGACAGTCCTCCGGCTGGGATCAGGCTGACGAACAGGACGGCCAGTCCTACGACTGCCATCGTCGCGATCAGGGGTGTCAGCCGATGGCTCCGGTGAAACAACACCAGCGCCGTTCCGAACGCGGCGATCTGGATGAGCGCGAGGACCGAGAAGCCTGGTCGCGCTAACGCCAGATCCACGAGCCCGAAGACGGCGGCGACGGCCATGAACGCCAATGCGGCAAAGACCGCCGTCCGCTTTCGGATGCGGAGGTCCGGTTCGTCGGCTGGATCCGCGCCGATGTCGAGAACGCGAGCTAGCTTCATCGAATGGATTAGAGCATGCCGGCGTTGGGCCACCGGAGCGTGCCGGGCGCTGGCAGACCCCGAGAAACGTCGTCATCGATGCGTCCGGCAACACGATGCGATCGAGACGATCTTCGACAGTCTCCGGCGCACCACGACCCCGGCGTCCACCTATGGGCGTGGTCACGCTCTTCGCGGGAAGCCGCCTGGCTCGGCCGCCCTCTGAGAACCGGCGCAGAAGTCCGGTCCCCATCGTGTGACGTTGCACCTCGAGCAGGGGACACCCCGAGTCTCACGCCGCGGATGCGCGTGGATCGAACTCGTCTCGTTTCGTCACCCGGACCGTGCCGAGGATGTCGTTCCTGTCGGGGCTTATCCTCACGCCCCGACCAGACTGACCATCTTTCACGCGGACAACGCCGGCAGATGGCGGGACCCAATCTGGGACCCTATCTTGTCGCGTCAGGTCGTTTCGCGGCGTCCCGAGACACGGTCGCTGAGGGGGAGTTGGGGTGGCCTACGGGTTTCGAACCCGTAACCTTCGGAGCCACAATCCGATGCTCTGCCGTTGAGCTAAGGCCACCGCGGAAACGCTCGCCGTGGCGTCCGCCTCGAGGGCGGCCTGCGCGAGCGACGGCAGTATACCGGTCGATCCTGCGCCGCGCCGCCGGCCCCCGCGCGCCCGCCCGACCACGGTCGTGGTGCGGGTCGCCTGATCCCGACCCCACCGGACCGCACCTCTCCCATCCCTGCTGCCCGTCACCCGACCGCACCGGCCGGTACCTGGGGGCCACGGCCGACCTGACCATCGCGCCGCGGACACCCACGCATCCCGAACCTACGGTGACCGCAACACCAGCAACACCCCCGGACCACCCCCGGAGCACCTGCAGCGCATGTCGAACCTCGCCGGCCCCCCGGCCACCCTCCGCACTCCTCGGATCGTCGCCCGCGGCACCGCGTCGCCCCGTCGGCTCGCGGTCGCCGTCGCGTCCCTGTTCGTCCTGACGTCCGTCTTCGCCTATGCGAGTCCGTCGCGGACCTTCGGCTGGGACGCTGGTTCGTTCAGCTCCTCGTCCGAGGCCGCTCTGGTCAGCCTGACCAATCGCGCCCGGGCGAACGCCGGCCTGAAGTCCCTCCGCGTCGACTCGACCCTGACCTCCGTCGCCCGCTGGCGCAGCAAGGACATGATCACCCGCGACTACTTCAGCCACACGATCCCGGGCTACGGCAAGGTCTGGGACAAGCTCCATGCCATCGGCTACTGCTACAAGGTCGCCGGCGAGAACATCGGCTGGAACAACTACCCCGACGACATCGCGACCGCCGCCATCCAGGACATGTTCATGAACTCGGCCGGCCACCGCGCGAACATCCTCGGCAAGACCTGGGATCACATCGGCATCGGCGCCTACAAGGGTCCGACCGGCAAGAAGATGTGGACGGTCCTGTTCGCCGACAAGTGCGGCACGACTGCCCCGAAACCGGCCCCCAAACCCATCGCGAAGCCGAAGCCGAAGCCGGTCGTCAAGGCCGTGCCGAAGCCGACCCCACGACCGACCGCCAAGCCGCCGGCCAAGCCCGCCGCGACGCAACAGATCGCCGAAGCCCCCCTGCCCGACGCGACCGCTCCGCTCGGCGCCGACGACCTGCTTCCCCAGACCGCCGATGCCGGGCCGACCGGCGACGGCTCGACCGACAGCAACGAATCCCAGAGCCCGGACCCCGGTGACGTCACCGCGGGCGACGGCACCGTCGGCATGCGTGTCGTCGATGACGGAGGGACCGACGGTCTCCTCCAGTCGATCGTCGGTGGCGTGACCGGGTTCTTCCTTGGAGGCTGACCAGATGGCCATCGCGACCCGTCCCCAGACGACCGACACGACCGACCCGCCCGCCCCGAGCGAGCTGACGACAGCGACCGAGGTGCCGGCGGCAACGGCGGCGATCCTCGAGGCACGCGACCTGACGAAGTCCTACCCCCTCGGCCAGACCACGGTCGATGCCCTGCGCGGCATCTCGCTGACGGTCCAGCCCGGCGAGTTCGTCGCCCTGATGGGCCCGTCGGGTTCGGGCAAGTCGACCCTGCTCCAGGTCCTCGGTGGGCTCGACCAGCCGACCAGCGGCGAGGTCATCCTCGAGGGCCAGACGATCAGCCAGCTGTCCGACGATCAGGCCACGCGCCTCCGCCGCGACCGGACCGGCTTCGTCTTCCAGTCGTTCAACCTCATCCCGCTGCTCGACGCCGTGGAGAACGTCGCCCTCCCGTTCACCATCGCCGGCGAGGATCCGACGCGCGGCGAACTGCGCGATCGTGTCCGCGACGTCATCGAACTCGTCGACCTGGCCGGCAAGGAGCACCACAAGCCCGACCAGCTGTCGGCAGGCGAGCAGCAGCGGGTGGCCATCGCCCGGGCGCTCGTGACGCGGCCGGCGCTCCTGTTCGCCGACGAGCCGACCGGCAATCTCGACTACACGACCGGGACCGAGATCCTCGACGCACTCTGGCGCTCGTGCGTCGGGCGCGGCCAGACGATCGTCCTCGTCACGCACGACTCGAAAGCGGCGGCCTATGCCGATCGCGTCCACGTCATCGGCGACGGCCGGATCCGCGAGACCATCGAACTCGGTCGCCGCGACAGCCACGACGCGGCGCCGCTCATCGCCCGTCTCGCCAAGCTCGGCCTGTAGGTCACGGCGTCATGTCCCTGAATCGGCTTGCCTATCGCAGCCTGCGCGCCCATCCGTTGCGGGCCGGCCTGAGCACGCTCGGCGTCGCCCTCGGCGTCGCCGTCCTGTTCGCCGGGATGGCGACCAACGCCGGTATCGACGCGTCCGTCCAGGGCACGGTCAGCGAGCTGGTCGGCCGGTCCGACCTGCGGGTCACCGCCTTCGGCGAGAACGGCTTGTCCGAGGGGACCGTCGCCACCATCGCCGCGACGCCGGGTGTCGCGATCGCCGCTCCGGCCCTGGAGCGACGAACCTACCTCACGCAACCCTTCGATGCGAGCGAGTCCGCCGTGCTGCCGCCACCGGTCACGGTGCTGGGCGTCGATCCGGCCCTCGATCCCCGACTGCACGACGTCGTGCTGGTCGCGGGCGTCGCGCTCGACGATCCGGCGGCACGGACCGCGCTCATCAGCGAGCGTCTTGCGACCGATGACGGCCTGACCCTCGGCTCCGCGGTCACGATGCAGGGGCTCGGCGACAGCGTCGCCTTTCGGGTGGTCGGCATCATCGCCGGCGATGGACCGGTCGACGGCGACAGCGGCCGGACGGTCATCGTCCCGCTGCGCCCCGCCCAGGCCGTCTTCGGCGGCACGAGCGTCAGCCGCGTCGACATCGGCCTGGCCGACGGCGTCTCTGCCGGAGCGGTCGAGACCGCGCTCGTCGAGCGCCTGACCGCCGAGCCGTATCTGCTCGCAACGCCCGCCGATCTCGCGGCGACCCTGCGCGCCTCGACGACCGACTTCGCGGTGACCACCGCGCTCATCGCCGCGATCGCCCTCTTCGCCGGGGCGTTCCTGATCTTCAACACGCTGTCGATGACGGTCGCGGAACGCATCCGCGAGGTCGGCCTGCTGCGGGCTGCCGGCGCGACCCGGCGCCAGGTCATGTCGTTCATGTTCAGCCAGGCGGTCGTCCTGGGCTCACTCGGGTCGTTGCTCGGGCTGGCGCTCGGCGTCGTCCTCGCCACGGCCATCGTGGCCGTCATGGGCACGGTCGGGTCGGTCGCCGTCGACCGACCGGTGGTGCCGGTCGGCAGCGTCCTCCTCGCGATGCTGGTCGGCATCGGCGTCACGCTCGCGGCCGCGATCGAACCCGCTCGTCGGGCGAGCCGCATCCAGCCCGTCGAAGCGCTCCGGGCGCATCTCGACCCAGGGCCGGTCCGGAGCGCACGGCTGCGCTGGCTGGCCGTCGTCTTCGCGGTCGTCGCCCTGGTCGGGGTCGTCATCCTGCCGCGCGCGGCGGGTCGTGCCGCGATCGCCCAGGGCCTCACGGTCTACGCGGCCCTGCTCGTGGCCACCCTGCTCATCCCGTTCCTGCTGCCGATGATGGCCCGTGTCGCGGGTGTCCCGTTCGCGCTCGTGATGCGCGTCGAGGAGCGCCTGGCTCGCAGCGCGGTCGTGCGCGACCGCAGCCGGACCACGCTGACGCTCGGCGCACTGACCATCGGCCTGGCGATGATCGTCGCACTCGGTGGCGTCAGCCAGAACGCCCGCGCGGCCGCGGCCGACTGGATCGACGGCGTCATCCCGGGCGACCTCGTCCTGACCTCGATCCGACCCGTGGCCGCCGATGAAGGGATCGCCGACGACCTCATGAGCGCCGTCCCGGGCATCGCCCGGGTCAGCCCGATCGGCATGTTCGACGTCGCCGTCGGGGGCAGCCGCGTCGATGCGGCCGCCGTCGCCGGCTCCGACCTCGACGCCGACGGCCGGCTCACCTTCACCTCGGGCGACCGTGGCGCGGCCCTGGCGGCACTCGATGCCGGTGGCGCGACGATCGTCCCGGCCGGCCTCGCCGAGCGGTTCGGTCTCGCGGTCGGCGATGTCGTCCCGGTCCCGACCGTATCGGGGACCGTCCTCGGCCTGCGCGTCGTCGGCATCGTCGAACGGTCCATCCCGGGTCGGGCCGGCGAATCGATGCTCGTCGGCTGGAGCGACGCGACGACCCGTCTGGGCGTCGCCGGCGCGGACGCGTTCGCGGTCCGCTTCACGCCCGAGGGCCTGGGCTCGGTCTCGAACGGCGATCTTGCGGCGACCGCGACCGCGCTCGCGCTCGAAGTGGTCACCCTCGACCAGATCGACGGCGCGATCGACGCGACCCTCGGTCACATCTTCGGGGTCTTCGATGCACTCGCCGTGGTGGCCGTCCTGATCGCCGCGCTGGGGATCGTCAACACGCTGACCATCAATGTCATCGAGCGCGTCCGCGAGATCGGCATCCTCCGGGCGGCGGGGATGACCCGTCGCCAGGTGTGGCGCTCGGTCGTCGTCGAAGCCGGTGTCCTCGGCCTGGCCGGGGCCATCCTGGGGGTCGTGCTCGGGCTCGCCGTCGGCGGGATGATGGTCGTGCTGGCCGGTGGCCGGCTCGATCTCGGGGTCGGGCATGCCCTGGGCGATCATCGGTTTCGTGATGGTCCTCGGGGTCGTCGTGGCGATGCTCGCCGCGGCCTATCCGGCGCGCATCGCGAGCCGGCTGTCCATCGTTCGGGCCGTCCATTTCGAGTGACGCGATGCTAGACTCGGCGGGTCGGTCATGAACGGCGTGACCCCCGACCGGAGTCCAGATGACGATCGCCATCCCGAGGCTGGATCGCACCACAGCAGCTGATCGCGGACTGACGCTCGCCGACTTCCTCGTCCCCATCTCGGTCGGTGAGCGCCTCAACGCCCGGGTTCGGCACATCCTCCTGATCGCGACCGGCGCCCTGTTCATCTACCTGACCGCCCGGTTCGCCATCCCGCGCGACCCGATCCCGTGGACGGGTCAGACGTTCGGGATCCTCGTCGTCGGCGGCGCCCTCGGTGCCCGGCGCGGGTTCGCCGCGATCGCGCTGTACGTCCTTCTCGGACTCATCGGCCTGCCGTTCTTCGCCGAAGGCAAAGGCGGGACGGCGGTCATCCTCGGACCGTCGGGCGGCTACCTGATCGGGTTCCTCCTGGCTGGAACGCTCGTCGGCCGGCTCGCGGAGCTGGGCTGGGACCGGCGCATCGGCGGCGCCATCGCGATGATGCTGATCGGAACGTTCGTGATCTACGCGATCGGCCTGCCGTGGCTGAGCTACAGCCGGCACCTGTCGATGGCGGACACGATCGCCAGCGGCCTGACGCCGTTCATCGCCTGGGACGCGGTCAAGCTGCTGATCGCGGCGGGCATCTTCCCGGTGACGTGGTGGCTCATCGGGCGGCGGCCGGACGACCGCTAGGTCAGGTCCCGACCGGCGACGCGCGACTCGGTCGCTTCCTCCCCGGCTGACGGCTCGGCCTGCTCGTTGATCGCCCGGCTCAGGCTTCGATAGGACAGGCGCAACAGCCGCGCCACCTCCGGCCAGTAGGTCGTGCCGCGGCCGCGGGGTCCGTCCGGATCGACCGTCGCGCCGCGATCCCGGATCTCCGCCGCGATGCCCGCGCAGCCGCCCGGCTTCCGCGACACGCTCGCGCGGGACGTCGTAGAGCGCCGCGTAGAGGTCGGTGATCGACTCGCCGGCGGCCGTCCCGGCGGCCAGGCCGATCTCTCGCCGGACGACCCACCAGCGGAGCTCGTGACGGGCGACCGCCTCGACATCGACATGCTCCGGGAGGCCGAGCATCCGGTAGGCGCGGACGATGTCCGGGGCGAACCGTTCGTAGTCGCCGGTCGAGCGGGCGAAGCCGGCCGCGGCACGCGTCAGTCGGAGGCTGGCGCCCGAGGGCGCGCGGCCACGAGACATGCGCCTGCGCCCGGATGGCCATGACGAGCAGGCCGAACAGGCGGACGGGCTGGCGCCGGTAGTACGCCTTCCACATGCCGGTCTCGAGTCTCGCGAGTTCATCGGGGTCGAAGTCCGACCCCCAGTGCGCCCCCGGTGCCATCCGCGGTGTCCCTCCCTGACGTCCGATATCGTGCACCCATGGCTACGACAACGCACGCGCCGCGGATGACTCCGGGCGATCCGGGTCGGTACGGCCCGGATTCCGAGGCGTGGCGGCTCAATCGCGAGTCGATGCTGCTGCTGGGGGCCGGGCCCGCGGGCGCTCCTGCTCCAGCTCGCGCATCCGTCGGTGGCCGCGGGCGTCGCCGAGCATTCGGACTTCCGGACGGATCCGTGGAAGCGGCTGGCGGGCACGCTCCGGAGCTACCTGACCATCGTGTACGGGACGACGGCGGCGGCGAATGGCGAGATCCGGCGGCTCAACACGTTGCATCGCGGCATCGTCGGCGCCGGCTACTCGGCACGCGACCCGGCCCTGTCGATGTGGGTCCACGCGACGCTCGTCGATTCCACGGTCGCCGTGTACGACGCCTGGCTCGAGCCGCTGTCGCGGGCACGGCGCGAGACGTTCTACGCGGAGACACGGCCGATCGGACGTGCGTTCGGGGTGCCGGAGGACCTGCTGCCGGTCGACCTCGGCGGGTTCGAGGCGTACATGGCCGGGATGCTCGGTCCAGATGGGCCGGTCAGGGTTTCGGCGGTCGCACGTGAGCTGGCGGGGGTCGTGCTGCGGCCGCCGCTGGCGCCGCTGGCCGCTTCTCCTGCCGGGACCGACCGGGGCGGTCGCCGCAGGCCTGGATCACATCCCGGCCGCGAGCTACGCGTGGACGCTGTGGCCGTCGGTCGGGCTGCTGCCTGCCAGCGTTCGCGAGGACTATGGGCTGGCGTGGGGTGCGCGCGAGCGGCTCGTCTCTGGCTGGCTGGTGGCCGGCTGGCGTGCCTGGCGACCGTTGCTCCCGGCCGGCTTCCGCCAGATGCCCAAGGCACTCGCCGCTGACCGGCGGGTCGGGTCGGATGGCCGGATGCACACCGGGGGAGCGTAAGGGTCGGTCGCGGCTGCGCGGGAAGCCGTCGGCTGGATGTGGCGGGTTGCCTGCACGCGTGGAAAGGCGGCTTCAGTCGTTCGCGACGTCGCGCGATGCCCGATCCGATGCCTCGAACAGTCCTAGCGCTCCAGGGGCGTGCATCTGGCCACCGATCGACCCGGCCCGGCCCGGTGCCGCGGGCACGGCCCGGGCCGCGTCAGTAGATCCGCGGGAATCGCGGCGCGAACAACGTCCCGCCGAGGTCGAGCGGCGTCCCGTCGTCGAGAGCCTTGAGCAGCGCCCGAGTCGTCGAGATGCGCCCGGCGTTGGCCGCGACGTAGCCGCGGAGCGCGGCCCAGAACGCCGTCGAGCCCATCTTCCGTCGCGCGTCGTCGATCAGGTTGCCGCCCTGGATGTAGATCTTCTCGTAGTAGCACGCGGCGCTGTACGCATAGATCGTCCGGTCGAGGGTCGCCTTGGCACAGCGGCTCGCGCGTCGCAGTCCGAGCACGTTGCGGGCCGCGAAGTCGGCGGCGGCCTCATCGGCGAACGGCTCCTTTGCCTGGTCGTTGCCGACGATCCCGTAGAACCACTGGTGAGCCGTCTCGTGCGTCGCGAGATAGCGCAGGTTCGAGGACTTCACCCCGGTCGGGATCCAGATGAGCCCGGGCGACTCCATCCCGTATGCCCCGGCCGATTGGGCGACGCGGAAGGTCCGATGGGGATACGACCCGAGACGCCGCTCGAGGACATCGAATGCGTCGGCTGCCGCATCGAGCATCGCCGCGCCGGGCGCCCCGGGCCGGTAGTAGACGCGCACGATCAAATCGCGGACGACGCGCGACTTCGTCCTGTAATCCGTCGCCGCGGTGATCGTGAAGTCGCGGACGTTCGTGGCCGCGAAGACCTGGGTCAACCCGTCGGCGCTGATCGACACCCGATCGCCGGACGTCGCGAACACCAGCTTGCGCGAGGTGACCACGCGGACCCGGACCGACCGGCTCGTCGGCGTCTCGAACGGGTCGCCGTGGTTCGGCCGGTCGAAGGCCAGCTGGCGGCTGACCCACGGCAGCCAGCGGTAGATGTCGGCGACGCCGTTCACCCGGGTGAACAGCCAGTTCGACCCGGTCAGGCTGCTCCGCAACGTGGCGCGGTAGCGGACCCGGATCACGACCGACCCATCGACCGGCAGGATCCCGCCGAGCGGCACGATGATCGTCTGGTCACTCTTCGTCGCTGCGACCGCGTTGCCGTCCACGCTGACAGCGGTGAGCGACATGCCGCCGAGCCGCGCTGCGATGGTGTTCAGCTCGATCCGATCGATCGGACCGCCCGACGTGTTGCGGATCGTCGCGGTCGAGTCGACGTACACCTTCCGGGTGCCCCATGACAGCTTGAGATACGCGTTGTAGGTGGCGTCGAGGAGGGGACTGGATCGCCCGACCGAGCCCGGGACGATGTCACCGCCGGCATCGGCGACGGATGCCGGCGACTCGACGCTGGCCGCGGCGGAAGCGTCGTCGCGCTCGAGCTGGGCGGCATCGACGGACGCCACCCCCGCGACCGGCATGCCGGTGGCGACGACGGCGAGCAGCCCGACGAGGAGGAGTCGGAGGCGAGTTGCCATCCGTCCCATCCTACCCCGGGCGTCATCCGGGCCGGCCCCGCCGGTATGCTTCGACCGTGTCGACCACCGAGCGGACCACGCCCGACCGGACCGCCGCCGACGACCTCGTCGCCGCGATCGGAACCCGTCTGCCGGGCACGAGACTGCTGACCGAGCCGATCGATCGTGAGTCGTACCGCCTCGATGAGACGCCTTACCTTCGGGCCGGGCTGCCGCGCGCGGTCGCCTTCCCGACGACCACCGCCGAGGTCGCCGAGCTCGTCCGGATCGCCGCCGAGTTCCGCGTGCCGGTCGTCCCGCGCGGCGCGGGCACGGGGCTCTCCGGTGGCGCCTCGGGCATCGAGGACGGCCTGACGATCGCCTTCACGGCGATGGACAGGATCCTCGAGATCGACACGGAGAACCTCGTCGCGGTGGTCCAGCCGGGCGTCATCAACGCCACCCTCAAGGCAGCCGTCGCGGCCAAGGGCCTGTTCTATCCGCCCGACCCGGCGAGCTTCGAGATGTGCTCGATCGGCGGCAACCTCGGCACGAACGCCGGCGGCCTGTGCTGCGTGAAGTACGGGCAGACGCGCGATTCCGTCCTCTCGCTCGAGGTCGTGATGGCCGACGGCACGATCATCCGGACGGGTGGGCGGAACGTGAAGGACGTCGCCGGGTATTCGCTGACCCACCTCTTCGTCGGCAGCCAGGGGACACTGGCGATCACGACCGAGGCGACCCTCAAGCTGCGGCCCGCGCCGCCGCCGCGGCTGACGATGCTGGCGTTCTTCCCGACCCTCGAATCGGCCGGTGACGCGGTCGCCGGGATCGCCGCCGCGGGCCTGTCGCCGGTCACCCTCGAACTGCTCGACCGGTTCACGATCGCCGCGGTCGACGACATGAACGACCTCGGTCTCGACCGGGATGCCGCGGCGATGCTGATGATCGAATCGGACATGCCGGGCAGCGCCGCCGCCGACGAGCTGGAACGGGCCGAGGCGGCATGCCAGGCGGCCGGCGCGACGAGCATGGTTCGCGCCGCGGACGCGCAGGAAGCCGACTGGCTGCGCCAGGCCCGCCGGGCCGCCCATTACGCGCTCGAGCGGATCGGCGATGTCCGGATGGAGGACGTCGGGGTGCCCCGCTCGCGCGTCCCGGACATGCTCCGGGCGATCGAGGCGATCGCCGCCCGGCACGACGTCCGGATCGGGACGTTCGGGCATGCCGGCGACGGCAACCTGCATCCGGACATGGTCTTCGAGCGGGGCGACCCGACCGCCGAGGCCAAGGTCGAGGCCGTCAAGAACGATCTCTACCAGGCGGCCATCGACCTCGGTGGGACCGTCACCGGCGAGCACGGCATCGGCTCGGCGCGACGGGAGTGGCTCGAGGTCCAGAAGGGCGCCGACGCCGTCCGGGTGATGCGCGCGATCAAGACCGCGCTCGACCCGCTCGGGATCCTCAACCCGGGGCGCGTCATCTAGTCGTCCGACCGCGGCCGTCATCCGGATGCGGCCCCGGACCGTATGCCCGTCATGACCCTGCGGACGCGCCGTTCGACCATGCTCTTCGTGCTCGTCCTGGTGAGCGTGGTTGTGCGAACCCGGCCGCTTCGACCGCGCCGCCGGGCCGCCTGTGAGCGCGCTCGCCCACGCCACGGGGTCGGCGATCTCGACATCGCCGCCACCGTCGCCCTCTGCTCCAGTCTCACCGACGGTGGCCGCGGTCGCCCGGCTCCAGGCTGCGGTCGTGGCCGACCCGACGGACGAGAACGCCCAGCGCGATCTCGGTTTCGCCCTCCTTCAGCGCATCCGGGAGACCGCCGATCCGTCACTCTATGCCGCGGCGGAGGCCGCCTTCGATGCGGCTCGCCGGCTCGTCCCTGACGATGCGCTCGCCCTGGCCGGGATCGGTGGTCTCCAGCTCGGTAAGCATGCATTCAGCGAGGCCCTGGGGACCGGGCGAGCGGCGGTGGACCTCTCGCCGAACCTCGCCTCGGCACGGGCCGTGGTCGTCGACGCGCTCGTCGAGCTCGGTCGATACGACGAGGCGGCGACCGCCGCCGACGAGATGCTCGCGGTCCAGTCCGACCTGTCGACGCTGTCGCGTGTGTCGTACCTCGCCGAACTCCACGGCAAGCTCGACGTGGCCATCGCCGCGATGCGCCTGGCGATCGAGACGCCCGGCCTGGCGCCCGAGAACGTCGCCTTCGCCGAATCGCTGCTCGCCAACCTGCTGGTCTATACAGGCGACCCGGCGGCTGCGGCCGCCGCGTACGACCGCGCGCTCGCGCTCGTGCCTGCCCACGCGCCGTCGCTGGCCGGCAAAGGCCGGCTCGCGGTGGGAGCCGGGCGGCTCGACGAGGCGATCGGGCTCTTCCAGCGTGCCGCCGACATCCTGCCGCTACCGGAATACGTCATCGCCCTTGCCGACGCCCAGACGGCCGCCGGCCTCGCGGACGAGGCCGCGAAGAACATCAAGCTCGCACGCGCCGAGATCGGGCTCTTCCAGGCGACCGGGGTCGTCGTGGATCTCGATCTCGCCCTGTTCGAAGCCGACCACGGCGACCCGGCTGCCGCCCTCGGCTACGCGGAGACGGCCGCGAAGGCGACCCCGACCGTGCGTGCCGCCGACGCCCTGAGCTGGGCGCTGCATCGCCTCGGACGCGACGCGGAGGCACGCAAGCAGTCGGATGCCGCCCTGCGGCTGGGATCGGTCGATCCGGCCTTCCACTACCACCATGGGGCGATCCTGGCGGCCCTCGGCGACAGCGCCGGCGCCCGTCGCGACCTCGAGCTGGCGCTCGCGACCGACCCCGGGTTCTCGGCGACCGGCGCCGCCGAGGCCCGCCGGATCCTCGCCACGCTCCCGGACTGACGCGGCTCCGAACCGGGCCGTTCATCCATCCGTGGTGGTGCCGCGTACCACCGCCGACAGCACCGGACGTTGGTCGCGACACGTCCAGCTGCACTGCCCATACAGGCCCCCAGGATGGTTGAGGGGTCTGCCCTGGGATCTAGCGGGAGACACAGTCTTGTCCACTCGATCGACGGCGGCCGGCATCGCCGGCGCTCTCCTCATCGCGGCGTCGTCCGTCACCGGCGTCTTCGCATCCAGCCACCGGGAGGCGCCGCTCATCGCGGGCGATCCCGCGGCGGACAACACGGACCTGTACGCGTTCGTGAGTCCGAACAACCCCAACAGCCTGACGGTCATCGCCAACTACGTGCCCCTCGAGGATCCCGCGGGTGGCCCGAACTTCTTCCCGTTCGACCCCGCGGTCCGCTACGAGATCCACGTCGACAACAACGGCGACGGCAAGGGCGACGTCAACTACTCGTTCCGTTTCAAGACGATCCGCAAGGCGACGAACTTCGCGGGCATCCCCACATTCCTCTACAACGACGGCGCCGATCGACAGCCTGACCGACGGCAACCTGCTCGCCCGGCAGACGTACTCCGTCTGGCGCAACGACAGCCTGATCGCATCGGACGTCCCGACCCCTCCGGTCAACATCGGACCGCGATCGACACCCGAGTACGCGGCGCTCGCCGCGTCCGCCGTCAAGACGCTCGGCAACGGGACCAAGCTCTTCGCCGGACAGCGTGACGACGCGTTCTTCGTCGACCTCGGCTCGATCTTCGACCTGGCCGGGCTGCGCCCGTTCAACGCGCTCCACGCGCTCCCGCTGCCGGCCACCAACGGGGTCGATGGGGTCAGCGGCTTCAACACCAACTCGATCGCCATCGAGATCCCGCTCCAGACCCTGACCAAGGACCACGCGCTGCCGACCGGCCCGAACGACCCCGACGCCGACCTCGGCATCTGGGCCGCCGCGAGCCGCAAGAAGTATCGGACGCTCAATGCCGACGGCACGGTGGCCTGGTCCGGCCCGTGGCAGCAGGTCTCGCGACTCGGCAATCCGCTCATCAACGAGGTCGTCATCCCGACGACCAAGAAGGACTACTGGAACAGCCAGAAGCCCGACAAGGATTCGCAGTTCGCCTCGTACTACAAGGCACCCGAGCTGACCGCGGTCGCCAACGTCCTGTACGACGCACTCGATACCCCGAGCACCAGCAACCGCGGCGACCTCGTCGCGATCCTGCTCACCGGCCTCGACATCCCGAACTCGGCCATCGTGCCGGGTGGCCTGCACTACACCCGGACTGGGTCGACACAGGCCGACATGCTCCGCGTCAACACCGGCATCAAGCCGAACGCCGCGGGTGCCTGCGTGTTCGGTGTCGCCGATGGCGGCATCCCGAGCCGGCTCGGCGCCCTCGACGGCGATCTGTGCGGCTTCCCGAACGGCCGTCGTCTCCTCGACGACGTCACGGACATCGAGGTCCGTGCCCTGCTCGAGGGCTACGGCCCGACCCTGAATGCGGTCCTCGGCGTCCCGAACCGCAGCCCCAACAACCTGATCGGCGATGGCGTCGACAGCAACGCGGACATGCCCTTCCTGTCGGTCTTCCCGTTCATCGGGCTGCCGCACCAGGGCTACGCCCACTTCCACGAGCACGGCGCGACGGAGTTCTAGACTCCGCGCACGTCGCGACTCAGAACCGACAGCCCGGGCGAGCGCCCGGGTTGTCGATACGCGCAGCGCCTCGGCGAGCTGGGCCTGGCTGAGCCCTCGTCGTTCGCGGAGGATCCGCACGTCGTTCGCCGTCGCGATTGACAGCCCCGGACGTCCGACCGATGATTGCCGGATCGTGACTGCACATCTGTCAAGTACAAACGTGCACGGTCGGTCGTGAGCGACCTCGAGCAGCTCGTCCGCGCGAGCCGGCTGTACTACGAACTCGGGCGAGACCCAGAGCGCCATCGCCGATCAGCTCGGCGTGACCCGGCCACAGGTCTCGCGCCTGCTGAAGCGGGCCCGAGCCGAGGGCATCGTCGAGATCCGGATCGTCGATCGGACCACCGCCGAGAGTCCCGCCGCGGCAGACGCTCGCGACGCGGTTCGGGCTCGATGCCGTCCACCTCGCGCCGTCGATCGCCGGCCCCGAGGACCTGACCCGCCGGATGGTCGGCCGTCGCGCCGCGGAGGTCCTGCGCGACGCGCTTGCGATCCGGGTCGCTGGTCGGGGTGGGGGACGGGGCATCGGTCGCGGCGACGGCGGCCGCACTCGAGGAGACTTCGACGCCCGTCGATGTGACTGTCGTGCCGCTGTGCGGCGGACACTGGTCGACCGGCCAGGATCGCGAGCCATACCGGCGTGTCGCCGATGCGATCGGTGGACATGTCCATGGGCTGATGGCGCCGGGCCTGGTGGACGATGCCGCCACGCAGCGGTCGCTCGTCGCGCACGCCGGCGTCCGCGCCGTCCTGGACCTGTGGGAGCGGCTCGATATCGCACTGTTCGGGATCGGCGGCCCGGCATGGAGCGCGGCGCAGGTCGGCGACGACCTGGAGCGCGACCTCGAGGCATCCGGCGCGGTCGGCGAGATCCTCGTCGCACCTTTCGACCTCGAGGGACGGTTCGTCTGCCCTGCTCTCCACGAGCGTGTCATCGCCTACGACGCACGTCGACTCGCGCGGATCCCCGTCGGGATCGGGGTCGCATCGGGCGAGAGCAAGGTTCGGCCGATCCTCGGCGCGTTGCGGGCGGGCGTGGTGCGCACGCTGGTGACGGATGTCGCTACCGCCGAGGCCGTCGTCGCCCTCGATGATGCGACGTCCGTCAGTCGTGCGAGGACCGCCTGATGCAGGGCCGGATGCGCGAACCGGCAGTCCTCGGGATCGACCTCGGCACGACCGAGGTCAAGGCCGGCCTGGTCGGCCTCGACGGTCGGCTGCTGGGTCTCGCGCGGAGCGGCTACGCGCTCGATGTGAGCGGCGGACACGGCTGGGCCGAGCAGGATCCCGGGGCCTGGTGGTCGGCGGTGGTCGGCGCGGTCCGGGCGCTGCACGTCCACGATGCGGATGTCGTCGCCATCGGCGTCGACGGGCACGGTCCGACGCTCGCGGCGGTCGACGCTCGCGGCGAGGCGACGCGGCCCGGCCATCACCTTCCTCGACACGCGCGCGACCGCCGAGGCCGACGAACTCGGCGCAGCCACCGGCGTCCGTGGCTGGGCGCTCGGCGGGCCTTCCGGCCGCGCTCTGGGTCGAGCGGCACGAGCCGGAGGCGGCGGCCGCGACGCGCTGGTATCTCGCCACCTGGGAGTGGCTCGCCTTCCGCCTGACCGGGATCGCCGCCGGGCCGCTCGTCCCGAACCAGCTCGTGCCCGATGCGATCGCTCGTCGCGGCAACCGGCGTGCCGGCCGACCGGTTGCCGACCCCATCTGCGATGGGTGAGGTGGTGGGCGGTCTCGCCGCGGGTGCGGCGGAGGCGCTCGGCCTGCGGCCCGGGATCGCGGTGGTCGGCGGGACCGTGGACGCCTTCGCGAGCTACCTCGGGGCCGGGCTCCTCGAACCGGGCGATGCCTACGACCCGGGCGGATCGGCGGGTGGCTTCGGCGTCTACTGGGACCGACCGCTCGACGTCCCAGGCGGGTTCGTGACGCCCGCCCCGCTGGCCGGCCTGTACAGCGTCGGGGCCGCCATGGCGGCGACGGGCCGGGCGCTCGACTGGTATCGCGACGCGATCCTCGGCGACACCATCTCGATCGACGCCCTGCTGGCCGAGGCGGCTGCCGTCGCCTCCCGGCGCCGACGGCCTCGTCTTCCTGCCATACCTTGCCGGCGAACGCTCGCCGATCTGGGACCCGGAGGCACGCGGCGTGCTCGCCGGCCTGACGCTCGGGCACGGCCGCGGCCACGTGGCCCGCGCCATCGTCGAGGCATCCGCCCTCGCCATCCGCCACGTCGCCGCCCCGATGCTGGCGGCCGGCGTCCACGTCACCGAGATGCGCGTCTGCGGTGGCCCCGCCCGGAGCCCGTTCTGGAACGCGGTCAAGGCGGACGTGACCGGCTTCCCCGTCGCGGTCCCGGCCATGCTCGAGACGGCCGTGCTCGGATCGGCGATCCTGGCAGCCGTCGGGACCGGCGGATACCCGGACGTTCCCGCGGCGATCCGCGCGATGACCAGCATCACCCAGCGCATCGAGCCGCGGCGCGAGCTCGCGCCGCTCTACGACCGGGTCTATGCCGCCTACCAGGGGCTGTACCCGGCGACCGCGCCGCTGCTCCGACCGCTCACCGAGGGCGCCGCATGACGTCGACGCCGACCCCGATCCGCCCCGGCGCAGTCGCTCTCGACGAGGTCTCGTTCGCCTTCCCGACCCGCGACGGCGGCACGCTCCCGGTCCTCGGCGGCGTCGAGCTGTCCATCCCGGCCGGCGGCATCGTCGCTCTCATCGGGCCCAACGGCTGCGGCAAGTCCACGCTCCTGCGGGTCATCGCCGGTCTGCTCCGACCGGCCGCCGGCACCGCCCGTCTCGACGGCGTCCCCATCGCCGGACCGGACCCGCGGATCGGCCTGGTCTTCCAGGAGCCACGCCTCCTGCCCTGGCGATCCGCCGCCGACAACATCACCTACCCGCTCGAGCTCGCCGGCTGGCCCGCCGACCGGCGCGCCGCCCGGCTCGCGACCCTGGTCGACCTCGTCGGCGCTCGATCCCGCGGCGACGACCGCACGCCCGGCCGAGCTCTCGGGCGGGATGCGCCAGCGCGTCGCGCTCGCCCGTGCCCTGGCGCTCGAGCCCGAGGTCCTGCTCCTCGACGAGCCGTTCAGCGCGCTCGATGCGCTGACCCGCGAGCGGTTCGACCTCGAACTGCTCCGCCTCTGGGACACCAGTGCACCGACCATCGTGCTCGTGACGCACAGCATCGCCGAGGCGATCATGGTCGCCGACCGGGTCGTCGTCCTGTCCGCCCGGCCCGGCCGCGTCGTCGCCGACATCGCGGTCGACCTGCCGCGACCGCGGACCATCGCCGACCTCGACGTCGCGGCCGTCTCGCGGACGGCTCTCGAGATCCGGGCCAACCTCGGCGATCCAGCGGCGACCGACGAGCTCGAGGCCGCGTCGTGACCCGGACGTGGTGGTTCCCGGTCGTCATCGGCTTCGCGGTCTTCGTCCTGCGTCTGGAAGGCGGTCGTCGTCATCGGCGGGCTGCCGCCGTTCATCCTGCCGGCGCCAGAGACGGTCGGCGCCCGCTTCGTCGAAGCCTGGCTCGACGGCACGGTCTGGCCCCATTTCCAGACGACGATGGTCGAGATCGTGGTCGGCTTCGTCGTCGGCGTCGACGCTCGCGCTCCTCGTCGGCTACGGCCTCGCCCGGAGCGACCTGTTCGAGCGCCTCGCGTCGCCGTACCTCGTCGCCGCTCAGGCCATCCCGATCCTCGTCCTCGCGCCGCTGCTCGTGTTGTGGTTCGGGCCGGGGCTCGTCAGCAAGGTCGTCATCTGCGCGCTGATCGTGTTCTTCCCCGTCGCCATCGCGACGATGGTCGGCATCCGATCGGTCGACGCGCGGCTGCTCGAGCTCGGTCGCAGCCTGCGGGCGACCCGGCGCCAGATCCTGACCACCCTCGAGATCCCGGCCGCGCTGCCGAACATCTTCGGCGGGCTGCGCGTCGGCGTGACCCTCGCGGTCGTCGGCGCCGTCGTCGGCGAATGGGCCGGCGCGAGCAAGGGCCTGGCCGTCCTCATCAACCTCGCGCGCGGGTCGCTGTTCGACATCCCGCTGATGTTCGCCACGCTCCTGACCATCGCCCTCGTGGGCGTCGCCCTCTATCTCATCGTCGTCGGCGTCGAACGCCGGCTCATCGGGGTCCGCTGACCGTGCGGCCCGCAGCCAAGCGAATGGAGGTCCTCGTGTCGTCGCGTCCCCGTCCCGCCGCTCCCGTCCTCGTCCTCGTCGTCATCGCATCGCTCGTGGCGGCGTGCAGCGGGTCGGGAGGCGGGTCGGGTTCGGTGCCGCCGTCGAACCCGCCCGTGGCGACCGCACCGGGCGAGTCGCCCGACGCGAGCCTCACGCCGACGAAGCTGGTGGTCGGCCTCGGCTTCATCCCGAGCGTCCAGTTCGCGCAGTTCTACCTGGCCCAGCAGAAGGGCTACTACGCGGAGGGCGGCCTCGACGTCGAGTTCCAGAACAAGATCGACCCGGACCTCATCCCGCTCGTCGGGGCGGGCACCATCGACGTCGGGATCGGCGACGGGACGAGCGTCATCCCGGCGGCCAGCAACGGCATCCCGGTCGAATACGTCGCGACGATCTACGGCCAGTTCCCGAACGTCGTCTTCGCCAAGGCCTCGTCCGGGATCACCAAGCCGGCCGATCTCAAGGGCAAGAAGATCGGCACGCCGGGCCGCTACGGCTCGGGCTGGATCATGCTCCAGGCGATGCTCGCCTCGGCCGGCCTGAAGACCGATGACGTCGAGATCGTCGAATACCCCGACTTCACCCAGGAGGCGGCCGTCGAGCGGGGCGCCGTGGACGCGGCGACCGGGTTCGCGAACAACGAGCCGATCCAGCTCGAGCAGCACGGGCAGAAGGCGGTCGTCCTGCGCATCGACGGCATCACGCCGCTGCCGGGGCCGGGGCTGATCGCCTCGACCAAGACGATCGACGCCAAGCACGACGCGATCGCGGCATTCGTGGCGGCCACGCTCCAGGCGATGAACGAGATCAAGGCCGATCCGACGGTCGGGCTGGATGCCGCGATCGCGGCGGTCCCGGAGCTCGCGGCGTCGCGCGAGACGCAGGCGGCCGTGCTCGCCGCGACCATCGAATCGTGGACCGGCGCCGACCCAGGCCGATCACGGTCTCGGCGCGATCGACCGCGACGGCTGGACGACGTCGATCCAGTTCATGACGACGCTCGGGCTGGTCAAGGACGCCGGTCACGACGGACGATCTCGTCCGCGAGGACCTGCTGCCGGCGGGCGACTGACGGGGAGTGGGGCCGCGTCCCGAGCGGGAAACCGCGGAAATCGGGTATGATTGGTGGCCCGCCGCGACCCGCCTGCGGCCCGCCATCCCACCCCGCGCAGGAGTCCGTGTGAACAGTCGCCCGCCTGTCAAGCCCACCACGGTCGAGCCGTTCAAGCACGTCATCGACGAGTACAAGCACCAGGCGCAGACCATCACCTGCACCTGCGGCTGGCACGGCAGCTCGGCCACCCTGGATCGTGGCGGATCCGAGTGGACGGCTCACCTGTTCGAGGTTCGCGGCAAGAAGCGCTAAGCCGCCACGGCGCGACGCCGCTGCACGTGCCAACGACGACCCGGATCGCTCCGATCCGGGTCTCGTCATGTCTCGGCGCCACTGCTAGCCTGTCGCGATGGACCTCCCGAGCGGGCCCCCGTTCGCGATCCGGGCGCGCCTGCTGACTCCGCTCGACGCGGGCGGCACGCGCCACGAGCCCGACGGACTCGTCGTGGTCGATGCCGCGGGGCGGATCACCTTCGCCGGCGCTGCCGGCGACCGGGCCGATGAGGCCGCCCGCGCGACCGACCTTCGCCCGTGGGTCGTCATGCCCGGCATGGTCGACCTCCACGCCCACCTGCCCCAGATGCCGAACGCGGGGGTCGGGTTCGCGCTCGACCTGCTGACCTGGCTCGACCGGCTGACCTTCCCGACCGAGCAGTCGTGGTCGGACCCGGCCGTCGCGGAGCGTCTCGCGCCGGCCATCTTCGAGGCGTTCGCGGCGGCCGGCACGACGACGGTCGCTCGCCTACGGCGTCGTCTACGCAGGCGGCGATGGATGTCGCGTTCCGCGCGGCCGAGGCGAACGGCATCCGGGCCATCCTGGGCAAGGTCATGATGGATCGCGGCACCTACGACCCGACATCGAGCCCTCGACCATCCTCGACCGCTCGCTGCGCGAATCCGCCGACCTCATCGCGCGCTGGCACGGTGCCGACGACGGCCGCCTCGGCTACGCGGTCACGCCGCGCTTCGCCGTCTCGTGCAGCGCCGAGATGCTGCGCGAATCGGCCGCCCTCGCCGCGTCGACCGGCACCTGGTGGCAGACCCACGTCAGCGAGGACCCGTTCGAGATCGCCGAGGTCGCGCGCCTGCATCCCGATGCCGAGGACTACGTCGACGTCTACGACCGTGCCGGCGGCCTCGGGGCGACGGACCATCCTGGCCCATGCGATCCATCTCTCGGACCGCGAGCTGGCCCGACTCGTCGAGACCGGGACCCATGTCGCGCACTGCCCGGCCTCGAACCTGTTCATCGGGGCCGGGGTGATGCCCCTGGCGCGCTACCGCGCGGCCGGGCTGTCGATCGGACTCGGGTCCGACGTCTCGGGCGGACCGGACGCCTCGATCTTCTCGGTCATGCGCGTCGGCGCCTACGCGCAGATGGCGCGACGATCGATGGTCGGTGACGAGGGACCGATCCTGGACGCGTTCGACTGGCTGCGAGCTCGGGACGCTCGACGGCGCGCGAGCGCTCGGCCTGGGCGAGGTCGATCGGCTCGCTCGAAGCCGGCAAGGAGGCGGATCTGATCGTCGTCGATCCGGTCGTGACCGCGCCACTCCCCGGGGTGACCGACACGGATCCGGCGGACCTCGCGAGCCGGCTCATCTTCCGGGCGCATCCCGGACATGGTCCAGGCGGCCTGGGTCCGCGGCCGGCGCCTGCCCGGGCCGGGTGGGGCGGGCGCCCGATGACCGAACATGCCGACCTGCTCATCACCGGCGCGACCATCGTCGACGGCACGGGCGCGCCCGGTCGACCGGGCGCCGTCGCGGTGGTCGACGGCCGGATCCGCGTCATCGAGGCCGGGCAGGTCGCGCCGGCGCACGTCGCGCGCGCGATCGACGCGACCGGGAAGGTCGTCGCGCCCGGCTTCATCGACCTCCACAGCCACGGCGGCCTGATGATCCTGGCGGACGGCCGGCACGAGCCCAAGGTCCGCCAGGGCGTCACGACCGAGCTCGTCGGCGTCGACGGCAACGGCTTTGCGCCGTTCGGCCGTCGCGAGGATCTCGAGGCGTTCGTCGACCTCGATGCCGGCCTCGACGGCCGGCCCGCCATCGACTACGACTGGACGTCGGTCGCGAGCTACCTCGACCGCTACGACGGGACGGTCAGCCTCAACGTCGCCACGCTCGTCGGCAACTCCCAGCTCCGGATCGCGGCGCTCGGCTGGGACGACGTCCCTGCCGACGCGCGCGCGCATCGACCGGATGCGCGGCGATCCTGCGCGAGGCGATGGCCGACGGCGCCTTCGGGCTCAGCTCCGGCCTCGACTACCCGCCGGGGTCCTTCGCCACGACCGAGGAGCTCGCGGCACTGACCGCGGAGGCCGGCCGGGCCGGCGGCTTCTACCACAGCCACGTCCGCTACCCGCTCGGCGACCGTTAGCTCGACCCGTTCCGCGAGGCCATCGAGATCGGCCGGCGGGCCGGACGCGCCCGCCCACATCACCCACTTCTATCACCGCGCGACGCACCCGGGCGGCCCGGAGCCGATGCTCGCGCTCATCGACGACGCCCGCGCCGACGGGCTCGACATCACCTTCGACACCTACCCGTCCGAGTGGGCCTACACGCGGCTGCTCATCCAGCTGCCGCAGTGGATCCAGGCCGGCGGGCCGGGTCCGCTCAAGGAACGACTCGCGGACCGTGCCGCACGCGACCGCGTCCGGGCCGAGTTCACGGCGCGCGGCGCGTCGTATGCCAGCGCGGCCGGCTGGGCGGACGTCCGGCTGGGAGCCTTCCATCGGCCCGAGAACCTGCGCTGGGAGAGCCGGACCGTGGCCGACGTCATGGCCGAGACCGGCCACGACGCGCTCGACGTCATCTGCGACCTGCTGCTCGCGGAGGACCTCGGCATCAGCCAGGTGACGTCCGGTCCGGCCGCGGAGACGTCTGCCCCTGTTCGTGGCCCATCCGGTCGGGATGGTCGGCACCGACAGCACGTTCCTCGGCGACAAGCCCAGCCCGCGGACCTACGGCAGCTTCCCGCGCATCCTCGGCCAGTTCGTGCGCGACGAGGCGCTGCTCAGCCTCGAGGAGGCGGTCCGCAAGATGACCTCGGCCCGGCCGCCCGGCTCGGGCCTGCGCGATCGCGGCGTCATCCGCGACGGCGCGGTCGCGGACCTCGTCGTGTTCGACCCGGCCACGGTCCGTTCGACCGCCACGTACGACGACGCCGCGCTCGTACCCGGTCGGCATCGAGCAGGTCATCGTTGCCGGCACGCTCGTCGTCGACGGACGGCGATCCACACGGGCGCGACGCCGGGCCGCGGCCTTCGTCACGGGCGGGACTGAGGGTCGCAGATGCGCATCAACCTTCACGAGCCGGCCGTCGCCTTGACCGATCTCGCCATCGGCGTCGAGGCAGGCGCCTTCGCGCTCCTCATGGCCCGCGCGCGACGAGACGATGGGCTGCGCTCTCCCGCCGCCGTCTCCACCCGGCGCTGGTTCGTGGTCCTGTTCGGCGCGACGAGCGCAGCCGCGCTGGCGGGCGCCGCGCTCCACGGCCTGTTCCCGGATCGGGAACGCCCGGCACGTCAGTGGCTCTGGCGGGTCTCGCTCGGGTCGATCGGCATCGCGGGACTGTGCGGATGGTGCCTGGCGGCCGTGCTTGCGCTGCCGCGCGCGGCAGCGACGTCCCTCCAACGGGTGATGATCGCGATCCACGCGGCCTATCTCGTGGTGCTGTCACAGACGAATCCGCCGTACAAGGTCGCCATCGCCACGTACATCCCGGGCTCGCCTCGCGTTGGCTGCCGCGCTCCTCCGTGGCCTCGCAGATCCCGTCGTCCGCGCTCCGTCGGCCATCGCGGCGGCCGGGCTCGGCCTGACGTTCGGGGCTGCCGCCGTCCAGATCCGCCGGATCGCCATCCATCCGCGGCTGTTCGACCACAACGCGACCTATCACACGATCCAGGCCGTCGCGATCGCCTGCTTCTACGTGGCGGCGCGCGGGTTCACTCAGCCGACCGGTCGCAGGTAGCTCCCGAGCACGAACAGCCACGTCGCGAGGACGACGTGGAAGACGATCGGGATCGTCCGTCCGGTCCAGCGCGCCTCCGGATGCCGCCACATCCGGACGCCGTAGCGGACCGGCATGGACAGCCCATACGGCCAGGCGATGAGCAGCAACAGCGTCCCGAGCGCCGGGCGCGGATCGGCGATGGCGGGCCAGCCGAGCGCCAGACCGGCGACGACCACGCCCATGAGCCCGAGCAACACGAGCTGGGTCGCCAGCAGCTGCGGGTACGGCAACACGCCCGAATACCACTCGGACATCGGCGGCAGCCACGCCGGCGCCCACCGGACGACGATCGCCTGGCCGACGACACGCAGCGCGAACAGCCCGCCGAGGAGGGCGAGGATCTCCGCCGTCACGGTCGGATCCGGAAGGCTCATTCCCGGCGGGAACCCGTTCACCGCCCGGCGACTCGGAGACGATCGGCGATGCGGCTCGCAGCGAGCGGGGCGTCGTGCCGGATGTTGGCGATGCCGCCCGACGCATCGTATTCGTGCCCGACGAAGTACAGGTCCGGCTGCTCTGCGCTGGTCACCCGGTCGCTGCGGCGGGCGAAGCCCCGGGTGTCTCGGGTCACGACCCCGGCGAGCGGGTCGAGCGCCGCGCGGAACCCGGTCGCCAGGATGACCTCATCGAACGCCGCCTCGGAGCCGTCGGCGAAGCGCACGGCCTCCGACGAGAACCCGACGACCGCCGGCCTGACCACGACCGTGCCGGCCGTGATCGCGTCGGGCAGGTGCATCCCGATGAGCGGGATCTCGTCGAGCGGGCTCGCGTGCGAGCGTGGCAGCGACGGCGGCAGGCGGCGCATCCGGCGTCGCGTGGCGGCGGTGACGATCGGCCCCGCGAGGAACCGCGGCAATCGCCGGATGAGCATCCCGAGGTACTGGCTCGGGATACCGGCGATCTCGCGCGGCACGACGACCACGCCGGACCGGATGGCGATCGAGACGGGCGCCGCGACGCGCGCCAGCTCCGCCGCGATCTCGCCGCCCGAGTTGCCGGCACCCACGACGAGGACACTGCGGCCGGCGAACGGCTCGGGCCGGTGGTAGTCGATCGAATGGCGGATCCGCCCGCGGAACTCCGACTGGCCGGGCAGATGCGGCACGACCGGGGATGACGCGATGCCGGTGGCGACCACGAGGACCCGGCACTGCCATGGCTCCATCGAACCACCCTCGCCGCCCGCGCCATCCAGGGCCCAGTGGCCGTCGTCGCGGCGGATCGCCGTCACGTCCGTCCCGGCCTCGATCGGCAGGTCCATCGCGGCCGCGTACTCGTCGAGGTAACGGACGAACCGGTCGCGCGTCACGAATTGTGGGTCCGAGCGACGGAAGGGCCGCCCGGGCAGCGAGGAGAGGTGCCGGCCGGTATGGAGCACGAGGCCGTCGTAATAGCGTCGCCAGCTCTGGCCGACCGCGCCGCGTTCGAGCACGACGTGGTCGATGTCCCGGGTTCGCAATTCGCGCGAGATCGCCAACCCGGCCGGTCCCGCCCCGACGACCACGACGTCGGCCTCACGCCCTCGGTGCATCATCGGCCTCCACGGTCGCGCCACCCTACCTCACGACCGTTGGCGGAGGCTCGAAAATGACGACGTCAGGCGAAGCCGTGGTCCTCAACGACGCGCACTCGGCGCTCAACCCGACGACCGTCGCGCGGGTCGTCCGGCCCGGGACGGTCGCCGACGTGGTCGCAGCGGTCCGCGCGGCCGCCGCCGAGGGACGTGGCGTCAGCATCGCGGGGTCGCGCCACGCGATGGGCGGCCAGCAGTTCGGTACCGACACCGTCCACCTCGACATGCGCGCGATGAACCGGATCGTCGCGCTCGACCCGGAGACCGGGATCGTCGATGCCGAGGCCGGCATCGAGTGGGCCGAGCTGATCGACGGCCTCCTCGCTCTCCAGGCGGAGCACGTCGACGACCCGGGCGCCTGGGGCATCCGCCAGAAGCAGACCGGCGCCGACCATCTCACGCTCGGCGGCGCGCTGGCCGCCGACATCCACGGGCGCGGCCTGACCCAGCGTCCGATCAGCGCCGACGTCGAATCGTTCACGCTGGTCGATCCCTCGGGCGATGTCCGCGAGGTCAGCCGAACGAGCGACGCCGACCTGTTCGGTCTCGTCATCGGCGGCTACGGGCTGCTCGGCGTCGTGACGTCGGTCCGCCTGCGGCTGGCCCCGCGGCGGATCCTCCGGCGGGTCGTCACCCTGACGACGATCGACGAGCTCATGGAGCGGTTCGATGACCGGATCGCGCATGGCTTCCTGTTCGGCGACTGCCAGTTCTCCATCGACGAGCGCTCGCCCGACTTCCTGCGCGTCGGCATCTTCTCGTGCTACGGCCCGGACGAGACCGCGACGGCGATCCCCGACGGCCAGCGCGCCCTGTCGCGGATGGACTGGGGCCGGCTTGCTCTATCTCACCCACACCGATCGCGCCGCCGCGGCCGAGGCGTACGTCACGCACTACACGGCGACCTCGGGCCAGCTGTACTGGTCGGATCTGCACCAGCGGAGCGAGTACATCGCGGGCTACCACGCCGAGCTCGACAGGTACCTCGGAGCAACCGTCCCCGGCAGCGAGATCATCACCGAGCTGTACGTCCCGCGAGCGCGGCTGGCCGCCTTCATGGCCGACGCGGTCGAGGCCCTGCGCGACGGCGACCCGCTCGTCGTCTACGGCACGATCCGGCTCGTCGAGCGCGATGAGGAGGCCGTCCTCGCGTGGGCTCGGGAGGCGTGGGCCTGCATCATCTTCAACCTGCACACGCCGCACGATGCGGCCGGTCTGGCGAGCTCGGCCGAGGCATTCGGGCTCCTGATCGATATCGCGCATGCCCACGGCGGGTCGTTCTACCTGACGTACCACCGCTTCGCGTCGCTCGAGCAGGTCGAGGCGTGTCACCCGCGGTTCCGCGAGTTCGTCGCCGCCAAGCGCAGATTCGACCCCGCTGAACGTTTCACCAGCGACTGGTATCGCCATTACGCGGCGGCGCTCGACCGCTGAAGCTCGCCCTCCGGGTGATAGAGTCAGACGCCATGGAGGATGGCCCGTGCCCGACCTGACGACGCGGACCGAGGCGCCCAGCCCGGTCGTCGTCCAGCCCGGGACGATCGTGCCCGGCAGGGCCCGCGGAGCCGCTCCGCTCCGGCGCGAAGGTCCGGCCAAGCTGACCGGTGCCGCCAAGTACGCCGATGACCTGGTCTTCCCGGGCGCCTGGTTCGGGGCGACGATCCGCTCGACCGACGCGCACGCGCGATTCGTGGCGATCGATCTCGATCCCGCCTTCGACTGGCGCTCGGTCATCGTCGTGACCGCGGCCGATATCCCGGGCGACAACGTCGTCAGCTCGATCAAGGCCGACCAGCCGATCCTCGTCCCGCTCGGTGGCGAGATCCAGCACCATGCCGAGCCGCTGCTGCTCATCGCGGCGCCGGACCGGGCCACGCTCCGGGCCGCCCGCCACGCGGTCACGGTCCGCACGGAGCAAGCTCCCCGCGGTCTTCGACCCGGAGGCGTCCGACCACCAGTTCGCGGCCTACGAGATGGCCGTCGGCGACCCGGAGGCCGCGTTCGCCGCCGCGGACCTGATCCTCGAGGGCGAGTACCGCGTCGGCCACCAGGAGCAGCTGTACATCGAGAACAACGCGATGATCGCGGTCCCCTCCGGTGACGGCGGCGTCACCGTCCACGGCTCGCTGCAATGCCCGTACTACGTCCACACGGCGCTCAAGCGCGGTCTGGGGATGGATGACCGGCAGGCTCGGGTCGTCCAGGCGGAGACCGGTGGCGGCTTCGGGGGCAAGGAGGAGTACCCCTCGATGATCGCGCTGCACGCGTCGCTCCTGGCCGGCAAGGCCCAGCGGCCGGTGCGGATGATCTACGACCGACACGAGGACCTCGCGGCCACGACCAAGCGACACCCGGCGATCGTCCGCCACCGGACCGGCGTGACCCGCGATGGCCGGCTGCTCGCCCAGGAGATCGAGGTCGTCATGGACGGCGGGGCGTACTGCACGCTGACCCCGGTCGTGCTGTCGCGTGGCGCGATCCACGCCGGCGGTCCGTATCGCTGCCCCAACGTTCGCATCCGCGCCCGGGCGACACGAACCAACACGCCACCCAACGGTGCGTTCCGCGGGTTCGGCGCGCCGCAGACCGAATTCGCCGCCGAGACCCATCTCAACCGGATCGCCGACGCGCTCCGCATCAGCCCGCTCGAGATCCGCCGGCGCAACGTCTACCGGCTCGGCGACACGACGCCGACCGGGCAGGTCCTGCGCTCGAGCGTGGCCGGTGAAGAGGTCCTCGAGCGAGCGGCCGAGGCCGGCGAGTACGAGCGAGCTCGAGCGCGGTCCGCGGCCCAGCGCTCGCAGCGGGCGGGTTCGGGCACCATCCCGGGCTCGCCCCTTCGCACGGAGCGGCACCGGATCGCGACCGGCGTCGGCCTCGCGCTGGCCTGGCACGGCGCCGGCTTCACCGGCTCGGGCGAGGTCAAGCTCGCCTCGGTCGCCTCACTCGAGCTGACCGGCGACGGCCGCATCGACATCCTCGTCGCCTCGACCGAGATGGGGCAGGGGACCAAGACGATCTTCCCGCAGCTCGTCGCGGACGCCCTGGACGTCCCGATCGAGGCCGTGGACATCGCGCCGCAGGACACGGCATACGTGCCGGATTCGGGGCCCACGGTGGCCTCGCGGACCGCGATGGTCGTCGGCGGGCTGCTGATCCAGGCCGCCGGCCGGCTGCGCGACCAGGTCGAGGCGGCCACCGGCGGGTCGTTCGCGGCGACGTACCGCGACTACGCCCGGACCAGCGGCGCGCTGCGGATCGACCAGCGCTTCGAACCGTATCCGGGCGTCGGCTTCGACGACACGACCTATCGCGGCGACGCCTATCCGGCGTTCGGCTGGGCGGCCTGCGTCGCGACCGTCGACGTCGACCTGGATACCGGTGAGGTCCGGGTCCGCGATGTCGTCGCCGTCGACGACATCGGCCGGGTCATCCATCCGGTCCTTGCCGAGGGCCAGGTCGAGGGCGGCACGCTCCAGGCCGTCGGCTACGCGACGATCGAGGAGATCAAGCTGCGCGACGGCCGCTATCTCAACGACCGGCTCGCCACCTACATCATCCCGACCTCGCTCGACGCACCGCGGATCACGACGATCCTGGTCGAGGCGCCGTTCGACGCGGTCCCGCACGGCGCGAAGGGCGTCGGCGAGCTGCCGATGGATGTCGGCGCACCGGCGGTCGTCGCGGCCATCGCGGATGCGACCGGTGCGTGGATCGCGGACCTGCCGGCGAGTCCGGAACGGATCCTCGCGGCACTCGCAGGCGTCGCCGCGGCGGCCCCGCTGCCGCCGGGCGCCTCGGAAGCTGCCGCACCGACGGGCACGACTCGATGACCGCCTTTCGCTTCACCGTCAACGCCTCGCACGTCGAGGTCGACGTCGCCGGGCATGCGCCGCCTGCTCGACGTCCTGCGCGAGGACCTCGCGCTGACCGGCACGAAGGAGGGCTGCGGCGAAGGCGAGTGCGGCGCGTGCACCGTCCTGCTCGACGGCGCGCCGGTCGATTCGTGCCTCGTTCCGATCTGCCAGGTCGACGGCGCGACGATCGCTACGGTCGAGGGACTCGCGCCGGCGCCCGACTCGCTCGATCCGCTCCAGCAGGCCTTCCTCGAGACCGGCGGTGCCCAGTGCGGGATCTGCACGCCCGGGATGCTGATGGCGGCCCGCGCCTACCTCGATGCCGGCGGCGGCCCGGACGACGACGCGATCCGCGAGTCCATCGCGGGCAACCTCTGTCGCTGCACCGGCTATACCAAGATCGTCGAGGCCATCGCCCGCGCTGCAGGAGGACCCCACTCGATGAGCCCCGACTCCGACCGGATCGCCGTCCCGACGAACGGCAAGGCCGCAACCGTGACAGCCCGTCTCCGACACGGTGCGCGGCGAGGCCGACCGACCGCCGAGCCGCCGCGGCGTTCAGCCCGACCGATCCGGCGCTGTCGGTCGCGGTCTCGCCCAAGCAGCTGGCGATCGGCTTCGGCGATCATCGCCTCGCTCGTGCTGCTCGTCGTCGGCCGGTCGCGCCGGCGCCGGTCCGCCGAGCTGACCGATGCCCGTCGAGCCGCCCGTCACGAGCCCGCGCGACCTCGGCGAGGCGTTCGCGCTGCTGGCGGCCGCGCCGGCCAAGCCGATCGCGGGCGGGACGGACCTGATGGTCGCCCTGACCGGTGAGCTCGGCGAACCGCCCGAGCGCATCCTCGACCTGTGGCGGCTCGACGAGCTGCGCGGCATCGCCATCGATGGCGACGCGATCAGTCTCGGTGCCCTGACGACGTACACGGAGATCCGTCGCTCGGCGCTGTGCGGCGAGCATCTCCCCGTGCTGGTCGAGGCGGCCGCGACGATCGGTGCCGCCCAGATCCAGAACCGCGGCACGATCGGCGGGAACATCGCCAACGCATCGCCGGCCGGCGACACGCTGCCGGTCTTCCTTGCCGCGGATGCCGTCTTCGTCCTGGGCTCCGTTCGTGGCGAGCGCGACGTCCCGGCCAACGAGTTCTGGCCGGGCTACCGCCAGACGGCGCTCGCCCCGGACGAACTGCTGCTCCGGATCCGCGTCCCACTGCTGGCCGGTCGCGAGATGCGCTTTCGCAAGGTCGGGACGCGACGCGCCCAGTCGATCAGCAAGGTCGTCGTGGCGCTCGGCTGGCGAGATGGGGCCGCGAGCGCACCGCTCGCTCCCGTGTCGCCCTGGACCGATGTCCGTCTCGCCCTCGGGTCCGTGGCAGCCACGCCGATCCGTGCCACCGCCACGGAGGCGGTCCTCGAAGGCCGGCCGCCGACCCCGGAAACGGCCGACCAGGCGGCCGAGACGCTCGCCGCGGAGCTCCAGCCCATCGACGACGTCCGCTCGACCGCGGAGTACCGCCGGCTCGTGGCCGCGCGCGTCCTGCATCGCCTGATCCGTGAGGCCGGCGGCTGGTGATGGCGGCATCGCTCGACGAGCTGGACGTCATCGCACCCGGCGCGTTCGTGTCGGCGGTGGCGCCGCTGTTCGAGGGCGCCCGCGGCTTCCTCGGGCGGCTCGCGATGGCGCGCCCCTTCGATTCGGTGGATGCGATGTTCGACCGAGCGCGCGAGATCGCCCACGCGATGCCGCGCGACGAGCAACTCGAACTGATCGACGCGCATCCGCGCCTCGGGGCTGCCCCCGCGGCGGTCTCCGATCTCTCACGCGTGGAGCAGGCACCGGGTGCCGAGGACGCGGCGGTCGCGGCCGAGCTCGAGCGCCTCAACGCCGCCTACGAGGCGCGTTTCGGGTTCCGCTACTGCGTCTTCGTCGCGGGTCGGCCGCGCGCCGCGCTGCTGCCCGACTTCCGGACCGCGCTCGGGGCCGACCGTGAGGCCGAGATCGAGCGCGCCCTGGACGCCGTCATCGACATCGCCCGCGCCCGATATGCGACCCTGACGACATGATCGAACTGGCGGCCAACCGCTACGGCAAGGCGGCCATCCGTCTCGTCCGCGTCGCCCGCGGACCCGACGGCGACCAGCTCCGTGACCTGACCGTGGCGATCGCCCTCGAGGGCGACTTCGCGGCGGCTCACACCGACGGCGACAACAGCCTCGTCATCGCCACCGACACGATGAAGAACACGGCCTACGCGTTCGCCAAGACGCACCTCGACGGCCCGCTCGAGGACTACGGCCGGGCGCTCGCCGAGCATTTCCTCGAGGCGCCGCAGGTCGACATCGCGACGGTCAACATCAAGGGCCATCACTGGCGCCCCATCGACGTCGCCGGCACGCCCGCTCCGGATGCGTTCGTGCGCGGCGGCGAGGGCACCCGGGTCGCGACGATCACGGCCACGCGCGCCGCGACCACGGTCGAGGCCGGCGTCGAGGACCTCGTCGTGATGAAGACGACGCGCTCCGCGTTCAGCGGCTTCCCGCGCGACGAGTACACGACCCTGCCCGAGACCGACGACCGGTTGATGGCGACCAGGGTCACGGCGATCTGGCGCTACGGCTCGCCCGACCTGGACTTCGACCGGGTCTTCCTCGACGTGCGGACGACGCTCCTCGAGTCGTTCGCCGACCACGACAGTCCGTCGGTCCAGACGTCGATCTGGATCATGGCCAGGGCCATCCTCGATCGCCACGACGAGGTCGAGGAGGTCCGCATGGTCCTGCCCAACCTCCACCACTGGCTGGTCGACCTGCGCCCGTTCGGTCTCGAGAACGACCGCGAGATCTACACGCCGACGACCGAACCGCACGGGCTGATCGAGGCGACCGTCCGGCGCGGCGAGGGCTGAGGTGGATGGCATCGAGCTCCGGCGCGGTGCCGTCCCGGGCTCCGAGCTGATCCTGACGCCCGAGGCACTCGCCTTCGTCGCGGACCTGCAGCGGCGGTTCGGGCCGGCGCGGCTGGACATCCTCCATCGCCGCCACGAGCGCCAGGAAGAGCTCGATGCGGGGGTGATGCCGGATTTCCTCGCCGGGACGAAGCACGTCCGGGATGCCGAGTGGACCGTCGCGCCGGCGCCGCCCGACTTCGACGACCGGCGGGTCGAGATCACCGGCCCGGCCGAGCCGAAGATGATGATCAATGCGCTGAACTCGGGCGCGAGCGTGTTCATGGCCGACCTCGAGGATGCGCTCTCGCCGACGTGGGCCAACGTCGTCGGTGGCCAGGCGGCCCTCCACGACGGCATCCGGCGGACGCTGACCTTCGAGTCGCCGGACGGCAAGGAGTACCGGCTCGCCGGCGAGACGGCCACGCTCGTCGTCCGACCGCGCGGCTGGCACCTCATCGAGTCGGGGATGCTCGTGGATGAGGTGCCGGTGTCGGCCTCGCTGTTCGATTTCGGGCTGTTCCTGTTCCACAACGGCGCCGAGGCGCTGCGGCGGGGGAGCGGGCCGTACCTGTACCTCGCCAAGCTCGAATCGCACCACGAGGCGCGGCTGTGGAACGAGGTCTTCGTGTACGGCCAGACCGCGCTCGGGCTCGGGCGCGGGTCGATCCGGGCGACCGTGCTCATCGAGACGATCCTCGCTGCGTTCGAGATGGACGAGATCCTGTACGAGCTTCGCGAGCACGCTGCGGGCCTCAACGCCGGACGCTGGGACTACCTGTTCAGCGGGATCAAGAAACTGCGGTCGTCGCCCGATCTGGCCGTACCCGACCGGTCGCAACTCACGATGACCGTCCCGTTCATGCGGGCGTACACGGAACTGCTCGTGCAGACCTGCCACCGCCGCGGGGCGCACGCGATCGGTGGGATGGCCGCGTTCATCCCGAACCGCCGCGATCCCGCGGTGACCGAGGTCGCGCTGGCCAAGGTCCGCGACGACAAGGAGCGCGAGAGCCGCGACGGATTCGATGGGACGTGGGTCGCGCATCCGGACCTCGTGCCGGTGGCGAAGGAGGTCTTCGACGGCGTGCTCGGCGAGCGACCGAACCAGAAGGATCGGCTCCGCGACGAGGTCTCGGTCTCGGCGGCGGAGCTGCTCGATCTCGCGGTCCCCGGCGGCGCGGTCACAGAGGCCGGCGTCCGGGCGAACATCCGCGTGGCCCTTGCCTACCTGGACTCGTGGCTCCGGGGTATCGGCGCGGCCGCCATCGACAACCTCATGGAGGACGCGGCGACCGCCGAGATCTCGCGCTCGCAACTGTGGCACTGGCGGACGCGCGCCGTGGCACTTGCCGACGGCCGCACCTTTGATGGCGCCATGTACGCCTCGATCCGAGACGAGGAACTCGACCGCCTCGGCGGCTCGGCGCAGGGTCGCCTGGCCGAGGCCGCCGACCTGCTCGATCGGCTCGTCCTCGACGACGACTTCGCGGACTTCCTGACGTTGCGCGCGTACTCGCTGCTCGAGTAGCAGCGCGCTCTGCGACCAGCGAAGGATGACTGCTTCTCCGATCTCGTCAGCGCTCATCGCCCTCTCCGAGGATCCGGATTTCTACATCGAACCGCCGGAAGGTGCCGATCGATACGTCGACGAGCGGTTCTGTCTCACGATCGGCCCGCACCGGCGCTGGGCGGGCGTCTGTCGACTCCGGCTCACCGATGACGCGGAGCAGACCGCCGGCGCTGTCGCCGAGATCCGACGGCTGACGGCGGGGATCGAGCCCGTGATCTGGAACGTTGGCTCCTCCGCGACACCGGCAGGGCTGCCAGAGCGCCTGCGCGCCCTTGGCCTGACAGACCCGGAGCCGCCGTTCGAACCGCTCGTCGCCGCGATGGCGCTGGAAGACGAGCCGCCGGCAGTCGACGGGGTCGAAGTCCGGCGGATCGAGACCCTTGAGGAACACCTCGCGGGTCTCGAGATCATGCTCGCGTCAGCGACCTGGTCCGACGCGGCGGCAGCCGCAGAACGCGAACGCGCCGAGCAGGTCTTCGAGCGCCGACAGCGACGCGGCGGCCTGCATTGGCTCGCCTACCTCGAGGGCAGGCCTGTCGCCTTTGCTGTAGCTGACCGCGTCACGGCCGGGCTCTACCTCGGCGGCGCTTCGACGCTGCCCCAGGCGCGCGGTCAAGGCTGCTACCGCGCTCTCGTCCGCGCGCGCTGGGACGAGGCGATCCGGCTGGGCCTACCGGGCCTCGCGGTTCAAGCGCAATATGGGTCCTCCGCGCCGATCTTGCGCATGCTCGGATTCGTGGAAGTTGCGACCGTCCACACGCTCCAGTAGCAGGGTTGTGGCGCGCGCAGTGCGGCCACGGCAAACTCCACCGATGAGACTCACCGTTCTGGGCGGTGCCGGCGGGTACCCGCCGGCTGCGGGCGCGTGCAGCGGCTACCTCATCGAGCACGTGGGGTTCCGGCTGCTCGTCGATCCCGGCTACGCGATCGTCCCCCGGCTGCTCGAGATCGTGCCGGGCGGCGCGATCGACGCAGTGCTCGTCAGTCACGGGCATCCCGATCACGTCGCCGACCTCAATCCGCTCCTCCGCGCTCGCCTCATGGGCGACAGCCCGGCACCGCAGTTGCCGGCTTACGCCCTGCCGGATGCCCTCGGTCCGGTGCTGGCGCTGGACCAGATCAGGGCCCTGAAGGGCGCCTGCGAGGTGCGGGAATTCGAGGCCGGCGATTCGTTCGCGATCGGCCCGTTCGAGATCGCGTCGCGACCGCTGCCGCACTCCATCCCGAACGCCGGCGTTCGGATCTCGGCGAGTGGGACGTCGATCACGTACACGGGCGATGCCGGTCCGAGCGACGTTCTGGTGGCCCTTGCCGACGGGACGGACCTCCTCCTCGCCGAGGCGTCCTACGTCGATTCGGTGCCATCGGGCAATGCAGGCGTGCTGAACAGCGCTCTGGAAGTCGGCCGACAAGCGACCCGCGCGAAGGCTGCGCGGTTGATGCTCACCCACCTCTTGCCAGGTACTGATCCCGAAGCCTCGCGGGCGGCCGCGAGCCGTTCCTTCAGCGACTGGATCGGGTTGGCGGCTGGCGGGGTCGTCGTCGAGTTTCCTTCATCCGTCTCCTGATGGCCGCCCGTCATCTCAAGGGTGTCATTGCCTTCGCACTCTTCACGGTTCATGGAGGATCTGGCTGGTCCGATAGTGGCTCGTTGCGTGCCCCGACAAGGCCGGGTCACATTTCCTGACCAGAAAGCCCCAAATGCGGTATGCCACTCGAGAGCATCAACCTGCTGGACGCCCTCGCTCCAGATACGAACCCGCGCCGCGCCGGCCCACGAATACGCCGGCGCGGATGACGTCACGGCCGCGGACCAGGACGTCACGAACGCTGCCGACGACCTCGAGCCCTTCGTAGGGCGTGTAGTCGCTCGTGTGGTGGAGATCGTCGGGCGTCGATGGTCCGCCGTGCCTCGGGGTCGAACAGGACCAGGTCCGCGTCACGATCGACCTCGATGGCGCCCTTGCGTTCGAGCCCGAAGCGCGCGGCCGGCGTCGTCGCCAGGAGGTCGACCATCCGCTCGAGGCTGATCCGGCCCGTGGCGACGCCCTCGCTGTAGAGGATCGCCAGGAGCGTCTCGATGCCGGGCGCCCCGTTGCTGATCTCGTTGAACGGGACCCCATTCGCAGCCGCGGCCTTCTCCGTGTCGAGGCGATCGGCGACGTGGTCCGTGGCGACGAGGTCGAGCGAGCCGTCGGCGAGACCTTCCCAGAGGGCATCGCGATCGGCGGGGGAGCGGAGTGGCGGCGCGATGACGTAGCGAGCGCAGGCCACCGGATCGGGGTCGTCGTAGCGCTCGTCGGTCAGGACCAGGTAGGGCGGACACGTCTCGGCCGAGACCCTGACCCCGGCCGCCTTCGCGCGCCGGACCTCGTCGAGCGCCGCCGCCGACGAGAGGTGGACCACGTGGACCGGCGCGTCGGCCATGCGTGCAAAAGCGAGCGCTCGTGCCGTCGCGACTGCCTCGACGTAGCTTGGTCGCGTAGTAGCGTGGTAGCGTGGTGACACGTCACCACGCTGAAGCGCGCGCGCGACGGCCGCGTCGAGCAGGACCGGGTCTTCGCAGTGGACCTGGAGCATGCCGCCGTGCTCGGCCATGACGCCCATGGCCTCGAACAGGCGCTGATCGGGCAGCCGGAAGTCGAAGACCATGAACGCCTTCGATGTCGCGACCCCGGATTCGATCGTCGCGGGCAGCTCAGCGAGCGGATCGTCGCAATGACCGCTGACCGCGAGACTCAGCCCGTAGTCGATCGCGCTGTCGCCCTCCGTCGCGGCCCGCCATTCGCGGACACCCGTCAGCAGGGACCGCTCTGCCGCGGGCGACGACCCGGTGCCCGGGATTGTTGAACGACAGGAACGACGTCGTGCCGCCGATATGCCGCCGCCACGGAATCCTGGAAGAACCGGTCCGGGTGGAGGTCGGACGCGACTCGCGTGTGCGTATGGACATCGATCACACCGGGAAGGACCAGCAGCCCGGTCGCGTCGATCACCTCGTCGGCACCCGCGGCGGGTCCGGACAGGTCGGGTTCGATGGCGGCGATCCGCCCGCCCTCGACGGCCACGTCCGCGAGCCGCGAACCCGACGCCGTGACCACCATCCCTCCGCGGAGGAGGCGATCCGTCATCGCCGAAACCCCAAGCTCGCCAGTGATGCTCTCGAGTGGCATCAGCGAAGGAGGGTGGCGTTTCGCACGCAAGACGCCCGCGTCGTCACTCCACCTCGCGGATCGAGATCGCCTGCGCGCCCTCCCACAGGCATCGCCGCCCCATCTCCCGCAGCCGGTCGTCCCAGCCCTCGTCCGGGATGACCGAGGCGAAATGGTTCGCGGCCAGCTGGCCCACCTTGGAGGCAGTCGTGCAGCCGCCGTACGGGAAGAAGATCTCGCATTCGCTGATGCCGCCCGGGTAGATCGCCAGCTGCCCCGGCGCCGGGTGCGAGGTGTGGTTCTCGTAGTCGAGACCCGGCCGGAAGTCACCGAACGGGATCCATGTCGACTCGCCGGTCCAGCGGCAGTGGATGAGCTTCGACTCGATCGGCAGCATGTGCCGGATCGCCTCGATCGTCCGGGGCGCGGCGGGCTCCCAGCGGGCGCTAAAGTGGAGGTCACCGACGACGATCTGCAAGGTACCCATGCGCGGAGGATAGCGTGGCGCCGGACACACCCGACCATCTCGACCCACGTCCTCGACACCGGCCGGGACGACCGGCGGCGGGCATCCACGTGACGCTGTATCGCCTCGCCGACGACGGCAAGCCCGATCCGCATGACCCAGGCCCTGACCGATGACGACGGTCGCGTCCGCGACCTCCTCGAGCGCCCGCTCACCGCGGGCGACTACCGGCTCGACTTCAACCTCGGGCGTGGCGGTTTCTTCGAGCGGCTGAGCGTGGACCTGCACATCACGGACGTGAACGGAGCTATCACGTCCCGCTGCTGATCTCGCCGTTCTCGATGTCGACCTACCGGGGCAGCTGAGCGCTCAGGGGATCACGAGGAACGCGTCGACGTCGACGCGCGGGTGACCGGCCGTCCCGACGACCACGAGCTTGACCGTGTGTGACCCCGACGACGACCACGACCGTGCCGCCACCACGTTCCGTGGCCTCCAGCTCGAGCGGTACAGGCTCACCGTCGAGACGTAGACGCCATCGACATACATCTTCGCGCTGCCGCGGCTGGCGCCCTTCGGCGCGACGATCCCGAACGCCCGGCCGGTGAACCGGAACGTGACCGACGCGCCCTTGCGTGTCGCGTAGCGCTGGTGCCCGCCCGACGCCGATGAGGTCGCCACGACCCGCCAGGTGCCGTGGTAGCTCACCCTGGGACTCGACTCCTGGTAGCGCTTGGGCGTGATCGTCCTGCCGCTCGTCCATGCACCCCAGTTGCCGGCCCCGTCACGGGCGCGGACACGCAGGCTCCAGGCGGTCCCGATCGTGAGCGTGCGGTCCGCCTGGCGCGCGCCCGTCGATCGCGATCGACGGTGGCCCATGCGCCAGAACCCGCGCGCTGGCTCAACCCGTAGGCGCCGATCCCCGTGCGGTCGTCGGTCGCGGCCGGCCAGCCGACCCGGACCGAGGCGCTCGCCGAACGACATCTGGGACCCGACCACGAACCCGAACGAGTCGGGGTTCGACGGCGGCCGGTGCCGTGCCGTCGAGGGCCCGGTAGGCATCCACGATCCGGCCCGTGGCGGTCAGTCCGGCCGTGCCCGGAGACGGCTTGCCGCTCGCCGAGCAGACGCGCCTTCAGGACAGTCGGGTCGTCGGCGATCGATGGCCAGACCGAGGCGACGAGGGCGGCCACGCCCGACACGTGCGGCGTCGCCATCGACGTCCCGTTGAAGTCCAGCCCCAGCACGGCGCCGGGATGGCCGGCCTCGGCCGGCAACGTGCTCAGGATGCTCACGCCGGGCGCGGCGATGTCCACGGTCTTCGGCCCGTAGTTGGAGAAGCCCGCGAGATCGCCGTCGTCGTCGACGGCCGCGACCGACACGATGTTCGGGAGGTCGAACGAGGCGGGCAGCGTCGGTCCACGGCCCGATGTCGTTGTCGTTGCCGTCGTTGCCGGCCGCGGCCACGAACAGCATCCCGGAGTCCCTGATCGCGTCGTGCAGCTCGGGCGCATCGGTCAGCAGGCCGACGCCCGCCCCACGACGCGTTGGCGATCCGCACGCCGAACGACTTGGCGTAGGCGATCGCCGCGATGGCCATCGAATCGTAGCCGCACGCCGGGTCGTTGCCGAGGAACTTGAGCGCCATCAGCGAGACGCCCGGCGCGACGCCGACGACCCCGACCCCATCGAGCGAGGCGGCGATCGTCCCGGCGACGTGGGTGCCGTGGAAGTCGTCGTCCACAGTCGTGGACGGTGTTGTCGTCGTGGCAGAAGTCCCAGCCGTGGACGTCGTCGATGTAGCCGTTGCCGTCGTCGTCGATGCCGTTGGTCTCCTTGCCGTCGCCGCTCTCGCCCGGGTTCGTCCAGGCGCGTGCCGCGAGGTCGGGATGGCTGAAGTCGACGCCGTCGTCGATGACCGCCACGACCGTCGCGGGCACGCCCGGTCGTGATCGCCAGCGCCTGCCGGCCGTCGATGTCGGCGTCGGGCGTGCCGGAGCGCCCGGATCCTGGCCGGTGTTGTCGAGGCCCCACAGGTCGGCCCAGTAGGGCTCGCCGGTCGGATCGGCCTCGCGGTAGCGGCGGTGGTCGACGCTGACCCGCGCGACCCGAGGGTCGGCCCGCAGCGCGGCGATGGTCGCGGCCGCCGTGCCGGGTCGTGCCTGGACGACGGCGGTCCGGGCGCAGCTTCACGGCCTGTCGCTCGGCGCCGACCGACGAGATGACCGACCGGCGGCTGACCGCGCGTCGTGCCGGGCTTGAACGTGACGATGAGCCGCCCCGGGTCGTCGCCGGCCGGGCGGTCCCAGGCGTTCCGGGCGGTCGCGGCGACGCGATCGGCACCGGTCGGCGGGTCCGCTGCGAGGGCCGGGACCGCGGTCGCGCGCCACGATGAGCATCGCCACGGCGACGGCGAACGAACGCTGGACGCGGCGGAATCGGCTCATGTGCGACGCATCCTAAGCCGGAACCCACGAGGGCGTGACACGCTAGATGTCACGGGCCGGTCGCACATTCGGGTCATGCAAGCGACTGTCCTCCCCGATGTCCGAGCCATCACCCCGATCCGACCGGTCCCGGATCCGGTTTCCGGGACGCGGGTCCGCCTCGACGGCGAGCGGATCCTCGTCGACGGCCTGGCCGTCCACGACCCGGCCCTCGCCGCGTTCCTCGCCGAGCGACCGGCCGCCGACCGCGCCGACCTCGTCGGCCGGGCCGTCCGGATCGGCCTGCTCGCGCTCCAGGACGCCGGCGTCACGGTCAACGTCGACGTCGTCCGGGGCGAGTTCGAGAAGCTCATGCGCCAGGCCGAATCGGTCAACGAGAAGGCCGCCCAGACGCTCGAGCAGACACTGCGCGCGAACTTCGCCGACGGCGACGGCCGGCTGCCACGCACGCTCGAGAAGTTCCTCGGCGACCGCGGCGCGCTGCGTTCGATGGTCGACGAGCTGTTCGACGAGACCAAGCGCGACAGCGCCATCGGCCGGATCGGCTCGATGCTCGAGCGCTACTTCGACGGCGACGCATCCAAGCTCGCGGTCCTGCTCGACCCGACCCGGCTGCACTCCCCGATGCACCAGTTCCGCCAGGAGATGACCGACGGCTTCCGCTCGCTCGAGGAGCGCCTCGTCGCGATCGAGGCCGCGGCCTCGGCCCGTGGTGCCGAGCGCGCCCGCTCGACGGCCAAGGGCGGCGACTTCGAGGACCTCCTCGAGGCGATGCTGGCGGACCTCGTCGCGCGGCACCGGCGACCTGCTCGACCGGACCGGGACCGACACCGGCGCCGTCATGAAGTCCAAGAAGGGCGACTTCGTGCTGACCCTCGACGCGCGGATCGCGCGCGGCTGCGACGTCAAGATCGTCATCGAGGCGAAGGACCGGCCGATGTCGATGCGGGCCATGCGCGAGGAGCTGCGCGAGGCGCGCGAGAACCGCGGCGCGGCCGTCGCGCTCGTCGTCTTCAGCCAGGCGCACGCGCCGGCGGGGGTCGCGCCGTTCAACCTGGTCGGCGACGACGTCTACTGCGTCATCGATCCGGAGGACCCGGAGCCGGCCACGCTCGAGGCCGCGGTCCGGCTCGCCCGGCTGCTCGCCCTCGCGTCGCTCGTCGAGCACGAGGTCGAGATGGACGCCGCGGCGATCGGGGCCGCCCTGACCGCGATCCGCGAGCAGGTCGAGGTCGTCCGCACGCTCAAGGCCCAGCTGACGTCCATCTCGAACGCGACGAAGGCGGTCTGGACCGGGCTCGACACGATGCGTTCGAACATCCTCGCGCGGGTCGGTGAGGCGGAGGCGGAGATCCGCGTGCAGGGCGGATAGGGCTATGCGCGCCCCGGACACGATGACTACCCCAGATGGGACCAATCGGCCCTAGGCGCAGCGTCACAACGCGAGCACATTTGCGTGCATGCACCACCGACGGATCGCGCCCCTGCTCCTCGCCGTGCTCATCGCACTCCCGGTCGTCGCCCCAGCGACCGCCGCTCAACCATCCGCGAGGTCCTCATCCGAGCCGGCCCCGACGCCGGTCACGGAGCCTGCCCCCAGCACGGACCCGACTCCAGGCACGTCACCGTCCGCCCCTGCCGACCCCACGCAGGCGGCCGAGACCCCGGCCGCGCCCGATCCGACCGCCGAAGCCGCCCCCGCCACGACATCGACCGATGCCGGCCCCAAGGGCGCGCCCGATGCCACCGGCCGCTACATCGTCATGCTCAAGACCACCAGCGACACGAGCGCGGTCGTGGACAAGGTCACGCAAGCGCGACGGCGTCAAGGCCGACCGCAGCTTCGGCAAGACGTTCCACGGCTTCTCGGCCAAGCTCGACAAGAAGCAGAAGCGCGACCTCCTGGCCGACCCGAACGTCGTGGCGGTCGTGCCCGACGGCGTCGTCCAGCTGACCCAGACCATCCCGACCGGCGTCTCGCGCGTCGGTGGCCGCAAGAACGTGGTCGCCGCCATCGACGGCACGGACCGGCGCGTCGACGCCGACGTCGCGATCGTCGACACGGGCATCAGCAACCACCCGGACCTCAACGTCGCGGGCGGCTACAACTGCTCGACGTCGGACCGAACGGCCTGGCGCGACAAGAACAACCACGGCACGCACGTCGGCGGGCATCGTCGGCCGCGCTCGACAACAGCTTCGGCGTCGTCGGGGTCGCGCCCGGCGCGCGCGTGTGGGGCGTCAAGATCCTCAACGACAACGGCTACGGCCTGATCTCGTGGTACATCTGCGGCCTGGACTGGATCCTCGCCCAGCGCGACCCGAACGACGCCAGCCGGCCGCTGTTCGAGGCGGTCAACATGAGCGTCACGAAGTACGGCAGGGACGACCACGACTGCGGCAACACGAACGACGATCCGCTGCACCAGGCGATCTGCCGCGTGGTCGCCGGCGGGATCACGGTCGTCGCGGCTGCCGCGAACGACAGCCACAACGCGGCCAACAACATCCCGGCCAGCTACAACGAGGTCATCACCGTCTCCGCCCTGGCCGACACGGACGGCCGGCCCGGCGGTCTCGGTGGCAAACGGTGCTACTCGTGGGGCGGCTACGACAAGGACGACACGTTCGCCGACTTCAGCAACTACGGCGGCGACGTCGACATCATGGCCCCCGGCAAATGCATCATGTCGACGATCACCGGCGGCGGCTACGCGTACATGTCGGGCACGTCGATGGCGGCCCCGACCGTCGCCGGCGCGGTCGCCCTGTACAAGTCGAGCCGGCCGAACGCGACGCCGGCCGAAGTCCGCGAATCGCTGCGCTACCTCGGCAACCTCGGCTGGAAGACCTGCGACCGACCCGGATCCGACCCACGAGCCGCTGCTCGACGTGTCGCGCATCGGGACCCTTGGCACGTTCGCCCTGACACCGGCCAGCTCGGCCGCCACGACCGTCGAGGGCGGCGCCACGTACTCCGTGCCGTTCACGGTCGCGCGGAGCGCGACATTCTTCGAGCGCGTCACGCTGGCGGTCACGTCGGCTGCCGGCCGGCTGGACCGCGACGCTGGCCAAGACGAGCCTGATGGGCTGGACCGCGACGGCCGACCAGGTCGCCGTGACGATCCCGCTGGGCACGCCGCCGGGCACGTACGAGCATCGGCGTCCAGGGCACCAACCAGGGCCGGACGGTCAACGCGACCTTGTCGGTCAACGTCGTCGATGACGACCCGACCGCCGCACCGCCCACGACCCGCCTCGGTTTCGGCACGCAGATCGGCCCGACGGCCACGCTCGTCCGGGTCGACTGGCCGGCCGCGACCGACCCGACCAGCGCGATCGCCGGCTACGAGGTCGAGCGCAGCATCAACGAGGGCCCGTGGGGCGAGACCGTCTCACGGTCGGCCGCGACTCGTTTCGCGGATTACACCTTGACCTACGACGCGATCTACCGGTTCCGCGTCCGTGCCGTCGACACGGCGGGCAACTGGAGCCCGTGGGCCGTGGCCGGAACAAGCCGCTTCCACCCCTACGACGACCGCAGCTCGCGAGTCGAGCGCGTCGGGACGTGGCGAAACGCGACAGGCGCATCGGCGTTCAGGCAGACCCTGAGCGGCGCGTCCAGGACCAGTTCGAAGATGCGCATGACGTTCACCGGTCACAGCATCGCCATCGTGGCCTCGAGGGGCCCACATCGCGGCAAGGCCAGGATCTACGTCGACGGCGTCTACATCAAGACGATCACCACGCGATCGGCGACCTCGGCCAGCCGCCGGGTCGTCTTCACCTACACATTCGCCGCGGGCGGGGACGCACCTGATCACGCTCGTCCCGACCGGGACCGGCACCTACCCGCTCGTCAGGATCGATGCATTCGTCGTGGGACGCTAGCCGACTGCAAGGTCATCGCTTGCCCGCCTGGGGTATCGTGACCCTCCCGACGTCCCGGGCCGGGTAACCCAAGGGCGATCGGGGAGTACCAAAGGGGTCGGCATGGCGCGTGCGATGTGGAAGGGGGCCATCCAGTTCGGATTGGTCACCATCCCGATCAAGCTCTATCTCGCGACCGAGTCCAAGGGCATCAGCTTCAACATGCTCCACAAGACGGACCTGTCGCGCATCCAGATGAAGGTCTGGTGCCCGGTCGAGGATGAGCCGATCTCCCGGACCGACACCGTCAAGGGCTACGAGTACGCGCCCGGCGAGTACGTCGTCATCACCGACGAGGACCTCGAGAACGTCCCGCTCAAGACGGTCCGCTCGATCGAGATCGAGCAGTTCACGAAGGCCGAGCGAGACGACGCAGCAGTCCGGTTCGTCAAGAGCGCCTACTACCTCGAACCCGACAAGGTCGGCCGCAAGGCGTTCAACCTGCTGAAGTCCGTCCTCGAGGAGGACGGCCTGACGGCGATCTGCAAGATCGTCATCAAGGACCGCGAGGCGCTCGCGGCGCTCGACCCGTTCGGCGACACGATGCTCCTGACGACGCTCCACTGGCCCGACGAGATCCGGTCGGTGGCCGACCTCGACTTCGGCGACGAGACCTACGAGTTCAAGCCGGCCGAGCTCACGATGGCCCGCCAGCTCGTGTCGGCGATGACCGGCGAGTTCGATCCGGCGCAGTACAAGGACGAGTACCGCCAGGCGCTCGAGACCATCATCCAGGCCAAGGTCGAGGGCAAGGAGACCGTCGCGGTCGAGGCGCCCGAGGAGACCGGCAACCTGATCGACCTGATGGCCGCCCTCGAGGCCTCGGTCAATGCGGCCAAGGCGGCCCGCGACTCGGACGCCGGCAAGCCCGTGTCGGTGTCGGAGGCGAAGGAAGCCAAGGCGGCCAAGGCGAGCGGCAAGACCGCCGCCGCGTCGTCTGCGAAGGCCAAGGCCGCCGCGGCCGATGACGAGGACGAGGCGCCCGCCAAGCCGGCGCGGAAGCGCAAGACCGCCTGACGTCGGATCGTCTCGGCCGGCCTGCGGGAGGGCCGCACCCGTGGCCGCCGCCCGGCCCTCGCGCCGGCAGATCGGCCGACGGCTCCCCGGGTGTCCACATGGCCACGATCGGGTCTGCCCCGCGTGTCGTCCGCGATGGAACCGCCGAAGCACGATCCGGGCGAACGCTCAGTAGATCCGCGTCGCGAGCACCCCGCCGTCGACCGCGAGGTTCTGGCCGCTGATCCAGCGGGCCGCGGGTGACGCCAGGAACAGGCACGCGTCGGCGATGTCCTCCGGCTCGCCCAGCCGGCCGAGCGGCACCTTGCCGAGCCAGCGCTCGACGCCTTCGGGCCATGCCTTCTCGATGCCCTTCTTGTGGATCAGCCCGGGCGACACCGAATTGACCCGGATGCCGGCCGGCCCGAGCTCCTGGGCACACGACCGGGTGAACGCGAGGACCGCGGCCTTGGCGCTGTTGTAGTGGCTGTGGTCGCTGGCCGGGTTCGACGCCGAGATCGAGCCGATGTTGACGATCGCCCCGCCGCCGCGCTCGCGCATGACCGCGGCCGCAGCCTGCGTGCACAGGAACATCGACTCGAGGTTGTCGCGGAACATCGCCTGCCATTCGGCCAGCGAGATCTCGGCGAGCGGATGGAGCGGGAAGTTCTGGCCGGCGTTGTTGATGAGGATATCGACGGGTCCGAGCCGGTCGTCGGCCTCGGCGAAGAATCCTGCGACATCCCCCTCGTTGTCGAGATCGGCGTGGATCGCGACCGCCGTGCCGCCGGCGCGCGCGATGGCCCCGACCACGTACTTCGCGGCCTGTCGATCCCGGCGATAGTGCACGACCACTCTTGCCCCGGCCGTCGCGAACCGCTTGGCGATCGCGGCGCCGATCCCCTGCGACGCCCCGGTCACGATCGCGACGCGACCGGTCAGGTCGAGAAGATCCTGGGGGTGCGGGACGTCGGTAGACATGGGATGCCAGTATCACGTAGATGCCCCTCGAGGAATACCTCCGAAAACGCGACTTCGCGAAGACCCCGGAGCCGCCGCCGGCCCGCACGCCCGAGCGTCGCCGGCCCCGTCCGCACGGGCCGCTTCGTGATCCAGCGCCACCGCGCGACCCGCCTCCACTACGACTTCCGCCTCGAAGTCGCGGGCGTCCTCGTGTCCTGGGCGGTCCCCAAGGGCCCCACCCTCGACCCCGACATCCGCCGGATGGCCGTCCACGTCGAGGACCACCCGATCGAGTACTTCGACTTCGAAGGCGTCATCCCCGCCAAGCAGTACGGCGCGGGCGACGTCATCGTCTGGGACTGGGGCACCTGGGAGTCGGAGGCGCCCACGACCGACGCCGCGACGGCGATCCCGGACGGCGAGCTCAAGTTCGAGCTCCACGGCCAGAAGGTCCGCGGCCGGTTCACGATCGTCCGGACCAGCGGCCGCAAGCGCAAGGGCGACGACCCGGCCGCCCGCGCCTTCGAGGACGACCAGGGCGACCAGTGGCTGCTCATCGCCAAGCGCGGCCCCGAGTCGGTCAAGGGCTGGGACGCGGAGGACCACCCGCAGAGCGTCAAGACGGGCCGGACCAACGACGACGTCAAGGCCGACCGCGACGCCCTGTGGATCGGCGAGGCACCGGCGGCCGCGGCCGAGATCGACCTGACCGGCGCCGTCGAAGCCCGGATGCCGGCCTCGCATCGAGCCGATGCTGGCCACCCTCACGACGAAGGCCTTCACGGACCCGGACTGGCTGTTCGAGATCAAATGGGACGGCTACCGGGTCCAGGCCGTCGTCGACGACGGCAAGGTCAAGGCGTGGACGCGCAACCTCAAGGACGCCGAGACCTACTTCCCGGGGTTGCTGCGGCCACCCACCTGGATCGACGCCAAGCAGGCGATCGTCGACGGCGAAGTCGTCGCCCTCGATGACGCGGGGCGCCCCGACTTCGGCCTGCTGCAGGAGCGGACGGGCGACAAGCACGCCCCGAACCTCGTGTACCAGGTGTTCGATCTGCTGTACCTCGATGGCCGGCTTCTGCTCGACGTCGCGCTCGAGGACCGCAAGCGCCTGCTCAAGAGCGTGCTGCGACCGCATCCGCGGGTTCGCTTCGCCGCCCATGTCGAGGGCGAGGGTGAGACGTTCCGTGCGGCCGCAGAGGCGCAGGACCTCGAGGGCATCGTGGCCAAGCTCAAGCGCTCGCGCTACGAACCCGGTCGCCGCACGAGCGCCTGGCTCAAGATCAAGATCCGACCGGAGCAGGAACTCGTCGTCGGCGGCTGGACCACAGGAGCCGGCAATGCCCGCGACCTCGGTGCGCTCGTCGTCGGCGTGTACGAGGACGGCAAGCTCCGGTTCAGCGGCAAGGTCGGGTCGGGGTTCACGGCGGGCAACCGGCGCACGTTGCTCGACGCCCTTGCCCCGCTGGCCGCCGATGCGCCGCCGTTCGATCCGCCTCCGCCCAAGGACTACCGCGGTCGCTGGGGTGGCGACCTGGTCGGGGTCACCTGGGTCCGCCCCGAGCTCGTCATCCGCGCCGAGCTCGGTGGCTGGTCGCGCGACGGGATGGTCCGCCAGTCGGCGTTCAAGGGGATCGAGGCGGGCCGCGACCCGACGACCGTCGCGCGCGAGCACGCGGTCGCCACGGCGTCCGCGGTCCGCGATGCCGAAGCCGAAGCGCCTGCCCACGGAGGTCGTGATGCCCAGGAAGTCGAAAGCCCACCCGGCGCATCCGTGGCAGGCCACCGACGCCGAACTCGCCGCGCTCGACGCGCTCGGCAAGGAGGGCGTCTGGCAGATCGGCGGCAACGAGCTGAAGGTCACGAACCTCGACAAGGCGATCTTCGAGGCCGACCCGCCGATCACCAAGCGCGAGCTGATCCGCTACTTCGCGCGGATCGCCCCGACGATGCTGCCGCACCTGGCCGATCGGCCGCTGAACCTCCAGCGCTTTCCCAACGGCGCCGGCGCGCCCGGCTTCTGGCAGAAGGACATCCCGGCGACCGCGCCGACCTGGCTGACCCGCTGGCACGAGACCGGCGTCGACGGCCGCGAGGACCGGACGGCCAACGACCACCTCATCGCCGACCGTGTCGCGACCCTGTGCTGGCTCGGGAACCAGACGAGCTTCGAGATCCACGCCTGGACCGGGCGCCTGCCCGAGCCGTGGCAGCCGACGTTCGCCTACATCGACATCGACCCGGGCGACAACGACGACCTGGGAGGAGACGCTCGTCCTGGCACGGCTCTACCGGACCGCGCTGGGGCATCTCGGCGTCCGCGGCTACCCCAAGACGACCGGCAAGCGCGGCATCCAGATCTGGATCCCGATCGTCCCGAAGTACGACTTCTCGCAGACGAGCGCCTGGGTCGAGAAGATCTCGCGCGCGGTCGGGTCGACCGTGCCCGGATCTCATCTCGTGGGAGTGGGCGAAGGGTGCCCGCAAGGGGCGGGCCAGGCTCGACTACACACAGAACGCCAGCATCAAGACGCTCGTCGCGCCGTACGCGGTCCGGCCGGCGCCCGGGGCGCCCGTCTCAGCGCCGATCGCCTGGGACGAGCTCGACGACCCCGAGCTTCGCCCCGACCGCTGGACCATCCGGACGATCGTCGAACGTGTGGCCGACAAGGGCGACCTGTTCGCGGAGGCCCAGACCGACGCCCAGGAGCTGCCCAACCTCTGACACGGGGCCATGGCAGGATGGCCGCATGCACGACGACGCCATCGAGATCCGACAGCCGGCCACGGACACCGAGGCACTGCGCGCCTGGATCAAGCCGGTCACGACCGCCTTCGCCGACGACCACACGGACGCGATGTTCGACATCGATCAGCAGCTCTGGGAGAAGGACCGGCTGATCGGCGCCGTCGACGGGGAGCGGTGGGTCGGTGGTGCCTGCGCGTTCTCGATGCGGATGACCGTGCCCGGCGGCGTGGTCCGGGCGGCCGGGCTCAGCGACGTCGGGGTGGCACCGACCCATCGACGGCGCGGGATCCTGACCGGGATGATGCGCTGGCTGCTCGACCAGGCGGTCGAGCGCGGCGAGCCGGTGTCGATCCTCCACGCCTCGGAGGGGGCGATCTACCCGCACTTCGGGTTCGGGCTGGCGACGATGCAGGGGACGTTCGAGGCGGATCGGAGCGCGTTCCAGTTCATCCAGCCGGCCGAGCCGCTCGGGCGGGTGCGGATCGTCGAGGGCGACGAGGCGATGCGGCTCGTGCCGCCCGTGTTCGAGGCGGTCTTCGCGGATCGGGTCGGCGAGGTCAACCGGCCCCCGGAGAAATGGCGGCTGCAGTTGCTGGCGGACGATCCGTGGCGTCGCAACATCGGAATCAAGTTCACGGCACTGCTCGAGGTCGGCGGCGAGCCACGCGGCTACGCGATCTACCGCGTCAAGAGCGACTGGGGCGACCGCGGCCCCAAGAGCGTCCTGACCGTCATGGAGGTGACCGGCCTGGACGCAGCCGCCGAGCGCGCGCTCTGGGAGTGGCTGGCCGGCATCGACCTCATCCGGACCATCGCCGCCTGGCGGCTGCCCGTTCCGCCGCCGCTGTTCCTGCAACTCCAGGACCCGCGTCGCCTCGGCCTGACCGTGAGCGACGGCCTGTGGGTGCGGTTGGTGGACCTGCCCGCGGCCCTCGAGGCGCGGACGTACGCGGGCACGGGCTCGCTGACGTTCGAGGTCGCGGACTCGTTCATGCCCGCGAATGCCGGGCGCTGGACGCTGAGCGTGCCGGGCGATCGGGGAGTGGCGTCGGTCGCCCGGGCGGCAGAGGGCGCCGGGGCAGATCTCGCGCTCGACACGACAGACCTGGCGACGGTGTATCTCGGCTCGTTCACCTTCGCGGACCTCGCACGTGCGGGTCGTGTGAGGGAGTGCCGCGACGGTGCCATCGCTGATGCGGACCGCCTCTTTGCCACGACCGTCGGTGCCGTGGTCGTCGACGATGTTCTGATCGGATCTTTGTCGATCGACGATCAGAAACGATCCTGCTACGTTCGGGACATGGGATCAGCCAGCCGCCGGTGGGCACTCAATCTCGTGATCCACGCGTATGGCAGTGAATTGCGTGACGAGGTCACGCGAGGCCTTCCGGTCATCGTCAAGCTCGTCCTTGAAACCGTCGAACTGCGACCCGGCGACTCCGAACTCCTCGCCGATGCCGTCATCACCGAGACCATCGCGAGTGGCAGATCTTGAAGGTTTCGATTACCGAACCGCGTCTCCGAAGGAGATTGCGGCACGCGCGACCTCACTTGTCGGGCAGCCGCTCGATAGTCTCTCGGCTGATATCGCCCTTCGGGGCGTAAGTTCGGCAGCCACCAAAGGCACGATCGGCGGAGTCACGAGGCTTTCTTCGGAATCGAACCGAACTCGCGAGGTGAGCCTGACTTCGTTGGTGCCGGCATCGAACTCAAGTCGGTGCCAATCCTCCGCGTCGGCATCGAAGACCGCGCAAAGGAGCGGGTCTCACTCGGCATGATCGACTGGACATCGTTGGCGACCGAGACCTGGGCGACTGCCAAGGCTCGCCGCAAGCTCGAGCACCTCATGCTCATCTTCTACGAGTGGCACCCGCTCTTGCCGCTTGGTCGCTTCCAGACGTTGGTCGCGGGATTGTGGGAGCCAGATGCCGCGACGTTGGCGATGATCGAGCAGGACTGGCTGACGATCCAGAGACTTGCCATCGAGGGCAGACGCTCACGAAGTCAGCGAGAGCCTAACCCGGCGCTTGGTGCGGCGACCAAGGGGGCCGGCCACGGTTCGATTTCTCGTGCGTGGTCGTTGAAGCAGCCGTTCGTCGGGTGGATCTACCGCGCCATGGCAGGATCGAGTCCGCCTCCGCCCCGTACCGTGGCCCTCGACCCCGAGCAGGAATTCGAGCGCGGCATCAGCGCTCGATTCGCATCAATCGAAGGCAAGACCATCGCTCAAGTCGCGACCCTTCTGGGTATCTCGGCTGGCGAGCGACAAGTCGTTCGGCGCGCGAGTCATCCGGGCCTTTGCGGGCGAGAAGGCGCACGGGCGGTCTGGCGCGTTCGACCGATTCGGCATCGAACTCAAGACGGTCCCACTCGACGCGAGGGGCCGACCCGTCGAGTCGATGTCGTTTCCGAGCTTCGTCCATGAGGAATGCAGTTCGAGACCTGGGAGGACTCAGACCTGCTTGGTCGCCTGAATCGGCTGCTCATCGTTCCGATTCCGTCGATCGAAGGGGCCAGAACCAGGGCGAAGGCGATCGTGCAGCGACCATTCTTCTGGTCGCCGCCCGAGGCGGATCTCGTGGGAATCCAGACGGAATGGGAGCGATACCGGTCATTGATATCGGCGGGCCTGGCTCGCCGAGCTTCCCGAAGGCATCGCGAGACACAAATTCATCCACGTTCGGCCGAAGGCACGGAACGCTGACGGATCGCGACATCGCCCCGGGCGGGCTCGACGTCATCAGGAAGTGCTTTTGGCTCAACACGGACTACGTGGAGCGGATCATCCGCGAGCAGCACGAGCGGCGCTGACCGCCTCGGTCACGGCTCGCGAGGCGGTCTCGGACGTCGCATTCCCACGTCTCGATCACAACCCATCCGACGTTCTCGAGGTCGGCGCGCTTCCGCTCATCCCGCTCGCGATTGAGCTCGAACTTCCGATCCCAGAATTCGGGGTTCGACTTCGGGAGATTCGGGTAGCAGCGCGGGCAGTGGTGCCAGTAGCAGCCGTGGACGAAGATCGCGATCCGGCGTCCTGGGTAGGCGATGTCTGGCCGTCCCGGGGCCTTGCGCCAATTGAGCGCGATAGCCGGCCAGATGGGCAGCGCGCAGAGCTCGACGGAGGGCTAGTTCTGGTCCGGTGTCTCGCGCTCGGTTGGCGCGCATGACGTTTCGAACGCTAGGACTGCTTGCCGGCGGGTTCGGCAGCTGTCGTCCCGGCACGACGCGCCTCAGCTCGCCTCGGCGACGCGCGTCGTTGCTGCGAGGTCCGTGCCAATGACGTCCGTGATCAGTTCGTTCGCGACCATCTCGACGGCCCCGACGACCAGGGCGTTGCCCATCATGAATGCGCGCCGGCCATCCGACATCCCGACCGTCCAGTCCCCGGGGAACCCGTTGAGGCGTTCGAGCTCGCGGGGCGTCAACCGTCGGAACCGTCCGTCCTCGGTCTTGATGAGGTGCTTGAACCGCGACGGCGTCGCACCGCCCTCGCCGGTGAGGATGGTCCTGGACGGGGTATCGGTCGGGTCAGGGAACGGGATCGGCCCCCTCGTCGTAGGTGTACACCAGACCCGTTGCTTTGCTGGTCCGGCGAGGCTCTTCCGGCCCTTGAGGAACTCCCATTTCGGCAATTCGTCGTCGCTGACGAAGAATTGCTCCGGGCACATCGGCGGCGTCTTCGAGGAGGTCGCCGAGGGTCTGCCGTGGGCCTGAGTAGGCCGCATCGACATCGGTGGTCCAAACGACTGGATCACGTTTCGAGCCGAGATCCGCATCACGCCGGCGTTTCCGAATTCGGACGTCGCGGCCCCGACCCCGAACGTGTCGCTGACGACCTTGACATCTCGATCCAGCGCGATGGGCGTCCAGTCGAATGGGACCCGAGGTCGGATCGGGAATGCCCGGGCCAGGACGCCCGAAGACTCCATCTGATCCCTTGGATCCGTCGAGACCGCCCAAGGCGTCCGATGATGAAGACGCGGCGTCGCTTCTGGGGGAAGCCGTAGTTCGCGGGATTGATCACTCGCCATTCGACCTCGTAGCCAAGGTCCGCAAGTGAAGCGAGCATCACCGCAAAGTCTCGTCCGCGCTGCCCGGACGGCGACTTGAGGAGGCGGTCGACGTTCTCAAGGAACAGGTAGCGCACGGGTCTACCGGACGGCGAGCTTCAGTCGAAGGAGTCGATGGATCTTCCACCACAAGACGCCTTTGTGGCCGACGAGGCCGTGCGCCTGCCGGAGCGTCTTGGCGACCGAGTAGTCCTGGCACGGGAACCCGCCGACAAGCAGGTCAACGTCCGGGATGACCGGGAACATCGGCTTCTTGGGCCCTGACAGTTGAGCTTCGAAGGTATCGAGGACCTTCGCGATGTCCTCGTTGACAGCTTGGTGGTCGACGAGGCCGAGCGTCGATGAATCGGTCGCTCCGTGACGCCCGAGATCGCGCCCGAAGCGCTGGAAATCGCGCTCCTGGACGTGATGTTCGTAGCATTCGAATGCATGCTGGGCCTTGGTCGACGGCTCCCACTGGTTGCTCCAGACCACGTCGAACCCGGCACGGTCGAGGGCGAGGTGGAAGCCGCCGACGCCAGCGAACAACTCAGCCACGGTGGGTCTCGGCGCGGCTGGCGGGGTCGTACTCGGTCATCTCGATCCTTGAGATTCCAGCGGGCTAGCGATCATGACGAAGCGCCCTTATCGGGCGATTTGCAGCACTCGACTGGCTCGACCAATGGTGGCGGGGGAGCGGCATTGCGTCGAGGTGGTTCTCCACGAAAGTTGTCCCCATCGCATCCACATGCTAGCACGGATCAGACCAGACGTTCCGAATTCCAAGATGATGCTTAGGGACCTTCGTACGGCTTGAAATCGAGCACCTTGGCGCCCACCGTACGAGCACATGCTCGCCCAGGAACCCACCCGTCGCCTGATCCTCGTCGTCGAGGATGAGCCGGGCCGCCACGCGACGCTGACGCCGTCACTCGAGCAGGCGGGTTACGCCGTTCGGGCGGTCGGTCACGGCAACGCGGCGATCTCAGCCGTCGTCGTGCGCCAGCCGGAGGCGGTCCTGCTGGGCGTCGGCTCGTCGGTGGGCGATCTCCGCGACACGTGCCGGCGGATCCGGGCGGACCCGGCGAACGAGGGGATGCCGGTCATCGTCCTGACGAACCCGGCCGACCGCGATTCATTCGACGAAGCCGCGGCGGGCATCGATGCCGGTGCCGACGACATCCTGGAACTGCCGTTCGCGGACGACCGGCTGGTTGCCACGATCCGCGACGCGCTCGAGATGCGGCGGGTGATCGCCGAGATCAACGCCATCGACGCCGACTCGGTCGCCAGCGCCGGCGACGCAGACCTGCATTCCGACGCTGCCTGGCCGGGCATGGCTGGCCTGGCCCACCGCCTCGCCACGAGGGCCGGGCTCGATGCGGCCGAGACGAAGGGCATCGTGTTCGGCTCTCTCATCCACGACATCGGCAATCTCGGCGTCCCCGAGACCATCCTCCTCAAGCCCGGACCGCTGACCCACGAGGAGTCGGCCGAGATGCGTCGCCACCCGGTCATCGGCGAGAACATCTGTCGCTCATTCCCGAGTTCGCGCCTGTTCGCCCCGATCGTCCGCCATCACCACGAGCGCTGGGACGGTTTCGGCTACCCGGACCGTCTGCGTGCCGAGGAGATCCCGATCGGAGCCCGGATCGTCGGCCTCGTCGACGCCTTCGACGCGATGATCCACGACCGCCCGTATCGGCCCGCCCTCGAGATCGAATCGGCGCTCCTCGAGGTGCTCAGCGAAGCCGGGCGCCAGTTCGACCCGGATCTCGTGCCGCTGTTCGTCGAGGTCCTCGATCCCGTCGTCCAGGCGCGCCTTCGCGTCAGGCGAGCCTGAGGATCCCGGCGAGAGCCTCGCCCGTCGTCTGGCGGATGCCGTCCGTGGCCAATTCGATCGCGACATCGTCCCGGTCCGGCCAGTTGGGGTCGTAGATCCGGAGCGTCACGGCATCGGCCGCGATCTCATAGGCATAGGCGAGGACTTGATGGCTCTGTGTCATCGAGAACGGGTTCAGCCCGGTATGCCGCACGAGCCCGACCATCGACGGCCGCCCGGCATCGATGTCTGCCCGGACGCGTGGCCATTCGACCTCGTGGCTCCGTCGGCGGGCGCGCTCGGTGCCCAGCGCACCTGCCAGCCAGAACCAGAGCGGCGTCCGGAACCAATCGAGCGACTGGACCTGTCGTCGGACGAGGGCGCGGAACAATGGAGAGCCGTGGGCCGGCGTGGCCGTGTCCAGTGGAACCGGTCGTCCGCTGTCGAACCGTTCGCGCGCGAGCGAGCTCATGCCGCCGCACAACCCCGCGGACGCATCGCCGATGCCGATCCAGCGCGGGTCGATCGGGCCGAGGGTCAGGGTCGGTCCGGGCGGGAAGCGGTTCGCGAAATGGAAGCCGTGGGTGCTCGGCAGGAACCCCGGCACGGCATTGGTGACCGGCGGCATTCCGGGAGTGTACGGGCCGGCGGTGGCGCCTCGGCCGTCGCTGCCGGTTGCCCGCCGCTCGGAGCGTGTCGGCCATCCTTGCAACCGTTCGGGCGACGCCTGCAAGGCCCGATACGACGTCGCCGCTCTACCATCCCTATCACCGATGGCTGACCGACTGAGCGCCGGGATCCTGCTCTACCGCCGCGTCGCAGACGACGGCCGGCTCGAGGTGCTGCTCGCGCACCCGGGCGGGCCGTACTTCGTCGAGCGCGACCTCGGCGACTGGACCATCCCGAAGGGCGAGCCCGACGGCCAGGCCGAGCCGCTCGACGTGGTCGCGCGACGTGAGTTCGCCGAGGAGACGGGCACGCCCATCGACCCGACGGAGCCGACGATCGCGCTCGGCTCGATCGTGCAGAAAGGCGGCAAGATCGTCCACGCCTGGGCCGTCGAAGGCGACCTGGACGCGGCCGCGGCCCTGTCGAACACGTTCGAGATGGAATGGCCGCCGCGGTCCGGCCGGCGCGAGGCCTTCCCGGAGATCGACCGTGTCGGCTGGTTCGACCCCGATGAGGCGCGGCGCCGGATCAAGGCCAGTCAGATCCCGTTCATCGACCGGCTGGAGGAGGCGCTGCATGCGTCCGAGGGCGCGGACGTACCCGATCTCTCGCCGGGCCAGCATTAGCGCAGGCCTGCGGCCACCGACAGATCGCGGCGAGACCCTACCTGGCGGCCGCCGCCACCACGGTGACGCGGACGAGCGTCGGGTTCGCGCCGGAGGCGACGAGCGAGCCGAGGTCCGGGGTGACCACGTCGAGGAGCAGAAGGTACGTGCCAGGCGCCTTCGGAGCCTTCAGCGCGAGCGAGGCGTCGAAGGACTTGCCCGGTGCAAGGCCGATCGGCAGGTCTTCGCTGACTTCCCGTTCCTCGGGAGCGGCTGGCAAAGCAGCTCCATCGGCCAGCGGGATCCAGCGCCCGGTCAACTTGGCGATAGCCGCGGCCGTCCAGCCCGACAGGTTCGAGGTCGGCTTGATGGCTTCCTTGCCCCAAGCGGCGATGCCGAGGTTCCGAACGCGAACGCCGAGCGCGACGTCCGCCCCGGCGGTCAGGTCGGCCGAGGCGGCGGCCTGGATATCGCCGTCGAATGCGCCCGTCACACGGACGATGAGCGACGGGATGAGCGCCTGGGTGAGGGCGTCGTACTCCACGCCATCGGCGTCATGCAGCGAGACGGTCAGCCGGTACTTGCCCGCGGTCGTCGGCAGCGTCACCGGCACGCGCAGGGCCTTCTTGGTCGTCTTGACGTTCGCGGGCGACACCACGTCACCGACCCGTTCGGGGACCACGAGGTCGACCATGTCGGCCGGGGCCTCGACCCGCTCTGTGGCGTCGCCCACGGGCGCGACTTGTGGGATGAGGAGACCCGAAGGTGTCCCCACATTGATCGGTGCCTTCGCGGTCCCCAGGTCGCCTTCGGCATCAGACTTGGCCGGCGCGCCGGTCTGGGTCGGGGCTTGGGCAGGCGTCGCTTCGGCCGGTGCCGCCGTGGCCGGCGCAGCGTCGGTCGGGGCCGCCTCCGCGGGCGCCGGAGTCGCGACCTCATCGGCCGGTGCGACCGGGGCGAGCGCGACATCGATCGGATCCCAGCGGACACTGGCCTCGAGGCCCTTGGGGAGCTTCTTCTTGTCCTTGATCGTGAACGGGATGTCCAGCGTCGTGGTGGACCCCGCTGACGGCAGCGCCTGCGAAGTCCGGGGCACCAAGCTTGATACCGGTGCCGGCCAGCGTCGGCGCGAGCGCAGTGCCGACACTCGATGAGTCGGACGCCGACCCGGACGCGCCCGCGAGGACGTCCTTGGGCGCGAGCCCGGCCTTCATGACGATCGACCGCGTGAACCCGGACTTCGCGGTCTCGGTGTCCATCTGGGCGATGTAGCCGGCGCTGCGCTGGCTCTCGAAGGCGAGCCGATGACCGTTGGCGCTGGGGCTGCTCTGCCAGGCGCTCTGGATCGACCGCCCGCCACCGAGGATGGCCTTCACGAAGTACGAGGGGCTCTGGTAGGCCTCGGCGATGACTGCCGACGCCCCCGCCCTGATGAATCCCGCGGCGTAGTTGTCGACCCGCTGGCGCGCGACGTCGAGCGTGCCCTCCGGCAGTCCGGGCTCGGAATTGCCACTCGCGTAGCAGAGGTGGTTGAGCAGGACGACTGCGTTCTTGGCGAGCTTGACCTGCGATCCGACGATGCCCTCGCCGAAGTACTGATGCGTCGAGTCGCCGCCGCCTGCTTCCGGATTGAGGCCGAAACCGTTCTGGGTCGGCGGGAAGAGCGCGTCGCGGTACTTGCTCGGCCAGCCGTTGCCGTGGCCCATGTAGACCACAAGAGAGGCGCCCTGGATCGCCTCTTTCACGGCCGGCCACGTGGCGTCAGGCGAGTAGATCTCGACGACGTCCCGGGTATAGCGCCGCGCGAGCGTCGCCGCGGCACGTGCCTGCGCGCGGTAGTTGCTCGTGGCGGCACCAGCAGGGCCCACGACGAAGACCACCTTTGGAACCGCCTTGGTGGAGGACGTGCCCGGAGACGCTGCGAACGAGGCCGGCGCGAAGACACCGACCGCGATCAGGGCCGCAAAGAGAGCAGCGCTAAAACGTCTCACAACAGCGGGCACGCTCCGTGTGGGAGGTGAAGAATACTCTGGGCTAGTCGGGGAACACCATATGTTTCCGCCGTTATTCCGCCGTTATGTGACGCTCGCGGTGCCTCAGGGCAACATCGGATGTCGGATAGCCGACACCGCGTACCATCGGGGCCATGCCCAACCGCCTCGCCGGGGAGACGAGTCCCTATCTCCTGCAGCACGCCGACAACCCGGTCGACTGGTACCCGTGGGGTCCCGACGCCCTCGCCGCCGCGACGCTGCTCGACCGCCCGATCTTCCTGTCGATCGGCTACGCGGCCTGCCATTGGTGTCACGTGATGGAACGCGAGTCGTTCGAGCACGAACCGACGGCACGCTACCTGAACGAGCGGTTCGTCAGCATCAAGGTCGATCGCGAGGAGCGGCCCGACCTCGACCAGGTCTATATGGCGGCCGTCCAGTCGATGACCGGCGGCGGTGGCTGGCCGATGTCGGTCTTCCTCACGCCCGACGGCAGGCCGTTCTACGGCGGCACCTACTTCCCGGACGAACCGCGGCACGGGATGCCGTCGTTCCACCAGGTCCTCGAAGGGGTCGATCGCGCGTGGCGTGAGCAGCGCGCCGAGGTCGAAGCCGCGGGTGGCCGGCTGGTGGCCGGGCTGGTCGAGCAGGCCCGACTCGAAGCGGGGACCGATGGTCCGACGACGACACTGCTCGACGCGGCGACGGCGGCCATCGACGCCTCGTTCGACTCGGGCAACGGCGGCTGGGGCCGGGCGCCCAAGTTCCCCCAGCCGATGACCATCGAGTACCTGCTCCGACGCCACGTCGCGACCGGCGATCCGCGGCCGCTGCTCGTCGCGCGCCGATCGCTCGACGCGATGGCCGACGGCGGCGTGCGCGACCAGCTGGGCGGCGGGTTCCACCGGTATTCGACCGATGCGCGCTGGCTCGTCCCGCACTTCGAGCAGATGCTCTACGACAACGCCCAGCTCGCCCGCGTCTACGTGCACGCGTGGGCGCTGACCGGTGACGCGCGCTATCGCGCGGTCGCGCAGGGCACCCTCGACTACATGCTCCGCGAGCTCGCCACCGACGACGGCGCGTTCGCGGCGAGCCAGGACGCCGACACCGACGGCATCGAGGGCCTGACGTTCACGTGGCGGGCGACCGAGATCGCCGACGTGCTCGGGACGGAGGAAGCGGACCTGTTCGGGGCCGCCTACGGCGTGACCGATGACGGCAACTGGGAGGGCGTGACGATCCTGTCGCGGGTGGCGTCCGATGCGGCCCTCGCGGAACGGTTCGGCGTGCCCGAGGACGAGGTCGCCGTCGCGACTCGGGGCCGGCCGCGAGCGCCTCCTGAGCCGTCGAACCGAGCGACCCCAGCCGGCTCGGGACGGGAAGGCGCTCGCGGCCTGGAACGGTTTGGCGATCGCGGCCTTCGCTGACGCCGCCGTGGCGTTCGCCGCTGTCGATCCGGAGGCCTCCGAGCGGTATCGGGCCGCCGCCGAGCGGGCTGCCCGCGCGATCACCGACGGCCTGCTGGCGCCCGACGGATCGCTCGGCCGGTCGTGGAAGGACGGACGGGCGGTCGGACGCGGCGTGCTCGAGGACTACACGCATCTGGCAGATGGCCTCCTTGCACTCTATGAGACGTCCTACGACGAGGATTCGTTCATTCTTTGCCGGCGGATCATGGCATCGCGTGCTCGCGCACTTCGCCGATCCGGCCGGCGGATTCTTCGATACGGCTGACGACCACGAGCGCCTGGTCACCCGGCCGAAGGACGTCCAGGACAACGCGGTCCCGTCCGGGAATGCGATGGCCGTCCGCGTCCTCCTTCGGCTCGCGGCGTGGACCGGCGAAGCGTCGTACCGCGATGCCGCCGAGCGAGCGATGCGGGTCGTCGTCCCGTTCGTGGACCGCTATCCGACCGGCTTCGCCCAGTGGCTGTCGGCGATGGACCTCGCTCTCGCGCCCGCGGTCGAAGTCGCCATCGTCGGGGCATCGGACGACCCCTCGACAGCGGCCCTCCTCGCAGAGACGCGGCGCGGTTACCGTCCGAACCAGGTCGTGTCGGTGTCGGCGGACCCGGCCGGGAGCGCGGTGCCCCTGCTTCGTGACCGCATCGCGATCGACGGTCGGCCGTCGGCCTACGTCTGTCGCAGCTTCGTGTGCCGGCTCCCGGTGACGGACGCGGCGGCGCTCCGAGCGCAACTGGAGGTCGGCGTCGGTGGCTGAGGCTGCTCCCGGCGCCTTCACGATCCGCGAGATCCGGCCCGAGCGAACACGAGGCGCTTGGCGAGGTGACCGTCCGTGCCTATGCCGACGAGCTCAGCCCGCACGACGCCGGCTACTTCGATGAACTGCGGGATGTGGCCGGGCGGGCCGCGGTCGTCCCCGTGCTCGTGGCGGTCGACGTGGATGGCCGGGTGCTCGGTGGCGTGACGTATATCCCCGGACCCGGAACGCCCTTGTCCGAGGCAGAGCGCGCCGGCGAGGCGGGGATCAGGATGCTCGCGGTCGATCCCGCGATGGCCGGTCGCGGCATCGGGCGTGCGCTCGCGGAGGCCTGCGTCGCGCGCGCCCACGCCGAGGGCCGAACGGGGATGACGCTGTACACGCTGCCGACGATGACCGTCGCGCACCGGCTCTACGAGTCGCTCGGGTTCCAGCGCGACACGGCGCGTGACTGGGAATACGTGCCGGGCGAGTTCCTCTGGTCGTACGCGATCCGGTTCGAGCCCGAGGCGTGACGACAGCAGGACCGGTGGAGCCGCGACCCGCCGCGACCGTGGTCCTGCTGCGGCCGGGGAACGGCCGGGCTCGAGGTGCTGCTCACCCGCCGCCCGGACTCGATGGTCTTCGCCGGTGGCGCCCACGTGTTCCCGGGCGGCCGGGTCGATCCGGCCGATGCCGACCCGACGCTGACGGCACGATCCGTGCTGGGCGCCGCGGACGCTGCCGTCGCGCTGGGTGGCGACCTCGCGCCTGACATGGCCCTCGCGGCGTACCTCGCCGCGCTCCGCGAGCTGTTCGAGGAGGCCGGGGTCCTGCTCGCGGATACCGCCGCCCCGGGGGTACGGATCCGCGAGGCTCGGTCGGCGCTGCTGCGCGGCGATCTGACGCTCCCCGGACTCGCCGAGGCCCTCGATCTGACGTTGCGGACCGACCTCCTCGTCCCGTTGTCGCGGTGGGTCACGCCGGTTCCCAGCCCGCGCCGCTTCGACACGCGGTTCTTCGCCGCGGCCCTGCCCGACGGCGTCGAGCCGAGCTTCGAGGGCGCTGAGGTCGCGGAGCACGCGTGGCTGCGCCCGACCGATGCTCTCGCGGCGATGGCCGATGGTCGGATCGTCCTGTGGCTGCCGACGAGCACGACGCTCCAGCAGCTCGAATACGTCACGTCGCTCGAGGAGATCCGGGAGCGCCTCGCGCCCGGCCGTCTCGGCGAGGTCCACGTCGACACCATCTCGCCCGAGGTGACCCGGATCGTCATGCCGGCCGCCGGCGGGGTCGCCGGCCAACCCGTCAACGCCTACCTCGTCGGCAGGCGGAGGTTCGTCCTGGTCGATCCGGGCGACCCGACCGGTCCAGCCCTCGAGCAGGCGATCGCCCTCGCGCGCGAACGCGGCGGCGCGATCGGCGCGATCGCGCTGACCCACGCCGATCCCGACCATGCGGCCGGCGCCGAGGCACTCGCCCAGCGTCTCGATATCGCGGTCGTCGCCGGTCCGGGCGCCGGGCGGTCGCTGCCATCCGATGTCCGCGAACTGGCCGACCTCGAGATGCTCACCGAGACGGACGTGGCGCTCCAGGCAGTCCGGACGCCGGGTCCTCGACCTGACCACGTCGCGTTCATCGTCGGCCAGGGTCAGGCGGTCATCACCGGCGACCTCGACGGGGTCGGGCCCGCTCGCGCCGTGCTCGGACCCGTGGATCCGGTCGCACTCGCGGCATCTCGCGAGCGTCTCGCCGGCCTCGCTCCGTCGGCGACCCGGCTGCCCGGTCATCCGTCGGTTTGACGCCGCGCCCCCCGACCGCGACCCTGCGGGGATGACCGAAGAAGCGTTCGAACCCGTCCCGGAGGCCCGTGGCCCCCGTCTGCCCGACGCCGCCACGCGCTCGTGGGCGGCCAGCCTCTTCGTCCTGTTCGCGATCGCCTACTGCGTCTGGTACGTCGTCAACCTGCAGGTCAAGGCAGGCGCGTCGCTTGCCGACTTCGCGCTCTACGTCCTCCAGGCCGTGCCGGCCGTCTCGGCGATCCTGCTTCCGGCGGCGCTTCTGATCCGCCACCGGGACGCCTGGGCGACCGCCCGGACGCTGCTGTTCGGGACGATCCTGTACGCCGCCGTCCAGGGCCTCACCGTGCTCGCGAACCCACTCCAGGGTGTCTTCGAGACACTCACGCCGGCCAGCGAGGACCTGCCGTTCCTGGTCCCGATGGCGGCCATCTACAACGGATTCATCAGCATCGTCGCGGCACTCGGCCTCTCCTACATCGCTCTCGGCCTGTCCATGGCGCGTCGCTACGAGGATCGCGGTCCGCGCTCCGCGACGGCCTGGTTCGTCCCGTTCGCGGTGGTCTTCGGGAGCGTCGTGGGCGTGCTCGCGGTGTCCAGGATCCAGTTCGGCGACACGGTCATGTCGCCGACGCTGATCGTCTATCTCGGGTCCTCGGTCATCCTCGGCGTCGTGCGCATCGCCGTCTGGGCGTTGCTCGCGTCCGTGGCGACGCGCGGCTGGCTGGCCAGCGAGGGCCCGCGACCCAGCTGGGGGATGGCTGCGCTCGGCGACGGGGTTCGTGCTGTTCGCGCTCGCACTGGTGAACCTGAGCGGGCTGATCGACGTTCCGGACGATGCCTTCGGGACGATCCTCGGGTGGGTCATCGTCCTCACCTACGCGGCCGGGCATCTGTTCCTGCTGGGCGCATTCGCGCTCGGGTTGCCGGCGATCGACGCCGACGGTGTCGAGGACGACGTCGACGAAGAGGACGAAGAGGACGACGAGGACGACGAGGACGACGAGGACGACTTCGAAGACGAGGACGAAGCGGACGACGACGAGACCGAGGGTCGGCCCTCGGGCGGCTAGTCCCGCTCGGCCGGCAGGGCGGCTGCCAGGTTGCGCAGGAAGTTCAGTCCCTCGTCGACCTGCTCGATGGGTGCGTAGGGCCCGGGCATCAGGAAGCACGGTCGACCGGCGAGGGCGACCTCCGGGAGCTGACCCCAGGGCTCGGACAGCGGCCGACCGGCGCAGATGTTCGCCGCCCGCTTGTAGATGAACACGACGGCGGCCGGGCGCCAGATGGCGATCTTCTGCCACAGCGGGCCGACGCCCGCGGTCAGGGCCGCGTCCGTCGCCTCGTCGCGTGGCGGTCGGGAGCTTGAGCAGGTCGGTGATGCCGTGTCCGGCGGCCATCAGCGTGTCATCGGCCGTCTCGATGGGCGAGCCCGATGGGATGACCCGTGCGATCATCAGGCGCTTCCAGAAGGTCTGGCCGAGACGACCCTGATGGTAGTGGCCGGCGGTCACGCTGACCGGCGATGGGTTGAGGCCGATGAACAGCAGCCGGTCCCGCTTCGGCGGCAGGTCGGCCAGCGTCTCGACGGTTCGACCGTCGATCTCGATTGTCGTTCGATGCGGACCTGGCCCGGGGCGGCGAGTCAGTGCGTCGATGTCGTCCTGGGTCACGCCGGCCCTAGGTCGGTCGTGTCGCCGCCGGCGTCCGTCGTGGAGTCGCCCGAGGCACGCGCCTGGATCTCTGCCTGGGCCTTGGTCGCCTCGTCCTTCGCACCGCGGACGCCCTTGCCGATCGCTGCGCCCCACTTCGGGAGCGTCTTGGGGCCACGGATCATGAACACGACCGCGAGCACGATGATCAGGATGATCAGCAGGTCCATGTGCCGATGGTACAGCGCGCTGCGTCAGCGCGGCCGGCGGGCGACCGGGATGACGAGACGGAGCGCCGTGTGCGTCGCCGAGAACGAGGCGACCTTGTTGTCGACGAGACCGGCGTCCCGCGCCGCATCGATGACGTCGATATCGCGGATCGTCGCGGCCTTGCCCTTGCGCGAGACGACCCAGATGGCGCCGTTCGGGCGGATGCGGGTCGCCAGCGCCTCGAGTCGGCTCGAGCGCGGCCATCGAGTCGGCGCCCAGCAGGACGAGGTCGGTGTCGGGCTCCGGCCAGCCCTCGGTCAGCTCGGTCGTGCGGTCGGCGATGAGCGGGCGGATGTCCGGGTCGTCGATATCGATGAGCGCGACGCGCATCCCCGGTCGCAGGCCGAGCTTGTCGAGCAGGGGCGTGGTGTAGATGCGTTCCATCGCCGGTATCGTGCCATCCGCATGCTGCTGGTTCACGGACCCCGTTCCGCCTCGTACGACTTCGGTCCGGGGCACCCGCTGACGCCGCGCCGGTTCGCGCCCGGCATCGAGCTGCTGCGGGCGGTCGGCGCGGAACCCGGCCTTGCGCCGGAGCCGGCACCGGACGCCGAGCTGCTGTGGTGCCACACCCGCCCATATCTCGACATCGTGCGCGGCTTCTCGGCGTCCCCGTTCGGGATGCCCGAAGCCGGCATCGCGGAGGGTGGCGACGTCCCGCCCTTCGCGGGCATGCACGACGCGGCGGCCGCGGTCGCGGGGGGATCCATCCGGGCGCTCGAGGCGATCCTGCGCGGGGACGTCGACCACGCCTTCCACCCGGGTGGCGGCCTGCACCACGCGATGGCGGGCCGGGCGTCGGGGTTCTGCATCTACAACGACCCCGCCCTGGCCATCGCCCGAGCTCGCCGGGACGGGCTGCGGGTGCTGTACGTCGACCTCGATGTCCACCACGGCGACGGTGTCCAGGCGCTCTTCTGGGACGACCCGGGTGTCCTGACGCTGTCGTTCCACGAGACCGGGCGATATCTCTTTCCCGGGAGCGGCGGGGTGGGGGAGCTCGGCGAGGGGGCCGCCGCCGGCACGTCCGTGAACGTGCCCATGGAACCGGGGACGGGGGAGGGGGCGTGGCTGGCGGCCGTCCGTTCCGTGCTCCCCGAAGTGGCCGCCGCGTTCGGGCCGGACCTCATCGTGTCGCAGCACGGCGCCGACTCGCATGCGTTCGATCCCCTCGCGCACCTGCGCGTGACGACGACCGCGATGGGCGAGGCCGCGCGGCTGGTCGACGCGGTCGCCCATCGGTTCGCCGGCGGCCGCTGGCTCGCGACGGGCGGTGGCGGCTACGACGTCTACCGGGTGGTGCCGCGGATGTGGAGCCTCGTCTGGCTGGCCGGCGCGCACCGCGACGTCCCGGACACCGTGCCCGCGGCGTGGCGCGAACGATGGGCGGCGGACGGGGCACGGTACGGGCAGGCGCCGCTGCCCGAGCGCTTCGTGGATCCACCGAATGCCGGCGCCCTGCTCGACGCGTCGCAGATGGCGGCGGAGACGCACTCGACCGAGACCGCGACGCTCGTGCGGCGGCTCGTCGTGCCGCGCCTGTTGCGCGAGGCTCGTGACCGAGGCTGGTGGGACCCACTCGCGTCCGTGCCTCCCACGCGGCGGCGGCCGTCCCGGCCGGGACGCCCACGATCGTGACGGACGTTGACGCCGACGCATGGTCGTCCTGGACGCTGGCGGCCGGCGTCATCGCGCCTGCATCCGCCGCTGACGGTCATGCCATCGTGGCGGCGGGCCTGAGGGATGGCCTGCGTGCCACGGTCGCCCTGGCTGGCACGACCGTCGTCGCTGCCGCGCTCTCGCGGTCTGCGGACAGGGCGTCACGGACGGACCTGCTCGCGCTCGGTGTCGCGCCGGCGTGGCGCCGGCAGGGGCTTGCGGGTGCCGTGCTTCGAGACGCATGTCGCGGCGGAGGCCTCGGAGACCGACGTCGTGGTCGAGGTGACTGTCGCCGAACGCGATCCGGTCGACCCGCTCGACGGAGCGCTCCGGCGCAGGATCGGCCGGCGGCTCCTGGAGGGGGCCGGGTTCGAGATCATGCCCGCCAGCGCTCCGGTCCGCGCCGCCGACCCGGCGGCATACGGGGCGGTCCGCCGGGGTCGGCGAGGGGACTCGTGACCGGGTCGGGTCCGGACGCGAGTGACATCGTCGACGTCCGACTCCTCGAGGCGATGCGGGCCGGCGGCTGCCCGGTCTGCGCCGTCCGGGCGCGATCGGAGAAGGCCACGATGGACGCGATCATCAACGAGCGCGTCCTCGATATCGGCTTCCGAGCCGACCTCGAGCGCAAACAGGGGTTCTGTGCGCGACACGTCGCGGAGCTCGTCCCGACCGACCGACGCGAGACCGGCGGGATCCTCGGCTCTTCGATGCTCCTGAGCGCGGTCATCGACCGGCGGATCGACGTCGTGCGTGACGCGGTCGCGACCCGGCGCTCGACGTCTCCGCGTGCGGCGCGGGCTCGCACGCCAGCGGCCTCCATGCATCGCCTGCTCGCAGGGCGTCACAGCCGTCGAGACCGCGGTGGCCAGGTTCGCCGATCGCTCGAGCGATGCGGCCTGGGCCGCAGCCCTCGGCGACACGGCGTTCTGCCTCGACGACTTCCTGCTCCTGTGGGACGCAGCCCGGTCCCGGCGCGGGTTCGAACCGGTCGCGCGGCGTCAGCTGGCCCGGTTCGAGGACCTTCGCCGGCGGCTCGATGGCTATGCGCATCACTCGAGCCACGACCGGCTGCAGCTCATGACCGACGAGGAGCGGACAGCGGCGGACGAGGCGACCCGGGTCCTCGGCGGCGATCGCCGCTGATCACCCGGGAATCGAACACCCCGGGTGTCCTGCGACACCCGGGGTGAGGTTGGTTCGAGCGGCGTGTGCCGCGATGTCAGAGTTGAGAGCCAGCTGGTGTTGCTGCCGGAGGGCTCGTCTTCGGCACGGGTCCCGGGCTGCCACGGGGTGCCGAGCATCGGCAGGATGTACCGGTCGACGCCGTAGTAGCCCGCGACCTTCCAGGCGAGGATGATCCCGATCGCCAGGGTGAACAGGACCGGGTTGGACGAGGACGAACCTGCGAGCAGGAAGGACATGTTCATGAGGGCCCCGAAGAAGGCCGCGAAGCCCGTCAGCATGCCGATGAGGAGCCCGACCCCGACCGCCATCTCGCCGAACGTGATGAGCGGGGCGAACCAGCTGTAGGCGTTGTTATCGAGCAGGGTCTGGATGAAGGCGCGGTACCAGTCGAACGTGATCGCCGGGCTCCCGGTGTCGGGGACCGCAGCGGCCTTCTCCCAATAGCCCTTCAGGGCTGCGCCACCGTCCAGCCAGCCCTTGCCGCTGAACTTGTGATAACCGGCCTCGAGCCAGGTGAACCCGACGAACAGCCGGACCGGCAGCCAGAACAGGCCAGCGCGCGAGTTGCCGAACAGGAACCGGGTGAATGCCGGCCCTTCGATCTCGATGGTCTCGCCGCCCGGCTCCTTGCGCATCTCGAACAGCACGACAAGGAGCGCCAGGAACGAGACCCAGAAGATGACCGTGACTGCCTGGCTCGCCGTCGTATTCGGCTCCAGGACGATCCATGGGTTGACCAGGAGGAACAGCGCCACCGCTGCGATCCCTCCAAGGCCCCCTGCGATGCTTCGCTTGTTCGTCATCGTGTTCCCTTCCCTTCCAGTGTCCGTGCCCGTCCAACTCCACCGGGCTCCAGATCTGAAGCCATTGAACGACGGGGCGCAAGGGCTCGGAACGGCCATGTGGCCCCGATGGAGGGCCATTCGGCATGTTTCGGGTCGTCAGCCGACAGAACGTGGCGCCCGTTCGAGGATCCGCGTCTGGTCACCGTCGACGCTCGCCCAGATGAGTGCTGAGCCGGGCCAGGGAGCGTCAGGGGTCGTCAGGGCTCGATATGCGTCATCGGCCCGTGCCGGATACGCGGTTGCCAGCGTCTCGCCGAATCGGGTCGCCAGCGCGCGGTTCGCTCTCGTCGAGCGCAGCACGAGGAGCCGATCGACACGAGGGGCGTCGTCGACGAAGCGCCAGAAATCGGCTGATGGCACCGATCCTGCCTTCTCGTTCGACCAACGGATCTGTTGTTCGAGGCGGCGCAGTTCCGATTGCACCTCGGTGGCGACGATGATCCCGGCGGCCCGGTCGTGCGCGACGAGGTCGATCACTCCACGCGCCGGCCGGTAGACGGGTACCTCGAGCATCCGCGTCCAGCGCGGGTCGAGGATCCGGACCAGGGCCTCGGTGATCCGCGCCTGGATCGGATCGCGGAGCCGCGGACCGGTGCCCGGGTAGAGGCGGACACTGAACGTGCCGCCAAGCGCGGTCGCAAGGGCGATGAGGACTGCGAGACTCGGCTCGCGCAGACCACGTTCGATCATCGAGACAAAGCCATGGTCGACGCCGGCTCGCTCAGCGAGGCTCCGTTGAGACAGTCCCGCATCGAGTCGGATGCGGCGGATCTCATTGACCGATGGAGATGCGCATCTCACGACACAGGCGTCCGGTCGTCGTTCGCTGCGAGCGGCGAGGTGTGGCGGCGGGCCGCCTGGTGGGTCATTGCAGCAGGATGACGCTGCGGCCTGCACTCGGACTTCGTTGCTTGGGCGTGTGGTGACTGACAGCCAACGTTTCCGACTGCTCGTCGACGGCGACCCGCCAGGACGAGCTCGATGCGTCCCCGTCGGTCAACGACTCTGTGGTTGAGCTCCGGGCATTCTGTGTCCGGGTGTTGACGCATGGCCAGCGACGAGACAGGAAGCAGGTCCATGCGCGCCAGTTCGCGTCGGGATCGTTGACCAGGGTCAACGCGGGCTCCTCGCGGGCTGCTCGGCCCACACTGCAGGCCATGCCGCACCACGAACCGAACATCTGGTCGAAACTGTGTCCGCGCGGTACACTCTCCGCCCCGTGGTCGCGCCCATCGTCGTCTCCGACCCGCTCGCGCCCTTCTCGCCCGCCGTCCGTGACTGGTTCCGGGCCAGTTTCGAGGCGCCGACCGATGCCCAGGCGCGCGGCTGGGAGGCTATCTCGAGCGGTCATCACACGCTCATCCACGCCCCCACGGGGAGCGGCAAGACGCTCGCCGCTTTCCTCTGGACACTGGACCGCCTGGCGACCCACCCGACCCCCGCGCCAAGCCGCGAGGCCCCCGGCGCCGTCCGCGTCCTGTACATCTCGCCGCTCAAGGCACTGACCTACGACATCGAGCGGAATCTGCGCGCCCCGCTCACGGGGATCGCCCTCGCTGCCGAACGCCTCGGCGAGCCGGCGCCGCACATCACGGTCGCGAGCCGGACCGGCGACACCCCGACCGAGGACCGCCGGCAGATCGCCCGCCACCCGCCGGACATCCTCATCACCACCCCCGAATCGCTCTACCTGATGCTGACCAGCGCCGCCCGCGAGGTCCTCCGGAGCGTCGAGTACGTCATCGTCGACGAGGTCCACGCCATCGCCGGGTCGAAGCGCGGGGCGCACCTCGCGCTCAGCCTGGAACGCCTCGAGGCATTACGCGACCCCGAGGCGACCGGCGGGCGCCCGACCCAGCGGATCGGCCTGTCGGCCACGCAACGGCCGCTCGACACGATCGCGCGGTTCCTGGGCGGCACGGGCGCCGGCCGCGACGTCTCGATCGTCGATGCCGGCGCGCGCAAGCCGCTCGACCTCCAGGTCGTGGTCCCGGTCGACGACATGTCGGCGCTCGGCGAGGTCCTGCCGCTCGAGGAACAGCCGGGCGGCCCGGCCGGCCGGGGCGACATGCGCACGAGCATCTGGCCGTCGATCCATCCCCGGATCCTCGAGTTGATCCGCAGCCACCGCAGCACGATCGTCTTCACCAACAGCCGGCGGCTGTCCGAGCGGCTGGCGCAGCGGCTCAACGAGCTCGCCGGCGAGGAGCTGGTCCGCGCCCACCACGGCAGCATCGCCCGCGAGCAGCGGCTCGAGATCGAGGAGGAGCTCAAGGCCGGACGGCTGCCCGCGCTGGTCGCCACGTCCAGTCTCGAGCTCGGCATCGACATGGGCGCGGTGGACCTCGTCATCCAGGTCGAGAGCCCGACCAGCGTCGCGCGCGGGCTCCAGCGGGTCGGCCGGGCCGGCCACCAGGTCGGGGCGCCCAGCAAGGGCGTGATCTTCCCGAAGTACCGCGGCGACCTGCTCGAGTGCGCGATCGTCACCCGCCGGATGCACGAAGGCGAGATCGAGACGACCCGCATCCCGCGCAACCCGCTCGATGTCCTCGCCCAGCAGCTCGTCGCGATGACCGTCATGGACCGCTGGTCGGTCGACGACCTGCTCGCCACCGTCCAGCGAGCCCTGCCCTACGAGACGCTGACCCGCGAGGTCCTGGAGGGCGTGCTCGGGATGCTCGCCGGCGCCTACCCGTCGGACGAGTTCGCCGAGCTCAAGCCACGCGTCGTGTGGGACCGCGTGACCGACATCGTCGAGGGTCGGCGCGACGCCCGGGTCGTGGCGGTCACCTCGGGCGGCACGATCCCGGACCGCGGGCTGTTCGGCGTGTTCATGGTCGGCGAGGCCGGCACGCCCGGCCGTCGGGTCGGCGAGCTCGACGAGGAGATGGTCTACGAGCTCCGGGCCGGGCATGCACGGCGACGTCATCGTGCTGGGTGCGAGCAGCTGGCGGGTCGAGGAGATCGGGCCGGACCGGGTGACGGTCAGCCCGGCCCCCGGCGTCCCCGGCAAGCTGCCGTTCTGGAAGGGCGACGCGGTCGGGCGACCCATCGAGCTCGGCCGGGCACTGGGCGCCTTCGTCGGCGAACTGGAGGCCGACCTCGGCCGGGGCGCGAAGGGTCGGGCGGTGGCCGACGCGCGGCTTCGCGAGACACACGACCTCGACGAGCTCGCCGCCCAGAACCTGCTGGCCTACCTGGACGACGAGCGCGAGGTCACGAGCGTCCTGCCGACCGACAAGCGGATCGTCGTCGAGCGGTTCCGTGACGAGCTGGGCGACTGGCGGCTGTGCATCCTGAGCCCGTTCGGCGGACGGGTCCACGCGCCCTGGTCACTCGCGCTCGAGGCGCGGATCGGCGAGCGGCTCGGGTCTCGAGGTCCAGACCATCTGGTCGGACGACGGCATCGCGATCCGGCTGCCCGAGGGTGACGCTCCGCTCGATGGCATCGAGGCGCTGCTCTTCCCCGAGGCCGACGAGGTCGAGGACCTGGTCGTCGGCCAGCTCGCGACCTCGGCCCTGTTCGCCAGCCGGTTCCGTGAGAACGCCGCACGGGCCCTGCTCCTGCCGCGTCGCCGGCCCGGCACGCGGACCCCGCTCTGGCAGCAGCGCCAGCGGTCCGCGGATCTGCTCGCCGTCGCGTCGCGCTACGGCTCGTTCCCGATCCTCGTCGAGACCTACCGCGAGTGCCTGTCGGACGTCTTCGACCTGCCGGCGCTGCGCGAGATCCTGGCCGGTGTCGCCAGCCGCGAGATCGCCATCCACAGCGTCGAGACCGTCCGCGCCTCGCCCTTCGCGGGCAGCCTCATGTTCGATTACGTCGCCGCCTACATGTACGACGGCGACACGCCGATCGCCGAGCGACGTGCCGGCGCGCTGACGCTCGACCGCGATCTGCTGCGCGAGCTGCTCGGCCAGGAAGAGCTGCGCGAGCTGCTCGACCCCGAGGCGCTGGCCGACCTCGAACTCAGCCTGCAGGCCCTGACCGACGACCGCCGGGCGACGAGCCTCGACGGCATCCACGACCTGCTGCGGCGGCTCGGTGACCTGTCCACGGCCGAGGTGGCCGCCCGGACCGAGGGCGGCCTGGCGGCCGCCGGACCGTGGCTCCAGGAGCTCGACGGCGCCCGCCGGGCGGTCCGGACACGGATCGGCGGCGAGGAACGCTGGCTCGCGGTCGAGGATGTCGCGCGCTACCGGGATGGCGTGGGCATCGCGCCCCCGGTCGGCATCCCGGCCGCGTTCCTTGGCCCGGCGGTCGCGGCACTCGACGGACTGCTGGCACGGTACGCGCGGACGCACGGGCCGTTCCTGACCCCGGACCCGGCACGGCGCTGGGGCCTGCCGGTCGGGGTGGTCGGCGACGCGCTCGAACGGATGCTCGGTGCCGGCACGCTGTTGCGTGGCGAGTTCCGACCCGGCGGCGCAGAGCGCGAATGGTGCGATCCGGAGGTCCTGCGGCTGCTTCGGCGTCGATCGCTGGCCCGCCTCCGGCGCGAGGTCGAGCCGGTCGATGCCGCCGCGCTGGCGCGGTTCCTGCCCGAGTGGCAGGGCGTGGCGCCGATCGATGCGGGCGGCGCGAGCCGGTCGCCATTGCGCGGGACCGCGGCGCTGGAGCGGCTGGCCGAGGTCGTCGACCAGCTCGCCGGGCTGCCAGTTCCCGCCTCCGTCCTGGAACGGGACATCCTGCCCGCGCGGATCCCCGGCTACCAGCCGCGCCTCCTCGACGAACTGGGCGCCCTCGGCGAGGTCGCCTGGGTGGGGCGGGGGAGTCTCGGCCGCGACGATGGCCGGATCGCCCTCGTCCGGCCGGGCCGCGAGATCCTGCGGCCGACGGGTTCCCTCGACGCGGGCGAGCCGCCGTCCGAACCCCTCCATGTCGCCATCCGCGAGCACCTCGCAGCGCGCGGCGCGTCGTTCTACCGGGAGGTGTTCGCGGCCGCGCGGGGCCGGTCCGACCGCGAGGTCCTCGACGCACTGTGGGACCTCGTCTGGGCCGGCGAGGTCACCAACGACACGTTCGCCCCGCTCCGCGCGCTGCGCTGGAAGCGGTCGGGGAGCGGCGCCGCGCGCCGCGGCGGCGGGGGCAGGCCGGGCCGGCTCACGGCGCTCGGTCCGCCCGAGGCGGCGGGCCGCTGGTCGCTCGTCGTGCCCGAAGCCGCGGCGGGCGCGCCGGCGCGGGTCACCGAACGGCTCCACGCCCAGAGCCTCGCGCTCCTCGAACGCCACGGGGTCGTGACCCGCGAGGCGGTCGCGACGGAGGGCGTCGAAGGCGGATTCGCCGCGGTCTACCCGATCCTCCGGGCGATGGAGGACGCCGGGCGGATCCGGCGGGGCTACTTCGTCGATGGGCTCGGGGCGGCCCAGTTCGCGCTGGCGGGCGCGCTCGATCGGCTCCGAGCCGTGCGTGAACCGGCGGAGCCGACGGCGACAGGAGCGGTCCACCTGCTGGCGGCGTCCGACCCGGCTAACCCGTACGGCGCCGCCCTGCCGTGGCCCCGCCGCGGCGAGACTGACCGACGGCCCCTGCAGCGCGCGGCCGGGGCGTACGTCGTGCTGGTCGACGGCATCGCCGTCGCTCTATCTGGAACGCGGTGGGGCGACACTGCAGATGCTGCCCGCGGCCGACGACCCTGCCGTGGCGGTCACCGCGGCTCGTGCCCTGCGAGCCCTCGTGGCGGACGGGCGCACGCGCGAGCTCGTCATCCGCAAGGTCGATGGCGAAGAGGTCGGCGCGTCGCCGTTCCGGCCGCACCTGCTCGAGGCGGGGTTCGTGGCCGGCTACCGCGGACTCGCACTCCGTGCCGATCGCCCGGTCCGGGCCTGATGCCCGAGGGCGATACCCTCTTCCGGACCGCGGCCGGACTCAGGCCCTACCTCGTCGGACGGACCGTCACCGCGGCCCGGACCGGAGGCCCGGGCGCCGTCCCGCAGGTGCAGCGTGTCGTCGGTCGCGAGATCACGGCCGTCGAGGCCCTCGGCAAGAACCTCATCATCCGCTTTGACAACGGCCTCGAGATCCGGACACATCTGCGGATGAACGGCTCATGGCATCGCTACCGCCCGGGTGAGCGCTGGCGCCGGCCACCGGGTCGGGCCAGGCTCGTGCTCGAAGTCCCGGGCGCCGTGGCGGTCTGCTTCGACGCCCCGGTCGTCGAGCTCCTCGAGCAGCGCGCCGAAGTCCTCCATCCCTCGCTCGGTGCGCTCGGACCGGACCTGCTCGCTCCCGACTTCGACACCGACGAGGCACTCCGCCGCCTCCGGGCACCCGAACGGGCTGAGATGGAGATCGCCGGCGCCCTGCTCGACCAGCGAGCGCTGGCCGGGATCGGCAACGTCTACAAGAGCGAAGTGCTGTGGCTCGAGCGGGTCTCGCCGTTCGGGCGCGTCGCCGATATCGATGACGGTATGCTCGCCCGTCTGGTCGCGACCGCGCGACGCCTCCTCGTGGCCAACTCCACAGCGACCCATGGCCCGGAACGCGTCACAACCGCCGGCGACCGCGCCGCCCCCGGTCCGCTCTACGTCTACGGACGGACCGGACGACCGTGCCGCCGCTGTCGGACCCCCATCGTCAGCCGGCGCCAGGGGTTCGATCCAGCACGCACGACCTACTGGTGCCCCTCCTGTCAGCCGGGATAGCGGCCGTCCGACTCAGTCGAACATGCCGAGCGGGCAATGCGCCGTCACGACGAAATGCGGGACATCGACGATCTCGCTGATGCGCAGGTCGATCGCGACGCTGCACAGGAGATACGCCTGGACCGCAGGCAGGCCGTGCTCGCGACCGAGCCAGTCGATCATCCTGCGCAGCGCGTCACGGGCGGCCGTCATGAGGTCCGGTCCGATGCCGTCGGTCGCGTAGCGGCGGCCCGAGCGCATCGCCGCGTGCGGGTCGGCGGCGGCCAGGAATTCCGGCCCGGTCACATGGAGGTCCTTGCGGACCGACAGTCGGACCGTCGCTCGCATCGGCGTCTCGATCGCGGTCCCGCACACCTCGCCATCGCCCTGTGTCGCGTGCCCGTCACCGACCGAGAAGCGGGCGCCAGGCACGAAGACCGGGAGGAAGAGCGTCGAGCCCGCGACGAGATGGCGGGTGTCCATGTTGCCGCCGTGAACGTCGGGTGGGATCGTGCTCCGTGGCCCGGTGGCCGGGGCAACGCCCATCTCGCCACAGAACGGCGCGAGCGGGACGTGGATGCCCGGCCAGTACTCGGCGCGCCCGGTCGGGCCGGGGACTGCCGTCACCTTGTAGAACGGGTCCGGAAAGTCGTCGGCGAGCAGGCCGAAGCCCGGGATGTTGGCGGTCCAGCCCCACCCGCCCGGCGCCAGATCGAGGATGTCGACCTGGAGCGTGTCACCCGGTTCGGCGCCGTGCACCTCGACCGGCCCGTTGACCTGATCGACCCGTTCGAAGTCGAGGGTCGCCAGGTCGGCCGTCGTGGACGTCGCCGTCAGCTGCCCATTCGAGGCGTCGAGGCAGTCGAACGCCACGAGATCGCCGGACCCGACCGACGCCACCGGGGGGATGGCCGGGTCCCAGGCGAGGTGGTTCTGTTCCCGTCCGACGTGGATGGACGGAGTGTCGAGGATCGGCATCGTCAGGTCGTCGCAGGCTACGGCTGCGGCGTCGCTCCCGGCCTCGCTCTCGCCCATGGCCTCGCGGACGGAGCGCAGCTTGTCGCGCTCGCGGAACCAGAAGTAGAGCCCGATGACGATGCCGATGAGCATCCAGGCTCCGACCAGCGGAGGCACGTATGAGTACGGCTCGCCGAGCGGTGCCAACTCGAGGTCGAGGATCGGCAGGGTGACCCCTCCGAGGACGCCGAGGAACGCCGGGATCATCGCGAGGAACCCGATGATCGGCACGATGAGGTGCTTGAGCCAGCTGAACTCCGCGCGCTGCTCGCGCCAGAAATAGCCGATGGTCGCGAAGTTGACGGCCATGTACATCGCGGCGAACGACAGGCCGATCGCGTAACCGATCGTGAAGTAGGTATTGAGCGGTCCGGGCACAGCCGGATACTGGTTGCCGAGGTACAGGCTGAGCCCGACCGCGATGATGATCCCGATGATCGCCTGGAGGTGGATGGCCGTGGCCGGCGTCCGATGGGTCGGGTGGACCGTCCCGAAGGCCGCCGGGATCAGCCGCGAGCGCCCGAGCGCGTAGACCGAGCGCGTCGAGGCGTTGGCACCCGAATTCGCGTTGGCCAGGCAGCTGTTCAGGATCGCGAACGTGACCAGCAGGCTGCCGATGCCGGGAAGGACCTCCTCGGCCATGCCACCCCACGGATTGCCGCTATTGGCCCCGATGAAGTCCGCCATGTTGTCGGGGCCGAAGTAGACGGTCGCTGCGTAGTAGCAGAACACGTAGAAGGCCCCGATCAGGACCGCCGACCAGACCATCGCCCGACGCGTGTTGCGCTTCGGGTCGCGGGTCTCCTCGGCGAGCGGCGCGGCCGCTTCGAAGCCGACGAACGCGAGCAGGCAGAACACCATCCCCTGCAACGCGGGCTGGATCCCGGCATCGCCCGGGATGAAGACGGAGATCGTGTTGGCGCTGCCTGCCTTGATCACCAGCAGGACCGACACGAACAGCATGATGCCGATCTCGATGAGCCCGAGCGCGACACCGGTCCTGGTGGAGATCGAGACACCGCGGTACGTCAGGAACCAGACGATGCCCGCGCACAGCAGGGTCAGCGGGACCCACAGGTACTCGTTCATCGGGCCGAACAGCTGGGTGAGCAGGTCCGCCCCGAAGAACCCGAATGCGGCGAACAGCACCGCCGGGACGACGATCGACGCGAGTAGGAATGCCCACGCGAGGAGCCAGCCGGCGTAGCTCCCGAGGCCGCGACCCACGTAGGTGTACATCCCGCCGGCCGACGGCAGGTGGCGTGCCAGCTCGCCCATGGAGAACGCCGTGAACAGGACCGCGATCAGCGCCAGCAGGACCGCCAGCGGCGTGATCCCGAGGGCGAATGTCGTCGCGAAGCCGATCGAGAGGGCGACGGCGACCGCCGGCGCCATGAACGTGATCGACTGGAACAGGACCTCGGTCAGACCGATCGCGTTCCGTTCCAGCTGCTGCGGCTGCGGCTGCGAGGTCATCACGGCCTCCTTCTGCACCCGCGGCGGACGCTGGGGGACGACCGCAGGGCGCGCGGGTCGCTTGCATACTAGGCAGTCGAAGCCCCTGGGGGAAGAGGTCCGTGGCGGGTATCATCGCGCCCGATGTGTGAGCACTACATCGCCCGGGCCGCCGAACCGTTCCGCCTCGACGAACTGTGGCCGTTCAGCGAACGGCTCGAGCGGTTCGGGCTCGCCGGGTTCGGCTGGGGTGCATCGTGGATCGATGGCGACGGGCGCATCGACTCGTACCGCGATGTCCGGGCCTTCCGTGACGACCCCGGTCGCGAGGGGGTCGGCCGGAACGAGACGACGTCTGCGCTCGTGCACCTGCGGCGCCCCTCCCGGCTCTCGACCCTGGCGCTGCCCGACACCCAGCCATTCGACGACCCGGCCGGCCGGTTCGCGTTCAGCCACAACGGCGATCTGCGCGACTACAAGGCGCTCCGCGCGACGTACCGGGATCAGGGCCGGATCCACGGTCGTGCCGACACCGAGGTCGGGGCGCGCTGGCTCGAAGACGCCTGGCATGCCGATGAGCCGCCGGCGCACCTGCTGGCGGCTCTCCACGACCGTTTCGGCGGTCAGGCGAACCTGGCGATCCTGACGCCCGATGGCGATGCCCATCACTACGCGGGCAACAGCGAGAACCCGGTCTTCTCGTTCCGACTCGGGCGGATCGGTCTCGTCTCGACCGGGATCTACTCGCTCGACCGCTCGCTCTTCCGGTTCGTCGCCCAGGGAGCCACGGATCGGCGGCTCGTGCCGCTCCGGACCACGGCCGGCGTGGACCGAGACGGGAGGCCTTGGCGAGTCGCATAGGATGGTGCGACTCGGGCTGCGGTAACACGGGACGCGAACGCGCGTCATGTCCTCGATGATCCGCCCGAGTGGAGCCGACCGATGACCGACGCTGCCGACGCGACCACCGCGCTGCCCGGGGCGGACGGCCGCCCCGTCGTGCGGCTCCCGAACCGGGAGCTCGTCCGGATCTCGCTCTACTGGCTCGGCCTGTCCTCGATCTTCGCCGGGCTCAGCTCGATCATCGCCGGTCGTCTCGAATTCACCGACCTGGTCAACAAGAGCGAGGCGGGACGAGCGCTCTTCCTCGTCTCGATCAGCGGCGTCATCATCGCGGTCATCGTCCAGCCGACCATCGGCTCGATCTCGGACTACACCATCTCGCGCTGGGGTCGTCGCAAGCCGTACATCTTCATCGGCTCGAGCCTCGACGTCCTGTTCCTGATCGGCATCGCCTCGAGCAACACGCTGGTCACGATCGCCGCCTTCATCACGCTCCTGCAATTCAGTTCCAACTTCGCGCAGGGACCGTTCCAGGGGTACATCCCGGATCTCGTGCCCGCCCCGCAGGTCGGGACGGCAAGTGCCCTCGTCGGGTTGATGCAGGTGCTCGGGGTGGTCTCCGGCTTCATCATCGGCGGCCTCGCGACGGCGACCCACAACTACGCGCTCGGGCTCGTCTCGCTCGGGGTCCTCGAGTTCGTCACGATGTTGCTGGTCGTCTTTCGCGTCCGCGAAGGCCCGGTCGCGAAATCGCGCGAGGGGCGACCGTGGCGCTCCATCGCCGCCGAGGCGTGGGGCACCGACATCCTCAAGGAACGCAGCTTCCTGTGGCTCGTCGCGTCGAGGCTGGCCATCCTGACCGGCGGTGCGATGCTGACCCAGCTCGCGACGTTCTACCTCGCCAGGGCGATGGGCCTCGGCGAGAAGGACGCGGGGCTCGTCCTCATCCCGTTGGTGGCCCTGGTGGCCATCGGGACGGTCTCGTCCGTGATCCCGGCGGCGAAGATCTCCGATCGGGTCGGCCGCAAGCGCGTCATCTGGGCGAGCTGTGGCCTCGGGGCCGCCGGACTCGCGATCGTCGCCCTGGCACCCGTCCTGCCTCTCGCCTTCGTCGGAGCGCTCCTCTATGGCATCTCGGCGGGAACCTTCCTGGCCGTCGACTGGGCGCTGATGACCGACATCATCCCGAAGGCGTCGTCCGGTCGGTACATGGGTCTGTCGAATGTCGCGACCGCCTCGGCCGGCGTGCTGGCGCTCGCCGTCGGCGGGACGATGATGGATATCGTCGGCGGACCGGATCTGTCCGGGTCGGGACCGCGCGCAGCGCTGTGGATGGCGGTCGTGCTGATGGGCCTCGGCGCGCTCCTGCTCAGACCGGTCGACGAGCGGCGGCGCGACGACTTCCCGACCGTGATCGACGCCGTCGTGGCCGCTCCGGCTCCCGCGATGACCTAGGCGCGAGCCGGGCGGAGCCGGGTCCGGGCGTCCGCCAGCCAGCGCCGCCAGGTCGCCGGTCGGAAGATGTCGAACGGGTCCTGCCTTGCGGTAGAACCACGGGACGGCGGCCCACAGGTAGACGAGGTAGTCGAGCCTGACCGGTCGCGCCCCGAACCCGAACAGCGCCTGGAGCTGGATGATCGTCAGCGGCAGGGTCAGCAGGCTCAGGCCGACCGACACGGCGAGCCAGAAGAGGCCCCACTGCTTGGCGCGCCCGGGCAGGATCGGCAGGAACACGACCGGGACCCATTTCATCCAGGTCGCGAGCGCCCACAGCAGGCCGCCGAGTCGCGGGCCGGTGAACTGGGCGGCCCACAGCATCAGCGTGAGCTGGAGGTTGATGTTCCCGGTGTCGAGGTTCGCGCCGAACGGGAATGCGAGGACGGCGATGATCACGGCGGTCGTCAGCGGCCGTCGCCGGTACGCCCAGTGGATGGTCCAGAGCAGCAGCAGGATCGTCCCGACCCGCCACACGAACCACGCGACGTCCCACGGCAGGAGCGCCCATGGCGCGAACATCGGGAGCATCCATGGGGCGTAGACGTAGGGCAGGAACGGCCCCGTCGGGTGGTACGGATCGCCGCCGTTGAGCCAGATCCGGACGCCCGCCCAGTAGGCGCGCGCGTCGGCGCCGCCGGCCTCGCCTCGAGCGATGAGGCCGGCCAGGATGACCGCGAAGGTCAGGCTCAGGAGGAGGACGGCGGCGATCCGACGCGGGATCGCGCAGTCGCGAGGCCTCGCGTCGCAGCGCCCGCCGGAACACACCGGCCCGGCGGCGGGTGCCGCGATCGAGGTGGTCGGACAGGTCGACGATGATCCGGCCGCGCCCGCGCGCCGAGCCCGGGACGGGCTGGAGGCCGGGCGGCGGCGTCGGGGCGGTCATCGCCCGGCATTCTCGCATGCCGGTCTCGGCGGTCGGCTATCCTCTCCGGGAGCCCGCCCAGGGAGTGCCCAATCTGTGGCCGATGGAACCGTCATCATCATCGGCGGCGCGGAGGACAAGGTCCGCGACCGCGTCATCCTGAGCCGATTCGTCGCGCTCGCGGGTGGCGACGCCGCGACCATCGCGGTCATCAGCACCGCCTCATCGCTCGGTCTCGAGGCGGGCGAACGCTATCGCGCGGTGTTCGGGGAACTCGGCGTCAAGCGCGTCCGACCGCTCCACGCGGTCACCCGTCCGCAGGCCAACGACGACGCCGCGGTCATGGCCGTGCGCGACGCGACCGGCGTCTTCCTGACCGGCGGCAACCAGCTGCGGCTGTCGTCGACCATCGGCGGGACCCGGCTGGCGGACGCGATCTTCGAGCGATTCCAGCGACGGCGCGGTGGTCGCCGGCACGTCCGCGGGCGCCTCGGCGATGTCGAGCCACATGATCGCGTTCGGGGCGTCCGGGGCGACGCCGAAGCACCGGATGGCCCAGATCGCGGCCGGCCTCGGTGTCCTGCCGGGGGTCATCGTCGACCAGCATTTCCAGCAGCGGAACCGGCTCGGCCGGCTGCTCAGCCTGATCGCCCAGAACCCGAGCCTGCTCGGGCTCGGGGTGGACGAGGACACGGCCGGCGTCGTCGGCCCGGACCACATCATGGAGGTCATCGGTCGCGGCTCGATCACCGTCGTCGACGGCTCCCGGTCGGAGACCGACGCCTGGGAGGTCCACGGCCATCGGCCGCTGATGATCAGCGGCGTCGTGCTCCATTCGCTGCCGTCGGGCTATCGATTCGACCTTCGTCGTCGCGAGCGTGTCGCGACCCCGAGCCTGCACGCGTTGCCTGGCGGCGAGGCTGCGTCGAGCTAGCGTCCCGTCGTCGGCGTTCATCGCCAGAGGAGGAGTCCCGTGGCAGACACCGTGGCCCGCAGCACGGCCGCATCCCGCTCGAAGCGCGGGACCCGGCGCGCGGACGCGGTCCCGACGTCCGGCCCGGCGCCGACGCTGCGCGTCCTCGAGACGCGCGTCCTGCGCGGGCCGAACTACTGGGCACGCGAGCCGGTCATCCGGCTGCTGGTCGATCTGGGCGTGCTCGAGCAGTACCCGTCGAACCTGCTACCGAACTTCAGCGAAGCGCTGGTCGCGCTGCTGCCGACGCTGGAGGACCATGCCTGCTCGCTCGGGCGTCGGGGCGGCTTCATCACCCGTCTGCGCGAGGGGACGTGGGCGGGCCATATCGCCGAGCACGTCGCGCTCGAGTTCCAGAACCTGGCCGGCACGGACGTCCGCCACGGCAAGACGCGATCGGCCGGGCCGGCCGGCCAGTACAACTGCATCTTCGAGTACCGCGAGGAGGCGGTCGGCCTGGAGGCCGGGCGGATGGCCGTCGCCCTGGTCAACCACCTCGTCGCGCCGGACGATCCGGCCGTCTTCTTCGACTTCGCGCCCGAGCTCGAGCGGCTCATCCGGCTCGCCGAGCGGCAGGCGTTCGGGCCATCCACCCAGGCGCTCATCGACGAGGCCGTCAGTCGCGACATCCCGTTCATCCGGCTCGATCGCCACTCGCTCGTCCAGTTCGGCCACGGCGTCCACCAGCAGCGGATCCGGGCGACGATGACGTCGCTGACCTCGGCCATCGGCGTCGACGTGGCGTCCGACAAGAGCCTGACCAACACGCTGCTCGACTCGGCCGGCCTGCCGGTGCCCGCGCGCCGACGTCGTCGACTCCGAGGACGGAGCGGTGGCCGCTGCCAAGCGACTCGGGTTCCCGTGCGTGGTCAAGCCGCTCGACGGCAACCACGGGCGCGGCGTCCACCTCGACCTGCGGTCCGAGGACGCCGTCCGAGCGGCCTTCCACGGGGCGCTCGCCCAGAGTCGGGGCGGGGACGTCGTCGTCGAGACGTACGTGGCCGGCAACGACTACCGCTGCCTCGTCATCGGCGGCAAGGTCGCGGCCATCGCCGAGCGCGTGCCGGCCTCGGTGACCGGCGACGGCGAGCACACCGTGCGCGAGCTGGTGGACATCGCCAACAGCGACCCGCGCCGGGGGATCGGCCACGAGAAGGTCCTGACCCGGATCAAGGTCGACGAGGCGGCCGAGGCGCTCGTCGCCGGCCAGGGCTTCGGCCTTGACGATGTCCTGCCGGCGGGGACCTGGGTGAAGCTCGCCCTGACCGGGAACATGTCGACCGGCGGGACGTCGATCGACCGGACGATCGAGGCACACCCCGACAACGTCGAGATCGCCGAGACGGCGGCCCAGATCGTCGGGCTCGATGTCGCCGGCATCGACTTCATCTGCCCCGACATCGCCACGCCCGTGCGCGAGACGGGTGGTGCGATCGTCGAAGTCAACGCCGCGCCCGGCTTCCGGATGCACACCCACCCGACCGAGGGCGAGCCGCAGTACGTGGCCCGGCCGGTCATCGATTCGCTCTTCCCGGCGGGCTCCGGGGCGCGGATCCCGATCGTCGCCGTGACCGGCACGAACGGCAAGACCACGACGGTCCGGATGATCGCCCACATCCTCAAGCTGATGGGTCGTCGCGTCGGGATGACCTCGACGGACGGCATCGTCGTCGACGGCCGGCTCATCAAGAAGGGCGACATGTCCGGGCCGAAGTCGGCCCAGATGGTCCTCCAGAACCCGACCGTCGACACCGCCGTCTTCGAGGTCGCTCGCGGCGGGATCCTGCGCGAGGGCCTCGGCTACGACCGCAACGACGTGGCCGTCGTGACCAACGTCACCGGCGACCACCTCGGTCTGGGCGGCATCGATTCGATCGGCCAGCTGGCCAACGTCAAGGGCGTCGTCGTCGAGGCGGTGCCGCGGTCCGGCACCGCGGTCCTCAACGCCGACGACAACCACGTCTACCGGATGGGCCGCCATTGCGCCGGGCGGGTCGTCCTGTTCAGCATGGCGACCGCCAAGGGCGAGGATGGCTTCGATCGCGTGGATGGCCACACGAGTCGCGGTGGGGCGGCCTTCACCCTCGAGACCTCGGCCGAAGGCGAGCTCATCGTCCTGCGCCTCGGCTCACGGACGATGCCGGTCCTCTACACGCACCTGATCCCGGCGACGTTCGGCGGCCGGGCCCGGATGAACGTGGCCAACGCCCTGGCCGCGGCGGCAGCGGCATGGGCCGCCGGCGCGCATCTCCACGACATCCGGCAAGGGCTCCGGACATTCTCGACGTCCTTCTTCCAGGCGCCCGGCCGTCTCAATCTCCTCGACGTCGGCGGGGTCCGCGTCGTCATCGACTACTGCCACAACGTGGACGGGATGCGCCAGCTCGCCGACTTCGTCAATCGGATGATGGTCGAGTCGCCCACCCGGTCAGGGCGGGTCGGTGCCGCCGCGACGGGGACGCGGTCGGGCCGGGCCATCGGCGTGCTCGGCATCCCGGGCGACCGGCGCGACGAGGATCAGCGGCAGTACGGCGCCATCGCGGCCGGCGCCTTCGACGAGATCATCGTGCGCGAGGACAAGAACCTGCGCGGCCGTCCTCCGGGCGAGACCGCGACCAACGTCATCGAGGGTGTTCGTGAGGCCAAGACGGCCGGCAGCGCCCGGACCGGCCGGGCGGACAAGGTGCTCGAGGAGATGACCGCGGTCCGGACGGCCCTGCGACGGGCGATCCCGGGCGACCTGATCGTGTGCTGCGTGGATGACGCGATCGGCGTCTACCGCGAGGCGATGGCCGCGGCCGGGACCTCGCGCGGTGGGACGGCTTTCGCCGATCCCGGCGAGCTCGTCGCGCCTGAGGGCTGACCCTTCGCTCAGCGACCCGGCATGTTCGCCTGGACGGTCCGCACGATGCCCACGATGAGGGCGAGCGAGATGAGGATCAGGGCGATGCCGACCGGCATCTCCATGGTGGTGTCCCTCCGACCGTCGTCGGCCTGGTGGCCGCTCTGCGCGAGATGATGCGCGGCGGCGAAGCCTGAATCAACCCCGTCGCGGACGTCCCTGGAGCCGGGGCACGAGAGTCGTGAGTTCCGAGGCGACGTCGACCGGTCGGGCGCCCATGGATTCGAGCAGCGCGAAGACCCCTGCCCGGTCCTCGTGGCACATCAGGACGACGACGCGAGCGGCGTCGCCCCGGCCCTCGGCACCCGCGCCGGCCGCCCCGTTGAGTTCGGCCCGCAGGGCGTCCGTCTCCGTGTCGTAGATCGGGACGTCGGCGGCGGATCCGCCACCGGCCACGATGCCGACCATCAGTTCACCGACGATCGACTCGGCGGTGCGGCCCCGGAGGTACTTGAGCGTCTGCTTGATGGCGACCCGCTGGGCGCGCTCGGCGGCGATCCGGCCGATCCCCCGGAGCGTGTCGTCGGGACGGTCGCCGGCCGTGCCGATGATCGCGGTGATCGGAGCGGCCCGGCCCGCGGCGCCGGCGGCGATGCCCTCGGCCACGTCGAGCACCGCCCCGACCCCGGCCTCGTTGTGGGCGAAGTCGACGATGATGACCCGGGCACCGAGCCGGAAGAGGTTGAGCCGGCCCGGCGAGCGGGCAGCGTCCGGGGCGAACGCGGACAGGCCATCGCGGACCTGCGCGATCGTGGCCCCCAGCCCGCGCGCGCCGCCGGCCGCGGCAAGCGCGTTCGCCACGTTGTGGCGGGCGAGACCGCCGATCGTGATCGGCACCCGGGCGACCTCGACGATCTCGGTCTCGGCGGCGCCATCGGCCTCGACGATCAGTCCGTCGCGCACGAGATAGGCCCGCCCGCCACGCTCGCGATGGTGCCGGACGACGGCCGAGTCGTCGCCGCGCATCGTGAACAGCGCGACGTGTGCCTGCACGCGGCGCGAGACGGCACTGACGAGCGGGTCGTCCCCGTTGAGCACGACCCAGCCATCCGGACGGGTGATCCGGCAGATGGTCGCCTTCACCTCGGCAAGCTCGGGCAGGGTGTGGATGCCCTGCAGGTCCAGGTGGTCGGACGAGACATTGGTCAGCACGCTCGCGTCATTGGACTCATAGCCGACGCCGCGCAGCACGATCCCGCCACGGGCCGTCTCGAGCACGGCCACGTCGATGTCGCGGCGGGCCAGGATCTGGTGTGCGCCGCCTGGACCGGTCCAGTCGCCGGGGTCGACCATCCGTTCGTCGACGAGGACCCCGTCCGAGGTCGTCGTCCCGACATGCCGTCCGGCCAGGAGCAGGACGTGGGTGATCAGGCGGGTGACGGTGCTCTTGCCGTTGGTTCCCGAGATCGAGATGACGGGCACCCGCCGGTCGACGTCCCGGATCCATTCCGGTGGCGTCGCCCGGGCCGCCTCGATCCGCTCCGACCAGCGGCCCAGCAGCCGTTCCTGGGCCCCCGTGAGCTGTGCCGTGCGTGACGGCGAGACGTCCCGCTCAGCCAGGGCGAGCGCAGCCTCGGTCAGCGTCAGGGCGCGTTCCGCGCCGAGCCAGGGAAACGTGATGATCCAATGCCCCGGATCCGACGAGCGATGGACGGCCAGTCCGCCGCCGCCCTCACCATGGTCCGTGCGCAATCGGCGGAGCCAGGCGACGACCGCTGCGACGCCGTCGGGCCGATTCCGAGCCGGCACCGAGGCGCCCAGGTGGACGAGCGCGTGACGCCCGGGATCGCGCTGCCCGTACCAGGTCCGGCGTCGTCCGATGGCGACCTCGACCTTGACCACCGGCTCGAGCCGGTAGACGTTGGGACCTTCGAGCAGGCGGGTCTCGACCAGGCGCACGGTCCGGGCAGGATAGCAAGCCACCGATGCCCGGTTCTGGCGGACGCCGCCGAAGGCTAGACTGCGCGTCATGACCGCGATGACCGCCACGCCCCCGCTGCCATCAACGACCGAGCTCGACGGCCTGCGGGCCGCCATCGGTGCCGACCTGCCGGCCTACCTCGCCGATCTCGAACGTCTCGTCAACATCGACTGCGGCAGTTACACGCCAGACGGGGTCGACGTCGTCGGACGCTGGGTCACCGAGTTCCTGACCGAGCTCGGGGCGACCGTCGAGACACGGCCCGATCCGGCCGGGCGCCTCGGCGCCACGGTCATCGCCACCTTCGACGGCCGGCCGGGTGCCCCGCGCGTGTTGCTCATCGGGCACATGGACACGGTCTTCGATCCAGGCACCGCGGCCGAGCGTCCGTTCCGTCTCGAGGACGGCACGGCATACGGCCCGGGCGTCACGGACATGAAGTCGGGCCTGCTGGCGGGGCTGTACGCCCTCAAGGCGATCGTCACCGAGCGTGGTGGCCTGCCGTTCGAGCGGCTCGTGTTCGTGGCCAACCCGGACGAGGAGATCGGCTCGCCGACCTCGACCCCGCACATCGAGGCGATCGCGCCCGGGATGGACGTCGCGCTCGTGCTCGAGTGCGCCCGCGCAAACGGCGACATCGTGTCGGCCCGCAAGGGGATCCTCGACCTGCGCCTGACCGTCAACGGCCGGGCGGCGCATGCCGGGGTCGAACCCGAGAAGGGCCGCAGCGCCATCCTCGAGGCGGCCCGGATCATCGAGGAGCTCCATGACCTCAACGGCCGCTGGCCGGGCGTGACGGTCAACGTCGGTGCCATCCACGGGGGGACCCGTCCGAACGTCGTCGCCGAGCGGTGCTCCCTCGAGGTCGATATCCGCGCGGTCACGCGCGATGCGCTCGAGACCGCCGAGGCCGAGATCCGGCGCATCGCCGAGGCGACGGTCATCCCCGACACGACCGTCGACTTCGCGCCGATGGCGCGCTGGTGGCCGATGGAGAAGCTCGAGAGGAGCGGCCGGCTGGTCGACCACACGATGGCTGTCGCAGAAGCGCTCGGCTTCGCGGTCGCCGACGCCTCGACAGGGGGTGCCTCCGACGCCAACACGACGGCCGGCCTGGGCGTGCCGAGCCTCGACGGCCTGGGCCCGATCGGCGGCAATGACCATGCCCCGTCCGAGTACCTCGATATCGAGTCGATCGTGCCGCGAACGACACTCCTGGCCGGGCTGCTGCTGACCATCGCCGCAGACCCGGAGGTCCTCGCCTGGCGCGACGCATGACCGAGCGCCGGCGGATCTCGTCGGGCGGCCCATGGGAAGCCGTCGCGGGCTACAGCCGGGCGATCGTCGTCGGCGATTCGTGCTGGGTCGCGGGCACGACCGACGCCGGGCCGGACGGCCTGTCCGCCCACCCGGGTGACATCGGAGCGCAGACGCGGGCGATCCTCGACATCATCGAGCGGGCGTTGGCCGAGGCGGGGTTCGCGCTCGCCGACGTCGTCCGGACGCGGATGTTCGTGACGGACATGACTCGCTCGGCCGAGGTCATCGCGGTCCATGGCGAGGTCTTCGGCGAGATCCGACCGGCGGCCACGCTGGTCGAGGTCAGCGCGCTGATCGAGTCGACCGTCATGATCGAGATCGAGGCCGAGGCGCGCCGAGACTGAGCCCGCGCCTATCCCGGGATCGCCGCCAATCCGGCTGCCCGGGCGATGGCGACGATGCCGACCGCGGCGACGAGCCCCAGGAACAGGTTCCCCTTGCGCGCCACGATGGCCAGGCAGGCGAAGACCGCGACCCACTCGATCCCCACGTGGAAGGACGGCACGTCGTCGTCGGACACGACGACCATCACGCTCACGGCGGCCAGCGCCGCGAGGACCGCCGGCCCGACCAGCTGGAGGTAATCGAGGACGATCCGCGGCAGGCGGTCGAAGCCAGGTGTCAGCAATCCGAGCGCCCGGGTGGGGTAGGTGACTGCGAACATCAGGACGGCGAGGACGACGAGGTTCGTGCTCATGGCTTGGTGCCGTCGGCGGACTCGGCGTCGACGGGCAGCTCGATATGCGTACCCGGCATCGAGTACAGCTCAGCGGAGACCGGGCTCCCGAGCGGCGCCGTCTCGTGGGCGACGGCCTTCGGGACGAGCAGCCCGACCAGCGGCCCGACGATCCCGCCCGTGACGATGCCGACCGACGGGCTGGAGACGAGCGCGACCGCGACCGCCACGCCCGCTCCGACGATGGCAGCGACCAGCTCGCGTCGGCCGGTGATCAGGCCGACCGCCAGCCCGACCATCGCTGCCGGGAAGATGATGTCGATGCCGAGCCGGGCCGGGTCCGGGATCTGTGCGCCGATGGCGACCCCGGCCATCGTCGCGAGGTTCCAGGGGATGAACGTCGCGCCGATCGCGGCGATCCAGAACCCGCGTTCATCGGTCCGGCCCAGCCGGCGGAAGTGGCTGATGCTCAGCGCGAAGGCCTCGTCGGTGAGGACATGGGCCATGACCGCACGACGGGCGAAGGGAACGTTCCGCAGCCACGGGGCGAGGGCCGCCGAGTAGAGCAGGTGGCGGGCGTTGAGAAGGAACGTCAGCACGATGATGCCCGGCCACGGCAGTCCGCTCGCCACGTAGCCGACCGCGGCGAATTGGGCAGCCCCCGCGAAGACGATGACGCTCATCGCGATCGCCTCGAGTGGCGTGAACCCCGCCTGCCGCGCCGAAAGGCCGTAGACGAAGCCGAAGCCGATCGCCGAGACCGCGATCCCGATGCCGTCGGCGGTGAGGCGGCGCCGGCTCGCCGCGATGTCGGGCGGGACGACCGCGCTCAGCGCAGGAACGTCTTGGCGCAGGTCCCGTCGCAGACCACGAAGACCGCGTGCTTCTCCGCCGAATAGCCGGCGACATGGAGGAGCCCGGGGCAGCCGGCCGTCGGGCACTTGTAGACCCACCAGCGCTCGTTGGCATCGAGCGGCGTGGTCTCGGCCGACAAGGTGGCGGCAAGGCTGTCGCGGGCCGCGAGGAGGCCGGCGATCGTGCTTGCCCGCTGGCTCTCCGTCTCGCTCGTGTACGGGTAGTTCTGACCGACGTTCGAGGTCACCACTGGCTCCGTTCGGGCCCCGCCGGGCGACGGGAGGCGGGCCGAGTATCGCACAGGGCCACGGGCCGCGGCCGCGTCACCAGACCGCCGGCAGGCCCTCGCTGCGCGGGTCGGTGGCGGCCACCAGGGAGCCGTCCATGGCCGACGGCCCGCCCGCGACGAGTTCGATGGCGTGCTCCTCGCCGAGCCCGCTGTCGAACGGCCGGGTCGGTGTCAGCGGATGGCCGAAGCCGGCCAGCGCCTCGGCGACGCCGGGCCGGTGGCGGGGCTCGAGGCGGACGTCGACCGGGGGTGCGAACAACGCCGCGGGTTCGACGAACCAGCGCGGCGCGCCGATCGCGGTCGCGATGTCGACGCCACCATCGATGACGGCCGACACGAACTGTGCGTGGACCTGGGGCTGGGCATCGCCGCCCATCGAACCGACGACGATCCACGGACCGTCCCGGCCTTCACGGAACAGCATCCCGGGCAGCAAGGTGTGGAGCGTGCGTTTCCGAGGCGCAAGGACGTTGGCATGGTCCGGATCGAGGCTGCAGGCGTTCCCGCGGTTGTGGTACACGATGCCGGTCGCCGGATCCACGACACCGGAACCGAAGTCCGACCAGTTCGATTCGATGAGGCTGACCGCGTTGCCCTCGCCGTCGACGGCGCCGATGAAGACCGTGCCGCCACCGGGCGGGTGGGTGGCGGGGGAGGGGACCGCCGCCCATCGCGGCTCGATCCGTGCCGCGAGCTCATCGGCGTAGGCCGGGTCGAGCAAGTCCGCCACCGGGATCGTCCGCTCCTCTGGATCGGTGAGCCAGTTGTCTCGGTCGGCCATGGCGAGCTTGGCCGCCTCGATGCCGAGGTGGATCCAGGCGGGGTCGGCCACGCCGTCGGGCCCGAACGCGGCCGGCGGCGGTGGCTCGAACCGGGACAGGATCGACAGGATCTCGAGAGCGACGATCCCGGAGCTGTTCGGCGGGTGTGTGGTGACCCGGACGCCGCGGTAATCGATCGAGATCGGCTCGCCCCAGGTCGAGGTGTGAGCGGCCAGGTCGGCGGCGTCGATGGACGACCCGGCGATCGCCAGTCCGCGCGCCTGCCGCGCCCCGAGATCCCCATCGTAGAACGAGTCGAAACCCTGGTCGGCGATGGTCGCGAGGGTCGCGGCCAGCGCCGGAAGCCGGACTCGTTCACCCGGGCGAGGCACGCGACCGGCCGGGCGATAGACCTCGAAGAACCCGGCATCCCGCCCGAGGGCCTGACGGATCGCCGGCCCGACCGCGTCGATCTCGAGCTCGTAACGGGCCGACGCGGCGAACCCGTCGCGTGCCAGCTCGATGGCCGGCGCCAGGATCTCTGCACGCGACAGTCGCCCGAATCGGGCGTGGGCATCGCCCCAGGACCGGACCGCGCCGGGGACCATGATCGGCAGCGGGCCACGCCGGGGCATGGATCGGTGACCAGCGGCGCGGATCGCGACCGGGTCGGCGGCCGCCGGCGCGCGACCCGAACCGTTGAGGGCGAGCTGGCGACCGGCCGGTGCGTCCCAGATGAGCCAGAACGCGTCGCCGCCGACGCCGCACGCCCAGGGCATGACGACGCCGAGGACGGCGTTGCGTGGCGATCGCCGCGTCGACCGCCGACCCGCCTGCCCGGAGGATGCCGAGACCGGCCGCCGTGGCCAGATGGTGGGGCGCGACGACCGCCCCGTGGCTGCCTCGAGCGAGCGCGACCGGCGCCCACGGCCGGCCGTCGGTCACGCTGATGGTTCTGCCGGCGCAGGCCATCCGCGGGCGCCCATGCCGAGCTGGTGCTCCTGCGCCGCGCAGCTGGGCCAGCGGGATGACGGCGATGCCGAGCAGCACGAGGGTCGCGATGAACATGCCGTCGATGCCGCGCCAATCCGCGGCGATCCCGCCGATCAGGCTGCCGGTGATCTGGCCCAGCGCCAGGAAGACCGAGTAGAGGCCCATGATCGCGCCGCGGTCCGAGCGGGAAGCGCTCGGACATGTCGGCCAGCAGACCGAGCGCTGCCGGGCGTCGCCCCGGCGAGCACGAACAGGCCGCCCGCCGCCACCGACGGCCGCGACCACCCCGATCAGCGGCGAAGGTCATCGCCGAGGTGGTTGACGACCAGCCCGGCCACGACCAGGACCGCGCCGCCGATGACGCCATAGCCGGATGATCGTCGTCCGGCGCAGGGTCTTGAACCGGTTGCCCCAGTACAGCAGGCCGGCCCCGAAGACGGCGGCGATGACGATCGCGCGCGATGGTGATCTGGTTGGCCGTGAAGCCGCGCCATCAACGCCTGGTCCGGGAACTGCGGGTTCGCCCTTGGCGAGCTGGAAGAGCGACTGGCTGAGCCACGACGCCGATGCCGCGTTGACCGCGATCCAGGTCGGGGCCAGGAGCAGGACATGCGACGGTCCGGATCAGGTCGAGGTAGCGGCTGAACGCCGACATGCGTCGCCGGCGACCGCCTCCGCCTCGCCGGCCGGATCCTTGACCCCGAACCTGTAGATCAGGAACGAGATGCCGTAGAGGACGGCGTTGAGGAAGAAGGCCGCCGGGCCGACGACCTCGAACAGCTTCGACGCCGACGATCGAACCCGACCCCGAGCCCGGCCAGCGTCGCGGCCTCGAACCGGGCGGCCGTCTTGCCGCGCAGGACCTCGTTGCCGGCCGTCGCCAGGGCGATGAACCCGAGGATCGACGGGACGCTCGCGGCGCGTCGATGCGCCCTCGAGGATGCGCGTCGCCGCCGAGCAGCGACGAGCGTTGGTCGTCAGCGCCGGTCAGGACGACCGCGATGGCCCCGAAGATCGGGCCGAAGAGCATGACCCGGTGGTGGCCCGTAGCGGTCGGACAGGATGCCGAACATCGGCGACAGCACCAGCTCGGCGAGGTAGAACATCGCCGCGTACAGCCCGACGATCGCGCCGTCGACCTCCGGCCCGCCGTGCTCGGCAGGTGGGCGAGGTAGAACGCCGAGCATCGCATCCGGTCAGCCCGGTGCTGAAGCGGAGGGTGAACGTGCCGAGCAGGACGAACCGGAGCGACCGTTCCATCGCGGCAATCCTAGCGGGTCCGAAACGGACGTGGACCCGGCCCGTATCATGCCCGCAACGTCCCGGGCCCAGCCGCCAGGAGGAACACCGTGAGCCGCGTCGCGATCTTCACCGATTCCGCGTCCGACTTCGACCCGGCCCTGGCCGCCGCGGAGGGGATCACGATCGTCCCGCTCTGGTCACCTTCGGCTCGGAGACGTTCAAGGCAGGCGTGGACCTCTCGACCGAGGCGTTCTGGGAGCGGATGGTCGCGCCCGACGCGCCGTTCCCCAAGACGGCCGCCTCGTCGCCCGGCGATTTCAAGGATGCCTACGAGGCCGCCTTCGAGGCCGGCGCCGACGCCATCGTGTCGGTCCACGTCGCGGGCACCCTGTCAGGGACGATCAAGAGCGCGCAGATCGCCCGCGACATGCTGCCCGATCGCGAGATCCACGTCGTCGACTCGCAGGGCGCCTCGATGGGCGAGGGGATCCTCGCCCGGATGGCCGTCGAACTCGCCGCCGAGGGCCGGCCCGCCGCCGAGATCGCCGAGATCCTCGAGGCGCGGACCAGCGACATGCGCATCTACCTGACGCTCGAGACCCTCGAGTACCTGAAGAAGGGCGGCCGGATCAGCGGCACCCAGGCGGCGATCGGGACACTGCTGTCGGTCAAGCCGATCATCCGGGTCCAGGACGGCGTGGTCGACACCATCGACAAGGTGCGGACCCGGACCAAGGCACGCGAGCGGATGATCGAGCTCATCACCGAGCGACCGATCGAGCGTCTGGCGATCCTGCACACGATCAGCCCCGACGTCGAGGCGTTCCGCGACGAGGTCCTGCGACGCGCGCCGGGCCTCTCCTCGGGCGACGTGACGATCGACCTCGTCGGCGCGTCGGTCGGGCCACATCTCGGTCCGGGCTGCGTCGGCGCGGCGATCCTGTATCGAGCCTGAACGCTCGGGCGGCCCGGGCCGTCCGGCTCTGGCGCCCACCACAACGTTGCGACAAGGTTGCGGCATCGTTGCCGACCCGGTACCATCGGGCAGGCGCGAAAACAGCGAGGCCGGGCTATACTCGGCCGGCAGATGAGTCGCGCGCAGGCGGACGGAACCGGTCATCGGAAGCCGCCGACGCGCCCCGTGGGGTCGTCCGGGAGACGGCCCGAATCGACGGCGGTCGATCGACCGCCGGACACGTGAGGTCTTCCGTTCCATGACCACCGAGCACGTCGCTGCGCAGATCAACGCGTGGGAAGTCGCGCAACGCCAGTTCGATCTCGCCGCAGAGCGCCTTGGCCTCGACCCGGGCATGCGCCTGGTCCTGCGCGAACCGCGCCGCGAATTCACCGTCCATTTCCCGGTCCACATGGACGACGGGTCGGTCCAGGTCTTCACCGGCTACCGCGTCCAGCACAACCTCGGCCGCGGCCCGGCCAAGGGCGGCATCCGCTATCACCAGGACGTCTCGCTCGACGAGGTCAAGGCCCTCGCGATGTGGATGACCTGGAAATGCGCGGTCGTCGGCATCCCGTACGGCGGTGGCAAGGGCGGCGTCATCGTCGACCCCAAGCAGCTCAGCAAGAAGGAGCTCGAGGGCCTGACCCGCCGCTTCTTCACCGAGATCGAGATCCTCGTCGGCCCCGAGAAGGACATCCCGGCGCCGGACGTCAACACCAACGCCCAGATCATGGCCTGGATGATGGACACCTACTCCATGCATGCCGGCTACACGGTCCCGGGCGTCGTCACCGGCAAGCCGATCAGCCTCGGCGGCTCGGAAGGCCGCAACGAGGCGACGGCACGCGGCTGCGTCTACACCATCGTCGAGGCCGCCCGTCATCTCGGCATGGACCTGACCACCTCGCGGGTCGCCGTCCAGGGCTTCGGCAACGCCGGCTCGATCGCGGCCCGCCTGATCGAAGAGGAGGGCGCGACCGTCGTCGCCGTCTCCGACTCGACCGGCGGCATCCACAACCCGGCCGGGCTCGACATCGCCAAGGTCGTCAACTGGAAGGCCGAGCACGGCACCGTCCAGGGCTTCCCGGGCGCGACCGACGTCACCAACGCGGCCGTCCTCGAGGTCGACTGCGACATCCTCATCCCGGCCGCGCTCGAGAACCAGATCACGTCGCGCAACGCGGGCAGCATCAAGGCCCGGATCGATCGCCGAGGCCGCCAACGGCCCGACGACCCCCGACGCCGACGAGATCCTCTACAAGGCCGGCAAGTTCATGATCCCGGACATCCTGTGCAACGCCGGCGGCGTCACGGTCAGCTACTTCGAGTGGGTCCAGGACCTCAACCGCGACCACTGGAGCGAGACCGTCGTCAACGCGAAGCTCAAGGAGATCATGGTCAAGGCGTTCGGCGAGACGCTGGCCATGGCGAAGCGCGAGCAGGTCAACATGCGGACCGCCGCCTACCTGCTCGCGGTCAAGCGCGTCGCCGACGCGATGGAGATGCGCGGCCTGTACCCGTAAAGCGCCGACCCTCGCAGACACGACGAAGCCCCGGTCATCCGACCGGGGCTTCGTGATTCGATGACGCGGTTCGATCAGGTGGCAGCGCCGACCCGAGCCTGACGGACGATCGCGCCGGCCACCGGCCGGTGGGCCCGGGACCGGACCACCAGCGCGGACGCCAGGATCACATAGATCGTGCCAGTGACCAGTTGGACGGTCTGACTGTCGACGCCCGGCAGCAGGATCGGCGTCGCGATGTTCGCGGCTCCGTGCATGACCGTGGCGACGATCACGCTGTACTGCGCACGTTCGGCGATGAAACCCATGACCACCGCCAGCGGGATGACCCACCAGGCGAAGATCGCGTAGTCGCTGAGTGGCGTGCCCGGCTGCAGGTAGATCGGCAGGTGCCACAGGACCCAGACGCCGCCGGTGACGAGGCCACTCTCGAGGAGGCCCATCCGTGCCCGGAGGCGCGGCTGAAGGAACCCGCGCCAGCCGATCTCCTCGCCGATGACGAGGACGAAGATGACGACCTCGATGGCACTGATGGTGCCGAGCCCGGTCCAGTCCATGACACCAGCCACGACCAGGGCGACGGCGCCGATCGCGGCGACCGCGAACGGGATCCCGATGCCGACATCGGCGGCGAATGGGCGAAGCGCCAGACTGACCGCCGGGCGTACTTCCGGCACCTGTTGTCGGCCTGGCCGCCCACCGCGTTCCGCGACGGCGTGGACCTCGATCGCGCGGTCGACATCCTGTGGGCCATGAACACGGACGAGGTCTTCCACCTGTTCGTCCGGGAGCGCGCATGGCCGCCGGGCGACTACCGGGAATGGCTCCTGAAGCTTCTCCGGCACGAGATCCTCGCTCCCAGGAACGGCACCTGACCGCGACCCGGATAGGTGCGCTCGGCGCCGGCACCGTCAGGGCAGCGGCCGCCAGGCTCTGCCAAGGAGCAAGCCCCCGCCCACGAGGACCATCCCGAGGGCGACGAACCCGACACCGAGTTCGACGACCTGGTGCTTGACGATGAGGTTGGTGGGCAGACTGGCGAAGACGCCCTCGAGCTGGTCCGCGCTCTCGGCTGGGTAGTAGGCCGCATCGGTGAGATCGGCCACATCCTTGAGCGCCTGGTCATCGATGCCGCGGCGGAACCCGCCACCGCCACCGCCACCGCCGAAGCCTCCACCACTTCCGCCGAAGCCGCCACCGCCTCCGCCGCCATTGCCCGGTTCGCCGCCCCGGAACTGCGTCGCGCACACCGGCTCCAGTTGGCCACCCTCGGGCGTCCCGAAGCCGATCGTGTACACGCGCAGTCCGCGCGTGGCGGCCTGGCGCGCGGCGTCGGCAGGGTCCGGTCCGAAGTTGGTCGCCCCATCGGTCAGGGCGACGATGATCGCCGGGGCGTATGCGCCAGGCGTCACCGGCGGTGGCTCGACGCCGGGTCGGTCGTCTCCGGTGCTCTTCTGGATCGACGGGTCGACCTCGGCGATCGCGTCGATGGCGGCCAGGATCCCGCTGCCCAACGCCGTTCGACGGCCCGTCGTGAGGCTGCGAAGTGCCGCGACGAGCGCGGTCTTGTCATTGGTCGGCGTCTGGACGATCTGGGCAAATCCGCTGAATGCGACGATCCCGATCTGGGTGTCGGGGCCCTGGTGCTCGATGAAGGCGGCAGCGGCCGACTCGGCGGCGACGAGACGGTTCGGCTTCACGTCGTCCGAGCACATGCTGCCCGACACGTCCATGACCAGGACGATGGTGGTCTGGTTGCTCGGTACGGCGGCGATCGCCACCGGCCGTCCGATCGCGACGACGAGGGCGGCGATGGCCGTCGCGAAGAGGACGAACGGCACGTGTCGCCGCCAGCGCGCCGAGCCCGGTCGGGCAGCATGGACCAGCGACAGGCTCGAATAGCGGATCGCGGTCGGTCGCCTGCGACGCAGGCTCCAGACGTAGATCCCCGCGAGGAACGGGATGCTCACCAGCAGAAGCAGGGTGCCTGGCCACAGGAACGTCATGGCAACCGCCCGGACCAGGCAAGCGAAAGGATCGCGCCCGCCAGCAGGAGACCCACCGCGACGGCCGCGAAGACCGCCGTGAGTTCGATGTCCTCCGGGCGAAGGACGAGCGTCGCGTCGATCTGGTCGTACACGGTGTGCAGGGTGTCGGCGTCCTCGGCTCCGTAGTAGGTCGCACGGGTGCGGTCGGCGATCGCCCGAAGCGTCGTTGCGTCGAGTTGGGTGTGGATCTGGAACCCGTCGAGGTCGAGGGTGGCGCCGGACTCGCTGCCGATGCCGACGGTGTAGATCCGCACGCCGCGGTCCGCGGCCTCGGTGGCGGCCTCCAGAGGGTCGCGGCCCAGGGTGTTCTCGCCGTCGGTCAGCAGGACGACGACCGCTGACCCATACGTGCCCGGTGCGACCGGGGCGTGCGACGGGGTCGGGTCGGGGGACCGGTTGCTGTAGTAGTCGACGGTCGGACCGGCGGCCGCTCGGTCGATGGCCGCGAGCGACGCCTCGATGCCGCGGGCGAGCGACGTGCCGCGCTGCGGCTGCAGACGGCCGATCGCCGCGATGACGGCAGCCTGGTCGTTGCTCGGCTGCTGGACCGCGATCCCGGAATCACTGAAGGCGACCACCCCGATCAGGACGCTCGCGGGCTGCTGACGCACGAAATCGGTCGCCGCCGCGATCGCCGCCGCCATCCGCGTCGGCTGGAGGTCCGTCGCCGCCATGCTTCCGGAGATGTCGAAGGCCAGGATGACCGTGCCTTCCTGCCGCGGCACCTCGATCCGCCCCTGGGGCCGGGCGAGGGCGAGGACCATCACGCCAAGACCGAGCAGGAGCAGGAGCGCCGGGACCGCTCGTCGGACGGACACGACGCGACTCGGGGGACCGGCCGACGCGGACGCTCCGGTGGCGCCGAACGCTGCGACCTTGCGCCGATGCCGACGATCGATGGCACGGTAGGCCAGCACCCCGAGCGGGATGAGCAGCATGGCGATGAGGGCCTGCGGCCATGCGAACGTCATGCGGGCCGTCTCCGCTTCGCGCGCAGCATCGCCATCCGGACGATCGATCGAACGATGTCCTCGTCCGTCGCCAGTGTCGTCGCCTCGACGCCGGCCCGCCGGAACGCGGCGGCGATCGTCGCATCCCGCGCCTGGGCAGCCTCTTCGAACCGACGCCGGAAGGCGCGGTCGCCGGTATCCACGTAGATCTGCTCGCCCGTCTCCGAATCCTCAAGGACGATCGGACCGATATCGGGCAACCTCGCTTCGCGTGGGTCCACCAGACGGACCGCGATCACCTCATGACGACGGACCAGCAGGTCGAGCGAGCGGTCCCAGCCGGGCTCGCTGATGAAGTCGGAGATGACGAACACGAGTGACCGGCGCTTGATGGCCTTGCTTCCGGCATCGAGCAACGGACGCAGGTCGGTGAAGGGCGCACCGACATGGCGTGGCTGCCGGAGGAGCGCCTCGACGATACGCAGGACCTGGTTCCGCCCGCTGCCGACCGGGATCGATCCGCTCGACCCGGTCGCCGCCGTACAGCACGGCCCCGACGCGGTTGCCGCGCCGGGTCAGCAGTCTGGCGAGCGTCGTCACGAAGTCGATCAGGACCGTCCGCTTCTGGCGGTCGGCCTCGGCCGTCCCGAAGTCCACGGACGGGCTCAGGTCGAGCAGGAACCAGGCGTTGAGCTCGCGATCCTCGGTGTACTCGCGCAGGTACGGCGCATCCATCCGCGCCGTGACGTTCCAGTCGATGGCGCGGACGTCGTCGCCGAACTGGTACTCCCGCAGGTCGGCCAGGTCGAGACCGTAGCCGCGGAACAGGCTCCGGTAATCACCCTGGAGCAGTCCGTCGAGGCGGCGGACGACCTGCCAGTCGAGGCGCTGGAGGATGCGCTCAGGCGCGGACGTAGACGTTCGGGAGCTCCTTCGTCGGGACGGTCGGGGCCGGCACGCTGCGCAGCACCGTGGTCAGGATGTCGTCGCTGGTGATGCCGTCGGACAGGGCCTCGAACGTCAGAACGAGGCGGTGGCGCATGACGTCCCGGGCCATGTCGACCACGTCCTGGGGCAGCGCGTACTGGCGGCCGCGGATGAACGCCAGCGCGCGCGCCGTGAGGATCAGGTTGATCGATGCCCGGGGACTGGCACCGAAGGTGATGTAGCGCTGGAGGTCGGGCATCCCGAAGGCCTGCGGCTGCCGCGTCGCCGTCGCCAGGCGCACCGCGTACTCGAGCAGCGAGGGGTCGACATAGACCCTGTCGGTGGCCTGCTGGAGGGTGACCAGCTCGTCCGTCGACAGGACCTGCTGAACGGCGTCCAGCTGTCCCGTCATCCGCTCGACGATGGCGTACTCCTCGGTCTGGCTCGGATAGCCCACCAGGACCTTGAGCATGAACCGGTCGACCTGGGCCTCCGGCAGGGCGTACGTGCCCTCGGTCTCGATCGGGTTCTGGGTGGCAAGGACGAGGAACGGCGTCGGCACCTTGAACGTGTCGAGGCCGATCGTGACCTGATGCTCCTGCATCACCTCGAGCAGCGCCGACTGGACCTTGGCCGGCGCCCGGTTGATCTCGTCGGCGAGCAGGAGATTCGTGAACACCGGCCCGAGCGACGTGCTGAACTCGCCGGTCTTCTGGTTGTAGATCCGGGTGCCGACGAGATCGGCCGGGACCAGGTCCGGGGTGAACTGGATGCGCTTGAACTCGCCGCCGATCGACGCCGCGAGCGTCTTGATGGCCATGGTCTTGGCCAGCCCGGGGACGCCCTCGACCAGGAGATGACCGCGGGCAAGCAGTGCCACGGCCAGGCGTTCGAGCAGGACGTCCTGGCCGACGATGACCTTCTTGACCTCGTACAGGACACGCTCCATGGGCCGGGTGATCGTCGGGTCGGGTTCGTGATCCACGGGTCCTCCAGTCTGCTGGTCAGTACTGCGGCAGGCCGGCGCCGCCGCCGGCCACGTCGATGGGGACGGCCAGGCCGATGCCGACGAAGACGTCTTGCTTGGTCGGATTGATGAGCGCAGCGACGATCCCGATGACCCGCCCAGAACGGTCGAGCAGTGGCCCGCCCGAGTTGCCCGGGTTGACCGCCGCGTCGATCTGGATGAGGTCGTGCAGGACCGGACCGCCATCGGTCGACTGGAAGGTCCGGTCGAGCCCCGAGATCACCCCCGCGCTCATCGACGCGTACAGGCCGAATGGGTTGCCGACGACGAACGCCTCGCTGCCGACGCGGACCGCTCCGGGATTGCCGATCGTCGCCGGGATGACCACGGCCGGTGGTGTCTCGGCGGCCAGGACCGCGATGTCGTTCTCCGGTTGGCTGGACGCGATGACGCCGGCCGACGTCGACCCGTCGGCGAACGTGAGCTCGATCGATGTCGCGTCGTCGACGACATGCAGGCTGGTCAGGATGTCCCCTGCGTCGTCGATGATGACGCCGGTGCCGAGGTGCGCGGCCAGGTCGCCACCGGCCGACCCGCCCTCGGTCTGGATCAGGACGAGCGACGGCCGGATCGCCGCGAAGGCGCCCTCGGAGAAGGCCGGGCGGGGAGTCTGCGATGCGAGCGCCCGGTCGATGGAATCGGCGACATCGCGCGTCGTCAGGGGCGCTGGGGCGGGGAAGGCGGCCCGGTAGAGGAGAAGAGCCAGGAACGCCGCCGCCACACCCGCTGCGAACAACCCGAGGCGTGCCATCCGGGCACCTGGTCGGCGCCGCCGTGCGGTTGCCGCCGTCGCCCTGTCGGCCGGGGGTGCCTCGTGCGGCTGGTGCGCCATCGCCGATCCGATCTCCCGTCGAGGTTGACCGTGGGAGACGTTCGTCGACCGGAACGCCCCCGCGTCCGAAGTATGCCCGATGACCCGCAACCGGCCTCGGATCTCCCTCCACGGGGTACGTCCTCGACGGTCCGTCGGATCCGACGGCGCCCGGTGCTACCATCGCGGCCATGCTCGATCACGAAGAGAAGTTCCTGTTCAAGGAGGAGATCCTCCACCTCTCGAACGCGGTGGCGGAGCCGGGCGTCCTCGACAACGTCGAGGACCTGCTGACCGACGTCATCACCAGCCCGCGCTTCGATTCCGAGGTGTTCACCCTCGAGCGAAGCCTCCAGGTGATGCTCGGTCCGCGCGCCGGGACGACCCTGGTCGGGCTGCTGACCGTCGCGCCGGAGGTCTTCGACGAGGTCGCCGAGGTGCGCATCCCGTCCGAGGTCCACGAGCGCCTCGTCGCCTGGCGTGCCCGGTTCGGCCTGGCCATCGACAACGCCCTGAACTTCCTCAACAACCCGGACGGCATCCAGGGCCACAACTTCGCGACGCAGATCGCCCACGTCGAGGACCGGCGCGTCCTGCAGGGCCGGCTGACGCTCGTCCGCTACAACAACGAGCCGCAGTTCTTCGTCGCCGACGCGAGCGTCTTCCTGAGCCTCGTGGCCGACATCATGGAGCGCCTCGGGCCGTACCTCGAGCCGGACGCGGTCGAGGCCGAGACGCTCGCCCGCCTGCGCGACGCGATCGCCCTCATCGAGCGCAAGACCGCCAGCCACACCTGACCGGCGCCAGCCATGCGCCATGTCTACCTGGCCGCGACCGGGCAGAACCGCGGCAAGACCACGGTCAGCCTCGGCGTCCTCGACGGGTTCCAGCGGCGCGGCCTGTCGGCCGGCGTTCCTGAAGCCGGTCGGCCAGCGGACGATCATCGAGGACGGCGTCCCGGCCGACGAGGACGCCGTCCTCATGAAGCAGGTCTTCGGGCTGCACGAGCCGCTCGGCCAGATGAGCCCGGTCCACATCCCGCGCGGGTTCACCCAGGCGTACATCGAGGGCCAGGTCGTCGAGGACCTGCCGGCCCGGATCCGGGCCGCCCACGCCGCCTTCGCCGCCGACCGCGACATCCTGCTCATCGAGGGCACCGGCCATGCCGGGGTCGGCGCGGTCATCGGGCTGTCGAACGCGACGGTCGCCGCGATGCTCGGGCGCGCCGGCCGTCATCGTCTCCGAGGGCGGCGTCGGGCGGCCCGATCGACGAGATCGTCCTCAACGCGGCCCTGTTCGAGCGGCACGGGGTCAAGGTCGCCGGAGCGATCGTCAACAAGGTCGACCTCGACGCCAAGCCGGGGCTCGCCCGGACGCTCGAGCGCGGGCCTGGCCCGCCACGGCATCCCGCTCCTCGGCGTCCTGCCGTACCGGCCGATCCTGTCGAACCCGACCCTGGCGATGGTGCTCGAAGGGCGTCCACGGCGAGACGCATCCACGCCGGGCCCGGACCTCGACGAGGTCATCGGCGGCATCGCCATCGGGGCGATGGAGCCCGAGCACATGCTCGAGCGGATCGGCCCGCGCAGCCTGGTCATCGTGCCGGGCGACCGGTCCGACGTCATCGAGGCGATCGTCGGGGCACGACGCGACGGCTCGGACGGCGGCGAGGGCGCGCTCGGCCTCGTCCTGACCGGCGGCTACCGGCCGGACGAGCGCGTCCTCGACGCGATCCGCGCGGCGGACCTGTTCGCGACGCTCGTGCCCGAGGACACCTACCAGGTCGCGTCGGAGCTCCACGACCTGCTGGTCAAGACGCACCCGGCCGACGCCGGCAAGATCGCCGAGATCAAGGCCCTGCTGTGGGAGTACCTGTTCATCGACCGCGTCCTCGAGGTCGCCGAGGAGGCGCGCTTCGACTAGGCGGCCGACGCTCCTCGCCGGCGGCGAGATCCGGCTGGTCCCGGGGCGCAGAAGGGCGGCCGCGATGACGATCGTGCCGATCAGGCTGACACCGGCCATGGCCAGGAACAGTCCCTGGATGCCGACGCGCCTGGGCGATCGCGCCGCCGCTGACCGAGCCGATGATCGTGGCCAGTCCGCTGGCAGCGGCGAACAGCCCCTGCGCCGTGCCCTGCAGCCCGGCCGGCGCGCGCGCTCGCCAGGACGGTCACCCCGCCGACGAAGACGCAGGCGAAGCCGAGGCCCTCGAGCGGGGCGATGAGCGACCAGCGCCACCGGATCGGCGATGAGCGCCGCCAGCAGGCCCGCAGCGCGAACGCGAGCGCGCCGAAGACCACCAGCCGCTCGGTGCCGAGCCCGTCCGGCGATCCGCGGGAAGGCGTACATGAACGGCACCTCGATGCTCGCCCCGAACGCCCAGGCGATGCCGACCAGGCCGGGGCTGCCGCCGAGGGCCACGACCTGGATCGAGTAGAACGCGTTGACCGCGGCCAGCGAGGCCCAGACCACGGTGAACCCGACCAGGAACAGGGCGACCCCTGAGGTCGCCAGGAACTCACCGGCACCGCGCAGGAGGTTGACCGAGCGGTTGGTGCCGCGGCGCGGGATCGTCGCGGTCACGACGACGGTGCCGATGAGGAACGGGATGTAGATCCAGAACAGCGACCGAGCGCCCTCGGCGTCGAGGACGAACCCGACGGCCAGGGTCGACAGGACGAACGCCAGCGAACCGAACGCCCGGACCTCGCCGATAGCGGCTGCGCGCGCCGGCGCCGAGCGTCTCCAGCGTCCGGGCATCGAGGGTCGGGGCGATGCCCGACGATGCCGGCGTACAGGATCAGCGATCCGACGAGGACGCTCGGGAAGTCGTCGGCCAGGAACAGGACGCTGGCGCCGACGGTCGCGACCGCGGCCGCCAGCGGGAGCGTCAGCGCGGGTGCGCGGGAAGCGGTCGGCCAGACCGCCCCAGACCGGCGCGAGCAGGAGCTGGACGGCCGCCTGGAGCGCGGTCAGGAGGCCGATCTCGCTCGAGGCCGAGGCCGAGGTCACGGTAGAAGACCGGCAGGTACGGGAAGGCGGCCCCGATCGCCGCGAAGTAGATGAGGTAGGCGAGGAGGATCCGCCCGCCGGCAGCCATGCCCGGCATCAGGCGGCGGGATCGGGCTCGAGCGGCTCGTTGTCGATGAGGCGGGTGCGTGCCGAACCGGACGGCCAGCGACAGCAGGGCCGGGCCGTCGACCCGGTCGAGCTCGGCCAGGGTCGTCGCCGTCCGCCACCGAGACGTAGTCGGGCTCGGCCAGCGGCTCGCGCGCGAGCTCCTCGCGCATCGTCGCGCGCAGCGCCTCGGCCGAGCGCTCGCCCGGCCTCCCAGCGCGCGCGGGCCGCCAGCAGGGCGCGGTGGAGGACCGGCGCCGCCGCTCGCTCCGCCGGGCGACAGGTGGACGTTCCGCGACGACAGCGCCAGGCCGTCCGGCTCGCGGACGGTCGGGCAGGCGATGACCTCGGTCGGGATGGCCAGGTCGCGCGCCATCTGGCGGATGACCATGACCTGCTGGGCGTCCTTCTGGCCGAAGTACGCGTGCTCCGCGCCGACGAGGTCGAACAGGATCGCGACGACCGTCGCGACCCCGTCGAAGTGGCCGGGCCGGGCCGCACCCTCGAGCGGCCGGGCGACCGCCCCGACCGACACGACCGTGTCGAAGCCGGGCGGGTAGATCTCCGACGGCTCGGGGGCGAAGACGATGTCGACGCCCTCCGACTCGCAGATGGCGAGGTCGCGCGCCTCGTTGCGCGGGTACTTGCGTGAAGTCGTCGGCGACGTTGAACTGGCGCGGGTTGACGAAGATCGACACGACCGTCGTCGCGTCGGCGGCGCGCGCCTGGCGCATCAGCGCGCGATGGCCGTCGTGCAGCCAGCCCATCGTCGGGACGAGCCCGACCGGACGCGCGGCGCGCGGCGAGGGCGTCGCGAAGCGCGGCGCGGGTGCGGACGACCTCGGTCAAGCGGTCAGGCGTCGCGGCGTCGACGGCCTACAGGTCGCGGTCGAGCGGGATCCCGCCGACCGGGAGTCGGCCGCGGCCCGGTCCGAGCGTCCCGCGACCGAGCACCTCGTCGAGGACCGCGTCGTCCATCCGGACGGTCTGCTCGGCGCCGGGGAACGTCCCGGCGACGACGTCGGCCGCATACGCGGCCGCCGCGTCGCGGATCTGCTCGCGGATGCGGACGTACGGCCGCGCGTGGCGCGGGATGAAGTCGCCGAGCCCGATGAGGTCGGTGATGACCTGGACCTGGCCGCTGCAGCCGGCGCCCGCGCCGATGCCGATCGTCGGGATGTGCAGGCGCTCCGTGACGGCCGCGGCGAGCTGCTCGGGCATGAGCTCGAGGACCATCGCGAAGGCGCCGGCCTCCTGGACCGCGAGCGCGTCGGCGATGAGCGCCCGGGCCTGGTCGCGGGTCTTGCCCTGGACGCGGACCTTGCCGACCGCGTTGATCGACTGCGGGGTCAGCCCGATGTGGCCCATGACCGGGATGCCGGCCCGGACCAGCGCCTCGATGACGCGCGCGCGTCCGGACGCCGCCCTCGACCTTGACCGCCTGGGCGCCCGCCTCGCGCAGGAAGATGCCCGGCGTTCTCGAGCGCCTCATCGGGCGTCGAGTAGGTCAGGAACGGCATGTCGCCGACGATCAGGGCACGCGACGTGCCGCGGACGACGGCCTTGGTGTGGTGGACCATCTCGGCCATCGTCACGCGCACGGTCGTCTCGTAGCCGAGGATGACCTGGCCGAGCGAATCGCCGACGAGGAGCATCGGGATGCCGGCCTCGTCGAGGATCTGGGCGGTCGGGTAGTCGTAGGCGGTCAGCATCGGCGATGCGCTGGCCGTCGGCGTACAGCTTGGCGATGTCGACGACGGTCAGGCGGCGGGGGGTGTCGGTCGTGGCGCTCATGCTGGCTCCCGCTCGGGCTCGGTGGTGGCTCCAGTCTGCGCGGCGGCGTCGCGCTCGTCCAGCGCGGCGGCGACCCGATCGAGCAGCGCGATCGGCGACCGCGCGCTTGCGACTGCAGCGGCAGGTCGTCGCGCGACCCGTCGGCGGCGAGGATCGAGACGCGGTTCGTCTCGGTGCCGAAGCCCGAGCCCGGCTCGGCCACGTCGTTGGCGACGAGCAGGTCGACGCCCTTGCGGCGGAGCTTGTCGGCCGCCCGGTCGAGCGAGCCGGTCTCGGCCGCGAACCCGACGAGGACCGGGCGCGGGTCGGAGCGGCTCGCCGGGTCGGCGCGCCGTCGCTGTCGAGGCCGCGCGCGATCCGGGCGATCTCGGCGAGCAGGTCGGGCGTCGGCTCGAGCTCGAGCGTCAGCGCGTCGCCGCGCGGCGAGCTTGTCGTGCGGCCGCGTCGGCGGGTCGGAAGTCGGCGACGGCGGCGGCCATGACCAGGGCGTCGAACCCGGCCGGCCCGTCCGGGCCGTGGGTCGCGCCGCAGCAGGGCCGCGCGCAGGTCGGCGGTCGACTCGACCCGGACGACCATCGGCGCCGGCCGGGAGCGGGACCTCGATGTTGGCCGCGATGAGCGTGACCCGGGCGCCGCGGTCGAGGGCGGCCGCGGCGATCGCGACGCCCATCCGGCCGGTCGAGCGATTGCCGATGAACCGGACCGGGTCGATCGCCTCGCGCGTGCCGCCGGCGGTGACGACGACGTGGCGGCCGGCGAGGTCGGCGTCGCGGGCCGGATCGGACGAGCGGCGGGCGCGCGGACGGATCGGCGGCCCGGACCGGCCGATCGCCGACGGCCGCGACGACCGCGTCGACGATCGACTCGAGCTCGGCCAGCCGCCCGACGCCGGACTGGCCGGACGCGAGCGGACCCGCAGTCGGGCTCGACGATCCGCGTAGCCGAACGCGCGCAGCCGCTCGACGTTGGCGACGGTCGCCGGGATGCGTCCACATGTCGCCGTCCATCGCCGGCGCGACGACGACCGGCGCCGACGTCGCGAGGCAGGTCGCGGTCACGACGTCGCCCGCCAGGCCGTTGGCCATCGCGCCGAGCCAGTGCGCCGTCGCCGGCGCGACGACGACGGCGTCGGCCGTGTCGGCGAGGACGATGTGGCCGATCCGGCCGTCGGGCAGCAGGTCGAGCACGTCGGTCTCGACCGGGTGGCGCGACAGCGCCGCGAACGACAGCGGCCCGACGAACCGCGCCGCCGACGGGGTCAGCATCACCGACGACGTCGGCGCCCTCGGCGCGGAGGAGCCGCAGCAGCTCGACGGCCTTGTAGGCCGCGATCGAGCCGGTCACGCCGAGCCCGATGAGCCGGCCGTCGAGCCGGCCGCGTCATGCCAGGCCCAGCTCGAGCGGCTCGCCGCCGCCGACCTCGGCGTGGAGGATGGCCAGGCCCTTGAGCGTCAGGTCGGGGTCGATGGCGTCGATGCCGTCGAGGCGCGCGCGCCCACGGCGCCGCCGACAGGCCGCCGGTCAGGATCGCCCGGACCTCGGCCGGCGCGACACCGTTGGCGTCGGCCAGCTCGCGGCGGATCCGGGCGAGCAGGCCCGTCGGCGAGCGCCTGGTAGCCGAGGACCGTGCCGGACTGGATCGCCGCGACGGTGTCCCGGCCGATCGCCCGGTCCGGGGCGCGCAGCTCGATCCGCGGCAGCTTGGCGGTCCGTGCCGCGAGCGCCTCGAGGCCCGAGCTCGAGCCCGGGCGCGATGGCGCCGCCGACATACGCGCCGTCGGCGGCGACGCAGTCGAACGTCGTCGCCGTCCCGAAGTCGACCACGACGGCCGGCGTCCCGTGGAGCCGGGCGGCCGCCAGCGCGTTGACCAGCCGGTCGGCCCCGACGTCGCCGGGCCGGTCGACCCGGACCGCGAGCGGGACCGTGCCCGGCGCTCGGCCGACGAGGAGCGGCCGGTCGCGGCGCTCGGCGATCGACCTCGACCGCCGCCGGTCAGCGCCGGGACGACCGACGCGAGCGCGATCGCGTCGAGGTCGGCGAGCGCCGATGCCGTCGAGCCGCAGCAGCCCGTCGAGCAGGAGCTCGAGCTCGTCGGCCGTCGCCCGCGGGTCCGTCGCCGCGCGCCGGGTGGCGAGCAGCGCGCCGGCCCGGAAGAGGCCGACCGTGACGTTCGTGTTGCCGATGTCGAGGGCGAGGAGCATGGCGCGGATGATACGCGGGCGGCTCGCGATTCCGGGGTCGTCGGGGCGCGGCCTCGGTGCGGTACCATCGGGCCGTCCCGTCCCCTGCCGCCCACCGAGGAGACGCCGGGTGTCGAGCCCGCCCCCCGCCAAGTTCTTCGTCAACCAGGGCGTCGTCACGAGCCGGACGGACATGCTCCACCTGCTCCGCCCGCTGCTGAAGCAGACCGTCACCTACCGCTACCTGCGCGGCCGCGAGGTCGTCTCCCACGGGACCGGCTGGGTCGAGCGCATCGTCGTCGACGCCGACGACATCTCGACCTACTTCACGCCGCTGGCGATCACCCTCAACATCGATTCGTTCGAGCATCTCGAGTTCGAGACCCGGCCCGACCAGCTGCTCGTCTACACGCCTGGTCCAGGGCGACGAGCGGGTCGTCGTCGAGTTCGCCCCGATCGGTCCCGGCGACGCCGACGAGTCGCCGTTCGCCCCGCGCCAACTGGCGTTCGACACCAGCGAGTTCGTCCAGATGGAGCTGCTCGGCCTCGAAGCCCGCGAGGACGAGTAGCGGATCCGGAGGGCGGGCAGCGTGCCCGGTCCCGGGGGGAGATGGAGCGCCCGGTCCAGGGATGGCCGGGCGACCGATGAGCCGCGCGTCCCGAGCCTGCCCCTGGGTTCGGCGCGTCACGCCAGGGCGAGGAGGTCACGAACCAGGTGAGCGCTGAAGCGCAGCCCAGTACGCCAGCCCCGAGCGCATCGAGCGGCGGCCTGGCCGCCTACTTCAAGTTCGAGGAGCGCGGCACGAACGCCGCGATCGAGGCGAAAGCCGGCCTGACGACGTTCTTCGTCATGGTCTACATCATCTTCCTCAACGCGGCCATCCTCGGCGCCGGCTTCAAGCTCGACCCGGCGGGCATCGCCGCGGTCTCCGCCGCGACGGCCCTGATCGCCGGCATCGCGACGATCGTGATGGGCATCGTCGGCAACTACCCGCTCGCCCTGGCCGCCGGCCTCGGCATCAACGGCATCGTCGCGTTCTCGCTGACCGGCCGTGGCCTGACGCCGCAGGGCGCGATGGGCGTCATCGTCCTCGAGGGCCTCGTGGTCACCCTGCTCGTCGTCGTCGGCTTCCGGGAAGCGGTCATGAACGCCGTGCCGCTCGCTCTCAAGAAGGCGATCGGGGCCGGCATCGGCCTGTTCATCCTGTTCATCGGCTTCGTCGGTGGCGGGTTCATCGCCACGCCCCAGGGCGGCGTTCCGATCGTCGCCCCGGTGTTCCCGACCACGCCCGGGCAGTTCCTCTTCCTCGGCGGCCTGATCTTCACGATGATCCTGTTCGTCCGGAAGGTCCAGGGCGCACTGATCATCTCGATCTTCGTCATCACCATCGTCGCGCTCATCACCGGCATCGCCAGTGTCCCGACGACCTTCTCCGTGACACCGAGCTTCGCGACACTCGGCCAGTTCGACCTGACGAACGTGTTCACGGTCCTCGGCCCGCTGGCGGCGGTCCTGACCATCTTCGCGATCATGCTGACCGACTTCTTCGACACGATGGGGACGGTCACCGGCGTCGCCTCGGAGGCGGGTCTCGCCAACGAGGATGGCTCGGTACCCGGCGTCGGGCGGGTGCTGCTCGTCGACAGCCTCGCCGCGGTCGCGGGCGGCCTCGGCGGCGTGAGTTCGAACACCACCTACATCGAGAGCGCGGCAGGCGTCGCCGAGGGTGGTCGCACCGGCTTCGCCTCGATCGTGACGGGCATCCTGTTCCTGTTCGCGATCTTCCTCGTCGCCGCTGGCGAGCATCATCCCGACACAGGCGACGTCACCGGCCCTGGTCATCGTCGGCTATCTCATGTTCACCCAGCTCAAGGGCATCGAGCTCGGCGACGTCGAGGACGGGTTTCCGGCCCTGCTGACGATGATCCTGATGCCGCTGACCTACGACATCACGATCGGCATCGGCGCCGGTTTCATCAGCTGGGTGATCATCAAGATCGCCCGCGGCAAGATCGGCGAGATCCATTGGCTGATGTGGGTGGTCTCGATCATGTTCCTCGTCTACTTCATGCAGGCCTGGCTGATCTCGGTCATCCCGACACCCTCCTGACGGCATGCGGGACGCGCTGCCCCGACGACGACGACCGGGGCAGCGCGTTCAATCCGGTACCATCCCCTGCGATGTTCGAACGGACCGCGCTGCCTGCAGGGCCCCGCGTGATCAGCGCGCGGCTTCCGGCGGCGCGCTCGGTCTCGATCGCCGCGTACGTGCTCGCCGGGTCGCGCCTCGAGACGGCCGGCCAGGTCGGCGTCGCGCATTTCATGGAGCACATCACGTTCAAGGGCACGACCGCGTACCCGTCGACACGTTCGATCAGCGAGGCGATCGAGGGTGTCGGTGGCTCGTTCAACGCCGCCACCGACCGCGAATCGACGGTCTACTGGGTGCGCGTCCCGGTGCGCGAGGCTGAGCGGGCGATGGACGTCGTCGGCGAGCTCATCGTCCGTCCGCGTCTCGAGGCGGCCGACATCCAGAGCGAGCGTGCGGTGATCATCGAGGAGATCCGCTCCTACCTCGACGACCCGTCCGAGTACTGCCAGATCCTGTTCCAGACCGCGATGTTCGGAGACGGGCCGCTGGGTCGCGAGATCTGCGGTGAGGAGGCGGACATCCTGGCCCTGCCCGAAGCGGCCGTCCACGACTTCTGGCGGACTGCCTACCGGCCGGCCAACACGGTCGTCGCCGTGGTCGGCGACCTGTCGCACGAGACCGCGACCGATCTGGCCGCGACCGCGTTCGGGACCGGCAACGGTGTCGTCCCCGGCTTCGCCGCGGCGCCGACCCTGCCGGCCGGACCGCGGATCCGGACGGGCAAGCGCGACAGCAGCCAGGCCCAGCTCTGTCTGGGCGTACCCGCCCTCCACCGCGATCATCCGGACAGCTGGACCCTGGCGGTCCTGAACGCGGTCCTCGGCGACGGGATGAGCAGCCGGCTCTTCCTGTCGGTGCGCGAGGAGCTGGGGCTCGCCTACGACGTGTCGTCGGGGCTGGTCGACTACGCGGATGCGGGCGCGCTCGAGGTCTCGGCCGGGGTCGACCCGGCCAGCCTGCCGGCTGCTCTCGACGCGATCCTCGTCGAGCTGGCGCGGCTGCGCGATGAAGCGGTCCCCCCGGCCGAGCTCGAGAAAGCCAAGCGGTATCTCGAGGGTGGGCTCGAGCTGCGGATGGATGACACGCGCCATGTCGCCTCATGGATCGGCGGGCAGGAAGCGCTCCACGACCGCGTGCTGACACTCGATGAGGCGCTGGCCGCGGTGGAGGCCGTCGACGCCACGATCGATCCAGGCTCTCGCGGCGCGCCTGTTCCACGACGATGCCCTGCGTCTGGCGGCTGTCGCGCCGGCACGCTACCTGCGCGGCCTCGAGGCGCACCTCCGGATGCCGGCATGACGGCGCCGACGATGGCCGCGCCGGTCCAGGCGGCCCGCCCGGCTGCGCGGGCGATCGAGCTCGTCCTCGCCCACATGCACGTGAAGCTGGGCGCATTCGCGCTGGCGCGCGTGGAACTCGAGACGCTGGCCGGTCTCGGCGGGCTCGACACGCTCGGGCTGGTGGATCTGGCCGAGGTCCGCTGGCGAACCGGCGACCTGTCCGGGGCAGGCGAGGCGGCAGCGGCGGCCCTCCGCGCCGACGACACACAACCGGTCGCCTTGGTCATCGCGGCCGAAGCGGCATCGGCGATCGGTCGGCCGAGCGAGGCACGTCGGCTGGCAACGCGGGCGACCGCGGCGGCGCGCGGCGGCATCGACGACATCTTCGCCGGGATGCCCCGCTCCGGTGTCTGGCCACCCGACGCGAACGAGCCCCTGCCGACGTCGCCGACCCTGTTCGACCGTGGTCCGGAGCTCGCCACGACCGAGGCTCCCGCACAGGTGGCTGATGAGCCGCCCCCGGCAGAGAGTCCGGCGAAGACCGCCACGGGACCCATGACGCTCGGGTTCTGGGACGCCGAGGACGTCAGTGAGGATCCTGCTGCAACCCAGCCCGACCCGGCCGAGGAGTTCGAGGCCGGCCGCCTGGCGCTGGTGGCCGGTTCGTTCGACGATGCGGCCCTGCACTTCGGGATCGCCTTGCGGCTCGCTCCGGCGCTGGCGCCGGCCGTCCTCGAGGCGACCGAGGGCGCGCGGGCGTCGGTGCTGTCGGTGGTGCGCGGCGACGCCTACCGTCTCGCCGGACATGAGTCGGAGGCCCGCCAGGCATATGCGATCGCGGCACGCGGCGGCCTGCCAGAACGACGGGCGAAGGTGCGCGTCCGACCGAAGCCCAGTCCGGTCGCGGTCGGATCGGACGGTGACGATCCCGACGCGTTCGACGACACCGATGATCGAGAAGATGCCCACGAGACGAGCACGGTCGACGCGTCGAGCGCGGGCGGGGGCGAGGTACACGCCGACCCGGCCCGAGACGACCAACTCCCCGACCACCCGACGCAACCTGTCGACTGATCCCGCCCCCGACGAGCGCCGGCGTCGCTATCCGATACAATCCCGGCTCGTCCAACCCGACCGTACCCAAGGTAGACATGCCAGGCACCGAACGGACCCTCGTCCTCGTCAAACCCGATGGCGTCCAGCGCCAGCTGGTCGGCCGGATCCTCGCCCGGTACGAGGCGCGCGGGCTCAAGCTCGTCGGGCTCAAGCTCGTGCAGGTCGATCGAGCACTCGCTGAGCGGCATTACGACGCTCATCGCGCGAAGCCGTTCTTCGACGGCCTCGTCGAGTTCATCATCTCGGCGCCGCTGGTGGCGCTGGCGTTCGACGGACCGAACGCGATCGCGGTCGTCCGCGCCATCAACGGTGCGACGCGTCCGCACGAGGCGGCGCCAGGCACGATCAGAGGCGACTTCGCGCTGGAGACCGCGCAGAACATCGTCCACGCGTCGGACAGCCCGGAGGCCGCCGCGAGCGAGCTTGCCCTGTGGTTCCGGCCCGAGGAGCTGCTCGACTACGAGCGCGACGTTGATCGCTGGGTCCTCGCCCCGAACGAGTAATCCGGGCGGCGCCGTCGGCCTAGGTGTGGTGCTTGGGGACGTTGTTGACAGCGACCCGAGGAACGAGGCCGCCGATCGCGGTGTGCGGACGCCGGTGATTGTAGAAGTCGACGAACCGAGGCAGCGCTCGTGAGACGATCGCCGTTGGCGCGGTAGGGACGGGCGTACGCCCACTCATTGAGCAGGGTCTGGATGAAGCGTTCTGCCTTGCCGTTCGTCTGTGGATGGAACGGGCGGGTGTGCTTGTGACGGATGTCGTTGGCGAGGAGCGTGTCACGATAGGCGTGGCTGCGGTAGCTGGCGCCGTTGTCGGTGAGCATCCGCTCGATCCGGATCCCGACCTCGGCGAACCGAGCGACCGCCAGCTCGACGGCCCACGAGGCGCTGTCGCCGCGCTCGTCGGGGACGGGCACCACGACGGCGTACCGGCTGGCGTCGTCGACGAACACCTCGAGGTGCTCGTACCCGACCCGGAGTGCTGTCCGTCCGTCTCGACCGTTGGCCCGCCAGCCGCCGCCGTCGGGCACCTTGGCGAGCTTCTTGTGATCCTGGTGGACGAGCGCACCCGGGTGGCATGCGACGTAGCGGACCGGGGCGCCGGTCACCCGGTCGGTGTCGCGCAGACGGTTGAGGCCGGCTCGTCGGAGGACGCCGTAGATGGTCGAGCGAGGATGGCCTGTGAGCGGAGCCAGGCGAGCGGGACCGTAGCGTCGGCGAGCGCGGGCCGAGATGATCGCGGCGGTGACCTCGTCGGATGAGCGGCGCGGCGAGTGATGCGGTCGGGAGCTGCGGTCCTCGAGTCCGGGCAGGCCGTCGGTGCGATAGCGGCGGACCCATTTGTAGCCGGTCGCCCGACTGATCCCGAACTGTTCGGCGACCGTCGCCACCGGCCAGCCGTCGACGACCACCCGTTTCACGAGCAGCTGCCGACTGAAGAAGCTGAGACGCGCTCTAGGATGTGCCACGAGAGCCTCCGACCGATGTGGGTGCTGAACACCTCACACCGTGTCGCGGGGCTCTCGTTTGTCAACAACGTCTTCGGTCACCACACCTAGGGCTCGACGGACTCGATGGGCTGGGGCGCTCCCTGCTCCGAATCGATGGGCGAGACGATCTCGCCCGGACCCTCGATCGTCGGCGGCAACCCGGAAGCGGCCTCGGGCCCCCCGAACGCACCAGCGGCCGTCGCGAGGGCGAGGCTGCCGAGAAGCACCGCCAGGACCGCGGACGTGAACGAGCGGTTGATCTCCCAGAGGTGGGACGACCAGGCCCGTCCGCCCGCTCCGGCCCGGCGTGGCAGGTGGGGTCGCCAGAGACGCAGCGGCTCGGGGGTCCGGTCCGGCCGGGCCAAGCCGATCCCCAGCAACCGGCCGTAGTAGGCGAGTGGCGCGAGCGTCCCGAGCAGCACGATCGTCGCGGCCCAATCGTCGACCGCCAGATCGACGATCGACTTGCGGGCGTCGAACGAGACCAGCCCCGGGTAGCCGATGGACGCGATGACGACCAGGACGAGCGCCACGGCCAGGAGCGGCGACCGCCAGACCCAGCCCCGAAGGTCCGCGACCCGTCCCGTGAAGAACCCGGCCCGGACGCCAGCGACCCATGCGGCGAAGGCACTGCGGGTGACCACGAAGATGAGGATCCAGGTGCGGGCCGGTGCCCAGGCCTCCGGATCGAGCGTCGCGAGTGCGAGCATGACGACCCCGGCGTCGCCGACGATCGAGTATCCGAGGACATGCTCGAGGTCGTCCTGGACGAAAGCCGCGATGGCCGCGAGGAAGATCGAGGCGACGGCGATCCCGAGCACGAGCAGGCGCGCCTGACCGAGCGGCACGAGCAGCGGTGCGACCGATGCGTCGGTCCAGGCGAGCGCGACGATCGCCAGCGACGCCGGCGCCATCGCGGTCAGGATCGGCAGGGCGGTCTCGGGGACGACGTCGGTCAGGCGTGCCGCCCAGAGATGGAACGGGATGGCACCGAAGCGCATGGCGACCGCTACGGCGAACGCGAGGTAGGCCAGTCCGAAGACCACGGGTTGTGCGGCGAGCTGGCTGAGATCGCGTCCGAACCAGGCCGTCGCGGCGATGGCGAGCGCGCCGGCCACGATGACCGCGCGCGTCTCGCGGATGCCGACCGTCGCCCCGGCGCGGCCGTTGCCCGGGATGAGCGTCACCAGCACGCCGAACAGGCCGCCGGCCGTCGCGACCAGGACCGCGGCGCGCGGGTCGACGAGCGCGAGTGTCAGCCCGCAGGACGCGAGGATGGCAAGGGTGACCGCCGGCGCGTCTCGGCGTGAGCCACCGGCGATGCCCGACACGGCGAGGCCCAGCCCGACCAGCGACCCGAGCACGAGGAAGAGTCGGACATAGGCGGTCGTGGCGATCCCACCGCCCCCGATCGCGACGACCTGGCCCGGCTCGATGGCGAGCGCGAAGATCAGCGCGACGATGAGCCCGAGCAGCCCGATGACCGTCCGCGAGACCGGGTCCTCCCGCCGAATGGCTGCCAGGCCGGCGAACGCGAAGGCGAGGATGACGAAGAGGATCAGGCTCATCGCGGCTCGGACGGTTGGGACTCGGTGCCGTGACTCGACCGCCGCGGGGCCGTGTCGCTCATCTCGAAGCCGGCTCCACCATCGCCCCGTGCCGCCACACACAGGATGGCGACCGCCCCGCCGAGCGTCGCGACGAGCCCGGCCGTCATCAGCTGTTCGAGCGGGTCGGGTGTCCCGCCGAGACTCGTCCGGATCAGCAGAGCGCCGCTGAGCAGCAGCATCAGGCCGAGGCCGACGCGCAGGATGTCGCGGCCGGTGACGACCGGCAGGACCGCGAGCGCGGCGAGCGCGAAGCCCGCCGCTGCCGCCAGCTCCGGCCCGGCGGCCGGCGCACCGAGGCCGTGACTGCCGTAGCCGACGACGGCCGCGCCCGTCGCCAGGAATGCGTCCGTCGGCCAGCCGACGAGGGAACCGCCGGTTCGAACGCGATGACCGCGCGCCGCGACCCACAGCAGGTAGCCGGCAAGGAGCGCCGCGACGAGACGGGCGGCCAGCGCGAGCGGCTCGGGCAGGGGATCGGCCAGGACCGGGACGCCGACCATCATGATGACCAGCCCGAAGATCGCGGTCCGCGCGTTCCGGGCTGATCCGGCGACGACGGCACCGACGACGACCGCGAGCGCGACCCCCGCGAGGGCCGGGTTCACGGCGTCGGGCTCATGGGCTGGTGGGCGCCAGCTCCGGCGGGTAGGTGGGCGTCGGGAGGATCCCGAAGGTGTCGAGCGGCCAGTAGCGCAGCCAGGCTCGGCCGATGACCTGCGCAACGGGCACCGTCCCGAACGTGCGCGAGTCCTCGGAATTCGCGCGGTGATCGCCCATCAGGAACAGGTCACCCTCCGCCACGACCCAGCTGTGCTGGTCGCCCTGAACGGTCGTCGGCTGCGGCGGTGCGGAGGGCGGTTCGGCATAGAGGTACGGCTCGTCGATCTCGGTGTCGTTGATGAAGACATGGCCGTCACGGATGTCCACGGTGTCGCCGCCGAGCCCGATGACACGCTTGATGAAGGGCGTGTTGTCCTCCTGGACCCAGTCGGCCGGCGGCGTGAACACGACGATATCGCCCCGCTTGTAGGTATCGAAGCGCGGCGTCAGCTTGTCGACCAGGACGTACTGCTCGGGCTCCAGCGTGTGCTGCATCGACTTCTGCTGGACCTTGTACGGCTGGGCGACGAACGTCTGGATGACGAAGAAGATGATGAGGGTGAGAGCGAGCGTCTCCGCGATCTCGAGGAGACACCCGAGCATGGGTCGTCGGGTCACAAGACGCGCAGTATAGGGGCTGGGCCCCGCGGGCCGCCGGAGGCCGTCGGGCCGATGCATAACGGGGTTGCGGAACGGGTTTGACCCGGCTTCTCGCCCCTTGTTACACTCGCGCCGGTCTGCAAGGTCCCAGCCCGAATCGGATGCCCCGACGGGACCCTTGAGCCGCCATCTCCCAGGTTCGCCGTTCCCCGAGTGGCGCTGCGCGTCCCGGCCGGATGGTGATCGACAGCCCACTCGAGGAGGACCGCGAAACCCTGATGGACGCCAGTTCACTCCAGCTGATCATCCTGCCGGCGGGCATCATCGCCATCCTGTTCGCGCTGTACCTGGCCCGGGACGTCCTGGCTCGCGACACGGGGACCCAGGCGATGCAGGACGTCGCCGGCACGATCTACGAGGGCGCGACGGCCTTCCTCCGCCGCCAGTACACGACCATCGCGATCCTTGCCGTGGTCGGTGCAGTCGTCATCGGGATCGTCATCGGACTCGTCGAATCGGCCGAGGTCGCCGACGTGCCGAAGCTCGCCGGCCTGCCGATCGGCGTCATGACCGGCTTCGCGTTCCTCGTCGGCGCCGCATGCTCGATGGCGTCGGGCATCATCGGGATGCTCATCGCCGTCAAGGCGAACGTCCGGACGGCATCGGCAGCGCGCCGCAGCCTCGTCGAGGCAGTCCAGGTGGCGATGCGCGGCGGAGCCGTGTCGGGCTTCCTCGTCGTCGCTCTGTCGCTCCTCGGCGTCTGGGGCATCTTCACCTTCTACTCGACATTCATCGGTGAGGTCACCGTCGCCGAGGCACCGTTCCTCATCGTCGGCTTCGGCTTCGGCGCCTCCTTCGTCGCCCTGTTCGCTCAGCTCGGCGGCGGCATCTATACCAAGGCCGCGGACGTCGGCTCGGACCTCGTGGGCAAGGTCGAGAAGGGCATCCCCGAGGACGACCCCCGCAACGCCGGTGTCATCGCCGACCTCGTCGGCGACAACGTCGGCGACTGCGCCGGCCGTGGTGCGGACCTCTTCGAATCGACCGCCGCCGAGAACATCGGCGCGATGATCCTGGGAGTCGGCGTCTACGCCATCGCGGTCGCCGCCGGCTGGCCGAACCCGCAGGCGTGGATCTTCTTCCCGCTCGTCGTCCGCGCCTTCGGGCTGCTGGCGACGATCGTCGCGATCTTCTTCGTCCGCGGCAAGGAAGACGAAGACCCGATGAACATGCTCAACCGCGGCTACTGGGTCACCACCCTGCTGTCCGTGGTCGGCCTGTTGATCACGACCGCCGTCATGATGAACACCAATGGCACGACCGGGAACGGCGGCTTCCCGACCTGGACCTACTTCTTCGCGGCAGGCCTGGTCGGCCTTGCGACCAGCGTCGCCTTCGTCTACATCACCCAGTACTACACGGCCGGCTCGTACCGGCCGGTCCGCGAGATCGCCGAGGCGTCCAAGACCGGCCCGGCGACCAACATCATCTCGGGCACGGCGATCGGCTTCGAGACGACCGCCGTCACGGCGATCACCATCGCCATCGCCCTGTTCGTCAGCCACTGGCTGGGCGACCAGGCCAATCTGAAGTCCGAGACCGGCGTCAATGTCGGTGGCATCTTCGGGACCGCCGTCGCGACCATGGGCATGCTCATGACGACCGCCTACATCCTGGCCATGGACACGTTCGGCCCGATCACCGACAACGCCGGTGGTATCGCAGAATTCAGCCGGATCGAGGAGGGCGCGCGCCACATCACGGACCGGCTCGACGCCGTCGGGAACACCACGAAAGCCCTGACCAAGGGCTACGCGATCGCCTCGGCGTCGCTCGCCGCGTTCCTGCTGTTCAGCGCCTATATCGACAAGATCAACCTGATCCAGGGCCGACGCATCGCCGCCGGCGTCGACGGCGCCGCGCTTCTCAACTCGGTCAACCTCGCCAACGTCAACGTCTTCATCGCGGCGCTCCTCGCGGCGACGCTCGTCTACTACTTCAGCTCCCTGGCCATCAAGGCGGTCGGCAAGACGGCCCAGACGATCATCGTCGAAGTCCGGCGCCAGTTCCGCGAGATGCCCGGCATCATGGACTACAGCCAGCGCCCGGATTACGCCCGGGTGGTCGACATCACCACCGCCGCTGCCCTTCGCCAGATGATCCTGCCGGGCATGGTCGCAGTGATTACCCCGATCGCCATCGGCGTCATCCTCGGGTTCGAGGCGGTCGCCGGCATGCTGATGGTCGGGACCATCGCGGGCGTCCTGCTCGCCACCGTCCTCAACAACGGCGGTGGAGCGTGGGACAACGCCAAGAAGTACATCGAGTCAGGCCATCTCAAGGACGACGACGGAAACGTCCTCGGCAAGGGCTCGGATGCCCACGCCGCGGCCGTCGTCGGCGACACGGTCGGTGACCCGTTCAAGGACACCGCTGGCCCGTCGCTTCATGTGTTGGTCAAGCTCCTTGCGACGATCTCACTGGTACTCGCTCCGCTCTTCATTCGCTAGCCGTCGTACCTGACGGCCCATGCCCGCGTTGCCGCGTCCGTTCCCTCGCTCACGCACCTTGAGGTGCGCTCGCTCAGGTACTCCGCGGCGCCTTGGCCTGGGACCGTCATGCACGCCGGATTCTCAAGACCACCTCGTTTGGCGCGAATAAGTGGATGTCTTCGGCCAGGCCATCGTCATGGGGATCGTCCAGGGGCTGACAGAGTTCCTGCCCATTTCTTCGTCCGGTCACCTGATCATCGTCCCCTTCCTATTCGGTTGGACCGATCCGTTCATCACGTCGCTCGCATTCAGCGTGATGCTCCACATAGGCACGCTCCTGGCGCTGCTCGTCTACTTCCGGGCGGACTGGTTCCGTCTCGTTCCGGCCGGCTTCGCGGCCATCCGCGATCGATCGTTCCGGGGCGACCCGGACCGGCGGCTGGCGTGGCTGCTGGTGGCCGCCACGATCCCGGCGGCGATCGCCGGTTTCCTGCTCAGCGACCTGATCGAGACTGCCTTCCGTGACGTCGGCCTGGTGGCCTTCACGCTCGTCGGGGGTGCCGTGATCCTGTGGCTGGCCGACCGCTGGGGTGGCCGGACGAAGGGAGTCAACGACGTCACGTTCCCGATCGCCGGTGGGATCGGCGCCGCCCAGGCGCTGGCACTCATCCCGGGCATCAGCCGGTCGGGCATCAGCATCTCGGCGGCACGGTTCGCGGGGCTCGACCGGGAGGCCGCGGCACGCTTCTCCTTCCTGATGGCCACGCCCATCACGGCCGGGGCGGCGTTGTTCGAGGTGCGCAAGCTCGCGGCGGGTGAAACGGGCGTCGACGTGAGTGCAGGGCCGTTGATCGTCGGGCATGCTCGCGGCGTTCGTGTCGGGGATGATCGCGATCGGGTTCCTGCTGCGCTACCTGCGCACGCGATCGTTGACGATCTTCGTGGTCTATCGGCTGGTGCTGGCGGCGGTCGTCGTCGTCGCCTGGCTGCGCTAGCGCGGACCGCGCAGGCAGCCGATGGAAGTCATGAAGCAGCTCCGCCAGCGGGCCATCCGCGATCTCGTGGAGCAGCGCCCGATCCGGACCCAGCAGGAGCTCGCCGCGGCCCTGCGCGAACGCGGCTTCCGGACGACGCAGGCGACGATCTCCCGCGATGTCGCGGAGCTGGGACTCATCAAGGTCACCCGCGAAGGGACGGCGGCCTATGCCTTGCCGCCGAGGCTCATCGAGGCTGAGACGTCCGGCGAGGACCGGCTGCGCAAGCTCATGACCGACCTGCCCATCGAGATCCACGAGGCGGGTCTCCTGCTCGTCGTCCGGACGCTGCCCGGGTCGGCGCACGCCATCGCCGCAGCCCTCGACCGCGCCCGCTGGCCTGAGGTCGCGGGCTCCATCGCGGGCGACGACACGCTGTTCGTGGCGATGCCGGACCGTGGCTCGCTCCAGCGGGTCAAGCGCCGGCTCATCCGGCTCACGGAGGGCGTCCCAGGCGGTCTGACGCGAGCCCGTGACGTCTTTGACACGCATCCGGCGCGCGACTACCATTCGCACCCGGTCGGAACTTCAGGCGCGTGGCTCGGCTGCGAGACGCCTGGAGTTCTTTCCTTTATCGAAGACCGCCCAGCCCGGTCTGCCCACATCTGACCCAACAGCGAACGAGGGCTCCAGACCGTGAACAGCAAGCCCACCTACCTCTCCAAGGAAGGCCTCGAGAAGCTCCGCGCCGAGCTCGACGAGATGGTCTCGGTCAAGCGACCCGAGGTCGCCAATCGGATCCACGATGCCAAGGAACATGGCGACCTGTCCGAGAACGCCGAGTACGAGGACGCGAAGAACGAGCAGGCGTTCGTCGAGGGCCGGATCCAGACGCTCGAGGCGCTGATCAAGAACGCCACGATCATCGACGAGAACCATTCGACCGACCACGTCCAGATCGGCTCGACCGTGTCTGTCGAGAGCCCCGACGGCAAGGAAGCCTTCACCATCGTCGGGTCGGCCGAGGCCAAGCCGGCCGAGGGCCGGATCTCGAACGAGAGCCCGGTCGGGCGTGCCCTGCTCGGCAAGAAGAAGGGCGAGAAGGTCGTCGTCAAGGTGCCGGCCGGCGACTTCACCTACAAGATCGTGGGCATCACCTAGATCCCGGAGGGTCCATGGACTGGGCGGACGAACTCGCGTCCCGGGTCAGCGGCCCGCAGGTCGTCAACGACTCGAAGACGCCGTCCGGGACGGTCCACGTCGGCAGCCTGCGCGGACCGGTCATCCTCGACGTCATCACCCGGGCGCTGCGGGCCAACGGCCATGAGACGACGCTGCTGTATGGCGTCGACGACCTCGACCCGATGGATGCCCAGGCACTCCTGACGCCCGACGCCATCGAGCGCGAGATGGGCCGGCCGCTGGCCCACGTCCCGGATCCAGCGGGCGACTGCCACGCGAGCTACGCCCGCCATTTCGCCGGCCGGTTCATCGATGTCTTCGCCGGTCTCGGCATCCACCCCGACCGCTATTACTGGATGAGCGACATCTATCCGACCGGGGCGATGGATCCCTACATCCGACTGGCGCTGGACCGGGCTGCCCTGGTCCGCGAGATCTATCGGCGGGTGGCCAACGTCCAGCATCCCGCGACATGGCACCCGGTCGGCCTGATCTGTCCCAATTGCGGCAAAGTCGGGACGACCATCGTCACCGACTGGAACGGGGAGCAGGTCCGCTTCGAATGCCGGGCGGACCTCGTGACCTGGGCGCACGGCTGCGGCACGTCCGGCTGGATCAGCCCGTTCGGGGGCAACGCGAAGCTGCCCTGGAACCTCGAATGGGCGGCGCAGTGGTCGCTGTTCGGCGTGACCATCGAGCCCGGCGGCAAGGACCTCTCGACGGCCGGCGGCTCACGCGACCGGAGCGACGCGATCGCGCGCGAGGTGTTCGAACGCGAGCCACCGCTCAACGTGCCCTACGAGTTCCTCAATATCGGCGGCAAGAAGATGTCGACCTCCAAGGGGCAGGGCGCGGCCGCGCACACGATCGCCGAGGTCATCCCGCCCGAGCAGCTCCGCTTCCTGTTTCTGCGACCGCGGCCGAATCAGGCGATCGAATTCGATCCCGACGGCACCGACGCCGTCCCGCGCCTGTTCGACGAGTTCGACCGGCTTGCGGCCGCGACGAACGGCCAGGAGGTCAAGGGCGAGCTGCCGCCGGGCTACGAGGCCACGTTCCGCTATGCCCTGCTCGATCCAGCGGCCGATGTCGCGGCAGAGGCCGCGGCCTTCCGGCCAGCCTTCGCCCACCTCGCGCTGATCGTCCAGATCCCCGGCGTGGATGTCGCGGCGAGGGTCGAAGCGGAGAAGGGGAGCGCCCTGACCGAACGCGAGAGGGCCATCCTCGCCGAGCGCGTTGCCGCCGCTCGCGCCTGGCTGGAGACGTATGCGCCCGACCGCGCGAGGCTCGCCGTTCGACACGACGCTGTCCCTGACGAGGTCGCCACGCTCGGGTCGGATCAGCGTGCCTTCCTGATCGCTCTCGCCGACGCCGTGGAGGCGACGCCGGTGACCGGTGGCGATGCGTGGCAGGACGCGATCTTCACGGCCGCGACCGGCGACCGATCTGCCCGCCGGCCGGGCCTTCGCCGCGCTGTACAGCGCGTTCCTAGGGCGGATCAACGGACCGCGCGCCGGCTGGCTGATGGCGAGTCTGGATCCGGGTTTCGTGATCGAACGACTGAGAGCCGCCGCAGCGGCCCAGGGGAGTGCCGTATGAGCGTCGGCGTGCAACGGCTTCGCGACGAGCCCGAGGTCATCCGCGAGGGAGCCATCCGCAAGGGCGAGGATCCGGCCCTGGTCGATCGCGCCCTCGAACTGGACGCCGAACGACGCCGGCTCCTCGCCGAGACGGAGGCACTCAAGGCGGAGCGCAACGCCGCGTCGAAGCGGATCGGCGAGGCGATCAAGGGCGGTGCCGCACCTGACGGTCCCGAGGTCGCCGACCTGCGGGCGGCATCGACCGCGGCCGGGACCCGGATCACGGCCCTCGACGCCGAGCTCGCGGCGACCGAGGCGGCCCTCGACGACCAGCTCCTGCGCATCCCCAATCCGCCCGACCCGGACATCCCGGTCGGTGGCGAGGAAGCCAACGTCACGATCCGCGTCTGGGGCGAGCAGCTCGCGCACGACGTGCCGTTCGAGGGCGAGGTCGGAGCCGATGCGCCGGCCGATGGCGCGACCTGGGCGCGCAAGCCCCACTGGGAACTCGGCGAGGCGCTCGACATCCTCGACAACGCCCGCGGCGCCAAGATCACCGGGTCCGGCTTCCCGGTCTACAAGGGCGCCGGGTCGGCTCTCCAGCGGGCCCTCATCAACTGGTTCCTCGACGTTCACGCTCGCGAGAACGGGATGACCGAGGTCTGGCCGCCGGCCGTCGTCAACACGGCGAGCGCGACGGGTACCGGCCAGATCCCGGACAAGGAGGACCAGATGTACGTCGTCACGCGTGACGACCTGTACCTGGTCCCCACGGCCGAGGTGCCGGTCACCAACCTCCATCGCGACGAGATCCTCGAGGCGAGCGACCTGCCGATCCGCTACGCGGCGTACACGCCGTGCTTCCGGCGCGAGGCGGGTGCCGCCGGCAAGGACACCCGTGGCATCCTGCGCGTCCACCAGTTCGACAAGGTGGAGATGGTCCTGTTCGAGAAGCCGGACGACTCGTCGGCCGCCCTCGAGTGGATGACCGAACGCGCCGAGATCCTCCTCCAGCGTCTCGGGCTGGCCTATCGCGTCTTGCTCATGAGCACGCGCGAGATGGGCTTCACCCAGGCCCGCAAGTACGACCTCGAGGTCTGGTCGCCCGGCGTCGAGCGCTGGCTCGAGGTCAGCTCGTGCTCGAACTTCGGCGATTTCCAGGCTCGCCGCATGGCCATCCGCTACCGGCCGGAGCCGGGCGCCAAGCCCGAGCTCGTCCATACCCTCAACGGATCCGGGCTCGCCCTGGCCCGGGTCGTGGCGGCCCTGCTCGAGACCTATCAGCAGGCGGATGGCACGATCGTCGTACCTGAGGTGCTCCGGGGCTACATGGGGCGCGCTACCATCGCCTGAGAGGGAGGGACCGCCATGACCGACACGCCACCGCCCACTGGCGACGCCGAGCCGACGCCCGTTCCTGACGCCCCGCCCGTCCAGCAGGCTGCGCCGGCCCCGGTATCGGACACGAGCGCTTCGGCGGTCGCCTGGCAGAGTCCCGAGATCGCCGACGGTCCCGCCCCGGGTATCGAATTCGCGCCACACGGCCAGCGCCTGGTCGCCTACATCCTCGACGGTCTCATCATCACCGTCGTCTGCGGGAGCCTCGCCCTCATCGGCACGACATTGCTCTTCGCGGGCTCGACCATCGTCGACAACCAGGTGACGAGCATCGAGCCGGGGGCAGTGACCGGATTCGTCCTGCTGACCCTCGTTGCGATCATCATCGGCCTGCTGTACTTCCCGTGGTTCTGGGCACGTGGCGGTCAGACCCTCGGGATGCGCCCGTTCGGTCTGCGGGTCGTGAGCGACCGGGACGGCGGCCGGATCGGCTGGGGGACGGCCTGGCTCCGCCTTGTCGGCCTGTGGGTCGCCGGCGCCGTCTTCTACCTCGGGTTCATCTGGATCTTCATCGACAAGCGCCGCCGTGGCTGGCAGGACCTGATCGCGAACACCATCGTCGTCAAGCAGGCCTGACCGCTCGAGCCCGAAGGAGCACGACAATGACCACACCCGACTGGCAAGCGCCTGAGCCCGAGGCCGGCCCGGGTCCCGGGATCGCCTTTGCATCGCCCGGCTCCCGGCTGGTCGCATATCTGATCGACGGCCTCGTCCAGTTCCTGATCTTCATCGTCCTGGCGACCGTGACCATCGTGCTCGCCGCGATCTTCTGGCCCCTGTCGTTCATCTCGGCCCTGGCCATCATCGCCATCGCCATCGGCTACTTCCCGTATTTCTGGTCGCGCTCTGGCCAGACGCCTGGCATGAACGTGATGAAGATCAAGGTCGTGCGCGATGCAGACGGCGGCCCGGTGACGGTCGGTGCCGCGATCCTGCGGGTCATCGGGCTGTGGCTCGGGCTGATGGTCTTCTACATCGGCGTGATCTGGATCTTCATCGACAAGCGGAAGCGCGGCTGGCAGGACCTGATCGGTGGCACGGTCGTCGTCGACGTGCCACCTGCCGAATTCGTCGCCTGACGAAGCACGACCGGGACGCTCCCCGCGTCGCGATATCCTTGCCTGGGAGAGGTGGCCGAGCGGTTGATGGCGGCGCTCTTGAAAAGCGTTGAGTCGAAAGACTTCGTGGGTTCGAATCCCACCCTCTCCGCCACGCCTGGCGGGCCACCGCCGGGTCTCTGCGGAGTGTGCCGTCATTCGCGCCTGGTCACCACCGCTCGCGGCTCCGTCTTCCGCCTGTGCGAGCGGTCCGCGACCGACCCGGCCTATCCGCGCTACCCGGCCCTGCCCGTCCTCCGCTGCCCCGGGTTCGAGCAGGTCGGCCGCGCTTGACGCCCGGAGTAGGGCCCGCCTAGACTCCGCGGACATCACGAAGAGACGGGCGATGAACGGGACGAGTACCCGTCAGGCGTCGATCCAGAGATCCGGCGGTCGGTGCGAGCCGGAGCGACGATGACAGGGAATGGCCCCGGGAGCCTCCGGACCGAACACGGGGCGGTGCGAGCCGCGGACGTCAGTAGGCTCCGGCGCAGAGCGCCAGCGATACAGGGCAGCGCCGATCGGTGATCGCGGACACGCGACCCGCCCGTCGGTCAGGCAGAGTGCGGCATCGCCGAATGAGGGTGGCACCGCGGAAGGCACGACCTTTCGTCCCGGGACGAAACGGTCGTTTCTTGATTCTCGAGGCGCCGCAGCGATGACGACATCCGATCCGATCAGCCTGACGCAGGCGCAGCGACTGTCCGCCAACGCGGACACGATCCTCCTGCGCGCCACGCGTCCGGCCGACCTCGAAACGCCCATCGGTGCCTTCCTGCGGCTCGACGACGGCGGCCCCGCCTATCTCCTCGAATCGGTCGAGGGCGGGGAGCGACTCGGGCGCTACTCGTTCCTGGGCGTGGGCCCGCGGCGGCTGCTCGAGGTCCGCGACGGCCTCGCCCGAGTCCAGACACGACCTGTCACCGAGCCCGTCTACTCACCGGACCTCCCGATCGAGACGTTCGATGGCGCCGATCCGCTCGCCGCCATCCGGTCGTTCGTCCCACGCCGGCGCGTCCAGCCGACCGAGGGGATGCCGCGCTTCACCGGCGGAGCCGTCGGTGCCCTGGCCTACGACGCGGTGTCGGCCTTCGAGCCGACGGTGCCGCTCCCGGAGCGCGACCCGGTGGGTGTCCCGACGGCCGCCTTCATCGAGACCGACCTCGTGCTCGTCTTCGACCATCTGACCCACACGCTGTCGGCCATCGCCTCGCTCCACACCGAATCGCCGGACTTCGAGGGGCGCTATCGGATCGCCGAGACCGCGATCTTCGAGGCGCTCGAGCGGACCGTCGCGGCCGAGCGCGTCCGAGATGGCGAGCGGCCGCGCTCGACGCCACGGACGACAGCCCGGCCCGACCGGTCGACGCGATCGAGACCAGCCTCGGTCGCGAGGAATACATCCATGCCGTGGAGGTCGCCAAGGACGCCATCGCGGCCGGCGAGGCCATCCAGGTCGTGCTGGCGCGCCGGCAGTCGTTCGGGCTTCCCGACGGACCCCGCGACCGGCGCGCCACTCGACGGCATCGGGCTCTACCGGGCGCTCCGGCGGGTGAATCCGAGCCCGTACCTGTTCTTCACCCGGACCCCGACCTTCGAGGTCGTCGGCGCCTCGCCGGAGCTGCTCCTGCAGGTCGAGGGCGACCGGCTGACGACGCACCCGATCGCCGGCACCCGGCCACGCGGGGCGGATGCCCGCGAGGACGCCCTGCTCGCCGAGGAGCTCCAGCGCGACCCGAAGGAGCGGGCCGAGCACGTGATGCTCGTCGATCTCGGACGGAACGACCTCGGGCGCGTCGCGCGCCCTGGGACCGTGTCGGTCAGCAAGTACATGGAGGTCGAGCGTTACAGCCACGTCCTCCATCTCGTGTCGCACGTCGAGGCACGCCTCAAGCCCGACCTCGACGCACTGGACGCACTGCGCTCGGTGTTTCCCGGCGGGCACGCTGTCGGGCGCGCCCAAGGTCCGCGCGATGCAGCTCATCGCGGCTGCGGAAGGCGAGCGGCGCGGGCTGTACGGCGGCGCGGTCGGCTACCTCGGCTACGACGGCAACCTCGACACCGCGATCACCATCCGGAGCGCCGTCCTGAAGGACGGCCAGGCGCACATCCACACCGGTGCCGGGATCGTCGCGGGATCCGTGCCCGAGAGGGAATTCGAGGAGACCGAGCACAAGGCTGCGGCGCTGCGGCGCGCGATCGAACTGGCGGCGGGCATCGCGGAGGCGCCACGACCCGACGCCGCGGCGGCGATCGAGGCCGATGAGGAGCCGGCCCGGCCATGATCCTCGTCATCGACAACTACGACAGCTTCACGTTCAACCTCGTCCAGGCACTGCAGGCCGCCGGCGCGGACGTCCACGTCGTGCGCAACGACGCGATCGAGATCGGCGCCGTCGCGGCGATGGCCGACGACCCTGACGCGGACCTGCGGGGCATCGTCATCTCGCCCGGACCCGGCGACCCGGACGATGCCGGGATCTCGGTCGGGGCCGTCCGGGTCGCCGCGGACCGCGGCCTGCCGCTGCTCGGCGTCTGCCTCGGGATGCAGTCGATGGCGGCAGCGTTCGGGGCCTCGATCGTCCGGGCGCCGACGCTCGTCCACGGCGAGGCGTCCGAGGTCACCCACGACGGGGCGGGGCTGCTCGAAGGGATGCCGCCGGCGTTCATGGCCGCGCGCTACCACTCGCTCGCCGTCGACCCGGCGACGCTGCCGCCGGAGCTCCGGGTCACGGCGATGAGCGAGGTGGACCGGGTGATCATGGGCATCCGCCACGTGTCACTGCCGCTCGAGGGCGTCCAGTTCCACCCGGAATCCGTCCTCACGCCGCAGGGCCCGCACCTGCTCGCCAACTTCCTGCGCCAGGCCGGCGAGGGCGAGGCGTCCAGGCTCGATGACGTGTCCGGCTCCTTCGCCACGGCCGGCATGGCCGAGCTGCCATGACGGCGCATCGCCGCGTTGTCGCCTCCGCGCGCTCGCTCACGCACCTCGGGGTGCGCTCGTTCACGTGCTCGGCTCCGCCTTGCGCTGCACCCGCCCTGGCAGCTCGGCAGGTGGCGATATGAGCGACCTCGTCCGGGCGGCGCTGAATACCATCGTCGATGGCGGCACGCTGTCGATGGACGAGGCGCGCGGCGCGATGGGCGCGGTGATGGACGGCGAGGCGACGCCGGCCCAGCTCGCGGCCCTGCTGATGGGTCTCCGGATGCGCGGCGAGACGGTCGACGAGCTGGCTGGCTTCGCGACCGCGATGCGCGAGCGGGTCCTGCGCGTCGAGGCACCCGATGGGGCGATCGACGTCGTCGGGACCGGCGGCGACAACAGCGGGACGTTCAACATCTCGACGACGGCTGCGCTCGTCGCGGCGGCCGCCGGGGTGCCCGTCGCCAAGCACGGCAATCGGGCGATGACCTCGCGATCCGGGTCGGCCGATGTGCTCGACGCGCTCGGCGTCCGGATCGATCACGATGCGGCCTCGGCGGGCGCCGCGTTGCGCGACCTCGGCTTCGCCTTCCTGTTCGCGGCCAACTTCCACCCGGCGATGCGCTACGCCGGTCCGACCCGGCGCGAGATCGGCGTCCGGACCGCGTTCAACCTGCTGGGTCCGTTGACCAACCCCGCCGGCACGCGTCGCCAGCTTCTCGGCGTCGGCGATGCGGCCATCGCGGCCCGGATGGCCGAGGTCGTCCAGCGTCTCGGCACGGAGCGGACCTTCGTCATCCACGGCGACGGCGTCGACGAGCTGCCGCTCGACGGCAGCGGCGTGCTGTATGTCATCGCGGGCGACACCATCGAACGCCACGCGATCGATGCCGCGGCGCTCGGTTTCAAGCGGGCCACGACGGCCAGGCTGGCCGGTGGGACACCCGAGGAGAACGCGCGCCTCACCGAAGCGGTGCTCCGCGGCGAACCCGGCATCCGGCGCGATGTCGTCCTCCTCAACGCCGGAGCGGCGCTCCTGGTCGCAGGGGTCGTCGAACAGATGGAGGACGGCATCGAGCGGGCGGCCCTGACCATCGACGCCGGGCTCGCGAACGAGCTGCTCGAGGGGTTGCGAGCCGAGCGACGAGCGGCCGATGCCGCGGGAGCGAACGCATGACCGTGGCCGCTCGCCGGAATGTCGTCGCGGAGATCGCCGAGCGACGTCGTGCCGACATCCTGGCCGAGGTCGCGGCCACGGATCCGGCCGTGATGATCGACGCCGCGCTCGCGTCGAACCGGCCGCGCCCGATCGTCGATCGGCTCGCGGCGCCGGGCCTGCACCTGATCGCCGAGATCAAGCGAGCGTCGCCGTCGGCCGGCCGCATCGCGCCGGCCACCGAGGACATCGTGGCGAGGGCACGTGCCTATGAGGCCGGCGGCGCCGCGGCGATCTCGGTCCTGTGCGAGCCGCACTGGTTCGGCGGGTCCGTGGCTGACCTGCGCGCGGTGCGTGCCGCCGTCGCGGTCCCGGTCCTCGCCAAGGACTTCGTCGTCGAGGACATCCAGCTGCCGATGCTGCGTGCCGCGGGCGCCGATCTCGTGCTCCTGCTGGCCGTCCTGCATCCCGGGAAACGGCTCGCGCGCCTCGTCGAGCGTGCGCTCGAGATCGGGCTGGAGCCGCTGGTCGAGGTGCACGACGCCCGCGAACTCGATGCCGCCCTGGCCTCCGGGGCGCGCCTCATCGGTCTCAACAACCGCGACCTGCGGACGCTCGAGGTGGACGTCGAGCGCGCCGGCCGACTCCGCGACGCCGTCCCGGATGACCGGCTGGTCATCGCCGAATCGGGCGTTCGCGAGCCTGCCACGGTGGCCCGCTGGCGGGCGCTCGGGTTCGACGGGGCGCTGGTCGGCGAGGCGCTCGTGCGGGCCGCCGATCCCGCCGCCGCGGCGCGGGCCTTCGTGGCCGCCGGTGCCGCGCCCACCGACCCGGCCGATGTCGCGCGCCGGCCGTTCGTCAAGATCTGCGGTGTGACCGACCTCGAGGGGGTCCTCGCGGCGGTCGCGGCCGGGGCCGATGCCATCGGGTTGAACGTGGTGCCGGGCACGCCCCGCGAACTGGGGCTCGACGAGGCGGCCGATCTCGCCCGCATCGCGCGCGCCGCGGGAAAGGGAGACCGACGGCCGGCCATCGTCGCCATCACCGCCGACGCGCCTCCGGACCACCTCGCGGCGGTCCTCGCCGCCGTCGACCCGGATGTCGTCCAGCTCTCCGGGAACGAAACGGTCGCGATGGCGCGGGCGATCGGGAGACGGACCTGGAAGGTGCTTCCCGTTCCGCCCGTCGAGCCGGCCGACACCGCGGCCGCCGTGGCGGACCTCGTCTCGCGGGGTCAGGCCTACCTCGCAGCCGGGGTCGAGCGGATCATGCTGGACGCGGCCGGCGGGCCGCATCCCGGCGGGACGGGGACCCGGCCATCGGAACACATGGCGGCGCTGGTCGCTCGCGAGGTGCCGGTCGTCCTCGCCGGCGGCCTCACGCCCGCCAACGTCGGCGCGCGCTCTCCGGACGATCGCGGCGACCGGCGTGGACGTCGCCTCTGGCGTCGAGCGCCCGCGGACATCCGGCACGCGCCCCAGCAAGGACCCGCTGCGCGTCGCGCTTTTCGTGAAGCGTGCCCGGGCGGCACGCGACGACCGGCCCAATCTCCCGTTCGGGCCGACGCCGGTCCACGCCGGACTGCTCGACGCCGATGGCTCGGGCCGGTGGGGGATGGAGCGGGACTTCGGTGGCCGGTACGTGCCGGAGACGCTGATGGCGGCCCTCGAACAACTCGAGGACGCCTACGACTCCCTGCGTCAGGATCCGGTCTTCTGGGCCGAGCTTCGCGAGTTGCTGGGCACGTTCGCGGGCAGGCCGACGGCGCTGTACCGGGCGGATCGGCTTGCCGACGCGGTCCGGGCCGAGGCCGCGCGACTGGCCGGCGACGGGCCGCGGGCTGCCCGGATCCCGGCGCTCCGCCTGTACCTCAAGCGCGAGGACCTCGCCCACACGGGGGCGCACAAGATCAACAACGCGCTCGGCCAGGCACTGCTGACCCGCCGCCTCGGCAAGACCCGGGTCATCGCCGAGACCGGCGCCGGCCAGCACGGCGTCGCGACCGCGACCGCGTGCGCGCTGCTGGACCTGCCGTGCGTCGTGTACATGGGCGCCGAGGACATCGAGCGCCAGGGTCCGAACGTCTTGCGCATGCGTGCGCTCGGCGCCGAAGTCCGATCCGTCACGTCCGGGACGGCCACCCTCAAGGACGCGGTCAACGAAGCGATGCGGGACTGGGTCACGAACGTCGAAATCGACCCATTACGTCCTCGGGTCGGCGATGGGTCCGCACCCGTACCCGACCATCGTCCGCGACCTCCAGCGTCGGATCGGCGACGAGGCGGCGGCTCAGATGACCGCGGTCGAAGGGCGCCTGCCGGACCTTGCGGTCGCGTGTGTCGGCGGCGGTTCGAACGCCATCGGACTGCTCGCGCGGTTCATCGGTGAGCCAGCGGTCCGGCTCGCGGTCGTCGAGGCCGCGGGCGACGGGATCGAGACCGGCCGCCACGCGGCCGCGATCCTGGGTGGGACACCGGGGATCCTGCATGGCTCGCGTTCGCTCATGCTCCAGGACGCCGACGGCCAGGTGACCGAAGCGCATTCCGCCTCGGCGGGGCTCGACTACCCGGGCATCGGGCCGCAGCTCGCCGCGCTCGCCGAGGGCGGTCGGATCGAGGTCGCGGCGGCCACCGACCGCGAGGCCGTGGCGGCGATGAAGACGACGACCCGGACCGAGGGGATCCTGCCCGCGCTCGAGACGGCGCACGCGGTGGCGGCCCTGCCCAAGCTGTTGGCCGGCGTCGGCGGGATCGGCGGGTCGTGGCCGGACGAGATCCTGGTCCTCGTCGGGTTCTCCGGGCGCGGCGACAAGGACCTGGCGGCGCTGGAGCGGTTCGCGGACGTCGAGCCGTGGGAGAGCGTCCGGTGACGGCGAGCGACCGAGGTCGCCGGCACGAACGACACCGCCGGCGCTCGACGTATCGCGGCCGCCTTCGCTCGCGCCCGGGCGGATGGCCGGGTGGCACTCATCCCGTACGTCGTCGCCGGCTACCCCGATGCGGAGACGAGTCTCGAGATCGCGCTCGCCGCCGCGGACGCTGGTGCGGACCTGCTCGAAGTCGGGCTGCCGTATTCGGACCCGCTGGCCGACGGTGCGACACTCCAGCGAGCCTCCGGGGTCGCGCTGGCGGCTGGCGCCACGCTCGAGCGATCGCTGCGTCTCATCGAGCGGATCGGCGCCGCCCGGCCTGACCTGCCGCTAGTGCCGATGGGCTACGCCAACCAGGTCATCGGTGGCGGAGACGGCGAGGTCGTCGCCGAGCGGCTGGCCCGGGCGGGCGCGGCCGGCCTGATCGTCGCGGACCTGACGCCCGACGAAGGAGCTCCTTTCGAGGCCGTCGCCCGCGCCGCCGGGCTCGCCGTCGTCTACCTGGTCGCCCCGACGACCCCGCCGGCCCGACGCGACGTCGTCGCAGCCCGCAGCGGTGGCTTCCTCTACTGCGTCTCGCTCGTCGGCGTCACGGGCGCACGCACGTCCCTGCCGGCCTCGGTGGGCAAGCTCGTGACCGAGGTCAAGGCCGCGTCACCGGTGCCCGTCGCGGTCGGGTTCGGCGTCAGCAAGCCGGCCCACGTCCGGGCGATCGCGACGGCCGGTGCCGACGGCGTCATCGTGGCGTCGGCACTGGTCGACGCGCTCGGTCCCGATGGCCGCGATCTCGCTGGCCTCTCGACGCTCGTCGCGGCGCTGCGTGACGCGACCTGAGGCGGCAGCGATGCTCGTCGCGCTGATCATCGAGTCGACGCCGAAGAAGACGTTCGCCCGTGCCCTCGATTGGCCCGGCTGGTCGCGCTCGGGCAAGACCGAGGAGCTTGCCGTGGACGCGCTGACGATTTCGGCGGCGCGCTACGCGATCGTCGCGGACACGGCCGGTGAACCGTTCGCGCCGGATTCGTACGAGGTCGTCGACCGCGTCGCCGGCAGCGCGGGCACCGACTTCGGGGTCCCGTCGGTCATCGCGGACGAGGAACGTCGGCCGGTCTCGGCCGACGACGCGGATCGACTCGCCAGGATCGTCGAAGCAGCATGGACGACGCTCGACCGCGTCGCGCGGACGGCACCGGCCGAGCTCCGCAAGGGCCCGCGTGGCGGCGGCCGCGATCGCGACAAGATGCTCGCCCACGTGGTCGAGGCCGAGTGGGCCTATGCCCGCGAGATGGGGATCAGGGCGAAGCAGGCCGATCCGATCGACCGTGCTGCGGTTGACGCGCTCAGAGGCGCGATGCTCGAGGTGCTGCGCCAGCCCTCGGACGGTTCACCTCTCGCCGGTCGCCGCTGGACGACCCGTTACGCGGCTGGCCGGATCGCCTGGCACGTCCTCGATCACGCCTGGGAGATCGAGGACCGCTCCGGTCCGACGGACGCCTCAGCCTAGCTGGGACAGGTCGAGGCGTCGGTCTTCGATGCCATCGAGATCCGGTCGTCCGGCCGCCGCGGCGGCCATCTCGATGATCACGGTCGGCGCTGTGCCCGGCGGCCCGCAGGTCACGCACGGAGGTCGACCCGTCGGCCTTGGACAGCTTCCGTCCATCCGGTCGCCGGATCAGCGGGTGATGCGCGAACTGGGCCGGTGTCTGACGCCCAAGGAGGGCGCCCAGCCGGATCTGGGCGGCGGTCGCACTCAGCAGGTCTCGTCCGCGGATGATGAGGTCGACCCCCTGGCGCAGATCGTCCACGACGACCGCGAATCCGTACGTCCAGTTCCCGTCGCGATCCGTCAGTGGCGTGTCGCCATCGTTCGCGACCTCGTCCGAGCACGGGCCGACGAGCCGATCCATCCAGCGCTCCGAGCCGCCGCCGAGCGCGACCCGCAGGATCGGGCCGTCGAGTCCACGCTCGCGACAGCCGCCCGGGCAGCCGGGACCGTGCCAGCGACGCCCGCGGTCGTGCGCCCACACGTCGAACGTCTTGCGTGAGCAATCGCAGCCGTACACGAGCCCCTCGCCGCGGAGGCGAGCCAGCGCCGTCGCATATGGGACGTCGTCGTCGGACTGCCGGACCGGGCCCTCATCGGCGCGGAAGCCCAGCCACTCGAGATCCTCGAGCAGCGCGACCTCGAACTCCGGACGACTCCGGACCCGGTCGTGATCCTCGATGCGCAACAGGATCTCGGCTCCGGCCGCCGCCGCCATCGCCCAGACGTAGATGGCGTTCGCGACGTGTCCGAGATGGAGGTAGCCGGTGGGGGCGGGCGCGTAGCGCGTTCGCGTGGCGTCGAGCAAGGGCGTCATGGGTTCCCCGACGGACTGGGGCTCGCGGACGACGAGTAGATGACCGTCTGGGTCACCGCAAGGTCCAGCCGGACCGGTTCGTCGAGGGCCGCCGCGAGCAGTGATTCGAGGCTGGCCGGATCCGGCGGCGCACCGGGCCCCGCCACGGCGACCTCGACGAGATCGCCGGAGACCTTGACGCCAAGGCTCACGAACGACGGGTCGGGCGCCAGCCACGTCGCCACAGCATCCTCCGCGAGCTGCTGGTCAGTGGCCGCGGCGAACGCCTGCTGGCCGCCGACCGCGAGAGGGATGAGCAGCAGCAAGCCTGCCACCGCGAACGAGGCGAACCACGCCTGGGTCCGTTCCGCGTTCGCGACCAGCCGGTCGATCGGCACGACCCCCGTCAGGGCGAACACGACGCAGGCCGCCAGGACGATCGATACGAAGTTCGTGGCGAACAGGAGGAGCGCGCCGGCTGCCTCGGCAGGCAGGCCGGCGGAGATCAGGATGCCGGCCGTCTCGAGTGGCGGCACGAGCGAGATGGCGATGGCGACGCCGGGCAGCGAGTCGGCGACCTTCGTGTTCGAAGCAGCGTAGGCGCCGGCTGCGCCGGCGGCCAGGGCGACGACCAGGTCGATGATCGTGGGCGAGGTGCGCGAGACGATCTCGCTGTTCGACGGCACATCCGGCGCCGATCCGAGCCAGGCACCCATCGCGACGCCGATGAGGATCGTGACCAGGGTGCCTGCGGTCGCGACCGCCAGCGACTGGACGGCCCGCCGCGGCAGCCCGGTCATGATCCCGAGCGCGATCCCGACGATCGGACCCATGAGCGGGGCGATGATCATCGCCCCGATGATGCTGGCGACCGAATTCGAGATCAGCCCGGCACTGGCGATGATGCCGGCGAGGATCAGCAGGACGGAGAAGCGGACCAACTTGTCGCGGTCGGCTGGGTCGTAGTCGTAGGCGTCGAGGATCTCGTCCCGCCGGACGTCACCGACGTCCCGGCTCCTGAGCCATGCCCCGACGATCTCCACGAGGCCGGTCGGGGTGCGCCCGTCCGGCGTCCGCAGGCCGCTCGGCCAGACGACCGTCGCGAGGGCGATCAACCCGACCGCGATCCAGCCGATCGAGGCCACGAACACGACGATCAGGAACGCGACGCTGGGGATCGCGAGAAGGACGACAGCGGCCGCGACGGCGAGCGCGGCGCGCGTCAGCCGCAGGCCGCGAACCCCGGCGTCGTCGCATGCCAGGCGCCCCACGCATCGACGAGACCGAGGATCCCGAGCGCGAAGGCGAGGACCCGCATCTCGGTCTCGGCACCGCCCATCATCGAGCCCATCAGAGCCAGCCCGGCGAGGACGCCGGCCCCGACTCGGAGCAGTCGTCGCTGCCGTCGCCGGGAGTCGGCTGAGGGGTCGCCGGTCGTGACCCGGACCGCGAGTTCGAGGAGGCTCACGGCGACCAGGGCCGCCCCGAGCGCGATCGCCGCCCATTCCGGCCGGAAGAGTCCGATCAGACCGGCCCCGAGCCCGATCAGCCCGCGCGTGACCGCGACCGTGGTCCAGCCGGTCCGTTTCGCGACCGGGTCAGGCGTCATCGCCCTCACCGCGCTCGCCACGCGCTCGGTCCAGCGCCTCGAGCGCGCGCGTCGCAGTCATGAGGCGTCGGTAGAGGGCCAGCAGGTCGGCCTGACCGAGGGGACCTGCATTGGCGATGGTGACGCGGAGCAGGACCTCACGCTCGCGCTCGGCGTCGCGGATGGCCCGTCGTCCCTGGGCTGCCTTCGCCCGGCCGGCCGATCGCGCCAGCTCCGCCCGCTCGTTGAGGAGCGCCACGATGCGCCGGTCGAGAGCGTCGATCTGGCGGCGCAGCCGTCGGAGTTCCGGTGTCTCGGCCGGTCGGGCCGGCCGCCTAGTCACCCACCGCCCCCGATCGCAGGGCGATGGCTTCGAGCGCGAGGTGATAGCCGCGGGCGCCCTGGCCGACGATCGACTCGAGCGCGATGTCATGGAGGAAGTTGACCTGTCGGAACGGCTCGCGCTTGGCCGGATCGGAGAGATGGACCTCGATGAACGGCCGCGCGATGCCGAGCAGCGCGTCACGCAGTGCGACGCTCGTGTGGGTGAGGCCGCCGGCGTTGACGATCGCGATGTCGAAGTCGCGACGATGGAGGCGGTCGATCAGCGCGCCCTCGTGGTTCGACTGGAAGAACGCGATCTCGAGGCCGAGGTCGGCCGCATGGGCCGTCAGCCCGGCATGGATCTCGTCGAGCGTCTCGTGGCCGTAGATCTCCGGCTCGCGGGTGCCGACGAGATCGAGGTTCGGCCCTTCCAGGACGAGCACGACGGTCATCGCGGGCTCCCGGTCGGGGCCGCCAGGAGCGCGGCGGCGGCGCGCTCGACGACGTCGGGATCGACATCGTCACGAACGACGACGCCGCTCCCGGTCGGCAGGACCCAGCGCAGGCGCCCGTCGGCATGCTTCTTGTCCGTGGCCAGGTGGCGAAGCACGGTCGGGAGCGGGTAGGGCAGCGACTCCGTCGCGAGGCCCAGCGCATCGAGCAACCGGCCGATCCGCTCCGCGCGCTCCGGCGGGGTCACCCCGACCTCGACGCCGATCCGGGTCGCGGCACGCAGGCCATAGGCGACCGCCTCTCCGTGGAGCAGGCCGCCGAACCCGGCAGCCGCCTCGACGGCATGCCCCAGCGTGTGCCCGAGGTTGAGGGTGATCCGGCCGCCGCCTGCGTTGCGCTCGCGTTCATCGGCGGCCACGACCTCGACCTTGGCCCAGGCTGCCCGTTCGACGAGTTCGGCGGGCACGCCCGACGCCAGGACCGTCGCATCGCCCTGGGCCAGGGCGCGGCCCGTCCGTCTCGAGCAGCTCGAACAACCGCTCGTCGCCGAGGGCGGCCATCTTGACCGCCTCGCCGAGCGCGGCCCGCATCTGGCGACCGGGAAGTGTCCGCAGGACCGCGACATCGATGACGACGGCCGCCGGCTGGTGGAACGCACCGACCAGGTTCTTGCCCTCGGGCAGATCGACTCCGGTCTTGCCGCCGATCGCGGAGTCGATCTGCGCCACCAGCGTCGTCGGGACCTGGATGAACCGGATGCCGCGCAGGTAGATCGCGGCGAGGAAGCCGGCCGCGTCCCCGAGCGCCCCGCCCCCGATCGCCACGAGGACCTCGCCTCGGTCGACCCGGAGCGCCGCCAGCTGGCTCGCTGCGGTCTCGATGACGGCGAGCCGCTTGGCCGCCTCGCCCTCTGGCAGGAGGACGGTCGCGACCTCGCGGCCGCGACCGCGGAGGTCGTCCGCCAGCCGCTCCCCGACGGCCGCCCAGGCACCCGGTTCGCTGACCAGGATCGCGCGCCGTGCGCGCAGGGCGTCGAGTTCCTCGGCGATGGTCTCGGCGGCGATGCCCTCACCCAGGACGATCCTGCCGATGGCCGTCGTGGCGCGCAGCAAGGTCGTGCCTCGCCCGGCGTCCAGCCCGCCGGCCGGGATCTGGGCCTCCACCGCGTCGACGACGCCCTGGACCTCGCCGACGCCCGCGTGATGGATCGTCGCGGCGGCATAGAACCGTTCCCGACGGGTGCCGAGCTGCCGGATGGTGCCGATCGGGTCGCGACCGGTCACGAGCGGCCGCACGTGGGGCGAGCGACGGAGGCGCTGGGCGAGGACCTCCGGCCGGCCATCGAGCCAGACGGACGTCCGGCCGCGATAGAGCGCCCAGCGATTGCGCGGATCGACGATCGCGCCGCCCCCCGTCGAGATCACGCGGCGGACCTCGGCGTCCGGGTCGGCGCGTCCCAGGTCGGCGATCGCAGCACGCTCGAGGGCGCGGAACGCGGCCTCACCGTCGTCCTCGAAGATCTCGGGGATGGAGCGGCCGGCACCGGACTCGATGCGTTCGTCGAGGTCGATGAACGCGGCTGCGTGACGATTCGCAAGCCGCCGCCCCACGACGCTCTTGCCACTCCCGGGCAGGCCGACGACCACGACGTCCACCATCGACCTCAGTCGTCGCCGCCGGAACCGGCCTCATCGGTGCCGGTCAGGCCATGTCCCGCCGGCTCGGCCGCCCGGCGCCGGTCCTGCCCGACGGCCGCCGGCCACCGGCGCCTCCGGGTGTCGCGGCGATGCGTTCGCGATAGTGAGCGAGCGCCGCTCGGACATCGTCGATCGTGTCGCCACCGAACTTCTCGAGGACGAACGAGGCGAGCGTCAGCATCACCATCGCCTCGCCGACGACCCCGGCGGCCGGCACGACGCTGATGTCGCTCCGCTCGTAGTGGGCCTTGTCGACGGCCTCGCCCGTCACGAGGTCGGCCGACGGCAGGGGTCGGGCGAGCGTGGAGATCGGCTTGACGGCACCCCGGACGACCAGCGGCTCGCCGTTGGTGACGCCACCGGTCAGCCCGCCCGCGTTGTTCGTCCGATGGATCCACCGGCCCCCGTCGCCGCGACCCTCGATGACGTCGTGCACCGCGGATCCGAAGCGGCGCGTCTGCTCGAAGCCCAGGCCGAACTCGACACCCTTGACGATGTTGATGCTCATGACCGCGGCGGCCAGCGCCGCATCGAGCCGGCGGTCCCAATGGACGTACGACCCGAGGCCGATCGGCAAGCCGTGGACGACGACCTCGAAGACGCCCCCGACCGTGTCGCCGGCCGACCGCGCCTCGTCGATGCGGGCGATCATCGCGGCCTCGGCCGCCGGATCCGGGCAGCGCAGCGGCGACTCGTCCGCCTCCTCGCGCGAGCGCGTCGCCTTGGCCGGATCGAGGGCGACCCCGCCGACCTCGGCCGTGAACGACCAGGCCTCGATGCCCAGTTCGCGCAGGAACATGCGGGCCACGCCGCCGGCCGCCACCCGGGCCGCGGTCTCGCGGGCGGAGGCGCGTTCGAGGACATTGCGAACGTCGTTGAAGTCGTACTTGAGTGCACCGGCGAGGTCGGCGTGGCCCGGTCGGACCCGGGTGACCGGTGTCGCGCGCTTGTTGCCATCGGCGGCCAGGTCGTGGAGGGCGGCCGCTTCGGCCTCATCGAGCGGCCCGACGGCCATCACCTGGGTCCAGTTCTCCCAGTCCTTGTTCCGGACGAGCAGGAGGATCGGCGACCCGAGCGTGGTGCCGTGTCGGACGCCGGCGAGGATCTCCGCTCGGTCCTGCTCGATCGACTGGCGGGCACCGCGGCCGTAGCCGCGCTGGCGGCGGGCGAGGTCCACCGCGAGGTCGTCGGCGGTCAACGCGAGGCCCGCCGGGACACCCTCGATGGTCACGCCAAGGGCGGGACCGTGCGATTCACCGGCCGTCAGGAATCGAAACGCGCCCATCGGTCGCTGCCGCTCTCCGTCCGGTCGGGTCAGTCGGGCGCGCCGGCCGTGGCCGGTTCGCTCTCGGCCTGGGCGATCCCGTCCGCCGCGGCACCCGAGAGCTCGCCCTCCGCCGACCGGAGCCCACCAGCTCGAGCCTCGGCGAGCTTGGCCTGCATCAACTCCAGGGGCGCCTGCTGTCCGGTCCACAACGTGAATGCCGCCGCCCCCTGGTGAAGCAGCATCAGCTCGCCGTCGGCGACGGTCGCGCCGGCAGAAGTGGCGTCGCGGAGCAGCCGCGTCCGCGCGTAGATGAGGTCAAGGACCATGAGGTCACCGTGCAGTGCCTCGGCCGGGATCGGACTGTCGTCACTGGACAGTCCGATCGACGTCGCGTTGACCAGGACGCGAGTCTTGGCCAGCTCGGATTCGATGATCGAGTCGTGCCAGGGCATCGCCCGGAGTTCCATGTGGGCGGCGCTCCGACCGAAATGCTTGACGAGGCCTTCGGCCCGATGGAGGTGGCGATTGAACACGATGATCCGCTGGAAGCCTTCGGTGATGAGGCCGTAGACCACGGCTCGGGCGCCGCCGCCGGCGCCGAGCACCACTGCCTGGCGCGGCATCTTCTGCTTGCCGACGAGCCGGTCCAGGGCGACCTTGAAGCCGGGTACGTCCGTGTTGTGGCCGATCAGCCGCTTGCCCTCGCGCGTGATCGTGTTGACGGCGCCCGTCACGTGCGCTTCGTCGGTCAGGCGATCGACCAGCGGCACGACCCGTTCCTTGTGCGGGATGGTGACGTTGGCGCCGAGGAACTCGTCGCTGCGGATCTCCTCGATCGCCGCCGCCAGTTCCATCGGCGAGCGGTCCCAGAGCTCGTATGTCGCATCGATGCCGAGGGAGTCGAAGGCCGCCTGCTGCATCGCGCCCGAGAGCGAATGGGCGACCGGATGCCCCATGAGGACCACGCGCTTGGTCATGCTCGCACCCTTTCGAGGTCGTCGAAGAAACCGGGATAGGAGATGGCGGCGGAGTTCGGCCGGCCGACGGATGTCTCGCCCGAGGCGACAAGGCCGGCGATCGCGAAGGTCATCGCGAGACGGTGATCGTCGAGGCTGTCCGTTTCGGCCCCGTCAAGACGGGTCGGCCCGCTGATGCGCAGGTCGTCCCCGTCGACCTCGATCCGCGCGCCGAGTGCGCGGAGACCGGCAGTCGTGCCAGCGATCCGGTCGGACTCCTTGTGGCGGAGCTCGCCTGCGCCGCGGATGACGGTCGTGCCGACGGCCGCAGTGGCGGCCAGGCAGAGCACGGGGATCTCGTCGATGGCGGCGGCCACCTCGGACGGGCCAAGGTCGACCGCGCGCAGGACCGACGAGCGCACCGTGACGTCCGCCAGCGGCTCGCCGACACCGTCGTCGGGCACATCGCCGTGTCGTCGTTCCACGATGTCGGCGCCCATCGAGCGCAGGATGTCGATGACCGCCCGCCGGGTCGGGTTGACGCCGACGTCACGAAGGGTCAGTTCGGCGTCTGGATGGATCGCGCCGGCGACCAGCCAGAAGGCCGCGGCCGAGACATCGCCCGGGACATGCTCCGCGACTGCACGCACCGCGACCCCTCCTTCCAGGGACCATGCGACCGACCCGTCCGGTGCGTCCGTCCGCTCGACCGGCACGCCCCTCGCTCGCAGCATCCGTTCCGTGTGGTCGCGCGTCGCGACCGACTCGCGGACCGTCGTCCGCCCATCTGCGCGAAGTCCCGCCAGCAGGATGGCCGACTTCACCTGTGCGCTCGGCACCGGCGTCGTGTAGTCGATGGCCCGAAGCGGGGTACGACCGATCACGGTCAGTGGTGGGAGGGAATCGTCTTGCCGGCCATGGAGGACGGCACCCATCAAGCGCAGTGGCTCGATGATACGAGCCACCGGTCGGCGGCGCAACAAATCGTCGCCATCGAGGATGGCCGTCAAGGGCAGCCCCGCCAGCACGCCGCTCATCAACCTGAGGCTCGTCCCGGAGTTGCCGCAGTCGAGTTCGCCATCGCGGCGCAGTGAGTGCGTCGGGGCCGCCCGAGACGACGCGATAGCCGACCGTCGGCCCGTCGCCGTCGACCCGGTCGACTGTCGCGCCGAGCGCGGCCACGATGCCTGCCGTGGACCGGACGTCGGCGCCGTCGCCAGCTCCGCTGATACGGCTCTCGCCATCGGCCAGGGCGGCCAGGATCAACGCACGATGGCTGACCGACTTGTCGCCCGGTAGGCGCAGTTCGCCGCGCAGGCGTGCGCTCGAGCGGACGTGCGCGACCGGCGGTCCGGATCCGGCCGCGGGGGATGCGGACGCCGTCACGCCGATGCTCCCCGTTCCGCGGCATAGACGCCCCGGACGTAGGCATGCAGCGGCGTGATGGCGGCCATCATGTCGCGGAACTGGTCCAGCGTGAGCTGCTGCTCGGCATCCGACAACGCGTCGTCCGGGCTCGGGTGGACCTCGACCATGACGCCGTCCGCCCCGACGGCGACGCCGCCCAGCGCGAGCGGCTTGACCAGCCAGCGCTTGCCGGTGGCGTGGCTCGGGTCGACGATGACCGGCAGGTGGGTCAGCCTGTCGAGCAGCGGGACGGCGGCCAGGTCCATCGTGTTGCGGGTGTACGTCTCGAACGTCCGGATGCCCCGCTCGCACAGGATGACATTGGGATTGCCGGAGCTGACGATGTACTCGGCGGCCATCAGGAATTCCTCGACGGTCGCGCCGTAGCCGCGCTTGAGCATCACCGGACGCGCGACCCGCCCGACATCCCGCAGCAGCGAGTAGTTCTGCATGTTCCGGGTGCCGATCTGGAGGATGTCGGCGTACTCCGCGACGATGTCGACCTGGCTGGGCTCCATGACCTCGGTGATGACCGGCAGGCCGGTCCGCTCGCGCGCTTCGGCGAGCAGGCGCAGGCCCGCGATGCCGAGGCCCTGGAAGGCGTACGGCGAGGTCCGCGGCTTGAACGCGCCGCCGCGCAGGATCGTGGCGCCGGCGGCCTTGACCGCGTCAGCGGTCTCGAACAGCTGCTCGCGACTCTCGACCGAGCACGGCCCGGCCATCATCGTCAGCGACCCGTCGCCGATGACCGCGTCGAGGACGCGGATGACCGTGTCCTCCGGGTGGAACTCGCGCGAGGTCAGCTTGAACGGGCGGCTGATCGGGGTGACCGTCGCGACGCCGGGCAGCGTGGCGAAACGCTCAAGGAGCGCCGGCCGGCGCGCCCCGATCTCGCCGACGACGGCGACCGTCGTGCGACCCGCGCTGACGTGATCGAACGGCGTCAGGCCCTCGGCGAGGATCTGGCTCTTCACGCCGAGGATCTCCGCCTCGCTGGCGCCGACGGTCATCACCACGAACATCGCGGCTGGTCTCTCCTCGTCGGTCGTCCGGCACAAAACAAAAAAGCAGAGGTCAGGCCTCTGCTTCGTTTGCCCGGCACGACCCGTGCCCCTCGGTCTCAGCGACCTCGGAGTGTCATGCCGGGCATCGAAAGTAGAAGGTGTGGCTCATGTCTGTGCTCCGGACGGTATCGATTGGCGCGCTCGATGTCAACGCGCGCGAGGCCGGTCCGGGTCGGCGAGAGCACGCGCGATGATGGCCTCGACGACCTCGCCCTTGGCATCGGCGTAGTCCTGGACGTAGACCCAGTGGCGGGCGGCCAGCTCCCGCTTCGTCTGCAGATACAGGTCGCGCTCGTCGTCGTGGGCCCGGAGGCGGTCACGGAAGGCGAGCATCCGCCCGATCTCTGACGAGCCGTGGCTGAAGGTGTGCAGGTTGATGTCGGTGTCCGGACCCTTGAAGACCCGATGCTCGTGCCAGTCGGGCTCGCGGATCCGCACCAGGTAGCCGCCGGCCTCCATCGACGGGACGTAGGCCGGTTCGTCGGCCGAGTCGGCGACGACGAGCAGCATGTCGATGATCGGCTTGGCCGGGAGGCCGGGCACGGACGTCGACCCGACGTGCTCCAGCAGATGCACGCGGTCGCCGAGGATCGCTCCGCACCCGCGACGCCTCGCGCTCGTACAGGGCCGGCCAGTCCGGGTCGTAGTCGGCGAGGAGGATCGGTCCGTCGACGCGCCGCCGCGGGCCGACCGTGACCTGGCTCATGTAGTCGTCGCGGCTCGACGGTCACGACCTACTCGAACGAGGCGAGCAGCGCTTCGGCCTGGAAGAGGTTGATGCCGCTTTCGATGAGGTCGACGACGTGCTGGAGCTTCGACTCCTCCTCGACCTGCTCGGCGATGAACCACTGCAGGAACTCGAACCCGCGATGGTCGCCGGCCGCGACCGCGACGCTCGCCGCACGGTCGAACTGGCCTGCCACGGTCCGTTCGGACTCGAGCGCCCGTCGCGCGGCGGCCGCCGGCGAATCGAACCGGGTCGACGTCGCCTTGAGCGCCGGCAGGTCGAAGTCGACGTCGTTGTCGACCAGGAAGTCGATGATCTTCTGAGCGTGCTGGGCTTCCTCGACCGACTGGCGGCTGAAGAGCTTGCCCCAGCCTTCGAGGCTCTGGCGCTCGAAGTAGATGGCGATCGCGAGGTACAGCTGATGGGCGGCGAGCTCGTTGCCGATCTGCGCGATGAGGAGCTTCCGGAGGTCGGCGCTGAGCATGGCGGCTCCTTCGAGGCGGACCGGGGTTGGCGGGCCGGGGCGCGGCAGCCTCCATGATAGGATTCCGGCCGCTGTCGCGACGGAGAGGTCGCATAGAGGTCTAGTGCAGCGGTTTGCTAAACCGCCATGTGGGGTAACCTGCATCGAGGGTTCGAATCCCTCCCTCTCCGCCAGCCCCAGCATCGTGCGCCCGTAGCTCAGTGGATAGAGCGTTAGGTTGCGGACCTAAAGGTCGTGGGTTCGAGTCCCGCCGGGCGCGCCACTCCTCCTTGATCGTCAGAGGCGTCAGGTCGCCTTCGTGACGATGGGTCGATGGAAGCCATCCTTGTACTGCTCCCACGATCGCCGTGCGAGGTCTCGGACGGCCTCGTCATCGATCTGGTCGGGCCTGGTGATGTTGATGCAGCTCCGACCGATCTTCGTGCCGGGGAACCGGTCGTGGAGGCTCTCGACGAGGTAGCGCCCATCGGCGGTGCCCATCGCGTACAAGGAGATGAAGGCCTTCCGGTTCGCGATGCCGATCGAGAACCAACGTCCCGCCGGGCCCTTGCTGTTCGAGTAGTCGTAGGCGCCGTAGCCGATGAGCTTGCCCGCGTAGTCCCAGACCCCGACATCGATGCCGGGCAGCGCCTCGAGGATGACCTCGTGCAGGTGCCGCATCTGCGAACGCCGGGGTTCGTCGAGTGCGTCGATCACGGCCGTCGCTGCCGCGTGTCCATCGTCAGCCATCAAGTAGCCCCGCTCCGTGTGTCCGCGACCAGCCGACAGGCGCTCCGACCACGCGCGGATGCACCGTCTTCTTCGGGCTAGGCTACGCCGGACATGTCACGACCGCGCGTCCTTCTCGATGTCCCCATCCGTTACGACGTTGGCGACACCGTCACCCACGCCCCGATGATCGATGCCCGGGTGGCCGGGCTGGCGATCCGGCTCATCCTCGATACGGGTTCGACCGACCATGTGCTGACGATCGAGCTGGCACGTGCTGCCGGACTCCGGCACGTCCCGGGCGAGCCCGGGACAGACCACGCGGGCTCATCGGTGGAGTCGTGGCTCGTCGGGAGACGTCGCGGTCGAGATCGCCGGTGTCTCGTTCGCTCTGCGAGATGCGGTCGCGATCACTGGCCCGACCCCGTTCGAGGGGTGGGGGGTCGGCGGGTTCCTGAGTCCGCAGCACCTTCATCCGACCGCGACTGTCGTCATCGACCTGGTGGCGGACCGGCTCCTGCTCGTCGACATCGAGGACGAGGCCAGCGACCTCCGCCCCTGGCTCCCGACGCGTGCGCCGAACCTCAGTCTCCTCGAACTCGTCCGCGACCAGACTGAGCCGACCCCCGTCGTGCCCGCCTCGGTCGAGCCGTTCGCGCCGGTCAAAGCGATGCTCAATACCGGCGGTCGGGGCACGGAGTTCGCCGCCGCCGCAGTCCCTGGTCTGGCGGGGACGGCGACGCCCGACTCCGGCAAAGGGGTCAGCGGCGATCCTGTCTTCGGATCGGTCGTCGAGGAACGCATCCTCCTCGTCGGAGGCGCCCGACTGCCCATACCCCGGCTGCTCGTCCGACCCGAGATCGACTCGATGCTGGGCCTCATCGGGATGGATATCCTGCGCGGAACCGTCCTCCTGGTCAGCGCAGATCGGCACCGACCCATCTGGTGGCTGGTGCCGGACACGCGGCCCTGATGAACGTCGCCCTGGTCGAATTCAATCCCTACCACGACGAGATCCTGCCGACGCTCGTGTACGCCCTGAATGCCCTCGGAGCCGAGCCGGACGTCTACGTCGTCAACGAGGCCGTCCGAAGGAACGCCTTCGCCCTGAGCACAGGTTTGCGGTATCGGATGCGATCGATCGACGGATCGTCGAGGCTGGGCACGAGGCTGATGCGCGCCCGCGGCACGCCTGCCCGACACCGGCGCTACGACGTCCTCGTGATGAACAGCATCGAACCGAACGGCGCGGTCGCGGCCGCCTCGCGCATCGACCTACCGACCATCGCCGTCGTCCACAACGCCGACCGGGTGCAGACCGGGCGATACGCCTCATATTTCGCGGACCGTCGGCATGAACCCATCTTCCTCGGCCGCCACGTGGCTCGGGGACAGGACGTCGCGGACGATCGCGGCTGGGTCGCTCCGGTCTATCTCGGGGAGGTGCCCAGGGAGCCCACGGACGCGCGCGGCCCGACGGTCCTGTGTGTCCAGGGCAACGTCGACTACGCACGGCGTGACTACGACGCGCTCCTTGATGCGGTCGAGGCCCTGGCGGCGGAGCGATCGGACTTCCACGTCCGAGTCGTGGGCCGATCCGATTCCCCGGATGGGCTCGACCTCAGGGCGAGGGTCGTGGACCGAGGCGTGGCTGATCGGTTCACCTTCAACCCGCGCGAGATCTCCTATCGGGACTACCTGACGCAGGTCGGCACGTCCGACTTCATCCTGCCGCTCGTGCACGACCGGGTGCCGAACCTTGCGCGATATCTCAGCGTCAAGATCACCAGTTCCATGGCGATGTCCATCGGCCTCGGCGTGATCCCGATCGTCGACGATCGCATGGCGCGGCAGTATGGGGTCGAGGCGGCTGCGGTCAGCCATGGCCCGGACGGGTTCGTCGACGCCATCAGGATGGCGCTTGCGCTGTCGCCGGGTTCGCGCACGCGGCGCCGCACGAGGTTGGCCGGGATCAGATCCGAGATGCTGGCGTCGTCGATCGCCAATCTCGGCGCTGCGCTCGAGCGCCTCGGGGCCTGAACCGGCAGCGACGCAGCGGACCTCGACGACCGCCCAGCGTGTGTCGTCAGGGCTCATCCTGCTAGGCTTCCGGACATGCCCGGGGGTGGAGGATGCCGCCCGGCGCCTGCAGGTGAGGGGTCGCCACGTGCCGTCCACGCGAACCGGTCTCCGACGCGCCGCGATGGCCGCCGTCGCCGTCGTCCTGCTTGCCGGGGTGGTCGTCGTGCCGATCGCTGCGGCGACCACGTCTGTCACCGGGACCCTGACCTACCGCGAGCGGATCGCGCTGACGCCCGGGGCCGTCGCGATCGTCACCATCATCGACACGACCGCGGCCCCTGATGCTGGCGCCGTCATCGGTCAGCAGCGTGATCGACGCGCCGACCGAGCGTCCCCATCGACTTCTCCGTCCTCGTCGATGCCGCCACCATCGACCAGACCCATGCCTACGCCCTTTTCGCGACGATCATCGACGGAGCGTCGTCGTGGCAGAACGCTGTCGGCGAGCCGGTCATCACCGGCGGCCCGACGAACGGCATCGCCCTGACGCTGACCGCCGTCCCGCAGGCGCCGGGCGCGGTCATCGCCGGGACGATCGTCCCACCGTCGGGCACGACGCTGAGCGCGTCGGCGGTCTTGATCGCGGCACTCATCAAGGTCGAGACCGGCACGCTCGTCTCGCGCGTCAGGTCCGGCCGATCACCGGACCCGCTGACCTCGGCTTCTCGATCGGCTACGACCCGACGCTCATCGACCCGGCCGCGACCTACGTCGTCAAGGGCGGCATCGTCGACGGGCCGTCCGTCTGGCAGAACCGGGAGGGCGTCACGGCCATCGCCCAGGGCGCGGCAACCGGGTCGGTCCACGGTCCCGGTGACCCCCGCCCCGACGCGGCGTCCCGGTCTCGTCGCCCGGTGCGAGTCCGACGGCCGTCCCGACGGCGGCGCCGACCGCCGCCGCCGACCGCTGCTGCCGACGCCCTCCGCGAACCCGAGTGCGACGCGCCCAGCCGACTGCCGCTCCGACCGCGGCCCCGACGGCCGCCCCGACCGCCGCCCCGACCGCCGACCCCGACGCCGACCCCGACCGCCGCACCGACGCCGACGCCGGCCCCGACCGCCGACACCGACGCCGCACGCCGACCCCGACCCCGACTCCCACCCCAACGGCCGCTCCCATCGGGCGTCCCGACCCCGTCGCCGATCAGCGGCCCGGTGACCGGCACGCTGACCTATCGCGAGCCGTACCAGCTCACGGGCGACGCCTTCGCGGTCGTCGCACTCGTCCAGCGGCTCGGCCCGCGCGACCGAGAGCTCGATCGTCGCCTCGGAGATCGACCGCGACATCACCGCCGTCCCGTACTCGTTCTCGCTGGACCTCGGCTCCGCGACCATCGATCCGGCCGTGACCTACACGATCCAGGCGACGATCGTCGACGGCGAGAACGCATGGGTCACCGTCGCAAGGGCATCCCGGTCCTGACCAAGGGCAACCCGTCCAAGGTCGACATCACGCTCGGCCTACCGGCCCGACCTGCTGAAGGGCGCCGTGACCGGTCAGATCACCGGCGTCGGCGTCGACGCCGTCACCGACCGCCTACGCGATGGCCGTCCTCGTCGACCCGGCCACCGGTGATTCGCTCGGCATCGACGTCCGGCACCGTCGACGACGGCCTGCCGGTCGCGTTCTCGGTCCCGTACACCATCACGGACATCCAGCCGACCCAGGACTACGTCGTGACGGCCGAGGTCGGCGACGACGGCAGCGTCGTGGCGGAATGTGGCCGGCGTCCCGGTCATCACCAACGGCAACCCGAAGACGGCGATCCAGGTCGTCGTGACGCCGGTCGTCGTCGCGTCCCAGTCGCCGAGCCCTGGCACCGCCGCCGACGCCGGCGCCGAGCCCCGTCGCGCCGCCCGAACCCGGCACGAATCGGAGCGGCGGCCTGCTGGCGATCATCATCCTGATCGCGATCGTCGGGGCGATCGCCGCCTTCTTCATCGCCCGCGGCCGATCGATCCGAGGAGCCGCCGCCGACCGATGGGACGACGGGCACGGAGACCACCGAGGGTGCAGCCGCGACCGACGACGCCGACGACAGCGCCACCGACGGCCGACGAGCCGCCGTCCCGGAGCGCCCGCCGAGCCGCCCGAGACTCCGGCCTGACGACGACCATGACCACCGAACCCGTCCCGGGACGCGGTCGCGTCGCGTTCCTCGGGCTCGGCACGATGGGCGCGGCGATGGCCGCCAACCTGGCCCGGGCCGGGTTCACGGTCACGGGCTGGAACCGGACGCCGGGTCGCGCGCCGGAGCTCGCCGACCTCGGGCGTCGTCGCTCGCGGACACCGCCGGCCGACGCCGTCGCCGGAGCCGGGCATCGTCGTGGTCTGCGTCTCGGACACGCCGGACGTCGAGGCCGTCCTGTTCGGCGCCGGACGGGGTCGTCGCCGGCGCGCGCCCGGGACGCTCGTCATCGACTGCTCGACCATCGCCCCGTCGGGCAGCTGGGACTTCGCGGCGCGGCTCGGCGAGCGCGGCATCGCGCATGGTCGACGCGCCCGTGTCGGGCGGCAGCGAGGGCGCCCGGAACGCGACCCTGACGATCTTCGTCGGCGGCGACGCGGCCGACGTCGAGCGCGCCCGGCCGGTCCTGGCCGCGATGGGCCGGACGATCACCCACGTCGGGCCGATCGGTGCCGGCCAGGCGGTCAAGGCCGTCAACCAGGTCATCCTGGCCGGCACCTACCTCGGCGTCGCCGAAGGGCATCGTCCTGGCCATCAAGGCCGGCCTCGATGTCGAGCAGGTCGTCGGTGCGCTCGGCGGCGGAGCGGCCCAGAGCTGGGTCCTCGCCAACCGCAGCGGCCGGATGATCGACAACGACTACCCGCTCGGGTTCAAGGTCGCGCTCCACCGCAAGGACCTCGGCGATCGCCCTCGACCTGGCCGCGCAGCTCGGCGCGGTCCTGCCGGTCAGCGCCCTCGCCGCCCAGCTCGAGACGGGCCTGATCGCCGCGCGGCCACGGCGACGACGACATGTCCGCCCTCGCCCGCGCCGATCCGCGGCCCTGTCGGGCCTCGACGACTGACGCGAGCGCCGACGCGACGCGAGCTCGGCGCGCGCCGACGCCGTCAGTCGAGGCCGACCAGCAGCATCGGGTCGCCCAGCTTGCCGTTGTAGCGCGGCCGGAACCGCTCGACGTTGTACATCGTCGGGCACGTCGACCTTGCGCGGCCCGAGGGCCGGGTCGGGCAGCGCGGTGTGGGCGTACTTGCCGTCCTGGATCGCGACCATCCGGCCGGTGATCGCCGCCCTCGACGAGGTCCATCGCGACGTTGGCGAAGGTCGTCGCCACCATCGAATCGATCGAATCCGGCTCGCCGCTGCGCAGGTCGTAGGTCAGCTCGGACGCGAGCGTCTCGATGCCCGTCCGCTCGCGGATCTCGGCCGCGAGCGCCTCGCCGACGTTGGCCTTGTGGCGATGGCCGAACGCGTCGGCGCCAGCCGACGTCGGCCATCTGGGCGCCCTGCCAGATCGCGCCCTCGGCGGTGATCACGAAGGCGTAGTGGCTCGGGTTCGCGGCATGATCGGCGGCCAGCAGCGCGCGACAGCGCATCGAGGTCGTACGGCGCCTCGGGGATGACGCAGCGCGCCGAGGTCACGTACGCCGTGTACAGCGCCGAGAACCCGGCGTCGCGACCGAAGATCCGGAAGACCCCGATCCGCTCGTGGCTGCCGAGCGTCGTCCGCTGGCGGTTGATGGCCTCCTTGGCCCGGGTGATCGCGGTCGAGAAGCCGATGCAGTACTCGGTGCCCTGGACGTCGTTGTCCATCGTCTTGGGGATCGCCATGAGCGGCGACGCCCGGCGTTGACCAGGACCTGCGAATACGACAGCGTGTCGTCGCCGCCGATCGTGACCAGGACGTCGACGCCGAGCGTCGCTGAGGTTGTCGAGGACGAGCGGCGTCAGGTCGTACAGATCCCGTCGCCGACGCGCGTAGCGCGCCCGCTCGCGCCTCGTCCATCCAGGGCGGCAGCCCGGCGGCGCGCATCTTGCGCGGGTTCGTCCGCGAGGTGTGGAGGATCGTGCCGCCGGTCCGCTCGATCGTCCGGGTGTTGGTCCGGTCGAGCGGCCGCAGGTAGGTCGGGATCCGGCTCGGACCCGGGTCGGATGTGGGTGAGGCCCTCCCAGCCTCGGCGGATGCCGAGGGCCGAGTAGCCGGCCTCGGTCGCGCGGTAGACGACGCTCTTGATGACGGCGTTGAGGCCCGGGACGTCGCCGCCGCCGGTCAGGATCGCGATGCGTCTTGGTTCGGTCATGGCGGGCGTCATGCTACCGCTCCGCCGGCGATCCGAGCCGGTTGCGATTCGGCGACGATCGGCGCGCCGCCGTGTGCACTCGAGACGGATGGCCCGGATGCGTCTGCTAGCATCGGGCCATGAACTACGAGCTGTTCATGGGCGAGGCACTGGCCGAGGCGCAGCGCGCGCTCGCGCGCGGCGAGCGACCGAACGCGGCCGTCGCCGTCGTCGACGAGGCGATGGTCGTCCGGGCCCACGACCGCGTCCAGGAGACCAACGACCCGACGGCCCACGCGGTCGTCGTCGCCCTGCGCGAGGCCGCCCGGAAGCTCGGCTCGGTCCGGCTCGCCGACGCGACGATCTTCGCACGCAGGAGCCGTGCGCGATGTGCGTCGGGGCGCTGCTCGAGAGCGACGTCGAGGCGCTCGTGTTCGCCGTCGCCAACAGCCGCGACGGGGCGGCGGGCACGGTCATCCAGCTCGCCCAGCACCCCGTCGCTGCCGCGCCGGATCAAGGTCGTCAGCGGCATCCGCCGCGACGAGGCCGAGGCGCTGTTCGCGCCGCTCGCCACCGGCTGACGGGCCGGTCCGGGCGCGGCCGGTTTGGTATCCTCTCCCGCGGAGAGGTGTCCGAGTGGTTGATGGTGCCGCTCTCGAAAAGCGGTGTGCGAAAGCACCGCGGGTTCGAATCCCGCCCTCTCCGCCACCGTTCCCCGATCTGACGGCCCCTGGCCGCGTTGTCGCCTGTGCTCCTCGCTCACGCACCTTGAGGTGCGCTCGCTCCGGTGCTCGGCGCCGCCTTGCCAGGAACCGCCATATCGACGAACGGCGTGGCACGAACCGAGTGCCGATCGTGCCTCTCGGAGAGGTCGCCTAGTGGACTATGGCGCCGCACTGGAAATGCGGTTCGGGGCAACCCGTCGCGGGTTCGAATCCCGCCCTCTCCGCCACCTCCGCACGCCGCGATCGACGGCCGATGCGTGCGTTGTCGCCTGCGCTCCTCGCTCACGCACCTTGGGGTGCGCTCGCTCCGGTGCTCGGCTCCGCCTTCGGCTCACCGGCGCTCGCGGCGTGCTACGGCCAGCCTCAGTGATACGGACCTGCCACCACTGCCCGTCGTGTCGCGGGACGTCGTCAGCACCCGACCGGTGATGCCCGAGGTCGTGCCTCTCTTCCTTGGCGAGTTCCGGTTCGCCGCAGATGAGCCGTGGGCCGGCGAGGTCGGGGTCGTGGTCGGCTATGCGGTCCGGCATCGCGGCGGCGTCCTCCTGTTCGACACGGGGTTCGGGTTCGGCAACGACGAGCTCGATGCGTACTACCGCATCCAGGCGCGACGCGTGCCGGACGCCCTGGCCGAAGCGGGCATCGCGATCGACGACGTGACAGCGGTCATCAACTGCCACCTCCATGCCGACCACGCCGGCCAGAACAGCCTGTTCCCGGGCGTCCCGATCTACGTCCAGCCGGCCGAGTGGGAGATCGCCCACACGACCGACCACACGATCCTCGAGTGGATCGACTTTCCCGGCGCCGACTATCGGCCGGTCGCCGGCGACCACGAACCGTTCGCCGGGCATCCGGGTCGTCGCCACGCCGGGCCACACCGCCGGCCACCAGTCGCTGGTCGTCGACGACCGACCGCGGGCGACGTCGATCCTGGCCGGTCAGGCGGTCTACACGCTCGGCGAATGGGCGGGCGACCGGTCGGCCCTCGAGGGCCGGTCGCAGCGCCCCCGATCGCGAGGCCTACGACCGGTCTCTCGCGCGCCTGCGGGCGCTCGACCCGAGCCACGTCCGGTTCGGCCACGACCGCGCAGGTCTGGTCGGCCGGTCTGACGCGTCCGAACAACCGGGTATCCTTCCGGAGCCGTGCTAGGCGGGGAACTAGCGGTGCCCTGTACCTGCAATCCGCTACAGCAGGGCTGAATCCCCTCCCGAGGTCTCCGTTCTCGAACGCCGCCCGACGACGCGACGTTGAGGACCGGGTCCCGCGCAGCGGCGAACCGCGAACCGTGTCAGGTCCGGAAGGAAGCAGCACTAAGCGATCATCGTCGGGTGCCGCGGAACGGCCTGGTCCGAGCCGCTCGTCATGGTGGGCACGGGAACGTCCAGGTCGACGGAGGGTGCACGGCAATTCGACTCCGTCTCGCCCCGACCGGAGGAGGTCGTGACGTCGACCGTCCCGCACCAGGCGCTCTATCGGCGCTGGCGCGCCCAGACATTCGGCGAGATCGTCGGCCAGGAGGCGGTCGTCGAGACCCTCCGCAACGCCGTCCGCGCCGACCGGGTCAGCCACGCCGTCCTGTTCGTCGGGCCGCGCGGCACCGGCAAGACGTCGCTCGCGCGGATCCTCGCCAAGGCCGTCAACTGCACCGACCTCCAGGACGGCGACGCCTGCGACCGCGTGCCCGTCGTGCGTCTCGATCCGGGAGGGCACGACGCTCGACCTCATCGAGATCGACGCCGCCAGCAACCGCGGCATCGACGCCGTCCGCGACCTGCGCGAGCGCCTGCCGTACCCGCCCGGCCAGCTCAGGCGCAAGGTCTACATCCTCGACGAGGCGCACCAGATCACCACGCGACGCCTGGAACGCGCTGCTCAAGTCGCTCGAGGAGCCGCCCGACTTCGTCATCTTCATGTTCGCCTCGACCGAGCCGTCCGGCTTCCCGCCGGCGATCCTGTCGCGCCTCCAGCGCTTCGACGTCCGGCGGCTGACCGTCGCCGAGATCGAGGGCAAGCTCGACCGGATCCTCGCGGCCGACGGCCGCAACGCCGATCCCGCCGCCGTCCACCTCATCGCCCGGCTGGCCGCCGGCGGGATGCGCGACGCCGAGTCGATGCTCGACCAGCTGCTGTCGGCCGCGCCCGAGCGGATCGACGAGTCGACCGTCCGCGACCTGCTCGGCCTGGCCGACGCGGAGGTCGTCGAGGCCTTCGTCGACCACCTCGTCCGCGGCGACGGCGCCGCCGGCGTCGCCCTGCTCGACAGCCTCGAGGAACGCGGCCGGGACATCCGGGCGCTGCTCGACCAGGCCGTCGAGGCCATCCGGGCCGAGCTCATGGCCGGCCTCGACGATGTCGGCCCGCGTCGTCACGATCCGGCCGCGCTGGCCGCGGCCGGACGTCGCCTCGCCGCGATCGACCCGAACCGGGCGGGCATCGGCGGCCTGCGCTTCCAGCTCGAGCTCGCGATGTTCGCGGCCGACGCCGGCCGGCCCAGGCGATCGCCGCGAGCGCCGGCCTCAGCCGACCGAGTCCGCGCGACCGGCACCCGCGACCAGTCGCGTCTGCCCCGACCGCTCTCGACCGGCGCCCGAGCCCGCCGGCGTCCGACCCGGCCGGCACCCGCGCCTCCGGCGCCCGAACCGACCCGCCCGACCCGGCCGACGCCGACGCCGACGCCGCCGGCAGCCGGATCCGCGACTGCCGCCACCCGTCGCCCGAGCCTGAACCCGTCGCAGTCATGGCCGCGGCGCCGTCGGCACCGCCGGCGACCGTCGCCGGCTCCGGCCGGCACGGACCCGGCCCTCGAGCGAACTCCTCGCCGCCTGGCCGACGATCGTCGCCCAGCTCAGCGCGCACCCGCCGACCAAGCCGCTCATCGTCGACCTGCCGGCCGGTCGCCGTCGACGGCGCCGATCGTGACCCTCGGCTTCCCCGAGGAGCAGGCGTTCCTCAAGGACGCGGCGGAACGTCGCCGATCGGCCATCGAGGCCGGCATCGCGGAGGTCATCGGTCATCCGGTCGCGGTCCGCTGCGTCGTCGCCAACGTCGAGCTCGCCGACGGCCGGCCCGGACGATCTCGTCGCCGAGGCGCGCCGCATCTTCGCCGACGATCTCGCCGACGTCGGCGAGGTCAGCTGAGGAGCCACCGACCGTCGGGCTGCAGCAGGCAGACCCGTTGCGGCAGACTGACCGACACGCCACCGACGAGAGGAGACACCCGATGGGGATGGCCAACCTGCAGCGGATGGCGCAGCAGATGCAGCAGGAGATGCTGCGCGATCCAGACCGAGCTCGAGACGACCATCGTCGACGGCTCGGCCGGCGGCGGCGTCGTCAGCGCGACGGTCACCGGCAAGCAGGAGCTCGTCAGCGTCACGATCGACCCGTCGGCGGTCGACCCCGACGACGTCGAGATGCTCCAGGACCTCGTCGTGGCCGCGGTCAACGACGCGCTGCGGTCCTCGACGCGAGCTCGCCGAGCAGAAGATGGCCGCCGTCACCGGCGGGCTTCGCCTGCCCGGGATGTAGGTCCGCGCCGACCGTGGCCAGCCCCGTCATCGAGCCGGTCGCCCGACTCATCGAGTCGTTCGCGCGCCTGCCCGGGATCGGGCCGAAGACGGCCCAGCGGCTGACCTTCCACCTGCTGCGCGCGCCCGACGCCGAGGCCCGGACGCTGGCCGCCGCGCTCATCGACGTCCGCGACAAGGTCGTCTTCTGCGATCGCTGCTTCAACATCAGCGACCAGCCGCTCTGCCCGATCTGCCGCGATCCCGGCCGCGACACGACCCGGCTGTGCGTCGTCGAGGAGCCGCTCGACGTCCTCGCCCTCGAGCGGACCGGCGAGTTCAAGGGCCTGTACCACGTCCTCCACGGCGCGATCTCGCCGATCGACGGCATCGGCCCGGACCGGCTGCGGATCCGCGAGCTGCTCGAGCGCGCCGACGCGGCCGCCCGCGACGGCGACGCCGTTCGTCGAGGTGATCATGGCCACCAACCCGACGCTCGAGGGCGAGGCGACCGCGATGTACCTCGCCGAGCGCCTCGAGCCGGTCGTCGGGGTCGTCAGCCGGATCGCCCGCGGCCTGCCGGTCGGCGGCGACCTCGAGTACGCCGACGAGGTGACCCTGATCCGCGCCCTCCAGGGCCGGCGGGCGGTCTGAGGCGCGACGATGAGCAACCTCGTCATCGAGATCCTGCTGCGCCTCGCCAAGGCCGGCATCGCCGCGCGTCCTCGGGCTCGTCCTCTACGTGGTCCTGGTCGGGCCGCTCGGCGCGACCGCGCTCGGTCGGAGCTCGCGCTGCTGTGCTGGCTCAGCGGCGCCGCCTTCGTCCTGCTCGTGGAGACGGGCTCATCTGACGCTCGGTTCTGACGGACCCGTCCGGGCGGTCCCTACCATCGCCCTCGCGCCGCCTCCCGGAGGTCGGCGGACGGTCCGGACCCGCGGCCCGTCGGCCGTGGTTTGACACCTCGGCCGCGCAAGCCCCATCATTCGACGTCTGCGCCGCGGGCCGTCGCGCCTCGGCCGCTGCACCTTAACAACTGAAGAGTGACAGGAAATCCGTGATAAGGATGTGCGAGTGGTCAAACCCTCGGACAAAAGTCGCGACCGCAAGGTCGTGCATCTTTTTGGAGAGTTTGATCCTGGCTCAGGATAAACGCTGGCGGCGTGCATGAGACATGCAAGTCGAACGGACGATCAGGGCTTGCTCTGATCGTTAGTGGCGGACGGCTGAGTAACGCGTAGGTGACCTGCCCCGAAGTGGGGAATAACTGCCCGAAAGGGTGGCTAATACCGCATGTGGTGGTGTGTTCATTCACACCAGTAAAGCCGCAAGGCGCTTCGGGAGGGGCCTGCGTCCGATTAGCTCGTTGGTGGGGTAACGGCTCACCAAGGCGACGATCGGTAGGTGGTCTGAGAGGACGATCACCCAGACTGGGACTGAGACACGGCCCAGACTCCTACGGGAGGCAGCAGTCGGGAATTTTGCGCAATGGACGAAAGTCTGACGCAGCAACGCCGCGTGAGGGATGACGGCCTTCGGGTTGTAA
>CAVZME010000006.1:0-68921 GCA_963776385.1 uncultured Chloroflexia bacterium
GCCGTCCTGGTTGCCGGCGATTTGTTTTTCCTGAGCCGGCGCGATCAACTGGATTGCGATGGTGGCCCGTCACGCAATTCCTACGAGCTACCAACTTCGTGAATTTGTGGCCGCAGGTGGGTTGATCAGTTACGGTACTGTTCTCATCGATGGTATATCGCCTTGCCGGCACCTACGCCGGCCGGATTCTGCAAGGGCGAAAAACCAGCCAACTTGCCGGTTCAACAGTCAGTGAAATTCGAGTTGGCCATCAATTCCAAGACGGCCAAGGCTCTGGGCCTTGCCGTGCCGCCCTGCGCTGCTCGCGCGTGCTGACGAGTTGATCGAGTAGCTGCACGCACTTTACTGCACCTGCTCAGGTTTCGCTACTGACACTAAGCAGCTACGCTGAAAACGATGCTCAACGTCCGCTGTTGGAGGTCAAAGCAGACTCCCATGTTGGGTGCGGTAACGCCGGTTTTGACCCATTGCGGAAGTTAAGTGTGCACCGCAGCAGTTGATCGTATCGCCCGTGCACAATGCCCGCCCGAGAGCCATTGAGCCATTTCCGAGCCTCGCGTAGGCTTTCAACCGAACTTCGACAAGCCGCGTCAGCAGGCGACCACCGCCATGGAGGGGGGAGGCGCCGAAAGGGGGACAGCGGACGGCCGCGATGCCGCAGGACTCCTATAACAGAACTTGAAGAAAAGCTTGCGCGTGCGCAGCGGGAGCGCGACGAGGCGTTAGAGCAACAGACCGCGACCGCGGAGGTCTTGCGCGTCATCAGCGGCTCGCCGACCGACGTCCAACCCGTGCTGGACGCGGTCGTCGCCAGTGCCGCCCGCCTCTGCGAGGCGCTCGACGCCATCGTCTTTCTTCGCGATGGGGACGTCGTGGGTGTCTCGTGCGCATTCGGGTCCCCCTTGGCCTTCCGTTCCGTCAGCCACAACTGCTCAACCGCCACTGGGTAACCGGCTGGGGCGGTTCTAAGAATCGCGCACCATCCACGTCCCAGATCTCCTCCACAGCGATGAGTATCCGGAGCTGGCACTCGAGTTTCATTGCCATGGGCAAAGCACTCGGCGGCGGATCCGGCTGGGTGCTGCTGTCATGGTCCCCGCGCGACCGACAAGCGGGCCGACGTCGCCTGAGCACGGGCGCAGGGCAGTTCCCCTAGGTCCCGGTTGACGAGCGCCTGTCCACCCACTTTGAGGCGACGTTAGCCAGGACAAAGCCCATCCTAGCCGCTCGCCGGCACATGCTCCGCCAAGGACGTTAAATCTCGTCGTAAAATGCTGTAGTTCACCGATCAGCCCATTCTTATAGTGCCGTCCTTCCATCATCTGAAATGCGTTCGCAATGACTGAGAAGACCTGCATCAAAGATGCCGACTGGATCATCGCATGGGATGATAGCACCAATCTCACTCCTATCTTGCGGGGGGCGATCTGGTATTCGCGGGTGATCGGATCGAGTTTGTCGGGCCTCGCTACGAAGGGCCAGTCGACCATGGATTGACGGCGCCAATCTGCTGGTCATGCCCGGGCTGATCAATACCCACGCCCATCCTGCCACCGAGCCGTTCTATCGTGGCATACGCGAAGAACAGGGCGTCCCGCAAATGTACATGACAGGTCTGTACGAGCGCCTGACCTGCCTCGTACCGCCCATGGAGGCCAGACCCGCGGGCGCGACCGTCGCCTATTGCGAATTGTTGCTCAGCGGCGTCACCTCGGTCGCGGACCTCTCCGCGGCGTACGATGGCTGGCTTGATCTGGCCGGCCGAAGCGGACTGCGGGTCTTCATCGCACCCGGCTACTCATCCGCGCGCTGGCATGTGGAAGAGAGCTGGAAGCTCCGATACAAATGGGATCCGCGGCCGGGAAAAAGCGCTTTCGTGAAGCGTTGGAACTGATCGATCAAGCCGGACGTCATCCGTCCGGCCGTTTGTCCGGGGTTGTGTTTCCGAGCCCAGATCGACACTTGCACCGAAGAGTTGCTGCGCGACAGCCATGCCGCCGCTGAGGATCGGGTTTGCCGCTCACGACGCATTGCGCCCAAAGCGTGCCCGAATTCAACGAGATGGTGAATCGTCACGGCAAAACGCCGGTGCAATGGGCGGAGGAAATCTCGATCCTCGGCCTCGCACCACAATCGGACATGGCATCTTTCTCGATGAGCATTCCTGGCTGCATTGGCATTCCCGCGAGGATTTGAGCATTCTTAGCCGTACCAAGACTACCGTCGCTCATTGTCCTTCGCCGTTCGCCCGTTATGGCCAGATGCTGGAGCATTTTGGCAAATAATCAGGGCGGGCGTGAACATGAGCATGGGAACCGATGTCTCCCCTCACAATCTGATCGCGGAGATGCGTCTTGCGGCCACCCTCGGGCGGATTGCTGCGGAAGATATTAATGCCGTCAAAGTCGCCGATGTGTTTCTAGCCGCAACGGTTGGCGGTGCGCGCGCGTTGTGCCGCGATGATCTTGGCAGGTTGGCTCCTGGCATGAAGGCCGACATCGTTCTTGTCGACCTTACAAATCCCTACATCATGCCCGCGCGCGACCCCCTCCGCTCGCTGGTCTACCACGCGGCAGATAGAGCCGTTCGCGATGTATTCGTGGACGGCATCAAGGTCGTTGCCAACGGCAGGGTTCTGACACTGATCGAGCCGCTGCCCTGGAACAGCTGATGGACGCTCAGGCGCGCATGGAGCGCGACGCCCCTCCCGCGATTTCATGAAGAGGTCGGCGCTGCAGATTGCTCCGCTGAGCCTGCCTCTATGGGGGCGAAAAGCTGAGAAAATGATCTCGCCTCACCATTTCGGGGCATCCGGCGGGATATAGTCATTTGTGAACACAGTTGCCGGATTGACGTCCGACTTCAGCATCCCGCCGCCCTTCAGCACCTTCACGACGTTGGCCCAGCCGGCGACTTCCATGCGCCCGATGCCCTCCCGGGCCGTGCGGTTGTTTCTGATCAGGTCGTTCAGATTGACCTCCCACCCGCGTCTTGTGAAATCAGCAGGAACATTCACGCTCGGATCCCATTGCACCACCATCTCCACGGCCTTATCGATGTTATCGTGCGCCCAAGTCATGCCGCGTACGGTGGCCGCAAGGAAGCGCCGGGTTGCGTCCTGATGGGTTGCAAGCCAGTCCGCATTCACGAAGATAGCGTGGCCGTACAGAGGTGCGGCTTCCGTTGAAAACGAGAGGAAATCGACTTGCCGGCCCTGCTCTGCGCCTGGATGTACTGGAAATCGGCCAGTCCCGTGCTGACGTCGGCCTGTCCGGTGAGCTCCATCGTCAGCTTCGCTCCAGGCGCCACATTAAGGATGCGGATGTCTTTTTCGGGGTCGATGCCCAGCTCGCGCATGCGGGCGTTGAGCATGATGCCTTCCGGGCTCGCAACCGAGTCGCGATCGTCTTTCCCCGCATATCCGCGAATGACTTGATACCGGAGCTCTTGAACACGATCGCGCCATTCGGGCTCTGCTGATAAAATAGAAAAACAGCCTTCAGGTGAGCGCCGCTCGCAAAGCTGACGAGTATGGCATCACTGCTCGCCTGCCCGATCTGCGCATCGCCGGCGCCCACCGAGACCACGGCGGGGATCGATCCCGCGAGCGGCAGGAGCTCGACATCCAGATTCTGCTCCTTGTAGTAGCCGAGCTTGATCGCGGCGTAATATTGCAGGAACTGATGCGCCGGCGTGTTCCAATGGAGCGCCACCTTGATCTTGTCAGGGCCTTGCCCATGCGCGCCAAGGGACCAGCCGGATGCGGCGGACAATGCGAACAGCCCCGTCAGGAGTCTGCAAAGCAAGCGCATCTTCATTGCGGCCCTCTCTTTTGTCATAGATTGGCTTCGGCGATATCTACGCGCGTTTGCCGGCGCACCTTCGATTCCCAGGGGACCGCGCGTTCGATCACGGCGATGGCGGCAAACAGGGTGACCCCGAGGACAACGAGAACGATGAGCACGGCGAATGCGCCTACGATGTCGAGGTATTGCGTGTAGAACAGCAGCAAGTAGCCAAGTCCTCGCGTCGAGGCGACCCATTCCCCGACAATAGCTCCAATCACGCTGACGGTAACGGCAAGCTTGAGCCCCGCAAACAAATGCGGCAATGCGGTCGGAAACCGCACGTGCCAGTACACCTGCCCCTTATTGGCGTCGACCGAACGGAGGAGATCAAGGTGTCCCCGGTCCGTGCTTTCCAGCCCCGAAGCGGTGTTGACGAGAACGGGAAAGAGCGCAAGCAGCGCTATGATCAGGATTTTGGGAAGCACGCCGACCCCGAACCAAATGATGAGCAGCGGCGCGATCGCGATTTCAGAATCGCGCGCCCATGGTCTCGAGCCAGGTTGACTCCGCCGGACGGCCCCGAGCCCGGTGCCCCAATAAAACCGGAGGGGGCATCGACCGATGTCATCAATCGCGCGCCCATGGTCTCGAGCAGGTTCATCCGCCAACGGACGGCCAGTCGGTGCCCCACCCGGGGAGCAACCTGAGATTCCTCCTCGTCGGGGCAAGCGGTCTGGTGGTCAACCAGATCCTGTTCGTCGCCTTCACAGAACTCATCGGGGTCTATTACCTCGCCTCGGCACTTATCGCGACTCTCGGATCCACGACCTGGAACTTCCTCTGGGCGGACCGCTGGGCATACGGCGGTCGCCAGACGGCCATGCCGGCCGCGCAGCGGTACGCGACGTTCCTCGCCATCAACCTTGCACTGCTCGCGGTGCGCGGGCCCATCCTCGTGGGCCTGACCGAGGTGGTCGGGCTTGGCTACGCGTTGTCGAACCTGATCAGCCTGGTCGCGCTGACGATCCTCAGGCTGGCCATCGCCGATCTGTGGATCTGGCGCGCCGTCCCGTCCACGGCCGACGCGTCGGGCACCGACACCGCGGGAGCATCGACCGCCGACGCCGACGCGACGGCATCGACAGCGCAGCGCGCACCTCGGTACCGCTACGACGTCGCCGGCATCCTCCAGATCCACTCCGACGTCGTCCTTCGCGAGCTCGCCTACTTCCGAACGGAGACGCCGAGCAAGCCCGACATCAAGATCACGATCGGCCTGGTCCAACCCCGCCCGACGACGCACATCCGCTTCGAGGAACGGGGCACCGAGCTCATCTACCGCGAGCATCTCGGGCCGATGGCCGCGAACTTCTCGGTCCGGATGGGGGACACGGTCGAGATCACCGTGAGCCCGGTCCTGGCGGTCTCGCCGCACGTCGTGTACACCAACATCGTCGAGGCGATGCTGCGGTTCCTGTTCGTCTCGCGAGGCTACGTCCTGCTCCATTCGGCCGCCCTCGCGGACGCCCGCGGCGCGACGCTCATGTCGGCCCAGACGGACACCGGCAAGACGAGCACCGTGATCACCCTCGTCCGCAGGCATGGCTACCGCTTCCTGTCCGACGACATGACGATCATCGACGCCGCCGCCGGCGAGGCGATCAGCTATCCCAAGCCGATGACCCTGTCGTTCCACACGATGGGCGTCGCCAAGGACGGCCGACTCACCCTCGGCGACCGGGCCGCCCTGTCCATCCAGAGCCGCCTGCACTCCAAGTCGGGCCGCGAGGTCGGGCGGTCGCTCGGCGAGCGGAACATCCCGATCATGACGATGAACTCGGTCGTCCAGGCGGTGGTGCCGCCGCCGAAGCACCGCATCGATGCGCTGTTCGACTGCGAAGTCGGCGGCCGGGCCCCGATCCGCAACGTGGTCCTGATGGAGCGCGGGCCGGAGCAGCTCGAGACGGTCCCGCTCGAGGAAGCCGCCCGACGACTGATCGAGAACACGGACGACGCCTACGGGTTCCCGCCGTTCGCCACGTTCGGGCCTCGCATCCGGATCGGCGATGACGACTACGCGGCACTGCGGCGCAAGGAGGTCGAGCTGCTCACGCAGGCGATCTCCGGGGCGCGGCGCTGGCACCTCCAGGTGCCGGGTCACGAGTGGGCCGACCGCCTGCCGTCGATCATCGACGGCACAGCGCCGGTGCCGGTCGGCCCCGGACACCCCGAGCCGCGGCAGGAGCCGGACCTCGTTCCCATCCCGATCGGCGGCAGCATCGAGGCCAGTCCGGTCTTCGCGGCGGCGGCTTATCAGGAGGGGGATGTCGAGTCCCTGATCCCGTAGAGATGATGGCGGGGGCCAGGCGGACTGACATGCGCGCGACACGATCGACGTCAACGGACTCTCGACCGCGTGCGCGCGGCTGGCTGGCCCTGCTCGCCGCGACGGCGTTCAGCCTCGTGGCGACCTCGCTGTCGGGCGGGGTCGCGCTGGCCGCCAAGGCGAGCACGGCTCCGGACACGACGATCACCAGCTCGCCGACGAACCCGAGTTCGAGCACCTCGGCGAGCTTCGCCTTCACCGGCACGAAGGGCGCGACGACCTTCACGTGCAAGCTGGACAGCGGAGCCGCCGGCGCGTGCACGAGCCCGAAGGCGTACAGCGGACTGGCAGCCGGGTTCCCACACGTTCTCCGTGTTCGCCACGGTGAAGGGAGTCCCGGATCCATCGCCCGCGACCTATACCTGGGTCATCGACACCACCCCCCCGGCGCGCCGACGGGCCTCGCGGCGACGACGCCGACCGCCACCTCGGTCAGACTCACCTGGCTCGCCGCGACCGACAACATCGCGCATCGGCGGCTACGACGTCTGGCGCGATAGCGCCTTCCTTGCGAGCGTCGGCGCCGTCCTGACCTACACGGACTCGACCGTGCTCGGCGGCTCGACGCACACGTATCAGGTGCGCGCGCGTGACACCGCCGGCAACCTCTCGGCCACTCACCGCGGCCGTCTCCGCCACGACGCCGACACCGCCCGACACGATCATCGACAGCGGCCCGCCGGCCGGCGACGATCAGTACGAGTGCCAGCTTCACCTTCCACTCGAACCCCGCTGGGCGGGACGTTCACCTGCAAGCTGGACACCGGCATCGCCGGCCGCCTGCACCAGCCCGAAGGCATACACGGGCCTCGCGCAGGGCGTGCACACGTTCAGCGTCTTCGCGACGGTCAACGGGGTCGCCGACCCGACGCCCGCGACCGCCACCTGGACCGTCGACACGACCGCGCCGAGCGCGCCGACCGGACTGACCGCAAGCTTCGTGTCCCCGACGTCCGTCCAGCTGACCTGGATCGCGGCCACGGACAACACCGGCGTGACCGGCTACAACGTCCTCCGCGATGGCGCGGCCCTGGCGACGATCGGCGCCGTCACGACCTACACGGACGCGACGGTCGTCGCCGGCACGACCCCGGCCTACACGCTGCGTGCGTTCGACATCGCCGGCAACCTGTCGCCGTCGTCCGCGTCCGTTTCGCCGCCGCCGATGCCGTACTGGCCCCGGCTCTGACCCGGATGCCCTACCTGACGGATCTCGTCGGCCTGAACGCGACCGTGAACTTCGCCACCGACCGGTCGGTCGGGGTCGCGAGCGTGAAGTTCGGCGCGTCGAGCGGCGGGACCTGCTCGCTGACGACGACCGTGCCGGCGACACGGATCACGATCTTCGGTCAACTCGGTCTCCGAATACCAGTGGAAGGCGCCCCTCACGCTGCCCGCGACGGGCACCTACTGCTATCGCGCCTACCTGGGCACGGTGGACCTGCTCGGCGCGAATCCGGCGCCCGTCTTCCAGGCGCAGGTGGCACTGGGCTCGACCGCCCCGTTCACGTTCGCCGTCCTGGGCGACTGGGGAGAGACCGACGCGACCGGTGCGAACCCCTACCAGGCCGGGGTCATGAGCCAGATCAAGAGCAGCGGCGCCCGCTTCGCGATCACGACGGGCGATCAAGGCTACCCGTCGGGCGGTCAGAACGACTTCGGCGATCTCCAGTCACCAGACCGCCGGCATCTTCGGCCTGCCGTTCTGGGGTGGCGTCGGAAGCTCGCTGCCGATCTTCCCCGCGATCGGCAACCACGGGTTCGCCCGAGGCGACGCGGTCCATCCGCACTTCGGGGTCTGGCCGCAGGATGTGGCCGTGGCCACCTCCGGCGGCCGGGCGCAGGTCGACCCATATGCCAGCGTGAACGGCTCGCACCCGGCCGACTACCCGAGCTCCTGGTATGCGTTCTCCGCCGGCAACGCCCGCTTCTACGTCCTGACGGCCACGCTGGGCGGACCAGAACATCGGGACCGGCAGCGTCTACGCCAACGACTACCTCTCGCATTGGGCCGCGACCAGCCCCGAGTTCCAGTGGCTCAAGGCCGACCTGATCGCCCACCCGTCCGGTCTCAAGTTCGCCTTCTTCCACTACCCGCTCTACTCGGACCAGCCCGACGAGAACGGCGACACCTTCCTCCAGGGGAACACGAGCCTTGAGGGGCTGCTCGCCTCGAATGGCGTGAACATCGCGTTCAACGGCCACGCCCACATCTACCAGCGCAACTCCGCGGCCACCGGCCCTGGCCGCCAGAGCCTGGTCAGCTATGTCACCGGCGGCGGCGGCGGCCAGGCCCAGTCGCTGGGAACGTGCAGTGCCAATGACCAGTACGCCGTCGGTTGGTCGTACACGAACAACCACGGCACGAAGTGCGGCACCGCGCCGCTCCCGACGTCGCCCGCCCAGGTCCACCACTTCCTCAAGGTCACGATCAACGGCGGGTCGGTCACCGTCACCCCGACCGACTCGACGGGTCGGACGTTCGATGTGCAGACGTACACGTTCGCGCCCAAGCCGGACACGTTCCTCGACACCACGCCGCCTGCGGGCACCACGAGCACCAGCGCGACCTTCACGTTCCACGCCAGCTCGGCGACCGCGACGTACACGTGCAAGCTCGATGCCGGGACCGCCGCGGCGTGCACGAGCCCGAAGTCGTACACGGGCCTCGACGAATGGGTCGCACACGTTCACGGTCACCGCGACCGTGGGCGGGGTCGTGGACCCGCTGCCGGCGACGTACACCTGGACCGTCGACACCATCGCGCCGACGGCGCCGGGCAGCTTCGCCGCCAGCGCCACATCGCCGTTCTCGGTCGCGCTGAGCTGGACCGCGGCGACCGACAACCTCGGCGTCACGGGCTACGACATCCTTCGTGATGGCACGCTCGTCGCGACCATCCCGCCGGCGACCAGCTATGTCGACACGACCGTCGTCGGATCGACCCACTACAGCTATCAGATCCGGGCTCGCGACGTCGCCGGCAACCTGTCCGGCCTCGTCGCCGCGCCGGCGGTGACCACGCCGCCGCCGCCTGTCCCGGTCTTCGCCGACGGCTTCGAATCCGGCAACCTCTCCGCCTGGTCGCCCGTCGAGCGGACTGATCGTCCAGGGCACGACCGTCCACGGCGGCACGCACGCGGCCGAGGGCAACACGACCGCCGCCGGACCGTACGCGAAGAAGACCCTGTCATCGACCTATCCGGATGCGTACGCCCGGGTGTGGTTCCAGGTCGTGAGTCAGACCAGCCAGGTCAACCTGCTCCGACTGCGTGACGCCAGCGGCGCCTCGGTCGGCTACGCCTACATCGAGGACACCGGCCAGCTCGGCTTCCACAACGATGCGATCGGCGCGACTGGCACGAACTACCTGAGCGCCACGATCCCGGCGCCGGGCTGGCATGCCCTCGAGCTCCACGTCCTGACCGGTGGAGCCGGCGGCATGGTCGAGCTCTGGCTCGACAACGTCCGGATCGCGGACCTGTCCGGCGCCACCACCACGTGGAGCCTCCCGGTCGGCGGCTTCCAGATCGGTGAGGCCCAGCGGAACGAGCCAGGTCTACGACGTCGTGTTCGACGACGCGGCCTTCGGGATCGCCCGCCTCGGGCCGGTGGCGGATGGCGCGCCGTCCGTGCCTGCCGGTCTCACGGCGACCGCCACCGTCCGCCTTCTCGGTGGACCTCTCGTGGACCGCTTCGAGTGACGACCTCGGCGATCGCCGGCTACGACATCTACCGAGACGGCACGCTCGTCGCGAGCGTCGGCAACGTGACCTCACTATACGGACACGAGCGTGCTGGCGTCGATCGACGTACAGCTACACCGTGCGGGCGCGGGACACGTCGGGCAACCCGTCCGGCCTGAGCGCCCGGCCTCGGCGACCACGCCGGCGGCGCCCGCCCCGATCTTCGCCGACGGCTTCGAGTCGGGTGACTTCTCGGCGTGGACGACGAACAGCGGGTTGACCATCGAAGGCACCAACGTCCGCACCGGCAGCTTCGCGGCCCAGGGCGTCGGGCCGGTGTTCGCCAGGAAGACGCTGTCGACCCCGTCCGCCGACACCTATACGCGGGTCGCCTTCTTCGTGAACTCCTGGGGCACCCAGGCCGCCCTGATCCGGCTGCGCGACGCGAGCGCCACTTCGATCGGCAACGTCTACCTCTCGAACATCGGACATGTCGGGTTCCACGTCGACGTCGCCGGCTCCACCAACACGGTGGGGATCACGACGTCGACCACGGCCGGACCGGGCTGGCACGCGCTCGAGCTGCACCTCGCCGTCAACGGAGCGTCCTCCACCCTGGAGGTCTGGCTCGACGGCGCCCCGGTCTCGGGACTCCCGGCCACCGTGGACCTCGTGGCATCCGGCCCCGTCGGCATGTTCCAGATCGGCGACAGTGCCGCGAACAGCAACGACGTCCTGTATGACGACGCGGCCTTCGGGACGAGTCGCTTCGGCCCGGCTCGCCGACACGCACGGCGCCAACCGTGCCCAGCGGTCTCGCGGCCACCCCGGCCGCGTTCTCCGTCGCGCTGACCTGGGCCGCATCGACCGACGACGTCGGCATCGGCGGCTACGACGTCTTCCGCGGCGGCACGCTCCTCGCGAGCCTCGGCAACGTCACGACCTACACCGACACGACCGTCCTGGCGTCGACCACCTACAGCTACACCGTGCGCGCCCGGGACACCTCGGGCAACCCGTCGGCGCAGTCCGCGGCGCTCCCCGTGACCACTCCGGCGCCGGCGGCCCGGTCTTCGCCGACGGCTTCGAGTCGGGCGACTTCTCCGCCTGGACCAGCCAGCAGCGGGCTGACCGTCGAAGGCGCCGCCGTCCGCAGCGGCAGCCAACGCGGCCGAAGGCAACACGTCGACGGCGACGTCGTTCGCCAAGAAGACGCTCGGATCGACCTATCACGGACGCATACGCCCGGGTCGGCGTTCGAGGTCGTGAGCCAGGCGCAGCCAGGTCAACCTGCTCCGGATGCGCGACGCGGCACGAGTGCCTCGATCGGCTACGTCTTCCTGACACCGCCGGGCGGCTCGAAGTTCCACGACGACGTCGACCGGCATGGCACGACAGCGCGGTCCGCACCGGGCCCGGCTGGCACGCCCTGGAGCTCCACCTCGGCGTCAACGGAGCGTCGAGCACGGTGGAGGTCTGGCTCGACGGCGCGCTCGTCAGCGACCTGCCGGCGACGATCGATCTCGGGACGCACCCGGTCGACGAGCTTCCAGATCGGCGATACGCAGACCGGCTCAGCACATACGATGTCGTCTTCGACGACGCCGCGTTCGGGACCGCCCGCTCGGGCCGGCGCCGACACGCACCGCGCCAACCGTGCCCGGTGGCCTCGGCGGCCACCCCGGCCGCGTTCTCGGTCGCGCTGACCTGGACGGCCTCGACCGACGACGTCGGCATCGGCGGCTACGACGTCTACCGGGGCGGCGCGCTCATCGCGAGCGTCGGCAACGTCACGACCTACACCGACACGACCGTCCTGGCGTCGACCTCGTACAGCTACACGGTGCGCGCCCGGGACACCTCGGGCAACCTGTCCGCCCAGAGCGCGCCGCTACCCGTGACCACGCCCGCCGCGGCGGCACCGGTCTTCGCCGACGGCTTCGAGTCGGGCGACCTCTCCGCCTGGACGACCAACGGCGGCCTGACGGTCGAAGGCCCAACGTCCGGACCGGCACTTCGCGGCAGAGGGCGTCGGGCCACGTATTCGCCCGGAGAGACGCTCGTCGACCCCGCTACACCGATGCCTACACGCGGGTGGCCTTCTACGTCGAGCTCATGGGGCAACCAGGCCGCCCTCATCCGTCTGAAGGATGCGACGGGCGCCTCGATCGGAGACGTCTACCTCTCGAGCACGGGCCGGATCGGGTTCCGCAACGACTTCCTCGGCACTGGTGCGACCAGCTACACCAGCACGACCGTTCCGAGCACGCGGCGCGTGGCACGTGCTCGAGCTCCACCTCGGCGTCAACGGAGCCTCCTCCACGTTGGAGGTCTGGCTCGACGGCGCCGCCGTCGGCGACCTCCCGTCCACCGTCGACCTCGGGCTCGCAGGGCCCGTCGCCCAGTTCCAGATCGGCGACACCGCCCGCCCAACAGCAACGACATCCTCTACGACGATGCGGCCTTCGGGACGGCCCGTCTCGGGCCTGGCGGCCGACAGCACCGCGCCGACCGTGCCCGGTGGTCTCGCGGCCACCGCGGCCTCGCCGTTCTCCGTCGCGCTCGACCTGGGCCGCATCGACCGACGACGTCGGGGTCGGCGGCTACGACGTCTACCGCGGCGGCACCCTCCTGGCGAGCCTCGGCAACGTCACGACCTACACCGACACGTCCGTCCTGGCATCGACCACGTACAGCTACACCGTTCGCGCCCGGGACACCTCCGGCAACCCGTCCGGCGCAGTCGGCGCCGCTCCCCGTGACCACGCTGGCGTCGGCGGCGCCCGTCTTCGCCGACGGCTTCGAGTCGGGTGACCTCTCCGCCTGGACCACCACCGCCGGACTGACCATCGAAGGCAGCACGGTCCACGGCGGCGCCATACGCGGCCGAAGGCAACACGACGGCTGACGGGCACGTATCGCCAAGAAGACACTCGGATCGACCTATCCGGACGCGTACGCCCGGTCGTGGTTCGAGGTCGTGAGCCAGGCCAGCCAGGTCAACCTGCTCCGGATGCGTGACGCGGGTCGAGCCTCGATCGGCTTCGTCTACCTCGAACGACCGGCGGCAAGCTCGGCTTCCACAACGACGCTACCGGCACCAACGTCCTGAGCGCGACGAGCCCGGGACCAGGCTGGCACGCCCTCGAGCTCCACGTCCTGACGTCGGCGGAGCCTCGAGCGCACGGTCGAGGTCTGGCTCGACGGCGCTCCGGATCGCTGACCTGTCCGGCGCCACGACGACGTCGGGGCGCTCACCTCGATCGTGGGCTCCAGATCGGCGAGACCCAGACCGGTCAGCACGTACGACGTCGTCTTCGACGACGCGGCCTTCGGGACGGGCCGCCTCGGGCCGGTGGCGGACAGCGGCGCCAACCGTCCCCGCCAACCTCGCCGCGACGACGCCGTCGCCGTGCACGGTGTCGCTGACGTGGGACGCGTCGACCGACGACCTCGGAGATCGCCGGATACGACCTCTTCCGCGACGGTTCGCCGTACCAGAGCCTTGGCAACGTCCTGACCTACGCCGACACAGTCGCGGAAAGCTCGAGCCACACGTACGCGGTCAGGGCTCGGGACACATCCGGCAACCGCTCGGCGCTGACCGCGGACGTCTCGGCGACGACGCCGGCCGATCAGCCGCCGACCGTCCCGACAAACCTCGCCTGGACGGCTCCATCACGCACCTCAGTGGTCCTGACCTGGACCGCATCGACCGACGACGTCGGCTGTCGCCGGCTACGACGTCTATCGCGACAGCCGTGCTGCTCGTCAGTCTCGGCAACGTCACGACCTCTACCGACTCGACCGTCACCGCCGGCTCGACCCACGACTACGCCGTTCTGGCGCGGGATGGGCACGGTCATAGCTCTGCATTGACCGCGCCCGTTTCGGCGACGACGCCGACTCGATAGCCCGCCGACCGTCCCGGCGAACGTCGTGGCTTCGGCCTCGACCCCATATGCGGTGACCGTGACATGGGATGCCTCGACGGATGACGTCGGCGTCGTCGACTACGACCTGTACCGCGACGGCGCGCTGCTGGCGGGCCACCTCACCAGCCGCACGTTACTCGGACGTCGTGGTCAGCGGCGGCGCGACATACGACTACACAGTCCGGGCGCGCGACACCGCCGGCAACGTCTCGGCGCGACAGCGCGCCGGCCTCGGTCACGGTACCTGCCGCACCGACGCCGATCTTCGCCAATGGGTTCGAGATCGGGCGATCCAGGCTGGACCACGAACACGCTGAGCCCCTCGGGGACGCCGATCCATGGCGGGTCTGGCCGCCGCCGAGGCGAACTCTGACCAATGCGGCGGGCAAGTCGGCCAGGAAGACCGTGCCAAGCGCGTCCGACGTCTACGGCCGCGTCTGGTTCTACATCAAGAGTCAGGACGACCAACACGACTCTCGCCGGCTTCCGTTCCAGCGGTTTGATCGCCGTCCATCAACCTCGGGACCGACAAGAGGCTCAACGTCGTCGTGCGTGGGGACAACGACGCTGCACGAGTACGATTGCGCCGACCCAGAACGCTTGGCACGCGCTCGAGTACCACTTCGTCTTCGGTGCGACCCCGTCGACCGAGGTCTGGCTCGACGGTGTCCTCATCACCAGCCTGTCGGGACCGCTCCCGGGTGCCACTCCGACCTCGACCAACGAGTTCCAGGTCGGCGACACGAACACCGGTCGCACCTACGACATCGTCTGGGACGACGCCGCCTACGGGACGAGCCGCCTCGGCCTCTAACGGCTCCCGCCTCACACCCGCCGGGTGATCCCGAACCCTCCCTGGCGCCCGTCTGGGCGTCCTGGGACCGGGTAGGTAGATCGCCCCATGGACGGCAATCCCGAGGTCCGGTGCAGAATCGCAACCAGACCGGAGGGCTCGGCACCCGTCAGGGTCCGTTCCGAAACCGGTCCGAGCGGATCTAGGGCCATATGGCGTGGTGGCCCGAGGAGGGACACCGACCGTGAGCGACCACGATCCTCGACCGATCGAAGTCAGACTCGAAGCCGCCTTCGATCGCTTCAACCGGGCAGCCATGTTGGGAATGGAGCCGACGCCGGTGCTCTTCCTCGAGGCGCTCGAAGCCGAGGGACTGCGTCTGCAGCTCACGACCCCCGACGTCGCCACCGTCCAGGATTCGCAGACCAAGGAGCCCGCCCGGCGCGTCCATGGTGTCGCCTCGGGCCGAGTCCCCTCCTAGGGCCGCGCTAGGGCCGAGGCCGCTGGCGCCAGTCGCCCGCCGCGGTCGGATCGGGCCACTGCGGGAGCGGCGGGCCGGGACCTTCTGAGTCACCCGGGGTATCCCGTCGGCGCCGTCTGATGAAGTGCGGCCGTCCGATCAGGATCAGGCTGACCACGAGCAGGAGCGCCAGGCCCGTGACGAGGGCCATGTCGAGGACGCTGACGACCATCACGTCCGCGCTCTGTGCCCGCGAGAGCGCCACCGGTGTCGTGACGCGGATGCCGTCGCCTCCGCTGAGGGCGAGGGTGTATTCGCCACGAGGGAGCAACGTCGTGGCCCTCGAATTGGCATCGAGCTCGAGGACCCGCTCGACGCCGGTCGGATCCGTGACGGTGACCTTGGAACCCGTCGGCGACCTGAGCAGCGCGTCCCTTCCCTGGATCACCAGGTTGAACGCGAGCAGTCCCACCTTGACGGTCTGAGGGCTCTCTGCGGTGAACCGCTGCTGCCCCCGGTTGACCGCATTCTGCCCACCGAGTGGCACCTCGGTGACGCGGTACTCGACGGGCGAGGACGTAAAGCCGGTGCTCAAGCGGCCGATCGCATTCGAACGCAGCCAATGGACGCCCGTCCCGGTGAATTCCTCCTGATGGCCGGCCTCGTCCGAGATGCGGACGGTCGGAACGTCCGTGGCGGCGATCGGCACCCCATCGGACGACGAGAACTCGAACTGGACCGGGTGGAGGAGCTGGAGGGCCACCGTGGCGCTCGAGACGTCGGGGATGCGGACGGTGCGGACGGGATCGGTCGACCCGTCGTCCCAGCGCGCGAGGCGGAGCTGGCGGGTCGCGTCGTCCGGCGGCAGGGCGAGGCGCAGGGCGACTCGACCGACCTTGGTCATCGTTGCGACCACGGTGCCGTCGGCACCGGTCGTGAGGGGAGCGCCGTCACCGATGCGCAGGAGCGGTACCCCGGGTGTCGGCGGCACCGTGCGGATGGTGAGCTGCACCGGCGTCACCGTGAAGGCCTTCGTCGGACTCGTCGACGACCGATAGTTGGCCGTGCCCGCGAACCTGGCCGACACCTTGTAGCGACCGGCCGACAGGTCTCGTCTGATCTCGGCTTTCGCCCGGCCATCTTTCCCCGTCCTGACCTGTTGGCTGACCTTCCCGTCAAGGCGGATGCTGATCAGCTTCCCGCGGACGGGATCGCCTGAGACGGTCAGGCGGACGAAGACGACCGGGTGCTCGCCGAGTTTGACGGTGTCCGGGACTTGGAGATGGAGCACCGTCGGTCGCCCCGCGTGCGCGGCGGCAAGGGTCGCGCCGGGCGTGACCGCGAATGCGACCAGGATCATCGTGGCCATCGCCAGGACGACCCGACCGGGTCCCCGACGATGCCGACGGGCGCGACCGACCACCCGCAGGGTGTGGTGCTGAAGACCGGTGAGGTGGGTCATCGAGGCGTCCACCACCGTCGCCGGGCCATCCTGCGCCGCCGCCGCCGCCGCACGGTGGTGCCGACCGCGGCCACGCCGATGGCCGATATCGCCAGGATCGCGATCAGGCGGCCGCCGCCGGGGGATGGGTCGATGCCCGCGGGCTCGCTGGAGTCGAAGTCGCTGATCGGCGCGAGATTCCTCTTGTTCAGATTGGCCAGGACCTGGAGGGACTGGTCCCCGTAATCGCGGCTTGGTTCGACATACGAGTTCTCGCTGAATTCGTTCCAGCTGATCAGGCCGATCGCATCCGGGAACGACTTGATCGACGCATCCAGCTGTCGCTCGAGCATCTTTCCCCCTTGGCGATCCACAACCGTTTCGTGTCCCAGAAGCCGGGCGTCGAAGCCCGCGGCGGCCGGAGAGATCCAGAGCCCCCCGGCGTCATGCACCGCGGCTCCCATGGCCGCCAGCTTGCCGGGATAGTCCGGGTACGTGTCCGGGTTGACGGACGACCAATAGTAGGCGTTGCCGTCGACGAGGCTCGCCACTCGTTTGTAGCCGTCCACGGATTGCTCGGACGCGAGGATCGACAGCCGATCGCGTCGCGGTCCTGCGACCGCGCTGATATCGGCTTCGGAGAATCGCCACGTGCCCGACCAGATCACGACGGGCTTGCCGAAGGCATCGAAGACAGGGTCGCTGGCGAAGTGCGAGATGAAGTAATCGAGGTCTTCGGCGATCTGCGTGGCGGGCAGCGGTTCTCGCGAGAAATCCAGGCCCTGGTAGATGATCTCGAGCTTGAAATCCTCCTCCCTGGCGACCCGGATGAGCGTCGCGAGGCGCCGGTCGAGCACCGTCGTGCTCTTCCAGCTGACGATGAAGCCCTCGATGCCGGCGGACTTGGCCTCCTGGATGTGCTTGCGCATCACGCCTTCGTCGTCGCTCGAATACGGACCGAGGACGGGAAGGTCCTTCTTGGCCCGATCCCAGGAGTTCGGGTCGAACCAGATGTAGTAGTAGGCGAACATGGGCACGGAGGCGACATCGATCCGTGGCGTCGCCGTGGCGGCCGCGGTCGGTGTCGGCACCGGCGATGCCGTCGGCGATGACGCCGGGGACGCCGCCGGCGAGCCCGCCGCGCCGAGGATCGCGAGAGCGCCGAGGAGAGGCAACACGACGCGTGTCGCAAGCAGGGTCCGGGCGAGCGACGCTCGTCATCGTTCGACCTTCGTCGCCTGGTCTCGGCGTGGAGGACGTCGGGTCCTCATCGCCGCCACGACGATGAGCGCGACGGCCGCGACCAGGGCGAGCCCGTAGGCCAGGAAGATGATCGCGCGTTTCGGCTCGGTTCGGCCGGCGGCGGGATCGCGAGTGGCGTCCAGGAAGACCGGCGGCCGACCGGCGTTGGCGAAGTCGAATGCGTCCATGAATGCCTGCGCCGACGGGTCGCCGGCGGCCAATGGCTGGAGGCCCCAGTTCGTCGTCACGAAACGGACCATCGACGTGAAGTCGAGCGGGGTCGCGTCGACATAGCCTCGTCGTGCGAACGGACTGACGAGCAGGGCAGGGACCCGAAAGCCGTAGCTGTTCGAATCGATCTGGGGTGGGGCCACGTGGTCGTACCAGCCACCCCATCCGTCATACGTCCAGAGCAGCATGGAGCTGCCCCATGTCGTGCTCCGGGTGAGTGCATTGATGAGCGATTGGCCGAGTCGCTCGGACGCTCGGACGCTCGTCGGCGTCGAGGCGCCGCCACCCGCCGGCGCGATGTAGGAGACCGCCGGCAGGGTGCCCTGGTCCAGGTCGCGGTAGTACTGCGACAGGTCGACGATATGGTCGCGCAGCCGCGGGTCGTCAAGGAAGCGCGAGAAGGCGAGGAGCGGGACCCGCTCGACCTGGCCGGGACGGTCGATCATCGCCTGAAGGTTCCGAAAGGTGACCGTCCGATCGTAGTTCTGGACGTAGAACTTCCAATCGATCCCGGCCGCTTCCAGGCGGTCGAAGATGGTCGGCAGGTCTCCGAACCCGGCACTCGGGATGGCCGCCTGTGCGGTCCCGGTCGTGCCCGTGACCCAGGCCATCCGGTTCTGGAGATTGCCGCCAGTCGTGGAACTGAAGAACCTGTCGAACAGGACGTAGGCATCGGCGACGTTCCACGAGAACGGGACGTCGCGCTCGTCGTAGTGGCCCATCACGAGCGGGGCCTCGGATCCCGCTGCGGGCTGCCCGTGGATGAAACCGTTCATCTTGCCGGTGTTGTACTGGGTGGCGAAGACGGCGCTCGACTGGCCGAATCTCGGGACGGTTCGATCGCCCACCCACAGCGGAGGAAAGCACGGCCCCGTCGGGCTCGCGGGATCGGCCGGCATGCAGACGTCGGCCGGGATCCCATCGGCCCCGGGATACGTCCCGAACATCGTGTCGAACGAGCGACCATCGCCCATCAGGAAGATGGCGTGCTGGATCGGCGACTTCGTCACTGCCGGCGACGGGTCAGCCGCGGCGACGGACGAGACCGCCCACCAGACCATCAGCGCGCCGGCGGCTCCCCCCCGCAAGAGCCGCGCGATCACCCGCGGACCTCGTACACGACGACGACATCGGACCCCGCGCCACCATCCGGGTCGGGCAGCGTCTCGGTGTGGACGACGCGGCCGTTGTAGCGCGCCACGTAGTCGAGCAGCTTGGCTTCGAAGTAGGCGGATCGAGCGGCCGAGTAGGAGTCCCAGACGACGTACTGCAATTGGTTCGACCGGACCTGGAGGTCCGGGTTCGCCAGTGCGTCATAGGACGGATTCCGCTTCAGTGGATTTTGGCTGACCGACAACCCGTACGCCTTGCGGTGGCCATAGAACTGGATGATGTTCGCCATCGATGGCCCGATCGTCATCAGCCGGGCGCCGACCGGCGTGTTGTCCTTGATCCACGTCCCCGCCTCTCGTCCGCCAGGGACACCGCCGGCTCCCGCGAGCGTGTCGGACGGGCTCGCCGGCTGGATCCGCGGCCAGGTGGCCGCGAACATCGTGACGCCGACGAGCAGCGTCAGCAGGACCAGCCGGGCGGGCTGGCCGAAGCGAGGGGCACGCAGATCGTCGGCGGCGAGCGGCGCCTGCTCCCCGGGCGCGGAGCGGGTCATCTTCCGGGCGGTCCTGCCGCGGAGATCCTCGAACCACCGTGGGAGGTGCAACCGCGAGAGGCCGACGAGTCCGCGCGCGGCCAGGACGGTGAGCGGAGGCGCGGCGGGGAGCAGGTACTGGAAGCCCTTGACCGGCCACAACTCGAAGAAAAGGATGACCACGACGATCCATGACAGAAGCAGGACCTCGCGCCAATCGAGTCTTCGCCGGAAGAGCCACAGTCCGATGATCGCCGCGATGATGAGCAGCGGACCGACCGCCGTCGGGACCGTCTGCAGGTAGAACACCTCGTCGTGGTTGGGTCGCCGGAACAGCTGCCAGATGAGGTACTGCTGGGCCGTCGAGCTCCCACCGGCTCCCGCCAGGAGGAGCGCAAGCGGGAATGCCGCGACGACCGCGATGAACACGACGACGGAAAGCACCAGGTCGAGGATCCGCACCTTGATCGCCGGCGCGAGCGCAAAGAACGCGAAGATGGCAGCCAGGAGGATCACGCTCGTTTCCTTGGACAGGAACGCGAGGCCCATCGCCGCACCCGAGGCATACAGCCACGTCCGCTCGCCGGTGATCGCATATTTCGCCACGGTGTAGAGGGCCAGCGTCGCGAAGAGGGTCATCGGGCCGTCGAGCAGGACCTGCCGGGTGACGATGACGTGATACGGCATGAGCGCCATGAGGAGCGCCGCGATCAAGCCCACCGGACGGTCGTAGAGGAGTCGTCCGAGGCGATACACGACGTAGACCGTCAGGATGCCGGCGACGGCCGAGACGATGCGCGCGCTCAGCGGATCGACGCCGGTCAGCGCGAACACGTCCGCCAGCGCGAACTGGAAGAGCAATGGGTGGGCCCGGAAGATCGGGAAGAAGGGCGTCAGATCGGGATCGTTGGCCAGGGCCGCCGCCTGGCCGGAGTAGACCGCCTCGTCCGAATTGAAGCCGACCGCATCGAGTTGCCACAGCCGGACGAATGCGGCGAGCGCCAGGATGGCGACCGGGAGAAGCCACGAGATCGTCTGTGCCCAGGTCCGGCCTCGGATGGTCGTGCCGGCGAAGCGCGACCAGATGGACGGTCCGGGCTCCGCGGCCGGAACCTTGACGGTGACCTTGACCGAGGCTCCGACGGGCGCGACACGGGCCGGCGCCGGTGCCGAGATCTCCGCGGCCAGGGCCCGGTAGTCCTCGGCGCCGGTGCTCTCGGGGGCGAACGTGGTGATCGGCGCCCGGAACGACGGAGCCTCTGCGAGGCGAACGTTCTCGCGGATCTGGGTTCGCATGAACGACTTCGGGAAACGGCGCGCGAGTCGTTCCACGACCATTCGACTGTGTGCCGTGTGGTCGACGCGACAGGCGAGCACGCCGGTGATCTTGAGCTTGGGGTTCAGCCGACCCCCGACCCGCCCGATCGTCTCCATCAGGCTCGACAGGCCAGCCACCGCCAGGGCGTGTGCCTCGACCGGCACCAGGACCTCGTCGCACGCAGCGAGCGGGGCGACTCCCAGGTAACCAAGCGACGGCGGGCAGTCGACGAGCACGAAATCCCAGAGCGGCGAGAGCCGTTCCATCGCCTTGATGAAGCCGAGGGCCGTGTCGGTCTCGTCGTCGGGCCCAGGAACGATGAGCTCGGGCGACGCCGGCACGAGCTGGACGCCGGGTGCCGTCGTCTCGTAGACGAGGTGGGCAAGATCCTTTCCATCGCGGATCGCGTCGATCACGCTGTACTCGGGATCCCGCACCCCCAGCCATGCCGATGCCGACCCCTGGGGGTCCATGTCGATCACGAGGACCCGGTGCCCGGCCTCGGCGAGGGCCGCGGCAAGATTGACGGTCGTGGTCGTCTTGGCGGTGCCGCCCTTGTGGTGCGCGACAGCGATGGTTCTCACGACCGATCCTCGCTGCGATCGTCGTTTCGCCTGTCTTCGATGTCATTCATCAGCCGATCGATCACTCGGCGGAACGATCGAGAGGGCTGATCCTCGTCCATGGGGTCATCCCCCAGGGCCGGCCGCCGACGTCCGCGCGGGGGCTCAGCCCACGCGGACCCCTCAGCCGAGCGGTGGACCACGACGACCGACAAGGGTGGTGGCGGAAGCTCCGTCACGCTCGGAGCCGCGATCACGGGCGCAGGCTCCGTCACGCTCGGACGTGCGATCACGGGCGGAGGCTCCGGCACGCTCGGAGGCGCGTTCACGGGCGCAGGCTCCATCACGGGCGCAGGCTCCGTCACGCTCGGAGCCGCGATCACGGGCCGAGGCGCCTTCACCCGCGGAGGCTCGAGCACGAACACAGGTCTCGTGGCGCTCGGAGCCGCGATCACTGGCGCAGGCTCCGTCACGCTCGGAGCCGCGACCACGGGCGGAGGGCCTGGCTCCGGCGCCTCGGCGAGCGTGGCAGACGCCACGGCCGGCGCGGCGACTGACCGTTTGCGCGGCGGCTTCGCGATCACCGGCGGTGGCTCCGGCTCCACGGCAGGCTTGGCGACTGACCGTTTGCGCGGCGGCTTCGGGCTCGGCTGCGCGATGACGGGCGGCGGCTCCGTCACGCTCGGCTGCGCGATGGCGGGCGGAGGCTCCGTCACGGGCTGAGACCCCGGCTCCGGCTGCACGGCAGGCGCGGCAACCGATCGTTTGCGCGGCGGCATCGCGATCGCCGGCGGAGTCTCCGCCACGGGGTCCGTGGCGGGCTTGGCGACCGACCGTTTGCCGGGCGTCTTCCCGCTCGGCTGCATGATCACGGGCGGTGGGCCCGGCTCCGGCTCCACGGCGGGCGCGGCGACCGCCCGTTTGCCAGGCGTCTTCGAGCTCGGCTTCGCAGTACGGCGGAGGCGCTTTCGCGCTCGGCTGCGCGTCACGGGCTCCGGCTCCACGGCGGGCTTGGCGACCGGCTGCTTTCGGGGCGGCTTTGCGCTCGGCTCGGCGATGACGGGCTCCGGCTCCACGGCGGGCTTGGCGACCGGCTGCTTTCGGGGCGGCTTTGCGCTCGGCTGCGCGATGACGGGCTCCGGCTCCACGGCGGGCTTGGCGACCGGCTGCTTTCGGGGCGGCTTTGCGCTCGGCTGCGCGATGACGGGCTCCGGCTCCACGGCGGGCTTGGCGACCGGCTGCTTTCGGGGCGGCTTTGCGCTCGGCTGCGGCGATGACGGGCGGAGCCTCAGTCACAGGCTGAGGGCTCGGCTCAGGGTCCGCGGCGGGCGTGGCGACCGACGATTTGCGAGGCGGCTTTGCGCGACTCATCGGACCAGTCCGCGAGGGAGGGGCGCCCAAGTCCGGCCAGTGAAGACGTTGCTGACTGGCACGCGAGCGAGCCCGGGCGGGGTGCGCGAAGCGAGGACACCCGGATATGGCCGCCGGGAACGGCGGATAAGACCATGAGCGAGGTAGTTTACGGGTGAAAAGTACTATGGGTCCTCCGGGAATCCCCGATTCTGATGCGCCCGCGCACCATGTTCAGGAATCCATATGGATCTGAGGTGCGAGATGCGGTCCTCGGCGCGTCGGGGTAGACTCCTGCATCCCCGGCGGACCCGTCGAGGTGATCATCTGTCGAAGGCGAGGCCATGGCGCGCCGCAGCTCGAAACGAAGCAGAAGTTCCAGCGGTCGGGCAGGGTTCGGTCGCGCCCTGTCGCTGCTCGCATTCCTGCCGATCGCCAGCCGCGTGCCGATGTACACCCGCCTCATCACGTCCCTCGTCATGGACGACCGGATGCCGGCGAGTCGGAAGGCGATGCTCGCCGGGGCGGCCGGCTACCTGGTCCTCGGACGTGACCTGATCCCGGACGACATCCCGATCATCGGTGGGCTCGACGACCTCGTCGTCGTCGTCCTTGCCGCGGAATTCTTCCTCGATGGCGTGCCGGACGACCTGCTCGACGAGAAGCTCGCCGAGCTCGGCATCGAGCGTGCCGAATTCGATCGCGATGTCGCCCAGGTGCGACGCTTGACGCCGGGCCCGGTCCGGCGGACCATCCGCCGGGTCCCCGAGCTCATCGGTGGCGTCGGCGAAGCCATGAAGACACTCGGTCTCGGGCCGCGGACGCGGGCCTGGATCAACAGGGAGGATCGCAGCGCGTGAAGGTCATCCTCACGAAGGACGTGGACAAGGTCGGAAAGAGCGGCGAGATGAAACAGGTCGCTGACGGCTTTGCCACCAATTTCCTCATCCCGCAAAAACTCGCCGTGCCCGCGGCCGGCGGCGCCTATCGCGCCTGGCAGCACGACATCGCGAGCCGCGAAGACAAGCGCAAGCGCGAGCGCGAGGAAGCCGAGATCGCCGCGACCCGCATCGCCAGCACGACCCTGACGATGGGCGTGAAGGTCGGTGAGGGCGGCAAGCTGTACGGCTCGATCACGTCCAAGGACATCGCCGACGCACTCGCCCGCCGCGGCATCGACGTCGACCGGCACAAGATCGAACTCGACGAGCCGCTCAAGACCCTGGGCACCTACAAGGTGGCGATCAAGGTCTTCACCGGCATGACCCCCGAGGTCACGATCGTCGTCGAGCCCAAGGGCTGACGAACGCGGGAGTGAGAAAGCGGGGTCGCGACCTCGCCCGCCCGGATCATCCGATCGCTGCCTGACGCTCCCGGGTCGGCGGGTTGCGCTGTCGCGACCGCATCCTGTGTCCCCGGCTGTCCCGGATGGGCCGTCGGAGTCCGCGAGCCCGAGCGCCCACTGACCCAGGCACCGGCCTGTGCCCGGCCGCGCAGTGGTGACCATCAGGTGCGCCGCTTGCCCCTTCCGGGCTATGCACGCGGGCACCGTTTCAAGGGACAGTGCAAGTCGGTCAGCCCAGTGTCTTCCATGACCGATACACACGCCCCAAGGGGACTTCGATGTTCCGCCACAGATCACCCGCATCCGAACGCATGCCCGATGGCCAGCTCCGTCTGGTTGCTCGGCGACGCCGTTTCGCCGGCCAGTCGGTCGTCGAATTCGCCCTGCTCCTGCCCGTCTTCCTGGCATTGGTCGGCGTGACGATCGATTTCGCGCGGGTGTACCAGGCGTGGACCAACCTCGAGTCGGCCACCCGCGACGCGGCCCAGTACCTCGCGACCAGCAACGTCGACCCGCTGGCCGCCGACTACACGGTGCCGAACGCGACAGCCAACTCGACGAACGACGGCAAGGCCAAGTTCGTCCTCGACAGCGAAACGGGCTCCAGCTTCACGCGCTCCAACGCGGCGACGCTCGGTGCGTGCAGCGCTGCGACCTTGACGACCGTCACGGGGGCGGCCGATACGACGTTCTCCAACGGGGCAAGCGCGGCCTACCCGATCCAGGACGCCAAGGTCCTGTCGTGCATCCCCTTCCGGACGCTGTTCGCGTATCCGTTCCTGACGACCAACGGGGACTGGATCCTCCAGAGCAACCGTACCTACAACTTGATCGTGGGGCGCTGAACGATGAAAGACGTGGACGCTCGCCGTCGCTCACGGGGCCAGGGCGTGGCCGAATTCGCTCTCGTCATCCCGTTGTTCCTCGTGATGCTGTTCGGGATCATCGACCTGGGTCGCGTGATCTGGGCCAATGACGCCCTCGCCAACGCCGCCCGCGAGGGCGCCCGGTACGCGTCCGTCACCGGATCGTCCTTGATCAACACCGATCGACAGCACGAAGGACCAGATCAAGGACTACACGAAGGCCTTCGCCATCGCCGCGGGCGGCAACGTCACGGTCACGGTGTGCTACTCGGAAGTGACGATCGCCTCGAACACGGCCGGCTGCAGCGGTGACACCAACCAGCCGCTCAGCCGCGTCCAACGACCGGGGCAGCCTGGTGACCGTCCGGGCCACATCGACCGTGCCGATCCTGACCGGATCCCTCCTCGGGATGGGCGACTTCTCACGTGTCAGGGACCTCCACGGTCCTCGTCAACAACTGAGATGGGACCACTGATGAAGCTCCCCCACACCCGCCGTGAGCGCGAGCGCGAAGGCGGCCAGATCATCGTCCTGTTCGCGCTCTCGCTGGTCGTCATCCTCGCCTTCGGCGGGCTTCTGTTCAACGGGCGCCCAGGCGCTGGTGCTCCGTCGCCAGCTTCAGAATGCCGGCGATGCCGCGGCGCTGGCCGCCGCCAACCTGCTGGTCGTCCAGAACGGATGCAGCGCGGGCGGCAGCGGCGGGAACGCCGAGGGCGCACACTCGTCACTGCGGCCAAGGCTGCCGTGCAGACGAACATCCCCGGCTATACCGCCAGCAACGTCGTGGTGACGTGCCCCACGGGTTACGGCAATAACGCCGTCGCGGTCGACCTGCGTCGGAACGGCACCGGCCTACTTCGGGGTCGTGACGCCTGAACCCCAAGACGTCCAGCACGGCGGTCAACGGCCAGGTCGTGACGGCCGACTACTCCGTCGCCCTGCTCGACCCGTCCAACCCCGGGCTGGACCAGCGGCGGCAACCGGAGCGGCTGCCCGTCCTACCTGATCAACGGCGGCGTCACCGTGACCTACGAAGGCTCGATCATCGTCGACTCGACCTGCACCCTCGCGACGAGCAACAACGGCGCCGTCAAGGCCGCGAACAACGCCTTCAGCATGACGATGCTGAACGGGGCCGTGCTCCGGATGGCGGGTGAAGCTTCCTCCGGGACGGCCGCACAGATCACGCCCACCCCGGTCGAGAACGCGCGACCGATCCTGCCGGACCCGCTCGCTGGTCTGATCGAGCCGTGCCACGCGACCAACGGGACAGGCTGCCTCGGGACGACGAGCACCCTGCCGGCGCGGGACACGAGGACCACCGGCACCGGCCAATGCAAGGCGCCCAACGACAACCCGTGCATCCTGCAGCCGGGCACCTACAGCGGCGGGATCCTCGCTGCCAACGGCAGCGGTCCGTCGACGCTGCTCCTTCGTCCCGGCGTCTACTACATCGAGGGCAGTGGCCTCGAACTCAAGAGTGGTGCGGCGCGGATCATCTCCATCCCGTCCTCGACGGCCAACTGCGGCGGGACCCCGTGCTCCGATACCGTCGCGCGGACGCGCTACGCGCAGGCCCTGACCGATACCCAGCTGGCCCTCAACTGGCAGGCCGACTGCCCGCCACCGACGGCCGCCTCGACCTGTGGCGTCCTGATCTACAACGCCAAGGCTGACAACAAGTCGGCCTGGACGACGACGGGGCAGGCCGACCAGATCAAGAACGGTGCGCAGGGCGTGCTGCTGCTGCGTTCCTACAACCCGGTCAACGACGCGGCGAACGGCGTCACGTTCGCCAGCTACAAGAACCTCGTCATGTGGCAGGCGCGCACACCGGCGCCGTCCTCGACGGCCGCCCAGCCGATCATCCAGATGACCGGTGGAGCGTGCGTCGTCCTCTCTGGGACGGTCTACGCCTCCGGTGCCGAGGTGCAGTTCGGTGGCTCGTCGTGCGGCAGCGGCGGTGGCGGCGATGCCGTCGCGACACTGCAGTTCGTGGCCTGGGACCTCACGCTCTCCGGCAACAACAACTTCTACTTCGCGTATCAGCGCAACGCTTTCGCGACACCGACGGCGTACGGACTCGTCAAATAGACGTCGGTCCGCGCTCTATCATGCGGACACCATGACCACCGAGATCCCCGGTCGCCCCGGCTCGGATCGAGAGCCATCCAGCCGTGACATCGCCGTCGACGGCGACGCATCGACGTACCTCGAGGAGCTCGTCGTCGGGGACCTGCCGACGTGGACGATCGGCGTGCCCGGCGAGAGCGAGCTGTGCGGTCGAAGTCGTCGGGCCGCATCTTCGACTGTCCGGCACGATCGCGACCGGTCACTTTCGCAGGCTGTCCGACTTCCTGAACAACCATCAGGGTCTGATCGAGCTGCATGACGCGACGATCCTGCGACGCAACGGCGATCCCACCAAGGTCCGGACCCGGAGCATCTGGCTGAGCCCGACCGAGGTGACGTTGATCGGCCAGTCCGACGTGGGTGGTGACGATCAGACTCGCTCGGACCTGCAGGTCGCCAAGGTATCGCGGGGCCTGATCGTGGTCACGCCGGGCCACACCCTCACCGGGGCCGTCCATGTCATGCCCGAGGCCGACCTGTCGGTCTTCATCGAATTCGAACGATCCGGTCTTCGTGCCGATGACCGACGTCCGGACTCGGTCGCTCGCCGATCGGCGGATCATCACCCGCTACGCCTTCGGCCTCCTCAATCGTCGCCACATCGTCGCGACGACGGAGTTGCTGCCGGGGATGGCGCCGTCCGGCCGCTCGGTCCTCTAGGCCGTCCTCAGCGCCAGGCTGTCGCGCCCGTCACGGTCCCGCCAGCTGCCAGATCGTGACACCGTCCTCGTCGTAGGCGGTCTCGAAGAGCGGGCTCGAACCGAAGTCCGTCCCGACATCGCCCTGGCACGGGTCGCCGCCGCTCGACAGGACGTAGGTCGCGCCATAGGTCGCCATCCGCTCCGCTGCGACCTCGGGGCCGTCGCAGTAGACGGCCCGGGTGTCCTCCGCTCGCGGAGCCGGGTCGTAGCCAAGGTTCGACACGTACGGCCCGAAGGTCGAGATCCGGAGCCGGCCGGCCAGATCCACCGGACTGTTGATGAAGTCATCGGTGACGAAGACCGATCGCTGAGGCGTGTTCGTCGCGATCCAGCGGGCGGCCCGCTCCTGGGGCAACCCGAGCGCGACGTCGTGCGAGCGCATGTGCCAGGTGGCGATGAGCGCGGGTGACAGCGGCGCAGAAGAGCAACACGCCCACGACGGCCCACGTTCGCCAACGAGCGAGGAGCCAGCCGGCGAGCATCGCGACCGCGATCCACATGATCTGGAAGTACTTGTTCATGTCGAACTCGACGGCGCTGACGACGACCACGTTCGGGACGATGAACAGGGCGACCATCCACGACGACGAGGAACCAGCGACCGGGCAGGTCGCGCGCCGTGAACGCGGCGATGACGGCGAGCAGGACGGGGACGCCCAGGTTCGTCGCGTAGAAGAAGGCGACCGCCGCCGGCCCGTCGGCGATGCGCGCCTCGCTCCAGCCGAGGACGAATCGAAATGCGCCGATGTCGTTCTGCTGCGTGACCGCGCCGACGATGAATGGCGCGGCGAGGACGACCGGGGCCAGGAACAGGACGGCGTCGCGCCAGACCGTGCGGGCACGCCAGGCGCCGGTCGTCAGCACGTACAGCGCGACGATCAGGTACGTCGCCGGGAACGCGAAGAACTGGAACGGGGCCAGGAGCGCGGCGAGGACGCCGGCCAGGAGCACGCCCAGCGGTCGCCGCCCAAGGCACGCGACGATGAGCAGGACGACGGTCACCAGCCCGGGCAGGCCGAGGGTCGTCGCGCGGTGCGGCAGGAAGCCCGTCCCGAAGATCGAGGCGATCTTGAAGAACGGCCAGCCGTCGGCCCAGGTGTTGTCGTACGACAGCCGGCTCACGAGCGCGAGCGGGGTCCCGTCGCCGGCGATGACGTCGCCGACCAGTCGGATCCAGCCCAGCCCGCCGCCGAAGCAGACCAGGATCGCGGCGATGGTCGCGAGGCGCCGCCCACCCGTGAGGCGCACCGCCAGCCCCCACACGACGAGCGCCAGGACACCCGCGAACAACGCGCTCGTCGCGAAATAGACACCGATCAGGTCGACGTCGGCGATCGACGAGGTGATCGCGCCATGGAAGTCGGCGAACCAGTGGTACGTCAGCGGGACCCCAGCGAAGTAGGGGACCTCTGGCGGGAAGTTGCCGGCCGCGATGCTCGAGCCGATCGAGACGTGGACGAGCAGGTCGCTCCAGTTCCAGCCACCTGCGACCCAGCCATCGGGCGTCTCGTGCCAGCCGTTGGCCATCAGGACGGCAAGCACCGCGAGCCCGGCGGCCGCGGCGACGATCCAGGCGGGGGCGTCGGCGCGGAGGGCAGCCGCGAAGCCCGCGCGCGTCGGCCGCGCGAGGGGGGCGAGCCAGCGATGGCGCAGACCGCCGACGGCCAGCGTCGTGGCGACCAGGACGATCGCGCTGACGATGACCGCCTCGCGCCCGAACCCGGTCAGCCGGGCCACGAGGTTCACGAGATGAGCCGACGCATAGACGCTGGTCACGACCGCGGCACCGACCGCGCCCGGCATCGGCAGGTCCGGCACCACCCGACGGACGACCACCCAGCCGGGGACGAAGAACAGGATGGGCCAGACGAGGACCACGGCCGTGATCGGGATCAGCCAGGCGACCAGCGCGCCGGCCACGATCAGTAGCGCAAACGCCCCGACGGCGATGGCGGACGGCGGACTCGGGCCGGCGCCGGCACCGTCATCGGCAGGGGGTTCCACAGCGGGACGATGATAGCGACCATGACCGAGCGGACCATCCTGCACGTCGACCTCGACGCCTTCTTCGCGGCCGTCGAGCAGCGCGACGATCCGGCGCTGCGCGGGCGACCGGTCGTCGTCGGAGGCGCAGGTGGCGAGGACGCACGGGGCGTCGTCTCGGCGGCGAGCTACGAGGCGCGGCGCTTCGGGATCCACTCGGCCATGTCGTTGCGGGAGGCGTACCGGCGCTGCCCGGACGCGGTCTTCCTGCCGGTCGACGGGCGCCGCTATCAGCTGGCCAGTCGCGACGTCATGGCCATCCTCCGGCGTTACACGCCCCTCGTCGAGCCGATCTCGATCGACGAAGCGTTCCTCGACGTCACCGGGTCGGCGGCGCTCTTCGGCGACGGGCCGACGATCGCCCGGCGGATCAAGGACGAGACCCGCGCCGAGGTCGGGCTGACCGCGTCGGTGGGCGTCGCGACGACGAAGCTCGTCGCCAAGATCGCCTCGGACCTCCAGAAGCCTGATGGACTGGTCGTGGTCCGGGCCGGTGACGAGGCGGCCTTCCTGGAGCCGTTGGCGATCGGACGGCTGTGGGGCGTCGGGGAGAAGACGGCCTCCGCGCTCGCGGAGTACGGCGTCCGTACGATCGGCGACCTCGCCGCTCTGCCGCCGGACCTTCTCGTGCGCCGGTTCGGGAAGCATGGGGCGTCACTGGTCGATCGCGCGCGCGGCCGCGACGCGGACACCGTCCACGACGGGGATCCAGCGAAGTCGGTCAGTCACGAGCACACCTTCGATACCGACACGAGCGATCCCGAGGTCATCGAGCGGACGCTGCTCGCCATGGCCGATGGAGTCGCCGGCCGGCTCCGGTCCGCCGGCGTCAAGGCCGGGACCATCGCGGTCAAGATCCGCGACAGCGGGTTCCACACCATCACCCGTCAGCGGACCCTGGTCGAACCGACGGACATGACCGACCCGATCTACGCGACGGCTCTCGCCCTCGCGCGACCCGAGATGCGTGGGATGAAGGTCCGGCTTCTCGGCGTCCAGGCGTCGAACCTCGGCGAGCGCGAACAGCTGTCGCTCTTCGAGACGACGGATCCGCGTCGGCGCCGCGCCGTGGAAGCGGCCGATGCGCTGCGGCGTCGGTATGGCGAGCGGGCCGTTACCCGCGGTCGGCTGGTCGGGACGGGGCTGCCCGCGCCATTCGAACGTGACCCGCGCAATCCGCTCGACCGGCGGGCTCGAGGCGGTCCGGCCGGTCCGCCGGACGCCGCGTCGGCAGCTGCGCGCGACGTCATCGGATCGTGACAGCCAAGGTGACACGGACCTCGACGATATTCCGCCTGACGACGCTTGACATCGAACACCTGTTCGGTCTAGTGTCGGCGGTACAACCGAACAGACGTTCTGTCGCACGAGTGCCCCGGACGACACGACCCAAGCGCCCCCGGAAAGGAGCCATCCCGAATGGCATTCATCCGTGTCGAACCGGTCCAGGTCAAGGTCCGCACCGATTGGTTCAACGGTCGGCCACGTGAGATCACCTGGGGCGACGAACGACTCCAGATCACGCGACTCGCGGTCGTCCGCGAGGAGGCCGCCGCCTATCCCGTCATCAGCGGGCCCCGGACGCTCTTCGAAGTCGACACGCCGCGAGCGCGGCTCTCGCTCACCTTTCAGCACCGGTCGCGGCGCTGGACGGTGACCGGTCTCGACGAGGAGGTCCGGCGCCGGGCCGCCTGATCCGACCACAGCATCGGCGTCGGAGGACTGGGGTCCTTTCGCGACGCCGGACCGGACCGCCCGCGGACCTCCCACCGCCGCCGGTCCAGACGTCGGTCGCACGGGACGGGGGCGCCGGTACCGCCCCCGTCCCGGTGATCGGCGTGGCGGGCGCGCGATGCGTGCGTTGCCGGACTGCGATCGGTCGCTCACGCACCTATGGGTGCGCTCGCTCCCTCTCTTGCCGGCGCCTTCGCCTCGGGCGCCGGCCGCGCCGATCGGGCACCCCCTGTGAGGGAAACGCGCGGCGGGCGCCCGATGCGAGGGAACCACGGCTCACTGGAGCCGACGCGCGACCGTACAATCGCGGTGATGGAAGAGACTGCCGGTCCGCGCTTTCGGGATCTCACGCTCGACGGGTTCGTGAGTGCGCTGGGATCTGCTGCTCCGGTCCCCGGCGGCGGCAGCGCCTCGGCGGTCGGGGCGGCGCTCGCGGCGGGTCTGGTGGCGATGGTCGCGGCACTCTCCGAGGGTCGTCCGAGGTACGCCGAACACGCCCATCTCCACACCTGGGCCGGCGGGTCAGGCCGCGATCTCGCGGATCGGTTCCTGACTCTCGCGGACGAAGACGCCGAGGCGTACGCCGGGCTTCGGTGCGGCCATGAAGATGGCGCGCGACACGGATGAGGAGCGCGAGGCCCGCGCGGCTGCCCTGCAGTCGGCAGCGCGCATCGCCGCAGAGGTCCCGCTCGGCTGCGTGGAAGCCTGCGTCGAGCTGCTCGCGACCGCTGAGTCGCTGGCCGGCCGCTGCAACGTCAATGCCGCCAGCGACCTCAACGTCGCCTCACTGCTCGGGGAAGCGGCGGCGCGTGGAGCGGCGGCGAACGTGCTGGTCAACCTGCCATCGGTCGGCGACCCCGAATACCAGGAGATGATGACGGTCCGCGTCGATGAGCTGCTCCACGAGGTCGAGCACCTGGCGGCGGAGATCCGCGAGCTCGTCGGTGCCGGCGCGTCGCGCGAGCCGATCGCGGCCGAAGACCTGCCTTGACCGCACCGTCCTCCCGGGGCCGTCTCCTGGAGGGCGGCCCCATCGCCGAGGAGATCCGGCGTGCCGTCGCGGAGGACGTCGCGGCGTTCACCACGAAGCGCGGCCGGCCACCCGGTCTCCGTGTCGTCATCGTCGGGCGTGATGCGCCGTCGGCGGTCTACCTCGAGCGGATCCTGCGCGGCTGCGCGAAGGTCGGCATCGATGCCGGCTTCGTCGAACTCGAAGGCGAGGCGACCGAGGCGAGCGTGGCCGCTGCCGTCCGCGCTCTGAACGAGGACCCGGCGGTCGATGGCGTCATCGTCCAGATGCCGCTGCCGCCGACGATCCGGCTGCGGACCGTCATCGAGGCGATCGATCCGGCCAAGGACATCGACGGCATCCACCCGCTCAACGCCGGCCTGCTGCGCCTCGGCTATGACGGGTTCCTGCCCGCGACGGCCCACGCCGCGATCGAGATCCTCCGCCGATCCGGCATCGAGATCGCGGGCAAGGATGCGGTGGTCGTCGGTCGCTCGGCGGTCGTGGGCATGCCGGCCGCGTTCATGCTGGTCAAGGAAGACGCGACGGTCACGGTCTGCCACTCGCGCACGAGCGACCTCGCCGGCCACGTCGGTCGTGCCGACATCGTCATCGTCGCCGCCGGCCGACCCGGCCTGATCACCGGAGCCATGCTCAAGCCGGGCGCGGTCGTGGTCGATGTCGGGATCAACGTCGTGGATGGCCACATCGTCGGCGACGTGGACTTCGCGTCGGCCGTGGAGGTGGCCTCGGCGATCACACCGGTCCCCGGGGGCGTCGGCCCGCTCACGAACGCCATCCTGCTGACCCACCTCATCCGCGCCGCCGAACGCCAGGCGCCGTTCGATCGCACGCCGTCCTCGACCACGACAGCCGCCAGTCCCGTCCTGTCCGGAGGAGATCGATGAGCTTCCCGTCCGACCTCGAGATCGCTCGAGGCGTCACGCCGCGCCCGATCGTGGACGTCGCGCACGACCTCGGGATCGCCGATGACGAGCTCGAGCTCTACGGGCCGACGAAGGCCAAGGTCACCCTCGAGGGCATCCGCCGCCTGGAGGCCGAACGACCGCGCGGCAAGTACGTCCTGGTCACCGCCATCACGCCGACCCCCCTCGGCGAGGGCAAGTCGACGACCTCGGTCGGGTTCGCCCAGGGGCTCAACCACATCGGCAGGAAGGCCGCGGTCAACATCCGCCAGCCCTCGCTCGGTCCGGTCTTCGGCATCAAGGGCGGGGCGGCCGGCGGCGGCTACAGCCAGGTCATCCCGATGGAGGACTTCAACCTCCACCTGACCGGCGACGTCCATGCCATCGGAGCCGCGCACAACCTGGCGGCCGCGTTCATCGACAACAGCATCCATCACAAGAATCCGCATGGCATCGACCCGCACGGGATCCTGTGGCCGCGCGTCGTCGACATCAGCGACCGCGCGTTGCGCCACGTGGTCATCGGGCTGGGCGGGCGCGAGGATGGCATCCCGCGCGAAACGGAGTACGTCATCACGGTCGGTTCCGAGGTGATGGCGGTCCTCGCCCTGGCCACCGACATCTTCGACCTGCGGGCGCGGCTCGGTCGGATCGTCCTGGCCACGACGACCGAGGGGAAACCGGTGACCGCAGAGGACCTCGGCGTCGCGGGGTCGATGACGGTCCTGCTCCGCGATGCCATCAAGCCGAACCTGCTCCAGACGCTCGAGGGCGGTCCCGCCTTCGTCCACGCCGGGCCGTTCGCGAATATCGCCCACGGCAACAACTCGATCATCGCCGACCGCCTGGCGCTCGCGACGAACGACATCGTCTGCACGGAGGCGGGCTTCGGGGCCGACATGGGCGCCGAGAAGTTCTTCGACATCAAGTGCCGGGCATCGGGCCTCTCGCCCGATGCGGCCGTCGTGGTCGCCACGGTCCGGGCGCTCAAGATGCACGGTGGGGTCGGCAAGATCGTCGCCGGCAAGCCGCTCGACCCGGCGCTCCTCGAGGAGAACGTGGAGGCGGTCCGCCTCGGCTGCCAGAATCTCGCCAAGCAGATCGAGAACGTGACGATGTACGGCATCCCGGCCATCGTCGCGATCAACTCGTTCCCCGACGACACGCCGGCCGAGGTCGAGGCCATCCGCGAGGCGGCCCTGGCCGCGGGCGCCCGCGACGCTGTCGTCGCCACGCATTTCGTGGATGGCGGGGCGGGGGCGGCCGCATTGGCCGAGGCGGTCTGGGCGGCGACGCAGGACGGCAGCGCGAAGTTCGAGCTGCTCTACCCGGACGAGATGCCGCTGGCCGAGAAGATCATGACGATCGCGACCCGGGTCTACGGCGCCGATGGGGTCGAGTTCCTGCCGGCTGCCCGGAAGTCGCTCAAGCAGTTCGAGGACCTGGGCTACGGCCATCTGCCGATCTGCATGGCCAAGACGCAGTACTCGCTGAGCCATGACGCGGCGCTCAAGAATCGCCCGACCGGCTTCACGGTGCCGATCCGTGAGGTCCGCCTATCGGCCGGGGCAGGCTTCATCACGCCGCTGTGCGGCGAGATGCGGACGATGCCCGGCCTGCCGTCCCGACCGGGAGGCGAGAAGATCGACATCGACGCCGACGGGAACATCGTCGGACTGTTCTAGCCGCGCCGGCGGGATGGTCAGGGTGCGGCGGACGTCGCCCACATGAAACAGATCGCGATCACCGCGCCGAGTGCGATCCCGAGCACGCCCGCGCCCCAGGCCGCGACGTCGATCGGGCCGAGCGCTTCCTCGGCGTGGGCATGGTCGTCATGACCATGGTCGTCGCCGTGGTCGGTCGTCTCGTGGTGGGCGATCGCTCCGGCGTGACCGGGAGCGTCCGTGTCGTGGCTCGAACCCATCGTCTGCTCATGACCTCCGGCGCCATTCTGGCAGACCGGACGCAGCCCGACACTCGCTGACGTGACCTCGACGCCGCCCGATCCGGGGCTCATCCCGAGCCTGCGCGGGCTCGATCGCGACGGCCGGCTGCTGTTCGCGATGCGGACGCTCCGGATGTTCGGCTACGGCTTCCTGGCTGTCGTCCTGGTGCTGTACCTCGCGGCAGCCGGGCTGGACCCCCTGGCGGTCGGCCTCGTCCTGACCTTCACGCTCATCGGCGACACGCTCATCTCGCTGTGGCTGACGACGAATGCGGACCGGCTCGGCCGGCGCCGGGTCCTGGTCGCGGGTGCGGGGCTGATGATCGTCGCGGGCGTCGTCTTCGCGTTCACGAGCTGGGTCCCCTTGCTCATCCTGGCCGGCGCGATCGGCGTCATCTCGCCGACCGGGAACGAGGTCGGGCCCTTCCTCGCGATCGAGCAGGCCGCCTTGAGTCAGACGATCCCGGACCGCCGCCGGACGGCGACCTTCGCCTGGTACAACGTCGTCGGCTACGTGGCGACGGCGACGGGGGCTCTCGGTGCCGGGTTGGTCAGCCAGGCGCTCATCGATGGCGGGCTCGCGCCGCTCGACGCCTACCGCGCGATCGTCATCGGCTACGCAGTCATCGGGCTGCTGATGGTCGGCCGGCTTCTGGCGACTCGACCCCGCGATCGAGGCGCCTCCGGCGACCGTCTCGACCGACGGGATCCGCCGGCGTTTCGGGCTCGGCCGATCGAAGGGCGTCGTGCTCAAGCTGTCGGTCCTGTTCTCGATCGACGCGTTCGGTGGCGGGTTCATCCCGCAGAGCCTGATGGCCTACTGGTTCCACATCCAGTTCGGTGCCGATCCCGGACAGCTCGGGCTCATCTTCTTCGCCGCGAACCTGCTGGCGGCCGTGTCGTCGCTGTCGGCCGCGCGCATCGCGGCACGGTTCGGGCTCATCAACACGATGGTCTTCACCCACATCCCGTCCAACGTCCTGCTGATCCTCGTGCCGCTGATGCCGACGCTGCCGTTGGCCGTCGCCGTCCTGCTCGTCCGGTTCAGCCTCAGCCAGATGGACGTGCCGACTCGCCAGTCCTACGTCATGGCCGTCGTCGACCCGGACGAGCGGTCGGCGGCGGCCGGTGTGACCGGGGTCGCCCGGACGACCGGCGCGGCCATCTCGCCATCGTTCTCGTCCGTGCTCATGGCCAGCGCCGGCTACGCGGCGCTGCCGTTCTACCTCGCCGGCGGCTTCAAGATCGCCTACGACCTGCTGATGTACCGCGAGTTCCGGAACGTCAAGCCGCCAGAGGAGCGTCCGGGCTAGGCCGCCGCGTCATCGTCCGATCGACGACCCGGCCGGCCGGGCATCCCGACCCGCCACCAGATGAACAGGGCGACCGCCGCGACGACCCCGACCGCGATGGCCAGGTCGAAGGGCTGGAGCGCGTGCCGGATCTCGGCCCAGTTGTCACCGAGGACGACGCCGGCGTAGACCAGCACGCAGGACCAGATGAACGCCCCCGCGGTCGAGAAGATGATGAACGTCGACAGCCGCATCCGGGCCACGCCGGCCGGGAAGCTGATGAACGTCCGGACGATCGGCAGGAGCCGGCCGATGAACACGGTCGCGCCGCCGTGGCGGGCGAAGAACGAGTCGGCGAGTTCGATCTCGTGCGGGCGGATGAGCAGGTACTTGCCATACCGCTCCAGGAACGGCCGGCCGCCGTATGCCCCGATCGCGTAGGCCACCAACGACCCGAGCGTGTTGCCGATGGTCGCGGCGATGACCACGATCCAGAAGTTCCACGGCTGGCCCGTGATCGGCTCGAGCTGGGTCGGGTCCGAGACGAGGAACCCGGCATAGGGCAGGATCAGCTCGGAGGGCAGCGGCACCATCGCCAATTCGATGGCCATGGCGAACATGACGCCGAGATAGCCGACGGCGCCGTACAGGTTGTTCAGGAACGGGATGACGATCTCGTCGATGAAGGCGAGCACGCGGACCTCAAGGTTGTCATGGGTGGGCGCGCCCGAGCATAGCCGACTATCCTCGGGCGGTGACTGAACCGGAGGTCCCGCACTTCTACCCGGACCGCCGGGTACAGGGCCCGATCGTGCTCACCGGCGCGGACCTGACGATCGCGGACGTGGAGGCAGTCGCGCGTCACGACGCCACCGCCTCGCTCGATGTCCACGCTCGCGAACGCATGCAGGAAGCGCGCGACCTCATCGAATCGCTCGTCGCCGAGGGTGCCGTGGTCTACGGCGTGACGACGGGGTTCGGCGCCCTGGCGTCCACCACGATCCCACCCGCGGAGGCCGGCCGCCTCCAGCGGAACCTGTTGATGAGCCATGCCGCCGGTGTCGGAGAGCCGTTCCCCCGCGAGATCGTCCGAGCGATGCTGCTGTTGCGGGCGAACACCCTCGCCCTGGGCCACAGCGGTTGCCGGCCGCTCCTGGTCGACCGCCTGCTGGACTTCCTCCGCCTGGGCATCCATCCGGTCGTGCCGGAACAGGGCAGCGTCGGCGCGTCGGGCGATCTCGCGCCGCTGGCGCACCTGGCGCTGCCACTCATCGGGCTCGGTGAGGTCGAACGGGACGGAGCGGTCGTCCCGGCCGCAGACGCCCTGCGCGCGACCGGCCTCGAACCGCTCGCCCTCGAGGCGAAGGAGGGCCTCGCGCTGCTCAACGGGACGCAGATGATGGGAGCCATCGGGGCGCTCGTGCTGGCCGACGCGGACCGGCTGTCACGGACGGCGAGCGTGGTCGCCGCGATGTCGGTCGAGGCGCTGCTCGGGACCGACGTGGCCTTCGCCGCGGCCTACCAGCTGGCTCGCCCGCATCCCGGCCAGATCGCCGTCGCGGCCGAATTGCGCCATCTGTTGCGCGACAGTGGGCTGCAGACCGGCCATCACGGCCACGCCCACAAGGTCCAGGACCCGTACTCGCTGCGCTGCACGCCCCAGGTCCATGGGGCGGTGCGCGACACGCTCGACCATCTCCGCCGTGTCCTCGACATCGAGCTCAACTCCGCGACCGACAACCCGCTCGTCTTCCCGGGCGGCGGCGTCGCCGACGAGGGGACCATCGCGACCGGAGGCGGGCGGGTCATCAGCGGCGGCAACTTCCACGGCGAGCCGATCGCGCTGGCGCTGGACTTCGCGAAGATCGCGATCGCCGAGCTCGGCTCGATCAGCGAGCGGCGGACGGCGTTGCTGGTCGATCCGCGGCTCAACGGCGGGCTGCCGCCATTCCTCGCCGCATCGTCCGGCATCGACTCCGGGATGATGATCTACCAGTACACGGCCGCCGCCCTCGTGTCGGAGAACAAGGTCCTGGCCCACCCGGCATCGGTCGACTCGATCCCGACGAGTGCGAACCAGGAGGACCACGTCTCGATGGGCTCGATCTCGGCCCGGCACGCCCGGACGGTGCTCGCCCACGTCGAGCGGATCCTCGCGATCGAAGCGCTCGTCGCGGCCCAGGCGCTCGACCTGCGGCTCGACGACCCGGGGGTCCACGGCGCGGCGCCCGGCACAGGGGTCGTCGAAGCGCTCGACCGGATCCGGGCGCGCGTCCGCCACCTCGACGGCGACCGCGAGCCGGGGCCCGACCTCGCCGCCGCGACGGCCATGGTCCACGACGGCGTCCTCGCCGACCTGGCCGGCTGACCGCCGCCGAGGCAACCGATGAGCGAGATCACCGTCGTCGACGTCACCGATGCCACGGGGTTCGGGTTGATCCCGCCCTGCGCGGATCCAGGCTTCGACCATCGTTCGTGCGACTACTGGGAGGACGCCGACCGAGGCTCGAAGGCGGCGCGCTTGAGCTGGCTGGAGCCGGTGGCCCCGGGCGCAGGGCCGGGCACGTTACCTGCGAAGGCGCGCCCGGCCAACCCGTTCCTCGCCGACCTCGAGGCGAGGGAGCCTCTCGCGAACCCGTTCGCCGGTGCCCGCCCGGCCAACCCGTTCCTGACGCCGGGCGAAGAGGACGCGGGGCCGATCGACAATCCGTTCGCGCCGCGTCCGGCCGCCCGCCCGACGGTCGGGTCGGACGCGCCGCGCAAGCTCCAACTGCTGGGTCGCGGGCTGGGCGTGGCCGGAAGCTATGCCAAGGTCCTGCTGCGCGACGACGTCCCGGCCGTCTACGCGCAGTTCGGCCCGCTGACCGCGTACCCGCGCGCCCAGCGAACACGCGACCTCTATCCCGCGCTGCCCGACGCACCGCTGCCCGCGGTCATCACCTGCATCGCGACCACGGCCGAGGCACGCGGCGCCGGTCTCGCCCGGACCCTCATCGAGGCGGTCTGCGACGACCTGGCCGGGCCGCGGCTTCACGGCCGTCGAGACCTACCCGACGATCGGTGCCGCGCCCGACGCGACGAGCGCCGCGACCCCATCGTTCTGGATGTCGGTCGGATTCGCCCTCGCCATCGACGACGAACGGTTCCCGGTCATGCGGCGCGACCTTGCCTGACCGACGCGAGCGTCGGCTCGCACGCCCCGCCGTCGTGGCGCTGCTCGTCCTCGCGTCGGTCAGCGTGGCGGCGTGCGGTGGTGACGCGGCCGCATCGGGTTCGGCGGCGGGATCGACCCCGACAGATGCCGCGCCGACCTCGATCCCGACCGCTGGCACGAGTCCCGGGGTCGCCGCCCCACTCGTCGTCGACGGTCGGCTGTTGCGCATCCTGCCGGCGAGCATCGCGGGTATCGCGATGCAGCCCGCACCCGACAGCGCCGCCGGGATGGTCGGCGACGCAGCGCTGGCGCAGGCCGCCTCGGCGGTCGCGGTCGGCATCGTCGTCGCTCCGGGTGGCTCCAGCGGCGACGACCTGGCCGTCTCGTCCGTGATCCAGCTCCGGCCGGGCGTCTACAGCGACGATTTCTACCGGGGCTGGCGCGATTCGTACGACCGGGCCGCGTGCGCGCCGGCGGGCGGCGTGGCCAGTCACGCCCAGCAACTGATCGGTCCGCACACGGTCGAGGTCACGGTCTGCAGCCAGGGTGCGCGGACCTATCACACGACCCTGCCGGGCGACCGTCTCGTGTCGATCACCGCGGTCGGCGACCGCAAGTTCGGCGACCTCGTCATGGCCGGGCTGCGGCAGTAACCTGTCGCCGATGGAGACCCCGACCGAGTCCGCCGAGCCCCATCGGCGCCCGCCCGGTCCGCGCCCCGCGCGGCAGCGACCTGACCTGCCGTGGCTGGGAGCAGGAAGCCGCGCTCCGGATGCTCATGAACAACCTCGATCCCGAGGTCGCCGAGGACCCCGACCACCTCGTCGTCTACGGCGGCACCGGCCGGGCCGCGCGGTCCTGGGCCGCCTTCGACGCGATCGTCCGCGAGCTGCGCGCAGCTCGAAGGCGACGAGACGCTGCTCGTCCAGTCGGGCAAGCCGGTCGGTGTCCTGCGGACGCACCCGTGGGCGCCGCGCGTCCTCATCGCCAACTCGAACCTCGTCGGCAAGTGGGCGACCTGGGAGCACTTCCGCGACCTCGAGAAGCGCGGCCTGATGATGTACGGCCAGATGACCGCCGGGTCGTGGATCTACATCGGCACCCAGGGCATCCTGCAGGGCACCTACGAGACCTTCGCCGAGGCGGCCCGCCAGCACTTCGGCGGGACGCTGCGCGGGACCGTGACCCTGACGGCGGGCCTCGGCGGGATGGGCGGCGCCCAGCCGCTCGCGGTGACCATGAACGACGGGGTCGCCATCGTCATCGAGGTCGACGAGGCGCGGGCCCGCCGTCGCCTCGAGATCGGCTACGTCGACCGGCTGACCGCACGATCCGGCCGAGGCGCTGGCCTGGGCGCGCGCGGCTGCCGCGGCCGGGCGAATCGGTCAGCATCGCGCTGGTCGGCAACGCGGCCGAGATCGAGCCGGCCTGGGCGGCGGCGGGCGAACCGTTCGACCTCGTCACGGACCAGACGTCGGCGCACGACCCGCTCGCCGGCTACGTCCCGGCCGAGATCTCCCTCGCCGACGCGCTCGAGCTGCGCGCCCGGCTTCCCGACGAGTACCAGCGCCGCTCGCGCCGGTCGATGGCTGCCCACGTGCGAGGCGATGCTCGCGTTCCAACGGGCCGGGGCGGTCGTCTTCGACTACGGCAACAACCTGCGGGCCTTCGCCTTCGAGGCCGGCGTCGACGACGCGTTCGACTACCCGGGTTTCGTGCCCGCCTTCATCCGGCCACAGTTCTGCGAGGGTCGCGGCCCGTTCCGCTGGGCCGCGCTGTCGGGTGACCCGGCCGACATCCTCAGGACCGATCGGGCCGTCCTCGAGCTCTTCCCCGACGACGCCGGACTGCATCGCTGGATCGAGATGGCCGAGGCGCGGGTCCCGTTCCAGGGACTGCCGGCGCGGATCTGCTGGCTCGGCTATGGCGAGCGCTCGCGCGCCGGCCTCGCCTTCAACGAGCTCGTCCGGACCGGCGAGGTCAGCGCCCCGATCGTCATCGGTCGTGACCACCTCGATTCGGGGTCCGTGGCTTCGCCCAACCGCGAGACCGAATCGATGCTCGACGGCTCGGACGCGGTCGCCGACTGGCCGCTGCTCAACGCCCTGGTCAATACCGCCGCCGGCGCATCCTGGGTGTCGATCCACCATGGCGGGGGCGTCGGCATCGGCTACAGCCAGCACGCCGGGATGGTCGTCGTCGCGGATGGCACGGAACTCGCGGCGGAGAAGCTTGCCCGCGTCCTGACGACCGATCCGGCGATGGGCGTCCTGCGCCACGTCGACGCAGGATACGAGCGGGCGATCGACGTCGCCCGCGAGCGTGGGATCCACGTTCCGATGCTCGCCACCGACGACTGACCGCATTGGCGGTCCTCCGGAGCGCTAGCATCGTCGAGTGCTGATCGAATCCGTCCCGAACGTCTCCGAAGGCCGCCGCCTCGACGTCGTCGACCGGCTGGCCGAGGCGATCACGGCCGGCAGTGGGGTCTATCTCCTCGACCGGACGAGCGACGCGAGCCACAACCGGTCGGTCTTCACGATGGCCGGCGAGCACGGCCCGGTCATGGACGCCCTGGAGCGCCTGGTCGGCGACGGCGATCCACGAGATCGACATGGATGTCCACACCGGCGAGCACCCGCGGATCGGGGCCGTCGACGTCATCCCGTTCGTGCCGCTCGCGGCGACGACGATGGACGACTGCGTCGAACTCGCCCGCGCGTTCGGGCAACGGATCGCGCTGGCGCTACGACCTGCCCGTCTTCCTGTACGCGAACGCGGCGACCCGCCCGGAGCGGGTGAAGCTCGCCGACGTCCGGCGCGGCGGCTACGAGGGACTCAAGGAGCGAGATCGGGCTGAACGGCCGCGAGCCCCGACTTCGGACCGGCCCGGGTCCATCCGTCGGCCGGCGCGGTCGCCGTCGGCGCCCGGCCCTTCCTCATCGCCTACAACATCAACCTCGATTCGCGCGACGTCGAGCTGGCCAAGCGCATCGCGCGGCGCGTCCGTGAGTCGGGTGGCGGCCTGCCCAGGGTCCAGGCCAACGGCTTCTGGATCGAGGAACTCGGCCGCGCCCAGGTCTCGATGAACATCCTCGACTTCGCAACGACACCGCTGTGGCTGGTCTGGGAGACCGTCCGCGACGTCGCCGCGGAGGACGGCGTGGAGCTCGCCGAGTCCGAACTCATCGGGCTTGCCCCGCTGGCTGCATTCCTTGCGGTCGCCGATCGGGCCGACGCGCCCACGCGAGGACCCGGTCGAGCGCCGCCTCGCCGCCGCCGCCACCTTCCTGCGCCTGCGCGACTTCTCGCCGATGCAGGCGCTCGAGCTCCGCCTCGAGGCCGCCCGGTCCGACGCCGGCATCGCGCGGTGAGCGGGCGGCCCGTTCCGGCTCATCCACGGCGGCCGGAGCGACGAGCCGACCCCGGGGCTCCTCATCGTCGGTGCATCCGAGGTCGTCACGCTCGCCGGCGGCGTCCGGATGGGCGCGGCCCAGGGCGATGTCGGCCGGCTGTCGGCGGACGGAGGTCGGCGGGCCGGATGCCCCGGATGCGCCGGTCGTCGCCTGCTGGGAGGGCCGGATCGCGGCGGTCGGGCCACGGGCCTCCCTCGAGACCGCCCTCGAGGCCGAGGGCTACCCGCTCGGCCGGTTCGCCCGGATCGATGCCGCCGGCGGGACCGTCACGCCCGGGCTGATCGACCCGCACACGCACCTGTTGTTCGGTGGCTCGCGCGAGGGCGAGTGGTTGCTCCGCCAGCGCGGCGCGGGCTATCTCGAGATCCTGGCGGCGGGCGGCGGCATCCTGTCCACGGTCGCCGCGACCCGGGCGGCAACGGCCGAGGAACTGATGGATCACGGCCGGCGCTGGCTCGACGAGATGCTCGGCCACGGGGTGACCACCATCGAGGCGAAGTCCGGCTACGGCCTCGACCTCGAGACCGAGATCCGGCTGATCGAGGCCGCCTATCAGCTCGGGCTCGAGGGACCGATCGAGATCGTGCCGACCTATCTCGGCGCCCACGCCGTCCCGCCGGAGTTCCGGACACGACCCGAAGGCACCGAGGCCTACGTCCGGTCCGTGATCGATGAGCAGCTCGCCCGGGGTGGCCGCCCACGGCCGGGCCCGCTTCTGCGACGTCTTCTGCGAGAACGGCGTGTTCGACGCGGACCAGTCACGGCGGATCCTGGAGGCGGCCGCCGGATACGGGATGGGGCTCCGGCTGCATGCGGACGAACTCGCCCCGTCGGGCGGGGCCGAATTGGCGGCCGACCTCGGGGCGCTACTCGGCCGACCATCTCGCGACGCCGTCCGAGGACGGGATCTATGCCCTGGCCGCGGCTGCCGCCGACGATCGGGCGGTCGTCGCCACGGTCCTGCCGGCGACGACCTGGTTCCTGATGAAGGACCACGGAGCACCCGCCCGGACGTTCATCGACCGGGGCATCCCGGTCGCCATCGGCACCGACTTCAACCCGGGCACTTCACCGGTCGCCAGCCTGCCGCTGGCCATGACCGTGGCCTGCGTGGAGCTCGGCCTGTCGCCTGACGAGGTCCTGAGTGCCGTGACCATCAATGCGGCGCGCGCGGTCGGCCTCGAGGACGAGATCGGCTCGCTCGAGCCGGGCAAGGCCGCCGACGTCGTGATCTGGCGCGTCCCGACGTCGAACCAGATCCCGTACTGGCCGGCCGCCGACCTGACGCGGACCGTGATCAAGCGCGGGCGGGTCGTCCTCGACCGGGGCTGAACCCTGGCGTCAGATCTGCTTGCCGCGCGACTCGAGCAGGACGGTGATCGTCTCGGCCGGCAGGCTCGTCGCGGTCACCGCCAGTTTCGGCTGCGTGATCGCCTCGGCGCCCATCTCGTGGAAGAACTTCCGGAGCGCGTCCGCGCATTCGGCATCGTCGTCGCAGATCGGCATCGGCACCACGATCCTCGGATCGAGCTGGGCGACGATCGCCGCAGCCCGCTGCGGCGAGAGCGACCCACCGAGCGGCACGCACGCGATGTCGACCGACCCGATGTCGGCGAGCTTCTCCTCGGACAGGAGGTGGCCGATGTCGCCGAGGTGGATCGTGTGGACGCCGTCGATCTCGACGACGAACGAGACCTGCTTGCCGGTTTCGGCACCCTTGGCGTCGTCACGATACGTCCGAACGCCCGTGACCAGGACCTCCTTGACCTCGTACTCGCCGGGGCCGTCCAGCACGAACGAGTCATCGAGGCTCGACGGCAGCAGCGTTCGCCCGTCGCGCGACGGCCTTGCCCTTGGCCTTCGGCAACGGCCGATCGTCGGGATGACTGAACGTGACGATGTCGCCCGTGATCCCTCTCCCCGTCGGCCCGACCACCGACTGGAACGGATCCGTCACGACGACAGCGTCCTTCCCCCGCAACCGAACACACGTCCGCCCATACCAAGTCACTTCCATGACCCGATTCTGACACAGCAGCCTGCACCCCGAACCACCAGCCCGATGAACCGAGAATCGGCGCCCAGGGCGGTCCGCGGCGAAGGCGGACGGCGAGCAAGGGAGCGAGCGCACTTCGAGGTGCGTGAGCGACCGGCGGAGCCGGCCAACGAACGCCTCGGCCGATCCTGGACGCCGCCGGCATTCGCCGCCACAAAGAGAAAGACCCGAGGTGCCTGCCCAATCGGCACCTCGGGTCGAGGGAGGGAGGGATAGAACCATTTGCGGGTTCGTCCGAGGAATACAGTAGGGATGCGTGGTTCAGGGTCGAGACGCAGAGCGATTAAGAAAGCGACATCGTGGCGGCACGAACCGGCTCGGTCGGGGACCCGTGCGACAATCCCGCCCATGTCCAGCCAGTCCACGCGACGTCCAGTCATGCTCGCCGCGCTCGCGCTTGCGTCGATCCTGGCCGTCGTTGGCTGCGGGCCGAGCGCGACGTCGCCAAGCCCGTCGCCTGCCGTCACGCCTGCGCCTTCATCCTCTCCGCTCCCGAGCGCGGCCCCCGCAGCGTCGGCCAGTCCAGCCGCCAGCGTCGATGCGAACGCGGTCTACGACACCGTCGAGCAGCAGGTCGTGGCCATCCGCGGCCTCAAGCCCAACAAGCCGGTCGCCCGCCAGTTCATCGACGGCACGGAGCTCCGGACGCTCCTCACCAAGCAGTTCGACGAGGAGACCCCGCCGGCCTACCTTGCCGCCAACGAACGCCTGTACAAGGCACTCGGGCTCATCCCGGCCGACGCGAGCCTGCGGGATCTCAGCCTCGACCTCCTCAGCGGCGGCGTGGCGGCCTTCTACCGCGACGACGAAAGCAAGCTCTACGTCGTCTCGAAGTCGGGGGGCACCGGCGCGAATGAGCGCTTCTACTTCAGCCACGAATACGATCACGCCCTGCAGGACCAGAACTCGACGATCTTCAAGGACCAGCACGGCATCCTCGACCAGAGTGATCGGTTGCTCGCTCGGCAAGCGGTCTACGAGGGCGACGCGAGCCTGTTGATGACGCAGTGGGCCGCTGCCAACCTGAGCCAGGCCGACCTCCTCGAGATCCTGGCCGCCGGCAGTGATCCGGAGGCACAGGCGGCATTGACGAACGCGCCGGCGATCCTGCGCGACACGCTGACATTCCCGTACACGACGGGCCTCGGCTGGGTCTCGACGATCCAGAGCAAGGGCGGCTGGGATGCGGTCAACGCCCTGTTCACGAAGATGCCGACCTCGACGGAGCAGATCCTCCATCCCGAGAAGTCGGCGGAGGCCCCCATCGCCGTGACCCTGCCGACGGATCTGGCCGCCTCCCTGGGCAAGGGCTGGACGGTCCCGCTCCAGGACACCTTCGGCGAGCTCCAGCTCGGGATCTGGCTGCGTGAGGCGGGTGTCCCGAACGGCGCGGCGACAGAGGCGGCGGCCGGCTGGGGCGGCGACCGTCTGGCCGTCGTCGAGGGTCCCGATGGTGCCTGGGCCGTCCTCATGCACACCGTCTGGGACACCGCGGCCGATGCCGCCGCGTTCGAGACGGCGGCCACGACCGCCCTCGAGCGATCACCGGGCGTGGCCCAGGTCCTTCCGGGCGCCGGCGGCACCACGCGCTGGGTGCTGATCGGCTCCGACGCTGCGACCGTGTCGCACGTCGCGGGTGTCACCGGACTCGCCGGCTAGGCTCGTCTACATCGAGTCGGGTGCAGAGATCCCGAGCAGCGTCAGCGCGTTCGCGAGGGTGATCCTGGCGGCCTCAGCCAGCGCGAGACGCGCTGCCGACCGGGCCGGCTCATCGGCATCGACGACCCGCGCGTCGCGATAGAAGCCGTGGAAGGTCGTGGCGAGTTCGGTCGCGTAGGCCGTGATCCCGTGCGTCTCCTCGGCCGCGACCGCGTCCTCGACGACCTCCGGGAACCGCACGATCGCGCGCGCGAGGGCGCCCTCGGGCCCGCCTGACAAGGCTCCGTCGACCCCGGTCGCCGGCGCCAGGCCGGCATCGACCGCCTTGCGCAGGATCGACGCGATGCGGGCGTGAGCGTACTGGACGTAATAGACAGGGTTCTCGCTCGATTGCTTCTTGGCCAGCTCGATGTCGAAGTCGATGCCCGTCGTCGCCGAGCGCGACGCGAAGAACCAGCGTGCCGCATCGACCCCGACCTCGGCGAGCAGGTCATCGAGGGCGATGAATTCGCCGGCTCGCTTGCTCATCGAGACCTCCTCCCCGCCGCGGACGAAGCGGACCCAGGAATAGAGGAGGATCTGGACGGCCTCGCGGTCGTAGCCCATCGCCTCGGCTGCGTTGCGCAGGCGAGCGACCGTGCCGTGATGATCGGCACCCCACACGTAGATCAGATGATCGAAGCCGCGGCTGAACTTCTCGGTGACGTAGCCGATATCGGCGGCGAAATAGGTCGGCTCGCCGTTCGAGCGGTAGATGACCCGGTCCTTGTCGTCGCCGAACGCGGTCGATCGGAACCAGACCGCGCCGTCCTCCTCGTAGACGTGGCCGTGCTCGCGCAATCGATCGACCGCGCGGGCCACCCAGCCCTCGTCATGCAGGCGTGCCTCGCTGGTCCAGACATCGAATCGGACGCCGAGGGCCGCCAGGCTCGCCTCGATGCCTTCGCGCACGCGGCCGGCCGCCCATCGGCCGACGACGCCGTCCGTGTCGGCGCCGGCGAGCGTGGAGGCGGCCCACAGGTCGTCGGGGAGTTCGGTCGCGAGGTCGGCCACGTAGTCGCCGTGGTAGCCGTCCTCGGGCACCGGCTCGCCGCCCCGCAGCGCCGCGACGGACGCACCGAGGTTCCGGATCTGACCCCCGGAGTCGTTGAAGTAGTACTCACGAGTGACGCGCTGGCCGCCTGCCTCGAGGACGCGGCTCAACAAGTCGCCGATGAACGCGCCACGGGCGTTGCCGACGTGGAGCGGGCCGGTCGGATTGGCCGACACGAACTCGACGTTGACGGATCGTGGGGCGACCGCCGCGATGCGACCCCAGCCTGCCGGGTCGGCGAGGACGCGAGCGACCATCGCCGCGAGTGCTTCATCTCGGATCCGCATGTTCAGGAATCCGGGTGGCGCGATATCGGCCGAGAGGACCGGGCTGGATGCCGGGTCGCTCGCAGCCTGCAGCCACCAACTCGGCCGCGAGCGCCGCGGCGATGGCGAGGGGCGGCATCCGCAGCGGCCGCGCCAGGCGCAAGGCGAGATTGCTCGCGAAGTCTCCGTGGACGGCGTCGGCCGGCCGTTCCACCTCGACGGCCGGGCGGACTGCGTCGGCCGGCCAGGCCGGGAGGGCACCGCTCGCCATCGCCCCGGCCCATGCGCGCTCGACCGCCTCGCGCACCAGGTCGCGGATCGGCTTCGTGGCGGCTGGGTCGCGAACGGTCTCGTCTGGCACTGGCGCGGGTCCTCCTGGTGACGCTGGACGATGGTAGCGGGCCGGCCCTGCCTCAGGGCTGACGAGAGGCCGTAGGCCGAAGGTCCTGGATGGTCCCGCGACATCGGTGACATCGAGCACCGTGACGATTGTGTAGCGGAGTGTGGAAAGGTGAAGTCTTGTCCAGTTCCGTGACGTCGCCTACGTCACAATGAGTACTGGACAAACCCAGTACCGCTGTCGATGATGGCAGCTCGGTGATTTTTGTCGGGACCGTCGACTTTTTCGTCGGACCGGACCGGTTTATCAGCAGGGAGATGGGATCGAATGAAACTTCGCAGGCTGGCTGCCCTCCTCGGGGCCGTCGCATTGACGTTCAGCGCCACCTCGGCGGTCCTGGCGACGGCGCCGACCGGCCATGAGATCACGATCTGTCATGCCAACTCGGACGAGAAAGAACCGTACGTGGTCGAGACGCCGGATATCGCCCAGGCGGGCTATGGCGACAACGCCGGACACGCTGCGCACGGCGGCGACGGCGTCTGGTACCCCGGGGCCAAGGGCGACGGGTTCAACTGGGGCGACATCATCCCGCCCTACACCTACCAGCCGGACAGTGGCCCGCTCTTCAGCTTCCCCGGCCTGAACTGGACCGCAGCCGGCCAGGAGATCTGGAACAACGACTGCAACTACTTCGTCCACAACCCGGGCATCCATGTCGAGAAGAGCGCAGAGCCCACGACCCTGCCGGTGGGTGGTGGCTCCGTGACCTACACGTACGTCGTCACGAACACGGGCAATGTCCCGCTGAGCAACGTCGACGTCTCGGACAACAAGTGCTCGCCCGTCGAGTATGTCAGCGGCGACGCGAACGACGACCACAAGCTCAATCTGACTGAGTCGTGGACCTTCAGCTGCACCGCCAACCTGACCGCGACGACGACGAACACAGCGGTCGCAACCGGCTGGGACGGCGACACCAAGGTGGACGATGACGACCACGCGACCGTCACGGTCACTCAGCCCGCCCCCGGCATCAGCATCGACAAGACTGCGTCGCCGACGACCATCCTGGCCGGCGCTGACGTCACCTACACCTACGTCGTGACCAACACGGGCAACGTCGATCTCGACCCGGTCACCGTCTCCGACGACAACGGCACCCCTGGTGACGCGTCGGATGACTTCGCGCCGACGTGTCCTGCGACGAAGCTGGCCGTCGGTGAGGATATGACCTGCACCGCGGTCGTCTCGGGCATCGACGTGACGACGACGAACGTCGCGGTTGCCACAGGCAACTACGGCGAAGACAAGGTCACCGATAACGACGACGCGACCGTCACGGTCGAGCCGCCCGCAACGGCCCCCGGCATCAGCATCGACAAGACCGCGTCGCCGACGACCATCGTGGCCGGCGCTGAGGTCACCTACACCTACGTCGTGACCAACACGGGCAACACCGATCTCGATCCGGTCACGGTCGTCGACGACAACGGGACACCAGGCGACACGGGCGACGACTTCACGGTGCAGTGCCCAGCCACCAAGCTCGCCGTCGGTGAGCACATGACCTGCACCGCGGTCGTCACGGGCACCCAGGTGACCACGACGAACATCGCCGTCGCCACGGGCACGTACGGCGAAGGGCAGACCGTTACCGATAACGACGACGCGACCGTGACGGTCGGCAGCGGCGGTGTCGGCGGCGAGACCAATACCCCGACCGGACCTCCGACGGACACCTTCTCGAGCACCTCGACGGACGCCGGTGGAGCGCTCCCGCTCCTCCTCCTCGTCCTCGGTGTGATCGGCGTCGGCGCCGTCGTCCTCACCCCGAAGCGCAGCCGCCGCTAGGCGACGACTCCGGTCGGCTGAGACGCCGACCGGCGACAACGGACCGATGGAACGGCCCGGCTCCCGAAAGGGACCGGGCCGTTCTGACTTCAGGGGACCGTGCGATCGTTGCCGACGCGCACCAAATCCCTCGATCTTTCGGGCTCTAATGCAAGGTTGGGCGCAAGGTTTCGAATATAGTGTCGACCGTCAGCCGTAGGTGAGGCCGCTTCCAGAAGAGTCACCGTAGCTCGCGACAACCAAAGACCATCATGAATTCATCCGGGGGGGTGGTTCTTGAACAGCAATCGCACGAAGCTTCGGTGCGCCATCGGAGCCTTGGCCCGATCACGGGGGCGCCAGGGATCCGCCGGGCAAGCACTGGTCGAGCTGGCGCTCGTCACGCCGATCATGTTGATCCTGCTTCTCGCAGCGATCGACCTGGGTCGTATCTACTACGCGCAGATCACGGTCGCGAATGCGGCGCGGTCGGGCGCCTACGAATACTCCACGAGCCTCGCATCCACGGGCAGGACCGCGACGTACATCGCCGGAGCGGGGTGCCCGACTCCTGCGACGGCCAATACGGTCATGTGCGCGATCCTGCACGAATCCAGCGGATCTGCGGTGAACATCACGCCGGCCGACGTGTCCGTGACATGTACGCCCAGTTGCTCGCCTTCCTACGGCAACAGGGTCGGGGTGACCGTCGTCGGCCATTTCTCCGTCCTGACGCCGCTGATATGGGTCTTCACCGGCGGCGCGAACGTCGACTTCTCGTCGACGGCCATCGCGGATGTCATCAGGATCCCGGGTCCCGTCGGTGCCAGCGCGCCGACCGCGTCCTTCACGGCGACACCACCCACGGGGACGACCCCACTCGCGGTGACCGTAACGGACACATCGACCGGCGCGGCGACCGCCTGGGCGTGGGACTTCGGCGATGGGACGACGTACGTCGGACGGACCCCGCCCGCTCATACCTACGCATTGTCCGGCTTCTACACGATCAGGCTGACGGCCAGCAACGCGAGCGGATCGTCTGTCGCGATGCACGACATCACGGTGACATCTGTCGTGGTGGTCCCACCGGTCGCCGCCTTCACCGCGACACCGATGAGCGGCAACGCGCCGCTGGACGTGAGCGTCACGGACGGTTCCGGGGGGACACCCACGGCCTGGGCCTGGACCTTCGGAGACGGCCAGACCAGTAACCTCCAGAGTCCGCCCGTCCATACCTACCTCAGCGCAGGCACATACCAGCTGAAGCTCACGGTCACGAACTCCGCGGGTTCTGACTTCGTGATGAAGAACATCGTCGTGAGTTCCGCATGTCCTCTGCCCGTCGCCGGCTTCAGCCACAGCCAGCAGAACAAGAACAAGCCGGTCGACTTCGTGAGCCTCTCCACTCCGACCAACCCGCCGGCCTGTGCGATCAGCTACTGGAGATGGCAGTACGGCGATCCCGGGAGCAACGCGAAGGCGGGCAACTTCCCGACCTCGAGCTTCGACTACAACAGTCCGGGCGCGACGTTCCAGGTCACGCTGACGGTGACGAACCCGGCCGGGACGACGTCGACGACGCAGTCAGTGACGACCAAGCCATGAGCGGACGGACCAAACGCGACGACCGCGGACAGGCGCTCGTCGAACTCGCGCTCGCTCTTCCGGTCTTCCTGATGATGCTGTTGGGCATCTTCAGCCTCGGGCTCGGGGTCTATACCTGGAACGGCCTCTCGCAGGCAGCCCGGGAGATCGCCCGGACCACGAGCGTCCATCCCGCGGTCGTCCTCGGCGCATCCACGGAGACCCGGCGGACCGTGGCGACCCAGTTGGGGCTCGTCCCAGGCATGGCCGATCCGCCTCCCGCGAACTTCGTGTGCGTCGATATCTCGGGAGCACCCAATCTCCACAGTCCCTGCACGTCCGGCGATTACGTCCAGGTGACCGTCACGGCAGTCATCCAACCCGTCGCCCTCCTCGGGCTCGGGGGCCCGATCACCCTGACCTCCACCAGCAGCATCCAGATCCCTTAGGAAGGAATCTCATGAACCGCCCCGCGTCCGGATCACGACATCGCGAAGATGGCCAGATCCTCGTCCTGTTCGCTCTCTCCGCGATCGCCATCATGGCGGCCGTCGGCCTGGTCCTCGATGGTGGTGGCGCCTTCGCCCAGCGTCGCGTCGAGCAGAATGGGGCGGACCTGGCATCCCTGGCCGGAGCCAATGTCTACATGAACACCCCCGGGAACCCCGCCGCGAGGACCGCCGCGGCCATCGCCGCGGCACGCGCGTCGGCGACCAGGAATGGCTATACGGATGGCGTCGATGGCGCCACGGTCGGGGTGACGGTCACCCTCCTCGCATCCGGCGCAGACGTCAAGGTCGATGTCACCAAGCCACACATGAACAGTTTCTCGAGCATCATCCCCGGCCAGGCCCAATGGGATGTCTCGGTGACGGCCACGTCGGTGGCGGGGACGATCGATACGGCCGTCGGCGCGGCGCCCTGGACGATGAGCATCGACGCGTTCAACCCGGACGGGACGCCGAAGTACACGTCCTCGAACCCGCGCGACTTCAACGAGACGAACAACGACTATCCGGTCAATGCCACCGACATCTCGTGGACCGATTTCAACGGCTTCAACAACGTCAACGCCGATGAGGTCAAGGACATCGTCAGGGGCGACCGGGTCATCACCGCGACGTTCTTCAACGGCCAGTACCTCGGCCAGCACAACAACGGCAACATGACGACCGTGTATCCGATCGTGGACGCCAACCTCGCTGGCACGACCATCCCGATCCCGATCGTCGGCCCGGGCCCATGTGATCCGAACGGGCAGGTCAACGGCTGTTTCAAGGGCTGGGCCATGTTCTATGTGGTCAGCGCCACCGGCGGCAGCTCGAAGGTCATCAACGGGTACTTCACCGGTGACTTCAAGTCACAGCCGCTGACCGTGGGTGACTGCACCCCGGAGCAACAGGCGGCCGGTCAGTGTGGAGAGATCAAGGAGAGCCCGCTCAGCAACAAGGTCGTTCGCTTGAGGGACTAGAGGGCCCAGACCCCACGCGGGGCATCCACGAATCCACCGGGGGTAAGCGAGAGCCGCGACGATGTCGCGGCTCTCGCGATTCAGCCTGGCTCGCTCGCGTACAGGTCCGGCCGCCGGTTCGCGAGGGCCGGGATCTGGCGCCTGAGCGCTGACACCCGTTCGAGGTCCAGGTCGGCCGTGATGATGCCGACCGTGTCCGGGGCCTGGGCGACGACCGTGCCCCACGGGTCGATGACCATGGATCGGCCGAAGGCCGTCTGGCCGGCCGGCCCGCCGATCTGTGACGGCGCCAGGACGTAGGCCGCGTTCTCGATGGCCCGGGCCCGCAGGAGGACCTCCCAGTGGTCGCGCCCGGTCCGCTCCGTGAAGGCCGACGGGACGGTCAGGACCGCGGCACCGGCCAGCGCGAGCGACCGATACAGTTCCGGGAATCGCAGGTCGTAACAGATGGTCAGGCCAACGCGGATGCCGTCCACGTCGGCACAGACGAGCCGGTCGCCGGGTGTCACCCGCGCCGATTCGGTGTCGACGGGACCCTTGTCGATGTCCACGTCGAACAGGTGGACCTTGCGGTATGTCGCCGCGAGTGAACCGTCCGGGGCGATCAGCGCCGAGGTGTTGTACGGCCGGTCCGGATCGTCGCTCGTCTCGGCAGTGCTCCCGACGAGGATCCAGACGTTGCGCCTTCGGGCGACATCGGCGAACGGTTCCGTGTACGGGCCCGGGATCGAGCGGGCCGACGCGCGGAACCCGTCATCCGAGCCGCGGTACTGGAGATATTCGGGCAACACGACGAGGCGGGCACCATCGGCCGCAGCGCGGTCCGCGAGCGAGACGGCCGTCGCGACGTTCGCCGCCACGTCATCACGCGCGTCGAGCTGGACGAGTGCGACCGGCAGGTGCATGTCGTCATCGTACGCGTCGGCGCTGGTCGGGCTACCGGCCGTGCCGCGGTCGCACGGCTATCGGATCCCCGTGTCGTAGGCGACCTGGACGGTCGTCGGGGCGCCTCCGACGACGGTCACGTCCTGTGGCCGCGCGGTCCCCATCATGCCCTCGACCGGCTGCGGTTCCAGGATGTAGTCGCCGGGCGCGAGCGCGATCCGGAAAGTGCCATCCGCAGCTGTCGTGGTCCGGCCGACCTCGCGTCCCGCGGCGTCCCGCACGATCATCACCGCTCCTGCGACTGGTCGAGGCGCGCAGGCAGGGTCCGGCGGCACTCGTTCGACCGGGCAGACCGGTCCAGCAGTCGCGGTGCCGTCGAGCCCGGCGTCACTCCCTGCTGTGGTGCTCGGGGACTCGCCCGCACACCCGGCCGTGGCCAGCAGGAGGACGGCGGTCGCGAGCAACGCACGGATGGTCGTCATGGCTCGAAGACGATGATGCGCCACCGTGGGTTCCAGCGCGCACCGTCGATGCGCTACGCTCCGCCGGTCCACCCACGAGCAGGAGCACGTGCGACACATGGCGAGCCAGAGCGGCGCCGCGACCGAGGAGCCGGAACGTCCGGCGGAACTCCAGGCGCCCGGCTACGAGATCTTCATCGGCCTGCTGGCGGTCATCTCACTGATCAACCTCGCGATCCTCGTCCTGCCCTTCGAGACATACCAGAAGCAGATCGCCCAGATCGTCGACCTCCCGATCACGCTGTCATCTTCCTGGCCGACTTCGCGCAACCGTGCTGCGGCAGTCGCATCCCCGTCGGGTCTACTTCATCGAGCAGCGCGGCTGGCTCGACCTCCTGGGCAGCCTGCCTGCGTGGTTCAAGCTCTTCCGGATCTTCCGCCTCGTCCGTGTCTACCGCCTGATGAAGCGCCTATGGCATCAAGAACATCGTCCGGGGCTTCATCAGGGACCGTGCTGACAACGCCTTGCTGGTCGTCGTCTTCATGGTCATGTCGTCATCGAATTCGGCAGCATGGCGGTCGTCTACTTCGAGGCTGACGCGCCGAACGCGAACATCACGACCGGCGGCGACGCCGTCTGGTGGGCCTTCGTGAGCATCACGACCGTCGGCTACGGCGACAAGTACCCGGTGACGGAGGGCGGACGCGTCTCAGCGTTCTTCGTCCTGGCGGCCGGCGTCGGGCTCTTCGGCGTCCTGTCCGGCTACCTTGCCAACTTCTTCCTGTCGCCCTGCGGCCGCCGACGAGCCTGAGACCGGTGGCCGACGCCTGCACCCGAGCCGGCCGCCGCGACGTCGACCGCAGGCGATGACGATGCGTCCCTGCTCCGGATGGTCGACGACCTCGAGGCGAACGTCGCCTCTGCTCCGCGCCAGGATCGCCGATCGCGCCGATCGGCCCGACGCCGCCGGGAGCCGCAGGCTGACCCTCGGTCAGCCGGCGACGGCCGCGATCGACCCGGAGTCGATGGCGGCCTTGAACGCCGCGTAGTCCTTCTCGTTCTGGTCGGCGTAGGCCTCGGAGAAGTCCGCGATCGCTCCGTCGAACGTGTCCGAGTGTCCCGAGGTAGGAGCGTGATCGCGACCGCATCGCCGGTTCGAGCGTGCGCTCGGGCCAGGGATCGAGCACACAGTCCGCCGTAGAAGCCCATGCCGGGCGGCTGGAGTGTCGTCGTGTCGACCGAGCCCTTCATATCCCAGAGCTGGCGGAAGTAGAAGTCACGCCCGCCCGGTCCGCGTGTCCAGCCCAGGAAGATGTCCGGCGTCGCCTGCATCAGCCGCTGGCCGACGACGACCCGTTCGCCATGGTTGTCGTGGTGGCTCGATTCGACGTACGGATCGAGGACGGATGCGGTCGCCTCCTTGGCCTGGAGGAACAGCGGGTCTCCTTCGTCACGCCCTTCGAGCAGGGCGACGAAGCAGCGTGTCCCGACACTGCCGACACCGACGACCTTGAGCGCGAAGTCCACGAATCGATAGCGCTCGACGAGTTCCCGCCGGCTCTGGGCAAGGGTCGAGCGGTAGTCCGCGAACGTCTGCGCGAGGCCTCCCACGCCGCCCGGGATATCGATATGCACGACGACCGGCGGGTCGTCGCGGATCCGCCACTTGCCATCGACCGTCTCGGTGAGCGAGCCGCTCGCCTTCATCTGGTCCTTGCCGCGGGCCTTGGCGAACATGCCCTGCACGCGATCGCGGGCCTCCTTCGACGTGAAGCGCGCGTTCGCGGCCTTTGCTGCCTCAGCGAGCTGGATCTCGATATCCTCGGCGGTGGTCCGGTCATACCAGATCTCGAGCAGCCGCATCCCGGCATAGCGCGCCATCTGCTCGCGGTAGCCGGCGACCGTTGCGAGGACCGACGCGCGGACGGCAGCAGGGCTGAACCCGTTCGAGCGCGAGGCGATGACGACACTCGCGGCCAGGCGCTTGACGTCCCACTCCCACGGGCCGGGGAGCGTCTCGTCGAAGTCGTTCGCGTCGAACACGAGGGTCCGTTCGGGCGACGCGAACAGGCCGAAGTTCGAGAGATGAGCGTCGCCGCTCGCCTGGACGGTGATCTGGCTGGTCGGGGTCGTGGACAGGTCGAACGCCATGACCGCAGGGGCGCCGCGATAGAAGGCGAAGGACGAGGCGGCCATCCGCCCATGCCGCAGCGGCAGCAGGTTCTGGAGGCGGTCCGCTTCCTGGGCCAGGATGATCGCCACTGGGTCGCGATCGGCCGCGACCGTGAAGGCGGCGTGGCCGCTCCGTGGGGAGGCCTGGCGGGCAGTCTTGCCATAAGCGGCCCGGTCGGCGACCGTGACCCACGGCCGGGGTGTCCAGGTCTCGGCTTCGGACTCCGGCATCGGGCCGGCCCAGAGGGCGGCCAGCTCGTCTGGCGGCGCGATCTTCGGCTGCGGGATTGCGGGCCCTGGACGGCGACGTGGCGTGGTGCTTCGACGTGGAGGAGTCATAGGACGGACTCTAGCACTGCCGCGCCGCGTACCATCAGCGGTCGTGAGTGTCTCGCCTGACCCGACCACACCCGCAGCCGCGTCGATGCCGGAGACGAAGCCGCCGAGCCGGCGGGATGCGCTCCTCCGGATCGGGATCGTCGCCGGTGTCCTGGCGATCGTCTTCGGCATCATCATGCCGCGATTCGTCGACTACCAGGAGGTCATCGAATCGCTCCAGGGACTCACCCTCGAGGAGTTCCTCGTCGATGCCGTCTTCGGCCTCCTCGCCTGGACGCTGACCGGGGCGATCTTCGCGGCGCTCATCCCCGGACTCGGCCTGCTGCGCGGCATCCAGTCGTACCTGATCCTGACCGGGATCGGTGCGAGCATCCCCCTCGGGCCGTGGAACATGGCCGTGCTGTGGGTCGTCATCCGCGGCTGGGGACGGCCCGTCTCGACGACGACCGGCGGCATCCTCCTGTACGGGATCTTCGACCAGCTCAGCCGGTTCGGTCTGATGTTCGTCGCCGGGATCGTCCTCCTCTTCGCCGAGGCGTTGCAGCGTGGGGTGAGTCCGGAGAGCGCACTCATCACGGGCTATCTCGTCGTCGGCGGGGTGCTGTTCATCGGCCTGGGCGTCGGACTCGTCCTCGTCGTCCGGTCGGAGCGGTTGGCGCGCAAGCTCGGGCGGTTCGCCGAGCGGATCATCGGGGCCGTGCTGCGGCGTCTCGGCCGGGCGGTCCCGGACGTGGAGGGCGCCCTCGTCCGGTTCCGGGTCACGCTCGGGGACACCGTCCAGTCCCGCGGACTCGTCGCCTTCGGCGTCGCGATGGCATCGAAGTTCGCGTGGGTGCTGTTGATGATCGTCTCGCTGCGGGTCGTCGGCGTCAGCGAGGAGACCCTGCCCGCGTCGATCATCCTGGCCGGGGTGGCCGGCGTCTTCGTGATCACCGTCCTGCCCATCTCGCCGGGCGGAGCCGGCGTCCCGGAACTGCTCTACATCTCGTTCTTCACGACCTACACCGGCGGTGCGGACGCGTCTGCGATCACCGCCGGTGTGATGCTCTTCCGCGGCTTCCAGTGGCTCTACCCGATCCCGCTCGCCTGGCTCCTGCTGGGGATCTCACGGCGCGGCAAGTCGCTCCTCCCGACGAAGGCGGAGTTCCAGGGCAGTGGCCAAGCGGGCGATGCCGGGGCCAGCCTGGACCCGGCCTAGCGCCCGGGCGAATCAGACCGGGACGGCGTCCGCGAGCTCTTCACCCCAACGATGGGCCCGTTCCAGCTCGCCCTCGACGAGCGCTCCGTACTTCGGGCCGCGGGGACCGTCGATGAGGAAGCTTTCGGCCGGCACGACGACCTTGGCCCCGGCGGCGCGCAGATGCGGTTCCGCCGCGCGCGCGGCCGAACCCCACAGCAGGCGGGGGCCCTTGATCCGCGTATCGAACGCCGCGGCTGCCACGTGGGCCGGCGTCGGCGCATCCTCGAGGCCGGCCAGCCATTCGCGCAGGCCGACGCCAGCCGAGACGACGGGCGGTTCGCCGTCGGCGACACGGTGTTCGGCCGACTCGCGGAATTCGGGCTTGCTCATGCCGTGGCCGTGGGTCGGGGCTCCGACCACGAGCAGGCCGATATCGTCGCCGAGCACCGTCGGCGCGGTCCCGACCTCGGTCAGCTGGACGGGCATCCGGGTGGCCAGGCCGTCCGCGACCGCCTTCGCGACATCTCTCGTATTCCCGTACATCGATTCGTAGACGACCAGGGCGCGCATCGGGCTGACCTCCTGTCCTCGGCATGGGACGCCACGGTCGATGGTGGGCCGGGCGTCCGGTGCGCGGGCCAGTGCCGGAGCGACCGTTGCGAGGAGGCCGGACGACCGGGTTCGGTCGGTCAATCCGCGAGGAGCGCCTCGATCATGGTCCGCGTCAGCGGTCGGTCCAGGTATTCGCGGACCCAGGCCTCGTTGTCGGCCCGTTCGACGTCGGTCTTCGCGATCAGCCAGCGTCGGCAGCCCTCTGCGACGATGTGAGCCAGCTGTGCGATCGGCATCGCAAAATCCCTCGGGCCTTCCACGCGTCCAGGTCCACCCGCCTCGGCGTACGCGGCGCGTATGACAGGCGCCCTCGGCGGATCCGTGGCGCAGTACTCGACGAGGATCAGGGCGAGTTCCTGGGAAGGGTCGGCGAGACCGGCATTGTCGAAGTCGAAGATACAGAGGCCGCCGGCTCGCGTGCGCCGGACGTTGTCGGCCCAGAGGTCGCGGTGACAGGTCCGCAAGGCGCGCGGCGGATCGCCCAGGAGCTCTTCGAGGGCGACGAGCTCCGGGACAGCCGCATCGAGCTCGTCGGCGAATGCGGCTCGCCGAGCGCGGAGCGCGGTGACGAGCTCGGTCCATCGGCTTGCGCCGACCGGCTGGGTGTACCAGGGATCGAGGCCGACTGTGCCCGCGAAGTCGACTCGGTGCAAGTCGGCAACCAGCCTCCCGAGTTCGACCGGATCGAGGTCGACATCGGGGTCACGAAGATCCGCCCAGGCGTGGAGCCTGACACGCACGCCACCAGTGTCGGTGATGAGCTCGCCCGAGCGCGTACGGCGCACCTCGGGTGTCGGAACTCCGGAAGCGAGGGCGGCCTCCTGGAAGGCCGCGCCCTCGAGCAGGGCGGCGAGCTCGTCGTCGGAGGTGTCGCCGACCTCCTTGACCGCCCAGCTGCCGTCCTCGGTGTCCAGCCGCCAGATCGAGCCGAGCCGCCCACTCGCGACGGGTCCGTCCGAGAGCCGTCCCGACGACCCGAGTTCGAACGCGGCCAGCAGGGCCGGGACGTGTCCGTCCGAGAGCGGGACCCTCAGCATCCATGCAGGATGCCGCAGCGGCAGCGCCTGCGCGTCGCGCATCCGCGGACATGAGTGCGAACGGCCGATGTCCACGAGCATCGGCTATCCTTGGTCGGCGCCGACATAGCTCAGTGGTAGAGCAGCTGTTTCGTAAACAGCAGGTCCTCGGTTCAAGTCCGAGTGTCGGCTCCACTCCCCTTCCTGTTGTGGTCCACGTCGACGAAGACGAGGTCCGTGGACTCGAGCGGTTGCGGACGGACGCGCATGTAGTCGCGAAGGTATTCCCACGTCCGCTTCCCGACCGGGACGATCCGGACCTTGCTGCCCTTGCCGTTCAGGCGGATCTCCGAGGACTCCTCGTACAGATCGGCGAACGTCATCCCGGCGATCTCCTCGGGCCGAGCACCGTTGTCGAGCATGATGTTGACGACAACACGCAGTCGCAGATTGCCCACGGTCCGGTCGGCCTCGAGAGAGTCGAAGATCAGGGCGAGCGTGGGATCGTCGAAGAAGACCGGTGGCCGCCATGTGACGGCGGGCAGCTCGAACCCAAGCAGGGTGTCCCGTCGGAGGATCCCCCGCTTGATGCACCCCGACACGACCGAGCGGATGTTGCCCGCGTACGTCTTCGTGGTCTGCTCCGACCATGCGCGCTGCTCGCGCTCGGCGGCGAGGTACGCGGTGACAGAGGCGGTCGAGAGATCCGCAGCGACGGGGTCACGGTCGAACATGTCCTTCATCCAGCGCGTCATGCCCGACCAGGCGAGGGCGTAGTTGGCGCCCGTGCGGGTCTCTGGCCCAAGGCGCCGTTCCGCTTGGTAGGTGGCGTAGACCTCGTCCAGCGTCAGGTTGCCGTCCGGCAGGGTAGTGGTGAATTCGCTGGTGCGATAGCAGGGGAATCCCGCCGTCCGAGTGCTGGCCGGGAGATCTGGCCGCGTTCAAGCGGGATCGAATCGCCTTCGGATACCGATCCCACGGCGAGTACGGACGAGTGGCGCGGCGACTTCTCGACGAACTGGCGCCGAGGCGATGATCGGCCAGCATACCCGTGTTACTGCAGCCGCCTTCTCGACCTCGGCTTCGAGAGTGGTCGGTCGGCACGCATCGAAGTGTTCTCGCATCAAGTGTCGCCAGATCAAGGCGCTTCAGTGCTCGCTCGACGCCAGTTCGAATACGCGAATAGGACCGGAGTACCCCTTCAGGACGACGTCGCGACCGCCATCGAACGCGAAACCTCGCTCGCCACCCAGATCGTGAACGAGGTCCGACGTGAGGATCCGCCCGGCCTCGGCTGCATCACAGATCCGGCTGGCCAGGGTCACCGTCGACCCGAACAGGTCGTCGTTGTGGTCGACGGGTTCGCCGGCGGCGACCCCGATCCGCACCCGAAGCTCGGGTGTCGGGCCCTCGGCCGATCGGGCCGCGAACCCGGCCTGGATCGCCATCGAGCACTCCAGCGCGCTCGCCACATCGTCGAAGGCGGCCATGATCCCATCGCCCGTGTGCTTCACCTCGCGTCCATGTGCCGCAACCAGCGCGCGCCGGATGATCAGGTCGTGCTCCGTGAGCAGGACCATGAAGGCGGATTGTCCGACCTCTTGGAGCATCGACGTCGAACCCTGCAGGTCCGTGAACAGGATCGTCCGGAACGGATTGACCCCAGGGGTGTCACTGCCGGTCTCGCTCATCCTCCCGAGGAGCCGCAGGACGTTGTCCTCGGAGACGCTGATGATCTCGTTGGGGATGAGGCCATGCGTCTCCTGGTGGACGGCCGTCAGCGAATCACCCGTGGGTGCTTTCGCCAGGCAGAAGGCCTCGCCTTGATCGGCGTCGAACCAGTAGGCCAGGAACTGCACCCCGAACTTGGCCCCCGCGTCGAGGTCGGCCATGTGCGCCTGTGCGACCTGCTCGGCGGTCACTCCGGGCACGTCATGCCGGTCCATGAACAGCGGCATCTGGGTTCTCCTGCGGCGGGCATCATGGTAGCCACGTCTGGCCGCGGTCGAGACGCGTACATCGAGATCCGGTCTGGCGCGGCTCGGCGATCGGCGCTTACCGCCTGTGGCGGGACCTCGGCTTTGCGATCGGCGCGCTGGTGGCAGGCGTGATCGCGGATGCGCTCGGGATGCCACCGGCCATCGCCGCGGTCGCAGCGTTGACGGCGGCCTCCGGTCTTGTCGTCCTGGTCCGGATGCGCGAGACGCTCGTCAGAACGTGACGACCTTGTCGGCGGCCAGCGTCCATTCGGCAAGCTGCTCCATCGACGAGCGACAGATGCCCTCGGCGAGGTCGGCGTCCGTGAAGCCGCGGGCGTCCATGCACGAACCGCAGGTGCCGACCTCGACGCCCTTGGCTGGTGAGGCCCTTGAGCATGCGCCCGATGTTGTAGTAGCCCTCGGGCGTGGTCTGGCCGGGCTTGGCGCACGCGACAGCGTCGGCCATCAGGAAGACGCGGACCGTCGTGCCCTCGACCTTGGCCAGCGCGAGGGCCAGCCGGAGCCCGTTGTAGGAGCGCTCGGTGCCGTACGGCGGGTCGTTGAGGATGAGCAGGACGTTCATGGATCGAGCATCGGCGCGGGCGGCCTGGAGGGCAACCTGCCGACCGGCCCCAACTCAGCCTGTCTCCGACTCGATCGGCAACCCGGCTGCTTGCCACGCCTCGAACCCGCCGTCGATGTCGGAGGCGCGCGAGAACCCGAGGTCGCGGAGCGTCGCCGCCGCGATGCTCGACGAGTAGCCATGGGCGCAGACGAGGATGACCTGCCGATCCGGATCCGTGAGGCTCGGGTCCTCGAACCCGGACGCCGGATCGAGTCGCCAGTACAGCACCGACAGCGGGACGTGAACCGATCCCGGAATGGTCCCCGTCTCGCGTCGTTGCTCCGCGCAGCGTGTGTCGATGACGATCGCGCCATCTCGCACGGCGGCAAGGACTGCCCGCGGCTCAAGCCGTTCTATCCGGGAGCGAGACGAGGCGAGAAGGTCGTTGACCGTCTGCCGGTCCGCCATCGAGCCACCCTCCTCCGTCGCCCCATTGTCGGCCTGCCGGTCAAGAGTCCCCGTCGGCCCGACCTTCAAGCGTTCAGCTGGCAGTACCGCGAGCGGTGAACGTCGCGACCGCCATGGGCCGTTGGTCGTGAGGCTTGACCTTCAAGTGGCTTGAAGGTGTACGGTCCGGGTATGCGACTGGCATTCCTCTCCGACATCCACTCGAACCTGCCGGCGCTCGACGCCGTCCTCGACGACATCGCCTCGGCCGGCGTCGATGCCCGCTACGTGCTTGGTGACCTCGTCGGCTATGCCCCCGTGGCCCAACGAGGTCCTGGAGCGCCTCCAAGCCGAGGGCATCCCGACGGTCATGGGCAACTACGACGAGGGCACCGGCTTCGACGCCGACGAGTGCGGCTGCGCCTATACCAACCCGACCGAGAAGTCCCTCGGCGATGCGTCGTTCGCGTGGACGAAGGAACATGTCAGCGACGCCAACAAGGCGTGGCTTCGAACGCTCGAGCGGGAGATCAGGTTCGAGGCCGACGGACTGCGCGTCCTGCTCGTCCACGGGTCGCCGCGCCGGATCAACGAGTACCTCTACGAGGACAAGCCCGAAAGCACGTTCGCCCGGATCGCGGCCGACGCCGAGGCCGACCTGATCGTCTGCGGGCATACCCACCGTCCCTACGAGAAGTCGGTCGCCGGCGTCTGGTTCGTCAATGACGGCTCGGCGGGCAAGCCCAAGGACGGTGACCCGCGAGCCTGCTGGGCACTCGTCGACACGAGCCGACAGGTCGGTGACCTTCCGCCGTGTCGAGTACGACATCGAGCGAACTGCCCAGGCCATCCTGGCCAGCGACCTGCCGCACGTCTTCGCCGACCAGTTGCGCGAGGCTCGCGGCTACGCGAACCCCATCGTGGCCGTGCCTTGAGCGATGACCAGGCGGGCTCGACGCCAGACTCGGGTGGCCCAGGCGCCGGAGGACGTCGCCCGTCGCTACCTGCTGTCTGGCCTGGCGACGGCGATCATCGTGGCAGTCGCGATCATCGTCCTGTCGGTCGCTCTCCGATGATGGCGCTTCAGCGATGAGGGTCTCCGAGCTTGCGGAGCGAGTCGGGATCGCCCCCTCGGCGGTTCGTTGGTACGAGTCGGTCGGCATCCTGCCGCCGGCGACACGACAGCCGAACGGTTATCGCGAGTACGCCGAGGAAGACCTCGCGCGTCTGCGCCTCGTCGTCAGCCTGCGCCGCCTCGGCCTAGGGCCCGAGGACGCCGGACGGATGGCCCGGCTATGCCTCGAGCACGGTGAGGTCGATCGCGACCTCGGCCCGCTCCTGGCCGAGCAGCGGGCGCAGATCGCGCGCCAGCGCGACGACCTCGATCGGCTCGACGCCGAACTGATCGACCTCGAGGAGACCATCACCGCCGCCGGGCGCGCCCGCGGCCGCAGGAAGGAACGACCGATGTCCGACGCGCCGATCCGCGTCCTCTTCGTGTGCACGGGCAACAGCGCCCGCAGCCAGATCGCCGAAGCCGTCCTCGGCCGCCTGGGTGGCCCTGACTTCGAGGTGTACTCGGCTGGTACCGAGCCCAAGGGCGTGAACCCGTACACGGTGCAGGTCCTCGATGACGCCGGGATCGACTGGACCGAGCGCCCGAAGCAAGTCGGTCGACGAGTTCGCCGGGCAGTCGTTCGACTACGTCATCACAGTCTGCGATCGTGCGCGACAGACATGCCCCGTGTTTCCCGGGTCGCACAACTCCCTCCACTGGGGTCTCGAGGATCCGGCCGAGGTCGACGGCAGCGATGCCGAGCGGCGCGGCGCCTTCCAGCGCACCTACCTCGAACTGAACCAGCGCATCCGGCCGTTCGTCGAGGTCGCCCTGCGCGCTGCCGGCCGCGGCCGGCGCGCCTCGATCGCGGGTTGAAGCCACCGGCGATCGGTCCCGCCCTGGTCGCCGAGGCGATCGGGACGTTTGCCCTGGTCTTCGCGGGGTGCGGCGCGATCGCCATCGGACAGCTCGGCGAGGCAGGTGTCGCCGCCGCGTTCGGGTCTGGCGATCATGACGATGATCTACGCGCTCGGGCACGTCTCGGGCGCGCACTTCAACCCCGCGGTGACCGCCGCCTTCGCCGTCGGGCGGCACTTCCCGGTCAATCGGGTCTTGCCCTACTGGACGGCACAGATCACCGGAGCGATCGCCGCTGCCTTGGTTCTGCGGCTGAGCTCTGGGAGATGTTCCTCTCGGGGTCACCCAGCCGTCTGGCAGCGACGCGCAGGCACTCGTCTGGGAGGCAATCCTGACGTTCTTCCTGATGCTGGTGATCGTCGCGGTCGCCACGGACACGCGGGCCGTGGGTCAGGCCGCGGCGATCGCGATCGGCGGTGCCGTCGCGCTCGGAGCGCTGGTCGGCGGGCCGGTCAGTGGCGCCTCGATGAACCCAGCCCGCTCGATCGGGCCGGCCGTCGTCAGCGGCGACCTCTCGCACCTGTGGATCTACCTGGTCGCGCCACCGATCGGGGCCATCGCCGCGGCGCTCGTCTACCGCTACCTGCGGCCGACCGCCTGACTGCCTCCGCCTCGTGCCATCGGGCCCGCGCGATGGGGCCGAACGCCACATGCGGTACCTCACCCGTTCGTGTGATGTTCATCGGGTGATGAGACGTTCCCATCCGATCACGAAGGTGTCGAGATGATCTGCCACGAATGCGCCCGCGAGGGCCTGACGGCGGCCGCCATCAGCCATTGCCGCTTCTGCTTCGTCGGCCTGTGCAAGGACCACCTGGTCGCCTCGTTCCACGGCGACACGGTCCCGCAATACGGGTGCGATCACCACCCCGAACGGGCCTTCGCACCGCAGCCCCGCGAGGCCGCCCGACCTGCTCCCGCGCACGCGGCCGCGTGACCCGATGACCGCCCGCCTGCTCGCGAAGCTCGAGGACTTCCGCCTCCTGCCGTTCTTCGTGCTGTTCAGCATGGTGATCGGCATCGCCATCGGGAACCTGCTGTCGGTGTCCGACTTCGCGCTGACCCCGCCGATCGACTCGATCAAGGCGATCGCCGCCGGCACGTTCGAGGCGTCGCGTCCCGAACCTGATCTCGCTGGGCGTCCCGATCGGCCTGTTCGCGATGATGTACCCGGCGATGACGAACATCCGCCTCGACGAGGTCGGTGAGGCGGCCCGCTCGCCGCGCCAGCTGCTCGTGCTGCTGGGCTTCAACTACCTCGTCGCGCCGTTCGTGATGCTCGCGCTCGCGAACGTCTTCGTGAGCGACCCGGAGCTGCACACGGGCCTCGTCCTGTACGGCCTCGCGCCGTGCATCGCGATGGTGATCATCTTCACGTACCTGGCCCGCGGCAACGCCGCGATGGCGCTCGTCTTCGTCGCGCTCAACTCGGTCATCCAGATGATCCTCATCCCGGTCTACGCGCGGCTGCTGATCGGGAACGTCGAGTTCGACGTGACGGTGGTCGCCCAGAGCGTCGTCCTCTACCTCGGGCTGCCGCTCGTGCTCGGGCGTCCTGACGCGCTACCTCGTCACGCGGCGCGGCGGCGAGGCGGCGATGGACCGGCTCAAGCCCGGCCTGACCGCGATGTCGATCCTCGGCCTGCTGTTCACGCTCATCGTGATGTTCGCGCTCAAGGGCGACCTGATCCTCGCAGCGCCCGGCCGTCGTCATCGAGATGGCCATCCCGATGATCCTGTTCTTCCTGACCATGTTCTTCGTCGTCCTGTTCGTGGGCTGGCGGCTGCATTTCACCTACCCCGATGCCGTCGCCGTCGCCTTCAGCGCCACGGGGCGCGACTTCGAGATCGCCATCGCCATCGCGATCACCGCGTTCTCGCCGACCGTCGCCCTCGCGACCGTGGTCGGGCCGCTCATCGAGGTGCCGGTGATGCTGTTCCTCGTCTGGTCGGCGATGCGCCTCGCGCCACGCTGGTTCGGCGTCAAGCCGGGCGAGTCGACGCCGACCGTCGTGCCGGCGCCGGCCGGGCAGGCGGCGTGATGGCCACGCGCATGGAGCTGCCGGTCCTGCCGGAGCTGCGCCTCCAGGTCGCGCCGCCGGAGGTCGCCGACGTGGCCGCGACAGCCGCCCTCCTGGGCGACCCGATCCGCGCCGGCATCATCGCCATCCTGGGTTCCGGCCCGCACTGCGTGTGCGAGATGGCGGCAGCGCTGGGCGAGCGCCAGAACAACGTCAGCAACCACCTCGCCAAGCTGCGGCGCGCCGGCCTGGTCCGCGCCAGCCGCCACATGGTCGATGCGCGCTGGGTCTACTACGAGCGCGACGAGGCCGCCTGCGCGGCGGCGCTCGCGTCGTTCCAGCGCCTCCTGCGATGACGACGCTCGCCGTCCGCCGGACCCACCTGCCGTTCTGGCCGGCCGTCGGCCTGGCGGTCGTGGCGTGGCTGATCGCCTGGTTCATCACGCTGCCGCTGGCGAACTGGGTCGCCTACGACCTGCTCGGCCTGCAGGAGGGCTCGCAGCTCGGCGACGCGATCGCCTTCTTCCTGTACGACGTGCCCAAGGTCCTGCTGCTCCTGACCGGGATCGTCACGCTCGTCTCGTTCCTGCGCTCGTACGTGTCGCCGGAGCGCGTCCGGTCGGCGCTCGCCGGCCGAGGCGTGCTGCCCGGGACGATGGCGGCCGCGGGCTTCGGGGTCGTCACCCCGTTCTGCTCCTGCTCGGCGGTGCCGCTGTTCATCGGCTTCGTCGAGGTCGGCGTCCCGCTCGGGGTGACGTTCGCCTTCCTCATCGCCTCGCCGATGGTCAACGAGATCGCGATCGTGCTGCTGTGGGGCCTGTTCGGTCCCGCCGTCACCCTGATGTACATCGCCGCCGGGCTCGTCGTCGCGGTCGTGGCGGGCCTGGTCATCGGCCGCCTCCACCTGGAGCGCTACGTGGAGCCGTACGTCTGGGAGATCAAGTCGGGTGGCGCCCGGCCGATCGAGATGAAGCTCACGCTCGAGGACCGGGTGCGCGACGCCTGGGCGTCCACGCGCAGCCTCGTCTGGAAGGTCCTGCCGTTCGTCCTCGTCGGGATCGGCATCGGCGCCGTCATCCACGGCTTCGTCCCGACCGACCTGGTGGTATCGATCGGCGGCAGCGGCAACCCGCTCGCCGTGCCGGCGCTCGTCCTGCTCGGCGTCCCGCTGTACAGCAACGCCGCCGGGACCATCCCGATCATCGAGGTGCTCATCGCCAAGGGCCTGCCGATGGGCTCGGCCCTCGCGTTCATGATGGCCATCACGGCCCTGTCGTTCCCGGAGATGGTCATCCTCCGGCGGGTCATGAAGCCGCAGCTCATCGCGGTCTTCGCCGGCGTCGTCGCCGTCGGGATCCTGTTCGTCGGCTACCTGTTCAACGCCCTGTACGCCTGAAGGAGGACGCCATGCGCGTCATCGAAGTGCTCGGTCCCGGCTGCCAGAAGTGCCAGTACACCGAGAAGGTCGTCCGCGAGGTCGTGGACGCGGCCGGCATCGAGGCCGAGGTCCGGCACGTCACCGACTACGGCGAGATCGCCTCGCGCGGCGTCATGTCGAC